>NZ_CP031466.1:0-1206349 GCF_003368325.1 Paraburkholderia caffeinilytica | reverse complement strand
CGACAGTTCGGCGGCGGCAACGAACGCATCGTCGGCGAAGGTCACCTGGTGGTGCGCCTCGAGCTTGTCGCGAAGGCCGCGCAGGATGACGATGGTCTGCTCGACTGTCGGTTCCGGCACCAACACCGGCTGGAAGCGCCGCTCGAGCGCCGCATCCTTTTCGATGTACTTCTGATATTCGTTGAGCGTCGTCGCGCCGATCAGGCTAAGCTCGCCGCGCGCAAGCGCGGGCTTGAGCACGTTCGCGATATCGAGGCCGCCTTCTCCCCCGCCTTGCCCCGCGCCCACGATCGTGTGCAGTTCGTCGATGAGCAGAATCAGTTCGTCCTGCTTCGCCGTGACCTCGTCGATCAGCTGCTTGGCGCGTTCCTCGAATTCGCCGCGATACTTCGCGCCCGCCACCATCGAATTGATGTTGACCTCGACGAGCCGCTTGCCGCGCAGCACTTCAGGCACGTCGCCGTTAACGATGCGCTGCGCCAGCCCTTCGACGATCGCCGTCTTGCCGACACCCGGCTCGCCGATCAGCACGGGGTTGTTCTTCTTGCGCCGCGCGAGCACCTCGATCGTGCTTTCGATTTCCTGCGCGCGTCCGAGTACCGGGTCGAGCTTGCCCTGACGCGCCATGGCCGTGAGATCGCGCCCGAACTTGTCGAGCGTGGGCGTGCCGGTCGGCGTATCGACGCGGCCGTCCTCCGCCCCTTTACCCACGACCTTCACGACTTTCTGCCGCAACGCCTCCGGCGTCACGCCATATTTCCTCAGCAGCGTGCCCGCGATACTGTCCGGCACGGCTGCAAGCCCGATGAGCAGGTGTTCCGGGCCGACGTACGAGTGCCCCAGATCGCGCGACGCCTGAAACGCATACTGGAACGCCTTTTTCAGACGAGGCGACACGGTCATCTTCTCGATCGGCGAGCCAGGATCGCCGCGTCCCTTTTGCGCATGCTGATCGATGTATCCCTTGATGTCCTGCGGCGAGAGCTTGAGCTCCTTGAGCAACGCCGCGCACACGTCGGTGTCGGCGAGCACGTACAGCAGGTGCTCGGTATCGAGTTCATTGCGGCCCAGCTCGTGTGCCTTCTCCGCGGCGCGCTGCAGTAATTCGAGCGTCTGCTCGCTGAAAGCATCGGTGGCATCGACCGATTCGCGCGGCACCTCGGCGGCGAGCCCAATGTCGTCGTCCTCGGCCCCCTGCTCCATGCCGCCGAAGAAGCGCGACAGGCCGCCACCGCCCAGCAGCGAATCGAACGGGTTGAGCATGCTTTGGTGCCGCATCAGTTGACGGTAGTCGTAGTCGCAGATCGATAAGGATTTCCGCTCCCCATTTTGCACAACGGTTACACGGGCAACAGCGGGACGGGCGTTACAGATTTCGCAGAGGGCTGGCATCGAGAGTCACCTTTTCGGTTAAGGCATCCGGCTATTTAAAAAGGCTATGGGACGCGTTCATGTGAGTGGCGAAGTCTCGGCTGGCTTCGCCAACATGTCTCCTGGCGTCGCTCTTCACGGTTGGCTGGTTTGACTCAATAACGGGGGACCCGTGATAGCGATGACTCATCGAGCGCGGTGGATGCGTCGGCGCGGAGCAACTGTTCGTGCTCAACGAGCGCTGTCTGAACAATACGGATGGGTTACGACGTCGATATCGACATGATTAGCATAACGAATCCCTGAATCCGCCCTTGGATTCTATGAGGGGCGTGTGGATAAGGGAATATTGCTTTTTCCGATGATAGGCATCGGCGCAATCCGCCAAAGGCGCCTCATGGAACGGGATTCCGCTGCCTGAAATTGACGGTCGGGAGGCGCTGCGTTTGGGATTGCTGGGCGACAGTTACCGCATCTAAGATCTGCCAGCCTCGCGACGGCTCTGCTCTTCGACGGTCAGGATCGCCTCGGGGGCAACTTCCAGCCGGGCCTTCGGTATCGGCTCGCCGCTCGCGTCGGAGAAACCGTAGGTACCCTCGTCGATCTTCCGCAGCGCGCGCTCGATATCCTTGATGCGCTGGTCGAATACGTCGTGCAGCGCCTGGTTGACCTCATTCTGCGCCATGCCCTGCGCCTCGTCCTCGAGCTCTTCCGCCTCGTCGCCATGCTGCTCATCGGCCGTCCGCTCGTCCGCGATCGTCTTCTCCTCTCCGCCCAACAGTTCCTGCCGTAATGCGAGGAGGCGCTTGCGCTGCTGCGCGATGAACTCGTCACTCAATGTACCCTGCTGCTTCGACATGGTGCTCTCCCTCGCCCGATATCCTGCGACAGCGCGCTTTCAGCGAGCCTAAGGCAAGGATAGTACGCATTTGTGGAAATCGAATTCCTGCTGCATGGCAACACCTCATGCCCGATACGGATAATCAACTATCGTCAACGTTGTCCGCATAGTGGTCGATAGCCGGACTGCCATAGTTGCGGCATGATGACACTTGGAGAGACGTTCGCGCGCCGCGTTGCGGGCGTCTATCCATCATGAACGCTGCAAAGGAGGGAGCAATGCCGACACGCACTGTTTCTTACGGCGAATTCGAGATCGCCGTGCGCCCCGAGCGCAACAAACTCGGCGCCTGGATCGCAAATGTGAGCGTGAGTCGCGGCACCCGAACAGTCGTCGATATTCGCCCCATGACCGTTCAACCCGAGTGGCTAACCGAAGAAGAAGCGATAAGAGACGGGGTCGAATGGGGACGCCTGTTCATCGACCGCGAGTTCAACACGCCGCAGTCTCGCTCGTGGGTTGCCGAGCGGTCTCATGCGGAAATCTGGTTCCGTGATGCCGAGGAATCCGGTCGCCCGGAAACTCGCGGCTGAACAACACACAAACCCGCCCTGGCCACGATCCGTGGCCAAGGCGGCTTCGCCGAGCGAATAGTGATGGTGAGTCAGGGCGGTGACTCAGTGTGGTGAGTCAGGGCAGCAGTTCAGTGCCGCCGCAGGCGCGCCTCGATTTCCCGGGCATTGAGCGTCGACCAATCCTCGCTGGTTTGCTCGAATATCAATCGACGGGTTTCCTCGCTGAGATCCGCTTTGACCATGCCGAGAAATTTTGGCTCGATGGCAAGTCTTAGCCGATTGTAGAGTTGATGGAGCCGGCCTGCCTCCAGATGCTGGGCCACGCGCTTTGCGAATTTCTCGCGGCCCTTTTCGGTCAGCATCGTGCCGGTATATTCGGTGTTGATAAGACTGTCTTTTTCTAGCAAGTCGATCGTGAGCCCCGGCGTCTGGAAAACACGTGCACGGCCTCCGTCTGCCACAACAAGCCACGTCATTCCGATCATCATGCACCTCCAAGCAGGGATTTGTTTGCGTGTACGGCATCCGTTCCGACTGCTCGCCTTCGTTCTCGCCGAAAACGGCGACCGTCAACTGCCGACGTCAATGACCGTCCGCTGTCCGGACGGCGCTCACTCACGATAGCCGTTCGGACTCGCCACGCCCACGGTCGATTTACCGATTCATAGTATAGGTCGTAAAGCTCGCGCCGTACGCCGTGCCTGGCGGCATGCGGCTCCCTGGCTAGAAATTGAAGCTGTCGATATTGCTCGCGTCGAACGTGGTCGGCGGTCCGAGAATGATTTCGCCTTGCGGGCCGATCGTGCGCTTGCCGAGCTTGCCGGCATCGAACGATTCGCCTTCCTTGCCGGCAATCGTTCCCGAAGAAAGCGCCGCTGCCGCATAGGCCGCCAGATAGCCGAGCTGATTCGGGTCCCACAACTGGAACGCCTTGACGGTCCCGTTCTTCACGAACGCACGCATCTGATTCGGCGTGCCCAAGCCGGTCACCTGCACCTTGCCCTTGCTCGACGACGAAGATATATAACGCGCCGCCGCTGCAATGCCCACTGTCGTCGGCGCCACGATCGCCTTCAGATTCGGATACGCCTGCAGCAAACCCTGCGTCTCGACGAATGACTTCTGGTCGTCATCGTTGCCGTACGCGATTTTCACGAGCTTGATTTTCGAGTACTCGGGCTTTTTCAACTCCTCCTGCATCCACTTGATCCACGTATTCTGATTCGTCGCGTTAGGTGTGGCCGACAGCACGGCGAACTCGCCCTCGCCGCCCATCAGTTTCGCGACCAGCTGGATCTGTCCCCGCCCGATGCCCTCGGCGTTCGCCTGGTTGACGAAAAGCTGACGGCCTTCAGGCGCCGTGTCGGAATCGAAAGTCACGACCTTGATGCCTTGCGACATCGCTTTCTTCAGATAGGGCACGACCGCGTTCGCGTCATTGGCCGCGATCACGATCGCGTCCTGCCGCTGCGTGATCAGCGTGTTGATGTATTGCACTTGCGACGATGCGCCCGCATCCGACGGCCCCACCACCTTGCCCACACCGCTGAACTCCTTGATCGCGGCCAGGCCGCCGTCGTCGGCAATCACTTCATAGGGGTTGTTGATCTGCTTCGGCACGAAGGCAATCTTCAGACCGCTTTTCAGTCCCGCCGCGGACGCGGCGCAACTGATCGCGACTAAGGCAATGCAGAGTGCAGTCTTGCCGGTCTGGCCTAGAGGATTGAACATGAGGTGTCTCCTGACTTGTTGTTGGACGACATGCTGTCCGGGTTGTCGGTATTGGGTGTTGGATATTGGGTATTTCTTGTCGAGCCGGTTTTAAGGGAACGTTATAAAGAAGAAGCGGACTTCGCGATGAAACGCCGGTCGCGCGCCGCACGCCAGCGCGCGACCAGATTGGGAATCAGCACCGATGCCAGCAGCAGCACGCCGGTGACAATCGTCAACGTCTCGCTCGACACATCGTCGAGCGTCAGCGCGTTTTTCAGCACGCCGATAATCAGCAGCGAAAGCAGAACGCCAAACATCGAACCGCGTCCGCCGAAAATACTCACACCGCCGAACAGCACCGCCGCGATCACGGACAATTCGAAGCCTTCGCCGTTGTCGCCGCGCGCGCTGGTGAACCGCAGCGTGTAGACAACGCCCGCCAGCGCGCTCATCGCGCCGGACAGCACGAATAACCGCAGCCTGATCTTCGCGACTTCGATACCGGAGAAAGCCGCCGCCGTCGGATTCGCACCGATTGCATAGAGACTGCGGCCGAATGCGGTGGACTGCAGCAGCACGGTAAACAGCACCGCGCCGACGATCACGATCGCAAAAGGCAAGGGAATGAAGGTCGCGCCGACCGTGTCCATGCCGAAGGCGGTGTACCCCGCCGGAAAATCCGCGACTGCCTGGTCGCCGAGCAGCACATAGGCGAGGCCACGAAACAGCGCCAGCGTGCCGATCGTGACCGCGAGCGAAGGCAGATTGAGCTTGACGATCACGAGGCCGTTCAGCAGCCCCGCCAGCGCACCGGCGATCAACACCAGCACGATCACGACCGGCATCGGCAGGCCCATGTGCCACAGCACGCCCATCAGCGCGCTGGACGCCCCCAACACCGATGCCACCGACAGGTCGATTTCCGCGGCGACGATGATCAGTGTCATGGGCAGTGCCATCAGCGCGATCTCGGTCAGATCGGCGAGGATGTTGCTGACATTCGCACCAGTGAGAAACACCGGCGACAACAAGCGCCCGAGCGCGAGCGACAGAGCCAGCACGACGACCAGCAACACTTCCCATTGCAGCGGCGTTTCGCGTTTGCGCGTGAGCAGCGCGGAATCGGGTTTAGCCATGATCGCGTTTCCTCATCATGCGTTTGGCGACGGAGCGGGCCAGCAAGGTGTCGGCGGTAATCGCGGCGACGATCAGCGCGCCCTGAATCGCCTGCTCCCAGAACGGCGAGACGTGCAACACGACCAGCGCGATACTGATCACGCCCAGCACGAGCGCGCCGAGCGTGGCGCCGAGGATGGTGCCCACACCGCCGGTGATCGCCACGCTGCCCACCACGGCGGCGGCAACGACCTGCAATTCGATGCCCTTCGCGGTGCTGGCATCGACCGTCCCGAAGCGCGCCAGCCACAATGCGCCCGCGAAACCGGCAATCGCACCGGACAGCAGAAAACCCGCCATCACGCGACGTTCGACGTTCACGCCGGCCAGCCGCGCCGCCTCCGGATTCGAGCCGATCGCATAGTGCTCGCGCCCGCCGCGAAACTGCTTCAGATAGACAGCCAGACCGGCCAGCGCGACGATCGCGATCAGCGCGAGCGTCGGTATGCCGAAGAACGTGCCGGTGGCAAGGCGGGAAAACGCATCGGGCAAACTGGTTGCGTTGATCTGGCCGCCGTGCACCCACGCGTAATCCGCGCCGCGAAAAATGTAGAGCGTGGAGAGTGTCGCCACCAGCGACGGCACGCGCCCCACGGCCACGAGCAACGCATTGATGCTGCCCGCAACCAGACCGATCGCCAGACCGGCCAGCAGCGCCACGATCACCGGCATATGCGGAAACGCAACGTACAGACTGCCGACCGCATACGCGCTGATGCCGACGGTCGACCCCACCGACAGATCGATATGCCGCATCAGGATCACCACGGTCATGCCGGCTGTCAGCAAGCTGATGATCGACACATTGAGCAGCACGTCACGCAGATTCTGCAGATTCAGAAACTGCGGTTTCGCGAGCCCCGTGCCCACGATCAGCAGAAGCAGCACGACAAAGAGGGTCGTCTCGCGGCTCTTGGCAATGCCCGCGACAAAGCCGCCCGGTGCGCTGCCTGCGCGCTTGGGGACCGACGCCTGAACCGGCGCGGGATGGGTCGAAGAATGGCGCATCATGCGGCGTTCCCCAACGGTGGAATCGGTTGGCCGAGCGCGGCGCCCATGATGCGCTCTTCGTCGGCTTCGGCGCGCGCTATGTCCGCGCTGATACGTCCCTCGTGCATGACCAGTACCCGATCGGCCATGCCAAGCACTTCCGGCAGTTCGCTCGAAATCATCAGCACGGCCATGCCGTCGCGCACCAGCTCCGCCAGCGCGCCATAGACCTCGGCCTTCGCGCCGACGTCGATGCCGCGCGTGGGTTCGTCGATGATCAGGACCTTTGGATTGGTGGCGAGCCACTTGCCCAGCACGACCTTCTGCTGATTGCCGCCGGAAAGCGTGCCGACCGGCGCATTCGGGTCGCCCGCCTTGAGGCGCAGACGCGTGCCCCACTGATTGGCGAGCTGCGTTTCGCTTCGCGTGGAGATCAGGCCATGTTTGACCAGGCGCCCGAGCACCGTCATCGCGGCATTGCGCGCGATGCTCAACTCCAGTGCCAGCCCTTGCTGGCGGCGGTCCTCCGGCACCAGCGCGAGACCCGCGCGCACCGCGGCGGCCGGACTGCCGGCGGCGAGCCGCTTGCCGCCAATCGAAATCTCCCCCGAGTCGAGCGGGTCGATGCCGAAAATCGCGCGTGCGACCTCGCTGCGGCCCGCGCCGACGAGCCCCGCCAGCGCGACGATCTCGCCGGCGCGGACGTCGAAGGAAATGTCCTTGAAAACGCCCACGCGCGTGAGTCCTCGCACTGACAGGCGCACTTCGCCCGGTGGCCGGTCGGCCTTGGGATAGAACGTTTCCAGATCGCGGCCCACCATCTTCGCGACGACGGATTCGGTGGTGAGATCGGCGGTGAGCCCATCGAAAACTTTTGCGCCGTCGCGCATGATCGTCACGCGCTGCGTCAATGTGAACACTTCGTCGAGACGGTGCGTGATGAACAGAATCGCCACATCGCGTTCGCGCAGCTTGCGCACGATCGCAAAGAGCCGCTCCACCTCGGGCAGCGACAAGGCGGCGGTCGGCTCGTCCATGATCAGCACGTTCGCGTTCAACGACAGCGCCTTCGCAATTTCGATCACCTGCTGATCGGCAATCGACAGACCGCGCACCAGTCGATCGGCGCGCAGATCCACCCCGAGCGAGGCCAGCAAACCGTCCACCTCGCGGCGCATGGCGTCGTACTGAATACGGCCGATCCGGTCGACCGGCTGCCGTCCCATGAAGATGTTCTCCGCGATCGAAAGATCGAAGAACAGCGTCGGCTCCTGATAGATCACCGCCAGGCCCGCGTCGCGCGCTTCGGCCGGCGTTGCGAAGCGGCGCGCCACGCCATCGACCAGCAGCTCGCCGGTATCCGGCTGATGCACGCCCGCGAGGATCTTCACGACCGTCGATTTGCCCGCGCCGTTTTCGCCGAGCAACGCATGCACTTCGCCCGGCCACAACGCGAGATCGCCGTCGGACAATGCACGGACCCGGCCGAATGACTTGCTCGCGTGCCGCAGTTCGAGCCTGGGCACAGCGGATGGGGATTGCTGCACTACGTGTCTCCTTCTTTTTTGCTGTCGGGAATGCCTCAGGTGCGAGATGTCAGATGCGATAGAAGCGCTCCGCGTTACGGCAGAACAGCGCTTCTTTTTCAGCATCGCTCGCGCCGTCGACGATCGACGCATACGCGCGCCACAAATCCTGGTAAGAGCCGAACAACCGATCCACCGGAAAGTTCGACGCGAACATCGCGCGTTCGACGCCAAACGTATCGATCGTCTCAAGCACATACGGCCGCAGGCTTTCGACCGTCCACCGATGATCGAACATGGCGAGTCCGCTGATCTTCACCGCGACGTTCCTGCAACCGGCGAGCATTCGCATGCCGTCACGCCACGCGCGATATCCGGCAACGCTGCTGCGGTCCACGAACATACCCGCATGGTTGACGATGAAAATCGTATCGCCGTGCGCGCGCGCCAACGCAGCCGCCTCCTCCATCTGCGACGGATACAGTTGCAGATCGAACGACATGTCGTAACGCCGCAGCAATGCAAAATGTTCGCGCCACCGTGGCTCGCGCATGAAATGACGGCCCACGTAATCGAACAACGTGTTCTCGTGCACGTTCAGGATCTGCCTGATGCCACGCGTATTGGCAAACGACGCATGCGCCTCGAGCAGTTCCGGTGCGTTCGCCGCGGAGAGGTCCACGCCCGCGACAATCGCATTCGGCATGCCGCGCGACGCCGGACGATCCGCAATGGATTGCAACCAGCGGGTTTCCTCGACCGGATCGGCGGGGTCGTGATTCGCTTCCACGTGCACCAGTTTCAGCACGTCGATATCGCCCGCCTCGCCGAGCAGATCGTCGAGCAGATAGTCGTGCTTCAAATCGCGCGCGTCGCCCACGAACGACACGCCCGGGTTCTCCAGCCACGGATAGCGATGCGTCTTCAGATCCCACAGATGGATATGCGAATCGACAACCTGCATGCGACACCCTCCGCCCATTGGGCAAGCACAGTCAGCAACGTCAGAGCAACATCAGCCGCTCAATGAACCAGGCGAATTCAGATGACTCAGATGAAAGAGCGGCTCCAGCGGTTGCTGAAGCGGCGTATGGTCAGGGGCCGTCTGCATGATGTCGGCCATGTACACCCACCATTTGCGCATCACGTCGAGTTGCGGCAGCGCGTTCATCGTGTGATTCGTGGTCCGCGTCAGAATGGCGAAAAGGTGATGCGATTCGGCGTCGAAGTAGATTCGGTAGTCACGCACGCCGGCGTTGTGCAATGCATCAACCAGCTCGGGCCAGATTTGCGCATGACGTCGTTCGTATTCCTCGCGCATGCCGGGGTTGAGCACCATCCGGAAAGCGATTGTTTCCATTGCGGCCTGTCTCCCGTCGTATCGGAGCGCTTTCCAGAGAAGCGTCTGATACGACTATAATTCCTGCGTCGATAGCATCTCAATCCGTTGTTGGGATTGGGCGATCCACAAACCGAATCGCACTGGAACCATGAGCCAACATTCAGCTGCCGTCGCACTCGTCAACCGGCTCAAGTTCAAACACCTCGCATTGCTCGTCGCGCTCGACGACGCGCGCAATCTCCATCAAGCCGCCGAAGCGATCAACGTCGCGCAACCCAGCGCGAGCCGCATGCTAGGCGACATCGAGGAAGCGTTCGGCTTCCTGCTGTTCGAGCGCAACGCACGCGGCATGACGCCGACGCCGCTCGGCGTGGTCACGCTGGCGTATGCGCGGCGCGCACTCGCCGAGTTGACCCGTTTTGCCGAAGACCTCGACGTCAAACGCCGCGGCGGCCATGGACAGTTGACCGTCGGCGCCATCATGGGCGCCGCCCCCGATCTGCTGGCCATGGCGGTCGCCGCCCTGAAAACCGAAAGCCCTCTGCTGAACGTGCGCATTCTTGGCGAAACCAGCGACCAGGTCGTGCAATTGCTGCATCGCCGCGAGATCGATCTCGCGCTGGGACGACTGACCAGTCCGTTGCAACACAACGATTTCAGTTTCGAGCCGCTCGCACGCGAAACGTTGCTGCTGGTGGTGCGTTCGGTGCATCCGCTGGCGCAGCGCGAGCGCATCACGTTGTGGGAGCTGATCGGCTGGCCGTGGGTGGCGCAGCCGGTTACCAGTCCGGCGCGCGTGCTGTTCGAAGAGGAACTCGCGCGTGCGGGTCTCGCGACGCCGGTCAACCTGACCGAATGCGCGTCGATCTTCGCCACGCTGCAATTGCTCGAGAATTACGACGCCGTGGCCATGCTGCCCGAGTCGGTGGTACGCGATCATGTGCGCGGCAAGCTGCTGGTCGCGCTGCCGCTCGAAATCGGCAAGAGCCTCGCCGGCTTTGGCATTCTCACGCGCAAGGAAGAAGCCCTCGCCGAACCCGCGCTGCGTTTTATCGATTTGCTGCGCGGCTTCTCGCGCAAGCTCGCACGCGACGATTCCGCCTCGATGGCGACAGTGCCTGTGATCGTATCCGCGCCGGTTAGTTGATGGCACCATCGTGACGTAGGCATCGCGCGTTACTGCAAGTTGACGAACAGGCCGCCGTCCACCAGCAGCGCGGCGCCTGTTACATACCGCGCGCGATCGGAGGCAAGGAATACCACACCGTCGGCAACGTCTTCGGGGCGGCCCAGCCTGCCCAACGGAATGCGCTTTTCGAAGTAGGCCTTTTTCGCTTCGTCGGCGAGATCTTCGGCGTTGAGGTCGGTCGCGATCGTGCCGGGCATCACCGAATTGCAGCGAATGCCGTACGGCCCCAACGCCACCGCGCATGACTGCATCAGCGAATGCACACCGGCTTTGGTCGGCGTGTAGTGGGTTTGCATGCCGCCGCCCACCAGGGCGCTGATCGAGCTCGTCGCCACGATCGCGCCACCCGTGCCCTGCGCTTTCATCTGCTGCGCGGCGGCCTGCGTGACATAGAACGCGCCGTTCAGATTGACGGCCACCGTCGACTCCAGTACGTCGGGCGGCATGTCGAGAAACGCGTGAAACGGGCAGATGCCGGCATTGCTCGCGAGCACGTCGACTTTACCGAAGGCTTCGACGGCGTGGCGAACGAGGTCCTGGCCAGTCTCTCGCGCGGCGACGTTGCCCTCGATCGCGATCACGCGCCGCCCCAGCGCCTCGATCTCGGCGACCACTTCCGCGACGGCCGAACGGCGCCCATACGATGCGTCGTTGTCGCCCCAGTAGTTGATCGCCACGTCCGCGCCTTCGGTTGCGCACGCAACGGCTATCGCACGGCCGATGCCACGCGAGCCGCCGGTCACGATCACGACCTTGTCCTTGAGCAGCACGTCATTCTCCTGTTGGCTGGATCGATACGATGTGTTGCGGCTCGAGTCCGCCCTTACCTGACCTTCAAAGCGTATTCAGCGCGG
Source organism: Paraburkholderia caffeinilytica (assembly GCF_003368325.1). Taxonomy (NCBI): domain Bacteria; kingdom Pseudomonadati; phylum Pseudomonadota; class Betaproteobacteria; order Burkholderiales; family Burkholderiaceae; genus Paraburkholderia; species Paraburkholderia caffeinilytica. Next base: position 1,194,772 of record NZ_CP031466.1, on the reverse strand, counting down.
ATAAGGCCGCACCAGCGCGCATTCCGGATTGAGCCGCACACCGAAGCCCGGCGTGTCCGGCACTTTCATCCGTCCATTCACGGGAACCGGTTCATCGAGCAGCAGTGGCGTGAACATCGGCACGACTTCATCCGCCTTTGGCGCCATCATCAGAAACTCGGCGAACGGCGAGTTGTGCCGTGTGACGACGAAGTGGTAGCTATACACCGACGAACCGTGCGGCACCACCAACACATTGTGGGCGTCGGCGAGCGCGGAGATCTTGATGAGTTCGGTGATGCCGCCGCACCAGCCCACATCCGGCTGAATCAGATCGCAGCACTGCATCTCCAGCAGCATGCGAAAACCCCAGCGCGTCGCTTCATGCTCGCCGGTCGACACCATCATGCCGCGCGGCACGTTACGGCGCAGTTCGGCGTAACCCCAGTAGTCGTCCGGCGGCAGGCACTCTTCGACCCACTTCAGACCGTATTCGTGCGCCGCCTGCGCGAGCCGAGTTGCATACGGTACGTCGAGACTCATCCAGCAGTCATACATCAGCCAGAAGTCGTCGCCAACACGGCTACGCATCTCGGCGAGCTTCTCCAGATTTTTCCTGAGACCCGCTTCGCCTTCAGCGGGACCATGCTGCAACGGCAATTTGCCGCCGATAAATCCCATGTCCTTCGCGAGATCCGGACGCGCGCCAGTTGCATAGAACACGAGTTCGTCACGCACCGGGCCGCCCAATAGCTGGTACACCGGCTCCTTGCGGACTTTCGCGAGCAAATCCCATAGGGCGAGATCGACGCCCGAGATCGTATTCAGCACCACGCCTTTGCGACCGTAGTACAGCGTCGAGAAATACATCTGATCCCACATCTTCTCGATGTCGGTAACGAGCTGACCTTCGAGAAAGCGTGCGAGATGTTTCTCGACGATGAACGCGCCGATCTCGCCACCCGTCGTCACCGCGAAACCGACCGTGCCGTCGCTCGCTTCGATCTCCACGACCAACGTGCCGAGCACATTGATACCGAACGACTGGCGGCTCTGGCGATACTCCGGATAACGCGCCATCGGCGTGGCAATGTGATCGTCGATCCAGTGTCCGCCGGGTTGATCGTGATAGTCCGCACCGCCGCCGCGGACGATGAAGGCACGCACGTGCCGGATAGTAGGCATGGCCATGAAAAGGGCTCCGTTATGGGTGCATCGAGCGTGCAGCCAGAAATGCGCCTGGCGGGCGCGGTGCGTGGCGACTCAGTAGGTGGCGCGGCCGCCGGACAGATCGAATACTGAACCGGTGCTGAACGCGCAGTCTTCGGAGGAGAGCCAGAGAATCAGCGACGCCGCTTCTTCCGGCAACAGGAACCGGTTCATTGGAATCTTCGAGAGCATGTAGTCGATATGCTGCTGCGACATCGAATCGAAAATCTCCGTTTTGGCCGCTGCGGGCGTGACCGCATTGACGAGGATGTTCTTCGTCGCAAGTTCTTTGCCGAGGGATTTGGTCAAGCCGATAAGCCCGGCTTTGGAGGCGCTGTAGTGCGAGGCGTTCGGGTTGCCCTCCTTGCCCGCCACCGACGCGATATTGACGATCCGGCCATAGCCCCGCTCGAGCATGTGCGGCACGACCGCGCGGCAGGTGAGATACGGGCCGATCAGATTCACGTCGATCACGCGGCGCCAGACTTCGGGGTCCAGTTCCCACGTCGTGCCGTTGCCGCCGGTGATGCCGGCGCAGTTGATCAGCACGTCGATCGCGCCATGGGCGGCGACCGTTTGCGCCACCGCCTGAGCCACTGAGGCTTCCTGGGTGAGTTCGACCGTAACGGCCGTTACCTTGCCCAGTTCGCTGAGTTCGCGCTCGCTGCGCGCGAGGCGCTCGGCATCGATGTCCCATAGCGCGACCGACGCGCCCGAGTTCAACGCCCGTTGAGCCACGGCGTAGCCAATGCCGCGCGCACCGCCGGTAATGGCGACAACGCGCCCCTCCAGATCGATTCGATTCATCGCTGTGCTCCTGTGGCAGGCCGAAGCGGCTTGCCTTTCAGTTGTTGTATTTCTGCTGTCCGTGCTTTCGTTCAGCAAATATACGAGCGGTGCGATGCGCTAACAATCCGTGTATTGGAGGGGTCGATAACAAAAGCGGATCGGCATGCGTGACGCTCGATCGGTTAGCCGGCTGTGGGACTGCGCGATAGACCGGCCTTCAGTCGCTCGACCTCTGTGCCGATATGTTCAATGTGACAAAATGCGCAACCCGTGCCGGTACCGGGCCGGGAGCAGGAGCCGATCGCGCATGGCAGTCGCAGCATCCTCAAGCAACGCCGGCAACCGTCCCTCAAGGGCAATATGAACAACAAGAAATTGCGCAGTATTGGAATGTTTGTCTGCTCGGCGATTCTCGCGTTGTGGCGTTGTCCGGCAACCGCGGCGGAGTCAGACGCCGTAGCGACTGACTTGCATGAGACCGTCGTGGCGGTGCCGATGACGGAGAAAGGATTCTTCGGTACCAGCCAGCGTGACATCGTCGCGACGACCTACATGCCTGATGGCGCCGGCCCGTTTCCCCTCATCGTCCTCAGTCACGGCAACCCACCCAACGCGCATGACCGGGTAAAGGTCGGCCGTTATCGCAAGCTGACGCAGATTCGCGAGTTTGTACGGCTGGGTTTCGCCGTTATCGTTCCGATCCGGCGGGGATATGGTGCGACCGGCGGTGCGTTCGCCGAAGACACGGGCTCATGCAAACGACCTGACTTCGTGGCCGCGGGTAGTGCGGCCGCCGAGGACCTGCTCGCGACGATCGCCTTCGCGGACAAGCTTCCGCAAATCGACAAGGACCGTGTGATCCTGGTGGGTCAATCCGCTGGCGGATTCGCGTCGCTTGCGGCCGCCAGCTACGCTCCCAAGGGCGTCATCGCTGTCGTCAATTTCTCGGGCGGACGTGGCGGACGTCCCGCCACAAACCCGGGCGACCCTTGCGCGCCTGAACGAATGTCCGAAGCGATAGGCCACTTCGCGTCTACCACTCACATTCCGGTCCTTTGGCACTACGTCCAGAACGATATGTATTTTTCCCCGGATGTCGTTCGAACGTGGTTCAGCGCTTTTCAGGCTGCGGGTGGTCAGGGACAACTGGTTATTGAACAGCCGTTTGGACGAGACGGACACGGAATGTTCGCCGTCGACAGTGCAATTCCAATCTGGGAGCCAGGTTTCCAGACTTTTACATCCTCGGTCCTGTATCCAGCGAACGGTGTGAACGAAGGTGCGCAGGGCTCCCCTGCCGTTGCCCGTTAGGCGGACACTGAATGCCATGCTCGGCGGCAAATGGAAGAAAGTAGGCAAGAACCCGCCCTTGAAGTTCGGCGTGACACGCCAGTTCGCGCAGTGGTCCTGCGACCCCCGAGTCACCGCGTCTGCCTCCCCATGCACGCCGATGACTGCGGAAGCGTATGCTTCTTCAAATCATCGGGAGACGACCATGAGCCTTGCTGGCAAGACACTTTTCATGTCCGGTGGCAGTCGCGGCATCGGACTTGCGATTGCACTTAGAGCCGCACGCGACGGCGCAAATGTCGTGATTGCCGCAAAGACGGCCGACCCGGACCCGCGTCTCGAGGGGACGATTTATACGGCGGCTGCCGCTGTTGAAGCTGCGGGTGGCAAAGCGCTCCCGCTCGTCGTGGATATTCGCGACGAAGAGCGTGTGAAAGCGGCCGTTGCCGAGACTGTTGACCGGTTTGGCGGCATCGATATTCTGGTGAACAATGCCAGCGCCATTCGACTGACTGGCACGCTCGACACACCCGTCAAGCGGTATGACCTGATGCACGGGGTCAACGGCAGAGGCACGTTCGTGTGCGCGCAGGCGTGCCTGCCGCACCTCCTCAACTCGCCGAACCCGCACATCCTCACGCTGTCGCCGCCATTGGTCCAGGACGCAAAATGGTTCAGCGACTTTCCGGCATACGCCATTGCAAAATACACGATGAGCCTGTTCACCCTTGCGCTAGCCGGCGAGTTTAAAGAGCGCGGTATCGCCGTCAATTCACTATGGCCTCGAACGGCTATCGCGACCGACGCCGTGCGAAACGAGATTGGCGGTAAGGAAATGATTGCAGCGTGCCGCACGCCCGAGATCGTCGCCGACGCGGCCCACCATATCCTGACGCGCCCTGCCAAAACGTGTTCGGGAAACTTCTTCCTCGACGACGAAGTTCTGCTGGCAGCCGGTGTGCGCGACTTTGCACAGTACGACGTGCAGGCCGGGGCTGCCTTGCAGGCGGACTTCTTCGTGGAGGCCTTGCCGGGCATGTTACCGGCGGACAATATGACGAAGCATGCATCCCGCTCCGCTGAAAGTCAGGATGTGCGGAAACGGACGCACTGACGCCGGACCAATCAAATCGCGGACCGCAAATCATGAATGAAAAACAGGCGGTATTGGCCTGCTCATGATTGCGATCGGGAAATGCAGCGGGTGAAAACCTGAATGGAATACGCCTTAACGTCGGATTAAGTCTCCGGCTGGCGGCCCCGTAAAATTGCAGTCGGGCGTGTGGGTATTTCAATCGGGGGGCAGCGGCGCGGCTGGAGTTCGAGGCGGTGAGTTCTGCTCCCCCACCGCCTGCTGAACCGCGGGTCGGCTATTGGCCAAAATAGATTCTGCATTGCACGCCGGCGGCGCACGGCCGCTCCTGTCGGCCTCCCGCATCCGTCGCGCCTGCCGTCACCCCGCCATAGGAAACGTTCTGCATCGGTTGCCCAGCCGGCATCGCGGTCCGCACGCTGTCACCAAACGACATGTCGGTGGTGTCCTGCACTGATTCGTTTGCGTTCTGCATGAGCGTCCGGCCCGACACGGCGCTCCCCTGCTGGCTGTCCAGTGCGCCGGCCGTGCTCGGCGCCAGAATCAGAGCGGCGCTTGCCAACGCCGTCAATAAACGTAGTTTCATGTCCAGACTCCTCGAATCCGGCGCAGCAGCGCTCATCTCCTTCAAAAAGAAGTAATCCGCGAAAAAACGTCGTGTCATCAAATCGAACTGACGGACGGGCGAATGCCTATGCGGGACTGCTGCGGCGAGTCACCGAACTAAACGAGTAAATAGTTGCCAGCCCTGAAACCGATGTCGGGCGCGCATGGGCGGCTTGCCGGAACCGGTCGCCACCAGGCTGGAAACGCAGATTGTTGCTCTGCTGTTTCGTTATAGGTCGGACGCTCAGGATTTCAATCCCGGCAGTGCGGGCGGCGTGAGCGGAGCCGGTCGCCGCCCGATCCGGACCATGCGGCAACAAAATCACCCGGGCCGGTGCGTGCGTTGCCCGAACAGTGCGCTATGATGCTGACATAACGCACAAAAATCGGCCCCGCGCGAGAAACCGGCGAGAGACGGAGCGTGGTGGACATGAGACCGACTGTTCGCAATCATTGCATTGTCATCACCGTTTTTTCCATTGCGGCCGTAGGGCTTATCCAGCCGTACCTGCCGCGCGGCGGAGCGCTTGAATATTCACTGATTGGCACAGTCAGCCTTATGAGCGGCCTTGTTGGGCATGTGCTGTACTGCAATAGTTGGGGCGACGTTTTTTTGACGCTGTCACTGGAATTTCCTTCGATCAATAACCCTACCGCGAGCGGGCCCCATCGACATGGGTTCAATGCTTTCGCGGCTTCCCCTTGCAATCTGTAATTGACAGAACGCCGGACGCTTTAGAAGGACGAATATCTTATGGACGAAAGGAAGCGAGATAGCATGATTGCGTATCTCCGCCACCGCATGGAAGAGTTTGGTATCAAACCAGAAGACCTCGCCGCCGCGCTGGCGGCCGAACCGAAGGGGCAAAAGGCTGAACGCTACCGCAGCGCAACGGGAGATAGCTGGGATGGCCAGGGTGAAATGCCCCAATGGCTTAAACAGGCAATTAGCGCAGGGCAATCAATCGACCACTTCGAATTATCGGCCACGCCGGCACCCGCCCCGCAGCCGAGAAAACAGGTGGATTGGTTAAACGACCCGTTCGCGGGAAGTCCGCTTGCGCGCTCGAACAACCGCTAAACCGTCTGATTGCCGAACTGCCAGCGTAAAGACATAAACCCAGCCATAAGCCCAGGCATAGCCCCGAGGCTTCACTCCGTACTTTTCTGGTGGCAACAACCGTTTCGACACGTTCGTCGATGCGGGCCCGCACGCGCCGCTCACGCTGGCGAAGGGCACTCGTGCGCCAACGGTTTGCATCCGGACGCCTGAACTCACCGTATATCCGGTCAAGCAACGCAATCACGCGTTGTGTTTGTGGAGACCGGTCATGAAAGGGAAATTGTTTTTTGCCGCCGCGGCTTTGTCGATTGCCGCCTCCTGCGCATTCGCTGCAGGTGAAACGGTCGTCGTCGGCGGACAGGCGATGTACCCCAGCAAGGACATCGTCGACAACGCGGTCAATTCCGCGGATCACACCACGCTCGTCGCCGCGGTCAAAGCGGCGGGCCTCGTCGATACGCTCAAGGGTGCGGGCCCGTTCACCGTTTTCGCGCCGACCAACGAAGCGTTTGCGGCATTGCCGGCCGGCACGGTCGACACGCTCGTCAAGCCTGAAAACAAGGCGACGCTCACCAGCATCCTCACCTATCACGTGCTCCCGGGCCGTTACGACTTCAACAAACTGGACTCGGCGATCAAGGCCGGTGGCGGCAAGGCGTCAATCAGGACCGTCAACGGCGCGATGCTCACCTTCACGGAAAACGGACCGCGCAATATCGTCGTCGCCGACGCGGCGGGCCACACCGCTGACATCTCCACCTACGACGTCTACCAAAGCAACGGCGTGATCATGGTGGTCGACAAGGTGCTGATGCCGAAATAGCGGGCACCGACCTGAATGCCTGATGCACCCGATGCCGTCCAACGGCGCAATGAAGCCCCCGAAAGCCGCGCAGTGAATCGCCCCCCGCATCGCGCGTCAGGCGTCGCTCAGCCGGTTGATGCGCCGGGGGTCATTCACACGTTGCACTGTATGGCAGGGATCGTTTCGCTCATCGATGCGCACGATGCGTCGCCGGTGCGAGCCGGCGGCGCCGCGTACTGCGGCAATTCGATAAACATGCTCACCTGCCGGACGATTTGCCAGAACACCTTTTCAAACAAACGCACTCGCTCCGGCTCGAGCATGCCGTCTGCGAGCGGATCGGCAAAGATCCAGCGACACAACGAAGGTTCTCCGGGAAAGCGCGGCGCATGATGCCCGGCGACGCACTCGTCCATCGCGATGACGAGATCCATGCGCGGCGCCCATTCGCCGGTGAATTCCAGCCAGCTTTTCGGACTGAGCACGCCCAGATCCGAGATACCGGGTTGCAGTTGCGCGATCGCAATGGGATGGACGCGCGTGGCCGGCTCCGGCCCCGCGCTGAACGCTTCGAACCGGTGTCCAGCCAGTTCGCGCAGTAAAGCTTCGGCAATGATGCTGCGTGCTGAATTCTCGCGACAGAGAAACAGCACCTTGTATTTTCTGGTCACGCTCACCCCGTGTTTTTATCGCTTTCTATGCTATCTGCAATTTTGCCGGCCCAGTCTTGCGCCTTGGTGACACTACGATGACGTAATTTGTTGCGCCACAAGAATTTGCACGAGGACCGTCAAGCCACGGGTATCGCGCGCCGAATTGGCGGGAAAGTGTAGCAGCGTCAGGCCAAATCTTTCAACATGCTGACAGCTGGGCCCCGGCGTCTCATCAGACGGAAGCCTGACTGTCGCGCGGCTCGGACACGATCCGGTTCGCGGCGTCGCTCGCACTGCCGGATGCCGCCGGTGAAGTTTCGAACAGCATCGCCGCGGGTTGCGCGCTGATTGCCTTGACGCCGTTCGCAATGCCGGGCGCTGCGACGTACGGGATAAACGCCGCCACCGCAACGACAAAAATGAAAGTAACCATGGCCGTCGTGCCTCTCGGAACTGCAGCGTGGAGGTCAAGCGAAGCGGGTCTTTCGCGGGGAAAGAAAAGTCAGCGACAAGGAGAGGAGCAGCGGGCACACGTGCAAGCCTGTGCCCGACATGCTGATGCGTCCGCCACCCGCAGGCGCGGCAATGAAGAGCCGTCACTTCACTTCGACGCTCGAACGACACATGTCACGGACCTGTTTTGATTCTAGAAGCGGATATCCCCACGCTGAAGGCCGCTCTCTATATCAATTCGGTCTACGTCTCGGGTCTACCGGCCATAACCTTCTGCTCAAAACCGCAAGCCGTTGAGAAACTGGAACCAGAGTCCGCCCAGCACGCCGGCCGGATGCGCGTCGCCGGCACTTTCTTCGCGCTTGCCGGGGTTGCCGGGGTTGCCGTGCTGGCCTGGCGCGCCGTGGCTGGCGGCACCGTTGTTCGCGGTCGCCGCCTCCGCTTTCGCTGAAACGTCGGGGACGTCCACCGCTTCTGTCGCCGCCTCGGCGTCGGCCTCCGCCTTCTCAGCCGCTCGCCGCGACGCCTGCAGGGCCGCGACGCTATCGGCGATCTGCGCGGCCCGCTGCGCCTCGCATCGACGTCCTAGCAGCACACCGAACAGGACGTCGCGATTGTGGCCCTCGTCGGCGAAACGCATGGCGAGCGACACCATCTCGGCATAGGCCGCTTCGTCCGCGGCACGCGCCGCCGCCTCGCGTTCGGCCTGGGCTTTTTGCCGGCGCGCGTGCTGCGCTTCCCAGCCGCGCATCTGCTCGGCATAGACCGCGTCATAGACCTTGCGCTGCGCGGCGTCGGAGAGGATCGCGTACGCGTCCTTGATTTCCTGGAAGGTGGCACGCGCCACTTCCTCGGCGCCGCTGTTGCGATCCGGATGCCATTTCATCGCGGCCTTGCGGTAGGCCCGCTTGATTTCTTCGTCCGTGGCGTGCGTGTGCACGCCGAGCGTGTCATATAGGGTTGCCATTGCTTGTTCGCCTCGCCGTGAATCGCGTCGCGGACCATCGTAGCATGCAACAAACGGCTTGATCGTGAAGCGGCGAGCGCCTGCGCCACTGAAAGGACCAGACGAAAAAAAGGCCCCGCCACTGTCGTAGCGAGGCCGAGTCCCATGTCAAGGAGATGTCATGGAGGAGACGACTCGATCATAGCCGCGTGTCGTCGCGCCCCCAAACAATGGTTCGCCATATGCTTATCCGGCGCCGCCTCAACTGCATTGCACAGGGCGGCCTGCTGGTTTCGAAGGTGTCGAGGGTTTCGAAACATCCGCCGGACAGCCCGCCGGGCCGCCGATAACCTCGCGCGGTTATATCGTTAGAACAAAAAGTCGCTTCGCCCGGGTCGCGGCGGTCATTAAGATGACACTTCAAAGTCCGGTTCGCCCCGGTTCGTCTCTCGCGCAACCCCGCGCCAGCGTTCCGTGAGCCGCTACCGAAGGAGCATTTCGTTGACCAGTTTCGATCATCACCGCCGCCCGCTTGTCATCGGCATCGGCGGCACGACACGCGCGGCCTCGTCGACCGAGCGCGCGCTCGGCTTTGCGCTGCGCGGCGCGGAAGCCGCGGGCGCGACTACCCGGCTGTTCGGCGGCACCTTCCTGCATAGCCTGCCCCACTACGCGCCGGAAAACCCTCAACGCACCGCCGAGCAGCTGGAACTGATCGAGGCCGTGCGCCATGCGGACGCGCTGATCATCGCGACGCCCGGCTATCACGGCGGCGTCTCGGGCCTCGTCAAGAACGCGCTCGACACGCTCGAGGAGCTGCGCGCCGACGAACGGCCGTATCTGGATGGCCGCGCGGTCGGCTGCATCGTCACCGCTTATGGCTGGCAGGCGGCCGGCTCGGTGCTGACTTCGCTGCGCTCGATCGTCCACGCATTGCGCGGCTGGCCGACGCCGTTCGGCGCCGGGATCAACACGCTGGAAACGCGTTTCGACACCGTCGACACCTGTTCCGACGCCAAGGTCGTCGATCAGCTCGCCACGGTCGGCCATCAGGCCGCGCAATTCGCCCTGGCGTTCAACGCGCATCGCACGCCGACGGCCGCGCCGATCGGCAATGCAGTCAAGGAAGCGCAACCCGCCCGATTGCTGCACGCGGTTTAGCGGTTTAGCGGTTAGCGCCTTCGCATACGGCGCCGGGGATCCGCTCTTGCGGTCCCCGACGCACCCGCGCCCGCACAGAGGCGGCAAGCATCCCGCTGCCTCGCCGAACCATCCGGCGCACAGATGCGCCTACCCCGGTTCCGTGTCAACCGCAGCATCCCCGAAAGATACTTTCAAGGCCGACCCAAGCCCCGCCGTGCGCGTTCGAACGCGCTCGCGCGTCCGCTCGCCCAAACCGTGCGCCACACAACAGACCATTCGCCCGCAACGCCGGATAGTGTGTTCGAACGCTGCGACTATGGTCCGATCCGGCCTCCTGAAGACCGTTCCCGAACCTCGCTGATTTGCTTACGACGAAAGATTGGTTCACCCGCTGCGTGGCGCGGCCTACGCTTGATCCTGCCCGCTCACCCACCGGTTGCCCGACGCACAGGGTTGTGTCCCGCGCACCGGCTCTTTAGCAACACACGCGGGCATACTCACTGCCACGATCATGAATCCACATATCCGCTACAAGGGCTACGAAGTCGCACCGGCTGCACAACGACTGCCCAACGGCCTGTTCGCCGCCAACCTGACTATCGAGAAAACGTCTGCAAGCCAGGGCCAGGCCTACTCATTCGACGCACTCGATTACTTCTTCGACGAAGAGCACGCGCTCGCCTATGCGTTCCGTTGGGGACGCATGTGGATCGACAGCCGCAAGTAACGCCGGCAGGCCGGTCCGATCGCGCCCAGGCGGTCACGCCGGTCGCGCGCGCAACGCCCCAACACGCTGATCGCGCTGCGTCGGCAACCCGGCGAACGCGGGCCACCTTGCGCCACCCGGCGTCGATACTTAGGCGGCTGTGCCAGAATAGGCGACACCTCAGCTCAAGGAGACGCCCGCGATGACATGGACCGTCGATCAACAGTTGGCCCTAACCGCAACGGAAGCGGTCGCCGCGATCCAGTCCGGACGCCTCAAGGCCGCCGACTATATGGCCACGCTGCTGGCACGCGCGGCGTCGCTCTCGAGCCTCAATGCGCTCACCACGCTCGACCTCGACGGCGCGCTGGCCGCCGCGCAGCGCATCGATGCGTTGCCGCCCGCAGCAAAAGCGCCATTGCCGCTCGCCGGTTTGCCCATCGTCGTGAAGGACAACATCAACACGGCCGGCTTGCAGACCTCGGCGGGCACGCCTGCTTTGGAAGGTTTCGTGCCGGCGACGAACGCGCCTTCGGTACAACGGCTTCTCGATGCCGGCGCGATCGTCCTCGGCAAAGCCAACATGCACGAACTCGCGTTCGGCATCACCAGCACGAACTTCGCCACGCACGCCGGGCCGGTGCGCAACCCGTACGACCCCACACTGATTCCCGGCGGCTCGTCCGGCGGCACCGCCGCCGCGATCGCCGCGCGCATCGTGCCCGCGGGCCTGGGCACCGACACCGGCGGCTCGACTCGCATTCCGGCCGCGTTGACCGGTATCGCGGGGTTTCGTCCGTCAGTCGGTAACGGTGGCGCCGAACGGCGCTATCACGACCCGGACGCCGTCGTGCCGATCAGCCATACGCGTGACACGGTGGGGCCGATGGCGCGCACGGTCGCCGATATCGCTTTGCTCGACGGCGTGATCACCGGTGCAGGACCGTTACCCGCGCTCGCGCTGAGCGGCTTGCGTATCGGCCTTCCCGAACCGCTCTGGGAAGGCCTCGAAAAGCAGGTCGAAGACGTCGCGCGTGCCGCCTTGCGCCGCCTCGAACAGGCGGGCGTCACCTTCGTGCCGGTCGCGATGAGCGAGCTGGAGACCTTGAACGGACTGGTCGGCGGCCCGATCGCGATCCATGAGGCGCGCGCGGACGTCCTCGCCTGGCTCGTCGCCAACAATGCGCCGGTCAAGACGGTCAGCGAAATGGCGGCCCGCATCGCGAGCCCGGACGTGCGCGCGATCTACGACGACATCCTCGCCGACGTGCTCGGCGCCCAATACGACGCAGCGCTGAAGCAATGGCGGCCGCGCTTGCAGCAGTATGTCGCAGCGACTTTCGCGGATGAGCGTCTGGATGCGCTGCTGTTTCCGACCACGCGCCTCGCCGCGGTGCCGATCGACGACCTGCACGGCTCGTCGACGGTATCGATCGATGGCGCCGCGCCGCTCGATACGATGGAGGCGTTCCTGCGCAATACCGACCCGGCCAGCACGTCCGGCATTCCGGGCTTGTCGCTGGCGGCGGGAATGACCGCTGGCGGCTTGCCGGTCGGGCTGGAACTGGATGGCCCGCTCGGCGAGGACCGGCGGCTGCTGGCGATCGGCGTGGCCGTCGAGCAATTGCTCGGTGTGCTGCCGGCGCCGGTGCTCTGATGGCTTTGGAGATGCCGTTGAGCGTGCATTGAAAGTGCCGCTGAAGATGCATTGAAAGTGCTGTTGAAGACGCCACTAAAGATGCCGTTGAAAACGCCGTTGAACATTACGATAAAAAAGTGCCGATCCGCATGCCGATGAACCTGCTCAAACCCACCCGCCTTCGGCACATGCTCGTGCGCACCGTTGCGGTATTGGCGGTCGCCTTCACCGCCACCTCATGCACGCGCCTTGCCGCAGTCGATTCGAACGCGCTCTGGAAAATCGTCGATGTGCGCTGCGTGCCGTCGCAACAGGCCACCGGCACGCCGGGCCAATGCACGATTGTCGATCTCGACAAACGCTATGCAATCCTGAAGGACATTGTCGGCCGCTCGCAGCATCTGCTGATTCCGACCGACCGCGTCACCGGCATAGAAAGCCCGTTCGTACTGACGCCGAATGCACCAAACTACTGGGACGACGCGTGGGTATCGCGGCTCTATGTGGAGAAGTCGGTCAAGCGCACCCTGCCCGACAACCAACTCGGCCTCGAGATCAACTCGCCATTCCGCCGCACGCAAAACCAGCTGCATATCCATATCGATTGCATGCAAGGCAAGGCGAGCGACGCCCTCGCGCGTCACGCAAAGGACACGCCTGGCGAGTGGCGCTGGGATACGCTCGACGGCCAACGCTACCGGATCATGCGCGTCACCTCGCTCACTCAGGCGAACAATCCGTTTCGCATTGTCGCGCGTGACAACAAAGACGCTGCGGCGATGGCCATGCAAACCATCCTCGTGACCGGTGCGGGACCGTCGGCGGAGAAGGACGGCTGGCTCGTCGTGAATAGCGGCCTCGATGTCGACAACGGCAGCGGTTCGGCGGAGGGCTTGCTCGATCATGCGTGCCGCGTGGCGGATGGAGAATGAGCGTCTGTTGCCGATCAACCGGACAGGATCCGCGAGAATCCTGTAAGGCCGTCTGAACGCCAGGCGACGGCGACCTGTCGCTGCATAAGGGCTGGCGATGTGTCCTCCCGCTTTTGCACCCGCCTTTGCACATACAGGCAGATGCATTGCTGAACAAAATGGTTCTGGTCGGGTGAACGGGTCAGTAGGATCGGTCTAAACCACCATTCCGACCGATCCAGCCGATGGCGATTTACCTCGACGACACGCAACGCAACGCACTCGCTCAACAGGCTGCAAGCTGGACATGGCGCACGCAATGGCCAACGTGGCTGCTGATCGCCACAATCTACGGTGGATGGTTCAGCGTGGCAACACATGCGCGCGTGCTCGGCCTGCCACTGACCACCACGCTGCTGGCGTTGTTCGGCACGTGGTACATGTCCTTGCAACATGAACTGCTGCACGGCCATCCGACGCGTTCGCCGCACTTCAACGCACTGTTGGGATTCGCGCCGCTCGCGGTGTGGTTTCCGTATGGCGTCTATCGTGATTCGCATCTTCAGCATCACGACGATCCGCATCTGACGCTTCCGGAGCGCGATCCCGAGAGCTATTTCGTCAGTCAGCGTGTGTGGCAACGCGCGGGTTTCGCGATGCGCGCGCTGCTGACCTTCCGCAATACGTTTATTGGCCGTCTGCTGGTTGGACCGGCTTTTTCCATCGCGGCAATGAGTGCGGATGCGCTCGACAAATTCAAACGCGGCGATTGGCGCGACGTGCCGGTGTGGCTCGCGCATCTGCCCGCGCTAGTCGCACTGACCGTGTGGCTTCAACGCAGTTGCGGAATTCCGGCGTGGACCTTTATCGTCGGTGCGGGTTATGGGTCGTTGTCGTTGGGCTCGATTCGTTCGTTTCAGGAGCATCGTGCGGCACATGCTCCGGAGCATCGCACTGTCATTAACGAGGCGGCGTGGTTCTGGAGGCTGCTGTTTCTGAACAACAACTATCATCTGGTTCATCATGACTTGCCGCATGTGCCGTGGTTTGCAATTCGGGGGGTCTATGAAACGTCCCGGCAGCAGTACATAGAACGCTCAGGAGGCTTTCTCGTAAAGGGTTATAGCGAATGGCTGAGGCTCTACGCATTCGCCCTGGCCGCCCCTCCGGTTTATAGAGATCTATCCGACTCGACCCAGAGTAATCCACCTGCTTCCGGCAGTTTTGCGGGTAAATTGCGGGTGAAAATCATGTAGTTGTCCGTCGAGGAGAACGCCATGAAGCTAACCTACCCGCTGCTGCTGAACGCCAAACCGCAAGACAAGCCCTATAAGATCCGCGACCGCGACTCCATGTATCTGCGGGTGTCGGTCTCAGGTTCGACGGTGTGGAAATTTGACTACCGGTTGGATGGCAAGGATTGCAGCTATACCCTATCTGGATTTATTCATTTCCCGATTCTACGCGACCACCCTGGTAACGTGACAAAGCCGGCAGCAGGCTTCCTCCAATACTCCATCATCTTTGACGCCTGTTCATGGTCGCCTCCCAAGCTGAACGCAGTGACGCGCCTGCTTACCGTGCTCCCGCTAGTACATTCACACATGAGACAAGTCCCCGACGTTGGGCGGGGACATTGGCGTGAACAACTTACGCGCGGGTCCCGACTTCCGCTTCCTGTGCGGTCCAGCCGGCAACGCGATCGCTGAGCGTCAAGCCGAGCCCCGGGCGCGTCGGCACAATCATCCGGCCATTGCGGGTCTCGAGTCGCTCATTGAACAACGGCTCGAGCCACTCGAAGTGTTCGACCCACGGCTCGCGCGAATAGCAGGCTGCAAGATGCACGTGGAGTTCCATCGCAAAGTGAGGCGCCAGCATCAGTCCCGCGTGGTCGGCTAGAGTCGCTACCTTCAGGAACGGGGTGATACCGCCGACGCGAGGCGCGTCCGGCATCAGATAATCAGCCGAGCGCTGTCGGATGAACTCCCAATGCTCTGAAACGCTGGTCAGCATCTCGCCCGTGGCAATCGGCGTGTCGAACTGCGCGGCGAGCGCCGCGTGGCCCTCGGCGTCGTAGCAATCGAGCGGCTCTTCGATCCATACCAGGTTGTATTGCTCGAATGTGCGGCACATGCGCTGCGCTGTGGGCCGGTCCCATTGCTGATTCGCATCGACCATCAGCGGGAAGGTGTCGCCCAGATGCTTGCGGACAGTTTGCACGCGATGAATGTCCAGCGCACAGTCGGGCTGGCCCACCTTCAGCTTGATGCCGCCAATGCCCTTCTCGCGCGACGCATCCGTATTCGTCAACAACTCGTCGAGCGGCGTGTGGAGAAAGCCACCCGACGTGTTGTAGCAACGCACAGAATCGCGGTGTGCGCCGAGCAGTTTCGCGAGCGACAGGTTTGCCCGCTTTGCTTTCAGATCCCATAGCGCAACATCGAATGCACCGATCGCCTGTGCGGCCATACCGCTGCGTCCAACCGAGGCGCCCGCCCACGCAAGCTTGTCCCACAGCCGGGCGATGTCGCTCGGGTCTTCACCGAGCAATACGGGCGCAATCTCTTTTGCGTGGGCAAACTGACCCGGCCCACCGGCGCGCTTCGAATAACTGAAACCGAGACCGCGATGACCATCGGCCGTTTCGATCTCGACGAACAGGATGACAATTTCCGTCATCGGCTTCTGGCGACCCGTCAAGACCTTGGCATCGCTGATGGGGTTGGCCAACGGGAGAATGGTCGATGCAATACGAATCCATTTGATCTGGTCACTTGAAGCGCCAGAAGCGAGGGAGCTGGTAGCGATCATGAACGTTATCCTTTGCGGGAGAGAGCTTGATTCACGGCGTCAGTTGCCGTGGCGTGGGTTCAAGCCGGTAACAGGCGCACTCTTGGGCGAAGTCCCGTCGGACTCCCCCTCCTCCAGGCGTTTGAGCTTGCCGACAATGAACAGATACGAGAAAGCGCCGAGCAGCGAGAGCGCCGCGACATAGGTGAGTGCGACCTCGAACGAACCCGTGCTCCTGATCATCCAGCCGATGGCCAGTGGCGTAACGATGCTCGCGAGGTTGCCGCAGAGATTGAAGATGCCGCCGCTGATGCCCATCGCGTGTTTCGGCGAGACGTCGCCGACGATGCACCATCCGAGATTGCCAACGCCCTTCGCGAAGAAAGCAAGCGACATCACGAGGATCACAGCCGTGGTCGAGTGGATGTAATTCGCCGCGACGATCGTGCTGGACAACACGAGGCCGGTGATGATCGGCGTCTTTCGCGCTGCCGTAAGACTGAATCCACGCTTGAGCATCCAGTCGGACCACAGTCCACCGATGAGGCCTCCGAGGCACCCAGCCACCGCGGGTATCGCTGCTGCGACGCCGACCTTGAGAATCGACATACCTTTGGCTTCGATGAGGTACGTGGGAAACCATGTCAGGAAGAACCATGTAATCGACGTGAGACAGAACTGACCGATGTAAACCCCGATCATCATGCGGTTGGCCGCAATCGACCTGATCTCGCGCCATTTGAACGGTCGCGGAGTGTCGCCCATGGCTGGAAGCCCGCCACCCGTTGCGATGTATTCCAACTCGGCCGCGTTGACGCGGTGGTCGCGCTGCGGCTCCCGCACAGATTTCAACCACCACAGTCCGATCAGCACGCCGACCGCTCCCGTCGTGAAGAACACGTAGTGCCAGCCCCACTTGCTGACCGTATAGGTCATGACCGGAGTAAAGACAGCCAGTGCGAAATACTGCGCCAACTGGAAGATAGACGTGGCGAGGCCGCGCTCCGCGCTTGGAAACCACATCACCGTGAGACGGCTGTTACACGGAAAGGCCGGCGACTCGGCCACGCCCATCAGGAAACGCAATGCGAACAGCGCAACGAACGCGGACGCGAACAGATGCACGTAGCCCTGCACAAAAGTCAGCGCCGACCAGACGATCAGGCTCAGACCAAGCACGACCCGCGCACCGAATCGGTCCAGGATCAGGCCGCCAGGAATCTGCATGCCCGTGTACGCCCACCCGAACGCGGAAAACGCAATGCCCATGGTGAACGCATCGAAGCCCAACTCGTGGCGCATGCTGGGCGCCGCGATCGATAGCGTTGCCCGGTCCACGTAATTGAACACCGTGACGATGAAAATCATCGCAAGGGTGAACCATCGGACGTTGGTGCGTCTTGCGGTGTTCGGTTCCGTTGCCACTTCTGTCTCCTGGGGTTGTTGAGCTGTTCCGTGCGGTCGCGGACGACTCCTGCCGGCTCTGATTCCGGGCAATGGACTCGATACTACTATGATTGCGCAATCATTCAAGCGAATGATGATTGCGCAATCATCGTGGTTTACACTTAGACAGTGGGACCAGCGCTCACCCTCGGTTGGCCGTGGATCAGGCGCTCATGGTCTAATTCCGGCAGGCTGCGGATGGTCCGCGAGCTTGCAAAGAATTTGAGCTAACCCGTGCGGCTTACGGCACCGCACGACGCGAACGAACCGCCAACAGGGCAAATCGATGACAAAGAGGATTGAGCGGGAGCCGGCGGTGCCAGCGAACCCGGGCGAGAGCGTGACACTGATCGACGTGGCTCGTGTGGCAGGTGTCGCGCCGATGACCGTGTCCCGCGCACTCCATCGACCGGAACTCGTGCGCAGCGATACACAGAAAAAGGTGCTCGATGCGGTTCGCGCGACAGGATACGTGCCCAACATGCTCGCTGGAGGACTTGCCAGCAACAGGAGCAAGCTGGTCGCCATCCTGCTCCCGACGATTGCCAACTCGATCTTTGCGGACACCGTCCAGTCACTGATGGACGGCCTGACGTCTTCGGGCTACCAGACGTTGCTGGGGCTCACCGCCTATTCGACGGCGCGCGAAGAGGCGCTTGTCGAAGCGATCCTTGGCCGACGGCCAGATGGCATCGTGCTCGCCGGCACCCGTCATTCCGATGCGACGGTCGACCGGCTATCGAAAGCAAAAATTCCCGTCGTCGAGATCTGGGACCTCACCGACACGCCGATAGACATGGTGATCGGGTTCTCGCACGAGCAGGTCGGTACAGAGGTGGCCCGACACCTGTTCGACAAAGGCTATCGGAAATTCGGCATCGTCTCCGTAGACGACCCACGCGGCCTGCGCCGCTGCGAAAGCATCAAAAGCGAGTTGGCAAGGCTTGGCGTTGCTGAGCCGGCTTTCGAGGTCCTCCCTGCCCCCGCGACCTTGCAGGCCGGCCGGGAAGGTCTCGGCCGGATCCTGGCCGCCTCGACGCCAGACATAATTGTCTGCAGTTCGGACACGCTGGCTCAGGGCGTGCTCGCTGAAGCGGCAAGCCGTCGGTTAAGTGTGCCGCATGAACTTGCAGTCATGGGCTTCGGCGATCTGAGTACGGCGGCACATGTCTATCCTGCGTTGTCCACGGTTCGCATCGACGGCATAACCATTGGTGCGAAGGCGGCAGAGGCCTTGCTCGCGCGCTTCGCTGCCGTTCCGCGCTCCGAAGTAGTGCGAACCCAGGTGAAAATCGACACCGGCTTTACCATCATCGATCGGCAAAGCACTTGAGCGGCGTTAGGCACTGGCGTGTCTTCTGTGTGCGGTCTATCGGTGAACGCGTCCGATTTGCACGTTCAGCGGTCGCCAGGAATTTTTGCCCCAATGACAGCTCATCGGCCGTGAGCGCGCATTCGCCCCGCTTGCCGGAAAGCTGCCGTTGATGAGTCCAACGGCCGCTCTAGAGAGCGTTCGCCGAGCTGGTGCTATCGGCCAGAAGCCGTCACTCACCGTCTGTTCGCTGGCCCCGCAGCCGCAACGCCCGGTGCGCCAGTGCTCGCCTTGCTTTGTGGCCGAGGGCGCCGCAAAGCGCAAGCGACTCTTCACTCGTGCGGCCAGAAAAGAGACAGCCCTGTACTTCCGTTCGGCTATCATGCCTATCCTCCTCGAAGTAGCTCCTTATGATTTCCGTCCGTAATGTCACGCTGCGCCGTGGCGTCAATGTCGTACTCGACAGCGCGTCCGTCACCTTCACCCCCGGCGAAAAGATTGGCCTTGTCGGCCGCAATGGCGCCGGCAAGTCGTCCTTCTTCGGCCTTCTCAACGGCACGCTGCACGAAGACGGCGGCGAGTTCTCGATTCCCGCTGCATGGAAGATGGGCCAGGTCGCGCAGGAGATGCCGGAGACCGAGCAGAGTGCGACCGACTTCGTCATCGACGGTGACACTGTACTGCTGGCCGCGCAGGCCGAAGTAGCCGCCGCTGAGGCCAGCGACGACGGCATGCGCATGGCACACGCCTACATGGCCCTGCACGACGCCGGTGCACATGATGCCCCCGCACGTGCCCAGGCGCTGATCCTGGGCCTTGGCTTCAGTGCCGCGCAGCTTAGCCAGCCGGTCAACAGTTTCTCCGGCGGCTGGCGCATGCGACTGCAACTGGCGCGCGCGCTCATGTGCCCGTCCGACTTGCTGTTACTCGACGAGCCGACCAATCACCTCGACCTCGACGCCTTGGTCTGGCTGGAAGCGTGGCTCAAGCGCTATCAAGGAACCTTGGTCGTGATCAGCCACGATCGCGAATTCCTCGACGCGGTGACGCAGGTGACGGTGCACGTCGACAACGCCAAGCTGGTGCGTTATGGCGGCAATTACAGCAAGTTCGAAGACATGCGCGCCGAGCAACTCGTGTTGCAGCAGGCCGCGGTGGCCAGGCAGGCGGACAAGATCGCCCACCTGCAGAAATTCATCGACCGTTTCAAGGCCAAGGCCTCGAAGGCGAAGCAGGCGCAGAGCCGGGTCAAGGCGCTCGAACGCATGGAGAAGATCGCACCGGTGCTTGCCGACGCGGAGTTCACCTTCGAGTTCAAGGAGCCGCTCAACGTCCCGAACCCGCTGTTGTCGATGCTGGACGCGAGCTTCGGCTACGCGGCGCCGACCGGCGCACCGCCGGGCACGCCGCCGACGGTTATCGTGCGGGGCATCAACCGATCCGTGCTGGCCGGGCAGCGCATCGGCATTCTCGGTGCCAACGGCCAGGGCAAGTCCACTCTGGTGAAGACGGTGGCACACGAGCTGGCGCCGATTGCCGGCGAAATCAGCGAAGGCAAAGGCCTGAACATCGGCTACTTCGCCCAGCAGGAACTCGACGTGCTGCGTCCTCTCGATACGCCGATGGAACACATGATCCGCCTTGCCAAGGACACGCCGGCGCACATGCGTGCCCCCGGCCAGAGTGGCACCGAACAATCGCTTCGCACCTTCCTCGGCACCTTCAACTTCAGTGGCGACATGGTCCATCAGGCGGTCAGCACGATGAGCGGTGGCGAAAAGGCGCGGCTCGTGTTGTGCATGATCGTGTGGCAGCGCCCCAACCTGCTGCTGCTCGACGAGCCTACCAACCACCTCGACCTGGCCACACGCGAAGCGCTAGGCATGGCACTCAACGAATTCGAAGGCACAGTGATGCTGGTCAGTCACGACCGTTCCCTGCTGCGCGCGGTATGTGACGAGTTCTGGCTCGTCACCAAGGGTGGCGTCGAGCCCTTCGACGGCGATCTGGACGATTACCAGCAGTTCCTGCGCGACGAAGCCCGTCGCATGCGCGAGCAGGCTGCCGGAGAGCAGAAGGTCATCGCCTGAGTTAGCCCTGGCAGCTCACGTGGAGTCCGCCACTTCGCTTCCTCTACCGCGATCGTAAATTGGCACGTGAGTCGATAGACCACATATTGGAATGGCCGTTTGAGCGGGTGGTGATCGCCCGCGGGAACATAATCACTGAGAACGCGCGCGAATCTGTTGGACGTGGTTTCGTCTGGCTGCAAGCGACCTGATAGTCGTTGGCCGCCTACGGAACTGCGTGTACATCCGCCTTGCGACCGGACCCGCGATAGCCGAAGAGAAAAAAACTGCTCCACTGGCGTCGCGCTATGAGCACTACTCGTAAGCCTCTCATACCCACATGAGGGACTCGCCTTCACTCCAACACAATCGGCTGGCCATGCGGTGTGCGTCGAGCGGCAATGTCCCACTCGTTCTGACGCTGCAGAAGCATGTCGCCTGTAAGCAGTCCCTTGAAGTCGCTAATGCGCTCCAATGCCGTCAGCCAATGACTGTAGTAGGTGTTGCCAAGATCCGGGTCGCCGGCGGCCTGCGCATCGCGGATCGCCTGATTCAGAAATAGCGCCCATTCTGTCCACGTAAATTCGCCGCGCTCGTGCAAGATCAGGGTCATCGCGAACACCTGAGCCTCCCACGGCGCCTTGAAGACGGGCCCTGCGTCGTCACATGGCAATGCCGGCAACGCCGCACGCAGTTCGGGAAGATCCGCCGGGGGATGGGTCATCTTAGGCAGGCATAGCGCCTGGATAGTCGAGATAAGGTTCCCAGCAATCGACGCAGACCGATGCCGCAGTCGTATCCGCTCCCCAGAGTTCAGAAGCATCGAAGCGCACCGTGTAGAGCCACTGCGGTCGTTCGCCGAGACCAATCGCATTGGTGTCGGGAAAAACGTGTGCACCGTGGACTGCGATGATGCGTCCTCGTCTGCCTCGGCAATAACGCGGCAGACGAGTGTGGGTGGATGGATTGAACTGACGGGTCAGCACTTCGTCGCCAACGTTAAAGCGGGCCTTGGCGGCCACGGAGCGATCGACGGGGCTGCCTCGCCGCAGGGCGGCAGCGACCTCGTTAGCCATCAACACCCGGGGGACCGGCACCGCCGCATTCCCGGACTCACCGCTGCCGATTTCTTCCGCCGTCACCAAGCCCGTATCCTGCAGCAGCTTTTGCAGTCCTTCGAGCCAGATCTCAAAGTAACTGCTGGCGAGGTATTGCGCAGGCGGCAAACTCTCCCGAGCGGCGCGAGACATGTCGATGTTCCACTTGCCGACTGCGCCCATCGCCAACGTGATCGCCAGCACGCGCCGCTCCCAGTCCGCGTGAAGGACCGGACTGTCGATTTCCGGGCGTATCGGACCGAACGATTGCATGCCACCAAGATCTTGCGCACCGTTCATGGCAACTCCCGTTGCGCTTCTGGCGTCTTCGGCAATCCCGTGCCGATCATCGAGTCACGTGTCACCAGTTCAGCTAGCGCTTCTTCAGAGAAACCCGTGGTTCCGGGAGGCTGCATAGGCAACACCAGATAGCGGACCTCGGAAGTAGAGTCCCAAACGCGAAACTCGGTATCGGCAGGTAATTCGAAGCCGAACTCCTTCAATACGCCGCGCGGATCGATGACCGCTCGAGACCGGTAAGGCGCCGACTTGTACCAGACCGGCGGAAGCCCGAGCACCGGCCACGGATAGCATGAGCACAATGTGCACACCACCATGTTGTGCACGCGAGGCGTGTTTTCCAGCACGACCATGTGTTCACCCTGCCTGCCGCTGTATCCGAGCGAAGCGATTGCTGCAGTAGCGTCTTCGAGTAGCCATTGTCTGTATGCCGGGTCGCGCCATGCCTTCGCGATTACGCGCGCGCCATTGCGCGGCCCGACCTTATGCTCGTATGTCTCGATCAGCGCTTCCAGCGCATGGGGATCGACGTACCCCTTCTCCACCAGCAGGGATTCAAGCGCGCGGACACGCAGATCAGCCTCCGACAGCGCACTGCCGTCGTGATTGTGATCGTCGGGATGCCTGTTCTCCGATCCTTGGAGCTGGGAATCGTTACGGTTCATTGGCGTTCGCCCGTAGATGCACGACGGAGCAAGTATGGTCGGCGCAAGACGCAAATGCAATTCACTCGCGCACGCCACACGTGGAGCCCCGGACGGGTCGACTTCTCTTCACGACAGCGAGGCAAGCATGATCGACAACCTTCTGATATGTGCCTTGAACGCGTCGCTCGCTTCCCGATCGGTTGTCGGATTCAGATGCGAAGTCTCAGCGAGCTGGACTTGCTCATGAAAATCGTTGGCGACCGTGCGTCTTATCTCCGGTGACAACGAGCGTACGATGGAGACCAGTAAAGCCTCTTCGGCATGAATCATGCCCAGAATCGAGTGAGTATCCATGGAAGAAACTCCATTGAAGGCATCGTAAGTACACTCTAGTACACGCCGGTCAATCGTTTCAGGCTACCTGGAAGGTCTCATACTCGTTGCGCCGGAGGGTAAGCGAGTATCACCTGAACGGCGTTTTGAGTAGATTGCAGAAGCCGACACAACCACCTCCGCAGTCAGAGCGGCGCCTGGGCTACCAATCCGACAGCCCATACGGGACAGCAGGAAGTACGACCGGTGCACCGCAGCGAGCCCAATCACGGACGACATCGCTCGCGCCCCAACACTGTTTTCTGGCCGGCAGCTTCGTTGCCTGAATTCGTCCCCGCTGCCCCGTATGCCGCGCAAGAGCCGCGACCGATAGCACAGTTGCATCTACGTGCTTGCGTACTCGTTGACAGACCGATCTTGGCGCGTCCCCATGCGAACTGGTTGCGGTCGCCGACAACACACCGTCGCCTACCGCCGCGACGCGGCCAACGCCATGGGTCCCCGGGTGCAAACGGTTCCGACGGGTAAGCGAAAAGGTGGCTTCCCAAGCCGCTCACGTCCGCATCGCGGAAGAAAGATCTCTTTAGGAAGGCCGACTTTATCTACATCGCAAGAGACGATGTGTATCGGTGCCCCGCTGGCGAGCACGCAATCCATCGATTCACGACCGTCGAACATGGCATGAATCTTCAGGTGTATGGTCAACGTATAGCAACGTCAATCTCTGCGGCGAGGTGCAATGACTAGCTTTCCTCTGAACCACGAGCACGCTAAATCAGAGGTTGTCCGCAAGTAAGGGGCCGAACGGTTGCAGCAAGTTTTGCCTCTGCGCCCACCGTCCTATTGCTTTTCCTTTCTTGTGTCCGCGCCCGCCAATGGGTGCCAACGATCTGGCCCGAACTTCGAACGTCGCCAAATGGCCGATACTGTAGACGGCGACAGCCAATTCGCTTGCTTCGGGCGCCTTATACCAAGCGCTGGAGCGCGGTGCTCAAGTGCTGGGAGAGTTCATGTAGCCGCACGTGCTAACGGAGAAATCGGTTACTTGGGTGGCGGCAGCGAAGAATCGGGCTTCGCCGAATCTCTGACGAGCTGATCCGTCATCGCGGCCGCGACCGGATTCGAACCCGTGCCTGGCGTGAAGCTACGTTGGTCCATGGCGGCGCGAGCGGCCGACATATCCGGCGGAGGCAGCGATGGATCGAGCTTCGCCGATTCCCTGACCAGTTCGTCCGTTTCCGGTGTCGCGCGACGGTCAAGACCGTCTCGTCCACGCAGGGCGCGCTGCGCCGGAACCAACTTCGGCGCACCCGAGTCCTGCACGTTCACCGACGCGACTGCCGTCGACGGCACCTGCTTCGGTTGTGCCTCCGGTTTCAGTTGCGCCGTGACTCGTGCGGAGGCCGGACTGGATGCGGGCGCGGCCGTCATGGACGCAGGTCCTATTGCCAGAGCAGAAGCCGGAGCGGGAACCACCGGTTCCTGAGCGATCGCAGTGCTTTTCGTAATTGCGCCGGACGACTTCGATTGGTCGATGCTGCCTTCCGTCAAGTGACCGCCGACGCGCGAATCGACGACGGGACGGCGTGCGGACTCATCCATGGCTGCCGTGACTTCTGCCATTGAGCGGCGGTCCGCCTGAAGGAGCATCAAGTACGTGGCTCCTGCTGATCCGAGCAGGAACGCTCCAATAATCATCAAAATCTTTCGGGTATTCATCATACTTACTGACTGATCCTGCAAACGACGTGAGCCAGCCATGATAAACGACTGATCACGGCTTTCATCGGACAAATGGCAGCAATGGCGGACCTGACGAGCAGGAATGGGCGAGCGTTGTCCAGAAAATTGCCGTGTCGACTGTCTGCGCAATTACGGTTCGCCAGCGTTCTTACCGTTCGGCAATTTTCGCGCTTGCCGCTCATACGTCGAGCTGAGCAAAGGGTCAGCCCTGGAAGCTGCGCAGCTCAGGCAGATCCGCGCGCGATTTGGGGTGCCCTTCGGCCCGGCGGTTAGCGGCGAACGCGCGCTATCGCCCGATTCTGTTTGAAAAAATTGCTGCATGTCTCTATCGCGAGGTTTTCAGGGATCTTCTAACCCTTCACCGGTGCTCGCGAGCGGCTTGCAGCTCCGCGCCTGAATGTCAAAGACAAACCGCGCTCCAGGGCGCCTACGGCAGTCAAAGCCGCGCCGATCCGCGCCGGATTCAATGACGACTAGCGCAGATTTAACGTCTTGCGACATTGCCACAACGCAAGCAGACTGATAACGCCCAGCACCATCAGATAAAAGGCAGGCGCCTGTTTGCTGCCCGTCGCAAGAATCAGCGAGGTCACGACGAGCGGCGCGAAGCCGCCGAAAATGGTCACGCCGATGTTGTAGCTGAGCGCCATGCCGGTCGCCCGCGTTTCAATCGGGAAAGTCTCGGCCATCAATGCCGGCAAGGCTCCGAAATAGACCGCTTTCAGCAGCCCCACCCACGCCATCATCGCCATGAGGGCGCCAAGACCGGCATGCTCACCCAGACTTTTAAAAATAGGGTAAACAGTCGCCGTAAAAACGATACCGGCCCAGGTCATCATCCGAACCCGGCCGATACGATCGGAGAGATGGCCGACGAACGGCGTGACGAACGTGAGAATGGCTCCCGTGAGCGCCGTAGCGATGAAACCAAAGCTCTCGGGAAGGTGGAGCTGACGGCTTGCGTAGGTCGGAATGTAAAGGATGACGTAACTGGTCCCGGTCGACAGGACCAGTATGCCAATGGCCAGAAGCATGCGGAATTTCTGGTGCGCCAGCACGGTTCTGACCGGCGACTCCTCCGGCTTGGCCTCCAGAAAACTGGGGCTCTCGTGAATATGCTTGCGCAGATAGAAGCCCACAGGTCCGATCAAGATCCCGAATAAAAATGGGAGACGCCAACCCCAGGCATCGAGCGAAGCCTTATCGAGCGTATTCGTCAGGACCGCCCCGAAGCCCGCCGCAAGCAGATAGCTCAGCCCCTGGCTGGCGAACTGGAAGCTGGCAATGAAGCCCTTTCGTTCCGGTGCCTGTTCAACCAGAAACGCCGTTGTGCTGCCAAATTCGCCTCCCGCCGAAAACCCCTGGATCAGGCGTGCGCACACGACTGCAATCGGTGCCGCAATGCCGATACTCGCGTAGCTCGGCATCAGGGCGATGATCGCGGTACCCACCATCATCATGACGATCGACACCATCATCGACGCTTTGCGGCCATGCCGATCCGCGTAGGATCCGAGCACGAGCGCACCAACCGGTCTGACGAGGTATGAAATGCCAAACGTACCGAGCGTCACAAGGAGTGAGATCGTGGCATCCGTTGCCGGGAAAAACGTCTTCGCAATGATGGTGGCGAAAAACCCATAGATAAGTATGTCGAACCATTCAAGCGCATTGCCTATCGATGCGGCCAATATGATCCTGTTGAAGCTCGAAGACTTTGTTTCTATCGAATCGGTTTCACCTACGGTTGCAGCAGTATGCATTTGACTCTCCAGTGGCTGGCGAAGCATTCGATCGAGCAGGAGGATTTACGTCAATTCTCTGGAAGTTTCCCGCCGCATACGGTGGTCTCGAACCGCCGAACCCGTTTCCCCGAGATCCCAGAAGAGACCGGCCATGATCTGCAGTGCCTCGCGCGCAACGCTGACAAGCAGATGTTCATTCGGCGCGTGCTGCGAACAAGCGCCATATGAGTGAGGAATCCAGATCGTTGGCAAGCCGAGAATTTCCGTAAAGACCGTGTTGGGCAGCGACCCGCCCAGGTTAGGCAGCAGGTCGGGCTTCTTTCCAGTCGTTCGCCTGAGCGACCCGAGCGCCCATTCAACCCATGGATCATCAGTGGACACGCGGGTCGCGCCCATCTGTTCGCCGATCTCGACCTCGACATGCTCAAGACCGTGTTCCCTGAAATGGGCTTGCAAGATAGCGCCGATATGCTCGCAGTCGGTGCCCACCACATACCTGAGCTGGCAATGCGCACGAGCGGTTGGCGGAATGGCTCCGACTGGATTGGCGGGATTGCCCGTGGTGAACGCCAGGACCTCCAGTGCGTTCCAGCCATAGACGCGCTCCTGAGGACTCAAGGACGGCTCACCCCAATCAGGATCGATCTCCGGGTCGTTCGGCCCACCGCCGATTGCGATACCTCTTAGCGCCTGACGCACCGCCTCCGGAATACTTCCGGGTTTCAAGGCATCGATCAGTATCCGGCCACGGGCATCGACAATCGACGCAATCGCGCTCGCTAGTACGGTGCCTGGGTTGCGCAGCAATCCGCCCCAGTTGCCGGAATGATGGGCGCCGTCACGCAGGTTCACCGAGAGCGTAAAGTTGACGAATCCGCGCGAACCGAGAAAGACGCAGGGCGTGGCGGCACTGGCACGCGGGCCATCGGAAGCGATCAGGAGATCTGCGGCGAGGAAGTCCTTATTCTGTTCGCAAATCGCCTCGAGTCCCGGGGACCCCACCTCTTCACCCATCTCGATGAGCAGCTTGACATTGAAACCGAGCCTCTGCTTTCGCACGGTCAAGACCTGTTCCAGCGCAGCCAGGTTAATCGTATGTTGGCCCTTGTTATCCGCGGTCCCCCTCCCATACCAGCGGTCGCCTTCTATGGTGATGTCCCATGGGCGCATCTGATTCTTCCATTGGTTCTCCTGTCCCCGCACGACGTCGCCATGCCCATACATGAGGACGGTGGGCAGAACCGGGTCTTCGATACGGGTCGCAAGCAGGAACGGACCACCGCCTTCGAACGGATTCTCCACGACGCGCGATTTGAATCCGAGTCGCTCCACCAAAGGCGTGAGCTCGTGACCCAGATAGTTCCAGAGTGTGGGCATAGCCGAGGCTTCCTGACTCTCGGTTGCCATACGGACCCGGCGTCTCAGATCCTGAAGAAACTCACCCGAATCGAAATATGAAATGGCGTTGTCGATCGCTTTGTCACGTGTCATCATGTTCGTCGCCTGTAGGGTTCTACGGTGCTCGCGATTTCTTCGATGGATCAAGCGTACGAACCCAAAAGTCAGACCACAATTGACTTATTTGCGGCCTCCCATTTCCAAAAGTGCAAACCCAGCGGGGCCTCCATGCACAGCGTTTCTCTTCGTTACTTCCTGGCCGTTGCGAATACGGGTTCATTGGGAGAGGCGTCTGAGAAATTGCACGTAACGATCTCGGCGATCAGCCGGCAGATCGCGAAACTGGAAGACGAGGTCGGGTATCCGCTATTCGAAAGGCAACCGCGCGGCATGGCGCTAACCAAGGCCGGCGAGCTGCTGGCCGCTCATGTACGCAGAACCCTGCTTGAAGGCGAGCAGGTGCTCGACGAAATCAACGCGCTCGCCTCATTTGACCGAAGCACGATTCGTATCGCCTCATCGGAGGCTTTCGCACGGGACATACTGCCCCGCGCGATCGCACGCTATCTGGAGAAATCACCCGGCACGCGTTTCGAACTGAGCGTGACAGCCCCCCAGGACGTGACACTAC
Source organism: Paraburkholderia caffeinilytica (assembly GCF_003368325.1). NCBI lineage: Bacteria > Pseudomonadati > Pseudomonadota > Betaproteobacteria > Burkholderiales > Burkholderiaceae > Paraburkholderia > Paraburkholderia caffeinilytica. The sequence goes on along the minus strand of NZ_CP031466.1, from coordinate 1,165,976 downwards.
GCGTATGCAACGGCGATGCCGATATCGGATTGACCTTCAGTGTCTTGCGCGACCCGGAGATTTGCGTGGAGTACACGCGCAGCTCGCCGATCTATGCGTTGATGCGGCGCAATCATGATCTTGCTGCGCGCAGCAAGGTATCGCTCTCCGACCTGCAGCACTTTCCCATTGCGCTGCTCGATCCGGGCACGACGATCCGGCAGATGTTCGACATGGCGTCCAGTTTCGATGGGCTGCTGTTCGATCCGGTCCTGACCTGCAATAACTCAAGTACCTTGCACGTCTTTACACAGATCTCCGGCGCCGTGTCCCTGACGAGCCGCTTTGCGGTGCGGGCGCAGCTCACCAAGGATGGACTCGTTGCGATACCGATCGACCATCCCGCCATGGCACTGCGCAGCGTGCAGATCCAGACGTTGTCCGGGCGCATGCTGTCGGCTACGCTGAAGGGATTCCTTGCGCAGTTGATCGAGCTACTGGAAGTCGAGTAACGCTGACGGCATCACACCGGGCGCTTCAACGTACCCGTCGGGATCAGGAAAAGTCGATTGTGGCGGGCAATGCGCACTGAAGTCCTGATCAACCGGCATCGCGCAATGCGATATCGCGTGTAGCGAACAACGCGTCGACCTCGCCTTCGGCAATCTGCCGGGCGATCGCCGGCAGGTCACCCGAGTCCGGCTGGCCGATCAACGCGTACGAAAGTTCATTGCGCCGCCAGCTCACGACGGTCATGCCGTGCGACTGCCGTTGCGCGATCGGCTGATCCGGCCTTGAATCCTTCATCACGCACAACGCGACGGGCGTGCCATGGCCCGGCAGATAGACGATCTGAACGAGCGGCTTGCCGTTGTAACGCAGACGCTCGACTGATTTGAACGACAACCCGACCCGCTGCAGATCCGGCATGCGCAAAGGGATGCCGTCGACCTTGCGAATCGCCGCAACGGTATCGGCCGACACCGCCGGATCAGGCGACACATACGCGACGGTTTCGCGCGAGTACATCTGCTGATAATCCAGCGCGGCATCGACCCACGGCCGGGGAGCAGTCACGGAGACGCTCGCCGCACCGTTGCCGGACGCGCCGGGCCAGATCCCGCCGAACCACTGCACGAGGCCCGCGCTGAATGCGCCCGCGACAAACGCGGCAATGAGCCATGCGCGCGGCCGCGAGTGCTGCGCCGACTGCGCGGGCATCTGATCGCCCTGCTGCTGCATCGAGGCGCTCGCAAGCGCTTCGATGCAGCGCCGGAGTTCGTCCGGCAACGGCGGCAGCGTCTGCGCCGCGAACGCTTCGCGATACGGAAGACGCGACGCGCGCAGCCATTCGACGCTTTGCCGCAGATCGGGCGACCCAACCAGCACGCGCTCCACCGACGCCGCCTCGGCCGCGCCGAGTTCGCCGTCGGCATAGGCGATCAGTTGGCTGTCGTCGGGGGCCATGGAATGCAAGCCAAGGCGGCCGGATCAGGAACGGGGAACATCGCCATCCATGCCGATGCCGCTGATGCTGGTCGTGACCTCGCCTTTGTAGAGCTCCTTGCCGAGCGCGTCGAGATCGACACTGCCGTGCTCGCCGATCAGCGCGTAGCCAAGCTGCCCGCGCCGCCATGCGACCACGTCCATGCCCTGTACATTGCCGGCTGACGGCGCCGCGTCGGCCTTCGCTTCTTTCAGCACACACAACGCGACCGGCTTACCGTTCTCCGGCAAATAGACGATTTGCACCAGCGGCTTGTCATGGAAGCGCAAGCGCTGCACGCGCTTGAACGTGAGGCCCTGGCGGCGCAGATCGGGAATCTCCATTGCAATGTCGTCGACATGGCGAATGTCTCCGAGAATAGCGGCCGTCGTCTTCGTGTCGGGTTGCAGCAGCGCGACCGTGTCGCGCGTATAGAGCTGCTGATAACCCGCGGCCGCCTTGATCCACGGCGTCATGCCGGAATCGTTCGACGCGGTGCTGAACGTGCCGCTGCCGCCCGCCAGTTGCGGCACCAGCCGCAACGCGAGGCCGCAGCAGAATGCGCCCGCGACGAATGCGACCGCGAGCTTCGGCCACGACAGCCCCGGCAGCGCCTTGGCGCGCGACTTCGACTTCAGGCGATGTACGTTCGTGCCGAGCAACGCTTCCGGTTCGTCTCCAGCAGTGGCAGCGGCGGGAACCGTGGATTCGGCGGCATGTTGCGCGGAGGCCTTCGCGGCGTGCTGACGAATCAGTTCTTCGACACTTCGGGTCAGCGATTCGGGCACGGGCGGCAACGACTGCTGGTCGAACGCGTCCTTATAGGGCAGTTGCGACGCGCGCAGCATCGACACCCGCGACGCGACCTCGGCGGAATCGTGGATCAAACGCTCGACTTTCGCGCACTCGTCGCTCGGCAGATCGCCGTCGACGTAGGCCAGCAGGATGGCGTCATCAATATTCATCGCTCCCCTCCCTGACTGCCGCCGGCCGAACGCGCTTCACGCGGCGCACCCTCGCCGAATTGCGCACCGATCGTCTGCCGCGCGCGCGACAGCCGGCTCATGATCGTGCCGATCGGCACGCCGAGCGTGTCGGCCGCTTCCGCGTAGCTCAACCCTTCGACCGCCACCAGCAGCATCACGATCCGTTGTGCCTCCGGCAGACGCTCGACGGCCGCGATGATCTCGCCGCTCAGCATGGTCGCTTCCGGATTCCGTGCACCGGGGTCTGCCACGGTCTCGAGAAAGTTGTCGTCCCATTCCATGCTTGAACGGCTGCGCACGTTACGCGCACGCAGCTCATTGATCCACGTGGAGTGGACAATGGAAAACATCCAGCTCAGGGGTGACGTGCCCGGCTGCAATTGGCTGGCACGCTCGAGCCCACGCACGCAGGCACGCTGAAGTACATCCTCGGCGTCGTGCTGGTTCCCGCACAAGCGCAGGGAGAAAGCCCACAGCCTCGGCAGCATGGCCGGCAGCAAACTGGGCAGATTCTCGGCATCTGCTGTTGACATGATTGACTGGCTGAAAGCAGGGGTTGCGGGCAGGCGAGGCGGCCAAAAAACCTGCCATTGCCGGTGGGCCCGCCGATTCTACAACGTTAGCCCAACCACCGCCGCCGCACGCCCACAGAAAATAGCGAAGCGCGCAAGAACGCCTGCCGGCACGCCCATGCAGGCGCAAATCCAGTGTGGCATCTGCCTGTGCGCGGAATGCGGCTATCCCGCGCATAGCCTCGACATTGTAAGTGAATGCTCAAGACCACCGATAGAAAACGTAGGTCGCAAGATACGGCGAGTGACCGGCCTGGCCTTGTGTCGTGCACGACGACGCCGGCATCGCAGCGCCAACTGTTTGACCCCGCTGCACGTATCGAACGTCCGACGTCTCCGGTGCCGGTTTAGACGCGCTCGAAATTGGCCGATGCGAACGCCCAGTTCAACTGACGCGAAACGGTGGCCACCAGGTAGTCCGGACGGCGATTCTGATAGTCGAGGTAGTACGCGTGTTCCCAAACGTCGACCGTGAGGAGCGGCGCAAGGCCGGCCGTGAACGGCGTTTCCGCATTGCCCGTCTTGACGACCGCCAGTTCGCCACGATCGACGACCAACCATCCCCAGCCGCTGCCGAATTGCGACGCCGACGTCGCGACGAGCGCTTTCGACAGCGCTTCCATGGACCCGAACTTGCGTTCGATAGCCGCCTGCAATTTCGCGCTCGGCGCCGTCGCGGTGGGACTCAGAGAATTCCAGTAGAAGTTGTGATTCCACGCTTGCGCCGCGTTGTTGAACACGTCAGCCAGCGCCGGCTGATTGTGCGACTGCACGATGATCTGTTCGAGCGACGCCTGTTCGAGCGGCGTGCCGGCCAGCAGCTTGTGCAAATTGTCGAAATAGGCCCGATGGTGCTTGCCGTAGTGAATGCCGACTGTGCGCGCGGAGATGGTCGGTTCGAGTGCGTTCTCCGCATAAGGCAATGGTGGCAGCGTTTGGGGCGATGCGCCAAGGTAAGCAGGCACGACGCTGAGCGTGGGCTTCGTGCCGGCAGGCGTTTGACTCGACGAGGTGCCGGCCGTCTGGCCGAAAGCGAATCGGGAAAGCGAGACACCGATCGAAGCCAGCGAGCCGGTTGCAATCAGACGACGCCGGGAGATGAGCGAGTTCAGCATGATGGTTACCGTCAGTGTGGGGTCAGCGCGGCCACCGTCCGACTCCCAGTCAGTCGTAGCCACCTTCACAGAACAGCCGGGACACGGTGGCTATTCCATCGCCAATCACTTTTTTTTCGCCAACATGCAAGCCGTAAGCATCGCTCGATTCGTTGCGATAGCGGTGTGGCCGACGCGTTCGACACAGCAGGCAATGTCGTCAACCGCATCGCCACCGCGGTCACGCTGAATCGTTGTCACCGGCATCGGACCGTTAGTGCTGCACGCCCCACCGGCGAACGGTCACGCGCTCGAGCGTATCGAACACCAGATGCTCGATCAGCAAGCCAATCACGATGACCGCGGCCAGCCCTGCGAAAACGCGATCCGTGTACAACTCGTTGCGATTCTGGAAGATGTACCAGCCAAGCCCGCCGCTGCCGGAACTCGCACCGAATACGAGTTCCGCGGCGATCAGCGTGCGCCACGCAAAGGCCCAGCCCACGCGCAACCCAGCCAGGATCGACGGCAAGGCGGCCGGCACCAGGATCAACAGCACATGGCGCATGCCGGTAAGGCCGTAGTTACGCCCTGTCATACGCAGCGTCGCCGGCACCGATTGAAAACCCGAGTAGGTATTGAGCGCGAGCGGCCACAGCACCGCGTGCACCAACACGAACAGCAGGCTGCCGGTACCCAGACCGAACCAGAGCAAAGCGAGCGGCAACAGCGCGATGGAAGGCAACGGGTTGAACATCGCCGTCAGCATCGACAGAACATCACGCCCCAGGCGCGTCGACACGGCGAGCGAGGTCAGCACGAACGCGAGTGCGGCGCCGAGCAGATAGCCGCGCAATAGCACGGACATCGATACAGCCGTTTTCCGCAGCAGCTCGCCGGACCACACGCCCTGGACGAACGCGCTGAACGTTGCCCCAAACGTGGGCAGCAGCAGATCGTTGTCGATCGCGCGCGCGGCGATTTCCCAGATGGCGATCAACACCAGCGCTATCAGCGTCTTGCGCAACCAGCCTTGCGCGAAGATGCGCTTGCCGAGCGGCAACGGCGCCTCAAGCACGAGCTCGCCGAGCGGTTCGAGCGGACGCTCGTACTCCTCGCGAACCGGCGGCAACAAGGTGGCGGGTGAACTCATTGCACGGCCTCCGTCTGCTCGAACAACAGGCGATGGATACGCGCAACGCTGTGCAGAAAATCGCTGCGTCCAAAACTATCCTGCGAATACTGATGGCTGTTCAGTTCGGCACGCACGCGCCCCGGATGCGGCGACAACAACAGGATACGGTTGCCGACCACCAATGCCTCCTCGATCGAGTGCGTCACGAACAGCAGCGTGAAGTTGACTTCTTCCCACAGACGCAGCAGTTCTTCCTGCATCTTGCGGCGCGTGAGCGCATCGAGCGCGGCGAACGGCTCGTCCATCAGCAGCACGCGCGGTTGCATCGCCAGCGCGCGGGCAATCGCGACGCGCTGCTTCATACCGCCCGACAACGTATGCGGATAAGCGTTGGCAAACGAAGCAAGCCCCACCTTGTCGAGATAGTGCAGCGCGCGTTCTTTGGCTTCGGCACGCGAAAGCTTCTTCGCCACGCGCAGCGGGAACGCAACGTTCTGCAAAACCGTTTTCCACGGCGGCAACTGGTCGAATTCCTGAAACACGACGATACGATCGGCGCCGGGACCTCGCACGGCAACGCCTTCAAGCGCGATACTGCCGGACGTCGGCTGGATGAACCCGGCCACGGCTTTGAGCAAGGTCGACTTGCCGCAACCCGACGGACCCAGCAGCACAAAGCGGTCGCCGCCATAGACATCGAAACTCACGTCATGGGTTGCGCGAACGATCCGCTCGCGCGTGCGGTATTCGAGGTTGACATGCTCGACCGCAAGCAGCCTTTCGCTGGTCGCGGTAGCAGCCTGCCCGACACCCTCCGGAAACAGCACGGTAGGATTTGCCACCATCAGATTGCTCCCTGTAACGCGACCGCGCGGGTCGATGCATAGCCGGCGAAGCCCGGGAAGAAGATCACGCTCAACTTCCCGCCGCGGTTGCCGGATCGTCGAAGAAATAGTCCTTCCATGACTTCGGCTCGTTCTTGATGACGCCGACGCGATACATGAACTGCGCGAGTCCGAAGGTGTTCTGCGGTGCGACCTTGAATTGCACCTGGGGATCCTTGATGACCTTCAGCAGCAGATTGCGGTCGATCTTCGACTGATTCGTGCGGACGTAGATATCGGCTGCGGCGTCGGGATTCGCCGAGATGAAGCGTGCGGCATCCGCCAGCGCATCGACAAATGCGCGGTAGGTCTTCGGATTGTTGTCGCGGAATTTTTCCGTCGCATACAGGACGGTCGCCGAGCTCGGGCCACCCAGCACGTCGTATGAATTCAGCACGATGTGCGCCTTCGGATTGCCGGCAAGTTCCTGCTCCTGAAACGGCGGATTGCCGAAGTGTCCGGTGATTTCCGTGCCGCCCGCGATGATCGCCGCGGCCGCGTCGGGATGCGGCAGCGCCTGCGTGAACTTGTCAAGGCGGTTGTAATCCTTGTCGCCCCAGCGCTTCGCCGCCGCGTATTGCAGCACGCGCGATTGCACCGACACATTGACAGCCGGCAACGCGATACGGTCTTTCTCGGTGAAGTCGGCAATCGTCTTGACGTTGGGATTGTTGCTGACGAGGTAATACGGCAGATTGCCGAGCGACGCCACGCCCTTCACGTTCTGCTTGCCGTGCGTGCGGTCCCAGATCGTCAGCAAGGGGCCGACACCGGCACCGGCGATATCCACCGCGCCGGACAGCAGGGCGTCGTTGACCGCGGCGCCGCCGGAGAGCTTCACCCAGTCGACCTTGATATCGAGGCCCTGCTTACGTCCTTCTTTCTCGACAAATTGCTGGTCGCGCGCCACGTTCAGCAGCAGATAGACGATACCGAACTGTTCGGCGATGCGGATCTGCCCTTCGGCATGCGCGGGTACGGCTGCGCCGAAGCCCGCCACACCCATCGATACAGTCAGCAGCGCCGCGGTCAAGCGGCGCGCAAAGAACGACCGCGCGGCGGTCGGGCGAAATCGGGCAAGCATCGGAACTCCGGTCAGCATGTGAGTGGGGTCAAGGCGGGCGGCGTTGCCGTCAGAACGGCACGTCGCCTTCAATCGTCGTGCGATACAGCTTGCGGCGCAGATGATCCGGCGTGCCGGCCGCAAGATGCATCAATGAGCGGTTGTCCCAGAACACCATGTCGTGTTCGGCCCATTGATGCCGGTACAGATGCTCGGGGCACACGCTGTGCGCGAAAATTTCCTCGAGTAGCGACTTGCTCTCGTCTTCCGGCAAGCCGATCACACGGGTCGTGAAATGCTCGCTGACGAAGAGCGCGCGGCGCCCGGTCTCGGGATGCGTGCGCACGATCGGCTGCACGACCGGCTTCACCTCTGCGATCTGCTCCGCCGACAGATTCGGCCGCCACGGGCTGCGTTTCTGCAATTCCGCGTATTTCGCGAGATACGTGTGCTCCGCCGAACGCCCTTCCACTGCGCTGCGCAGGTGCGCCGGCAACGTTTCCCACGCGAGGTGCATGTTGGCGAACAGCGTGTCGCCACCTTCCGAAGGCAGCTCCTGCGCATGCAGCAGCGAGCCGAGGCTCGGCTTCTCCTTGTACGACAGATCGGAATGCCAGTAGTGACCAGCGTCGCCGAGACCGATCGGCTGGCCGTTCTCGACGATGTTCGAGACGACCAGCACCTCCGGATAGCCCGGCAACTGGAATTGATGCAGCACGTGAATCTGCAGCGGGCCGAAACGGCGGCTGAACGCTATCTGCTGATCCGGCGTGATGCGTTGATCGCGAAACACCAGTACGTGATGGTCCAGATGCGCACGATGGATGCGCGCGAAATCGTCCTGGCCCAGCGGCTTGCTGAGATCGAGACCCAACACTTCCGCGCCGGCGGGGCCGTCGAAGGCGCGAATTTCGATGTGCCGGGCTTGGTTGACATCGCCAGCGACGCCGGCGGCGGTGGGTACAAAGGCAGTCGTCACAGGAAACTCTTCGTCGAATCTGTTCGAAAGACGCCGGCAAGGGCGTAACCCGACGAATTTACCGGCGCAGGCGCGCCACGACAACGAAGCAAATCCGATACGGTTATCTGCTGGAGTGATAAACCCGATGCCGTAACGCGCCGCCCGCCCAGCAGCAACCATCCGGCCGACGCTAGCCCTCCACCGGCGATTCAAGCCTTTTTCTGATCACATCGATCAGCGCGCGCACCTTCGCCGTCGGATAACGGGTAGGCGGAAACACCGCATAAATGCCCTTGGGCTTGCCGGCCCAGTCAGGCAACAGGCGGACCAGCCGGCCCGCCGCCACGTCAGCCGTGATCGAAAAATCAGTCAGCAATCCGAAGCCACCGCCCGCGAGCGTCGCGGCGCGTGCAGCATCGGCTGTATTCACCCGCATTGCGTTCTCGCAGCGCACGCTTTGTCTTGCGCCTTTTGCACGCTGCAGATCGAGCGTCAGCGGATGCGGCAACACGGACAATGCGACATGCGGCATGGCGGCGAGCGCGGCCGGCGCCTTCGGCTTACCCCACGTGTCGATGAATGCCGGACTCGCGACGATCCATTTGACGAAACCGCCGAGCTTCACCGCGCGGTAGCCCGAGTCGGCAAGTTGCCCCAGACGGATTGCCACGTCGATGCCCTCCGCGATCAGGTCCACGTAGTGATCGTTGCTGACCAGTTCGATGTCGAGCTCTGGATACGCACGACGCATCTCGACCAGCGCGGGCGCCACCACCAAGGCCCCATAGTCGATCGGCGCACTCACGCGCAGCGTGCCTCGCAACGGCGCCGATTCCCCCGACACCGCCGATAGCGCTTCCTCGGCTGCCTGCAAGATCTTGCAACTTGCCTCGTAGAAGGCACGCCCGCTTTCGGTCACGCTGAGCCGCCTCGTCGTTCGGACCAGCAGGCCCGCGCCGATCTCGCGCTCGAGCCGCTGCAGATGCGTGCTGACCATTGTTTTCGTGAGGCCGAGACGCGCCGCCGCCGCGGTGAAGGAGCCCGCTTCCACCACCGCGACAAAAATCGCAAGGCGGTTCAGATTGACATCCCGTATGTCTGCCATTCGCCGATTGTCCATCTTCGATTGATTATGTTTTCTAGCTTAGCAGGCTTCTGCGCCGCGCCGCGAGCGGGTACGCTGACTTCATTCCAGCCGACGATTGTCGGCTTTCCCGCATCAGGAGCGTTCCATGTCTGCCGCCAAGCCCGCCCAGCCGATCCGCCTTTACACCACGCTGCTTTCGGGGCACGGACACCGCGTCAAGTTGTTCCTGAGCCTGCTCGATCTGCCTTTTGAAGTCGTCGAGCTGAACATGCGCGCCGGCGACAATCGCCGCCCGGAATACCTGAAGCTCAACCCGTTCGGCCAGGTGCCGACCATCGAAGACGGCGAGACGGTGCTGTTCGATTCCAACGCGATCCTCGTCTATCTGGCCAAACGCTATGGCGATCCGTCATGGCTGCCGGAAGACGCGCTCGGCGCCGCCGCCGTGCAGCGCTGGCTCTCGCTCGCAGCCGGGCAGATCGCTTACGGACCGTGTGCGGCCCGGCTCGTCACGGTGTTCGGCGCGCCGCTCAATCTCGAGACCGCGCAGAAGATTGCCCTCAAGCTGTTCGACGTGCTCGACGCGGAACTCGCCGGCAAAAATTTCGCCGCCGGTGATCGCGTGAGCATCGCCGACATCGCCGCGCATACATACATTGCCCATGCGCCGGAAGGCGGCGTCTCGCTCGAGCCGTACCCCAACATCCGGGCATGGCTGCGTCGCGTCGAAGCGCTGCCACGCTTCATCGCGATGCCCACCACGAAAGCGGGATTGCTCGCCGCGTAATTCGGGCAAACGTACACGCCATAACAGGCAGGGACCGCTATGTCTGAACTTTCTCCCAGCGCGCCGCGCGGTTGGGACGCCGCCGAGTCGCCCTTTCACAGCGCCGAACGCATGGTGCAGCGGCGGGCGGGCGTGAACGAGGAGGCGGAGTCGAGCGGTCGCCGAGGTATCCGCCGGTATATGCCGGATCAGCATCGGAAGTTTTTCTCCGAGCAGCCATTCATGGTGTTCGGCGGACTCGACGCAAACGGTCAGCCGTGGGCAACCCTGCGCGCGGCCGAACCGGGCTTTGTATCGTCCCCTGACCCGCGCACTCTGCGGATCGACGGCGGCGTTTTACCGGGCGATCCACTGGCTGGCAGCTGGCAGCGAGGCACGATGATCGGCGGCCTGGGCCTGCAGCCGCAGACACGCCGGCGCAATCGCGTCAACGGCGTGGTGTCGTCGGTGGATGGCGATACGGTCATGCTCGACGTGATGCAAAGCTTCGGCAACTGCGCAAAATATATTCAAAGCCGTACGCCGACATTCGTTGCGCGCAGCGAAGCCGGGGTGCGCACACCCGTTGAAACGGCGACCCAGTTGAGCGACGCAGACCGCGCGTTGCTGGCCGGCGCGGATACTTTTTTTATCGCCAGCGCGAACGTCGGCGAAGAAGCCGGCCCGGCTCGCGGCGCCGACGTGTCGCATCGCGGCGGCATGCCGGGCTTCGTGCGCATTGACGACGCCATCACGCTGACAACGCCCGATTTCAAGGGCAATCGCTTCTTCAACACGCTGGGCAACCTGCTCCACGATCCGCGCGCCGGCTTGCTGTTCGTCGACTTCGCGAGCGGCGACCTGCTGTACGTCGCGGCTCGCGCAGAGATCGTCTGGGACGGTTCGGAACTGGCCGAGTTTCCGTTGGCCGAGCGGCTGGTGCGCTTTCACATCACCGAGGTGCGGCGCAGCCGCAAGGCGTTACCGTTTCTTTGGTCTGAAGTCGCTTATGCGCCGCAGTTCGTGACGCCGGCTTCGGTGCCCGGGTCACGGGCGGCTTTGGTGCCGGATTCACTGCCTGACTCACTGCCGGATTCACTGCCGAATTCACTGCCTGATTCACCGCCCGCTCTGCCGTAGGCATGAACGTCGCTGTGACGGACGGCCTGCCGCTGGAGCGCCGAACGACAACTCCGGCGTCCTGGCGCAAAACCGGATTACGCATGCGGCCACGTGGATGAATACTGTTTCCGACCGGTAAGATGAGGCGTGTGCCGGGCATTTTTATAGCAAATGCCGGTTTTCCCACATACCGTAAGCTTACGGCCAGTCATCCTGATGACTCAGGCGTGCGGCGGGAGGTTGTCATGTCGGTATATGTCGATGAAGGATTCAGGCCCTGCGTCACGGAATGCGCAACCGTCGCCTTCCGCGTCTGTTATGACGATCGGGTGCAGGTCTTCGAGGTCAGCGCCGAGGCGTTGATGACCTATTGCGGGGCCGCGAGCAAGCGGCGCAAGGATTTGCTCGTCGCGTTCGAGGATTCGCAACTGGAAATATTGAAGGTGGTGGAATGCAAGTGGCCGTTCAAGGAGACCGAGCCCATACGCCTCGGGCTCGACGAATTTCGAATGGTCAGACATTAGGTATGCCAGAATCGCGTCCATGACCTGGATCGCCGCCCTGCCGATGTACAACGTGACGCCCGCGCTTGCCACTGTGTGGCGCGAGTGGCTGGACGACGTCTTGCGCATGGTGAGCCCGGCATGCCGTATCGTCGAGCCCGACGAGGAATTGCATGGCTTCTGGCGGCGCCCCAACGTACTGCTCTCGCAAACCTGCGGCTATCCGTTGATGCATGGCTTGAACGAGCAGGTTCAGGTGGTCGCCACGCCGCAATTCGATGCGCCGGGCTGCGCAGGCGCGGATTATTCGAGCGTGCTGGTCACGCGAGCAGAAGCGCGCTTCGATTCGCTTGCGGCGTGCCGCGGCGCGCGTGCCGCCTACAATCAGGACGATTCGAATAGCGGCATGAATGTGTTTCGCCACGCGGTGGCGCCGCTCGCGCGCAACAACGCTTTTTTCAGCGCGGTCCTGCGCACCGGTTCGCATCTCGGATCGTTGCGTGCGGTGGTCGACAATCGCGCGGACGTCGCCGCCATCGACTGCGTGACGTTCGCGTTTGTCTGCGACGAATTGCCGGAACTGGCGCAAAAGGTCCGGCAAATCGGCGTGACGGCGGCATCGCCCGGATTGCCTTTGATTGCCTCCAACAACGTGCCGGCCGCGACGATCGAGACGCTGCGCGACGCACTGAACGAAGCACACCGCGCACAGCCCGAGCGTGCCAGACGCCTGCGTTTGAAGGGTTTTTCCGCGTTGCCGCTCACCGACTACGAGCGCATCGAGCAACTCGAAAACGAAGCGCGCGCCGCCGGGTACACGCGCCTCGCTTAAACACTGGCGCTACGTCATACCGTCAGCCCACCTCCAGCACCAGAAGCTGCGCGCCATCGGCGACCTGATCGCCAACCGCATACAGCACGTCCCTTACCGTGCCTGCCGCCGGCGCGCCGATGGTATGTTCCATCTTCATCGCTTCCATGACGATCAGCGGCGTGCCCTTCTCCACCACCGCGCCCGGTTCGACCAGCACGGCGATCACCTTGCCCGGCATCGGCGCGGTCAAGCGGCCTTCGCCGCCTTCAGCATCCGCGGCGTGGGCGAGCAGATTCTGCCATTCGAACGCCAAGGCCTCGCCGAGGCAGAACACGTGAAACGTATCGCCGTCGATGAAAACACGCCCGGTTACGCGCGCATCGCCGATCGTCGCGCGGTATTCGTGCCGGCCGTTGCCTTCCGACCAGCTGAAGCCTTCGCGCACACCGTCGTGTTCGAGCGTTTGCGTGATGCCGTCGCGGGCGAACGTGACCGTGAAAACGCTTTCGCTTTCGTTTCCGCCGCTGTTGTCGATACTGCGCCAGCCGAGCGTCTGCGTGTAGCCGCCGTTCAGGCGCCAGTGCGATAGTGCATCCCACGGCGACGCGCCATGCGCCGTGCCGCCTTCACGCGTCAACAATGCCGCGCAAGCGAGCGCCAGCGCTTCCCTGAAGGGCTTTTTCACGGGCGCGAACAAGGCATCGTGATGACGCTCGATCAACCCCGTATCGAGATCGCCGGTCGCAAACGGTTCGCTCGCGACGATGCGTTGCAGGAACTCGACGTTGGTGTGCGGCCCGACCACCTCGCAGGCACGCAGCGCACGACTCATGCGCGCGAGCGCCTCTTCACGCGTCGCGCCGTGAACGATCAGCTTGGCGATCATCGGATCGTAGAACGGCGTGATGGCGTCGCCTTCGCGCACGCCGCTGTCGATACGCACCGGCGCCTTGCGGTCCGGCTCGCCGATGGAGAATTCGACGCCTTCGGGCATGCGCAAATGCTTGAGCGTGCCCGTCGACGGCAGGAAGCCGCGTGCCGGATGCTCGGCGTAAATCCGCGCCTCGAGCGCGTGGCCGTCGGTTTTCAGTTGTTGCTGCGTGAGCGGCAGCGGTTCGTCGGCGGCGACGCGCAGTTGCCATTCCACCAGGTCCTGCCCCGTCACCATTTCCGTGACCGGATGCTCGACCTGCAGGCGCGTGTTCATCTCCATGAAGTAGAAGTCGCCCGTGGCGGTCATGATGAACTCGACTGTGCCCGCGCCCACGTAATTCACCGCACGCGCGGCGGCCACGGCCGCTTCGCCCATCTCGCGCTTCACTTCCGCCGACAACCCCGGCGCCGGCGCTTCTTCCAGCACCTTCTGGTGACGCCGCTGCACCGAGCAGTCGCGGTCGAACAGATACACCGCGCCGCCGTGACGATCCGCGAATACCTGCACTTCCACGTGACGCGGCCGCGTCAGATACTTTTCGATCAGCACGCGATCATTGCCGAAACTGCTGGCCGCTTCGCGTTTGCAAGAAGCCAATGCCGCTGCGAAATCTTCCGTGCGCTCGACCACGCGCATGCCTTTGCCGCCACCGCCCGCGCTCGCTTTCAGCAGGACCGGATAACCGATCGTATCGGCTTCGCGATGCAGCAACTGCGGATCCTGATTGTCGCCGTGATAACCCGGCACGAGCGGCACGGCGGCCGCGTGCATCAGCGCCTTGGCCGCCGCCTTCGAGCCCATCGCGGCGATCGCTTCGACCGGCGGTCCGATGAAAACGATGCCGGCCGCTTCGCACGCATGCGCGAAATCTTCGTTTTCCGACAGGAAGCCGTAACCCGGATGCACCGCCTGCGCGCCGGTCGCACGCGCGGCTTCGATGATGCGCTCGACCCGCAGATAGCTTTCCGCCGCGGTCGATCCGCCTATATGCACCGCCTCGTCGCACGCGGCCACGTGTTTTGCGTTGGCGTCCGCGTCCGAATACACGGCCACGCTCGCGATGCCGAGCCGCTTGCAGGTCGCGGCGACGCGGCACGCAATCTCGCCGCGGTTGGCAATCAGGATCTTGTTGAACATGAAGTGTCTCGGTGAATGTCCCGCTCGGGGCCGTTATTCTGAAGAGGGCCGGCAAGCGCCCCGGAATGTCTGCTTGTTTGCGCTTCGGTTGTGCTTCGGTTGTGCTTCAGTTGCGCCAGGAAGGCGTGCGCTTTTCGAGGAACGACGCGACGCCCTCACGGCCTTCCGCACCGGCTCGCGTGCGCGCGATGCGCGCCGCCGTGTCTTCGATGACGGCCTCGTTCAGCTCGCGACCGGCGATATCCTGCACCAGTTGCTTGCAGGCCCGCACCGCTTGCGGACCGTTCGCGCACAGCGTTTCTGCAATCTGCTGCACGGTCGCGTCGAGCTGCTCCATGCCCACCGCTTCGCTCACAAGGCCGAGGCGAAACGCTGTGGCGCAGTCGAACTGCTCGGCCGTCGTGAAGTAGCGGCGCGACGCCTGCTCGCCCAAGGCACGGATCACGTACGGCGCGATGGTCGCCGGGATCAGACCAAGACGCGCTTCCGAGAGACAAAAACGCGCGCTCTCCACCGCGACGACAATATCGCACGCCGAAATCAGCCCCATGCCGCCCGCGTACGCGTCGCCGTTCACGCGCGCGATCACCGGCTTGTTGCAGCGATAGATCGACGACAGCATGTTTGCCAGCAGCATCGCGTCGGCACGGTTCTCCTCGTCCGAGTAGCCGGCCATCTTCTTCATCCAGTTCAGGTCGGCGCCCGCGCAGAACGCCTTGCCGTTCGCGGCGAGAACCACCGCGCGTACGTCGTCGCGTTCGTTCAACGCCGTGAAGGCCGAGGTCACCTCGGCGATCATCGTTTCGTTGAACGCGTTGCGCACGTCAGGCCGATTCAGCGTGACCGTGGCGATCTGCCCAGCAAACGCGACATTCAGCGTTTCGTATTGCATCGTTGCAGCTCCTCTCGCGCAGCGCGCCGTCACATTCTGAACACGCCGAATTGCGTGTCTTCGATCGGCGCATTCATGGTCGCCGAGAGGCCGAGGCCCAGCACGTCGCGCGTTTGCGCCGGGTCGATCACGCCGTCGTCCCACAGCCGCGCGCTCGCGTAGTACGGGTGACCCTGGTGCTCGTATTGATCGCGGATCGGCTGCTTGAACGCTTCTTCCTCTTCGGCGCTCCACGACCCGCCCTTGCCTTCGATACCGTCGCGCTTGACCGTGGCCAGCACCGACGCCGCCTGCTCGCCGCCCATCACCGAGATGCGCGCGTTCGGCCACATCCACAGAAAGCGCGGCGAATACGCGCGGCCGCACATGCCGTAGTTGCCCGCCCCGAACGAACCGCCGATGATCACCGTGAACTTCGGCACCTTCGCCGTGGCCACGGCCGTCACCATCTTCGCGCCGTTACGCGCGATCCCTTCGTTTTCGTACTTGCGCCCCACCATGAACCCGGTGATGTTCTGCAGGAACACCAGCGGAATCTTGCGCTGGCAGCACAGTTCGATGAAGTGCGCGCCCTTGAGCGCCGACTCCGAAAACAGAATGCCGTTGTTCGCGACGATGCCGACCGGATGCCCCCAGATATGCGCGAAGCCGCACACGAGCGTGGTGCCGTAGCGGGCCTTGAATTCGTCGAAAGCAGAATCGTCGACGATGCGCGCGATCACCTCGCGGATATCGAAGGGCTTGCGCGTATCGACGGGAATCACGCCGTACATGCTCTTCACGTCATAGCGCGGCGGCTTCGGCTCTTGCAACGTCACCGGCACCTGCTTCGTGCGATTCAGATTGCCGACGATGCTGCGCGCGATCCCCAGCGCATGCGCGTCGTTCTGCGCGAGATGATCGACCACGCCCGACAAACGCGTATGCACGTCGCCGCCGCCGAGGTCTTCCGCGCTCACCACTTCACCCGTTGCAGCTTTGACGAGCGGCGGACCGCCGAGGAAAATGGTCCCCTGATTCTTGACGATGATCGATTCATCGCTCATGGCGGGCACATACGCGCCGCCCGCCGTGCACGAGCCCATCACGACGGCGATTTGCGGAATGCCTGCCGCGGACAGATTCGCCTGATTGAAGAAGATGCGGCCGAAGTGATCGCGATCGGGGAACACGTCGTCCTGATTCGGCAGATTCGCGCCGCCCGAGTCGACCAGGTAGACGCATGGCAAATGATTTTCGGCGGCGATTTCCTGGGCCCGCACGTGCTTTTTCACGGTGACGGGATAGTAGGTGCCGCCTTTGACCGTCGCGTCATTGCAGACGATCACGCACTCCTGCCCCGCGATGCGGCCAATACCCGTGATCACACCGGCGCCCGGCGCATCGTTGTGATACATGCCGTAGGCCGCGAGTTGCGAGAACTCGAGAAACGGCGTGCCCGGATCGAGCAGTTTCTCGATGCGCTCACGCGGCAGCAGTTTGCCGCGACTCGTATGCTTATCGCGCGCCGCTTGCCCGCCGCCCAGCGCGAGTTTCTCGACCTTCGCACGAAGATCGGCGACCAGCGCTTCGAGTGCCGCCGCATTGGTGCGGAAGTCATCCGAGCGCGGATTCAGCTTTGATTCGATGATCGGCATTACGTGGCGTCTCCTGTGTCGATCAGAGTTAGCGCTTTAGCGCCTACTCTGATCCCATGCAAAGCTGTCGACCCGAGTTAGCGCTTTAGCGCCTACTCGGGTCCCATGCAAAGTGTCGTGCAAACTGTGACTCAAGCCGTTTCGGCGAACAGTTCGCGGCCAATCAGCATGCGACGGATTTCGCTCGTGCCCGCGCCGATTTCATAGAGCTTGGCATCGCGCCACAGACGGCCGACCGGATACTCGTTGATATAGCCATTGCCGCCGAGAATCTGGATCGCCTCGCCGGCCATCCAGGTGGCTTTTTCAGCGGTGTAGAGAATCACGCCCGCACAGTCCTTGCGCACCTGGCGCACGTGTTCCTTGCCGAGCGTGTCGAGCTGCCGGCCCACCGCGTAGAGATATGCGCGGCACGCTTGCAGCGTGGTGTACAGATCGGCGACTTTGCCTTGAATCAGTTGAAATTCGCCGATCGACTGGCCGAACTGCTTGCGATCGTGGATATACGGCACGACTGCGTCCATGACCGCGACCATGATGCCGGTCGGGCCGCCGGCGAGCACGGCGCGTTCGTAATCGAGGCCGCTCATCAGCACCTTCACGCCGCCGTTCAGCTGACCGAGGATATTTTCCTCAGGCACTTCCACGTTCTCGAACACCAGTTCGCCGGTGTGCGAACCGCGCATGCCGAGCTTGTCGAGCTTTTGCGCGACCGAGAAACCCTTCATGCCCTTCTCGACGATAAACGCGGTAATGCCCCGCGAATTCGCTTCGAGATCGGTTTTCGCATAGACGACCAGCGTGTCGCAATCCGGGCCGTTGGTGATCCACATTTTCGTGCCGTTCAGCACATAGTGATCGCCTTTCTTGTCCGCGCGCAGCTTCATGCTGACGACGTCCGACCCCGCGTTCGGTTCGCTCATGGCGAGCGCGCCGATGTGTTCGCCGGAGACCAGCTTGGGGAGATATTTTTCCTTTTGCGCCGCCGTGCCGTTGCGATGAATCTGGTTGACGCACAGATTCGAGTGCGCGCCGTACGAGAGACCGACCGATGCCGACGCGCGCGAGATTTCTTCCATCGCGATCATATGCGCCGTGTAGCCCATATTCGCGCCGCCATATTCCTCCGAGACCGTCATGCCGAGCACGCCCAGGTCGCCGAATTTGCGCCACAAGTCCATGGGGAACTGATCCGAGCGATCGATTTCCGCGGCGCGCGGGGCGATCTCCTTGGCAGCGAATCCGCTGATGCTGTCGCGCAGCATTTCGATTTCTTCGCCAAGCGGGAATTGCAAACCGGGCAGGTTGCTCATTGCAGTGTCTCCTGAGTTCGTTGGCAGGCCGGTTGGCCTGGGTAGGCGCCGGCTCGTCTGAGTGCGGCTCAGCGGACGGCGGCGGCCTTATGGGCTGCCTTCTCCACCCCGCATGAGGCGCGAAACGTTCAAGGCGCATTTCACGCCAGATTTACGTAAGCGTCAAGTAGTATTTTTGAGTATGACTCAGAAACTGATTGGCACGCTTCTGGAGCCGCTATACAGTGATGGGATCGGCGTCACCGAGGCAACTTGCCTCACAAATCTGAACTGGACTCATATGACGGTTGCCTTGAAGGCCGAGTTACCTGTTTCGCGTCGCCAGCCGGCCGGGCGCAAGTCGCAGCAGCGCGTGCGGGAGATATTGCAGGCGGGCCGCGACGTGTTCTCCGAGAAGGGTTACGAGCGCGCGACGACGGCTGAGATTGCGCAGCGCCTGGGCATTTCCGAGGCGACCGTGTTCAGTTATTTCCGCGGCAAGCGCGAGTTGTGCGCGCGGGTGATCGGCGACTGGTACGACGAGATCATTGAAGCGATCGAGTCCGGGTTGCCGCGTGACGGCAATGTGCGGCAGCAGTTTGCTTTCATTGTGCGCACGCATTTGCGGCTGATGCTGGTCAACGGCACTGACCTGTGTGCGTTGGTCTTGTCCGAGGGCCGGGCTCGGCATCATGAGTTGAGCGAGGCGCTGACCGAAATGCAGCGGCGGTATACGGCGCCGTTGATGCGGGTGTTGGCGCAGGGTCAGGAGACTGGGCAGATTCGGGCCGATATGCCGCTGAGGTTACTGCGCTCGATGGTGTTCGGGCCGATGGAGCATGTGCTGTGGGACGCCACGCTGGCGAACCGGCATATCGATATCGACGCTACCGCGGATCAGTTGATCGATGTGTTGTGGGCGGCGCTTATGCCGCCGGATTTGGCGGTGAGCGCTTTGCAGCAGTTCAGGGCCGAGGTGGCTGAGGCGAGCCGGCGGTTTGAGGCGGCGGCGCGGAATGTGGAAGGGGCGCCTGGCGGCGGATAGTGGTTTTGGTTTTTTTTGCCTGCGCGGCGCTTTTTTGTCTGTGGGCTTGTGGTTTTGGGCTTTCCTTGATCTGGGGTTTGGGTCCTGTGCTCGCGGTGTTGGCCTTTCCTTGAATTGTTTGTGGTCTATTAGCGTTCGCCCCTGTGCGGGGCAGGCACTTACTTCTCTTTGCCGCCGCAAAGAGAAGTAAGCAAGAGAAAGCGGCTCACACCGATCATGCTAAGCGGGCGCCATGGTTTGCACATGGTAGTGGTGCATCTGGAATCCGTGCCCTCGCACCTTCACGCGCCAGTGACAAAGGACTCATCAGCTCCCACTCCGCACTGCGTGCGTCGCGGACGGGGCTGCCAGGGAAACCAGTGGCTTCGTTTGAGTGCGGTGGGAGCCATCGGCTTCGCCTCGGCGAGGCGCCTCCGCATTCACCTGGCTCCCACTTCAATAATATGTCGGTGTACTGTAAATCCCGATCTCAGGCACAGGCATAGTTGCAGTTGCTATTCAGATCACAATCTCGATGGCGGTGGCAGTGCAATGACGAGCCACTGCACGATGGCGAAACGCGAGCATCAAAAAGTAGCGGGTGGTTTTAAGAAGTGCTCTTCGGCGCGCGCAGCGCCGCCGGAAGTATGACGCCCTTGTCACACGCACAGGCAGGGGCACGAACACAGATTCCAGATGCACCACTACCGGTTGCGAACCACGGTGCCCACTTAGCATTGGCGGTGTGAGCCGCTTTCTTTGCCTACTTTCTTTGCGGCGGCAAAGAAAGTAGGTGCCCGCCCCGCACAGGGGCGAACGCTAATAGACCACTAGCAATTCAAGAAAAGCCCAACACCATAAGCACACGTACAATAAGCGCCGCGCAGGCAAAAAAACCCCAACCAAAAATCCGCTAACCTACCCCTCCCGGCAAAGCCACCCAAAAGAGGCACAAAAAATGCCATCCCCGAAAACCGGCAAAATCCGAATCGGCATAGGCGGCTGGACCTATGCACCGTGGCGAGGCACGTTCTACCCTTCAACCCTCACGCAAAACCGCGAGCTCCAACACGCGAGTCAAAACCTCACATCGATAGAAATCAACGGCACCTTCTACGGCTTGCAGAAACCGGCAAGCTACGAAAAGTGGTATCAGGAGACCCCGGACGATTTCGTCTTCTCGCTCAAAGCCCCCCGCTACGCAACCAACAGAAAAGTCCTAGCGGACGCCCATGAAACCATCGAACGTTTCTTCGCCAGCGGCGTGCTGCTGCTAAAACAGAAGCTAGGCCCGATCAACTGGCAATTCGCGACCACCAAAAAGTTCGACCCGGAAGACTTCGAAGCCTTCCTGAAGCTGCTGCCCGCCAGCATCGAAGGCCAAAAACTACGGCACGCGGTCGAAGTCCGCAACGACTCGTTCAAGACCCCCGAATTCATCGCGCTAGCCAGAAAGTACAAAGTCGCCATCGTGCTCGCAGCCGACAGTGACTACCCGCAGATCGCCGACATCACCGCGCCATTCGTCTACGCCCGCATCATGGGCACAAGCGACAAGGAGGCCAAGGGCTATTCGACCCCCGCCCTCGGCGCCTGGGTCGAACGCGTCCGCCAGCTTGCCGCCGGCACGACACCGGACGACCTGGAAACCGCCGCCGCGGCCCCCGCAAAAACCACGGCGCGCGACGTCTACCTCTACATCATCAGCGGCTTCAAGGAACGCAATCCGGCCGCCGCCATGGCGCTGATCGAACGGCTCGCATAACGGTCATCCGGCCCGCACGCGCGAGTGTCATAATCCCGCCAGCGAACCAACGCATCGACACTCATCCGTTCAGGCGGTGAGACCACCCCAACATCCAAGGTCCGGGAGACTATTTTGAGCGCCATCGACAATCCTTTGCACGATCAGGAAGTCGGCTCGGCCGACGCCACCCAGGACACCACGCGCATCGACGACGTTCGTATCGGCGCGGTACGTCCGCTGATTTCCCCCGCCCTGCTGCAGGACGAATTGCCTGTGCCGCCGTCGGTACAGACGCTCGTCGAAAAGACCCGCACGGAAATCGCCGACATTCTGCACGACCGTGACGACCGTCTCGTGATGATCGTCGGCCCGTGTTCGATTCACGATCACGACCAGGCGATCGAATACGCCCGCAAGCTCAAGGTCGCGGCGCACACCTACAAGGACGATCTGCTGATCGTCATGCGCGTGTACTTCGAAAAACCGCGCACAACGGTTGGCTGGAAAGGCTATATCAACGACCCGCGTCTCGATGGCAGCTTCCGCATCAACGAGGGGCTGCGCCTCGCACGGCAACTGCTGCTCGACATCAACGGTCTCGGCCTGCCCACGGCCACCGAATTCCTCGATCTGCTGAGTCCTCAATACATCGCGGATCTGATCGCGTGGGGGGCGATCGGCGCGCGCACGACGGAGAGCCAGAGTCACCGGCAACTCGCGTCCGGGCTGAGCTGCCCGATCGGCTTCAAGAACGGCACGGACGGCGGCGTGCAGATCGCATCGGACGCGATCGTTGCGGCGCGCGCGAGTCATGCGTTCATGGGGATGACCAAGATGGGTATGGCGGCCATCTTCGAGACCCGTGGCAACGACGACGCGCACGTTATCCTGCGCGGCGGCAAGAAAGGTCCGAATTACGACAGTGCGTCCGTCGAGGCAACCTGCGCAGTGCTCAAATCGGCCGGTCTGCGTGAGCAGGTCATGGTCGACTGTTCGCATGCGAACTCAGGCAAATCGCATTTGCGTCAACTGGAGGTGGTGCAGGATCTGGCGCAGCAACTCTCGCAGCGCGAGCGCCGCATTATCGGCGTCATGCTCGAAAGTCATCTGGAAGAGGGCCGTCAGGATCTGAAAGCCGGTGTGCCGCTGCGTTACGGCGTATCGATTACGGACGCCTGCGTAAGCTGGGCGCAAACCGAACCGGTGCTCGACACGCTGGCCGAAGCAACCCGGAAACGACGCGCGGGCTGAACCCGCCAACGCCGCCTGCACGCTCTCGCGCAACCAGCAACCGTAGCCAACGGCCGGCAGGCGAGCGTGCATGAGACAAAACCAGAAGCAAACAACGGCGGTGTCAGCACCAACCTGGCGCCAACCTGACGCCAATCCGGCACCAACGCACACCACACGCGCCGCGCCAACCGCGGATTCAACACCCTCACCGGGGTTGGGCGGCGCGTGATACCTCACGCCCGATGCATCGATCGCCGCGCGCGACAGCAGCGCGCGTGGATGCTCCGGCGCGAGGCGCGTTGCATTACGACGCGTTGACGGCTTCCTTGAATGCCTTGCCGGCGGTGAACTTCACCGTCTTGGCTGCCGCGATCTGGATCTCGGCACCGGTCGACGGATTGCGGCCAACGCGTGCTGCGCGCGCGCCGGTCGAGAAAGAACCGAAACCGACCAGTTGCACCGTATCGCCACCCACCACGGCTTTGGTCACCGCTTCGACGATAGCGTCGATGGTTTGGCCGGTGGCCGCTTTGCTTTCGCCCGTCGCTGCGGCGACTGCATCAATCAGTTCCTGTTTGTTCATAGCACTTCCCGTATGGTAATCATGGAACCGGCGCCACATCTGTTGCGCCGGGACCGACACACTAACGCATAGGCGCATATTCGCGCAAACGTTGGATGTAAGCCTTGTATCGCCCGCCCAGCGGCAATTTGACGTTTTTTTGTCGCAAAGTGCCATAAGAATCGCGAGCTTACCCATTTCTCCCGCTTTACGGCTCTCCGCGGCGTATCACAATCCGTTGCAATTTCAGTGATTTAGCGGCGGCAAAGCGGCTGCAGCCATGCTCTTTCACTATGTTATGGCGGTTTGGAAAGGTTCGGCATTCCACTCCGCGCCGTGCCCGGCATTTAAGAATCCAGTAAGAATAAAACAATGAAAATTCGCGATATTGCAACATGCGAGACGCCAGCCGCAGGGACTTGCGCGGCCGCGGCGGCCGGCAAAATCGCCTGAACGACGTCGTTCGGCGCTGCGCCGTGGCGCAAAAATCACGCAGGACCCGCTAGCGGCGCTGCCTTCGCCGTTGGAAAACAAGGACGTCATAACCGCGCTTGACGCTTCCAGACCG
Source organism: Paraburkholderia caffeinilytica (assembly GCF_003368325.1). Classification (NCBI taxonomy): domain Bacteria; kingdom Pseudomonadati; phylum Pseudomonadota; class Betaproteobacteria; order Burkholderiales; family Burkholderiaceae; genus Paraburkholderia; species Paraburkholderia caffeinilytica. The sequence goes on along the minus strand of NZ_CP031466.1, from coordinate 1,142,498 downwards.
CGAATTGACGAACCTCGCGCAAGCGGGCGCGGCACAAATGACGCATCGCCGACGATCTCGCAGGGCGGATTTACCGCTCGTTCGACACGCCTGCTTTATTTCCACTGATAATTCCCTCAAGGTCTCACCGGCGTTGCCGTTATACCAAGCTGCGTGTGCGGCGCAAACGTTACAAGGACGGGAATGGTTCGGTTAGCCAAATTAAGGGAAGCGCTGTCTGTCGCGGAAGGCGACCCGGAACTCGTGCGCTCGCAACTCCAGGCATTCGGCCGCCAGATACCGTTGCTCTATTTCATCCTGATCGTCAACACGATGGCCGTGGCTGTCACGCATCTGGGATCGGCGCCGGCATGGTTGTCCCTCTACTTGCCGGGCGCGCTCTGCACGCTGTGCGTCATTCGTTGCATGTGCTGGTGGCGCATCCGGCACCGGGTTCTGACGCACGACAAGGCCGTGCCCGAGCTGCGCAAGGTAATCTGGCTCGCGAGCATCTTCGCCGTTGCCTTCAGCAGCTGGTCACTCTTACTGTTTCCCTATGGCTCGGCCTATGAGCAGGCCCAGGTCGCGTTTTACATGGCGACGACGCTGGTCGGTTGCGTGTTCTGCCTGATGCATCTGCGGGCGGCGGCGCTGCTGCTTCTGTCGATCGTCATCCTAAGCTTTTCGACGTATCTGGTTTTCACGCGTTCGTCTGTTTTCATCGCGATGGCCATCGACATGACGCTGGTCGGTGTCGCGCTCGCCTTCATCATCGAACTGTATTACCGGACGTTTGCCGGCGTCGTGCATGCGCAGCGCGAATTGCAGGTGAGCCAGCAGAAAACGCAAAGACTCAGCGACGACAACTTCAGGCTCGCGAGCATCGACAGCCTGACCGACCTGCCCAACCGGCGAAGCTTCTTTGCCTCGCTGCGCGCGCTATCGGAACAGACGCCCGGCGCCGGCGGCGGCTTCAATGTCGGGTTGATCGACCTCGACGGCTTCAAACAGGTCAACGATATCTACGGACACGCGAGCGGCGACCTCGTGCTGCAGGAAGTCGGCGTGCGGCTGCTGGCGCTCGCCGAGCCCGGCATCTTCTTCGCGCGCCTGGGGGGCGACGAATTCGGCGTGCTGGCGCAGCACAAACTGGCAAACGAGACGCTCATCGAGTTGGGCGAGCGTATCTGCGAAGCGCTCAGCCAGCCCTACCGGGTGGCCGGCAATGTCGCCGAGCTGACCGGCACGATCGGCTGGGCCGCCTTTCCGGAAGCCGGCACGACAGTCCAGCAGGTGTTCGAACGCGCCGACGCCGCCTTGTACGTCGGCAAGGAAGGCCGCCGCGGCACGCCGGTGATCTTCTCGACGGAACATGAGACGCGGATCCGGCGCTCGAGTCTCGTCGCGCAGGAACTCCGCCATGCGGACCTCGAGTCCGAACTGTTCCTCGAGTTTCAACCGATTTACGATGTGCTCACGCAACGCACCATCGGCATGGAGGCGCTCGGGCGCTGGCACAACGAGCGGCTGGGCGCAGTCAGGCCGGAGGAATTCATTCGGATTGCCGAGCGTACCGACCTGATACTGCGCGTCACTGAAGTGCTGCTGCGCAAGGCGCTCGAGGAAGTATCGCGCTGGCCGTCCGATCTCTATCTGTCGTTCAATCTCTCCGCAGTCGACATTTCGACTTCGGCGCGCGCTCGCCGCCTGGTCGATATCGTGCTGGGCAGCGGCATGCCCGCGCATCGCGTGAACTTCGAAATCACGGAAACCGCGGTCACGCGCGATTTCGAACAGGCTCACAGTTCGCTCACGATGATCAAGCAAGCCGGCTGCCGTGTCTCGCTCGACGATTTCGGCACGGGTTATTCGAGCCTCAGCTATGTGCATCGCCTGCCCTTCGATACGATCAAGATCGACCGCAGCTTCATGACCGACGTGGATTCCAACAGCGCATCGAAGAAGATCGTCAAGTCGGTGCTCGATCTGTGCAGAAACCTCGGACTCGAATGCATCGTGGAAGGACTCGAAACGTCATCGCAAGCCGACGCCGTCAAGGCGCTGGGCGCCCGTGCGCTACAGGGCTATCTGTTCGGCAGACCGATGCGGGCCAGCGCCGTCCCGGCCTACCTGCAGACGGCGCTCGGAGAGGGATACGTCGTCGAGACGTAAGCGTAGGCGCCCCTCCCCCGCCTCCCGCGAATCGGCGCGACAGGTACAAGGCATGCGAACAACGCACGCGTGCTTCACACCGCACGGCTAACGCGGCACCGTGTCGTATTCCAGCTTCGGATACCAGTCGGTGCCGCGACCGCCGGGCGTCATATCGAGCACCGTCCAGATCGGCATCACATCGGGTGCGCCGCGCGGGTCCTGACCCGGGTCCGCAGTCGACGGCCCCATTTCCTCGGCCCAGAAGTGCCGCACCGTATCGCCTGAGCGCGTGAACACGTTGAAGGCCGGATGATCGTCGCCATCCGGATCTTCAGCGGCGTAGTCGCGGTTGAAGGTGTTGCCGCCCGACGAATACAGCCGAAGATGCCGCCAGCCGCGCTCTTTCTTGAACGCCACCAGCTTGTCGATCGACGAACGGCCGATCACGGCAAAGGCCACGCGTTGCAATATGTCGGGCATTTCACCGTCGTAAGCGCTCAGGAGCGAGGTGCACATCGGACAGGGCCGCGCGCGCTGCGGGCCGAACATCCAGTTGTAGGTGACGAGGGTGTCATGCGCGCCGAACATTTCCGACAGCGTCACCGGGCCCGCTTCGCCCTCGAAGCGATAGTCCTGCGGCACGACGCCGCCGGGCGGCAGCATGCGGCGCTGCGCGGCCACGCGTTCGATATGACGGCGCAACTCGATTTCCTCGGCCAGCAGATCGTTGCGCGCGCTGCGATATGCCGCGCTCTCGCCTGGAAACCGGCTAGGCGAGTCGGCGAGCAGCCGGGCCGGTTTCAACGTTTGTGCGAACGGGTCTACGTCAGTCATCAGCCACCTCCTGTTGCGGTAACAAGGATTAAGGGCGTGATAGCGGCACGGCGCAACCGTGAGCGTATTTTTTTGCCCCATATAGCCACGACGAACGGCGTGCCGGCAAATCGACAACGCCGGTGAATTATTTTGCGCTCCGTACGCAGTGAAATTCGCGCGTTTCCGTTCGACATGCGGACAAGACGTGGACCATCAGTGGACCACCCACGACCAACCCGCGGAAGACAATCGGAACCGCATTGCAAGGTATCCTTTCCCGAAACAGCATGCGCGCGCCGGCGCGCTATTGCACCGTCACGGCGCCCGCCGCGCCGCCCTTGAGGATGCACCATGCCGCTTCGTCTGCCACCGCTGCCCGCGCTTCGTTTTTTCGAAGCCGCCGGCAGGCATCAGAGTTTCAAGCTCGCCGCCGCGGAACTGAACGTCACGCCGAGCGCGATTAGCCACGGCATTGTCGGCCTCGAGCAGTCGCTCGGCGTCGAACTGTTCGTGCGCGAGCCGCGCGGAATTTCGCTTACGGCAGCGGGCGCCGATTATCTGTCGTACGTATCCGAAGCGTTTTCGCTGATCGCGATCGGCACGCAGCGCCTGCCCAATCACCGCGCGAATCGCCCGATCGCGCTGAGTTGCGCGCCCACGCTCGCCTCGCGCTGGCTGCTGCCGCGCCTCGCCGCCTTTCGCGCGCGCTGGCCGGACGCGAACGTCACCGTCGATACGTCGCACCGTCACGTCGGCTTTCCCGTCGACGGCTTCGATTTCGCCATTCGCCTGAGCCGTGCACCGGTCGCCGGGACCGCGTGGACGCGTCTGTTCGGCGAACGCCTGGTGCCGGTGTGCAGCCCCGCGTACCTGGCCAACCTGCGCGACGCGCACGGCGGCATCGATCTGCGGCGCGCGACGCTCATTCACGTGAACTCGGCCAGCGAGGACTGGCAGGCGTGGCTCGACGGGGTCGCCTTAGACGGGGTCGCCTTAGACGGGGTCGCCTTAGACGGAGTCGCCAAGGACGGAACCGCCATCGACCTGAACGACGGATTGCGCGTCGACACGATCCAGCTGGCGTTCGAAGCCGCGAGCATGGGCCTCGGCGTCGCGCTCGGCAGGCGGCCGCTGGTGGATTGCGATCTCGCGAGCGGCGCGCTCGTCGAAGCCTGCCCCCAAACGATCGCCTCCTCCACCGCGTACTGGCTGGTGAGCGCCCCCAATACGGATAGCGCGGAGAATCGCCCGGAACTGTTCGACTTCAAACGGTGGCTGCTCAGCGAGGCTGAGCCCTTCGCCAGGCCATCCGATGTAGCCGACGCGGGATCGCATCGCGCCGGCCACTGAGCCCGGCACTCCTTCTGAACAGGTGAGCCCCACTCACCTGTCGTCAAAAACTTATCTTTTGCCGCTTCTGACGCTCGCTGCGACCATGGTGTCCAAGGAGATCAGAACCATGTCCACCGCCAATCGCCAACGCTTCGCCTTGCCGTTCCGTCAAACGACGCTCGTGATCATCGCCGGCGCGCTGATTCTGAGCGCCGCCATGGGCATCCGGCAGACCTTCGGCCTCTTCATCGGGCCGTTCTCGTTCGACCGCGGCCTGCCCGTCACGTTGATCGCTTTCGCCATCGCGCTGCACAACCTGGTGTGGGGTTTCGCGCAACCGTTCGCGGGCGCGGCGGCGGACCGCTATGGCTCGGCGCCGGTGGTCGCGTTCGGCGCGACGACTTTCGCGGCAGGTCTGGGCGTCGCGGCGGTCGCGCCGTCCGGCCCGCTGCTGATCGTCGGCATGGGTCTGCTGGTCGGCATCGGTGTGAGTTGCACGACCTTCGGCGTGGTGTTGCCGGCGGTCGGCCGCATCGCTTCGCCGGAAAAGCGCAGCATGGCGATGGGTCTCGTTAGCGCAGGCGGCTCGGCCGGACAGGTGTTGATGGTCCCGCTCGTGCAGGGCATTCGACTCAGCTCGGGCATCGCCACGTCGCTCTTCGCCCTGGCCTTCCTGATGTTGCTGATCGCGCCGCTCGGCATGGTGCTGGACCGGCGCGCGAGTGTCGGCATGCAGGTCCCGGCGGCGCCCGCCGAGCCGCTTCGCAAGGTCTTCGCCCAGGCGGCCCGGCATCGCGGCTATCGACTCCTGACGCTCGGCTTCTTCACGTGTGGCTTTCAACTCGCGTTCATCGCGACCCATCTGCCTGAATATCTGACGCTCTGCCATATGCCCGTCGGCCTGGGTGCTACCGCGCTCGCGCTGATCGGCCTGTTCAACATGGCGGGCAGTTGGGGATGCGGCTGGCTGGGCGGCCGGTTCCGGCAGCACCATGTGCTCGGCTGGCTTTACCTCGTTCGAAGCGCGACGATCGGCGCCTTCTTCCTGCTGCCGAAGAGCCCGGCTTCAGTCGTCATCTTCGCGGCGGTAATGGGGTTGACCTGGCTCGGGACCGTGCCGCTGACGAGCGGACTCGTGGCGAAAGTGTTCGGCACGAGGCATCTCGGCAGCCTTTTTGGCGTGTGCTTCCTGAGCCACCAGATCGGCTCGTTTCTCGGCGCATGGCTAGGCGGCCTCGTGTTCGACCTGACCGGATCGTATTCGCTGCTGTGGGAAGCCACGGTCGCAGCCGGACTCATCGCCGCGATGCTGCACTTCCCGATCGACGACCAGGCCGTCAGCACGCCCGCCATCCGCTCCGAACCGGCGGGTGCGTGAGGGTTCGGGGGCTATTGCCGCGGTGCGTCCGGCGCTGCTTTCGGCACGCGCCCCATCAGATAGAACTCGTCGTTCGGGCGCATTGAAACGACGTTGGCCATCCGGTTCGGCAAACCGAAAAATGCGGTGATGGCCGCGATGTCCCACACGTCCTCGTCTGAAAACTGGATCTCGATTCGCCCACGCCGCGGCATCCCGGGTTGCTGAAGCGGCCGATTGTCGTCTACTGCGTCTGTCCCAACGAAGCGACGGCCAAACGGATCGCCGATCATCTGCCTCAAAAACCGCTTGCGCATTGCCCCTAATGTGTGCACTATGCATATATGCACGTTGCACACATTGAGATGCCACCATGACGCAGCGCACGGAAAACCTGCTTGGCGTGCTCGCCCTGCTGATCACGGACGAGATGAACGCGCAACCTGCCGTGGCCGCGCTCGCGGGTCCCACTGCCCGCGCCATGCTCAACGCGGTCGGTCAATATCCCGATTCATCCATTGAAGTATTGCGCGAGGCGGTCGATCTTTCGCATCCGGCCGCCGTGCGCGCCGTGGCGGGTCTGGTGGAAGCGGGTCTCGTCGAAAAGAAATCCGGCGCCGATAAACGTTCCGTCGCGCTCGCCCTGACCGCTTCCGGCAAGCGTGAAGCCAAACGCCTGCAAACGGCACGCGACAGGATGCTGCAACGCATCGTCGGGCAACTCGACGAACCCGAGCGCGAGGTGCTCGAAAGCCTGTTGATCAAGATCCTGTGGAACGAAACCCGCGATCCGGCGCACGCCATGCAACTGTGCCGCCTTTGCGACGACGGTCCCTGCCTGAAAGCCGGCTGCCCGGTCGAATGCCGCGAACAGGGTCTGCCGATGCCCGCGCGGAGCGGCGCATGAATCCCGCCGCGCCGGTGCGCTGGCCGGCAATCGCCGCATTGACCGCGGTCTCGGCGCTCTCGCAGATCGGCCAGTTCGGCATCGGCTTCATGGTGCTGCCGGTGTGGCTGGCGCAGCGCGGTCTCGACGCACCGCGCGCCGGCCTGTTCTCCGCTTCGCAATGGAGCGGCATGCTGGCCGGCCTGTTGATCGCGCCGTGGCTGGTGGAACGGATCGGGGCGAAGCGCACGGTATCGCTCGGCCTCGCCGCCACGGTTGTGGCATTCGCGACGATGCATGCGTTGTGGTGGCCGCTGTGGCTCATGCCCGGCCTGCTGACCGGACTCGGCATCGGTTTGCGCTGGATCGCCAATGAAACGTGGCTCTACCGGCTTGTGCCGGCTGAGTCGAGCGGACGTGTGGTGGGCGTGCATGAAGCGCTGATTGCCACCGCCGGCGTCATCGGGCCGGCATTGGCGGCGTGGTGCGCGGTCGACGGACGCATCACGTTCGCGGCCGGTGCGGCCTTCACGTTCGCGGCGGCCCTTCCGCTGTGGCTGACTGCGTCGGACGATAAGCGGCCCGCGGTTAAATCGGCACGGCCCGCGCGTACTGCCAACATCGGGAAAAGCGCTCCGATCGGCCCTATTGGCCCGATCGGCCCGATCGGCCCATTAGTCAGCCTCGGCATGGTGGTCGTCGCGGCAGGCGGCATCGGCGATGGCGCGCTCTATGGGCTCTTCCCGCTCTTTGCCGATGCCCACGGCCTCAGCACCACGCAAACGGCCACGCTGCTCACGCTATTCGGTGCCGGCGGCATGGCGCTGCAATTTCCGGTCGGCTGGTTTGCCGATCGCGTGGGTCTGGCCGCCACGGTGATCGTCTGCGCCGCGCTCAGCACGCTGGCGATCTGCGGCTTCGCACTCGCCCCGCCCGCCTCGTGGCTCGCCGGCGCGAGCGCATTGCTGCTCGGCGGCATGAACAGCGCGTACATCACACTCGGCATGGTCGCGGCGGCATGCAGCGAGAAGGCCGCACTCACGCGCAACATGCGGCTGGTGTCGCTCACCTTCACCGCAAGTTCGATCGTGGGGCCGCTCATCGCCGGTTTCGCCATGAAAGCACGCGGCAGCGACATGCTGATGTGGCAACTGGCGATCATGAGCGGCGCGCTCGTTGCCTACACGCTGGGCTTGCGCGAAGGCCGGCGTCAGCCCGATCGATCGTCGTCGATGGGCTGAGCCTGGACTGTGCGGCTTGTGTGCCGCTTATGTGCCGCTTATGTGCCGCTTATGTGCCGGTCGTGTGCCGCTTGTGTTTCAGGACGGCGGAATGGGCCTAGCGTTCGGCCACTTTCCGCTGCCGCCAAAGGCACAACAGATCGCACGCGATATGCGCGGCGGCAATCGCCGTGATCTCGCTCTGGTCATAAGCGGGCGCCACTTCCACCACATCCGCGCCCACCAGGTTCAGCGCGCCGAGCCCACGCACGATAGCCAGCCCCTGCGCCGACGACAGACCGCCCGCCACCGGCGTACCCGTGCCCGGCGCGAATGCCGGATCGAGACAGTCGATATCGAAGGTCAGATACGCGGGCCGCTCGCCGACGATCGACGCGATCCGCTCCACCGCCGCCCGCGCGCCATGATCGTGAACCCATGCGGCGTCGAGGATGTTGATCCCCATGAAATCGTCATTCCAGGTGCGGATGCCGACCTGCACCGAAGTCTTGGGATCGATCAAGCCGTCTTTCACCGCCTTGTAGAACATCGAGCCGTGATTCAGGCTGTCCGGGCTGTCGTCGGCCCAGGTATCGCAGTGGGCGTCGAAATGGATCAGCGAAAGCGGCTTGCCGTACTTCTCCGCATGCGCGATCAGCAGCGGATAGGTGATGTAGTGATCGCCGCCGAGGGTCAGCATTTTCGCGTCCGAACGCAGGATCGTGCGTGCATGCTCGACGATCGATTCCTTGATCGTCATGGGGTTGTGCGCGTCGAACCAGCAGTCGCCGTAATCGGTCACGGCGAGATCGTCGAACGGATTGAAGCCCCACGGATACGGATGCAGCTCCGACAACTGCACGCTCGCCGCGCGCACCGCCGCCGGGCCGAGACGCGCGCCCGAACGGAAGGTGGTGGCCAGATCGAGCGGCACGCCGGAGACCACGACGTCGACGCCGTCGAGTTCACGGGTGTACTTGCGGCGCATGAACGACAACACACCCGCATAGGTGTTTTCGATCGACGAGCCATAAAGCGACGGACGACGGATCGCACCGTCGCCATAGATGAGTTCAGTCATGGATGACCTGATACCTGATAAACATGCCGGCGTTGCACGCGGGGCTTCCAGGTGATGCGTGCGACGTCCGGCCTCGGATTCATTGGGAACGCGGCAGTGCCTTTTCAAGCGCGCTGCCGCGCTGGCTTGGCGAACTTTAGCGCAGCCGCACCAGCGTGGACTTCAGCTCGGTGTACTTCTCCAGCGCGTGCAACGACTTGTCGCGGCCGTTGCCCGATTGCTTGTAACCGCCGAACGGGAAATTCATGTCGCCGCCTTCGTCGTAGCAATTGACCCAAACCGTACCGGCACGCAGCTTGCGCGACACTTCATGCGCGGTGGTGAGGTTCGAGGTCCAGACGGCGGCGGCGAGACCGTATTCGCTGTCATTAGCGATCCTGACCGCTTCTTCAACCGTATCGAACGTAATCACCGACAGGACCGGCCCGAAGATTTCCTCGCGCGCAACCTTCGCGCCGGCAGCCGGAATCTCGAAGATGGTCGGCTCGATATAGAAGCCGCCTGTTTCCTGCTTGACGCGCGACCCGCCTAACAGCAGCTTCGCTTCGGCGCGGCCCGCTTCGATATAACCGAGCACGCGTTCGAGCTGCACGTTGTCGACGATCGCGCCCATCGAGGTTTGCGGATCGAGCGGATTGCCCGGTGTATAGCTGCGCGCGGCGGCAATCAGCTTGTCGAGGAACACGTCCTTGATGTCTTTATGCACGAGCAGGCGTGAACCGGCGGTACACATTTCGCCCATGTTGTAGAAGATCGCGCCGGCCGCCGCGTTCGCCGCACGGTCGAGATCGGGGCAATCCGGCATCACGATGTTCGGCGACTTGCCGCCGAGTTCGAGCCAGACGCGCTTCAAATTCGATTGACCGGCGTATTGCATGATCAGCTTGCCGACGTTGGTCGAGCCGGTGAAGGCTAGACAGTCCACGTCCTGATGCAACGCCAGCAGCTTGCCCGGTTCACCCGCGCCCGGCACCACGTTGAACACGCCGGCGGGGATGCCCGCGTCCAGCGCGAGTTGCGCGAGGCGGATCGCGGTGAGCGGTGACTTCTCCGAAGGCTTCAAAACCACGCTGTTACCCGCCGCCAAAGCCGGGCCGAATTTCCACGACGCCATCAGGATCGGGAAATTCCACGGCACGACGGCCGCCACCACACCGATCGGCTCGCGCGTGACGAGACCCACCAGATGATGATCGGCAGGCGCGACTTCACCGCCAACTTTGTCGATCGCTTCAGCGAACCACTCGACGCAATAGGCCGCGCCCGGCACGTCCACCGAGGTGGTGTCGGCGATCGGCTTGCCGGCGTCCAGCGTTTCGAGCAGCGCGAGTTCGTCCATATGCTCGCGGATCGACGCGGCCCAGCGCAGGAGAATCGCCTTGCGCTTGCGCGGATTGAGGCCGGACCACGCGCCGGAATCGAACGCGCGGCGTGCGGCTGCCACGGCGGCGTCGACCTCCGCCGCGCCACTGTCGGCAACCTTGGCGAGCAGCTTGCCGTCGATCGGGCTCAGGCAGTCGAACGTGCGGCCGCCTGCGGCGTCACGGTACTCGCCGTCGATAAACGCGCGACCTTCGATCGAAAGCGTAGCGGCTTTGTCTTGCCAGAATGCGAGAGATTTCTTGTCCATCAGGATGCCTCAATGTTATGCGCTCGACGCACGCCGGCATCGGCTTCAGGCGGCTTGGAACTGCGTCGCGGCGCGTTGGCGCGGAGTCTTTAGAACGTGGGCGGCGAATTGGCCGACACGATCTCGCAGAGATGCTCCGCGCTGGGATTGCGAAAACGATGCGGTAGACGGCTCTCGAAGTAATAGCTGTCACCGGGGTCGAGCAGCCACGTGACACCGTCCACCGTCAGTTCGATCTGACCGCTGACCACCACCCCGCCCTCGTGCCCCGCGTGCTCCAGCATCTCCGGCCCGGTATCCGACAGCGGCTGGTAGACCTCGCGCAGAATGCCCATGTTGCGGTCTTTCACACTGGAACCGGCGAGATAGAACTCGATCGACTCGTTGCCGAGATTCGGCATGTCGGCGCGGCGCGATACGACGGAGCGCTCCACCTCGACTTCAAACGTGAAGAACTCGGCAAGACTCATCGGTATGCATTCGAGCAGTTTCTTCAACGACCCAACCGAGGGACTCACGCGGTTCTGTTCGATCAGCGAGATCGTGCCGTTCGTCACCCCCGCCCGTTTCGCCAGCTCACGCTGCGACAGGCCATTCTTCTTACGGATGTACTGCAGGCGGGTCGCTACTTCTATGGACATCGCTAGGTTCTCTGACATAGGAAACGATCGGGCGCGTGGACTCGGGCAACGTGCGCCCGTGAGTGTTGAATATTCTAATCACTTTAATCGTTGCGCCGCTGGGGAAAACCCTGAAAGGATTCCGAAATATGACTTGCGCAACGATTGTTCCCACCGGCCGGGATTCTGGCGACACCCTCGGGAAAGCCCTGATAATTCTTTTATAAAAATGATTTGACGGCATTATTGGCTCGTATACGATGGTTCTCAGGCGATCGTCATGCCGACGTCACGAAGCACGAAACGGTGTTTTTTGACGCAGCGAACCCTGTTCGCGCCGGGCAGAGGCGATCATCCCAGCGTCATGTTTCTTTAAACGCCCAGTGCGTTTTTCGAGCAAGCGTTCAATACTTTCAACGTCGCTAGTCGAGTGTAATCGTGAGAGTCCGAGGCCCTTTGGTGAGATGGAATCGAAGTCAGGCGAGTTGTCCTCGCGCTGACGGCGCCATCGCCGACGGCAGCAGCGGCAGCCTTGCGTTCCGCCGCTTTCTGTCCGTCTTCACGATCCTGTCCCGCCGTTCAGTTCGACGTCACAACTCCATCTCCGCGCGCGCCTTCATTGCTGTGCGCACGGACGAAGTCGCCTCGCTGCTGCCGTAGCGCCTCCCCTTTTTTCGCCGTTCGATTCGTCCGTTTGCGTGAGCGTGCTCTCTCGAGCCATGCGTTCGTGCGTGTGCGGCGCCGTCTGCCGCCTATACGCTTCATGCGGATCAGATCAGTTGCGCACCGCAGCGGACCGAATCGAACGGCACATCTGATTACCACGCGCGGCGCGTCCCGCTGACGACGACCGCCTGCACGACCCGGTGGCCTGACGCCTTGCGTCCGGCTGCGGAATGTTGCCGCGCCGTGTTTAACGTTGTTCATGCCGCGTCCCGCGGGGAACATACACGTCTATCTGATATGCGAAACAAACCTCTCGTCGGCATCAGCGCCGACAGAACGATGATGGGAGTCCACCCGTCGCACGTGACCGGCGAGAAGTACATCGCCGCGATCGTGGACGGCTCGCAGGCGCTGGCCATGTTGCTGCCGGCGCTCGGCGAGCGTCAGTCCACCGAAGACGTGCTGGCTGCTGTCGACGGCTTGCTGTTCACCGGCAGCTATTCGAATGTCGAGCCGCACCGCTACGGCGGCCATCCCAGCGCGCCGGGCACGCTGCACGACGCCGCACGCGATGCGACGACGCTGCCGCTGCTGCGCGCCGCGATCGCAGCAGGCGTGCCGGTGCTGGCGGTATGCCGGGGTTTCCAGGAAATGAACGTGGTGTTCGGCGGGACGTTGCATCAAAGCGTTCACGCGGTGGCCGGCTTGAACGACCATCGCGAGAACAAGGAAGACGACCTCGACGTGCAATACGCACCGTCGCATTCGATCACGCTGACGCAGGGCGGCTTGTTGCAGCGCCTCGCGGGCGGCACGAATGAAGCGCGTGTGAATTCATTGCACGGTCAGGGCGTCGAGCGGCTAGGCGCGGGACTGGTGGCTGAAGCCACCGCCCCGGACGGATTGATCGAAGCGGTGAGCGTGAAAGATGCGCGTGCCTTCGCGCTGGGTGTGCAGTGGCACCCGGAATGGAAGCATGCCGACGACGCGCTTTCCACCGCGATCTTTCGCGCCTTCGGCGACGCCTGCCGCGATCGAATGCGCACCAAGGCCGGCTATGGCGCGGCATCCGCCGCCGCCACGCATGCCTGAGCCGGTCGCGCACCAAAACTGAGAGAATAATCATGCATGAAATCGACGACTTCCTGAAGCAGAACCGCGTCACCGAAATCGAAGCAATCATTCCGGATATGGCCGGGATCGCACGCGGCAAGATCATTCCGCGCAGCAAGTTCGAATCCGGCGAATCCATGCGCTTGCCGCAGGCGGTGATGATCCAGACCGTCACAGGGGACTATCCGGAAGACGGCACGCTCACCGGCGTCACCGACCCGGACATGGTCTGCGTGCCCGACGCCAGCACCATCCGCATGATTCCGTGGGCCGTCGATCCGACCGCCCAGGTGATCCACGATTGCGTTCACTTCGACGGCACGCCCGTCGCAATCTCGCCGCGCCGTGTGCTGCGCCGCGTGCTCGAGCTGTATAAGGCCAAAGGCTGGAAGCCAGTTATCGCGCCCGAGCTCGAGTTCTACCTGGTCGACATGAACAAGGACCCGGACCTGCCGCTGCAACCGCCGATCGGCCGTACGGGCCGTCCGGAGACCGGACGTCAGGCGTACTCGATCGAAGCCGTCAACGAATTCGATCCGCTGTTCGAAGACATCTATGAATACTGTGAAGTGCAGGAACTGGAAGTCGACACGCTGATTCACGAAGTCGGCGCCGCGCAGATGGAAATCAATTTCATGCACGGCGATCCGCTCAAGCTCGCCGACAGCGTGTTCCTGTTCAAGCGCACGGTGCGTGAAGCCGCGCTGCGTCACAAGATGTACGCAACCTTCATGGCCAAGCCGATGGAAGGCGAACCGGGCTCGGCGATGCACATGCACCAGAGCCTAGTCGATGAAGAAACCGGCCACAACCTGTTCACCGGTGCGGACGGCAAGCCCACCTCCTTGTTTACGGGCTATATCGCGGGCCTGCAGAAATACACGCCGGCGCTGATGCCGATTTTCGCGCCGTACATCAACTCGTATCGCCGCCTGTCGCGCTTCATGGCCGCACCGATCAACGTGGCATGGGGTTACGACAACCGCACGGTGGGGTTCCGGATTCCGCATTCGGGACCGGCCGCGCGCCGCATCGAGAACCGCATTCCGGGCGTAGACTGCAATCCGTATCTGGCGATTGCCGCAACGCTCGCCGCCGGCTATCTCGGCATGACGCAAAACCTCGAAGCCACCGAGCCGCTGCTCAGTGACGGCTACGAATTGCCGTACCAGTTGCCGCGCAACCTCGAAGAGGGGCTGACGCTGATGGGCGCCTGCGAGCCGATCGCCGAAGTACTCGGCGAGAAATTCGTCAAGGCTTACCTCGCACTGAAAGAAACCGAATACGAAGCGTTTTTCCGCGTGATCAGTTCGTGGGAACGCCGGCATTTGCTGCTGCACGTCTAAGGCTTTTATCGACGACGTCGCCCGCAAACGCAAAAAAATTGGAGGCAGTATGAGCTATAGAACAGAAGAAGTCGCTTACGTGCAACCGGCCATTCAACCCAGCGCCGCTGCAGGCGCACAGGCCACGCAACAACGCAGCACCGCCGAATACCGCGCGCTCGACGCCGCGCACCACATCCATCCGTTTTCGGATATGGGTTCGCTCAATCGCGCCGGCAGCCGCGTGATCGTCAAGGCGCAAGGCGTGTACCTGTGGGATTCGGACGGCAACAAGATCATCGACGGCATGGCCGGTTTGTGGTGCGTGAACGTCGGGTATGGCCGCAAGGAACTGGCCGACGCAGCGTACCGCCAGATGCAGGAACTGCCCTTCTACAACACCTTCTTCAAGACCACGCACCCGCCGGTAATCGAACTGTCAGCCTTGCTTGCCGAGCTCGCACCGGAACCGTTCAATCACTTCTTCTATTGCAACAGCGGCTCCGAAGGCAACGACACCGTCCTGCGCATCGTCCATCAATACTGGGCGACGCAAGGCAAGCATTCGAAGAAGTTCGTCATTTCGCGCAAGAACGGCTATCACGGCTCGACGATCGCCGGCGGCACGCTGGGCGGCATGGGCTACATGCACGAACAGATGCCCTCGAAAGTCGAGAACATCGTGCATATCGACCAGCCGTACTTCTTCGGCGAAGCAGAAGGCAATCTGACGCCGGAAGAATTCGCTCTGGCCCGCGCGCAGCAACTCGAAGCGAAGATTCTCGAAATCGGCCCGGACAACGTGGCTGCCTTTATCGGTGAGCCTTTCCAGGGCGCGGGCGGCGTGATCTTCCCGGCTTCGACGTACTGGCCGGAAATCCAGCGCATCTGCCGCAAGTACGACATCCTGCTGGTCGCCGACGAAGTGATCGGCGGCTTCGGCCGGACCGGCGAATGGTTCGCGCATCAGCACTTCGGTTTCGAGCCGGATCTGATCACGCTGGCCAAGGGCCTGACAAGCGGCTATGTGCCGATGGGCGCGGTCGGTCTGCACGATCGCGTCGCCAAGGCGATCATCGAGAACGGCGACTTCAATCATGGCCTCACCTACTCCGGCCATCCGGTGGCCGCGGCGGTGGCGCTCGCCAATCTGAAACTGCTGCGCGACGAAAAGATCGTCGAGCGCGTCAAGACCGACACGGGTCCGTACTTCCAGAAGAAGCTGCGCGACACCTTCGCCAATCACCCGATCATCGGCGAAATCTCCGGTGCGGGCCTGGTGGCCGGCCTGCAACTCGCCGAAGACCCGAAAGCGCGCAAGCGCTTCGCCAATGGCGGTGAAGTCGGCACGATCTGCCGCGACTTCTGCTTCAACGGCAACCTGATCATGCGCGCCACCGGCGACCGGATGCTGCTCTCGCCGCCGCTCGTGATCAACAAGCTGGAAATCGACGAGATCGTTTCGAAGGCCAAATACGCCATCGACGCGACCGCACAACAACTCGGAATTTCGTAACGGCAGTTCGTTCCGGCATGGGCACACCCACGATACGCGCTCATGCCGGTTCTTCACATCAAGGGAAAAAACCATGAGCGTTTGTCATCTTCGTCATGCGGTCGCGGGGGCCGCGCTTCTCGCCTTCACGGGTTTTGCGGCGTTGTCGGTCACGCCGGCCCTTGCGGCCGACACGGAACTGAATGTCTACAACTGGTCGGACTACATCGCGAAGGACACGATTCCGAACTTCGAGAAGCAGCAAAGCATCCACGTCAAGTACGACAACTACGATAGCGACGACACGTTGCAGGCCAAGCTGCTCGCGGGCAGTTCCGGTTACGACATCGTGGTGCCGACATCGAACTACATGGCCAAGCAGATTCAGGCCGGCGTGTACATGAAGCTCGACAAGTCGAAACTGCCGAACCTGTCGAACCTCGACCCTGTATTGATGAAGATGATTTCCGACGCCGATCCGGGCAACCAGTACGGTGTGCCCTGGGCCTACGGCACCGACGGTATCGGCTACAACGTGCAGGCCGTGCAGAAAGCACTCGGCGCCAATGCCCCGGTGGATAGCTGGGCGCTCGTGTTCGACCCGGCCAATCTGTCGAAGCTGAAGGGCTGCGGCGTGTCGTTCCTCGACCAGGCGGTCGACGTGTTTGCCGCCACCCTGCAATACATGCATAAGGACCCGAACAGCACGAACCCCGCCGACTATCAGGCCGCGTTCGAAGTGCTGAAGAAAGTCCGCCCGTATATCACCCAATTCAATTCGTCCGGCTACATCAACGACCTTGCTAACAACGACATCTGCGTCGCGGTGGCGTGGTCCGGCGACGTCGGCATCGCGAGCCGCCGTACCGCTGAAGCCAAGCGTTCGTATCAGGTGAAATTCTCGAACGTCAAGGAAGGCGGCCTGCTGTGGTTCGACGTGATGGTGATCCCGAAAGACGCACCGCATCCGGAAGCCGCGCTGAAGTGGATCAATTACATCGAAGATCCGAAGGTCAACGCCGCGATCACCAATGAAGTGTTCTATCCGACTGCGAACAAGGCCGCGCGCCAGTTCGTCGTACCGGGTGTCGCACAGGATGCAACGGTTTATCCGGGCGACGAAGTGTTGAGCAAAATGACGCTCATGAAGCCAATGCCCACCGACATTCTGCGCCTTGAAAATCGTCTTTGGGCGCAGCTTAAAACCGGCCATTAATAAAGCCAAACCAAAAAGAATCGATCCCGCGCTCAGGGATCGCTCGAACCCTGAGCGCATGAATGGCAGTAACGGCAGTCAGCCTGCGCTTTAGGGTTCCACCTGCGCAGTCCCATGTTTTCCGATCGCAGCGCATCTTGCGAGCCGCTCTTTGCGACTCGTACGGAGACACTTGCGCTCGCGATCCGCAAGGAATGGTTACATCATGAACTCGACGACATTACCTAGCGTAGCCGGCGCCACCCAGATGGCCCGCCCCGCACACACGACAAAATCGAAATCGGACGAATTCGTTCGCATTGAAAATGTCGTGAAGAAATTCGGCGACAGCACCGCTGTCGACAACGTCAATCTGAGCATTGCGAAGAACGAACTGTTCGCGCTGCTCGGCAGCTCCGGCTGCGGCAAGTCCACGCTCCTGCGCATGCTCGCGGGGCTCGAGACGGTGACTTCCGGACGCATTTTCGTCGACGGCGAAGATCTCGCCGCGATGCCGCCGTACAAGCGGCCGGTCAACATGATGTTCCAGTCGTATGCACTGTTCCCGCACATGAGCGTCGAAGCGAATATCGCCTTCGGCCTCAAGCAGGAAGGCACGCCGAAGAACGAGATCAAGGAACGCGTTGCCGACGCGCTCAATCTCGTGCAGATGAGCAAATACGCGCAACGCAAACCGCATCAGTTGTCCGGCGGACAGCAGCAGCGTGTGGCGCTGGCCCGCTCGCTCGTCAAGCGCCCCAAGCTGCTGCTGCTCGACGAACCGATGTCGGCGCTCGACAAGAAGATCCGCCAGAAAACCCAGCTCGAACTGGTCAACATCATCGAGAAGGTCGACGTGACCTGCGTGATGGTGACGCACGATCAGGAAGAGGCGATGACGATGGCAGGCCGCCTCGCCGTGATGAGCGAAGGCCGCATCGTGCAGATCGGCTCGCCCAGCCAGGTGTACGAGTTCCCGAATAGCCGCTTCTCGGCCGAGTTCATCGGCTCGACCAATCTGTTCGAAGGCACCGTGGTCGCGGATGAGCCGGACCACATCTTCGTGGAAAGCGAAGACCTCGAGTCGCGCATTTACGTGAGCCACGGCATTACCGGCCCGCTCGGCATGCCGGTGGGCATCTCGGTGCGTCCGGAACGCGTGAAGGTTTCGCTCGACAAGCCTTCCACACCGCACAACTGGGCGCGCGGCGTGGTCTCGGACGTCGCGTACATGGGCAGCTATTCGCTGTATCACGTGCGCCTGCCGAGCGGCAAGACGGTCGTGTCGAATCTCTCCAGCTCGCACCTGATGAGCGAAGGTGCGCCGTCCTATAACGACGACGTGTTCGTCTACTGGTCGCCCGCCAGCGGCGTGGTGCTGACGCAATGAGCCATCCCACTACCTCCTCCCCCGCGGCGCTCGGCGCGCCGTCCGGCAGCCGCCTGCTCGGCTCGCTGAAAAAACGCCTCTCGATACTGGTGCCGTCAGGCCGCACGACCGTGATCGGCGTGCCGTTCATGTGGCTCTTCGTGTTCTTCGCGTTGCCGTTCGTGCTGGTGCTGAAGATCAGTTTCGCCGATCTGCGTCTGGGCATCCCGCCGTACACGGATCTCGTGACAGTCAAGGACGGCATGGTGCACTTCGCCATGCAGCTCAGCCACTACGCCTTCCTGCTGCAGGACGATCTGTACGTCGCGACGTATATCAGCTCGCTGAAGATGGCCGGAATCTCGACCTTCTTCTGCCTGTTGATCGGCTACCCGATTGCGTATTACATCGCCCGCTCGGAGCCGACCAAACGCAACCTGCTGATGATGGGCGTGATGCTGCCGTTCTGGACGTCGTTCCTGATCCGCGTCTACGCCTGGATCGGCATTCTGAAGGACGACGGCCTGCTCAATCACACGCTGATGTCCATCGGCATGATTCATTCACCGTTGCGCCTCTACCACACGGATATTGGCGTTTATATCGGCATGGTTTATTCGTATCTTCCGTTCATGGTGATGCCGCTGTATGCCCACCTGGTGAAGATGGATCTGACGCTGCTCGAAGCCGCTTACGACCTCGGTTGCAAGCCGTGGACCGCGTTCACGCGCATCACCTTGCCGCTGTCGAAGAACGGCATCATCGCCGGCAGCCTGCTGGTGTTCATTCCGGCGGTGGGCGAGTACGTGATTCCTGAACTGCTCGGCGGCGCCGATACGCTGATGATCGGCCGCGTGATGTGGGATGAATTCTTCAACGATATGGACTGGCCGATGGCATCCGCTGTCACCGTCGCGATGGTTCTACTGCTGCTCGTGCCGATGGCCGTGTTCCAGTACTACCAGGTCAAGGAACTGGAGGACGCGAAATGATCAAGCCAAATAGAACGCTGTCCAATAGCGTACTGACGGTCGGGTTTCTGTTTCTGTATATCCCGATCATCAGCCTGGTGGTGTATTCGTTCAACGAGTCGAAGCTCGTCACGGTCTGGTCCGGCTTTTCGCTCAAATGGTATGGGGCCTTGCTGCAAGACGGCGAACTGCTCAGTGCAGCGTGGCTGTCGCTGAAAATCGGTCTGCTGACCGCGTGTGCATCGGTGGTGATCGGTACGTGGGCAGGTTTCGTGCTCGCCCGCTTCGGACGCTTTCGCGGCTTCACGCTGTTCGCCGGCATGATCAACGCGCCGCTGGTGATTCCTGAAGTGATTCAGGGCATCTCGCTGTTGCTGCTGTTCGTCGCGCTCGAACAGATGCTCGGCTGGCCGAAGGGCCGTGGCCTCTTCACGATCTGGATCGGCCACGTGATGCTGTGCGTATCGTACGTGGCGATCATCGTGCAATCGCGGGTGAAGGAGCTCAACAAGTCGCTCGAAGAAGCCGCGCTCGATCTCGGCGCCACGCCGTTCAAGGTGTTCTTCCTGATCACGCTGCCGCTGATCTCGCAGGCTCTGATGTCCGGCTGGCTGCTGTCGTTCACGCTGTCTTTCGACGATCTCGTGCTCTCGGCGTTCCTGTCCGGTCCTGGCTCGACCACGCTGCCGCTCGTGGTGTTCTCGCGTGTGCGCCTCGGTCTGAATCCGGAAATGAACGCGCTCGCCACGATCTTCATCACCACGGTGACGATCGGCGTGATCGCCGTCAACCGCTGGATGCAGGTGCGCGAGCGCAAGCGCAACCGCGACATGCAGATGGCGTTCGCGCTCGCCGAAGCCGCGGACCCGTTGCCGTCAGCACCACAACAAGCCGCCGTACGGAAATCGCTCGATACGGCAAGCGCATAAGAAGTCCTTTTGCAATACGACCAATAAGGAGAATTTGCATGAGAAAGAAGCTCATCTGTCTGTTGGTGGCGGGGAGTTTGCCAGGCTTTGCCATGGCGGACGCCACCAGCGACCAGATCAAGGCGCTACAGGCCCAGCTCAACGCGCTGCAAAAGGAGGTGAAGCAGTTGCGTGCCGAGGTGGCGTCCAAGCCGAAGGCGGTGGCAGCGGCACCGGCTCCGGCGCCGGCCGTGGTGGCGGCGCCGGTCGACATCTCCTCGCCGGACTACGGCAAGGCGCAGGCGACGCTGACCAACGATCAGGTCGATTCGATGAAGCAGCAGATCGCCAATCAGCAGCTGAAGGTCGATTCGCTGGTGGACGCGGCGAACACGGGGCCGATCGCCGGCCTGTCGGTGACCGGTTATATCGATCCGACCTACATCTATAACCGTGCGCAGAGCAGCTCGTCGTTCCTGTTCGCGAACCACGAAAGCGCCTACAACTACTTCAACAGTACGTTCGGCGATCTGTACCTCGACATCAAGAAGACCTTCGGTGTAGGCCCGATGGCGCCGTCGGCCGAAATCACCTTGATGCCGAACCGCGGCAACGGTATTACGCTGCTGACGAACGAGCATGGCAACATCGGCAACAACATCCTCAACACGGCAGTCGTCAATGTGCCGCTCACGGCGACGACGACGCTCGTCGCCGGTTTGATTCCGAGCTTCGGCGGTTATGAAGTGCAGCAGTCGAACCAGATGCTCACGCTCACGCACAACCTGCTGTATGACTTCTCGGATCCGGGCAGCTACATCGGGATCGGTGCGAACTACACGACGGGTAACTGGGCGTGGAAGTTCTTCCTCGGCAACGAGCAGTACCGCACGTACGGCGCGACGACGCAGGTCGGCACCAACGCACTTGGCGATCCGATCACGACCAGCAACAAGATCCCGACGTTCACGGCGCGTACCGACTACACGTGGTCGAGCGCGCTGGATGTCGGCGGGTCGTTCAATATCGGCCGTCAGACGCTGCCTAGCGCCATTGATGCGAACACCGGCGCGGTCTCGTACGGCGTAGGCGGTCAATCGCCTAGCGCGGGCGGCACGTTCTTCTTCACCGAAGCCGACCTGACCTACACCCTCGCCGACGTGCAGTACAACGCCGAAATCGACTACGGCCAGCAGCAGAACGCGGCGTACAACGGCGGTCAGGCGCAGTGGTACGGCCTCTCGCTGCTCGCGCACCGCAAGTTCAACCTGCCGGTGGTGGGCCGCATGGGCGCGACGGTGCGCTATGACCTGCTCGTCGACAGCAAGAACGGCGGTGGCGGCGGTGGCATCGCGCTGAATTCGAACGGCATGGATACGGCGGACGGCTTCGGTATCGGCGCGGACTGCCTCGCCAATTCGAAGGCGAACGGCGGTCTCGGCTTCGAGTGCAAGGGCGCCACCCGTCAGGACGTGTCGCTCGACCTGCTGTTCTATCCGACCCAGCAGATCACGGTCAAGGTGGAATACCGCCACGACTGGGCGAACAAACAGGTGTTCCTGAAGAACGACGGCTCGTACGGCAAGTCCAACGACCTGCTCGCGACGCAGTTCATCTACTCGTTCTAACACGACCCGCCTCATCGCGTGGCCCGGCTTGACCGCGGGCCACGCGTCAGGGCCTCTTCCGCATGCTCTGCCTATGCTCCGTTTCTCAAACCAGCCTCACGTCGCCTCGTATTACGCAGCAACCGCCAACGACACCACCCGCCATCCCCCGCTCGAAGAAACGCTCAATGTCGACGTCTGCGTGATCGGCGCGGGACTCACCGGCATCTCGACCGCGTTGAATCTCGCCGAACGCGGTCACTCGGTCGCGGTGCTCGAAGCATCGAAAGTCGGATGGGCCGCGAGCGGCCGCAATGGCGGCCAGTTGATCGGCGGCTTTGCCTGCGATATCGATACATTCGCGAAGTTCATGCCCGCGGATGACGTGAAGCGTGTTTGGGACATGGGGCTCGAAACCCTGGATATCGTCAAGGAACGCGTCGCGAAGCATCAGATCGACTGCGACCTGACCATCGGTTACCTGACCGCGGCGAACAAGCCGCGCGATACGGACGCGCTGCAAAAATGGCGCGACGAAGCGCAACGGCGCTTCGGCTACGACCGCTTCAGCTATGTCGACGCCGACGGCGTCGGCAGCTATGTTCAATCGCAACGCTACCTCGGCGGATTGTTCGATGCGGACAGCGGCCATCTGCATCCGTTGAATTACACGCTCGGTCTGGCGCGCGCGGCACGCGAGGCCGGCGTACGGATTTTCGAAGACAGTTGCGTCACCGCGCTGCGCGAGGAAAACGGCCGGCATGTGGCCGAAACGGCGCGCGGCAAGGTAAATGCGCAATTTGTCGTGCTCGCCTGCAATACCTATCTCGGACAACTCGCGCCGGATCTCGCCAGCAAGATCATGCCGGTCGGCACCTACGTGATCGCCACCGAACCGCTCGACCCCGATCGCGCCGAAGCGCTGATGCCGGCGAAAGCGGCCGTGTGCGACAGCCGCTTCGTGCTGGACTATTTCCGGCCCGCCCCCGACAATCGTTTGCTGTGGGGCGGCAAAGTCAGCTATTCGACGTTCGCGCCGCGCAATCTCGGTGAAGCGATGCGCCGCGATATGCTGAAAACTTTCCCGCAACTCGACGATGTCAAAATCGACTATGCGTGGGGCGGCTTCGTCGACATCACGATGAATCGCGCGCCGCATTTCGGGCGGCTATCGCCCACCGTGTATTTCGCGCAAGGTTTCTCCGGCCATGGCGTGAACACCACCGGGCTCGCGGGCAAGCTGATCGCCGAAGCGATCGACGGCCAGGCCTCGCGCTTCGACTTGTTCGGCAAGATTCGTCACCGCGACTTCCCCGGCGGCGCTACACTGCGCACCCCCGCCCTCGTGCTCGCGATGGCCTGGTATCGAATGAAGGACCTGCTTTGATGAATGCTCCAACGCCTGGCTTTAACACCCTCGACCGCCGCGCCGATGCGCTGATCGCCAACTCCTACTACGAGGCGAGCGCCGCGCGTCCGCCAGCCGACGATCCGATGCTCGACGGCACGCTGGAGGCCGACGTCTGTGTGATCGGCGCGGGCTTCTCCGGGTTGTCGGTGGCGCTGGAATGCCGGGCGCGCGGCTTGTCGGTGATCGTGCTCGATGCGCATCGTCCCGGTTGGGGCGCGTCGGGGCGCAACGGCGGACAGACGCTGGTCGGTTTCGCGAAAGACGAGATCATCGAACGCCAACTCGGGCTCGACGGTGCGCGCGCCGCGTGGGCGATGTCGGTGGAAGGCGTGGCTTTGGTGCGCGAACGCATCGAACGCTACGGCATCGACTGCGATTTCACCTCCGGCTATCTGACGGTGGCCACCAAACCGAAGCGTGTGCCGGATTTGCGTTCGTGGATGGAGTCGGCCTCGCAACGCTGGGGCTATACGAAACTGTCGTGGCTCGATACCGATGAAGTGCGTTCACGCGTCGCGTCGCAACGCTATCTGGCAGGCGTCTACGATCCGTTTTCCGGCCATCTGCATCCGCTCAAATACTGCCTCGGTCTTGCCGATGCGGCACGTCGTGAAGGTGCCCAATTGTTTGCGCATTCGCCGGTGACCGAAGTCGTGCGCGGCACCCGGCCTATCGTGCGCACCGCTCGCGGCGAGGTGCGCTGCCGCTTCGTCGCGGCATGCGGCAACGCCACGATCGGCGACGTGTTGCCCGCACCGGTGGCCGCGCGCATCGCGCCGATCGCTTCCTACATTGTCGCCACGGAACCGCTCGGTCAGGCACGCGCCGACGCGCTGATCAAAGGGCGCGAGGCGATTTGCGACAACAACTTCTTCCTCGATTACTTCCGCTTGTCGGCCGATCATCGCGTGCTGTTCGGCGGGCGCGCGAGTTCGACTGGTGCTTCGCCTGTCCAGCTCGGCGAAGAGATTCGCAAACGCATGATCGGCGTGTTCCCGCAGCTAGGCGATGTGCGAATCGACTATGCGTGGGGCGGTTTTGTCGACGTGACGCGCAACCGTGCGCCCGATTTCGGCTCGATCGATCCGAACTACTTCTACGTGCAGGGCTTTTCGGGTCACGGCGTGGCGCTGACCGGCATTGCCGGACGCGTGATTGCTAAAGCCATGGCCGGTGAGACGGCCGCCTTCGATCTGTTCGCGCAGTTGCGGCATGCACGCTTTCCGGGCGGCCCGGCATTGCGTGGACCGGCGCTGGAACTCGGGATGATGTATCACCGGATTCTGGAGTTGTTCTAGGCGTGTCTTGCACCGGCGGAACTACGCGCGGGAGCCCACCGTAAAGATGGAAACAGCCTCGTCGAGGCGCGTCACCTGTTCGTCGAGCGACTGCGCGGCGGCCGCCGCCTCTTCGACCAGCGCCGCATTCTGCTGGGTAACCTGATCGATCTGGCCGATCGCCACGTTGACCTCCTCGATGCCGTGACCCTGCAGATCCGACGCCGTAGCAATCTCTTCGACAATACCCGCGACCCGGCGTATCGCCTGCTGCACCTCCGCGGTCGCGCGGCCCGCCTCCTGCGCCTGTTGCGAGCCCGATCGAATCGTGGCGACCGATTGCTCGATCAGATCCTTGATCTCCTTCGCAGCAGACGAAGAACGTTGCGCAAGACTACGCACCTCCGCCGCGACCACCGCGA
Source organism: Paraburkholderia caffeinilytica (assembly GCF_003368325.1). Taxonomy (NCBI): domain Bacteria; kingdom Pseudomonadati; phylum Pseudomonadota; class Betaproteobacteria; order Burkholderiales; family Burkholderiaceae; genus Paraburkholderia; species Paraburkholderia caffeinilytica. The sequence goes on along the minus strand of NZ_CP031466.1, from coordinate 1,117,664 downwards.
AGCCTCGCCCTTCCTCGCCCGCCCGCGCCGCCTCGACCGCTGCGTTCAGTGCAAGAATGTTGGTCTGGAATGCGACGCCTTCGATCATCGATATGATTTCCGCGATTCGCGAGGAGCTCGCCGCGATTTCGCTCATCGTGCCGACCATCCGTTCGACCGCCCGATTTCCTTCATCGGAAATTCGCGTCGTGCTGACAGCAAGCGCGTTGGCCTGTCGCGCGGCGTCGGCGTTCTGCTGCACGGTTGCAGTGAGCTCGCCGAGGTTGCCGGCCGTCTGTTGCAGCGATGCAGCCTGCTGTTCGGTACGCGACGACAAATCGAGGTTGCCGGCAGCAATCTGTTTCGACGCCGCACCGACCGCATCGCTCGATGAGCGCACCTCGGCGACCACCGCGGCCATCTGCTCGAGCAGGCTGTTTAGTGCGGTTGCCGTGTGACCGATCTCGTCCATTCGCACAACGCTTGCGCGCTGCGAAAGATCCAGTGACCGGCTGACACGCTCCAAAGTGTCCTGCATCTGACGCATACCCCGGCTGATAATTGCATAGAGGCGGCTCCCCAGTATCCCGGTCACCACGAGCGCCGCGCCGGCGATCGCGAGCATCAGGCTGAACGCGAGCCGGTAGGCGTTTGCATTTTCCTCTCGCACCACGTTGCTGCGAGCGATGTTCTCGCTCAGATGCTCGTGAAGCCCATCGTTCAGCGCCAGCGCAGCGTTATGAACGGCGCCGCCGTCGTGAAGCATCGCGAGTGCGCCATCGCGGTCGCCCGCCTGCATCTTGTCGAAGAACGCCTGACGGGCGTCGCGATACGTGCCCATGCGGGCACGATCCGCCTCGAACAGTTTTCGATCGGTGTCGTCAGAGAGTTCGTGAGCCAGCGCGCCAGCAATTACTTCGTCAAACTGACGATCTGACTCGGCAATGTCCCGTTTCATACCCGAACGGCTGGCATCGTCGACACCATCGACCACGTAGCGGTAAACGGCCAGCCGCATTGCGGCCACTTTATCGAGTGCGGCCGATATCGATTTCAGGCTCGGTATCGTGCGCGTCTCCAAGCCTTCGATGCGCTGATAGGATGCGTGAAGTTGCGCCAATCCGTAGCCGCTGACCACTGCCAGCGCGAGCAGCGCGCCACCGAGTGTCATGGCGAGCCAGCGAGCGATCGTGATGTTTTTCATTGTCTTTGCGCCCCTTCTTTTCTGTCCAGTCCTGCCACCGTCGCCATGCCGATCGCACACGGCCGGTCGATCTTGAGTTCATCGACAGGCACGCGCTTCAAATACGAGTGCGACGAATGCCCGGCACCGGGATCGTCGGCGGACAGGCGGCTGACATCAGCCGGAAAATCTTCCCCGTTTTCACCTTTATGTAATATAGAAGTGGGTGAACGGACTCAATAACAACGTGGCGTGCGGGCCTTCAGTGCTTCCCGTGAGCTTCCCTGTATAACGGCGTGCCCCGGGCGATTATTCAGCGCTGTCGGCATCAAATTAATCAAAAGGTGCGATAGATAAAAGTTATGTGTCGCGCAATACGCGCTGCGGATCCGTATCCCTGCTTCCGTCAGATCGACTGGACCACCATGACTCGCTCTCTTCTTCTCTCCAACGTCCGGCTGGCTGACGGCCAGCCGGTCTCCGTATCCATCGCCGACGGCCGCATCGCGGCGCTCGGGCCGCATGTCGACGCGCAACCCGGCGCGTTGGCCGAAGACGGCTGCGGCGCGTTGCTGTTGCCGGGTTTCGTCGAAGGTCACACGCACCTCGACAAAAGCCACTGGGGCCGGTCGTGGTATCGCAACGAGGTCGGACCCGCCCTCACCGACCGGATCAGCAACGAGCGCGAATGGCGCAGGACGTCGGGACACGATGCGGCCAGCCAGTCGCTGGCGCTGGCGCGGGCATTCGTGCAGGCAGGCACGACACGCCTGCGCACTCATGCCGATGTGGATACCGGCGCGGGAATACGCTATGTCGAAGGCGTGCTCGGCACGCGGCAGACCATGCGCGATGTGCTGGACATGCAGATCGTCGCGTTTCCCCAGTCGGGCATGTTGATCCGTCCCGGCACGGTCGAACTGCTGGGCAACGCGCTCGCCGCCGGCGCCGACGTACTCGGCGCGCTCGATCCTGCCTTGATCGACGGCGATCCCGTTGCGTCATTGAACGCGACCTTCGCGCTGGCGGAACGCTACCGCAAGCCGATCGATATCCATCTGCACGAACCCGGCGAGGTCGGCGCATTCACGCTGAAACTGCTGCTCGATCGGGTCGAGGCGATGGGCATGCAGGGGCAGGTTGTCGTGAGCCATGCGTTTTGCCTCGGCGCATTGCCTGAACGCGAGCGCGACGCGCTGCTCGAACGGATCGCGCATCTGCGCGTGGCGCTTCTCACCAGCGCGCCGGCGTCTTGCCCCGTTCCGCCGCTCAAGGTTTGCCGGGACAAAGGCATCACGATCTTCGGCGGCAACGACGGCATTCGCGACACCTGGTCGCCGTACGGCGTACCGGACATGCTCGAGCGCGCGATGCTGATCGGCATGCGCTACGACTTGCGGCGCGACGACGACCTCGCGATTGCCTTCGACTGCGTGAGCGACGCTGCCGCGCGAGGTTGCGGATTCGCCGACTATGGCCTGCGCGTCGGCGCACGCGCGGACCTTGTACTGGTCGACGCGGAATGCGTCGCGCATGCCGTGGTGGCCCGGCCCAGGCGCAAGCTGGTCATCGCAAACGGGCGCATCGTCGCGCGCGAAGGCGAGTTGGTCGACGCTGCGTAATCAGGCGCGCGGCTAAAAGCCACGCAACCCCATGAAGTCACCGGCCAGGCCCGGGCGCCGTGACCTTGAACAGCACGCGGGACGAATCGCCCCAGAATTGCCCGCTTCGGACGATGGCGCGATCGGCCGGCGCAGCCGCCACGGCGGCAGCGGCGTTCGGCGCTTTCACGACGACGAAGGTCGCCTCATTGCCCACCCGCAGCCCGTAGCCGCTTTTCTCCAGCACGGCGGCGCCCGCTTCCGTCGCCATGTGCAACGCAACGCGCAGTGCTTCGTCGGTATAGAAACCGGAGCGGTAACCGATCAGCATGGCTCGCTGCAACATGTCGCCATTGCCATACGGCCACCAAGAGTCCTGAATATTGTCGTTACCGGTGAACACACGTACACCCGCTGCGCGCAGTGGCAGGATCGGCGGGAACGCGCGGTCGCCTGGCGCATTCGTCATGATCGATACGCCGGCTTCCGCAAGCGCAACAGCCACACGCTCGACCACCTCGGGCGCGACGTCGCCAAGCCCGTAGGCGTGGCTCACCGATACCCGGCCGTTCAACCCCGACGCCCGGGTGCGCGCGGCAATGCGGTGTAGTTGATCGATTCCCTGCTGCCCCGGCTCGTGGAGGTGAATATCGATCTTCACAGCGCGCTTTTCAGCAATGCCAAACACAATATCGAGCTGGCCTTCAGCGTCGCCATCCAGCGTTGTCGGGTCGATACCGCCCACCACCTGCGCGCCTTCACGAGCCGCCGCATCGAGCATCGCCGCCGTGCCCGGACACGACACGACGCCCGCCTGCGGAAACGCGACGAGATCGATATCCACGACACCACGCCATTTCTCGCGCGCTTCCATGACGGCATGCAGATGGGTCAGCCCCGTCGTGGCGTCGACGTCGACATGACTGCGCATCGCAATGGTGCCGAACGACGCAGCCTGGCGGATCAACGCGTCGGCGCGTTCGACGATGGGCGCGGCGCTCGCCAGTTCCTGCTTTTCGACGGCGAGGCGCTCACGCAGGCTCGCGACATGACGATGAGGACGCCAGCGATCGCCAACGAAGCTTTTATCGAGGTGAATATGTCCGTCGACGAAGCCGGGCAGCACCAGGTGCCCTGCCAGATCGACGACCTCCGCGCCGCCGGTGCCTGGACGTTCCGGACCGATGGCGACAAAGCGCCCCTCATGCACGGCGAGGTTGAGCGGATTGCCGTCGGCGTCCACGGCATTGACGAATACGCGGTCGAACATGATTCTGCCTCTGCAAATCAGGACTCGAGGACGCACCCAACGCGCCCTGAGCGGGTTGCGTTCGGTGCGCGGCAGGGTCCTGTGTGGGATGGATCATGGCACCCTATCGGACCTCGGACCGCCAACATATTCACAGATTTAATGCTGGAATGGCGTGATCGAGGCGCAATCGCCGGCTGCTTTACTATTGCGGGTCATCACTATCATACTGTTATACCTGTTTGTGTTCCGCTTTCGAGGAAACGCCGATGACTGTCCAACTCACGCCTGAATTCGCGTCCAGATTCGCCAATCTCGCCCTGGCCCACCTCACGCGCGAGTATCCGAACAAGCTGACGCACTCGCTCGCCGGTCCGCAAGACGTGCAAGGTCCGCGGGCCTTGCATCCGATTTTCTACGGCAGCTACGACTGGCATTCGTGCGTGCACGGCTATTGGCTGATCCTGCATCTGCTCGACCGCTTTCCCGATCTGCCTGAAGCGGCGCGCATCATCGCGGTGGTCGACGAGCATTTCACCGAAGCGAATGTGGCTGGCGAGCTGGCGTATCTCGACCTGTCGCACAATCGCGGTTTCGAGCGCCCGTATGGATGGGCGTGGCTGCTCGCGCTGAGCGCCCAACTCAATTCGCTAAAGCTCTCGGAAGCCGCGCACTGGTCCAAGGTTTTTGCGCCGCTTACCCAGACCTTTGTCGAGCGTTTCGAGGAATTTCTGCCGAAAGCGACCTACCCGCTGCGCGTCGGCACGCACTTCAACATGGCATTCGCGCTTGCGCTCACGCTCGATTTCGCGCGGCAGACTTCGCGTGAATCGCTCGAGGCGTTACTGGTGAATACAGCGGAGCGCTGGTTCCTGAACGACGTCGCCTGTCAGGCGTGGGAACCCGCCGGCGACGAGTTTCTGTCGCCTTCGCTGATGGAAGCGGAGTTGATGCGGCGCGTGTTGCCGCCCGCGCAATTCGTCGAATGGTTCAGGCGCTTTCTGCCGGATCTCGGCGCAAGGAAACCCGCCACGCTGTTCGAACCCGTTATCGTGACCGACCGTACCGATGGCAAGATTGCCCACCTGGACGGTCTGAATCTGAGCCGCGCATGGTGCCAGCGGTCGCTGGCGCGCGCGCTGCCCGCCGGCGACGTGTGCCGGACGATATTGTTCGAATCGGCCGAACGGCATCTTCAGAGCGCGCTGCCGCATGTGGCGGGCGACTATATGGGCGAACACTGGCTGGGCACGTTCGCCACGCTCGCCCTCGAAGCGTGAACGATGGCCCGAAGGGGCCGCACTGAAAGCAGAAACGGCGCCTCAAGCGTGAATCGGTTTGGCCCAGCTACCGATTCGCGCCGCGAGCGCCGTCTTCGTTTACCGCGTGATTCAGGAGCCGTTCAGGAGCACCCTGGTACGGCCCAGCCGCTGAATCCACCAGCTTGATGCATTACTGGCCGGTCAGCTTTTTAGGCTTCGGCGGCGCCTGAACCTTGTTGTACTGAAACTCGGGTGTCGCTTTCAACGCGTCTTTCGTCGCGCCGGCCAGATAGAAATTCCCCGAGCGAATATCCAGCGCAGCGATAGGCACCGCTACGTCATGCGACGCCACGCCCAGGAATCCGCCGGCAGAGACAATGGCAGCGGACAACGAGCCGTCAGGCGCGACCACCAGATCGCGAATCGAACCGATCTTCTCATTCTGGTCGTTGTAGACCGTCTTGCCGAGAATGCTCTTCTTCACACTCCAGCCGCTCAGCAGCGCATTGGACTGCTCGACCGTGACGCTTAAGGGTTGCGTGCCGGCGACTTGCGCCTGGGCACCAAAACTGGTTGCAGCTACCGCGACCACAACAACAAGCTTGCTCAACGTCATATCGCTCACTCCGTTCTTAGTAGACTTGACTGGCGCATGGCCTGCGCCGAAGGAATCGCTGCAAAACGATCATACAGACTACGCGGCGCATCTGCATCCAAACGCGCAGTACGAACGACCAACCCCCATCGCTGCCACGAAAGCGGCGGGGGCGCGGCGCAAAGCGCGTAGCGGTAAAATCGAGCCAGGCGATGACGCCCGTTTAGAGGTGGAAGTTTGACTGAGCTTGAACAGGGTTTCATTTTGACCCGACACTGGCGGGATACACCCGCCGGCACTGAAGTGGATTTCTGGCTGGCAACAGACGGCGGGCCTCGTCACATCCGTCTGCGCCCTCAGCCTTCGGTGGCGTTCATTCCGGCCGCGCACCGCGAGCGCGCGGAAACGATCCTGCGCCGCGAAGCGCCGCTCGATCTGCGCCCGCTCGAACTGTGCGACTTTCAGCATCGGCCGGTGATGGGACTGTACTGCCCGCAGTACCGGCAATTGACGGGTTTCGAGAAACGCCTGAAACAAGGCGGCGTGGATGTCTACGAGGCCGACATCTTTCCGCCCGAGCGCTACATGATGGAGCGCTTCATCACCGCGCCGGTATGGTTCGGCGGCCATGCGCAGAACGGCGGCCCGCTTCTGAACGGCGAATTGAAGCCGGCGACGAACTACCGGCCTTCATTGAAGCTGGTGTCGCTCGATATCGAAACCAGCGCGCACGCCGAGCTCTATTCGATCGCGCTCGAAGGTTGCGGGCAGCGTCAGGTCTATATGCTGGGACCGCCGAACGGCGACGCCGGCGGTATCGACTTCGACCTCGAATACTGCGAAACCCGCGCGCAGTTGCTCGAAAAACTGAACGCATGGCTGGAACGACACGACCCCGACGCGATCATCGGCTGGAACCTCGTGCAGTTCGATCTGCGTGTGCTGCAGCAGCATGCGGAGCAATATCGCGTCCCGCTGCGACTCGGCCGCGGCGGCGCGGTGATGGAATGGCGCGAGCACGGTCACAAACAGAACCATTTCTTCGCGGGCGCCGCGGGAAGATTGATCATCGACGGCATCGAAGCGCTGCGCTCCGCCACGTGGAGTTTCCCTTCGTTCAGCCTCGAACATGTCGCGCGCTCGGTGTTGGGCGAAGGCAAGTCGATCGACAATCCGTATCAGCGCATGGATGAAATCCAGCGTCGCTTCGACGAGGACAAGCCCGCACTCGCGCAGTACAACCTCAAAGATTGCGAGCTGGTCACGCGCATCTTTGCGAAGACCGAGTTGCTGCCGTTTCTGCTGGAACGCGCGACGGTTACCGGCCTGCCCGCGGATCGAAGCGGCGGATCGGTCGCGGCGTTCACGCATCTGTATATGCCGCGCATGCATCGGCAAGGCTATGTCGCGCCGAATCTCGGTGACGTGGCCGGTGCCGCGAGCCCCGGTGGTTTCGTGATGGATTCGCGGCCGGGCCTTTACGACTCCGTCCTGGTGCTCGACTACAAGAGCCTGTACCCGTCGATCATCCGCACGTTTCTGATCGACCCGGTGGGGCTCGTGGAAGGCATGCGCAATCCCGGCGACGAACAGTCGGTGCCGGGTTTTCTCGGCGCACGCTTCTCGCGCACACGCCATTGTTTGCCGTCGATTGTCGGTCAGGTGTGGCAAGGGCGCGAAACCGCCAAGCGCGAGCACAACAAGCCGCTTTCACAGGCGTTGAAGATCATCATGAACGCCTTTTACGGCGTGCTCGGATCGACCGGCTGCCGGTTCTTCGACCCGCGCCTCGCGTCGTCGATCACCATGCGCGGCCATGAAATCATGCACACCACGCGCGAGTTGATCGTGGCGCAAGGCTACGAGGTCATTTACGGCGACACGGATTCGACTTTCGTGTGGCTGAAGCACGCGCACGGTGAAGAAGAAGCGAGCCGCATCGGCCGGGGGCTGGTGGAGCATATCAACGCCTGGTGGCGGCAGAACCTGCAGGAACGTTTCGGGCTGGAGAGCGCACTCGAACTGCAATTCGAGCGGCACTACAAGCGCTTTTTCATGCCGACGATTCGCGGCGCCGAGGAAGGCAGCAAGAAACGCTATGCCGGTCTGACCGTGTTGCCGGACGGCAGCGAGGATATCGTCTACAAGGGGCTTGAAACGGTACGAACCGATTGGACGCCGCTTGCCCAACAGTTTCAGCAGGAACTCTATCGGCGAATCTTCAGGCAACAGCCGTATCAGGATTACGTGCGCGACTACGTGCGCGAGACGTTGAACGGGAAACTGGACGATCAGCTCGTGTACCGCAAGCGGCTGCGCAGGCCGCTCGGCGATTACGAGCGCAACGTGCCGCCGCATGTGCGCGCGGCACGCGTGGCCGACGAGTTCAACCGGCAACAGGGGCGCCCGTTGCAATACCAGAACGGCGGCTGGATCAGCTATGTGATGACGACCGCCGGACCGGAACCGCTCGAAACCTTGCGCTCGGCAATCGACTACGAACACTATCTGACACGGCAGCTGCAACCGGTCGCCGACGCGATCCTGCCGCTATTGCGCGATGACTTTACGACTTTGGTGTCGGGGCAGAGGCAGTTGTTCTGAAGGCGGCTTTGGCAAGTTTCGCCAAAGCCGCGTGGCAATACTGCCTGAATAACCGCCGTCGCTTCTCGTTCAGAAGCTGGTGCGCAAGCCAATGCGCGCAAGCGTCTGAGACCGGTTGCTTGCCGCGCCGTCCGGCTGTAACAAACCGTTGATCCACGCCCGCGTGACTGCAGCATCGCCGCTCGCACGCTGATAAATCGCTTCGATATATCCCGTGGTGCGCTTCGAGAAGCTGTATTGCAGCGCCGTGGTGATCTGCTGCGCCTTGTTGTCCAGCAGCACGTCGTTGCCTTTCATGTACGCGTAGTCGAGGCCGAGAGTCCAGGCCCCGGAGATCGTCCACGACGCGCCACCCTTGTAGACATCGATCTTCGCGCCGCTCGCGGTATTTTTCGTGTTGGTGTACAGCAGCATGGCCAGCACGCTGCCGAAGTTATAGTGCGCACCCACACCAAAATTGCGAATGCCGTCGTGACCGTTGCCCAGTTGCGGATACTTCACGTCGACATAGGCCGCCCCCACACCGAATGGACCGTTCGCATAGTTCGCACCGAAGCTCATTGTCGAGTCTTCGGAAAACGAGCCCGGCACGCCGCCAAAGCCGTAGAGCGCGCCGAACGTGAAGCCCGAGATATCCGGGCTGCGATACTTGACCGAGTTCGCCACGCGCGTTGCGCCGGCCATCCGGTCGAAGTCGAACGAGCCGGTTGGATTGTTCGGCACGCCCAACGCGGTAAACGGCCCCTGGCGAAAATCGTAGATGCCGCCGAACAGGAACGCGCCGTCATACAGTCCTAGCGTCAGCGTCTCGAACATGAAGTCGTACTGATTGCCGAACGTCAGCGAGCCGAAGCGGTCGTTGGTGAGTCCGACAAGCGCTGTGCGGTTGAAAAGCTGCCCCGCGCCGGGAATCGTCGCGCCGCTGCCCAGATCGAACTGCGACGTGAGTTCGAAGATCGCCTTATTGCCGCCGCCCAGATCCTCGCTACCTTTGAAGGTCAGCAAATCCGGCGACAGCACGCCGCTGTCGAACAGCGTCGCGGCGCCGCCATGCTGGTTGTTCACATAGGTGACGCCCGCATCGATCACGCCTTGCAGGGTCACGCTGCTTTGCGCGGCTGCGAAACCCGGCGCCATCAAAGCGACCGTGCAACCTGCTATCGAAAAGCGTTTCGATTTCGTCTTTTTCATGCCTGTCTCCTGTAGTCGTCGTTGAATATGTTTCGCTGCTCAATACGGATGACAACGCGCGTGAGCGCCGCGCCCTGACACGGGCCGTCGATGCACTGCCCGTCTTCGAAACGGAACATCGCGCTGTGATGCGCGCACATCAGCAATTCGGCGTCGTAGGCCCAGAACGTATTCGGCTCGTAGTTCAACGGAATCGAGAAGTGCGGGCAGACGTTGCGATAGGCCCAGGCGTTGTCGCCTCGGCGCACTACGACGATGCCCGGTACGCCGGCTTGCTCAGGGGCAATTTCCAGCGCGCCGCCGTCCGGAATATCGTCGAGCGTGCACAGAAAACCCGCTTGAGATTCGGGACTCGCCGCATTCATGACGTGCCCTCCTCATGCAAGTCGCCGGCTCAGCACGAAGTCGCGCTGGACTTCGAAGAACGGGCTCGGCAAGTCCCATTCCTTTGCGGCGGCTGCGCTGTGGTTCGGCACGTAATCGATCACGAGCGACGGCTTGGCGCCGAACACGGCGTCGGATTCGACATACGGGTCACCGGCGGAATACAGCGCGGTGGTGAGCGTCTCGTAGCCGGGTGCCTCGATCAGGAAGTGGATATGCGCGGGCCGCATCGGATGACGTCCGGTTGCGAGCAGCATCTGTCCGACCGGGCCATCGGTCGGAATCGGATAACTGGTCGGCTTGATGGTTCTGAACGCGTATTCGCCGTTCGGTCCGGAACGGAATCTGCCGCGCAGATTGCTCTCGGGCTGATCGGGGTCCTGGCCTTCGTACATGCCGTTATTGGCCGTTTCCCACACCTCGATTAATGCGCCCGGCACCGGCGCACCACGTTCGTCGACGAGGCAACCGTGAATCAGTGTCGGTTCGCCTTCGGTGCGGGCGATGTTGGCGCCGAAGGCTTCATCCCGGGCTCCCTCGCGGTAGAACGGGCCGAGCAGGCTGCTCTCGGTCGTGTCGCCTGCGCGTTCGTGATTGATCGCGTCGACCATGATCGACAGGCCGAGCGTGTCCGAGAGCAGGATGAACTCCTGGCGAATGCCGCTGCACTTGTTGCCGGTCGCCGTCAGGAATTCGATACCGCGTCGCCATTCGTCGCCGGTCAGTTCGACCTCGCTGGCAAACGCATGCAGATGCTTGACCAGCGCGGTCATGATCTGCTTGAGACGCGGATCCGTGCAACCGGCAAACGTCCTGAGCACGTTCTGCGTCAAAGGATGGATGGTTTCGTCGTTCATTGTCGACCTCATGCGCTTCATGTACGGTAGGGAGCCGACGGCGTCTCGACGGAATCCGTCGATGCACCGTGCGGCGAAGCTTGCTGTGAAGCTTGCTGTGAATCGTGCTGTAAAGCGCCGTCATCGACGAACACGACGCGCCGTCCCACGGGGAACAATTGCAGTCCGTAGCGGCGCGATACGAAGCCCCACAGTCCTTGCGGAAAGAACATCGTCACGACGATCGCCAGCGCGCCGAGTCCGATCAGATACCAGGTGCCGAAGTCGGACAGAAACTGATTCAGCACGAAGAAAATCAACGCGCCGACAATCGGTCCTTCGAGCGTGCCCAGGCCGCCGATCATCACGATAAAAATACCGAATGCGGTCCAGTTCACCGAGAACGCGGCATCGGGCGAAATGCGCAGGTTGCCGACGAAATACAGGCCGCCGGCGAGAGCCGTGCCGCACGCGGAGACCAGATAGACGAGCAGCCGTGCACGCTTCACGTCGACGCCCTGACTGCTGGCCGCCACGGCGTTGTCTCGCATCGCGGTCAAGGCGAGACCGGCTTTGGAACGCAGGAACAGATACAGCAGACCGATCGCCGCCGCGACGATAACGAGCGCAAGCCATAGCGTCAGCGATTCGCGCAGCGCACGCGGCGCGTCCTGCAGCGCGGTGAGGCTGGTGCCCGACCCGCCGCCGAGCACCGACACGTTCGCCACCGTCAAGCGGAACACTTCGGCGATCACCCACGTGCCGATCGCGAAGTAGCCGCCTTCCAGCCGGAACGCCACCATCGATACGGGAATGGCGACGACCGTTGCGATTCCCGCCGCGATCGGCGCAGCGACGAACGGCGAGACTCCGCAATAGTTAGCGAGAATCAGCATCCCATAGCCGCCGATGCCGAAGAACGCCTGCTGCCCGATCGACACCATCCCGCCATAGCCCGCCAGCAGATTCCACATCAACGCGAACACCAGATACGACGCGAGCTGCACGAAGTCGCGCATCGCATCGCGCCCCGCCCACCATGGCGCGCTCGCCACCGCCAGCGCGACGATCAGCAGCACGATCATCGCCACACGGCTCGCGCGGGTCGCGCGCCGCACTTCGAAGCCCCCTGCGGGCCGGTTCATATGCATCGTCATGTCGAGCCTCTATGCGGTTTTGGGCAGCAAGCCCTGCGGCCGGGCCACCAGCACGCCGAGAAACACCACGTGGCCAAGCCAGATACCCCAGCCGGGATCGAAGTAAAAGCCCACCTGCTGCGCAATGCCGAGCGCCATGCCGCCGACGAAAGTCCCCCAGAACGAGCCCATCCCGCCGATGATCACGGCTTCGAACGCGTACAGCAGCAACGCCGGGCCATCGGTTGGCGACACTGCCGTGCGCATCGAATACAGCGCGGCGGCAACCGCGATCAGCACGAACGCGATTCCCATCGCCAACGCATAGGTGCGGCGGTAGGAGACGCCCATCAGTTGCACGATTTCGCGATCGTCCGAGGTGGCGCGGAACGCGCGGCCGAGCGGCGTGCGGCCGAACAGCCACTGCATCGCAAAGGCCAAAGCGGTGGTCACGACCAGCGTGACAAGCGGCAAATAGCCCAGCGTGATGCCGCCGGCGAGCGTGATGCTCTTCGACTCGAAGCTGCCCGTTGCAATCGAACGCGGGTCCGCGGAGAACACCTGTTGCAATACGTTCTGGATCACGATCGACAAGCCGAACGTAACGATCAGCGACGGCAGCGGATCGCGGCTGCTGACCCGGTTGAGAACCGCGTACTGCACCGCGTAACCGGCACCGAATGCGATCACGAGCAGCAGAAACAGCGACACGGCGAGCGGCAGATGCGCGTAGTTCGTGAGTGCAAACAGCACGAACACCAGCATCACGATGAAATCGCCATGCGCGGTGTTGGTCAGCCGCATCACGCCGAACACCAGCGATTGCCCCATCGCGAAGAGCCCATACAGCGCACCGAGCAGCACGCCCTGTACGACGATATTGATGAACGTGTTCATGCGACCGCTCCAAAATAAGCCTGCGTGATCGCCTCGTCCGACACCTCGGCCGATACGCCCGCCAGCGACACACGCCCTTCCTGGAAGCAATAGAAACGCGACGACACGCGGCGCGCCAGTTGCACGTCCTGTTCGACGACGATCGCGCTCATGCCACCGGCAACAATCTCAGGCAACGCCGCATAGATCTCGCGCACGATGACCGGTGCGAGGCCGAGTGAAAGTTCGTCGCACATCAGCAGATCGGGATTGCTCATCAGCGCGCGACCGATCGCGACCATCTGCTGCTGACCACCCGACAAGGCAGTGGCCGCAAAGTGACGGCGCTCCCGCAACGCCGGAAACAGCGAGTAGACGCTTTGCAGGTTCCAGCGGCCGGGCCGTTTGGAAAATGCGCCGAGCAGCAGGTTTTCTTCGACGCTCAGGCTCGCGAACAGACGCCGCCCTTCCGGCACCAGCGCAATGCCCTTGCCGACAATGCTCGCCGCAGCCGCACCGCCGACCGGCTCGCCGCGATACAGGATCTGATCGGCGGCACGGGGGCGCAGCAAACCCGCCACTGATTTCAGAAAGGTCGACTTACCCGCGCCGTTCGAGCCGATTAGCGCAATCACCTCGCCGGGCGCGACCGTCACGTCGATGCCGAACAGCGCCTGGAAGTCGCCGTAAAACGCGCTCAACGCGCGAGTCTCCAGCAATGCCGACATGGTCATGCCTCCAGTCCGAGGTACACGCGCCGCACTTCCGGGTCGTCCATCACGGCGGCGGGCAGGCCTTCAGCGAGCCGCTTGCCGAAGTTGATGACGAGCAGCCGGTCAGCCACCGCGAGCAGTGCATGCACGACGTGTTCGATCCACACGATCGTCACGCCCGCCTCTTTCACGCGGCGAATCTCGTCGACGAGTTCGTGCGTTTCGGGCTCGGTCAGACCGCCGGCAATCTCATCGAGCAGCAGCAGTTGCGGCTGCGTGGCCAACGCGCGGGCCAGTTCGAGGCGCTTGCGGTCCAGCAAGCCTAGCGTGCCGGCCAACTGGTTGGCGCGCGCTTTGAGACCGGTGCGTTCGAGCACATCCATGCAGACGTCGTAGGCGGCGTGCTCGGCCAGTTCACCGCCGAAGGTCGCGCCGACCAGCAGGTTTTCGAACACCGTCATGCCGCCGAACGGACGCGGCACCTGATACGAGCGGCCGATCCCCGCCGCGCACCGGCGATGGGGCAGTAAGTGGTTCACGTCCGCGCCTTCGAATTCGACGCTGCCCTGATCGGGCCGCACGTCGCCGCTGACGAGGTTGAACAGCGTGGTCTTGCCGGCGCCATTCGGGCCGAGAATGCCGTACGTCTCGCCGCGTTCGACCGCAAAGCTGATGTCGTCGGTCACCTGCAGCGCGCCGTAACGCTTCGACACGCCGGTTAATCTGAGAACTGGGTTCATCGCCGCTCTCCGCTATGCATTCACGCGATCAGCTTGAGCGGGCCGGACAGTGGCACGTTCGGCGCGAGCTGGTTGTTGACGATGGCGAGATCGAAACGATGCTTTTGCCCAGATCCTTGCGCACTGCGCCATTGGCCGCCGACCAACGGCGTCTTCGCCACGTTCTTCACCGGCCCGCTGCCCCACGCGACATGACCGACCAGCGTGTCGAGCTTCGTCGCCGCCACGGCGTCGCGGATCGCTTCATTCGAATCGATATCTTTCGCGCGCTTCAGCGAATCGACGGCGATTTCGAACAACGCATGCGCGAAGCCAATCGGTTGCGTCCATTGCTTCGACGTGACGCGCTCGTAGTCGTCCGCGACTTGCCGCGCGCTTTGTCCCGTCAACGACGACTTGAACGGATGCGACGGCGACCACCACACCTCGGTGGAGAGGCCATCGCCGAGATCGCCGAGCGCTTCGATCGAAGTGGGAAACAGCAGTGCCTTGCCGATCGAAATAACTTTGGGCTTCAGACCTTGCTGACGCGCCTGAACGAGGAAGTTCTTCGCGTCGGGTGGAATCACGACACCGGTGACGATCTGCGCATTCGCCTGCTTGAACGACGAAATCTGCGCGGAGAAGTCCTGCGTCATGCTCTGAAAACGGCCTGGGTCCTTCAGCGTGAAGCCCTTTTGTGCGAGCACCGGCGGGAAGCCGAGCTTCGCATCGCCCCAGGCGTTGCCGTCGCCGTCGTTCGGAAACAGGCCGCCGACACTGTGATTGGTCTGCACCGACTGCCACATGCCGGTGTAGACGGTGATCACGTCCTCGAGCCCCCAGAAGAAGTGATAGGTAAAGCGGAAACCCTTCTTCGGATCGCCCTTTCTGCCGAAGAACCACGGCTGCCACGGCACGACCGTCGACACGCACGGCATCTCGTTCAGTTCGCACGCATCGCTGACCGGATTCGCCGTCTCGGGCGTGCCGGAGACGAGCATGATGTCGATCTTGTCCTTCAGGATCAGATCGTTGGCGACTTCGCCGGCGCGATTCGGATTCGACTGGCTGTCCTTGACGACAATCGACACCGGATAAGTTTTGCCGCCGATTACGATGCCGTTTTTTAGCGCCGTCTGCATCTGCTGAATCGTGAAGCGGTCGGCCTCGCCGAACGGCGCGAGCGGCCCGGTTTGCGGCGATACGTAGCCGATTTTCAGCGTGCGCGGGCTCGCGGCGAAAACGAGCGGCGAGAACGCCGAGGTTGACGCGGCCAGCGCGCCGCCTGCGGCGAGTGTGACGAAGCGGCGACGCTTCGCATCGAAGGAATGGGCGTCCATGGTTGTCTCCAGAATTTTTTGTATGAGTGAGGGCGTTTGCGCTAATTCGGCCGTCGGCCTTCGAAGGCCGCTTCCAGCAGCGCGCGTAGCGGCGTTCGTTCGACCGGCCGAGGATTCCAGTACGGATTCTTCAGCGCGAGATCGAGTGCGACGTCGAGATCGGTTGCGCTCAAACCGATGTCTTTCAGCGCGGTCGGCGCGCCATGATCGCGTGCGAGATCGAATACGCCTTGCGCGGCGTCGTCGGCATGCAGCGCGCGTGAAATACGCCTCATCGCCTCAGGCGCGGCCTCGCGGTTATAGGCGAGCACGTGCGGCAACACGATCGTGTGCGTCTCCGCATGAGGCAGATTGAACGTGCCGCCGAGCGTATGGCACAGCTTGTGATGCAACGCCATGCCGACGCTGCCGAGCACCGCACCGCACAGCCATGCGCCATAGAGGCAGTCGCCACGTGCAGCGAGATCGTCCGTTTTCAGCATCACCCGAGGCAGACCTTGGCCGAGCGCACGGATACCCTCTTCCGCCATCAAATCGATGATCGGATTCGTGTCCTGCGCGTAGAGCCCTTCGGCCGCGTGAGCGATTGCGTTGATGCCGCTCGTCAGCGATAACGCGGATGGCAGCGACGTCGTCAGCGAAGGGTCGTAGATCACCGTTTTCGGCAACACCCGCAGATCGCGGCCGGTCTTTTTGACACCGGCTTCGGTGAGGCCGTAAATCGGCGTCATTTCGGAGCCTGCGTAGGTAGTCGGAATCGCGATGATCGGCAACGAGGTTTCGAGCGCGATGGCTTTGCCGAGACCGGTCGTCGAGCCGCCGCCTATCGCGATCGCACAATCCGCGCCGGCCTGTGCGGCGAAGTCGCGAGCCGCGCGAGCGGTTTCGATCGGCACGTGCATCACGGCTTCGGCGTAGACGCCCGCCGCCCGCGAGCCGAGGCTTGCCGCCAGCGCTTCGGCCTGGGCACGCTGTTGCGGCGTGGACAGCACGATCGCCCGCGTGGCGCCGAGCAAACCGATCTCACGATCGAGCTGGTCGAGACTGCCCGCGCCGAAGATCACGCGTGACGCCAGGCCGTTATAGACGAACGATTCCATGGCGGTTCAGCGCGGATAGTAAGGTGGAATCTGCGCATCCACGTTGACCCAGACCGACTTGGGCTGCGTGTATTCGCGCATCGCTTCGAAACCCATCTCGCGGCCGTAGCCGCTCGCGCCGACACCGCCGAAGGGCGATGCGGGGCTCACGCGCTTGTAGCAGTTGATCCACACCATGCCGGCGCGAATCTCGCGCGCCACCAGGTGCGCGCGTTGCAGGTCGCGTGTCCAGAGGCCTGCGCCGAGACCGTATTCGGTGCCGTTCGCGATCGCGAGCGCTTCTTCGTCGGTGCGGAATGTCGTGACCGTCATGAACGGTCCGAACACTTCTTCCTGCGATACCCGATGTTCCGGCAGCGCTTGAACGATGGTCGGCTCGACATAGCAGCCATTGGCCAGCGCGGCGGCGTCCGGCGCCTTGCCGCCCGCCAGCACGCGGCCACCCTGTTCGCGTGCGACGTCGACGAACGACAGCACGCGGTCGCGATGCTGACGCGAGGTAAGCGGGCCCATTTCGGTCAGTGGATCGAGCGGATTGCCGATCTTGATCGTGCGGCTCAACGCGGTGAATTTCTCGAGCACTTCGTCGGCAATCGATTCATGCACGATCATCCGCGAACCGGCGATGCACGCCTGCCCCTGGTTATGGAAGATCGCGAACGCGGAGCCTTGCACAACGGCGTCGATATTGGCGTCGCCGAACACGATGTTCGCGCCTTTGCCGCCGAGTTCGAGCTGCACCTTCTTCAGATTGCCGCTCGAGGCCTGCACGATCTTGCGGCCCACTGCCGTCGAACCCGTGAAGGCGACCTTGCTGATCTCCGGATGCTCGGCAATGTATTGACCCGCCACATGGCCCAGGCCCGGCAAGATATTGACGACACCCTCCGGAAATCCAACCTCCGCCATCAGTTCGGCGATGGCGAGACTCGACAGCGGCGTGAGTTCAGCGGGCTTCATGATCACGCAGTTACCCGCGGCAAGCGCGGGCGCCATCTTCCAGCTCGTGAACATCAGCGGGAAGTTCCACGGCACCACTTGCCCGACAATGCCGACCGGCTCACGCGTCATGTAGTTCAGAAAGCCTTGCTCGACAGGAATCACCGAGCCTTCGAACTTGTCGGCCATGCCGCCGAAATAGCGGAACGTGGCCGCGGTGCGCGGCACGTCGAGATTGCGCGTGTCGCGAATCGGATGCCCGGTATCGAGCGATTCGAGACGCGCGAGCTTGTCGGCGTTCGCTTCGATCGAGTCGGCGAGTTTGAGCAGCAAGCGCCCCCGCTCCATCGCGGCGAGATTGCTCCACTTCGGAAACGCCGCTTTCGCCGCCGCCACGGCGCGGTCGACATCGGCGGGTCCAGCCATCGCGACGTCGGCAATCACCGAGTTGTCGTGCGGGTTAAGGGAGGCGAGCGTTTCGCCGTTTGCAGCCGGCACAAAGCGGCCGCCGATGAAGAGTTGCGTTTGCATGTCAGTCCCGCGCAAGTAAAACTTTGGACGTGACAATCCCCGCGGCGCCAGCGGTCTGGCGCCGTTCGATCGACGATCGGGGGGAATGTCTGAGAGTTACATCTGGATCGGATACGGCGGCAGTTCGCCGCTTTCGTAACGCTTGGGCAGATCGGGCGTGGCGTTCTCCCACACTAGCAACATCGAACGCTTCTGCGAGTAGCCCTTGTGGCGGATGTCGGCCGGCATGGCGGCGATATCGCCCGCGTTCATCGTGATGCGGGCACGCGGCTCGCCGCTGTTTTTATCGGCGACGTCCCAGATGATCTGGTCGGACAGTTGCAGGAACCACTCGACGCGGTCGTTGCCATGAAACACCGGCAGCACGAATTCCTCGGTGGTCGGACAGAACAGGCTCTGCTGGCAGACCGACGTGACCGACGGATTCCATGTCACGTCCGAACGCGACAGGTACTTGAAGAGGCTGAACGCATGCAACGCGCCCTCAAAACCGGGCTCTGCGTGAATCTCGGGTTCATCCTGAACCACATCGGCGAACTGACGATTGACCGGCAAGTCGTCGCGCAACGGCGAGTCGCCTTCGAGGCCCGGCATGCGCCTGGTAGCGATCCGCGTGCGCTCGATCGCGGCGATGTTGTCGCCATGCTTCGTGCCGAACGCCGAACCGGTTTCTTCGGGCGCGGCGAACGGATCGAAGCCTTCATTGACCCAGTCGCGCAGAATCGCCTTGAAGGTCGCCATGATGAGCGGTGTATCGAACTGCTGCATATGATCGACGCCTGCTTCCTTGAAACTCGCGTTGTACGCACCGGCGTACATATCGACCTTGCCGTAGTGATTGCGCGTGCCGATCACTTCGTCGAAGTTGACCCAGCCGTAGAAGAAGCCCCACGCAACGTCTCGCATCATGGCGCGCAGGAAGTCGTCGGCATGCATCTGGTGCGAGCGGATCTGGCCTTTCGCGGGCCATTTGACGGTGACGAAATAAGCGTCGCGGCTGAATTCGAAATCGCCGAGGTGGAACGTGCGATAACCGGTCACCGCGTCGGCCTCGCTCGCGGTGACGCTTTGCAGGGTGCTGGTTTTGTCCATGATGGGCTCCAGGAGAAGATCGATCGTGTAGAGGGAATCAGTGGATGCAGATGTCGGCCCACTTCTCGACCGAATAGCGCCCGAGGATCGTCTGCACGAGCAGCACGCCCTTTGTCCTCGCTTCGAAGCGATACGCGGCGCCCGCGGGCAGCAGCGCCTGGTGGCCGCGACGCAGCCGCACATAACCCATCGACTGGCCCGACGGCTGACCGTCGAGCCGCACGCTGCCTTCGGTCTGCGCGTCGACCAATGGGCCGTGCGAGGGTTTGATGAAATAGACGTCGATCTCGCCGTCGAGCACGACCGCGAATTCGTCGTGCGACGCAGCAAACCACGGCGACGAGCCTTCCGCACGCAGCGTCTCGATCACGTACTTGAGATTCTTGCCAACGACGACTTTTTCGTAGGGCTCTGCGCGGCTCGCCACGTCGAACACATTCGACATCGCGTAGTGCTCCGGTTTGCCCTTGATGATTTCGATGGAGCCTTTGCGGAAATTGTCCAGGCTGCCGAACCAGGTCTGTTGCATGTCTTCCTCCAGTTATCTACGAATCCGCGAATGCGTTGCTTGGATCGAAGATTAAGTGGCGGCAGGCGCAACAGCAATGTTCCGAGGGTCGGGAAACGCGAACCATGGGTACTTCAAAATCGCGCCAGGGAAACTACCTGGTGGAGAACCCGGGGCGGCCTCCGGTGGCGCTCAGTCTTCGGCCAACTCCTCGCCGACGCTCTTCGTCTCGTCGTCCGGCGGCGCAATGCCCAGCGCCCTGTCCCACTGCGGTTCGCGCAGATAGCGGGCGCGCAGGAAGTCGACGAAAGCCTTGACCTTGGTGGTCGAGCGATGCGAGGCGGGATAGACCGCCGAGAGCCACAGCGGCGGCGCCGCGTACTCCGGCAGCACGCGTTCAAGGCGCCGTTCGAGCAGATCAGCCGCGGCAACCATCGTCGGCAGATAGACGACACCCGCACCGGCCCGCGCGAACTCGAGCAGCAGATGCACGCTATTGGTTTTCAGCACCGGATTCAGCGCGATTTCAAAGCACTCGTTGCCGCGCATCAGCGGCCACTTGTCGCCCCACGGATAGTACGAATAACGGGCAAAATCGTGCCGCAGCAGGTCGAGCGGTGTCTCGATCACCGGCTCTTCCTTCAGATAGCCGGGCGCCGCGCACAGCACGCCACGCACGGGAAACAAACGACGCTCCACCAGCAGGTTGGAAGCGGGCGGATAGATCTGCAAGGCCAGATCGAAGCCTTCCTGCACCGGATCGATCACCCGGTCGTTGACGGTCACGACGAACTCGACGCGTGGGTAAGCGGCGCGGAATTCGATCAGTGTTTGCGAAAAATGCCCCAGCGCGAAGCCCGGCAGAACGTGAATATTGAGCGTGCCGGCGAGCGCCTGCGGATCGCCGCGCGAGCGTCCGGACAGATCGTGGACTTTGTTGACCAGTTCGGCGCACTCGCGGTAGTACGTCTCGCCGAGTTCCGACAGGCGCACCGCCCGCGTGGAACGATGAAAGAGCGGCACGCCGAAATGGTCCTCGAGCTGCTTGACGCGCGAGGTCACCACCGATTTGGCGACGCCCAGTTGGCGCGCGGCACCGGCAAAGCTCTGCGCTTCCGCCGCCCGCACGAACGCTTCCATCGACATGAACAGGTCCATGCTGTCTCCCTTTTTGTCACTGCGGTCACCACGGCCACCACGGTCACCGCTGTCGTCGCGGTCACCGCGGCCCGTAGCCCGCCTTGCTAACGGCAAGTGTAGTCTGCTTCGGGAACCAGGGCGCGGAAGCGGCGGCGAGTTGCCTTTATCGCGAGGGGCCTGCACTCATTCGTGCGAACCGAGCGTGAAGACAGTGCGGGCAAGGCTATCGCTGCCTCCCCAATGCAGGTTCAGGTCCGCAAGCGGCACGGCCTCTGTTGCGATCTGAAGTCCTGCGGGTACGGCTGCATTGAGCACCTCTTTTACCGCATGCAGGAGGCGAGGCAAAGCAACGCTGCCGATTCCGCTGCCCAACAGCGTGATCGCGGTCGCGCGCAGCACGGCTCCCGGCAACTGGATATCGGCGCCGCCAATCGAGCCGATCTGGACAAAGCGAACGGGATAAGCTCCGGCCGACGCCTTTGCCGCGGCGATCAACAACGACCGTGCGCTGGGTCCCCACAAGTAATCCAGTACGACGTCCACCCCTTGATGAAAATGCGATTCGAAGGCCCTGCTCAGGCTGTTTTCGTCCTGCTCCAGCGAAATCGTGATATCGGCGCCGACACGTTTGAGCGATTCGAGACCGGCCGGATTGCGACCTGTCGCGATGATTTTTCCGGCGCCGAGATACTTCGCGATCTGAACGGCAAGTCGTCCGGAGGCGCCCGTTGCGCCGTTGACCAGCACCGTCTCGCCTTGAACGAATCGCGCCCGTTCGGTGAGCGCCGCCCACGACGACATGCCGGGAATCGCAATGGCCGCAGCCGTAATGTCGTCGAGCGCATCGGGTAGCGGAATGCAGTTTGTCACGGGCACGAGGCTGCGTTCCGCGAGCGCGCCGAACGGGGCGTGCGGCGCGAAGAAGTAGACACGCTGGCCGTCTTCGAGACGCCCGGCGCCATCGACACCCGCCACGAACGGGAAGGCGTCCGACGACGAGTAATGCGCGCCCGATGCCCTGCTGCGGGTAACCTGGCTTAACGCCGACGCAGCGACGTCGATCAGATGATGACCAGCCAGTGCTTCGGGGTGGTCGAAGTTTTCATAAACGGGGGGCTGCCCCGCACCTTTGACAACTGCAGCTTTCATGACGATTCCTCGCAGATAAAATTAAACCGGCGTCCCGATCAACGCGCGTCGACCCACTTGCGCAGCGACACATCGCGGATCTCGAACACATCGAAGACCGCGAGCGCGCGCAACGCGGGCAGCGCCTCGACGATGTCGGCCTCGGCCTGCGCGCGTGCCGCTTCGCTGGCGCCCGCATCGGTCCAGATGCGCGCATTGGCGAGGAAAGCCGCGACGGTGCCCTTCCTGACCGTCGTGCCGTTGAAGTCGGCCTGATTGATGTGATCGGGAAGAACCTGGTCTGCTCGCATGGCGTTGCACTCCTTTCGTAATAAGAACGAAATCAGTGTAGTGGTGCAAAGACGGCCCGTCTCCGGTATAAAGGCCATTCCATACGGTGTTCCGGCCATGCCTTCTTACCTCATTCGTCCCGATCTCGTGACCTCGCCAGACGGTCCGTACCTCGCCGCGGTCGAGCTGACACAAAGCGAAGCGCGCGAGACGCCGTCGCATAGCCATGCGCGCGGACAGCTCATGGGCGCGCTGAGCGGCCTCGTTTCGGTCGGACTCGACAAGCAGCATTGGGTCGTGCCCGCGATCCATGCGATCTGGATTCCGCCGCATTGCGTCCACTCCATCCGTTCTTTTGGCCCGTTCTCAGGGTGGAGCGTGTTTATCGCTGAGGAAAGGTGTGCACCGTTACCGCGGGAGCCTCGCGCGATCAGAACGGCCCCGTTGTTACGCGAGGCCGTGCGGCGCGCCGCGACCTGGGCGGGCGTCGAACTCGACGAGGCTAGGACGCGCATTGCGGACGTCATCCTCGACGAACTTGTCGCGGCAAAAGAGGAAGCGTTAGGTCTCCCGCGCCCCGAAGATCCAAGACTCGTGCGGATCACGGACGCGTTGGCCGGCGATCTGTCGGACAACCGCCGCCTCGAGGAATGGGCCACGTGGGCCGGTGTCGCGCCGCGTACGCTGAGCCGCCGTTTCGTGGCGGAGACCGGCTTGACGTTCGCGCAATGGCGTCAGCAGGCGCGCCTGCTTCGCGCGCTCGAGCTTGTCGCGGACGGCCTGCCCGTCACGACGATGGCGCTTGAACTCGGGTACGACAACGTCAGCGCGTTTATCGACATGTTTCGCCGGGCCATGGGAACGACGCCGGGGCGATACATCACCGCTACCAATCCGGACAACCGGGCGACGCTCTGATTCGGACCGGCGTCCGCATGGCATCGCTCGCCACGACACAAACTTCGTTCAGCTTTTCAACGCGGCGTTGAACACCGGCGCGAGCCCCGTGCTGTCCAGCAAGCGGCTGAATTCACCGAGCCGTTTGTGCAGATACGCCGGCACGTCGACATCCGCGTAATCGTAGAAGCCACGCGCATCGCGCAGGCCATCGCGGCCTTCCCGCATGTTGTCGCTGACGATCGCGGCGGGCAGGAAGCGCGGATCGATCGCCCGCGCCAGATAGTGCGACGCATAGTAGAGAATGTCGCAGCCGCCCCAGTCGATAAATTCGAGCAGGCCCAGCACGGAAAACCGCAGACCGAAACCGGTACGAATAGCCGTATCGATGTCTTCCGCGCTGGCCACGCCCTCCTCGACCATGCGCGCGGCCTCGTTCATCGCCAGCGCCTGGATGCGCGGCACGATGTATCCCGCCGACGGCGCGCACACCACCGGCACCTTGCCCACCCGGCGCAGCAAGGCGACCACGCGCTCCACGGTTTCTCCGGCCGTGATGTCGCTGCGGCTGATCTCGACGAGCGGCATCAGGTGAGCCGGGTTGAGCCAGTGCGCGTTGAGAAGTCGCCCGGGATGCACGACCACCTGCTGAAGCTCGGTCACGAGAAACGTCGAGGTAGTCGAGGCAAACAACACGTCGGCCCCGGCGTGCTCACCTAGCCAGGCGAACGCGGCCTGTTTGGCCTCCATCACTTCCGGCACGGCCTCGAATACGATCTCGCCTTCAGCAAGCCCTTCTCGCGCGCCCTCGCGATCCACGATGACGATGCGCGCCATCGTCTCCGCTGCCTGCGCCTCGGTAATGCGGCCGACCACCACCTGCGTCTGCAACTGCCTCGCGATCTCGCCACGCGCGGCCACCGCAAAGGCGCTATGGGCTGCCGGGTCGCGCTCCTTGAAGTCGATCAGCGTCGCGCGCAAGCCTGCATAAGCAAACGCCAGCGCAATGCCTTGCCCCATTCGCCCCGCACCGAGGATATGAACGTGCTGGATTTCGACGGCGGCGCTCATTGATCAAAGCCCCGTTCGAGCAAGGCCGTCATCGCCTCACGCGAAAGCGACGCGAGGCCCAGTCGCTCGAACGTGCGGCCTTCGCCATACAGGTCGCGCTCCGACACCGCACTCGCTATGTGCAGCAGACCTTCGGCGATGGGCGTCGGCACTCCGGCCCAGCGTCCCGCCGAAACCAGAAACGACAAACCGAGCCGCGTATCTTCGAGCATATAGCGGTGCGTTTTCAGATCGATGTCTTCGCGCCAGTCGCCGCTATCGGTCAGCTTGCCATGCGCGCCGCGGCCATACATCCACTCGTCGCCCTCGCTCGCGTAGTGGTCCGCAAGCGGAAAATGCGGCGCGCCGTAGCCGAGGGCCTCGCGTACCGCCATACGCTCGGCGTCAAGCGCACTCGTCACGCGGCGGATCGACGGCTGCGTGCCTTCGTTGTGGATGTCCCACGCGTCGAAGTGCTCGAGCGGTCCGGCGTTCATCATGATCAATGGCGGGTGGATCACCGGTCCCGCGTTCATCAGCGCGCCGCTCAACGCGTCCTCGATCGGTTCAACCGATGGATACGCCTCCTGCAGCACCGGAACCGCCCACGTCGAAAGCCGTGCGGGAAAAACGCCGCTCGGCAGGCGCGTGGCGTACGCGCTCACCACCACATTGTCTTCGCCATGTTTGCGCGCGAGGTACGGCAGCGTGCCGGTCTCCGCGAACGCCACCTCGCGCGTGTTGCCCGCCTCGTGCATCGCCCTCGCGAACACATAGCTGCCGAAAGTGCCGGGCGGCAGGAACACCACCTGACGGTCGGCGAGAAAGGGTGCCAGTTGCGCCGCCAGCGCTTCGTGCGTCGTGGAAGGCAGCGGGATCACGATGAGCCGTGCGCCCTCCACCGCTTGCGCGAGGTCGTCGACGACGCGGATCGCGCCCGGCTGCGCGCCGATCGGCACCCGCCGCTCGCCGCGAAAGTCCTTGACCTTGAGCGCGCCGAGTTCGCGCAGCCGGGCTGCTGCGACCGTATCGCGGCGCCACCATGTCACCTTATGGCCTTTTTCCAGCATGTCGATCACGGCCGCATAGCAGCCGTGGCCCCCGCCCAGTACGCTGACATTCATCACACATCTCCTTGTTCGATGATCGTCAGACTACGGGGTCGCCGGCACCTGGACGCTTCACGCCGCGCAAGCCGCATTCAAATCCGGCAACTCAATGAGGGCGCCGTCGCGCGCCTGGTGAGTCATCGCGCTATCCGGGTCGATCCGTTCTTGCGCGAAAAAAATGGCCACCGCATGATGAGCGCGCTCCCCGCTTCACGCTCCCCGTTTCGAGGCCCATGAATGGAAATCGCGATTTCACGCCGAAACCGTAACCGTTTGATCGCATCGCATGCCCGCGAGGACATCGAGCGGGAAGTGTCACAGGTGCTGTGCCCGCACAAAATGGAAGTCGCCCACCGTGGCCCGCTCAACGCCGAGCTATACGGCGTCGCGCTCCATCAGGCGATGCTCCTCGAACTCCACTACGGCAGCGAAACCCACATCGACGCCGGCGACATCGGCAATCACTACCTGTTTCGCACCACGCTGAGCGGCCAATGCGCGCTGGAATCGGGTGGCGAACGCGTTTCGCTGCGGGCCGGGAGCCTGAGCGTGTCGTCGCCCGCGCGGATGAGCCGCATCGTCACGGATCGCGAATGCCGCAACCTGCTATTGCGGATCGACCGGCAGGCGCTCGAGGTCAAGCTTGCCGAGATGCTGAACGACAGCGTCAAACAACCGCTCGTGTTCGATCTCGCTTTCGACAGCGCGCACACAGGCACCACGGTTTTCCTGTCGACGCTGCGCTACCTGTGCAATCTGTGCGACCAGTTCGACGAGCCCGCGCAAGAGCGGATCTTCGGCCGCGATCTCACGCAGTGGCTGATGACCGTTCTGCTCAGCCAGTTGCCGCATTCGTACAGCGCGACGCTGGCGCGCGCTTCCTCGGTGCCGCTGCCAGTCCATGTGCGCCGCGCACGCGACTATATCGACGCCCACCTCGACGAGCCGCTGCGGATGGACGCGTTGGCGCGCGCAGCCGGTGTTTCGACGCGCACGTTGCAGAACGGCTTCAGCCAGTTCCTCAATACGTCGCCCGGGAGCTATATCCGCGAACGGCGGCTCGAGGCCGTGCACCGCGCACTCCAGACGCAGCCCGAGCGCTCGGTGACCGATATTTTCATCGAGCATGGCGTGCACAGCTTTGGACATTTCGCCAAGGCGTACGCGCGGCGCTTTGGTTGCCTGCCGTCGGCCACCGCGAAACGCAGGGTGTGCAACTGACTCTCCATGCAGACCGATCCCACTGAATCCACCGGCTCCGTTCCGCACGAACACGACCAGCCGCCCCTGACGGAGGCCGCCGGCGCTCCACGCGTGCAGGACCTCGACCTGAACCTGCTGAAGGCATTTCACGCGGTGTACATCGAGAAAAATGTCGGCCGCGCGGCGGTGCGGCTGGGTATCACGCAGCCTTCCGTGAGCCACGCGCTGGCCCGCCTGCGGCTCGTGTTTCGCGACGCGCTGTTCGTGCGCACGCCCGGCGGTGTCGAAGCGACGCCGCGCGCGCAGCGCCTCGCGATTTCAATCGATCGCGTGCTGCACATCCTGCAGGACATGCTCGATGAAGGCGCACAGTTCCGCGCGGCCACGTCGCGCCGCGTGTTCCGGCTGCATATGAGCGACTTCGCCGAAAGCGCGTTTCTGCCGACGTTGATGCGCGAACTCGATATGCGTGCGCCCGGTGTGGTGATCGAAACCCATCATATCGACGAGAGCCAGTTCAACGTCGCGCTCGAATCGGGCCGCATCGACTTTGCGCTCGGGCACTTCCCGCACGCATCGAGCCACTTTCACCATAGCGAACTGCTGCAGGAGCGTTATGTGATGCTGATGGCGCGGCGCGTGGCGGAGCAATTCGACCTGCGGGAAGGTTATACCCTGAATGCGAATGTGCCCGCGGGGTTGCACTTCATTGCGGTGACTTCGCATCCGCAATCGATCGAATTGCTCGAACGCCATGGGCTCACCTCGCGCGTGCGGATTGCGGTGCCGAACTTCATGGTGGTGCCGGCCATCCTGAGCCGTTGCGATTACGCGCTGATCCTGCCGCGCACCGTTGCGCGCGCGTTCTCCACGCTCGGCGAATCGGTCGTGTTCGAGATCGACGATGCGCTCACGTGGCCCGTGAACGCCTACTGGCATCGCCGTTTCGATGCCGATCCCGGCCACCGCTGGCTGCGCGGCCTGCTCATGGAACTGTTCCGGATCGGCGCCCGTGAGCCGTTCGACAGCTGGCTCGGCGCGCCGCTCGATCTCAATCCGGAAGGCGTGCGCAGCGCCTGAACGCGTCAGAAACCGACGCGCCGGTTCATCAGCGGGTCCGGTCGACCCGCCGCCTAGAAGGCGGTCATGATGCCGGCCACCACCGAGCTGGCGGTCGCGCCAGCCTTCGCCACCGACACGCCGCCACCCGCCGCGCCGTTGACCGTGAAGTTCGCGTGCGCGCCGTTGCGGATCATCGCCGCGCCCGTATAAAGCACGGTGCGCTTCGAAAGCGGATAGTCGCAGCGCACGCCGAACGAATCCGCATTGCCTTCGCTGTCGGCCACTTTCCGGTAATGGCCGTAGCTCAGCAATACCAGCGCGCGGCCAACCGGCACGGTGGCGTCGAGTTCGAACAGATCGTTGTGCGGGTTCGAACTGGCGGCGTTCACGCTCGTCGCGACGTCCGGCCCGCCGCGATGACGTAAATAGATGAAAGCCGGTTTGACGAAGCCGAAATCGTACGAGATCGCGCCAAGCGCGTAATTGCCCGCTGCGGTCGGACTGCTCGCGTTCAGTGCCGCCGCGCTCACCGGACTAAAGGTCTGCTGCATATAGTCGGCGTCGATCGACAGATTGCCGTTGACGTAGTTGAGCGACGCGCCGTACGTGTCGCCCAGCGTCGACGGCAGGTTCGATGCGCCGTTCCCGCCGCGCGCGGCGATTGCCCTCACCAGCACACCGCCTATACGCGGAGAGGAATAGCGTATCGAGTTGTTCACGCGAAGAAACGCGGGGCCGACGAAGTTATTCGCCGCATTGCCCCATGCAAGCCCCGCGCCGTCTCCCGGCAGGCTGTAAGTCACGAACGACGTATGCAGCACCGTGTAGTTAACGCCGGCCTGCATCGCGCCAAATGGACCCGAGAGTCCGACCCACGCCTCGCGTCCGAACAGCGCGCCGTTGTTGCCGAGCGTGCCGTTAGTCGAGTTGAAGCCGTTTTCGAGCTTGAAGATCGCACGATAGCCGCCCCCAATATCCTCACTGCCCTTCAAGCCGAATTGCGACGCGAAGATATCGCCGCTGCCCATCCGCACCACGTGTTTAGGGCCGAAATTCGCGTATTCGATCGACGTGTCGATCCGTCCGTACAAAGTCACGCTCGATTGCGCAAGCGCGGGCGCCGCTGCGAGGCTCAGCAGCGTCACGCACCACATCCGTTTGCTCATTCCATTAGTCCCGGCGAGAGTCTGGTTCAATCTGCCGCGCGGATTTGCCGTCGCGACGCTCGTGTTCCCCGCTGTTCCCAAAGCCTTTCGTTCGATGCAGCGGAAAACGAGGCGAGTCTAGGAACACCAATTTCGAGCGTCGATGAATGCACACATATAACACTTATAGACAGCGCGAATGACGTGCGCCACGCGCCGCACGGCGGCCTCTCGCGCCTTATGGGACACGCCTTTGCGGCCGCCCCCTGGGGAAAGCTTTAGTGACCTAGGGGAAGGTCGCCATCCATGCGCAGGCCTTGCGTATATGTTTCGGAAATTTGTTTACATACGCTGCATTTCCGGACCCCGTATGGCGAATCTGTCTCATACGGTGCCGGCCTCAAGCGCCGTGCTGTGTTGTCCAACTTCATCGCGATCTCATCGCAACTTTTTCGCTTTTTCGAATACCTGGTACAGGAGAATCGGCATGGCCGTATCAATGAGCAGCAACCCTGCGAGCAGGCGCTATACGTACGAGTGGTACGTGGTCCTGATCTGCATGCTCGCGTATGTGTTTTCCTTTGTCGACCGGCAGGTTCTCGCGCTGATGATCGAGCCGATCAAGAAGGATCTGCATCTGACCGATACGCAGTTCAGCCTGCTGCAAGGCTTCGCGTTTTCGCTCTTCTATGCGGTGATGGGCATGCCGCTCGCCTATCTCGCCGACCGCTTCGCCCGCCCTCGCATCATCGCGACGGGCATTGCGTTATGGAGTTTCGCCACCGCGGCCTGCGGCATCAGTCAGAACTTCATTCATATGTTCCTCTCCCGCATGAGTGTCGGCGTGGGCGAAGCCGCGCTGTCGCCTGGAACGTATTCGATGTTGAGCGACTACTTTCCGAAGGAAAAACTGGGGCGCGCGGTGGGCGTGTATTCGCTGGGTTCATTCATCGGCGGCGGCATGGCATTCCTGATTGGCGGATACGTGATCCATTTGCTCAAGCAGATGACGACGATCAGTGTGCCGCTTCTCGGCGACGTGCGTTCGTGGCAGCTCACGTTCTTTATCGTCGGATTGCCGGGCTTTCTCGTCGCGTTGCTGTTTATCCTCACCGTGCGCGATCCGGCGCGCCGAGGACTCGTGCGGGATGGCGCCGGTCACGCCAAGCGCGTGTCGATGGGCGATTCGCTGCGCTTCATCGGTACGCATGGCAAGACGTTCGCCTGCCATTACCTCGGCTTCTCGTTCTATGCGATGACGCTGTTCTGCCTGATGAGCTGGACACCTGCGTTCTATATCCGCCACTTCGGGCTCACGCCTGCTGAAGCGGGCTACACGCTCGGCACGATTCTGCTGGTGGCGAATACCGTTGGCGTGTTCTGCGGAGGGTGGCTCAACGACTGGCTCATGAAGAAGGGCCGCACGGACGGGCCGATGCTCGCGGGGTTCATCGGCGCGGTTGGGATGCTGGTGCCGGCGGTTGCTTTTACACAGGTCGATAGTCTGAACGGGTCGCTTGCGCTGCTGGTTGTGGCGATGTTCTTTGCGTCGTTTCCGATGCCCACTTCGACTGCGGCGATGCAGACGCTTGCGCCGAATCAAATGCGTGCGCAGATTTCAGCGGTGTTTCTGCTGGTGTCCAATCTCATCGCGCTTGGCATCGGCACGACGCTCG
Organism: Paraburkholderia caffeinilytica; assembly: GCF_003368325.1. Classification (NCBI taxonomy): domain Bacteria; kingdom Pseudomonadati; phylum Pseudomonadota; class Betaproteobacteria; order Burkholderiales; family Burkholderiaceae; genus Paraburkholderia; species Paraburkholderia caffeinilytica. The sequence goes on along the minus strand of NZ_CP031466.1, from coordinate 1,087,122 downwards.
TCGCGTTGCTGACCGACAAGGTGTTCGGTTCGCCGAAAGCGGTTGGCGACTCGATGTCGGTTGTTAATCTTGTTGCCACGCTGCTGGCTGCTGGGTTGTTGTGGTTGGGGTGCAAGCAGTTCCGGCTGAGTCTTGCGCGTGAGCAAGGGCAGATGGGGTTGACGGTGGCTAAGGGAGATCATGGAGTCGACGACGCCGCTCATGCCGGCGACGCTGCGCCGCTCGTGGGACAGTAAGCCTATTCCTGCTTCTGTCTTAACCCGTGTCTTTGCACTATCTGCTGAGGGTGATGGTGATGGGAAAGCCGCCCGCTTTCGGGCGGTTGAGCCTTGGACGGCAGTCGATCAACCGAAGCCGTCCGCCTTCTCGATGGTTAATGTTGCACGGGAGAGGGTTGTTGGTCCGCGTCTTCTTCCTCGCTCGTCGCGGGTTCGGCTGATACTCGTTTGTGCTGGGCTGGCTCTGTGGCTGCGGGTGTTTCCGTCGTCGCTATTTGTGAGGCCTCTGCAAGAAGGCGCGCGGCACGATTCGCGGTGATGCGGCTTTGAGGGATGCCCTTCGCATCGAGCGCGATCACCTGGTATAACTCACGGTCACATTCGAGCTCCCGATGATATTGCTCTGCGGTGTCGACGAGCAGTTCGAGCATGGTTTGCTGACGTCGTCTTTCGTCGCTCGTGATGGCAGGATTCCTACACATTGAGGACGCAAGCGTGATCAATGTGTTGAGTTGGCTCAAGTGCCGGTTGCACAGGTCGAAGGTCTGCAATGCAAGTTTTTCGTACTGGAGCGCGTCGACTGGCGGGCGTGAAGCGGGTTGAGATTGTTTTGTAGATTTGTTGCTCATGGTGCGACCTCCCTGGTACTTCCTGGATCGCCCGACACTCGCTTGCTTGGATGGCGGGTGAGCGGGCACATGGCGGGTTTGGAAGACCGGGATACAAACAAACCGGCGAGCCTTGCGGCTCCCCCACCACAGCCCGCCCATTGGAATATAGACGTGCAGAGGTAGACGCACGACCCGCGTGAGCGGGTGTGCGGTTTGTATCTTCAGGCTTCCACACCTGGCCGCCGGGTGTTTCCCGATGGCTTGGTGATTATAAGTCAATGCAACCGCGTAGCGTTCAACCAGGCGGGCTAAGTGTTTGCGTTTGGCCGATTGGATAAAGTTTCGGCAGGCATCGGCGGCGCTTGGCGGGTTGTCGTGAATTCGGAGGAGGCAGAGGACGCGGGTGGTTGGTCTCTGCGTTGACAGTCAGTGCACAGGCGTATCTGGGCTTCGCCGGTGTCCGAACTTGGTGGTTCATGACGGTTCATCGGTCTTAGCGGACGCCGGGCTTCCATCTGATCGCAACCGGCCGATGACTGCTCTCCGAGAACGCGGAGGATTGAAGTCGCCCCGGAGCGGTCTGTTGTTCCGTGGTTGAAAACGTCCGCTAAGCAACCTCAAACGAATGCTCGTAGCCAAGACTGGCTTTTCCGCCAGGCCGCTCCCGTTCAACCGATAGCCATCCGCGCCCGGCTCCATGTTCCGTGACTACATACTCGCGGCCCTAGGCCGTCGTTTAACGACTCACCTTTCTGCAACATCCTGCAGTAGAGCGGCGACTCTTGGAATTGCCCGGGCTAAACTTGGCGCTCGATCGACGGCCCGACCGACATTCCAGTGGTTTTTCACGAACTCTGTCATGTGAATGTTGTAGCCTAGGCCAACCGGCGATGTAGCCCCTTTCCCAGGCAGCATCTCGTCACGCAACTCTCTCCGTTTGCTCTTCTTGACGAGGGCGAGTAGCGCTTGTTTTGGGTCGGGCTCCATCTCTGGGTTCCCTGGAAACAAGTCTTTGCTAACTACGGCAAATTTTGAGAACCCGATATGGTCCGCAAGGACCCATGCCTCGGCCTCCTTCACGGCCAGTCGCATAGAAAGTCTTTGGCTGACATCCCGAGGAAGCCACGAATTGCGCTGCGTCACCACGCATGGTGCTTGGTCCGCATCGGCGATCATTAACACAGGCATCACATTTCTTGCGACATTGTTCATCGCCAGAATTTTTTGCTTGAAGGGGCCCGCTCCTCCGGCGACGATTCTCTGCTGGATGTCTGCGGCTATGCCACTATGTGCAATCAGGGCGTCAGCGATGGCACAGCACAATTCGTCCTCGCCTACGACGAAAACGGTCCCGGTCATGCGAACAACCCAAGCTGATCGATTCCTTGCGGATGTGTCTTGGGCAACAAAATTTCCGCAGGAGACAGTCCCGATGACATCAACTGAAGTTCGGTTTCGTTTGCCACTCGCGCGACGGTGCCGTCACTCGCCGGTTCGAGCAAAAGAATTGCCCTGCCGTCTAAGGGGTTGCGCAACAGTGCCTCACTGTGGGTCGTGATAATCACTTGCCGCCCAAACGCCTTTTGTTTTCGTAGCACGCGATCGATCATCAACGGGATATGAGCCACGATCGCGTCATTCAGGGAAAGCTCCGGCTCTTCCAATAGCAGCAGCGAATTGCTCTCTTGTAGCATCCAAAGAAGCCCGAGTAGCCGCAACGTACCATCCGAGAACTGATCCTCACGCTGCCATGCACCGTGGGTGCGCCAATGTTGGTAAGACGCCATCAAGTGCGGCAGACCGGTGACTTTGTCTTGTTCGAACTTGAGTTGATTGAATTGCGGTACCGCCCTCTCCAGAGACTGTTGTATCCGACGCAGACGTGCATCACGCGTTTTTTGTGGCGTCTTGGCAATGCGCTGCAACAGACCCTGCCCGAATGGGTCGCCCTCCACTATGCGCGCGCCAATCTCGGTATGCTTGAGCAGTTGTGGCACCAAATGAAGATAAGTGGTTTCACGGAAAAAATCGGCGACGTCCCGGAAACCACTATTTGAATTGATTTGCTCGATAGCCGTCTGGGTTAGTCGTAGTGAGTCCCCTTTATCTTTATTATCTGGGCGATCAAGAACTGGGGTCGTCCGGCCCTCGCGCTTCACAATTTCTCGCGTAATCAGGATGCGATGCAGGCCCTTTCCCTCGGGTTTGAACGCGAGCGTGTATTCCCATACAGGATCCGAGTCTGCATCCTCCGAAATAGCTACGTGTATTTCAACTTCGTTGTCTGTCCGCGCTTGCAAGCACCGCAACTTCGTCAAGCCGCCCCGGTCCTCGATAGCTTTTTGCAGCCCACCGCCCGCGGGTTTACAGATATCTCGAAGAAAACGAAAGACATCGAGCAGATTTGATTTTCCAGAGGCGTTGGCACCGATTACATATGTACGACTTCTCAGAGGCACGTCAAGATGCTTGAAATTGCGCCAGTTTTTTAGTCTTAGTCGGGTGATCAGCATGTGCGACCTGTTCAATGATTTCTGCTGAGCCAAAACAGCGAATGGTCCTGTGCCCTCGGTCGGTTGAGAGCCGCCGCGGTAAGTATAGCGCGGCACCCGGCAACTCAGAAAAGCCTCGTCGGCTTCTTGGCGTCACCTGCGACACTCCTGCCGCTTGCGCAGTCTTTAGTGTGTCGCATCGACCGGTTGAATCCGCACCTCGTAAGCGGATGCTGGCAAACAGCTTGCAAAGGACCGTTCATGCCCGTACCGCGCCCCTCACCCGAGCGCTGGGATCGCCTAGGGCGCGCGTTTCATGCAAAAAGTATGAGACGACCTAGGGCGGTTCTTCGACGCCGAGTGGTTTCAACGGCCTGCTTCGAGTCCGAACGGCCATTGTCTGCTACGCGGGTTCTAGCGAGGCGCCACCACCACACGTAGTGTGCCAGGCTCAGGACGGTTCGGGCCGTTAATGTGCGTCGCAACCCTGCCAATGCCGCGCTCAATCGCATACGTCAGGGTTGTAAACGGCGTGTGCACCCAAGCTTGGCTATTTGCGCGAAGTAGCTCCGCGTCCGCTTCCGCCGGCGACTGAATCGCGGCCACGACCGTCAGTCCAGCGGGCTGGCCGTCAACGTTCATTGCGGCAGGTTGGTTGTTCCTACCGTCGAAGATCGGGGAAGGTGGCGTGACTTGCCAGCCCGCATCTTCTAAGAGGTGCCAAACCTGCTGTGCGACGTCGAAACACTCGGGGTCGTTTCGTAGATAGACAATCTGAACGCTGCCCACGGTTTCGCCCCGGAGCGCCTCTAGAAAAGCGGCACGATTGAACTGCCGCGGTCCGACCTGTGCACGGAGCTGCTCCAACTTGAGCACCGCAGTTGCAGCCGACTCATTTGATTTTGCCGCCAATGCGTTCGCTGAAGCGATACGCTCATCCGATTCCCGCTGAGTGACGGCGGCTACTTCTCTGCTAACGATTGCCCCGAGGAGCCCCGAGATTGCAGCCACGGCGCCACAAATGGCGGCGATCCATATCAACCAAACAGATGCTGCGTCCCAGAACTCCGGCGGCTTCCCCCATACTTGCATTTGACTAGTCTCTTCGCGCTCGACAATTGTTAGAGATCGCCTTCGTCAATCTGAACGACGAACGGGGTAGCAACATCGACGGGACCATTCGGATCGTAGCGCCGGCGAAGATGCCCGACTATCTCGCGTATCCGGGCCTCGATTCTCGCCTGCTCTACGCCATTACTTGAGTCGTATCGGTCGATCGCTTCCGTATCTACGACGACGACGAATGGAGCGTTGCGTCGCGGCGCGTCATCAGGCCCAACGACTACCCAGTTAACGACGACGTGGTTCGGACGACTGCCCTCCTGGAATTCAACATCATCCGGAAATTCGCCTTGAAGGATGGCCTCGATCCATTCGGACTCGCGGGACATATTAACCTCCGTGTATGCATTTCGAGGATCGTAGCATGGCGGCCAGACTGCCCCAAACAGCAATAAAACCAAGACGCGCCTGTAAGAATATTGGAAGAGACCAACGATCTACATAGCTTAGCGGCATCAACTGACCGTAGGTCGCCGAACCCGGAAGTACGCGGCGGCTCCCGACTCGTTTTACCGGCCCATGACGGGCCGGTCGCGATCCGACTGCGAGGTGCGGGACTAAGGTGGCTGCTGGCCTGCCTTACGGGCCCGGGTAATTCCGGCGGCTTCAAAATCGCAGTCCCCCTCCCCGCCTGCCCTCCTCTTGAGGAGTTTGTTCTGACGCAGCAGGCCACCGGCTATCGTGGCACCAGTCTGCATGCGATTCCCGACCGTTTCAGTGTAGAGTCGTTGATGCAATTCGATGCGCGCAGACATCCCCCTCAAAAACAAAAACCACCCTAAAGAACACTATCCAGCGCCTTCGCAAGCCTACCCACCGCACCTTCAACATCATGCAGCTTATCCAAGCCGAATAACCCAATACGGAAGGTTTTAAAATCCTCAGGCTCGTCGCATTGAAGCGGAACACCAGGCGCGATCTGCAAGCCGGCATCAGCGAACTTCTTACCGGACCGTATTCCGTCATCATCCGTGTAACTGACAACAACCCCCGGCGCCTCAAAACCCTCCGCCGCCACGCTTTTAAAACCCTTCTCCACAAGAAGTGACCGAACACGCTTGCCGAGTTCAAGCTGCTCTACTCTCACCTTATCGAAGCCGTATGCCTCGGTCTCCTTCATGACGTCACGCAACGTCGCGAGACCGTCCGTGGGCATCGTTGCGTGGTACGCGAACCCACCGTTCTCGTAGGCTTCCATGATCTGCAGCCATTTGCGAAGATCACAAGCAAAACTGGTGCTGGTTGTTGCGTCGATTCTTTCGCGGGCAAGCGGGCTAAGCATGACCAGCCCGCAGCACGGTGACGCGCTCCATCCCTTTTGCGGCGCGCTGATCAGAACGTCAACGCCGCTCGCCTTCATGTCGACCCACACCGTGCCGGAGGCAATGCAATCCAGTACAAACATGCCGTCGACGGCATGCACAGCGTCGGCCACCGCGCGCAAATAAGCGTCCGGCAGCATGATCCCGGATGCGGTTTCGACATGCGGCGCAAAGACCAGATCCGGCTTGTGTTCCCTGATCGCAGCGACCACGTCTTCGATCGGCGGCGGTGCATAGGCAGCCTGTCTCCCTTGTTCGACCGGGCGCGCCTTCAGCACGATCGATTCAGACGGAATGCCGCCCATGTCGAAAATCTGCGACCAGCGGAAACTGAACCAGCCATTCCGGATGACAAGACACTTCTTGCCCGTCGCGAACTGCCGGGCAACCGCTTCCATGCCAAACGTCCCGCTGCCCGGCACGACAACGGCCGACTTCGCGTTGTAGACCTTCTTCAGAGAACCGGAAATATCACGCATGACTCCTTGAAAGAGCTGCGACATATGATTGATTGATCGGTCGGTGTAGACGACTGAATATTCGAGCAGTCCCTCGCGGTCGACATCGGGAAGTAAGCCAGGCATGTTTGTCTCCGGTTTTGGACGAATATAAGGATCGCAAACACATTCTAACGAAAGCCGCCTGTAACGGCCCGTTGCATACGCGAGTCAGCGCGCCCAGTGGTCCATGCGAGTGACTGCGCCTACTCCCATCCCTGATATCCGGCAGGCTGCCCCGGATTGCCGTAACCGGCGGGGTACGGCCGCCGCAGTTCAGGCGGCGTGTACATCTCGTTGTATGCCGGATAGGCAGGCGGGCGGCCCACCATGATGACCTGCTGCGCCGCCGCTTGAGCGGGCGGCCGAGGGACATAGGCGGACTGCGCGTCAACCGGTTGGTACCGAGCGGGCGGATACGGAGCCGGCGCGTATTGGTTAGCCTGAACAGTTCGAGGCGGCGGCGCGTAGTCCCGCCTGGCGTACCCGCCTGACTCCTGAAACTCTGTTGACGTCTGGTTATAGGCCGGCGCCGCTGCGTATTGCTGAGGCTGCCGGGATTGTTGGGGCCACTGATTCTGATATTGCCGAGCTTGCCGATTGTAAGCCGCTTGAGTCCCCTGCTCCGCCGCGTATTGCGGCTCCTCATCGGCCTGCCGATATTGCGGCGCCGCCCGCTGAGCGTTCTGCAAATCGCGCCTCGGCGTCACTTGCGCTTCGTCATCATGCGGCAATGCCGTCACGGCTTGCGTCGGGATCAGTATGGGAGGCTCGGACTCGGTGGCAAACAGCTTCGGCGGCGTAGTCCGAGCAGGAACCTGCTTCAGAGGCACGGGCTGCGTTTCAGCCCGCTTAGGCGGTGTAACCCGCAGTGAAGCCTGCTTCAACGACGCGACGACCACCGGTGCAGAAACCCGCCTCGGCGGCGCAGACGCGACTTGCGCCGGGCCGTGCTTCAGCGGCACAGGGGCGGCCTGCACGACGACCTGCCTCACCGGCGCGGCTCGCGCAGCGGCATCCCGCTTCGGCGATGCGACCGGCGCGGTTACGTGCTTCGGCGGCGCGGCTTGCGCTACAACCCGCCTTGGGGGTGCCACCCGCTCGGCAACCGGCTTCGGCGAGGCGGGCATGGCCGGCGCGGCAGGCTGCTTTTGCCGATGCTTCACCTCGTCGCCCAACGTCGCATAGGATTTCGAGTCTTCCCTGGCGCGCGCGTTATAGCCGATGAAATACGCATAACGCAGGTCTGCCAGGCGCGCCTGAATGTCGGCGTCGGAGGAGACGCGTTTTTCGCCGGGGTCGAGAGAGGCGTCGACGGTCGAGTCTTCGAAGGCCGAGGCTGCAGCATCAGCGGCACGGGCGGATTCGGGATGCAGCGCGCCCACCGAAGACACAAGCGCAGCGGCTACCGCAACGAGCACTTTTTTTTCCATACCTTCACCTCGGAATTCCGTGCGACAGACCGCGTGGGATTCTCCAATCTCAGGACCGGAACTTCACTCGCGCTTACGGGTTATCGACTATTTCTAGCACGTCCTTAAGGGCCCAGGGTAGTGTTTCCGGGTATAACCCAGGCGAAAGCCTGGATGCCGAACAACCATGGCAATTCAGCGAGCACGAACCGAGGCGGCAAACGGCAACGCCTAAGCCAATCGGAAATCCCACAACACATCGAGTACGTGTTGGGTGGAACGCTCGACGTACCCCGCACGATGAGCAACGCCAAGGCGACGCCACAACGCAGGGCGCAGCGGACGCATGGCAATGCGCTCGTCGGGCAATGGCGTCGTGGCCTCATGAGGCAGCAGTGCCGCGCCGTAACCTGCCGCGACCAGACTCTTGATCGCGTCGTTGTAGTTGAGCTGAATGCGCGGTGCAGGATGGTGACCGCCAGTCGCAAACCACTCCGCGGTCAGACGCGAGAGACGCGTGGTGGTGTCATTGAGAATGAGCGGCTGAGCAGCGAGCCACTCCGGCGTGACACGAGCCGGACACCGCCAATGTGCCGGCACGAAGGCCATGACGGGGTCGCGACGCCAGGGCTTGATGACGAGTCCAGCTACCGGGGACTGAGGCAGCGCGACCAGCCCGACATCCAGCGTTCCATCGGCCAGCCGGGTTAGCGTTTCATGCGAAGTGAGAACCGCAACCTGAATGTCGATAGCGGGATGGTGCTGGCGCAGCACCTCGAGCGCTTGCGGCAACAGGTGCGCGATCGCACCGGTCGATGCCCCGAGCCGCACGCGCCCGGCGAGCCCTTGCACCTGGCGATGAACGTCGTCCAACGCCTGCTCCGCGTCAGCCAGCAGGCGACGCGCGCGCTCTACCAGCAACTCGCCTATCGCCGACGGCCGGACGTGTCCGCGCTTCCGTGACAGGAGTGGAGCCCCAATGCGCTCTTCCAGTTCAGCGATGTGCAGGCTGACCGTTGGCGGCGCCAGGTGCAGCGCACGCGCCGCGTCGGCGAATGAGCCACGGTCGGCAATAGCGACCAGGGTGCGCAAGCGGTCCAGGCTGATCTCTCGCATGTCGGTGTCCAGATTCAGAAAAGCTGAATGTTAGCGTTGTGAAATTCAACTTTTGTTATTCTAGCCGTGCGCGGAAGATAGGGGCTCGCTTTACTTGTCATGACCCTGTCACTGGAGTATTTCGCGCATGAGCTCTCCTGTTGTTTTCATCGACGGCGACCAAGGCACCACCGGGTTGCAAATCCATGAACGGCTTCGCGACCGAAGCGACCTGAAGCTATTTACGCTTCCCGCCGCGGAACGCAAGGATCCGAAGCGTCGCGCCGAGGCCATCAACGCCTGCGACATCGCCATCCTCTGTCTACCCGATAACGCCGCGCGAGAGGCGGTGGATACCATCGTCAATCCTGCAGTCAGGGTTATCGACGCAAGTTCCGCCCACCGCACGCAGCCAGACTGGACATACGGTTTTCCGGAGATGGCTCCGGGACAGGCGGAACGTATCGCAAACGCACGTCGGGTCACCAATCCTGGTTGCTATCCGACCGGTGCGATTGGCGTGCTGCGTCCCCTGCTCCAGGCCGGGCTGATACCAGACAGCTATCCGATCAGCATTCACGCGGTGTCCGGCTACTCGGGACGCGGACGTGCCGGCGTGGAGGAACATGAGCGGCAAGGTGCCGTCAACGCGCCTGCCTATCAGGTCTATGGACTGGAACTCGCGCATAAGCACACCCCGGAGATCCAGCAGCACGCCGGGCTCGCGCAACGGCCCATCTTCGTGCCTGCGTATGGTGCGTTTCGCCAGGGCATCGTGCTGACCGTGCCCTTGGCGTTGCGGCTACTGGCGCCCGATGTGGATGGCGCCGCGTTGCACGCATGCCTCGCGCGGCACTATGCCGGGGCGGCTCACGTTCATGTCTTGCCGCTACAGGAGTCGTGCGTCTTGAAGCAGCTGGATCCTCAAGTGCTGAACGGTACGAACGACATGCGCTTGAGCGTATTTCCCAACATGACGCACGGGCACGTGCTGCTATCCGCGGTTTTCGATAATCTCGGCAAGGGTGCATCCGGCGCTGCGGTTCAGAATTTGGACTTGATGCTCGCGCGGGAATAGTGGTCGATTGATTGGGCTAAAGTTTGGCCGCGCGTGTGTGCCGATGATTGTTGTGAATCTGGTCGTGAGCGTCGGATGTTTCATCCTGGGCGCGTGCTGCCTCGTGAAAAGGCTGCACACGAACCTGAGCGGACTCTGGCATATACCAGAAGCGGCCATTGATACTCTCTTTGTCTGCGAGTGATGGAGACCATTTGTGGAGGGAGGTATCAAACATACCGGTAGAACAGGTTGCCTTGTTAGACGGCGCCGGCGTTGAAACAATGCCTGTGCTTCACCGGTCTCCATCACAGGCACGGAAGCGAAGAAACCGACGCGAGCAATCTAACGAAGGAGACAGCTAATGCGTATATCGTTTTTGCACACGGTCGATGGGAACAAACGCGTATTTGACGACGCGGCCAAAACGCTTGGCTTGCGGGTCGACAACCTCCGCCATGAAGTCCGGTCCGATCTTCGTGAGGCTGTCCAGGATGCGGGGACGTTTTCGGCCGCCTTGAAGGAGGAGACAAAGCGTTGTCTTCTGGCTTTGGCGGCCCACGCGGATGCCGTCATCCTGACTTGCGCTACGCTTGGGCCGGCTGTCGAAGAACTTGAAAGCACGCCAGTTCCCATTGTGAGAGCAGATGTCGCGTTGGCCGCTGCGGCTGGCAAAGTTGGGGGCAAAATCACCGTGTTGTGTGCGGTCGAGGCTGCCGTCGAGCCGACCAGAAAACTTTTCGAACGGCACGCGAGCGACACCGTTAGGTCAGTGGACGTCACCCATATTGCGCGGGTGTGGGCGCTTTTCAAAAGTGACAACATCGACGAATGCTTCGCTGCCATCGCGGCATCGGCGAATGAAGCATATGAAGCAGGCGCAACCGTTGTTGCATACGCTCATCCCTGGATGGCGCCAGCGGTGAACCTCGCGCGCAACGGAAGCCAGCCGCTTGATAGCGCCCATGCGGCGTTGCGCAACGTGATGCAGCGAATCGGCGGCCCCTCTCTCTGCATCTGACATTCGACCGTGGTGCCAGATTGCCGACGATCTTCATCCCAATGTCGAACGTCTGAAACTGGCCGTACCCGTGCCTATGCCGACCGGCTCAGGTCGTTTAGGTTTGTTCGACGCCTGCCCTTGTCAGCTGCCGCGTGAGCGCACGACGACGCGTGCGGGCAGGCGTTGGACAAGCCTAAACGCACACGGCCGACTGCCGTCCGCCATTCAGAACCATGCAGCCGCTCCGATAGGGATAGTCGATTGCCGCAGGTCAGGTCGAGATTTGATTGGAAAGCAGCGCTGCTGAATCCTCAAACCACCGGAGGAACATATGGATAGCCTCAGTGACGGCGGGCATCGACGCATGTAAAGACAGAACCCCGTCGGTGTCGCGTGGCCGAATAAGTACTTTTACCGGTTCTGCCGGCGGGCAAAAAATGAATGACTTGCCCGCGCGGTCGAACTGTTCTCCCCAGTTTGTCAAGAAATTGAAAATCCCATATTTTTCCCAATCGCGCTCACACTCCACAACGGTCCGACCGTCATCTTCAAGCATTTGATCGCCTCGAGCCCCGTACAGCAACCCATCCAGACGATCCATTAGATGTTCATCAGTTAGGCCGTCCAGATCACTTAGCCAAAGATTCGGAAGTGCCGCCGCAAGCTGCTTGAAACCCAGATATGCCGGATACAAAGAACATCGAGGATCGGAGAAATCGCCTATCGGAGTGTGTGTGCACCACACCCGCATCCTCCCGTAGACTGCGGATGGGAGTACCAGACCGGGTTCAATCATGGCCTCTATCGCAAACTCAGATTTCACACCGAATAACATCGATCACTCACTGTCCGTGGTCCTAATGCAGTAGCGTCATAATGAATTGCAGTGATTGTCGACGATTCAGGCACCGGTGTCGAACGACCGGGGTTGGCCGACCTGAGCCGGATGACGACCGGCTCAGATCGAACCGCCGCCGGCCGGATTTCTCGAAAGCAGCCATTCAAGCCGGAACCAACGATCAGGTCGGTCCCGATCCAAGGGGCCTGCTGTAACTGCTAGCGAGCCCAAGCGCTACGTATCATCGCCGCCAGGATATATCCGACGATTCGTGGATTCTCCCTGATTCGCCGGGTGCTGTAACCATACCAGTCATGACCGTACGGCACATAGACGCGGACATCAAATCCTTGTGCAAGCAAAGCATCACGCTGCGGCTCGCACACGCCTAGCAACATCTGAAACTCGAAACGTGAGCGGTCAATCCGTTCGCATTGCAGCCAATTGGTCAGTACATCGATTAATTGTTCGTCGTGCGTTGCAATGCCCACGAACGATCCCGCCTGTATTGCGCTCGAAACGTGCCGAACGAAGTGCGCGTTGATCGCTGCCCGATCCCTCGATGCACCGTCCACAAGATGCTCGTTTGCTTCTGCATAAATTCCCTTGCAGATGCGCATGCGGCTCTTACGTGCCTGCAATGGGACGATGTCACCGTTCGTGCGCGTCAAATACGCTTGCAGTGCGATCCCGACTGGATATCCGTCGGCTTCGAGCTTCAGGAACGCGTCGAGCGTTTTCCGGGTGCAACGGATGTCTTCCATGTCGATGCACGCACTGATTCCGTGCAATGCCGCGGCTCGCAGAATCACCGAGACTCGCGCCATGCACGCGTCTTCGTCGAGATGCAACCCCAGCGCGGTCAATTTTATCGACAGCTCGGTGGGCTCATTTTGCTCGCCGAGCGCCTGGACGAGATTGAGATAATCGCGAGTCATCGACTCTGCCTGATCGGACGACGACGCGGTCTCGCCCAACACATCGACGGTTGTTCGGAAGCCTGCTGCGTGGAGCGAGTGGATGCGCATGCGCGCATCGCAAAGCGTTTCGCCGGCGATATAGCGGCGGGAAATCTTACGGATCAGCGAACGGGGAACAAGCGGGATGGCGTGAGCCGCCATCGTATTGAGAATACGCATGTTGTGGTCTCATGAAAATGCAGTCGCACGAATCTGGATGCGATAAGTCGATTCGAGCGACATCACCGGGCTGTTATTCAGAACAGATCCGGGACGAATGCCAAGCCGGATGCAATCAATGCATCGACACAGGCTTTCAGTGCGTTTTCGAAGGAGGCCAGGCAGCTGCGTACATTATTCGAGTGGAGTCTTTAGCAGTTCACTACGGGGGGCGGCAAAACCTGCTTTCGTTATGTCAGTCAGGCATCGCGAATCCTAGCACGAACGAACGGTGGTCATGAGCCGATGCGAGTTGTGTCAGGATTGTGACTATCAACAATTGGTGCACTCCCCCGGATTGCCGGCTTTGCATCGCTTGCCGGAATTCAGGCGGGAACCTACTGCCACGCAATGGCGGCAGCGTTTGGCCTGTCCCAGCTGTTTCTCGCTGTTCCCATTGCTTACGATGTAGTCCGGTTCGCTGGCGCGACCTACCTGCTCTATCTTGCGTGGAAGACCTTTCGCGCGTCCCCAATCCCGACTACACCGGCAGGAAGCGAAGCTCGTTTTCCCGTTCGAAAGATTTTCAGGCAGGGCCTGCTAACCAATCTTCTCAATCCGAAGATGGCGTTGTTCGTCCTTGCACTGTTCCCACAATTTGTGCGTCCGCAGGATGGAGCAGTGGCCGTTCAGATCTTGACGCTCGCAACGGTGCTTAACCTCATCGGACTGGTCGTCAACGGTGTTGTCATACTTTCCGCAAGTCAACTTAGCCGGCGGTGGGCTAGCCAACGCCGTCAGTCGCGGGTCCCTCAATATCTGCTTGCGTCAGTTTTCGCCGGATTGGCAGCGAGACTTGCTGTCGAGAGCAGCAATTGAACATTGGAATGAAAAGCGTGCTTTGTTGCGACACCAGACATTAATAGACGACGATCCAGCCCGATCAGTTGAATATCCCAAGTTGGCCGGGATGGCGACCGGCTCAGTTCGGTAGAGTCGAGATGCGGTGCGGTAGCAGTAGGTTGGATTTGTCTATTGCCGCCTCTTTCGTCTAGCGGTGCCCGATTAACAATTGATCGCCAGAGGCAGACAGAAGTCGGAGTGGCGCGCAACTTTTTCAAAAAAGATGTGCTTTTTAATAAAAACTGTTGCGCACGGTCAAGCTCACCTATAAAAAGTCGAGCAAGCTCCCGACGTGCCAACACGGCTGCGCCGCGAAAAAAAAGACCGATCAAGAACGGGGAATGTCAAGCATGAAGAAGTCTGCAAATCCTGGGTCCAACCAGAAAGCCTTGACGCTCGCCGTGGCCGCGGCACTGGCCGCGATGGCGCCAGCAGCAGCAACGGCCGATACGATCATCAGCACGCCGGTCGTCGGGCGCACGGGATGGACCTCGGGTAACTTCACGGTGACGAACACCGGGAGCGTCAGCAGCACGAATGACATATCGATATCGGCAGGCGGCACGCTTGGCACGCTGACCAACAGCGGCACCATCAGCGCCCCGGGAGGACTCGGCCTCATGATGAACGGCGGCAGTATCGCCGCGATAACCAACAACAGCAGCGGCACGATCAGCGGGGGCACCACCGCGATTTTCCTCAGCTTCGGCACCATTGGTTCGCTGACTAACAGCGGCACGATCAGCGCCACCGGCATAGGCGTCCTCAACGGCGACCCCCTTGCCGCGCTCACAAACAATGCGGGCGGCACCATCAGCGGGGGTGCCTCCGGCATCAACAACTTCGGCACCATCACGGCGCTGACAAACAATGCCGGCGGCACCATCAGCGGGACCACAGGCATCCTCAACACCAGCGGCACGATCAGCACGTTGACCAACAGCGGCCTGATCACCGGCAACACGTTCGCGCTTTTCAACGACGCTTCCAGCACCCTCGGCCCGATCACGAACTCAGGAACGATCGCGGGCAATATCGAGAACGACGCTAGTCAGGATCTGACGATCAACGGCGGCTCGGGGGCGGTATTCGGCACCCTGACCGGCTTTGGCGGCACGACCGGCACGATTACCAACACAGCCTCGAACGTGGTGTTCGGCTCGGGCAACGTGCTTCTCAACGATGCGATCAATGTCGGCTCGAACACGGTCAGCAACGTGGGCGCGACGCTGGCGGTGAACGCGCCGATGACGATCACGGGCAACTACAGCCAGGGGCAGGCAGCCACGCTCCTGATCGGGGTGTCCTCCGGGGCGAGCGCCACTGGCAATCCTACCGACACGGGCTATGGGCGGCTGGTGGTCCAAGGCAACGCGACGATTGCCTCGGGTTCGTCCGTGACGCTCCAGGGCACCGGCGGAGGGTACGGCTTCGCGGCGGGCCAGCGCTTTGTGGTGGTGGATGCCACGGGCACGGGCACCTATAACGCCGGCGCGCTCAAGTATTCGATTACGGGCTACACCGCCACGGTGACGGGCAGCACGGTGGCCGCGAGCGGCCATACCGACCTGGTGGTGACTATCGATAGCGCGCAGCAGAATTCGTCGTCGGGCTCGTCAGGCACCGGCTCGACGAACCCGGGTTCTTCGACGGGCTCGTCAGGTACCGGTACGACGAACCCGGGTTCGTCGGCCCCTTCACCACTGACGGAGGCGTCGCTTGCAACCGCACCGAACGCGGCCGCCTCCCTGCACGGCCTGCTCAGCTACACCGGCGTCACGCAACCGCAGTTGCTGAACCTGTACAACGCCACACTCGCAGCGCTGAGCCAGGACTCGGGCGCGAGCGCAAACCGCGTCGGCCAGCAGCTCAGTCCGGTCAAACCCGCCTCGACCAGCCAGGCGGCATCAGCCTCCACCTTCGATGTGCTGCGTATCGTGGCCGCGCATACGAACAGCCTGCGGCTTGCGCAATCGGGCGGCGGCGAAACGGGCGTCGCCACGGGCGAGGCCGCGCCACAATGGAGCGCGTGGGGCCAGGTATTCGGCGGCCATGCGAGCCAGGGCGCACAGGATGGCGTTGACGGCTACAGCGCCAACTACGGCGGCCTGCTGCTCGGCGTGGACAAGGCGCTCAGTGAGCGTTGGCGTGCGGGGGGCGTGTTCGCCTACAGCAACACGCTCATCGATCAATCGGGCGATACGGCAGGCGACTCCACACGCGTGAACGCGTACGGCCTGATCGGCTATGCGAGCTACACGCATGAACCGTGGTACGTGAACCTGTCGGCGGGTGCAGTGCTACAGCGCTACGACACGACGCGCGTAGTCGACTTCACGGGCTTCTCGGGCGTGGCCAGTGGCCGCTTCGACGGCGAACAGTACGTGGTGCGCGCGGAGGCGGGTTACCCTCTCGCGTTGCGAGGTATGACGCTCACGCCGCTGGCCAGCCTGGCGTATAGCTTCCTGCATCAGGGCAGCTATACGGAAAGCGGCGGCAATGGCGCGGCGCTGTCGGTGGGGACGGCGAACACGTCGTCGGTCAGGAGTGGTTTGGGCTTCAGGCTCGAGCGTGGCTTCGCGACCTCGTACGGCGAGATCGTGCCGGATATCCAGGCGCAATGGATTCACGAGTACGACCGAGCGCGGGTGACAGCCGCAGCCAGCTTCGCGGCCGATACGACTGGACAGACGGCGTTCACGACGGTGGGGCCGACCCCGGTGGCGGATCTGGCCGACGTGTCGCTGGGGGTGACGCTGCTGCGCTCAAACAATCTGACGGTGTCGGCGCGGTATGAGGTGCAGGCAGCACCGCGGTTTGTTTCGCAGACGGGGATTTTGCGGTTACGGCAGTTCTTCTGATCGGGTGGGGTCGTCGGCCTCGAACCCGTCTTATCCGTCCTGGGGCCGGCGGACAGCGAGTACGTCAACGCACTGTCCGTACCCGACGGTTTCCCGGTGATACAGATCCTTGTGGAAGACCTTTCGCGCGTCCCCAATCCCGACTACACCGGCAGGAAGCGAAGCCCGTTTTCCTGTTCGAAAGATTTTCAGGCAGGGCCTGCTAACCAATCTGCTCAATCCGAAGATGGCGTTGTTCGTCCTTGCACTGTTCCCGCAATTTGTGCGTCCGCAAGATGGAGCGGTGGCCGTTCAGATCTTGACGCTCGCGACGGTGCTTAACTTCATCGGACTGGTCGTCAACGGTGTCGTCATACTTTCAGCAAGTCAACTTAGCCGGCGGTGGGCTCGCCGACGCCGTCAGTCGCGGATCCCTCAATATCTGCTTGCGTCAGTTTTCGCCGGATTGGCAGCGAGACTTGCTGTCGCGAGCCGCAATTGAAAAAAGTCTGCCGACCAAACACCATTCATGTGAAGAAGCCGGGGTGATTTAGCAGCACGTTCTAGCGTTTGCTACATCACGCAAAGGTCGTTGTTATCCGGTTGCAAACCCTGAAGCGGACTCACGCTGCGTACCTCATCAAATGCTGCCAAGCGTCTGTTGGATTGTGATCCATGGCGATGCCATGTCCACGATCTCACAGTTCAATTTGGGGTTCGGCCTAACGGGCACAGCGAATGCTTCACCAGCATCGTGTCGTCGCCAACTATTGAGTCGTCGTGGAAAAGCACGCCGCATGGTGACTCCCGCCATCCGTCCGGATCGGCCAGGAAGATGGCGAGCGTTTTCATAGCTCAAAGGCTTACGATAGAAAATCTGGTACACCGCTCCCATTGCCGTGGCGGAACCAGGGGTCGAGCGCGCAGAACGGTCCCGCAGCTCGTTTCGATGAGCACTCCGCGAAGGGAGGGCACATGAACGTAATGAATGGAAGGATCAGACGAAACGATCCGAAGCGTGTTGTCATGTTCAGAACGGCTGAGCTTGCGCATTCGCGTGCAGGTAGCCCGGCTTCAGTCATCAAGGCCGCACCGCCTGCGCGAGGCAAACGCCTTGCGCTTTGGGTTGCGTCGGCAAGCGCATTGGCTGTCGGTGTCATGGGTATCGTCTCGTATGGCGATCTGTTCGACCATGATCAGACGCTCGGGAACATCGGACCCACGTCGCCAGCGCAGCACACGTCCTGGTCGGGTCATGTCGTGCTGCCATCGTCACCTCCCGCTCGCGGAACCGAGGTTGCCAGTGCTGAGCGCGCCCCGCCTGTGTCTTCCGCTCCGTCCGATCACCGCGCTGGACCTACTCCTGATTCTGCTGCGCCGCAGTCGGTTACACGAGGGCCTGGTCCAGCAACCCACGCCGCCACACAGAATCGCCGCCATTCGGCGCCGCACGTGAGAGCAATCGCACGGCATGCGCCCGAGATCACTCGACCCACATTGCAAACGCAACAAGCGTCTTCGTCCGGTGATGTCGAGAGATCATCGTCACCGGTTGACCCGGGAACTGCGATTGACAGTGCTGAGCTCGCGCCGCCTGTGTCTTCCGCTTCGTTCGATCAGCGCGGTGCACCTTCTCCGAATTCTGCTTCACCGCAGTTGGCTGAAGGACAGCCTGTAAGCGGTCACGGCGGAAGCGGTTCGAACGCGGGTGGTTCGGGTGCGGGCGGTTCGGGTGCGGGCGGTTCGGGTGCGGGCGGTTCGGGTGCTGGCGGTTCGAGTGCCGGTGGTTCGGGTGCCGGTGGTTCGAGTGCCGGTGGTTCGGGTGCCGGTGGTTCGGGTGCCGGTGGTTCAGGCGCGGGCGGTTCAGGCGCAGGAGGTTCGGGTGCGGGCGGTTCGGGCGCGGGCGGTTCAGGCGCAGGCGGTTCGGGTGCTAGCGGTTCAGGCGCAGGCGGTTCGGGCGCAGGCGGTTCGGGCGCGGGCGGTTCGGGCGCAGGCGGTTCGGGTGCTGGCGGTTCGGGTGCGGGCGGTTCAGGCGCAGGCGGTCACGGCGCAGGCGGTTCGGGCGCAGGTTCAGGCGGTCACGGCGGTGGGAACGGCGGTGGAAACGGAGGTGGAAACGGAGGTGGGAACGGAGGTGGGAACGGAGGTGGGAACGGAGGTGGAAACGGCGGGTCAAGGTAATCTGCCGCCTTGTTTTCAGCCGCCCTTTCGTTCGTGCAAGAGACGAAGACCACGGCGGCTACCGGACGGGCAATCCCGATTCTATGGAACATGAAGCGTGAGGCCCCTGGCGCATGTCCATCGCCATAGCCGAAGCTCCGATGGCTGCATGCAGCCGGCCGCACCGTTCGGGGCAGTACTGAGAGGCGAATGTCAGCTGCCGCCCCGAAGCGGCCAGTTGGGCTTGCGAAAACCGGCCATTCAAATGTCACGCCCCCGGAAAGGTGTACTTGCATTGACGTACCAATTTTGGCACACTTCATTTGTCGCGTTGCTGGCGCTGCGCGACCCACGTGGGGAAACAGACCCACATTGGCCCTATGAACGAAAGAAACCCCCATCCAGTGTTGCGCAAGAGCGTTATTTGACGACTCTGCAACACCATTTACTTGATGCTTGAAAGGAGAAAGCCATGAATAGCGCCGCGTATAGATTCAAATCCGGAGAATTACAAAATGAAGCAACAACCAACCTTGGTGGTGAGGTTTTTTCGTACGGGCGGAGGGAATGAACCGGTCCGTGAATGGCTAAAGGAACTGGACGCGGCAGAGAAGAAGTTCATCGGCATCGAAATCAAAACGGTGCAGTTTGGATGGCCTATCGGGATGCCGGTTGTCCGCAAGATTCGGAAGGATTTGTGGGAAGTACGCGTGGCGCTGTATAAGCGCATCGCACGTGTCATCTTCACCGTATACGACGGTGAAATGGTTCTGCTTCATGGCTTCATCAAAAAGACGCAGACCTTGGCGAAACAGGACATTGACCTCGCCGAAGAACGTTTGAAAGAAATTCTGCAAGTACGTCCGAAACGTGAATAGTTGCTCGCAATGGAGTGCGATATGGCAAACAAACACGTCGGAAGTGACTTTGACGACTTCCTCCTCGAGGAGGCAATTCTCGAGGAAGCGACTGCCACGGCGATCAAACGCGTGATCGCATGGCAGATCGAACAAGAAATGAAAGCGCAGCACATCACAAAAACTGCGATGGCTGCCAAAATGAGAACTAGTCGTTCCGCACTTAACCGACTGCTAGACGAGACTGATGTTAGTCTCACCCTTACGACCTTGGCGAGCGCTGCTTCGGCGCTCGGCAAGCGGCTGAAATTCGAGCTTAGCAATCCCTGATTCGGACCGGACGCAATATGCGTTCCGCCGGATCGGCGGCTCGCCCCCATTTTTCTCTCGCACAACGATGTTGTGCGGGATTCCTCTCATCATCGACGAATCTCGGACGCACTGGCGTGCGAGTCCGAGCTTGCGGCAATCCACGCCGCAACAGCACAGTTGGGGTCGCGTAAAAGTCACAGTTCGGCATGATTTGGCGAGCAACTTCAGAATTCGAGCGATTGTACGTGCCTGTCCAAAGACTGCTTCCGCACGACCGCCGGCGCGCAACAAGCGTGGTGGCGACGTCCCTGACCGGCTACGCTGCGGCCACACTGTAGACAAAGATCGCGTTATTAATCGCGTGCAACAGGATTGGCATCGACAGCCCCTTCGTCTTCCTGACCAGCCAACCGGCAATCAAGCCCATGACGAACAGGTAAATAAAATTGCGTGCGTCTTCGTGCATACCGGCGAATATCGCAGCCTGCAGCACATTGGCCCAGCCGAAGCTGATATGGCGCGACAATCCTCCTAACAGGCAACCGCGGAACACCAGTTCTTCGATTACTGGCACGAACACTGATAACACCAATAGCGCAAGCGGAATGCCGCCGAGCGCGATTGCACCGTGCGCCAGGTTCACCGCCCACGAGTTCGGAGCAAAGCCGTGCGGCACGTCGTGCCGAGCCAGCAAGTGGGGGATCTGATAGATACCGTACGCGACGACAGGTACCAACATCCACGTCCACGTCCACTTCCATCTTCCACTGCCGAGCCATTCGCGCCATCCGATCAGCCGACCAACTGCCGCTAGCCCGAGCGCGCTGAAAAAGAGTGCCCACAAATGTGAAATCGCAATGCGATTCGAGGCATCGATGCGCACTACGCCGCTGCCGGCCGGCGACAGCGCCGCCGTGCCCATGCGAAAGATTGTGACGAGATAGAGCGCCATGGAAAAGACGCCCAGCCCCCACCATGCGTGCCGCAAACCTATTCGCGCGAAGAGTGGTGTGGACGCTTTTCCGACGCGTTGCCGGACCGTACCACGGTAATGCACCGGGAAGAGCAACAGGCCTGGCGATGCAAGATAGAGCGCGAGCATACCGAACAGGCCGGCCGCGAGTGGGAGCAAATCGGCGCGGGCGGCGATAGCCGGATTGAGGTCAAGCAGATGCGCGTACGCATACGCGAACGGCGTGGCCTTACCGGTCTTCTGGTACTGGTCGCGAATAATATCCGCAGCTATCTTCGCGTCACCCACGTCGAATGCAACATCAAGGCGAAGCTGCTGGTTTTGCGGAGACTCGAATTTATGCGACGCGGCGTCAGCGGTCAGAGCCGCTTCCGCGGCTGCCGAATCGCCGCCACGCTGTAATACACGCGCGGTCGTATAGGCGTCGATCTTGAGTCCTGCGCGTTGGGCGCGATGAAACTCGTCGCTCGCTTCCGTGCCAGGCAGCACTTCGACAGCCGTATTGATGCGTACGGCTTCCTGCCATGGTGTCCTGGCGACGGGTGCCGCCGCCAGCAGCTTTCTGGCATCGCGTGCGCGACCGGTTCTCGCCAGGTACCGTATCGCGTCGATCAGGCGGTCATTGGCCGGATCGAGCTGCACCGCGAGAACCGCCTCTTGCCCGGCCAGGGTGTCGTTTTTCGTGGTCGCGTAACCGCGTGACAACGCGGCATGAAGGCGCGCGCGCTGCGCTGTGCTCCAGCCAGTCGACTTGGCGACGAGCGGCTCGCCATACGCGACCGCATCTGCGCCGAACCGATGTTCGAGCAGATAAAGTGCCGCTTCGGGATCGGTCGCAAACTCCTTGCCGAGCGCGGTGCGACAAACTTCCAGGTCCTTCCCGGCGACCTCGCCCCAGCTCAGATCCTCCGACCACGCGAAGCGCTCGATGAATTTGCATTGCGCGAGAAGAAGCGACACATCGCCGGGGCTTTTGCTCTGGGCCTGACGATAAAGGTCGAGCACCCGCTGGTAGCTGTTCTTTTCCTGTTCCACGACGAATTCGGCGGCCTGCTCCGGCGCGCGGATTTTGTCGGGCGACAGGCGGCCCGCGTCGGCTGCAACGGCATGGCCCGTCAGTAGTGCGCTGCCTGCGATAAGGAGGCAAGATTTAAGGGTTCTAGCGAGCATGGAGGCAGATGGCAGACTGAGCCAATGAGATTGCGGACCCTTTGCGCAGCTGACGTACGCGCTTTGGGTTGCCGAAGCACGCCGACGGCGTATATTCATAGGCATGCTTACCTCTCTGGGACACAGTATTGTTGTTCGCGCCGCAACCAATGGCGCTTGTGGCGCAGACCGCGCCATCAGAAGCGCCGAGTGCCCGGACGATGCCACGCCGGTTACTTGGCGACAACGCCGGCCAGATGCCCAATCCCATCTGCCGTCTGTACACCCACGTTCCTCGCGACAACACCCAGTCCACCCAACACCGTGACGCCTGTGTCGGCCACCTCGAACTCGGTTCCGGCGACCGTGACCGTCCCCTTTATGTGGTCGCTGCCGGCGAGTGCGCCGAAGAGTATCCGAGCCGCAACGGGGCGTGTCTCGAATTCGCTTACGTGAAGTGCGACCGGAGCGCCCGACGCCGTAACCGGAATACCTATCTTCGTCATCTCGGCATGGAAGGCCCCGAGAAGTTCCGTTTTCGCTTCAGAAGAAATGTCGAACGATCCCGTATCGATCTGCAATTCGCTCACACCGCCTGTAAGTGCGGCGCTTACAGCGTGCCCCCGGTCGGCGGGTAGAGTAGTCATAGTTGGCGCTCCGGCACACGCGGCAAGGAGAAGGACGCAGATCGCTGAGAGCGGGATAAAACGCATTTTTGTGTTTCCGGATTTATTGTTAAGAAGTTGATGACCGGCAGTCCCCGGTCAAGGCCTGAGCCACGCGGAGCATTCGAATTTTCAGGCAACACGAGTTTCAGTATTACCATTGGCCTGATGATTGAATATCGGCTGTGGGAGATGACTTCTTTAGCGTTCTCGTATTACTCGGCATCAGTCTGCAATACAAGGAGATGCGCTCCCCGTACGCAACATCGATTGTCGACCCGTCATTATCAATACCAACCCTGCAACGATTTCCCTTCACTGTAGTTGGGCAATTTGACGCGAATTGTCGCCAATCTGGTTGGTAACGTCGAGCGTCTGAAACTGGCCGAACCCAGTCCCACGGCGCACTTAAGAAATCGCCCCCGCTTGCGAGCCGCCGCGACCAGCCCCCCCTTGAAGCGATCGAGCGGCTATCGGCCTATCATAGGCAACCGCCCCCTGGTCACCCTGCTCAGGCGGAAGAGCCGAGCGCCGATCCACGATCTTCCGCCGGAAAAGACGCGGTCTGAATTCTGCTCGCAGGATATTTCGCGAAAGGACTTTGATCATGGACGACATCTCTCCGCAAATCTTCATCGATGCCGTAAGCGGATATCAGAAGACCGCTGCAGTGAAAGCCGCCATAGCGCTCGATCTGTTCACCGCGATCGAGAATGAAAATGGCGAGCTTTCGCGCATAACGAGCCGAGTGCAGGCCTCCGAGCGCGGTGTGCGCATGCTGTGCGATTACCTGACCGTGCACGGGTTTCTGCATCGTGGCGACCGACTGGCAAGCGGTACTGGAGGTCGCGAAGGAACATGCTGCGGCGGCCGGTGTCGGCGCGCACCATCACACGAGTAAGCGTAGCTCCGCTGCCCGCTTCGCCGGAAAGTCTCATTACATTCGAATAGCACGCTGCCTGGCTCTGCGCGACGCACAGGCGGCGCTGTCTGTGCCGCCGCTCACGGCGGCTTGCGGGGCAACCCTGTTTTCATTTGGTCAGCCAAAGGTGGCCGCGTGAATGCCGGACTCATCGTCATGTTGACGACCTGGAAACTAGCACTGCAAACTCAACGTCGCGAAATTACTCGCGTCTAAAGCTGAGAATAGCCCTTCCTATTGGATTTCCCGGCACTAACGGATTCGGCATCCAGGCCGTGCTGACCTCGAGCATGTCTCCATCAAGCTTGTAGAATCGTTCCTGCTCACTGCCGTTCCAGGCTTCATTCCAGGATGCATCAATCTTTGTGATGAACCTATTCTTGTCTATCCGATACCGGCCTGTATAGGCCATCGCAGTGCGGAAGAGTGCCACCACCTTCTCATCTGTGGTCCCTGGCTCCCGCGCCTCTGCGGTAGGTAACCAGCACCATCATTCGCCCATCAGAGCCAAAGACAAGGTACCCATTCGGGTCGGCGCCCCAAGGTTGAATGCGCGCGTTTGAATCCTGAAGCTCAGTAGTAAAAGAAATCAACCGCCAGCAACCGTGGAGTTCAGTGTCGCGCTCAGTCATATTTCCTCCCGTAGCACTGCCAAAGCAAGCTTAAATCCTCATTGCTCGTACTGCCCGTTCCAGATTTGCCCGCACAATCACGCGATGAAACGGCGCAATCGTCGCAAGATAGATTCGCCCCAGTCTGTTATGGCAATGCACCACCGTACCCGCGAGCAGCTCTCGTCCATTTGACGCATCGGCGCGAAGTTGGATGGTGGCGCGGAAGTCGAGATGCCGGTCATCCGCGCCCACTACCAACTCCGTCGCGCTCTTTGACAGCAGCGGCAAAAAACCGATAACCGGCCCGTGCGCCGCTGCGGCAAGACCGACAGCGCGAGACGATTTGACGCCGACTGTCACCATCACAACATCGCGGACACGCGTGAGCGCACGAATCCACCACGCCTGCCGTTCGAACGCGGCGCGTGCCAACACCTCCAGATCATCGCTGGCCTCCGCCGGCAGTCGAATTGCGAAGGCATCCAAAAGGTCCGCGCCGACATAAAGCGGCGCTAGCACGCTGTTGCCAGGCATGGGCACGGCGCGCGCTTTGGTCAAGGTGGTGTTCCGGGGTTGGTTCATGGTGTTCACAGTCTAGTCGTGTCAGCGGCTCATCGATGCAGGCGACCATCGCCAAATCCTGCTCGCGGTCACACACACCACACTGTCAGCCAGGACGGCATCGAGCCGCTGCGGGACGGTCTTCACTAGACGAAGGATCATGCGTCAGGTACGCCGTGGTCGGTGGCGATATCACGATCAATACGTTGCTGCGAGTATGCCCGAAAGCGGATGGCCACGGCAGGCTGCCGGTGGCCGACCGCAACCCGACACCAATGGCGCCGAAAGCGTTTCACTAAAAAACCATCGGTTCATTTTGTTACACCTCTTACCGAGGTCCGGCATGGCGAGTTACAAAAACCTTTCGGAGGACGGTTATACTCGGCGCCGTCCCAAAAACTAAAGACCCTTTTATGTCGAAGAAAATCCTCCAGATTGTTGTCATTGCAGCGCTCACCACTGCAGCGTCGCTACCGGCGGTGGCCGGCGATATGAACAATGCCCTTGGCGGCGCGCTCGGCGGCGTAGCCGGCGCTGCCCTGGGTGGCGCAGTAGGCGGCAGCACGGGTTCTGTCATTGGCGGTGCAGTCGGCGGCGGCGCCGGCGGCGCGATCACGTCGAACCGCCGGGAACGCACGGGCGCCATCATCGGTGGCGCGCTCGGGGGCGGTGCCGGAACAGCGGCAGGCAATGCGATGGGCGGCCGCACGGGCGGCCTCGTCGGCGCGGCCGTGGGCGGCGGCGCGGGCTCAGCGCTTGGCGGTAACATATCGCGGTCCAATTCGTACGCAGACGACTATTCCCGCGGCTACCGACCGGACAAGCGCCATCACAAACGTCGTCACCATGACTGAACGTTGAGCAAAAAACGACGTGGTTCAATCAAAGGTTAAGCTCGAAACGGCGAATACCTTTCGCGGCGTTGCACAGGCGATGCTCATGTGAGCCAGAACCCGCGTTTGATGAACCACGCCAGCCTCTTCAATCGCCATAACGGCGCAAGACTGCGACCGCAGCGACAGAACGGGCCGGCCCCACATCATGCGACGTAAGCGTCCAACGCCTCCAGGGGTACGTGCAGATCCTTGTCTTTCGCGAACGATTCAAGCAGGTGATCCAACGTTGCGCGCACGCGCGGGGCCATCAATGCGCGGTGCGGGTACTGCATGACCATCTCGTAGTTCCCAGGCTCGTGATAGCGACGAAGCACGACCTTTAACGCGCCGGAACACAGGTGTTTCCAGGCGAGATGGACGCCGACCTGCGCAATGCCGACGCTATCGCATGCAGCCTGAACCACCGATTCCGGTGCGGACAACGTCAACACCGCCGCGTCTGCGGGATCGAATGTGGTCGTACTGCCGTCCTCCATCTTGAAGCTCCATGGAGCAACTTGTCCCCCCAGAAACCGCCGTGCGATAACCCTGTGTGCTCGCAGCTCACGGGGAGTCTGTGGCACGCCGTGGTGCACAAGGTATTCGGGAGATGCGACCAGCACCAGGTTCAAACGAAATACGAGGCGCGATACCAGGGCGGAATCCGGAATATTGCCGCCTCTGATCCCGATATCGTAGCCATCACGGACGAGGTCGACCACTCGGTCATCGAAATCGACGGCGACAGACAACGAAGGGTAACGAGACAGCAGCGCGGGCAGCACGGGCATCAATTGCTCGCGCCCGAAGGCCCAGCTCGTCGATATACGGACGCGCCCGCTCGGCACTACACGTTGTGCTGCAACGGTATCGATAGCTGAATCGAGCGCATCAAGTGCGACGCGGGCCTGGCGCAGAAACGCGCCTCCCTCCTCAGTGAGATTAAGCGTGCGAGTTGTCCGGTTCATCAGCCGCACACCCAGAGCTTTCTCGAGGCTGGCGACATTCTTGCTGACTGCCGCCGAGGTAATGCCGAGTACGCGTCCCGCTGCCGCAAAACTGCCTGCGTCTGCTGCCTGAACAAAGGAAAGAATCGCGCGAACGCGTTGCGATAAGTCCACGCCGTCCTCCATGAGTTATGCGCGTACGGTGCGCTCGAAATGCTCTCGAGCAAAATCCCATTATCAACCTTTGGTTGAGAGTAGTTCAACCCGTCCGTAACTTCTGGTTGTGGGTGACGCGACGCAAAATGCGACGTATCGATAAACACACCGCAAAGGAAGGAATGTCATGTTGGTAACCATCGTCTACGACAGTGGCTACGGCCATACGGAAAAGCAGGCACAAGCCGTCGCCGAAGGCATTCGTCGCGTGCCGGGTGCCGAAGCCCGATTGTTCGCAGTCGCCGATGACGAAATTCCTTGGGAGAGTCTGGCCGCCAGCGACGCCATCGTCTTCGGTTCGCCCACATACAACGGCACGATCAGCGCCCGCCTCAAGAAGTTCATGGAGGACTCGACACGTCCGGCCTGGATACCGCAAACGTGGCGCAACAAGATCGCTGCCGGCTTCACCAACTCCGGCGCCCAACACGGCGACAAGCTGAACTCGCTGGTGACCATGGCGCTGTTCGCGGCCCAGCACGGCATGATTTGGGTCGGGCTCGATCTGTTCGCCGGACGTGCGGCGGATGAGCCCAACCGCATCGGTGGATGGTTGGGCGCAATGGCACAGTCCGACGATGTATCCCCCGAGCTCTCTCCCATAGCCAGTGATCTGCAAACCGCCGTCCATCTTGGGCAGCGCGTGGCCGAAGTGGCAAGCCAGTTCAAAACCGGCGTCTGACTGGCACGCCATGATCGTTTCCACGATATGAGGCGATGCGCCCGCTCGCGCTTCAGCGTGTTCCCCCATGCGATCCGCTCGCCGCGCATCATCACAACAAGGAGCATCACCATGAAACTGCTGTGTCTCGACATCCCCCTGCCCGGCGCCAGCCAGGAGAGTTATCAACCTCATCTGGCGGAAGAAACCCGTCACGGCTGGCAGCTCTACAAGAGCGGCATTGTGCGCGACATCTATTTCCGTCAGGACCGTCCGGGTGTCGCGATCATTGTCGAGTGCGACTCGGTGGAAGAAGCGAGGCAAGCCCTGTGTGAGTTCCCGCTCGCCAAGGTCGGGCTCATTGATTGGGACGTCATTCAGCTTGGGCCTTTCCTCGGCTGGGAAATGCTCTTTGATTCCGCTCGCGCATGAGCCAGAACTAGACCGGCGCGCCACAGAAGCGGTCAATCAGTTGAAGGCGCGGAACTGGCAGACGCCCTATTAAAATAAACCGCCGCACGATCTTCAGTTCGCCCCTTATCTGATATCACCAGATCTGTCGCGCGAAGATGTTTTCACAAGAAAATAGCATCGCACCGATTGCATATAGCAGTCTCGCGCCACTTTCGACCTGGCACTCATCGCCGGTTTCCAAAGCCCTCAAATCTTTTCCGGTGCGCCGTGTCCAACTCTCATGCATCGCATCGCGCACGAGGTTCGGCATGACACGGCGCACATCGAAGATCGGCGGTCCTCTTGAACGTCGTCTGGACATGCGGCGTTTCACGCTTGCTTTCGCGTTGACACTTGCCTTGAGCGCCTGCGTTCAACCATGGGACCGCTTCAAGGCCGGCGAGCCGGAATCCGCCGTGACTGCCTCGCTAGGCCAGCCGAAAGAAACCTATGACCTTCCGAATGGCGGCAAGCGTCTGATGTGGCCGACGCAACCGATGGGCGAAACCACCGTCGCCGCGGATATCGATGCGAACGGCAAAGTCGTCGACGTCCGCCAAGTGCTGCAGCCCTTGGAGTTCTATCGCGCGGAGCCGGGAAAATGGACCCGCGCGGACGTGCTCGTCAATTTCGGCCGGCCCGAAGAAACGATGTACCTGTCGCTCGTCAAGCGCGAAGTCTGGACCTACCGGTACCTGGAAGACAACACGTGGTACCAGCTCTTTCACTTCTATTTCGACGACGCCGGCGTGTTGCGCTCGACGCAAAAGAGCCCGGACCCGCTTCACGATCGCTCCGACGAAAATCAGCCGAATTGAGCGACGTCGGCAGCAGGCGCGTTGCTACACGATCGCGAAACGGCGGCGGGCGAAAAGCGCTCAATCGCTAATGGTTATCCGTCGGATGATTGCGGTCTTCATTGCCACCGCGCGCCGCGCCGCCGTGCTCACCGGACGGGCCGCCCGGGCGCACGGTAGCCTGTCCCTGAGGCCCGCCCATCATGTGCCCGGGCGGCTGCGCAGGCCCGTGCGAATATCCCGGCTGCGGCTGCGGCTGCGTCGGTCCATGAGCGTACCCCGCCTGGGGTTCCGGCTGCGGGCCGCCGTGCATGACCGGCCTTGGGTTCATAGCCGGACCGCCCGCCGACGGCTGACCACCATGCGGCGGCGGACCGCCCCGCATCGGAGGCGGATGATTCGCCCACCGGTCCCGGTCGTGATACCAAGGCCGGCCGCGATAGTAGTGATCCCAGTAGGTGCCGAACGAGAACGTCACGATCGGCAGCCCGATCTGCCCGCCGTAAGTCATGATCGGCACCTCGTCACCCTGGTACGGATAGTCGAGATATTCGCCGTAGACCCAACCGCGCAGTCCGGGCGCGCCGACGTCGCACCAGCTGTAATCGGCAACGCAGCCGTATACCGTAAGCTGCGCGCTCGGCGGCACCTCCGCGACCACCGGATACTCCCCGGACGGCCCCGCATAAACGTCAACGGGCTGATTCGTATACGCCAGCGATTGAGCGAACGCCGCGCCGGACAGCGCCATCAGGCAAACGCCTCCCGCGATGGCTCGAATGAGGATTTTCTTTTGCACGATTCCTCCCACGGAAAGAACGGCCTGTGCATGAAGCGCGCTATTCGTTTCGTCCCGGCCAGAACGGCGCTTCGATAGCAAGGCCACATTGTTTTGACAAGCCTGGTGGCGTTTGAATTGCACCCGACTGTCTGTGCAATTACGGTTTGTCAGCGTTCTTACCGTTTAGCAATTTTCGTGCTTTGGCGTTCGTGTGTTGAACTGAGGAAAGGGCTAGCCACTGGAGGCGGCACGGCTCGGGCAGATTCGCTGGCGATTTGCGGGTGGCCTGCTGCCAGGCGGTTAGCGGCGAGCGCGTGCTATCGACCCGCATCAGCCGCTCGGGTTGACGCGACACAAGCGGTTGCTTCCGAGGTTCTTCAGTCGTTCGCTCATTTCGAAATCAAGGCAGTCGCAGCATCAGCGATCGACGTTCTGTCGCCCTTCGATACCTGGGGTCTCTCCACGCCACATCGGCGCGCTTACTGTAGGGTGCCAGGGACCGCTGTGTAGCGTTTGATTACCGCGGTGCGTGCCACCACAATCATGACGTCAGGATCAAACAAGCGCGCAACAGGCGCGGAGCAACGAACGGCAACAGTGTGAAACGTCAGTTGAAAGACATGTTTCTGGCGCTGTTGCAGCATCGTATCGCGTATGTCCCCATAACCTCGATCGTCGTGACACAGGGGTATCGGAGCATATCCGCCGTCCCGCAGGTGATGTCACGCCAGAGCGTATTGGTGCTCCCGCCTCAGGAAGAAGCGAACAATGGTTACCATCCGGTGCAATTCCAGATTCAGCCTTTTCCTGTGCACCGCCATTGTTGCATTGGCGTATTACGCAGGTGCAAAGATAGGGCTCGCCTATGCGGTGGTGGGCGGCGCAATCTCCCTGGTATGGCCTTCCAGTGGCATCGCTCTTGTTGCGCTGCTCGCGCGGGGTTTCGCAGTTGCCCCGGGAATTGCAATTGGCTCCTTCCTCGCCAACGTGTCGGGGGGCGTACCCGTAGCCACGGCTGCGGTGATTGGCACCGGGTCTATGGTTGCAGCCTTGACGGCAGCCATATTATTGAAACGCGCGACCCGATTCCAGATCACCCTCGACCGCATCAATGACGTGCTGGCCTTCATCGGCCTGGCTGCGGTG
Organism: Paraburkholderia caffeinilytica; assembly: GCF_003368325.1. NCBI lineage: Bacteria > Pseudomonadati > Pseudomonadota > Betaproteobacteria > Burkholderiales > Burkholderiaceae > Paraburkholderia > Paraburkholderia caffeinilytica. Next base: position 1,056,505 of record NZ_CP031466.1, on the reverse strand, counting down.
ATGAGCACGGCAGTCAGTGCGCTGGTTGGCACGACTGCCCTGCTTGCAGGAGGCCTGGTGTCGGTCACCGGGTACTTCGCAGCCTTTCTGAAATGGTGGCTCGGTGACATGATGGGGGTCCTGGTCGTGGCGCCGCCCGTGTTCAGCTTCCTCACGTATTCGATCCCTGTCCGCTCTGTGGAGCGGACTATAGAAGCGAGCGCGCTGACCATTGCGACCTTCTGGGTAAGCTACGTCATCTTCGGCTCCCCACAACTTGCCGGGCACGGCTACTATCCTGCAGCCTTGGCGATTTTCCCGTTCATTATCTGGGCGGCTCTACGTTTCGATCACCTGGGCACCGCCATCGCGACCCTGATGGTCTCGGTCGTGGCCATTTGGGGTACCACCCATGGCACAGGCCCCTTCGCTGCCGAATCTCCAGTGGACAGCCTCGTGAGATGGTGCACATTCGCTAACGTCGTCGCGGTCACCGGACTGCTGCTGGTGGCGGCACGTGCTCAGGAGCGGCGCGTCTACAGGTTGCTGCAGGCAGCCCACGTCGAACTGGAGCGACGCGTCCAGGAGCGGACCCAAGACCTGGAGAAGGCAAACAATGAACTAAAGGAGGAGATGGCGCGACGCCGTCTATTGGAAGGGGAGCTGATTCAGATCGGCGATCAGCAGCAGAGACTCATCGGCCGGGAACTGCACGACGGGCTTGGACAACACCTGACCAGCCTGGGTCTGTACTGCGCTGCCTTGAATCAGAAACTGCAGGCGCAGGGCCATCCAGCTGCCGCCGACGCCACTACCGTTGTCGGATTGGTGAAGCAGGCGTCCTTGTTGACCCGCCGGATTGCCCATGGCCTCGACCCGGTCGCGATGGAATATGGTGGCCTTGAGACCGCACTGCAGGGGCTGGCGGAAACGGCTCGCACGCTCAATGACGTGGATTGCATGCTGCGGATCGCACCAGATGTGGACCTGCTGGATCCGCTGATGCAGATCAACCTCTACCGCGCCGCACAGGAAGCAGTCAACAACGCGTTGAAATATTGCCGCGGCCACCGCATCTGGATCGAGCTGGAGCGGGCAGGCGGTCTGCAAACGCTTTCGATCAGTGACGACGGGGTAGGCATCGGCCAGGAAGACATGGGGCGTGCCTCGGGGCTGGGACTGCGCAACCTGCGTCACCGGGCAAGCCTTCTGGGCGGCTCCTGTACCGTGACCCGCAACGGTTGGGGTGGCACCACGGTCGCAATCAACTATCCGCTACCGGAGGGTCCTGGCCATGCACAGGAAACCCGCTAGCCCAGACCGTGCAATTCAAATCCTGATCGTGGATGACCATCCCATCATCCGTGACGGGATGACGCACTTGCTGAATCTGCAAGAGGATCTGCACGTCTGCTGTGCAGCTGGCAGTGCCGAAGAAGCTCTGACGGCGATGGACTGCCAGCCCGACATGGCCATTGTGGACATCAGTCTGCAATCGGACTCTGGCCTGGAGCTTGTCAGGACCTTCCGTCACCGCTACCCAAATCTGGCGATTCTCGTCCTCAGCATGCATGACGAAAGCCTGTTCGCCGAACGCGCACTAAGGGCCGGGGCCAACGGGTATCTGATGAAACTCGAAGCCACAGAGCACGTCATCAGCGCCATCCGCGAAGTGCTGGCAGGCAATATTTACGTGAGCGCCGCCATGCACGAGAAGCTGGCGCGGGCCCTTACGGTCCCCCACAAAACGGCGGAGGGCCAAATAGCAAACCTTTCAGAACGGGAGTTTGAAATCCTGCACCTGATCGGACTCGGCTTCAGCACCCGCGAAATCGCAGAGAAACTGAATCGGAGCGTGAAGACCATCGAAGCGCACCAGGCCAATATCAAAGAAAAGCTGACTATCCGTAACGGCAAGGACCTGATGCGGTTCGCAATTCAGTGGATCGAGAGCCGATAGAGCGAAGCTCGCTCACAAAATAAGGAAATCCCCGAGCCTCTTTTAGGAGAGTTGCCTAATTCATACGCATCTGGTCAGCGAATACAGTCGTCACAGTTGGCATGCCACGTCGGCAATGCCAAGGCGGCGCCTCAGCACCGGACGGTCCGCCACCGGTGCGTCTGCCGAAACCGCGCGACGGGTGCAACACGTGGGGACCCGTCGTGACACGTTGAAGGAGCGATCATGCGTGCGCTCGACATCATGACTACGTCCGTCGTTATCGCTACACCAGATATGACGATCCACGATGCTGCAAGACTGTTCGTCGACAACCGTATTAGCGGCATGCCGGTGGTCGCTGCGGACGGAAAGGTCGTCGGCATCGTCAGCCAGGGCGACCTGCTGCATCGTGTGGAAAATGGCACCGTCCACGGGAGACGCCGGTGGTGGCTCGAATTCCTGTTGTCATCGCCCCGCGGTCAGGCTGCGAGGTACGTGAAGGAGCACGGTCACGCGGTCGAAGACGTGATGTGCGAACAGGTGATATCGATTTCGGAGGACATGCCGCTCGATCAGATTGCAGACCTCATGGAGCGCCGGCACCTCAAACGCGTGCCAGTGCTCAAAGACGGGAAGCTGGTCGGAATCGTGAGCCGTTCGAACCTGATTCGCGCCCTGGCGAGCGCAGCGCCAGCCGTTGACTCAGCTTCGCACGACGATGTGAGCCTGCGCGAAGCGATCGTCCTGGAAATGCACGGGAAACGCTGGGGATTGCCGAAACAGGGCGTGCTCGTCAAGGACGGCGTCGCGCATCTATGGGGCGTGATTGAATCCGAGGAGGAAAAACGGGCGATCCGGATCGCGGCCGAAGGCGTGCCCGGCGTCAAGCGCGTGGAGTACCACCTGGAGTTTCCGAGCGTGATTCCGACGCTGTAGTCCGCATGCGGCGAACAGCTTCGGACCAGGGTAGTTCCCCGCGACGAACCAACCGGAGACGTTCATGAGAACAGTGCGCACAGTAATGGCCGGTCTGCTTTGCAGTCTATTTGCAGCCGCAGCCTATTCCGGCGACATTACCGGAGCGGGCAGCACGTTCGCCGCGCCCCTCTACACCAGGTGGGCCACCGATTATCAAAAGTCGGGCGGAAGCAAGGTGATCTATCACGGTTCGGGTTCGTCCGATGGACTCAAGCAGGTCATCGCCGACGAGGTCGACTTTGCCGGATCGGATGCACCGCTCACCGACGATGAATTGGCTAAAAATGGGTTAAGGCAATTCCCGACGGCCATCGGCGGCGTGGTGCCGGTCGTGGACCTCCCGGGTATCAAGGCGGGCGAACTCACGCTGACTGGGCAGGTACTCGCCGAGATATTTCTCGGCAAGATTCTGTACTGGGACGACCCCGCGATAGCGCGATTGAACCCGAAAATCAGGATGCCCAACACGCCTATCGCCGTCGTGCGTCGACAGGACGGCTCAGGCACGACCCTCATCTGGACGCGTTATCTTGCACAAGTCAGCCCGGAATGGAAGCGCAAGGTCGGCGAAGGCGCCAGCGTGCACTGGCCACTCGGCATTGGCGGCAAAGGAAACGAGGGCGTTGCCACATACGTCGGGTACCTGCCAGGCGCCATTGGCTATGTCGCGTGGGACTTCACGAAACAGAACCATCTAACGTACACGGCCATGATCAATGCCGCGGGCTACGCCGTTCAGCCGGGTCTCGAAACGTTCAAGGCAGCGGTGGCCAGCGCCGACTGGTCCGGTTCGCTCTATCACTTGCCGACCAACCAACCGGACAGGAATGCATGGCCGGTGATGGGCGCTACCTACGTGTTACTTCATGAGACACCCGACAAGCCAGGGCACGACGAAGCAACGTTGAAGTTCTTTGATTGGGCATTCAGGCACGGGGGAGAGACCGTCAATGCCCTGGACTATGTTCCGCTTCCGGAGGCGGTCCTGACGAAAATCCGCTCGCAATGGCCCGCAAACACGGGTGAATACATAGTGAGCAAGCGACTCGTGGGCCAATGATTAGAACGACTCCGCCACGTTTGCGAACCTGGACTATCCATGTTGCGAGGGCCTGGCGCGGCGCGCGCCTGGATATACGACTTCGAATGAAGCAGGCAAAGGTCGCCACATATCCGCCGCTTGACAGTCGGCCCTCTGAATGTCTATTACTTAGGCTCAACCGCCGCTCGAATGTCCAGGCGCAGACGACGGCGAACGGCCAAAAATGACCGGCAGTACGCGTTCACCCAACCCGCCGTAAAGCTGCGGTTGAAGACTCCACCGTGCGCTCTGTCAGCGCTCATCGAACTGGTGCTATCACCCAGTTGCAGTCATTCATACGCACGCCAGGAGTGTCCGCTCCAGCCCCAGGGGCGACCCTATCCTGCTTCTCCAGCACTCGTGCAATACCTGGCGCTGCGCGCTCCAACGCTGGTGAATGTGCACACTACTTTTTGGCCCATACAACATCGCCGTCCACCGAATAGACGCGGCATTCCTCGTGGCCGTTTGCACACTGCACCAGAGCCGCGTTGATCGAATCGATCCCGGACGCCTGCCCCCACGCGCCATCGCGTGCGATCGCAAATGCCCGCGGCCGTGTCGCGGCTAGATAACGTGTATAGGCCTGCCGCGCGTCCTTCTGGAAGTCGCCATAGTCCACCAGTTGCGCATGACCGCCCGCGGCCGTGAAGTGGGCATACATGCCTTTCCACGTCGCGCTGGAGAAAGTCTGGTCGTTGTCGCCGTACAACCAGATCGATGGCAAGCGCGTGCGCGAGCCGAGTTCACCGGCAGCCGTAATCAGGCTTTCGTCGGGCTTGCTGCAATCAGCCTCTTTCACGCCACCCGCGAAATTGAGCAGTCCCTTCACGTCCGCAGGATTCTGCGCACCGAATACGAGCGTATTCCAGCCCCCCATGCTCTTGCCCGCGACGACGATCTGCCTGGCGTCAATGCCGGGGATTTTTTTCACATAATCGAGCACCTTGCGAATGTCCTTGGCGGCATCGTTGCCAATGGCCAGTACGTCGCAACCGTGCGGCGTGAGATGGCCCCAGGAATGGGCGTAGCCGCGCAGCATCGGCATGGCGACGGCATAGCCTCGCGAGAGAAAGTACCACGGTATGAATTGATCGCCCACGCGCGGCGCGTTCAGCGGATCGTGCGACGCACCATGATTGATGAGCGCGAGCGGAAAGGAACCACCGCCCGCAGAGTGTGCAGGCATATACACCGTCACTTCCAGTGTGACTAGCGGCGACGATTGAACGGGCACGCGAACAATTTTCTCGTTAAGCGGCGCCTCCGGTTCGACTGCACTGCGGGCTGCCGACCATGCGACCTGAGGCAGCGTGGCAAGCAAAACGAATGCACTCCAAAGAAAGGAAAGCGAAAACTTCAGGTGTAGCGGCATCTATTCTTTTTTCGTTCGGGAATTCGCTGCGAGTTGCCCTTACGACAACGCGTCGGTACGTTGCGATCAACGGCACATCACACAAAGAACTTTAAAAATTGACCGTGCATGCCCTTGATCTGCGCTCCCCTCGCCTCACGCTCGATTATCTGGAAATCCTCTCCAACTCAAGCCCCTTCGTCCGCGGCCCCATCAACCCAATCGCCAGCATCACGATCAGCATCGCACCGGCGATAAACACAAACACGCCAGTGGTACCGAAGTGCTTCAACACCGCCGCAATCAAAAACGCCGTGAATATCGCCGAGAAGCGACTCCACGAATAAACAAAGCCCACCGCCCGTGCCCGAATGCTAGTCGGGAAAAGCTCAGTCTGATACGCATGGTAGCTATACGAAATGATATTGCCCGCGAGCGTCAAACACACGCCGAGACTCACCAGCAACACCGCGCCGGACGCCTGGCTGAACCACAGCCCGCACACGATATTCACGGCCGCCATCGCCACAATCACCGTCTTGCGCTCGAAGCGGTCGCCGATAAAGAGGCCAATCACCGGACCGATCGGCGCAGCCAGCGCAATCACGCTCGAGTACATCAGGCTCGTGGTGATCGTAATACCCTGCTTGATCAGCAGTGTCGGCACCCAGTTCGCAAAGCCGTAGAAGCCGACCGTCTGGAAGATATTGAAGATCGTCATCATCAGCGTGCGGCTGCGGTACGGCGGCACCCACATATCGCGGAAGCTGCCACGCGGCGCGACCGGCACCGGCAGCGCGGGCGGCGGCAACTCACGGCCGTATTCGCTACGCACTTTCGCTTCGAGCGCGCTCATCACGCGATCGGCTTCGGCGAGACGCCCTTGTTGCGCAAGCCAACGCGGGCTTTCCGGCAACGCGCGCCGGATCCACCACACGAACAGCGCACCGTGCGCGCCGATCAACACCACCCAGCGCCAGCCATCGAGGCCGAACAGCGTGCGCGGCACCAGCAGATAGGACAGAAACGCAACCACCGGCACCGCCATAAAACCAACCGCCTGTTCGCATGCGAAAGCACGGCCGCGAATCTGCTTGGGCACCAGCTCGGAGATATACGTGCCGATCGTCACCAGCTCGACGCCGATGCCGATCCCCGCCACGAAGCGCCAGAAGTTCAGACCCGTCGCGGTATCCTGAAACGCCATCACGACGTTGGCCGCCGTGTACCACAGCAGCGAATACGTGAACACGGCGCGGCGCCCGAAGCGATCCGCGAGAAAGCCGCACGCGATCGTGCCGATGAACAGCCCGCTAAACAATGCAGCGATGAAACTCGCGACGCCGGTCGAGCCGAACAGACCATGCGTCGTCGCGGTGAGCAAACCACTTTTGACGAGGCCAGGCGCGACATAGCCCGAGTACAGCAGGTCGTACAGTTCGAAGAAGAAGCCGAGGCTCAGCAGCACCACCAGCTTCCAGATGGAGCGCGTGGCGGGCAGCCGGTCGAGGCGCGCGGAGATATTGCCGGCGTCGAGCGTAGTGGACGCCACGGACGCCGGAGCAGTGGCGCTTGCGGAAGATGCCGCGCCGCCGTCGCGACGCGCGACGGACCCGGCGTGATCGGGGGATGCCATAGTGTTTGTCTCCTGGTGATGCGAGTCATGCAGGCGACGCACGAGGATGCTCGCCCAGGCCGGTCTTGTGCCGGCCTTTCGTATTTTCGCGTGTCACGCGCACCACGATGCCGGGCCGTAAGGTCCGGCCAGCATTTTAGCTGCGGGTGCGCTTCAATTGTTCGAAGGTCGTGATTTTCCCGGCCAGCGCGCTGGCCGCGACGGTGTACGGACTCGCGAGCCACACATTGCCCGGCCCTGAGCGGCCGGGAAAATTGCGGTTGATCGCGCTGATCGTCACCTCGCTCGCATCCGCCGACTGCCCCGGTCCGCAATTCGCACACGACCCGCAGCCCGGCATCACGAGCGTCACGCCCGCGCGCTCGAAAACCGGCAAATAACCCTGGCTCTCGCAATAGGCGCGCACCGCCATCGTGCCGAATTGCAGGAAGAGACGCGTGCCCTCGGGCACACGCATGCCCTGCTCCACGCCCCAGCGCAAGACCTCGTGATAGAAGTCGAAATCTTCGCGCTTGCCCGCCGTACACGAGCCGCCATACGCGATATCGATCGCGACGTCCTGTTCCAGTTGCGGCGCCGGCACGCCGTTGCCCGGGTCGCCTGGACGCGCGAGCATCGGTTCGATCGCGCTGGCGTCGATGCGGATCGTGTCGCGATAGACAGCGCCTGCATCGCTTTTCATCCAGTTTTCAAGGGTGAAATCGACGCCGCGCCGTTCCTTCAGAAACGCGACCGTGCGTTCGTCCGGTTCCACGATGCCCGTGAAGCCGCCCAACTCCGCGACCATGTTGGTCAGCGTGGCGCGCTCGTCGATCGACATCGCGCGCACCGCCGCGCCGCCGTATTCGAACACGAGGCCGATTGCGCCGCCCGAGCGAATCGCGTCCATGCGCAGCAGATGCAGCACGACGTCCTTCGCCGTGACGCCGTCGCGCAACGTGCCGTCGATTTCGACGCGCAAGGTCTCCGGCACCTTGCAGCGCACGTAGCCCGTCACCCAGCTATTGGCGATGTCCGTTGCGCCCGCGCCGAATGCGAGGCAGCCGAGCGCGCCCGAATGCGGCGTGTGCGAATCGGTACCGCACGCAACCTGCCCCGGTAACGCGTACTGCTCGGCCATCAACGCATGACAGATGCCCTCGGAACCCGGCGCGTTATCGAGCGCGCCTTGCGAACGCACCGGATAGTCGCGCGAGAACGAGGTATGCCCTTCCATCAAATTGGCAACGCCCGGCAGCAATCCGTCGCGAACGTGTGGAATGCTTTGCGAAGCGAGCACCAGGTGGTCCTGAAACGCGATGATGTGATCCGGCGCATGCAGCGGCGCGGGCTTGCCGAACGCGCGATGCATCAGATGCGCGCACATGCCGGTGAAGTAGTCGTGGCTGAAGCGCCAGTCGGCTGCGATGAACACGCCGTCGCCGCGGCGCGCGCTTTCAATGCCGGGATGAAGATGACGCTCGATGATCTTCTCGACCAGCGTCTTCGGCTCCGTGGAACTTACTGCGTCCGCCACATTCGACGCGTTAGCCGCGTTGGCCACCTCCCGCACGCGCGGCGCGGGCCAGTCCGCGAACTTGCTGTATGCCAGCAACCCGCCGCTGCGAATGATCTGCTGCGTGAGCGCATCGCGTCCCTTGAGAAACGCGTCGATCGGCACCGCCTCGCCCGCCATCAAACGATCGAGCACGGAGAAATCAGTCGTGGTGAGAATGCCGATGTTGTCGCAGTTCTGCTGATAGATGCGCTCGAAACTCTCGGCGACAATCAAGCGAATGCCCGCCGACAACTCCGCCAACGGACTCGATTCGCGCGACGACCCCTTGCCGTAGCGCTTGCCCGCCACCGTCACCTGGAAGCCGCCGTCCTTGACCGCATGGCGGCCGATCGGCAGGCGCTCGCCCGCCTTGAAGCCGACGTACGGATACTGGCCGAGGCGTTCGTCATAGGTGAGCATGACGGTGACCGGGGTGATTTCGTCGGTGGAGACGTCATCGCGCAGCGCACCGGCGGTGGCGCGCGTGAAATTGTCGCCGGCGAGTTGCGCCTCGATCACCGCGGGGTCCTGGGACAGGAACAGCACGCGGCCGTCCAGACGAATCGTGTCGCTCATAAGCATTCTCCTTGCGCTCACTATACGGCGCGCGCAAGCGATGCCGAAGTGCCAGTGCGGCAACGCAGCCGTCTTGTTTGGAGAATGATGCGATGCGTCCCGCGCGCTAGGGCTTACTGCCGAGGAACCCCACCAGCGCCGCCGCGCTGGCGCTCAACTGATCGCGCGACTTGAAGATCATGATGAGATGCCGCACCGCCCAGGCGTCGCTCAAGGACAGCAAGCGCACGTCGAGCGCGTTCACATAGAGCAGGCCCACCTGCTCGGGCACGATTGCGATACCGAGGCCGGCGTGGACCATCCGGCACAGCGCATCGAGGCTGCTGACGCGGATCCTCACGTCGAGCTGCCGCCCCGCGCTGGCCGCCGCTTGCTGCGCGAGAAGCTTCGTCAGCGCGCTCTCGCTGCGCAGGCCGACGAAGCTGTCGTCGAGTAATTCGTTGAACGCCACCCGTGCAGCGGAAGCCAGACGATGGCCGCCCGGCACCAGCACCGCCAGGCGGTCTTCCCGATACGGCACCTGTTCGAACGTTTCACTCCCCGCTACGGGATTGCAGATGCCAAAGTCCGCTCCGTGTTCGTCGACGATACGCAACACGTCCGCGCTGTTCTCCTCCTCCAGTTCGATCGACACCTCCGGAAACACGCGCCCGAAAGCCGCAACGTCCTCCGGCAAGAATTGCACGATCGACGAGAGATTCGCCACCACCCGCACCCGCCCCTTTGCCCCCGACGAAAAACGCGACAACTCGGCACTCATTTGTTCGATGTTGCCGATGATCGCCAGCGCATGGCGCAGCACGGTCTCGCCGACCGGCGTCACCGTAATGCCGCGCGACTGGCGCTGAATCACCGGTAAGCCGATCAACGCCTCGATCTCGGCAATGCGCCGGCTCACCGCGGACGACGCGATGAACTCGCGCTCGGCCGCGCGCGCGATGTTCTGCTCCTGGCAGACGGCGACGAACAGGCGCAACGAGGTGAGGTCGAGTTTCTTGAGGAGGTTTTCCATGGTGTCGCTTGACGGTGAATCCCTCGATTGTGACGTGCCTGGCGTGATTCGCAAAAGCCCCGCCCGGAAGTGTCTCACGTGCCGGCGAGCAACGCAGGACGTGGCGCCGGGCAGGCGCTGCCTCCGCGAACCCGGTCTGCGGCGTCGACTACAAGCCACATTTCTTCGACGCGAAGGAATAGGCGCTCATCCACGCGGCGGTCGATCGCCTGATCCCATCGGACAGCGAAGGCCCGGGCGCGATCGAAGCCGGTGTGCCCGAATTCATCGACCGGCAGCACGCTCGACGGCACGAAGACGGTACGAAGACGGCGCCGTCTTCGTTCACGATGCCCGCCTTCGGCTGGCGCCTGAACGATCAGGAAGTCGCCGACGTCACGAACTTCGTGCGCAACAGCTGGGGCAATACCGGTTCGACGGTCAGCGCGACGGATGTCGCCAAGGTCCGCAAGACCGTCGCGGTGCATGCGCCCGGGATGCCGTCTGGTGCGGCATTGAGCCTCTAACACGATGAGTCAGCGCGGCTGGACCGCGCCGATCATCTCAAGATGTCGCGCTTCGGTCTCGTCGTCCGCCGGGAACATGCATTCGATACGCAGTTCTTGAGCGGCCACGGCTTGTGGCGTGCCCACGGTTGCAACCATTGAAAAGTAATTCAGGACCTCGCCGTCCTTGACGAAGCCGATCGGTATCACCGGCATCGCCGCAGCAGCCGTCCCGGCTTCGTCGGCGCGCCGGGAAGACTTCAAATCCGATTGCACCTCCGGATAGGCACGCAGCGCGGCCAGCAACTCGTGCGTCCGATCATCGACCACGCGACCGACCGATTCCCGATAGACACGCTGAATCAGGCTATTCGCCACCGTTTGCCAATCGGCAATGAACGGACGCATCCCATCCGGATCGAAAATCAGATGCAGCATGTTGCGCGGCTCCTTGCGCGCGGCCATATCGATGAAGCAATTGAAAAAACGCGGTGCGGATTCGTTGGTCATCAGCACGTTCCAGTAGCGATCCATGACGAGCGCCGGAAACGGCTCGTGCTGGCGCAACATGCGTCCGAGCGCTTTCGTGACGCTGTGCATGTCCTGTGCGTTCCAGGCGCCGTCGGCATACATCGGCGCATAGCCGGCTGCCAATAGCAACGTGTTGCGCTCGCGCAGAGGAATATCGAGCGTCTGGGCGATATCCATCAGCATCTGCCGGCTCGGCACGCTGCGTCCGCTTTCGATAAAACTGATATGACGCTGCGAGACACCCGCGTTGAACGACAAGTCCAACTGACTGATGCCGCGCATGTCTCTCCAGTGACGCAACAACGCGCCGAGTTCGTTCGGTGGCGTCTTCCTTTCGGGATTCGCAGGATTCATTGGCCTCTGGTCCGCAAGTCGATTCAGATCGCGTTCAGTGACGGATGGCGCCGGCGCATCGTGGAGGTCCGGCGCCATCCGGTCGTTCGAACTGCGCTGCTCAGCATACTCCCAGTCGCCGGGCGGCTCTTCGGGACGAAACTCATGCGGTCCAGACATACTCCTGGAAAGGTGCTTCGAGCGGAGGCCGGGTGATGTTGCCGGCGTAGTTCGTGATCGTGGACGCAGCCAGCACCGTGAGAACCTCGAGCACCTGATCCAGACGGAAGCCGGCTTCGAGAAACGGGTTCACGTCCTCGTCACCCAGGTGTCCGCGCTTCTCGATCGCTGTTTTCGTCAAGGTCGACAACGCCGCATGCTTGCGATCGGCCGGTGCGCGGCCATCGCGAATCGCTTGAACGTCGGCGGGTGAAAGGCCCTCTTTCAGCGCGAGTGCGGTGTGAAACGCAACCGCCCATGAACATGCGTTGGTCACCGCGTTAGTCAGCAATAGAGTCTGTATCTGCGCTTCGGTAAAAGTACCCGCATGAACTTTCTGGAAGATGCCGATGAAGCCGCCGATCAACACCGGCGATTCAGCCATGGCGCCCGCGATGTTGGGAATCAGGCCGAAGTTTTGCTGGAGTTGCCGAAGCACTGGCTTTGATTGCTTGGGTGCGGATTCAATCGTATGAATGTGAAACGTCGACATGGTGTGTCCCTGGTCGTCAGCGCCGCTCGGGATGAGTGGCGCGATGACCGAAGATTAGGCGTGAGCGTGCGGCTCGCCAATTACCTCGGATGTAATAGGTTTTGCGTAACCGTCACTAGGCCTTAAAGACGTTCGGCCTCCTTTTCGGCTCACACCGGTTGGCGGGCAACCGCTCGCACAAAGCAAAAGGCCGGGGTCTGAACCACGCCCCGGCCTTTCTCACCACAAACACCGCAAATCAGAACCGGTGAATAATGCCCACGCCCACCGCCAACTGACTGCCTGACGAAGACGGCGCGCTGTTATACCCGTCGCCGAGGGTCGCCGTGGCGTCGATGATGTGCCCGGCGCCGCTGGTTCCCAGCGTCTTGCCCTTCGCCTTCTGGTACGCCTCCAGCGCATACAAACCCGTGCGCTTGGACAACGCGTAATACTCGGAGAGATTGAACTGGTGGTATTGCGCACTGTCCGTAATGCCGTTCGCGCGCGTGGCACGGGTATAGCTGTACCCCGCGCCGAAGTCCCACGCAACGGCCGGCTTCCAGTGCAAGACCGCACCGCCGGTATTGAAGATCGCCGTATCGTGGAACTTCGAGCCACTGCCCGGAATGTACTGGACGTTCGAATAGGTGGCCGTGATGTCCCACGCGCTATTGAACGTGTAACCGCCGCCTACCGCGAAACGCTGTTGCGCCTGCGCGGTCTGATAGCCGTTCGTCAGCGCGGATACGCCGATCTGCGAGCCGCCGTTCGTGGTCGTCGAATCCGCGCCCCATGTGCCGCCGCCCGCGGTCGAGTTGTTGATCCGCGAGAAGCCGACCGCCAAGCCGACCGGCCCCATCGCATACTGAACCGCGGTCGACCACGTCGAGCCCTGGTTCGTGCTGCCCGCCACGCCGCCCAGCGAATACGAGCCGCTCACCTTCAGGCCATAGAGCTGCGGCGACGTGTATTCCAGCGTATTGTTCGCGCGGTAGATCGTGTCGAGGCCGTCGATATCGCCGGGATGCGCGCCGTAGTAGCCGGTGATCCAGGTCGTCGGGCTATACGGCGAGAGCAGTTGGTAATACGAAGCGTATTGGCGGCCCGCCGTGAAGGTCCCGTACGTCGGGTTGGTCACGCCGACCCACGCCTGGCGGCCGAACATCGCATTGGTGTATTGCTGGGCGCCGCTTGCCGAATTGAAGCCGGATTCGAGCTGGAAGATCGCTTTCGTGTTGCCGCCCAGGTCTTCCCCGCCCTTCAGGCCGAAGCGGCTGCCCGCCCACACGCCCGGCGTCATCTTGACGGCCGATTTGCCTCCACTGGTGGAACCGAGGCTTGTCTGATTGTTCGTGTAGGAAAGGCCGTTGTCGACGACGCCGTACAGCGTGACGCTGCTTTGTGCGAATGCCGGCACGGAAGCTGCGATCGCTGCGCCGAACAGCACAACGTCCACTCGCCTGATACTTTTAATCATTCTCCAGATCTCCAAATCATACGTGTTGTAGAAATTATCTTGTTCGGCATGCGGCTCGATGTCCCCCAGACACCTGGCGCTATTGCCCCTGCGGCTGCAGCATTCGCTTCACCGTCAAGGCCAGCGGAACGGTAAAGAAGAGATGGGACATGAAGCCGCCGATGATCACAGCCGGGTCGTAATAGTTCGGATGGCTATCGGAGGCGATCATGATGGCCACATGCATCACGATCCACGCGAAAACCGCGTAAAACAGCGCCACGAAAGTGGCTTCGTATCCGCGCCGGCGAAAGTAAGGCCAGATTGCGGCGAACAGAATGCCCCACGCCGACGCGAACACGAAGTGAATGCCCGTGCCGACGATGTAAGCCCACACGCCGATCGATTCCTGCACCTGTTTGCCGAACACGAGTCCCGTCGCGTTGCGTGGAATGCCCGCCAACGGCATCAGGTGCTGCGCGCCCACCCAGATGAGCGCTTCGTAAATCCAGATGATCACCGCGCCGATCAATCCGCCGGTCAGGCCCGCGCGGATCATCGCCGCGCGGTTTGGCCATGCCGTCGCATTCGCCGTCACGGTCTTGTTGAGTCCACTGCCGCTCACGCTGAAATCGCCGCTCATGTCTGCTCTCCTTCAACTACATCAAGTAAGGGATGCCGTGCTTCGCAACAGCCCGCGCCTTCATGCGCGGGTCGCTGCGAACCTGTTCAGGCGTCGGCCACGGGACTGGTAATGAAGCGCAGCGCGAGACGATTCATGACGATTGCCGCGGCAGCGATCAGCGCAGGCACGGCGAGCACCGCGAATACCGTTCCGAAACTGAATCCCAGCGACAGCAGCGCACCACCCACGAGCGAGCCCAGAATGCCGCCAAGCCGGCCGAACCCGAGCATCCAGCTCACGCCGGTTGCACGGGCACGTGTCGGATAGCAGGACGGTGCAAGCGCATTGAGGCCGGTCTGCGCGCCGCTCATGAAAAAGCCGGCACAGGTGACGAGAACCGGCAGCAGGTTCGACTTGAGCGTGCCCATGCCCAGCGCGAAGATGAACACGCCGCCGAGCAGATACGCCGCACCGATCACCGCATTGCGATCCATGCGGTCCATCGCGAAGCCGACCGCAACGGCGCCCACGGTGCCGCCCAACTGGAACATGCCGGTGATCGCGGCGGCACGCTCGACCGGCAAACCGGCGTCCTTGATCAAGGTCGGCAGCCAGCCAGTGAGCAGATAGATGATCAGCAGGCCCATGAAGTACGTGAGCCATAGCATCAAGGTGCTGAATGCGTAGCCGTCCGCGAACAGCATGCGCACGGGCGCCTTCGCCGCGACCACGGGTTCGGGCGCGGTGAAGCGCGCGTCATTGCCGAAGACATGTCCGCAGACGCGGCCGAGCGTTGCAGCAATGCGCTCGGTCGGCATTTTGCGCACCAGCATCAGACGCGCGGACTCAGGCAGCAGCCACAGCAGCAGGGGAATACTGAGGAGCGGCAAGATGCCGCCGAACATGAACACCGCACGCCAGCCGAAGTGCGGAATCAGCGAAGCCGCCACGAATCCGCCCGCCCCCGAACCGAAGTTGAAGCCGGTGAACATGATCGTGAGCAGCAGCGAGCGGCTGCGCGACGGTACGTACTCGGAGAGCAGCGTGGTCGAGTTCGGCATCGCGGCGCCGAGACCCAGGCCCGTCAGAAAGCGCAGTGCGACAAGTTCCACCGGTGAGTCGGCGAACGCGCAGGTCAGGCTGAAGAAGCCGAAGCACAACACGGAGGCAACCAGCACTTTCTTGCGCCCGATGCGATCGGCAATCGGCCCTGCGGCCAGCGCGCCGATCGCGAGGCCCACCATCGCGGCGCTCATCACCGGACCGAAGGCGGCCCGGCTGACATTCCAGTCATGCATGATGACGGGCGCGACAAAGCCCATCACGGCAGTGTCCAGGCCGTCCATCATGACGATCAGAAAACATAGAACGAGGACCAGCCATTGGTAGCCCGACATCTTGCGTGCGTCGATAAACGCCTTGATGTCGACCGAGTCTGCAGATTTCATGCGTGTCTCCGAAGAAAACAGTTGCCCGCCCCGGCGCTCTGTCAAAGCCGGGGTCTTCTTGGTATTGAAAAGAAAAGCCGCTAAACAGGATGCGGCGCAGAGTCGGGCCGCCTTACACGGCTTCCGGCACCCCGCGCGTTTTCAGAAACGCCTCGAGTGTTTCACCCCGCATGCCGGCGTACATGCCCAGGTTCGTAAGTCAGATCGAACGATCGTAGGCACATGCAACGTGCCGATTCCACCCATGATCCTTGCCATATCCCGTTGTCTTCCGTTGCTTCGTGCCGCGCGCCAACCCGCGCCAATCGGATGGGGCGCCGCTACCGGAGCGGCAGCCATTGCAACCATCTTGAGGTGCAACCATAAGGATCATGCAGGCTTGCCGAAAGTACGGGTAAACCACATTCGCACCGGTTAAATTGCTCGCAAGCGGCCTGGCCGCTCGTGGCGGGACCGCGGGAAAGCACGGGAAACCCCACTGGATATAGGGTTTGGGGCATCCCGGATGAACGTCTTTCGGCCTGGCCGCCTAGCCTGCCTACCCGCATTCGATAAACAAAACAGATGCCCGGGAAACCAAGTCGCAAGCCGCCTGCCAGGCGTGGTACGAGACTTGATGCATGGCTATACTTGATGGCCTCGACTGAGTAGAGACCCATGAATCAGATCACCCAGCACACGATCGCGTACGCGTCGGACCTCCGCCAGCCAGAGCGCCGCCGT
Source organism: Paraburkholderia caffeinilytica (assembly GCF_003368325.1). Taxonomy (NCBI): domain Bacteria; kingdom Pseudomonadati; phylum Pseudomonadota; class Betaproteobacteria; order Burkholderiales; family Burkholderiaceae; genus Paraburkholderia; species Paraburkholderia caffeinilytica. The sequence continues at coordinate 1,040,115 of NZ_CP031466.1, read as the reverse complement.
CCGTGAGCAGCAAGGAACTCCTCAACCTGGCGCAATTGCGCGCATTTCGACTCGTTGCCGACATGGGCAGCGCAACGCGTGCGGCAGCGGCGCTGTTTCGGGCCCAGTCGGCGGTGACGCGGTCGGTGCAGGAACTCGAGTCGGCGCTCGGCGAGCCGCTCTTCGATCGCGGTCCCTCAGGCATGCTCCCGACACCCGTCGGCCGGGCCGTGCTGCAGCGTTGCGAGCGCATCTTCGCCGAGCTGGAAGAGCTCGCGCAGTGGTGCTCGGCGAGGCAGGCACGCCGGCGCCCAACCGCGGAAGGCGCACTGCCGGCCTATCTGCTCAACACCCGGCGGCTTCAGCTTTTCATCGCCTTGGCGCGGCATCGGCATATGCCGAGCGCGGCGAAGACCTTCGGCATCAGTCAGCCGGCCGTGAGCACCGCGATTCGCGTGCTGGAAAGCGGCTCCGGTTTGAGCCTGTTCCATCGCAGCCCGCGCGGAATCCTGCTCACCACGGAAGGCGAAACGTTTCTGCTTCACGTGCGTCGCGCTTTGAACGAATTGCGGCATGTGCCCGACGATATCGCCGCCTTGCACGGCAAGATCCAGGGGGCGGTGACGGTGGGCGCATTGCCGCTCGGGCGCACGCTGCTCCTGCCCAAGGCCATCGCGCGGATGACCACGCAGCATCCGGGCGTGCGCGTCATCACGGACGAAAGCGCCTACGAGGCGCTGGTCGCCGGTCTGCGCGCGGGCGACATCGACTTCATTCTCGGCGCGCTGCGCGATAACGACGCCAGCAGCGGTCTGAAGAACGAGCGCCTGATGTCGGAAGACATGGTGATTCTGGTGCGGCGCGACCACGCGCTCACTCGTGCGCGCGATCTGACCATCATGGATCTGCGCGACGCACAGTGGATCGTGCCGCGCAGCAATGCGCCGGCTCGCGGCCTGTTCGAAGCGCAATTCAGGCGAATGAAAGTGAAGCCGCCCATGCCCACGGTCGAGACAGCCGACCTTGCGGTGATTCGTGGGCTGCTGCTCGGCACGGACATGGTCGCGGCGCTATCGGGCCAGCAACTGCACTACGAAGTTCAATCCGGTCAACTGGCGGTGCTCGATGTGCCGTTGCACAACACCCGGCGCGACATTGGCCTGACCATGCGGGCCGTCGGCACGCCCTCACCTGCGGCGCGCGCATTGATCGACGCGATCCGGCTGTCGGTTGTCGATGTCACGCGCACAATCAGCATCGCAGCGAGTTAGTCGCTGCGTGCGTGGTCCTTCAAACTGGAGTTCGTACGGCTCATTCGGTGCGATGCGGGACATCGTCCGGGAAAGGATAGGGGGCGTAAGGCCCTGGCCATTCCGCCGCCGGCGGACCGCGTAGCGCGTCGCATCCGGCGAGACCCGCGAGCAAGCTGGACGTAAGGAGCGCGACGCAAATGGCGACGCCCATCAACCGGACTGCTGCTCGACCGTTCATCGCACACCTCCTCGCATCTGCCGCATGCCCTACTTCTTGGACTGCCAATCGGCGTGGCGGGTTGCACCGGGGCGGCATGCCGTGCCGTGAGGCATGAGGCTTTCAGTCGGACCGCATCCGGTGCGGCTGGATATCGTCATGCGCCCGCCGTCGACAACGCGGCTGTGCTCCAGCTCTGCTCGCTGGTTTCCCCGGCAGACGGCCTGTCTGTTTCACGCAGTCGGAACACCGCCACCGCATCGACGAGCGCGCGCGCCTGATCTTCCAGCGACGCCGCCGCAGCGGCGGCTTGCTCGACCAGCGCGGCGTTCTGTTGCGTCGCGTTGTCCATCTGCGTCATCGCGGCATTGATCTGATCAATACCGCGCGACTGCCCTTCGGAGGCGGCGCTGATCTCGCTGACGATGCCGGTCACGTTGCGGGCCGCCGTGACGATTTCGGCCATTGTTTCGCCCGCGCGGGTCGCCAGTTCGGCGCCGTTCCTGACCTTCGCCACCGAATCGCCGATCAGTTCCCTGATCTCCTTCGCAGCGGCCGCCGAACGTTGCGCGAGCGCGCGCACTTCGCCCGCAACCACCGCGAATCCGCGTCCCTCCTCGCCGGCGCGCGCAGCTTCGACAGCCGCATTCAAGGCGAGTATGTTGGTCTGGAACGCGATGCCCTCGATCGCGCCGATGATATCGACGATTCTCGTCGAACTCGACGACATGTCCGCGATCAGGTCGACAACCTGGCCCACCACGTCGCCGCCGCGCACCGCGATCTCCGACGCGTTTTCCGCGAGCGCGCTGGCTTGCCGCGCACTATCGGCATTTTGCCGGACCGTCGCCGTCAATTCTTCCATGCTCGATGCGGTCTGCTCCAGCGTCGCCGCCTGCAGCTCGGTTCGCGTCGACAGGTCGGCATTGCCGCTTGCGATCTCGCCCACGCCGTCCGTGATCGCCGCCGTGCCCTGGCGCACCTGACTCACGGCGGCCACGAGGCCCGCCTGCATCCGTCCGAGTGCGCTCATCAAGCGACCCATCTCGTTGACGCGCAGGGTTGCGATCTCACCTGCCAGATCGCCCGCGGCAATGCGCTCGAAATGGCGAATGGCGGCATCGATAGGCCGCACGATCGAATTCGTCAGCGCAGATCGCGCAAAGAGGCCGAGGATCATGGCGGCGGACCCGATCGCGCCGAACAGCCAGAGCAGCGTATGAAAACGCTGTTGCGCCGATGCAAAGCGCGCTTGTTGCTGCTCTGCCTGAAAATCCTCGAGTGCGAGCGCGGCGTTCCGGTAATCACTGAACAGGGTGTCGGGCGCCTGCCGCTCCGTCGTCCGGAACGACATGAAATCGTTCTGGTCGAGCGCCGCGATTTCGGGGGCCAGCGCCTGTTTCATCAATAGCTCGCGCTTCGCGCGCAGCGCGTCGGTCAGCTTCCGCTCAACCTCGTTCGAAGGCGCTTGCGCGGCATAGGCCGCCAACTCGCGATCGCTAGCCGTCTGTTCGGCATGCACTCGCGCGAGCACCGCATCCGTCGGCTTTCCCTGCGCGACCAGCGTCTCATACGCACCGAGATCGACCCGCACCTGCAGAAGCGCTTCGCTGCTGGCGCCAAGGTGTCGCAGCGCCGCCGTCTCTTCGCTGTACATCCTGTCGAGCGCCGTGTTGGCCGTTTCCAGGCCCGCGATCGACGTTGCGATCACAAGCAGCAACGCGGCGGTGTAGCCGGCGATCGTGACGGTCAGAGCGGTCCGGATCGTGGTATTTCTGAACATGGTTGTCTTCCTCAACCCGCTGGGCAGAAAAAAAGCGGCGAGCGGAAAAGTCCGCCGCCGCTAGTAGGAGCACATCGATGAATGATTCAGCGCGCTTCCGATTACCGGATCAGAAGCGGGTGCGCACGCCCGTGGTCAGTTCGAGCTGGTTGGTCGCGCCGAAGGTGGAGCCGACGGTGTAGCCGCCATGCAGCCTCATGTAGTCGCCGGCCAGATACACTTCAGTACGCTTGGACAGGTGATAGAACGCCGACCAGTACAGCGTTTCCTTGTAACCGTTGTGGAGGCCCGAGGTCGGATCGAACGCGCCGATGTTGGCGTTCGGGATATCGCCGTCGCCGTTGTAAGCGACGTTCTTCACGCGCATCTGCTGATAGCCGAGTTCGTAGTCGAACGGCCCCTTCGGCGAGACCTTGAGCGACACGGTAAAGGCATTGTCCTGACGCTGACCGAGCGCGCCCTGATTGCCCAGGTAACGGAAGTAACCCGCATTGGCGCGCAGAATACCGAACGTGTAGTTGCCGCCCACCGAGAACGACTGGTTCGTGAAGCCAACGCGATTCACGTGGCTATAGAAGCCCGACACGTTGAACGGCCCGCCGTTGTACCCGAGCGCTGCCTGGTAGTTGGAGTTGGAGCCAAAACTCGTCGAGTTGCCGAACGCGTAGCCCGCGCTGGCGAAAATGCCGTTGTCGAACAGTTTCTTCCACGCCACGCCATTGTTATAACGTGTGCCGGTCGCGCTGGCCGCGTAGAAAATCATCTGCTTGAAGTTGTTCGAATTGGTCCAGCCGCCCTCTTCCGTCGTCAGGCGCGCGGAGCCGTACGGGTCGCCATAGATCGTCGATGCGTCGCGTGCGATCGTGTTCTGGAACCCTGCGGTGATCTTGCCGAACGTGTCGTTCTCGATGCCCACCCATGCATCACGGTCGAAGATCTGGCCCGGATCTTCCATCTGGCCGTTGGCGACCACGAATTCGCTCTCGAGCCGGAAAATGATCTTCGAGCCTCCGCCGATATCTTCCGCACCCTTCAGGCCCCAGCGGCTGCCGCTGAACCACGGTTCGCCGTCGTTGCCCATGCCGATCACGTGATTGCCGTTCGCATCCGCGTGCGTCCGGTAGGTCGGCACGCTCAGGTCCATCAGGCCGTACAGCTGAACACTCGATTGGGCATGCGCGCCGGTCGCTGCAAAGGCGCTTGCCGTCACGGCCAAAGCCAGATACTTTTTCTTCAAGATCGTCTCCTCAGATTACAACATTAAAATTTTCGTTCTCTCCGACTGCAGTGGCTGCCGCCCAGAGATCCGGACAACGGCCCCGATCAGCCGATAAGCGCAATCCTAGTTTTCTCAATCCTTCACGTGGCTTTCCCGTATCACGTGCACAACTAAGTGAATTCACTGATATACGTGGCAAAATCGTCGTTCGCTGCGCGGTAGCGTTGCTGCCTGCGATATAGCCGGCCTTCGTCAGCGCGGCAGGCCATCCGGAGAAAACAGCGGCGTGGCATCGAGTCGAACTCGATCACCGGAGCGTCTTTGGAAACAACGTGATTCATCAGGTTTATCCATGCAAGTCGCCGGTACCGCGGAGGCGGCACCGGCATTGCAACGAAATCACACTGCAAAAGACGGGCTGCAGCAACGGTCAAGCGCCGGCTTATTTCGAACCGGTGAACTCGTTGGTGTAGGTTTTCGACAGCTCGACATGCTTGCCTTTGACCGACGGGTTGAACGCCGACAGCACTTTCAGCACGGTCTCGGGACCGTCGGCAGGCATCTTGCCGTCCTTCGTAAACATGGGCAGGGACGCTTTCAACGCGCTTACGTAAAGCGGCTTGTCTTTCTGATAGTCGTCAGGCATCTTCGCTGCAATTTCTTCCGCGCTATGCGTATGGATGAATTGCATCGTGCGGACAAACGCGTGCGCAAGCTTTGCTGCTTCCGCCTTGTGGGAATCGGCCCATGCCGCCTGGACATAGAGGCTCGACGCCGGGTAAGTGCCGCCCAACGCCGCCTTCGTGCCTTCCACGGAACGCATGTCGACGAGCACCTTCGCGTCGCCGGACTTCTGCAATGCCGAGACGGTCGGCTCGGTCGTCATGCCGGCGTCGATGCGGCCTTGTTTGATCGCCGCGATGAAGCTGGCGTCGGCGCCCACCGGCAGCATCGTGTATTCCGTGGACTGGATGCCGTGCTGTCCGGCGAGGTATTGCGTCAGGAAGCTTGTTGAAGAACCGAGGCCCGTCACGCCAAGCGTCTTGCCCTTCACGTCCGCCATCGATTTGACTGTTTCGGCCGCTTTGGTCGAGACCATTTCGACCTCGCCCGGCACTTGCCCGAACACGACGATGGCCTTGACGTCCTTGCCCTTGGTTTGCAGATCTATCGTATGGTCGTAGAAACCGACGACGGCCTGAACGGCGCCCGCCAGCAGTTCGTTTTCAGCGTCGACGCCGGCGGGCTGCGACAGAAGTTCGACATCGAGTCCTTCATCCTTGAAATAACCGAGCTGTTCGGTCAGGCGCGCCGGCAAATAGATCAGCTTCGTGATACCGCCGACCATGATCGTGATCTTCTCGCCGCCGGCGGCCGTCGCGTGTTGCGACGCAAGACTGAACAGCAGGCCGGAAGCAACGGCGATATGGCGCAGTGTGCGAAAACCAGGGGTCATCGATCGTCTCCGTTATTGTGTGGGGCGGCGGAATGCCGCCCGTCTGCATCGATGGGCCGATTCTAGGAGAGCGAATCCTTCTCTCGGCTTACACGGAGACCCAGGATCCGTACGGGATTTCCATGAGAAGCGAGCGAAAAAAAAGCCAAGGCGGTGAAACCTTGGCTTGGAGAATTCTGCTGGTCCAGACGTCCGGCAGAAACCAGAGGTGCCTACTGCGCCTTGGAACGCAGCAGCCCTCAACGTATCGCAACAACAGCCTCAACAGCCTCGCGAGCGCGCCAACTCAATGCCGGACGTTTCTCCAGTGCGGCCAGTAGTGGCGATGATCCAGGTGTCTAAGCCGCTTTCGGCGCATCTGCTCCCGGTAATAGTGAACGGCGACGAACACAGGTGCTATTGCCAGCACGAACGAACCCATCACGATTCCCACAGCTTCACTCATCGCGACCTCCATTGCTGAATTTGCGAACGACCCGCTTCACTGCAGGTGCTGGCCCCCGTTGATTGCAATGTTGGCGCCGGTCACGAAGCCCGCCTCGCGCGAACATAGATAGAGCACGAGCGCGGCGACTTCGTCAGGCTGCCCGAGCCGGCCGACCGGAATCTGCGGAATGATCTTCGTCTCGCGGATGTCCTCGGGCACCGCCATCACCATCTTCGTCGCGATATAACCGGGCGAGATCGTGTTGACGGTGACGCCTTTCTTCGCCACCTCGAGCGCCAGCGATTTCGTGAAACCGTGCATGCCGGCCTTTGCCGCCGCATAGCTGGTCTGGCCGAACCCGCCCTTGGAACCGATGATCGACGACACGTTGACGATGCGGCCCCAGCCACGCTCGACCATGCTGTCGCACACCGGCTTCGTCATGTTGAACACCGAATCGAGGTTGGTGCGGATGACCGCGTCCCAATTGACCTTGTCCAGTTTTTTGAAGCTGGCGTCGCGCGTGATGCCGGCGTTGTTGATCAGGATGTCGACCGGTCCGACCTCCGCTCTGATTTGCGCCACGCATCGTTCACACGAGTCGTAGTCGGCGACGTCGACCGTGTAGGCGCGGAATTGCCGTCCCTGCGCTTCCATTCGGGCGAGCCACTCGTTCGCACCGGTGTTGCCCGGCGAACAGGTGACCACGACTGCATACCCGGCGTCATGCAGCTTGATGCTGATCGCCTCACCCAGTCCGCCCATGCCACCCGTTACCACCGCGATCTGCTTTGCCATCGAATCGTCCTCACAAAAGCTGGCGTGATGCTCGCCTGGAGCAACACTTTCAGTCCATGAATTGGACACGGTAACCGCGGATTCCTTCTCCATCAGGAATCCTTGATATATGACAGAGAATCTCACCACGGGCATTGCTGCCCGCGCCAGCTCTACCGCTTCGCGCCCGCCGCAGCGGCAGCGGAAGCCTGCCCGCCATTGCCTCGCACGGTCTTTGACGCAGTGGCTGCGACCACATCGAGATTGCTCCCGGCAAACTGCACGGCCTGTTGCCCCGTTTTCTGCAGCGTTTCGTACAGGGTCGTGGTGGCGGCAATCGCGGACTTCCACGCTGCGATCGCGGCTTCAGAGCCCGTGGGCGCATGCTTCGCCGTTTCCTCGACGAGTGCCTGCACGCGATCGTTGTACCGCTCGTAGTGCGTCAGGGCGAGTTGCGTGACTTCAGCCTGAGTGGACGATGCGATCTCGAACACTTGCCGGCCGTATGACAGCGATTTTTCCGCGAACGGTCCGGCGAAACCGGCTTGCAGCGCGAACCATTGCGGCGGCTCTGTCGTGCCGGACGCTTTCGCCAGGTTCTCCTGCACCTCGGCCAGCGTGGCTTTGACAACCTGCAGGTTCAGCGCAGCCAGCTTTTCGACGCCTTCAAAGATCTTTCCGGCGAGGCCGAAGAACGCGTCGACGTTGGCTTTCTCGGCAGCAATCTGCTCGGGACTCAATAGAGTCATTGTGGGATTCCTCAAAAGTCTTGTCCGGTACGCAAAGCCCCGATATCGAACGGGCGTACTGCGGCGGATCGCGATGGTGAATAAATCGAAGCAGGTACCGCAGCAGATGCCTAGCGCAGCCGGGCAACCGCCTTGAGAATGGAATCGCCTTCGCTTGTGATCTGGGCGCGTGAGCGTCCTGACGCAAGGTTTTCCAGTGATATGAGTTGCCGCTCGAGCAGGGCGTCGAGCTCGGCGCGGCCCAGTTCAATCTGATCCGGCGCGTTCTTGATGAGCATTAAGGTAGCGAATTCATGGGGACTCAGCATATCGTCTCCTCGATTTAGTCTATCTGCGCGGAAGTATTAATTACCCCCTCCAGCGTCAATGCCCGGCAAATATTCCTGCCGCCTCCACAAAGCGATCGTTCGAGAAATCGCATCGGGAGACGTCATCATAACTGTTAAATCTTCAAATGCAATATGCGGGATGCGTTTTATCCAGGCCGACATTTTGTCTGCTGAATATCGTTTTGTCTGCTGAATGCTTTTTGCATCGTATGGCCATGCATGGCCACTCCCGCGACACCCCTGCCAGGCCTGCGAATGGCTGCCCTGGCATGGCCGGTGAGTGGATCCGGCCAGCGCCACCTATGCCTGCATCAACGGCTTGCTTAACGGCTTCAATGCATTTTGATTTGATTGGGTCAATTTATATTTGAATATTGTATTTATAGACCATCGATCTATGCCGGGCATCGGTGCGTATACTACGACATTGAGAAATATTTATTACAGCATACATCGGCTTTCCGAATAGTCAGCATTTCGATCAGTGCAAAGATGTCTGGCTCATTTATCGGATTGATCTCCGCAATCCGCAATACCACTAGACACGCCTAAAGCGGGGCAGCCGATTCGTGTAAGACCGGCTTAGGTGAGCTCGGGTCCGTGTCTGCCACACCGTCGAAGGAATGCCGACTACGCCGTCGACCAGCCGCCTCGCCGTGCGCAACAGCGCGGCGCTCGGCACTTCAGGCCGCTGCGGGCTTCCGCCGGGCGCGAGCGCCAGGGAGGTCGCGTCGACGGTGCTCGGGAAGCACCTGAAGGAGCGCGCAAGGACATCTAATATTCTTATCGCGCTGCATCGGCTCGGCGTCGGCCCGACACTTTTCTGCCAGAATGGAGGGCGCGAAGATCCCCCCACATCCGCCCGTCTCATGAATCCAGGAGCAGAAGCAAATGGATAAGCGTCAGTTTCTAGCCAGCGCGGCCGTGCTCGGCGCCACCGCGGCTCCTGCGTTCGCCAGCAAGCGTGCCGGCAGTGCAGCGTGCGCCGCATCCCCCGTTGTCCTAACCATTGCGGGCGCCATCAAGCGCAGCAATCGCGGCGCGCTCGATCCGGCGTTCGATCAGTTGCTGGCCAAGCATCAGGTGAAATTTTCGCAGGCATACGGGGTCGATCTTCCGTTGATCGCCAGCATGCCGGTTGTGACGATCAAGCCCACCATCGAATACGACGCCCGGCCGCATACCCTGAGCGGCCCGTTGCTCGGCGATCTGCTCGCACACGTCGGTGCGCCGGCTGCCGGGAGCACCCAGATTGTCATGCGCGCGGTCGACGGCTACGCCGTCATGACGACGCTCGACAAAGTGCACGACTACCGCATGATCGTGGCGACACACATGGACGGCAAGCCGCTACCCCTCGGCGGGTTGGGACCGCTATGGGCCGTCTACGATCCCGACCGCATCCCCGAACTGGCGAGCAAACCGCTCAAGGATCGCTTCGTGTTGTCGCCGTGGGGTTTGTATCAGATGCAGGTAACCGAGGCGTAATAGCCGTGCGCTCGGGCATCGGCCAACCCATGTTGGAGTGGGCGATCGCAGCGTGCCCGCCACGCGGCGGCGCGCTCGTGCAACTCACCACCGGCAAGGGCCGCGGGGATGCGCAGCGGTTCGATGAAAAACGCGGCTTCGTCGCGAGTCACGAGAGCAACAGGATCATTTTCTGGTGCTGCGGCGCTCGCTAGTGGTCTCTACGGCGAATCGCTCCACACACGCCTGCCTCACTCTCTCGACCGTCACGGACCAGCTTTCGCCCATCGCCCGGCGGAACAGCCGCAGCGTGTGCGGATACCACGGCGAGTCGCTGCGCTCGTGCATCCAGCGCCAGTCGATGTCTTTTTCCGGCAGCATCACCCAGCACGGTTTGCCGAGCGACGCGGCCAGATGCGCCATTGACGTATCCACGCAGATCACCAGATCGAGCTGCGCGATGATCGCGGCGCTGTCGGCGAAATCGTTCACCGTCGAGCCGAGTTCGAGCAGCGGTTGACCGGCGGGCGGATGTTGCGCCTCATCCTCCCCCTGGCCTTTTTGCAGACTCACGAAGTTCAGGCCCGGCACGCTCCAGAGCGGCGCAAGCGTGGCCAGCGTGGGGATCGACCGGTTCGCATCGTTATGGTGTTTCGCATTGCCTTTCCAGACCAGCCCGATCTTGCGGCCGGCGGGCAGGGTCTCGAGCATCGGCCGCCACTTATCGACGAGCGACGGCTCGGCCGCGAGACGAACTGCGCGCGGAATCGTGTCCACCGTGGTGCGCAAGTGCAGCGGCGCGCTCAACAGACTTGTCCAGCAGTCGTAGGTGGATGCGGCTACGCCGGTCAATGCCGTATCGTGATCGAGCACGGCATCGACGCCGTCCACGGAAGCCATCAGCCGGTGCAAGGCAGGCACGCACGCGAAGGCGATATGCGTGGCCCCTTGCGCCTTGAGCAAGGCGAAATAGCGGCTGAATTGGACCATGTCGCCGAGTCCGTCCTCCTGCCAGACCAGCAAGGACTTGCCGGCGAGCGTGCCGCCTTGCCATTGCGGACAGCTCAGCATGGCGCGCGTTTTCTGATGCACGAAGCCCGGCTGTTCATAGCGGCACTCGTACAACCGCCAGCCCTCGTCGAAGCGGCCCATGCCGAGCATCAGCACGGCCAGACCGAATCTGGCGTCGCCGTAATCGGGCCGCAGGGCGAGCGCCCGAAGGTAAGCGGCTTCGGCTTCCGGCAGCCGCTTGAGTTGCGCCAGGGCGGCCCCGACGTTGTAGTGGGCCTCGGCCAGATCGGGACAAAGCGCGAGCGCCTGGGCGAAGGCATCGACGGCTTCAGGCAAACGGTCGAGCAGGCGAAGCACGCAGCCGAGATTGTTGTGCGCGTGAACGATGTCGGGCCGAAAGCGAATCGCCTCGCGGTAAGCCATTTCGGCCTCGGGCAGACGCTCGAGGCTGGACAGCGCGAGGCCGAGGTTGTAGTGCGCCTGAGCATAGTCCGGGCGATGCAGGATGGCCTCCCGGTACGCCGCTTCCGCCTCGGGCAGCCGCTGGAGCTCCGCCAGCACCGCACCGAGGTTGAGATGCGCCTCCGCGTAATCCGGGCGAATGGCCAGCGCGAGCCGGCAAGCCAGCTCGGCCTCGGGCAGGCGATGCGTCGCCTTCAGCACGCCGCCGAGGTTATTGAGCGCCTCGGGATACTGCGGCTTGATGGTCAGCGCCTGCCGGTATGCGGTGTCCGCATCGGCAACGCGGCCGAGTTCCATGAGCACGTTGCCCAGGTTGTTATGCGCCTCGGCATGCTCGGGCAGCCCGATCAGCGCCTCGCGATAGGCCGCTTCCGCCTCATGCAGGCGGCGCAGCTCGTGCAATACGATGGCGCGGTTGTAGTGCGCCTCCGCGTAGTCGGAGCGGATCGCGACCGCCTGACCATACGACGCCTCCGCCTCGTCCTTGTAGCCCATTCCGTAGAGCACGGTGCCGAGATTGTTGTGCGCGTCGGCGTGGCTGGGGCACAGCGCGACCAGTTGCCGGTAAACCGCCTTGGCCGCCGACAGGCGCCCATGCGATTTGAGCAGCATGCCGAGACTGCTGTACACCTCGGCGTAATCGGGTTTTGCGCGCAGACACTGGCGCCAGTAGGTTTCCGCGTCGGACACGCTGCCCATGCCGTACCAACAGGCGCCCGCAATGTTCAACGCGTCGGCCCGCGCGTCTTCCGCCACCCCGGCGCGCGGTTCGAGGACCGGCTGAACCAGCGACCATGCATCGGCGAATTGCCCGCTTTTGCAAAGCAATGCCGCCTGCTGGTTGATGTCGGTTATCGAGGGGGCGCGCGTCTGCGGGGCGGTCATGAGTCGTGGTAGCTGGGGTCGGCGGCGCTCAGGCCAGGTCAATCGAATGTTTCGCACCCGGTCCGGCGTTTTCGCGACGCTGCGCATCCGCGCAGAGGGGTCGACGCGCCGACAAGGAAAGCGGGACATTTACCACACAGCTTACGGGAAACGGCAAGGCTGTAACGCCCCGAAATGAGCGGGTTTCGGCCTTCTGATCGAATGCTATAGACGGAATCACACGAGAAACGGGTGCGCGGCGATGCTAGAATCGCCCGCTTCTTTACCTTCACCACCATGACTCCACGCTCCCGTAACCGCATGACCGCATGGCTTGGCCTGATCGCCATGTGGCTCGTCGTGTTCGCGCCGATCGTGAGTCAGATGCTGGTATCGAGCCGCGCGCACGAGCCCTTCGCGGCGCTCTGTTCTGCGCTCCAGCCGCCTGGCCAGAGCCTCGCGAGCCAATCCACGCAGGGTAGCCCCGCACCCGTCCATCTCAGCCACGACGACGCCTTCGGCGCATGCGGCTACTGCCATCTGCTCCAGCATCACGTGGCCATGCCGAGCGTCGCGGCCATCGAACCGCCGGCCGCGCTCGTGCTTGCCGGCACGGTGCCGCCCGCCCTCTCCACCCGCTTCACGCCGCTCGGCGCATTTCCGTCCGGACGCCCAAGAGGCCCGCCCGCCGTTTCCTGATCGCTGTTGTTCCTGATCGCGCATCTAGCCGCACCCGTCGAGGGGGCGCGCGATCGCCTGTTCAATGCATCAAGGAAACATTCATGTTCAACTTCGCCTTGCGAAGGCTGCCCTTTTGCGCCCGCGACGGCGCCCGGCGCATTCGATCCGGCCGGCGGCCGCTGCCGTATTTTCCGGCGCGCTTCTCTGTGCGCTTCTCTGCCCACTTCTCTGCCCACTTCTCTGCCCGCTTCTCTGCGTGCTTCTCTGAGTATTTCCCCGCACGTCTCCCGACGCCTCTCCCGACGCACCTCCAGTCGTATTTTTCCGCGTTGATTCCGGCGCTCGTGCCGGCATTCGTCGCCTCCCCGGCGCACGCGGACAGCGCGCCCGCCGACGCCACGTTGCCTGCGGTCAGCGCCAACGCCGTCGCCACCCCGCGCGCCGTCGACCCTAACCTGCCGGCCTCGGTCGAGACCGTGACGCGCGACCAGTTCGACAACTGGAACGTCGTCAACACCGAAGACGTGTTGAAGTACATGCCGAACCTTGCCGTGCGCAAGCGCTTTATCGGCGATCTGAATTCGATCATCGCCGTGCGCGGCACCAGCAACACGCAAAGCGCGCGCGGTCTCGTCTACGCGGACGGCCTGCTGCTCAGCAATCTGCTCGGCAGCAGCTATTCGTTTCCGCCGCGCTGGTCGATGGTGTTTCCCGATGAGATCCAGCAAGTCGACGTGATCTACGGGCCGTTTTCCGCGCTCTATCCCGGCAATTCGCTCGGCGCCACGGTGCTCGTCAGCACGCGCATGCCGAAGAAGTTCGAAGCCGACGCGGACGTCAAAGCCTTCACCCAGCATTTCAGCCTGTTCGGTGTGAACCGGAATTTCAACGGCACCGAGGCGAGCGCGTCGATTGGCGACCGGATCGGCAAGCTCTCGTATTTTCTGGGCGTGAATCACCTTGAAAACACGAGCCAGCCGCTGCAATTCGCCACGCTGGCCAAGTCGGGCACGCCCGCGAAAGCCGGCGACACGCCGGTGACCGGCGCGACCTTCTACAACAACCAGACCAGCACGCCGACCGCGGTGCTCGGCGTAAACGGCGAAGGAATCGAGCACACGGTGCAGGACCAGTTCAAGCTGAAAATGCAGTACGACTTCACGCCGACACTGCAGGCCGCCTTTACGCTCGGCTACTGGCACCAGACCTACAACAGCGACACGTCGAGCTTCCTGCGCGATGCGAACGGCAACCCGGTATACAGCGGCAAGGTTGCAATCGGCGGCTACGAGTACACGATTCCGGCTGCCGCCTTCGCCCCGAGTCTCGGCCACAGCGAGAACTGGCTATACGGGCTCACGCTGAAAACCCGCCATGCCACCGGCTGGAACGGCGAAGCGATCGCCTCTTACTACGACGTCGGCAATAGCGTGGCGCGCACCGCAAGTTCGGGTGCGCCGGGCAACGGTCCCGGCACGGTGATCTTCGGCGACGGCACCGGCTGGAAAACGCTCGATCTGCGCACCACCTACACCCCCGTCGCGCCGCAGGCGGGATTGGCGAATCACGCGCTGAGCTTCGGCTATCGCTACGACAACTATTTCCTCGACAACCAGAGCTACAACACGCTGAACTGGCGCGACGGCGCGGCCACGTCGTTTGCCAATTCGTTCGTCGGCAAGACGCAGACGCAGGCGCTGTATGCGCAGGATGCATGGCGCTTTCTGCCGCGCTGGAAATTGGTCTACGGCGTACGGTACGAAGACTGGCAAGCCTATGACGGCTCGCAGACGCTGCCCGGCAAAGCCTTCCCGTACAGCAACGCGAACCAGCATCATGTCTCGCCGAAAGCCTCGTTGTCGTTCGATGTCACCGACGATCTGAGCTTGCGCGCGTCCATTGGCCGCGCCTACCGGTTTCCGACCGTGGGCGAGATGTTCCAGGGGCAAATCAACGGCTCGTCGATCATCAACAACAACCCGAATCTGAAACCCGAAGACGATCTCTCGAAAGAGCTGACCGCCGAATGGGCGCACTGGAACGGCGTGTTCCGCTTCTCGCTGTTTCAGGACGACGTGAAGAACACGATCTTCAGCCAGACCGATACGACCGTGATCCCAAATGTGACGAACTTCCAGAACATCGGCAAGGTGCGCTCGCGCGGTGTCGAAACGAGCTACTCGGGGCAGGACGTGTTCATACGCGGCCTGGATCTGCTGGCGAGCGTGGCGCACACGCAGTCGAAGATCATCGCGAACGCGCAGAACCCGGCGACCGTCGGCAAATACTTCTATCGGATTCCGCTGTGGCGCGCGAATCTCGCCGCGACGTATCGCTTCGACGAACGCGCGGCGCTCACGCTTGCCGCGCGCTACTCCGGCCGCCAATACAACACGCTCACCAATACCGACACGAATCCCGACGTATTCGGCGGCACCAGTTCATACACCGTGGCCGACGCGAAGTTCACGTTCAGGCCGACCAGGCTGAGTGAGGTCGGCATCGGCGTCGACAACCTGTTCGACGCGCGCTATTTCGTCTATCACCCGTATCCGGGCCGCACGTTCTACGTCGAAGCGAAGTTACGCATGTGAACACGCGATTGGTACACGCCGTTTGTACTCACCATGTACTCGCCATGTACTCGTCCTGCATTCGATGGTCTCGATGCGAATCGATGTACCCGATGCACTCGCGAGTGGCAAACCGGCGCGTGCCTCGCTGCGCAAACCGATCGACTCACTATTTGCTTCAGGAGGATCGAATGTCCACCACCACCGCTCAACGCGCGAGCTCGGCAACCGGCACGGCAAACGCCGGCTACCGAACGCTCTGGCGCTGGCACTTCTATGCGGGTCTCTTTGTGATGCCGTTTCTGATCGTGCTCGCGATCACCGGCACGCTGTATTGCTTCCAGCCGCAAATCGAGCCGCTGCTTTACCCGCACCGTCTGATCGTCGAACCGCAAGCCACGCCCAGGCTGACTGAAGACGCATTGCTCGCCAAAGCCCGCGCGGCGATGCCGGCCGATGCGCGCGCGGTGACCGCGCCCATCGCTCGCGCACCGGATCGCAGTACCGAGTTCATCTTTCGCCTCGCCGATGGCGAAAAGCAAAGCGTCTATCTGAATCCATACAGCGGCGAAGTTCTGGGCACGTTAAGCGTCGAGCGCCGCTTCATGCAGGTGGACCGCATGCTTCACCGCAAGCTGCTGCTCGGCAAGCCAGGCGAATTGCTGATGGAACTGGCCGCGTGCTGGACGCTGGTGATGATCGGCACCGGCGTCGCGCTCTGGTGGCCGCGCGAAAAAACCACCGCACGCGCGGCGCTGGTGCCACGTTTCTCGCTACAAGGCCGCGCGCTCTGGAAGAACCTCCATGCCGTGATGGGCATCTGGCTCGCGCTCGGTGCGCTCGTTTTCGTGCTGAGCGGCCTGCCGTGGACGGGTTCATGGGGTAAGCAGTTCAAGGCGCTCGCGAGCGCCGCCAATCTTGGTGCGCCGCCGGGTTCGTGGGGTGGTCTGCCGTTACGCTCGACCCTTCCGGGCATCCGCGCCGATAAGCACGCGGGCACGGTAGATGCAGCCGCCGAGACGCAATCGGCTCAAGGCGCACACGCTTCAGCCAATGAAGCATCGGCCAAGGAACACGACGCGCACCCGCCGAGCATGGACTCGATGCCGGGCATGGTGATGGACGACCTGCCGTTGCCGCTCACGCCATGGGCCGTCGGCAACACGCCCGTGCCGCAATCCGCCGACGCACACGCAGCACACGCGCTGCCGCTCGGACGCATCGTTGCGCTGGTCGCCTCGCTCGGCGTCCCGAACGGCTACGACATCGTGCTGCCCACCTCCGCCACGGGCGTCTACACCGTCTCTTACTTTCCCGCCGACCCGCGAGACGAGCGCACGCTGTACATCGACCAATACAGCGGCACGGTGCTGAAAGACATTCGTTACGGCGACTACGGCGCGGTGTCGAAGGCCGTGTCGTACGGCACATCGTTGCATATGGGCCGCTATTTCGGCGTCGCCAATCAGATCCTCTGCGCCGTGATGTCGCTTGGGCTCGCGGGAATGGCCGTGACCGGCTGCGTGATGTGGTGGAAGCGGTGGTGGAAAGATCGGCCACGGCGCTCGCTCGGCGCACCGTCGCGCGAACGTGCCGCACCGCCCATGCGTGGCTGGAAAACCGGCCTCGTTCTGCTCGGCCTCGTCTTTCCATTGATGGGCGCCACGCTGCTCGCGGTGTGGCTTGCCGACCGCACGATTGTTGGCCGCGCCACGCGGCAGGCTGTTTAAAGCCTCATCCCCACTGACAAAACCAGGGAGCCCACCATGAAGACGTCACGCAAACTTCTCCTCGTCGCCTTGTTGTGCGGTTCCTCCATTCAGGTGTTCGCGGGCGGCGCGGCAACCATGAGGGTCCGGATGCCGGCCAAAAGACGGTGAAACGCGTTCGGCCGCCCCGTCCCATGTGCCATTTGCACCACTCGCTCGTTTACGATATATTTTGCTCGATTATGATCGATTTGCAATCAGGCAAGGTGGAGCCATGCAACGAACGCGACAGGATGCAATGGACGGGCTTCTGCCCGAAGAACGGGAGCGGCTGATTCTGGAACGGCTGCGGGCGCAGGGTCGCGTATTGGCGTCCGAACTCGCGGCTGAATTTCAGACTTCCGAGCACACGGTCCGCCGTCATCTGCGCGAGCTCGCCGAGCAGGGCCATTGCAAACGTGTCTACGGCGGTGCGCTGCTGATCTCGCCCTCCGGCAAAAGCGCGCAGGTCCGCATGAGCGAAGCGGTGGACCGCAAGGCCCGTCTTGCCGCCGCCGCTGCGTCCATCGTCCGGCCGAAGCAGATTGTTTTGCTGGACACCGGGTCGACCAATGTCGCCATCGCCGCGGCGCTGCCGGACAACGCGGATCTCACCGTCGTCACGAACTCGCCGGAGTTGTGCGCACGCCTCATCGACCGGCCGGGCTTCGAGATCATCCTCATCGGCGGGCGCATCGCCCGGAGCGCGGCCGGCGCCACCGGCGCCACCGCCTTGCTGCAGATCCAGCAGATCAAGGCCGATCTTTGTTTCCTCGGCGCGTGCGCGTTCGATCCCGATGAAGGACTGGCCGCGTTCGACACCGAAGAGGCCGAACTCAAACGGGCGATGCTGAAGGCAAGCAGCCAGGTGGCCGTCGCCATGACGTCGGAAAAGCTGATGACCGCCGCGCCGTATTGCGTTGCGCCGGCGCGCGCCGTGGACTATCTGTTCGTCGAAGCGGACGTGACGGCCGAGCGGCGCGCCCTGCTCGAAGCGGTCTGCGACAACGTGAGGGTGGCGCGCTCATGAAGGCACTCGCTAATCCGCTCAATACGCCGCTCGTAAAACCAGTCAAGGAGCGTGTGGCCACCCTCGGTGTGTTTCTCGCCAACGGATTCGGAATCGGCGCCTGGGCGGTCGAAGTGCCGCGCATCAAGGAGAGCCTGTCGCTCAGCGACACCTCGCTGGGCATCGCGTTGTTCGCCTTTGCGCTGGGCGCGATCGTGGCAATGCCGCTGGCGGGACAGTTGGCGCCGCGCTTCGGCAGCGGCCGGGCCACGGCGCTGCTCGGCGCCGCATTTGTCGTCACGCTGCCGCTGCCCGCGTTTGCGCCGAATCTGGCGACGCTGTGCCTCGTGCTCCTCGCCCTCGGCGCGGCGAACGGCGCGCTCGACGTCTCGATGAACGGGCACGCCAGCACGATCGAAACACAGTGGAAGTCGCCGATCATGTCCTCGTTTCACGCGGCGTGGAGTGCGGGCGGCCTGCTCGGCGCGGCGACGGGCGCCATGCTCCAGAAAGACGGCGTCGGCGTGATCGGCGGTCTCGCACTGCCGAACCTGCTCATCGCCGTGCTCATGGCTGCCGCCGCGCTGCTGGCGTTGCGCGATCTCGGTCCGCGCGCGGCCGCGTCCTCCGGCGGCTTCGCGTTGCCCAACGCCAAAGTGATGAAACTCGCCCTGCTCGCGTTCCTTTGCATGCTGGTGGAAGGCGCGGTGGCGGACTGGAGCGCGGTGTATTTGCGCGCTACCTTGAGCGAAGCGGCGAGCGTCGCGGCGGTCGGCTACTCCGCGTTTGCGTTCTCGATGGCGGCGTGCCGCATCGTCGGCGATGTGTCCGTGCGGCGCTTCGGTTCGAGCACGGTGGTCGGCTTCGGCGGCCTGCTGGCGGCAGCCGGACTCGCGCTGGTGTTGAGCCTGCCGACCGTGCTCACAGCTTGCGTGGGCTTTGCGATGGTCGGCGTCGGCCTCGCGAATATCGTCCCGGTCATTTTCAGCGCGGCAGGCCGCTCGACCGTGACGCCGGCTGTCGGGGTTTCGATGGCGGCCACGGCGGGCTATGCCGGCTTCCTGGTCGGCCCGCCGCTGATCGGGCTCGGCGCGGGTTGGCTCGGCTTGCGCGTGGCGCTAGGCGTGCTCGTCGTGGCCACCATGATCGTCTGTCTGACGGGCGGCCAGGCGGTGCGCCGGGCGAGCCTCACCTAGAAGACGCCCGGCTTGCGAGCGCAGCGGCCAGCTCAGCGCACCCAGCAGCGAATGCGGTTGCGCGCCGTCGTCCAGACCGGTGGCCGGCCACTCGTGCTTCGCCGGCACCCATAGCGTACCGAACAGGTGATCCCACAGCGGCAGCAGCTGCGTAAAGTTGCGGTCAAAATGCTCGGCGCGGTTCGAGTGATGCAAGCGGTGGAATTGCGGATTGTTGACCCACGTCGTGAAGCGGCCGAAGTCGATGCGCAGGTTCATGTGCGCGAAGTAATTGCCGAACATGAAAATGATCGAGGTCACGGCGACGATCCACGGTTCGACCTTGAACAGCACGCCCACCACCGGATAAAGCAGGCAGCCCTTGATGAGCACCTCGAACCAGTGATGCCGCAACGTCACCGTGACGTTGAACTCGGCGGCGCTATGGTGCAGCGAATGCAGCTTCCACAGCACGGGCCACGCATGCTGCAGACGGTGAAATACATATTCGAGCAGATCGAACGTCAATAGCACGATCACGATGGACGCCAACGCTCCCCACCCCGACGAGGCCAGCACGACCCGGCCGCCGCCGAGCGCATTGACGATCGCGACGCTGGCCATCGCCGTCAGCGGTCGCACGGCTTCGAAGAGCGCCAGATACAGCGCCGCGTAGACGACGTTAAAGCGCATCCCTGCGCGCGATTGCAACAAGTCGGCCGGCCAGCGCCGCTCCAGTGTCACGCCCGCGGCCATCATCGTCAGTACGAGCGCGTAGCTACCCAGCCAGTGGGTCGCATGGTGCAGCAGTTCGGCAAGCGGGCCCGACACAAACATGTGATTCCCCGGAAAATACGGCGCGCGCAATCGCCAGGCCCTCCGGCACGGCGGCCATGGCCGGGAACAGTTGACCCACGGCCTGAATCGCCGACGTGCCGAGCGGCACGGCCAAAGGCGACGGGAAAATGAAACGCATCAGAGGAAGGAGCGGCTTTAACGCGATCTTCGCAGTCTGTTCTGCGCCGCGCAAGCAGCGCTTGGTGCGTAGGTTCCCGGTATTGACACTGGCGATCGACCTCAGGGGGCGCCGCGCGCTCACCGGTCTCGCCGCCTCAATATTCCACGAGGATGGTGACGCGGCGATTCGCAGCGCGCGCCGCGGCATCGTCGCCGATGATCAGCGGGAAGTTATCCGCCCGGCCGATGGCGGCCATTCTGTGCGGTTCGATCCCCTTGTCGGCAAAGAATCGAACCACGGCGCCCGCCCGTGCCGACGACAGCTCCCAGTTGGATTCGTATTTCGCGGTCGATATCGGCACATTGTCCGTGTGCCCCTCGACGAGGATGTTGTTCTTCGATCGATCGCGCAGTACCCCTGCGATCTGCGCCAGGACGCCGAACGACTCCGGCAGCAGGCGCGCGTCGCCCGAGTTGAAGAGAATTTTTGCGTTGATGGCGATTTCCACGCCCTGCGAGGCATTCGAAATCGTGATCTGCCGGTTGTCCTGAAGCGGCGCCAGCAACGAAAGAAGCTGCCGCCGCGCGGCTTCCGGTGCGCCGGACATGGCAACCGGAGTGGGCGCGTTGCCGGCGGCCGTTGCCGTTTTCACCTCGCGGCGCTCGAGCATCTTGATGTCGAGCTCCCGGTTTTTCGCCAGCTGCAGCACGTAAAGCGCGAGGAACAGCACCATCAGCGTGGTGATGAGGTCCGCATAGGAAATCAGCCAGCGGCCGGACTGGGCCTCGCCTTCGCCCTCGTCATCGTCGTGCTGATAGCCGGTTTTGTCCGACGCCAGGCGCTTGTTACCCGAGGAGATAGTCATGCTCGAATCGTCTGCTTCCGAATTGCGTTTGAATGAGCGCCTGGCGCGTTTTCGCCAGCCGGGCGAGGCGGGCTATTCCATGCGATCCCAGGCGATCCCACGTTATGCCTGGCAATCCCAGGCTATTCCGGGTTATCCCAACAACTCCGCCGATCGTTCGCGGACGTCGCCCGCGAGCCGGGTTTCGATCGTATGGGGCGACTCCTTGCGCGAAATCGCGAGCAAGCCGTCGAGATACAAACGTCTGAAGCGCAATTCGCTATCCACCTGCGCCCGGATCTTTCCGTACAGCGGCAAAAAGACCAGATTCGCCAACGCGAGGCCGTACAGCGTCGCCACAAAGGCGACGGCAATACCTTGCCCGAGTTGCGCCGGTTCGAGCATATGGCCGGTGACCTGAATCAGACCGAGCACCGCCCCCAGAATGCCGAACGTCGGCGCATAGCCGCCGGCCTGCTGCCATATCCGCGCCGCCGCCATGTGATTGCGCTCGTAGGCATCCAGTTCTCGCTGCAGGGCGTCCTCGAGCACGGCCGTCGACACCCCGTTGGCCAGAAGCTCCAGGCCTCGTTTGGCAAACGGATTGATGCCGCCCGCGTCGATCGACTCGAACACGAGCATGCCGTTCAGCTTCGCCTGATCGCCCCACTCGAGCAGGACCGACAAGCTTTGCCGGTCGACCTGGCGCGCTTTCACGAACGCGAGCCGCAGTTGCTTCACGCCGTCATAAAACCTCGCCCAGGTGTTCTGGATCATCACCGCGCCTAAGGTGCCGCCCAATACGATGACGAACGCCTCCAGCTGAAACAGCGAGGTGAAATGACCACCCTCGAGCGAAAAACCGGCCACGATAGCCGTCACGCCAAACAGGGCGCCAAATAACGTCAAAAGATCCATACATCCTCTCGAACGGCAGCCGCAGTCGTCGGACCGGACCTGCAAGCGGCCGGTGGTCCGACTACCCGGCGTCAGGCATCCACATTGGAAAGCGGCGCTGCAGCGGCCGACGATTTGATCGCGCGTACGGTCTCGATGAAACGCTCCTCGATCTCGGCAATCTCGAGCGGATCGATCTTGATTTCACGACGCATGACCCACGACACCTCCTTCTTGCGCGCCTCGGTCATCACCGAGAACAGGCGATCGGAGATCGGCTCGCCGGTCACGGCGGACAGCAGTTTCGCGAGGTCGTAGGTGTCGAAAGCGCTCACGGCTTCGAACAAGGTTCGCTGGTCGACGAACTCCAGATCGGCCAGCGACTTCAGCTCGCCGGCGCCACGCGGACTGCGGCGGGAAAAATACGTGATGCCCTTTTCCTCGACGTAGTTCAACACCTTGGTCTTGCGGAACGCGAAGATGTCTTCGGCGATTTCCGCATGCGAGAGCTTGTTGAGAATCAGATTCTTCTCGACGCCGATCAGGGCTTCCAGGTCGGCCAGCTCGATCAGTTCCAGTTCGCTGTTGATCGACACGTCGAGATCGTGGTCGGCCACCTGCTGGGCCCGTTCCGTGATCCGTACGGGATCGAAAGTCACGAGCTGCCGTCCGGCTGCGCCGTCTTGAGCCGAATAGCGCGCCGACAGGGTGCTCAGACGATCGGAGCGGCCGGGTTCGAGCGTGACGAGGTTGAGTTTTTCCATGCGCTTGAGCATCGCCATCACATGCGGACGGGAATGACCGGCAATCGCGTGGCACTTCTTGATGACTTCAGGCAGGGGCACCGAGTACTCCTCCCCTTGAGCGCGGCGCGCGCGTCCGTCCGTCCGGTCCCCGCTCTCGATACCCGCCATCAGCGACAGCACATGCGCGTACGAGAGCACACCGGGCAGAAAATCAGCATGCGTATTGGTGGCGAGGACATCGTCCTTCTTCTTCACGCGCCGAATCATCGTGCGCACGATATGGCGCAGCAGCGGCGATACGCGCTCGAGCTCCTCTTCCACCACGCTTGCCGCGATGACGGTCAATTGACAGAAGCTGAGGGCTTTCGCGGTGTGCGCGCGTGGTTCGGCCGGCAACAACGAGGCCTCGCCAAAAAACTCGCCCTTGCCGAGCGTGGCGAGAACGACCTTCTTTTCGTCGCATTGCGTGGAGATTTCGACTCTGCCGTCTGCGATCACGTAGATGACGGCGTCGCCCGCGAAGCCTTCGGAATAGATGACTTCGCCCGGAGCCGCTGCGCGCGACCATGGCGATCTTTGCTGATTCAAAATTCAATCCCCCGTAGAGCTATTGCCTCGCGCATCCCGCTTCTTCATGAGTCGAAGGTATGTGCGATGGTCCTGACTTATTTGACTGGATAACGACATGCAAAAAGCAAATCTTTAACCTTCTCAATCGTCAGACTAATAGCTACAACGGCGCAAACGTTTGGCAGACAGGCCATTGGCCGCTCAAAGGGATAAGTCTTACCAGCCGTTTCATCCCCGGCGCAATGCACTCGGCCCGGCATGCGGGTGAGGCCGGATCGCGCCGTATCGGGCTCATCGCTGTGCGCCCGTGCGCAGTCGCTGCAGCAACTCACGCCCCTGGCGGGTCAATTGCAGTGTCGTTCCTTGCCGGTCACGCTGCCGGACTTCCACCAACTCGTAACGGCGTAACGCCAGTACGTCCGGATCGAAAGCTTCCAGCCGCTTGTCCGTGTCGCCAAGCAGCATGAGTGTCGCGAGTTCGTGGTGGCTGAGCATCCGGTACCTCCATTGATCGATGCATAGGCAATGGAGGCATCCTAGACAAACGACGCTACGGTTTGGCTACGGCTGTGTTTCTACGGATTACCTGCGGTGTTGTAAGCGTCGGCGGCAAACCGTTGGTGCGTTGCTCGGCACGGGCGACATGCGGAAGGCACGAGTAAAGATGCGCAACACTTTCCCGGCGCGCCGTAATCGGGGCCGGCGCGCGAGTCGGGTTGACTGCTGTTAGTTTGCTGCTGTCAAAGCGTCGTCAGTTCTTCGGTAATAGAAAGAAAGCGTTCGACGTCGCCCGGTGTATGACAGTGCAGCGGCGAGATCCGCACCGCGCCCGCCAGATTGAACGACTTCAGCATGCGGCCGGAGTACAGGCTCGAAGCGATCCGCTCGTAGACGATCACGCCGCGTCTCTCGTACTCGCGCACCGCGTCGGCCGGGCTCAGATTCGTGAAGCCGATCCCCAGGATCAGGTCGCGCTTCGTGAGATCGGCATGATCCCAGAACACGTCCACGCCATCGAGCCGCCGCAAACCGCGCCGTCCACCTTGACCGTCAAGCAGCGCCGCCAGCAGCGCGCGCTCATGCAACTCAATGCGCTCCATCCCCGCCACGAAAAGCTCGCGGCGCGTATCGGCATTGCTGAATTGGCTACCGATCCACGTCACGTACTCGACGATTTCGGTCACGACCGCAAACTGTGCGGGCGCCGGGCTGCCGAGTTCCCACACGCCCTCCTGCTTTGCATCGAGGCGGTGATGCGGCAAAGCGGCCGCACGCGGCGACAGCCACGAGATGCCGGAGCCGCGGCAGCCGAAGAACTTGTAGGGCGCGAAATTGATGCCGTCGACCGGCGTCTTCTGCAGGTCGATGACGCCGTGCGGCGCATGCTGGACCGCATCCACAACGATGAAGAGCCCGGGTTTCTTTTCGCGCGCCCGCTCGACGAGCGTCGCGATATCGAACTTGGCGCCGGAAATATTCGACGCAGCCATCACGCTGAGCAGCGCCGTGTCCGCGTCGATCAACGACAGAATCGCCTCCACGTCCACGCCGCCGGTCTCCGGATTGCTGGGCGCAACCCGCAACGACTTGCCCGTGCGTTGCGCGTAGCAGGTCATTGCGTCGAACGAAGAGGGATGTTCGAGGATCGTCGTGACAGCGTTCGTGCCCGGCACGTTCTCCATGATTGCGCGCACCATGTCGAACATCCCGCCCGACGCGGTCAGCGATGGGTAAATGCTGCCGTCCTTCGCGTTGAGGATCGTGCGGATGTCCGCCTCGCCGCGTGCCTGAACGTCCTGAAGATGGCGGGCGCGCGCGTGGATGCGCTCGGGGCAATCCGGTAGCGCGTCGATTCGCGCGAATGCGTCGACGGCCGCCTTGAGGCGGAACGAGCCGCCCGCGTTGTCGAAGAAGAGTCGCTCGCGCCCGTCGATGTCGTGGTCGACATGGTGAAACCGTGCCTTGATCTCTTCGATCAACGACGCGGAAAGGAACTCGCCTTGGTGACTGCTCATCTGAATGCTCCTGATCTTTCTGCTAAATGAGGGTTGTGCCGCGCACCGTGCCCGCTCACGCGTCGAGCGACGCGAGATACGCCCGGCCCTTCTCCGCGTCGTACCGACGCTCCCATCTGGCGATGACGAGCGGCGCAAGCGCGTTGCCCACCACGTTCAGCGCGGTACGCCCCATGTCCATCACACGGTCCACGCCGGCGATGAACGCGAGTCCTTCGAGCGGTAAGCCCGCACTGGCAAGCGTCGCAAGAAGAATCACGAACATGAAGCCCGGCACGCCGGCCGCGCCCTTCGACGTCACGACCATCGTCAATACGAGGACCATCTGTTCCTGCCAGCCAAGATGAATGCCGTACAACTGCGCGACGAACAGCGTGCCGATGCCGAGATAAATCGATGCGCCGTCGAGATTGAACGTGTAGCCGGTTGGCACGACGAAGGTCGTGATGCTCTTCGGCACGCCGTAGTCCTCCATCTTCTTCATCAGTTGCGGCAGCACGGTTGCCGAACTGCAGGTCGAAAACGCGATGATCAATTCATCCTTGATCACCCGCAGCAACGTGAAGATACGAAAGCCGAACAGCCGGGCGGTGATGCCTAGCACAACCAGCACAAACAGCACGATCGCGAGATACGTGACGGCCACCAGCTTGAGCAGCGGCAACAGCGAACCGAAACCGAAGCTCGCGACGGTCACCGCGATCAGCGCGCACACGCCGATCGGCGCGTAGCGCATCACCATGTTCGTCACCTTGAACATGGCCTCGGCAACACCTTTGAGCATGGCGATCACCGGCTTGCGGAATTCTTCCGGAACCGACTGCAGGCCGAGGCCGAATAGCACCGAGAAAAAGATCACCGGCAGCAGGTCGCCTTTGGCCATCGAAGCAAGGATATTGTCCGGAATCACGCCGAGCAGGAGGGTCATCAGTCCGTGATGGCCCTGCACCTGCTGCGTTGCCTGCTGATAGCGCGAAATGTCGGTGTGGCCGAGTTGCGACATGTCGGTGCCGACGCCCGGCTGCAGCACGTTGCCGAGAATGAGCCCGAGCAGGATCGCGATCGTCGTGATCACCTCGAAGTACACAAGCGTCTTCAGGCCGATACGCCCGAGCGATTTGCCGTCTCCGACACCGGCGATGCCGACCACCATGCTCGTGAATACGATCGGCACCACGATCATCTTGATCAGCTTGATGAAGATGTCGCCGGCAGGCTGCAATAGCCCCGACACGGTCGCGTCCCGCATCTGCGGGAAGTGGTTCAGCACGAGTCCCGTGGCGACGCCGATGACGAGACCGATCAGTATCTGCCACGCGAGGCCGACGCGCGGTTTGCGCTCGATATGGTTGACGGGCGGGCTTTCGACGACGGTATCCATGCTCTCTCCAGATAGGGGGCGGGGCGATGGAGGAACCTTAAGCAGCCGAAATAAGTAAAAAAAGCGATTTTTTTATATGAGAAACTATCGCTTTAATTCATGCAATGGATGGCGCGATGCTGACGTTCAAGCAGATGGAAGCGCTCTACTGGATTGTTCAGCTGGGCTCGTTCGAGGCCGCTTCGAGCCGCCTCAACACCACGCAGTCGGCCGTTTCGAAACGAATTCAGGAACTCGAGCGCGCCTTCGACCTGACGGTATTCGACCGCGCGCACCGCAGCGCACGGCTGACCGAGAAAGGCGCCGAGTTCTTCAACTACGCGAAAGAACTGCTTGAACGGCGCGATCAGATCGTCGAGCGGATCAGCTCAAAGGAGGCGCTGGTGCGACAGGTCCGCATCGGCGTGACCGAACTGACGGCGCTGACGTGGCTACCCCGGCTGATCGGCGCAATCCAGGCGGCGTATCCGAAGGTCGTGGTCGAAGCCGAAGTGGATTTGAACGCGACGCTGCGCGACCGGCTCGCCGACGACACGATCGACATCATCGTCGTGCCGCAAATCCACAGCACCGAATCCTTCGCGACGACACGGGTCGGCGAAGTGGAGAACGCATGGATGTGCGCGCCGGCATTGGCGCCGAGACAGGCCGTCCTTCCGCTCGCCGAAATTGCGCAGTATCCGCTGATCCTGCAGGGCGGCCTGTCGGGGACGGGCTTTATCTACAGCCGCTTTCTGCAGGAGCACGGGATCAGCATGCAAAGAATTCTCGCCAGCAACAGTCTGATCGCGCAGATCGGGCTGACGCTGTCGGGTCTCGGCGTCGGCTATCTGCCGAAGGCGTGCCTGAGCCACATGGTCACACGCGGCGCGCTCGGCATGATTCAGACGCGACCGGCGCTGCCGCCTGTTCCATACGTCGCGATGCATCGGGCAGACCAGCCGCACTCGCTGAATGCAGAGATCGCGCGGCTCGCCGCGCAGTGTTGCGATTTCAGTTCGAACCTGCTCGATCCGGGCCGCGTCTGAGCCCGGCCACGGTCCTGAGTTGCGAGCAATCCGCCCGGCAGTCCCTCAGGTACCCAGAGTTGCAGGCCGGACTGCCTCACGCCACGACAGGCATCCGTTTCAGACTGCGCTTTCCACTTCCGCGCGAGTCGGGATCGACGGCTGCGCACCGGCACGCGTGACCGAAATCGAAGCCGCGCGTTGCGCGAGGCTGATCGCGCCTTCCAGCGGCTGCCGGGCAGCGAGTTGCGCGGCGAAAACGCCGATGAAGGTGTCGCCGGCCGCGGTCGTGTCGACCGCGCGCACCTGCGGCGCGGGAAAATGCATGCCTTCGCCGCCTTCCGGCAACAGGTAGGCGCCTTGCGCCCCGAGCGTGACGATCACGTTGCGGGCACCGCCGCGTTGCAATTCCAGCGCCGCCCTTCTCGCACCGCTTTGCGATTCGACCGGCAGGCCGGCGAGTATCGCGGCCTCGACTTCGTTCGGCACGAGGTAGTCGACGAGGGGCAGCCATTCCGCGGGCAGCGGGCCGGTTGCCGGCGCCGGGTTCAGCACGGTGATCTTGCCCAGGCGCCGAGCGAGTGCAAGTGTCGCGTGGACGGCATCCCAGGGCGTTTCGAGTTGACAGACCACGACGTCGCTAGCCTTGATCGCCGCTTCGTGGTGCGCGACGCCTTCCGGCGTAAGCTCACCGTTACTGCCCGCGACCACGACGATCGTATTCTGGCCGTCGTCCGACACCGTCACCATCGCGACGCCCGTGGGTTGCACGGGGTCGACCTCGATACCCGCGCAATCGATCCCCTCCGCTTCCAGATCCTTGACCCGCTGCGCACCGTTCGCATCTTTTCCCACGCGTCCCACCATCGCCACGCGCGCACCGATGCGCGCGGCCGCCACGGCCTGATTGCCGCCCTTGCCGCCGGCCACCTGCGAGAACTCCTGCCCGCTGATCGTCTCGCCTGGCCGCGGCAAATGCGGTGCACGGGCGACCAGGTCGGTATTGATGCTGCCCACCACGAGCACGCGGCCCGGCTTCACTTCTTTCGACACGTTCACTCTCCTGCTGACCCATCGACGAATGGTCGCCAATGATCAATTTATGCGGCGCGACGCCGGCTTCTATAGGTATCCAGCACGACGGCCACGACGATCACGGCCCCCGTGATGATGCGTTTGGTCGGCTCGGTCGCCCCGATCTGGGCAAGACCCGCGGCCAGCACCGAGATGATCAGCACGCCGAAGAAGGTGCTGATCACCGAGCCGCGGCCGCCCATCAGGCTCGTTCCGCCGATCACGACGGCCGCGATCACCTGCAGTTCGATGCCCGCGCCGGCATTCGGGTCCGCTGCCTCGAGCCGCGAAATCTGGAACAGGGACGCGAGGCCGGCCAACAGGCCCATCATCGCGAAAACAGCAATCTTGTACGGACGCGGGTTGACGCCCGCAAGGCGCACCGCTTCCTCGTTCGTGCCGATGCCGACCAGATAACGCCCGAAGACCGTGCGCGTCAGCACCAGCTGCGCGACGACCATCACGACGATGGCAATCAGGAACGCGGGAGAAATGCCGAACGCAATCGGGTTGGACAGGAAGTCGAACGCATCGCCGATATAGGCCGTGCGGGAGTTGGTCATCTGATACGCGAGACCGCGCGCCGCTTCGAGCACGCCGAGCGACACGATGAACGACGGAATCCGCCAGGCCACGGTGATCGCGCCGGTCACGCAGCCGGTCAAGGCCGCCCCCGCCATGCCGAGCAGGGCGGCGGGCAACGCCGGCCAGTGCCACTGCAAGGCCGCGACGCTCGTGAGCGCCGCGCCGAGCGCGAGCACGGAGCCGACCGACAGATCGATCCCGGCGATGATGAGCACAAAGGTCATGCCGACCGACATCACCACCAGATCGGGAATCTGATTCGCGATCGTGCTGAAGGTGTCGTAGCTCAGGAAGTGCGAGCTCAGCAGCGAGAACAGGACGATCATCCCGAGCAACGCGCCGAGCAGGCCGAGGTAGTTCGAGAATCCAAGGCGCGTGCCGATCGGCTTCGCGTCTTTGGGCGGTTCGTTCTGCACGGTAGGCAGGCTGGTTGGTGCGGTCATGCTTCAATACTCCACAGATTTTTTGTCCGACGCCGCGGCGCCAGGCGCCTTTGCTTGGGGCGCCCCTGCGTCGGGTTCGATCGGATCGTGCAGCAGCGCGTCGCGTTTCGTATAGCCCGCGAACGCCGCTGCGAGCAGCGCGTCCTGGGTCCAGCTTCCGCGCTCGAACAGGCCTGTCATCCGTCCCGCCGACATCACTCCGATGCGATCGCAAATCGACATCAACTCGCGCAGATCGCTCGACACCACCACCAACGCGCGGCCTTCCCGCGCGAGCGCGCCCATCAGGGCATAAATATCGAACTTCGCCCCGACGTCGATGCCGCGCGTAGGCTCGTCGAACAGCAACACCGTGCAATCGCGCGCGAGCCAGCGGCCGATCACCACCTTCTGCTGATTGCCCCCGGAGAGTTCCGACACCGGCTGCGACGGCCCTGAGCTGCGGATGCTCATGGCGTCGATCTGCTTGCGCGCCAGCGCCGCCTCGCGACGGGCATCCACCACGCCGTTCTTCGACACCGCGCGCAAATGGCCAAGCGAGATATTGGCGGCGATAGGCTGCGTCAGCAGAAGGCCCTCGCCTTTGCGATCTTCCGTAATCAGCGCGATGCCGTTCGTCACCGCGTCCGACGGCGACGACACCTTCACGGCCTGGAGCGGGCCGCCGCCTTGTGCGATCGACACCGTGCCGGCATCCGCGCGATCGGCCCCATAGATGAGCCGCATCAGTTCCGTGCGGCCCGCGCCGATCAGGCCGCTGATGCCGAAAATCTCGCCGGCTTTCACTTCGAACGACACGTCGCGCACAACCGGCTCGCGGGTCATGCCCGCGACCGTGAACGCCACGTCGCCAATGCGCCGTTCGCCGAGATCGATTCGCTCGCCGATGTCGCGCCCCACCATCAGGGTGACCAGACGGTCGGCCGAGAGATTCGCCATCTCGTCGACATGCACGAGCCGCCCGTCGCGCAGCACGGCGGCACGCCGCGCGATACGCTTCAATTCTTCCAGCCGGTGCGAGATGTACACCAGCGCGACACCGCGCGCCTTGAGCCGCTCGACCTGCTCGAACAGCAGGTCCACCTCCCGGGCGGTCAGCATCGCGGTGGGTTCGTCGAGGATCAGCACGCGGCAATCGCCGATCAGATTGCGCGCGATCTCCACCATCTGCTGATGCCCGATGCCCAGCGTGCCCACCAGCGTGTCAGGGTCAATCGCGTCGAGTCCGACTTGCGCCATGGCATGCCGGGCGTCCTCGCGCAGTTTGGCGCGGTCGATCCAGCCGAACACGCCGCGCTGCGGCAAACGGTTCAGGAACAGGTTCTCCGCCACCGAGAGGGTCGGCAGCAGATTCAACTCCTGCATGACCATGCGCACGCCGAGCGCCTCGGCGTCCTTGCGGCTGGCCGGCGTGTAAGCCGCGCCGCCCAGCGTCATCGAACCGGTGGTCGGCGTGACGAGACCGCCGACGATCTTGGACAAGGTGCTCTTGCCCGCGCCGTTTTCGCCGGTCAGCGCCAGCACCTCGCCCGCGTACAGGTCCAGCGAGATATCGGCGAGCACCGGCCCGGCGTAGGTCTTGCCGATGCCGTGAACGCTCAGCACGGGCGGGGCATCGGACAAGGATAGGTTGGGAGTGGACATCAGATTGATAAAGCCAGACAAAGATCAGGCGGCGTGGCCCGCGAACGACGCGGGCCACGTGTTACCCCAATCTTACTTGGTGACCAGATCGACAGGCGTTTCGACGACGCCCGACAATTCCGACTGCTTCTTGTGTTCGGCGATTGCCTTCAGCGCGGTATCGATACCGAACACGGCCTGTTTGGCGGCGTACTGATTGGCCGTGGCGAGGACGCGGCCGTCGGCGAGCATCGGCTTGATCGCGTTGATGTCGTCGTAGCCCACCACCTGCACCTTGCCGGCCTTGCCTGCCGCGCGCACGGCCGAGACCGCGCCGATCGCCATGTTGTCGTTACCGCACAGCAGCGCCTTGACGTCCGGGTTCGCATTGAGAATCTGGCTCGCGACGGCGTTGCCCTTGTCGATTTCCCACTCGCCCGATTGCAGCGAGACGACCTTCATGCCGCCCGCCGCCATGGCCTGCTTGAAGCCCGCCGTGCGTTGCTGCGCGTTGGTGGTGGTCGAGACGCCTTCGATGATGGCGACGTTGTCGCCCGACTTCAGGCGGCGAGCGAGGTAGTCGCCCACCTTCAGTGCGCCCTTGGCGTTATCCGGGCCGACGAACGGGATGTTCAGGTCTTTCGACTTGAGCACGTCCGGGTCCAGCTTGTTGTCGATGTTGACCACGATGATGCCGGCGTCGACCGCCTTCTTGAGAACCGGCACCAGCGCCTTGGAATCGGCCGGGGCGATCACGAGTGCGTCGACCTTCGACACGATCATCTGTTCGACGATGCGAATCTGGTTAGCCGTATCGGTTTCGTCCTTGATGCCGTTCGTGACGAGATCGAATTTCGTGGCGTTCTGCTTCTGATAGTCTTTCGCGCCGGTTTCCATGGTCAGGAAAAACTCGTTCGCCAGCGACTTCATCACCAGCGCGACTTTCGGCTTGTGAGCCGCCTGGGCGAACGCCGCGCCCGGCAGAATCGACACGGCGAGGAAAGCTGCGCTGGCTACGATAGCGCGACGCCGCGCCAGTTGGAAATGACGAATCATGGATGTCTCCGTATCGCTCGTTCGGTCTACGTAGTGACTGATAGCCGTTGAGTCGCGTGATGGGCAGGTTCGCCACACTTGCCGCCAGCCGCCGATGAATCCCCTCGGGTTTCCTTGCCAGATGCTGGGACGAGTATGGCCAGGTCCAATGCTATCCTCGCAATCCACGTTATGCTATGCCTAATTTCAAAATCGAGCGTTTCAAAAATGGAACACGTAGACTGGGACGACCTGCGGATTCTGGTGGCGATTGCGCGCGGCGGCACGATGCGAGCCGCCGCGACGGCATGCGATCTGAGCCCGCCCACCCTGTCGCGCCGCCTGACCGAGCTTGAACGGCGGCTGGGCGAGCCGCTCATCGACCGGGTGCCGTCAGGCTGCACGGTGACGGCCTTCGGCGCGCGCGTGCTGGCCTGGGCCGAGCAGATGGAAGACCTCGCTCACCAGATCGAGCGCGCCGCGGACGTGACCGGCGGCGCCGCGGCACATGGCACGGTGCGGATCAACGCCGTCGAATGGCCGTCTTACATTCTGCTTAAATTGCTTGGCTCGTTCCAGGACCGGCTGCCCGGCCTCGCCATCGAGGTGCTGACCTCACGGCGGCCGTATAGCCTTGCGCGCCGTGAAGCGGACATCGCTCTGTGGTCCGAATGTCCCGACGAAGGCGATCTGTATGTCCGGCGTATCGGCCGGATCCGCTTCGGGCTGTTCGGTTCGCGCGACTACTATCTGCGCCACAAGGCAGCGATTACGAGGAAAGAGTGGGACAAGCTGTCGTTCGTCGGCTATGACGACCGGCAGCCCGATCATCCGGCCACGCAATGGCTGAAAACCCTGCCCGGCGCGCCCGCGCCTTCGCTTCGAAGCAGCTATGGCATGGGCGTATTCGATGGTGTGCTGGGCGGCTCGGGGCTCGGCGTGCTGGCCCAGCTCGCGGGCGACACCACGAGCGATCTCGTCTGCATCGAGAAGCACATCAAGGCGCTCGACCAGGATGTGTGGATGGTGCTGCATCCCGCCCTGCGCGATAGCGAGCGCATCCGCACGGTTGCCAACCTCATCGCCGAGATCTTCCATTAGGCCGGGTGCTGGCGCTCGCGATGAGCCGGCAGTTTCACCGGGCATTGGCGCAGGATGCCCGGCCTCCGGATACGAACGGCCAGGTGCGTCATGAGGCATCCCGCCGCGCCGGCGACCCGGTCATAAGCGGCGCTATTTTAGTTTTCCCTTGATCGGCACGGCCCAATTAACTCCAATCGAATATCCATTCCATTAAATTCAAAATTCCTCAAATTCCGGCTCGCCGCCATTGAATAAGCATAAAAGAAATGTTTTTGTAATTAATGACAAGGCGGCGTCTCAATAAAATAAATTAGAGTTCCGCCTCCATTTCTTCACGCCATACGCGCGGATTTCATCGAACGAGTCATCATTTCGTAACTACATGATAATAATCATATTTATGAATAATTTTTCGCAATCACCAACGCGCTCCGCCTCCCTCCAAACTATCTATTCTGATAGGTACCGATAATCTGTAATGAACGGTAATTTAGCGGCGCTCACGGATTCAACTGAGTATCCCTATTAACCATTCAGAACAGCGCCTCCAGACGAAATTCCTGTTTATTTGACTCGACCGGACATAGCCACCGGAAGATTCGGCGTCTCGTTGCGCTGTTATCTCAGGAGGTCACATGAAGTCGTCAACCGCAAAACAAACGGTCCTGTGTTTGAACCGTTACGCGGTCGTTGCTTTGCCTCTCGCTATTGCGTCGTTCGCTGCGTTCGGCGCAACCTCATCTGCGTCCACGCTGTGGGCGCCCACCGACACGAAAGCGTTTGTCACACCCTCCCAGATCGAGGCGCGCAGCGCGGCGCCATTGCTCGAACTCGCCGCCGGCGAGACGGCGCATGTCGTGGTCAGTCTCAAGCTTCGCGATGAGGCGCAACTGAAGCAACTCGCGCAGGCAGTCAACCAGCCGGGCAACGCGCAGTTCGGCAAATTCCTCAAGCGTCAGCAATTCCTCGCGCAGTACGCGCCGACCGAAGCGCAAGTGCAGGCCGTCGTCGCGCATTTGCGGAAGAACGGCTTCGTCAACATTCGCGTCGCGCCGAACCGCCTGCTGGTTTCCGCCGACGGCAGCGCCGGTGCCGTCAAAACAGCCTTCAACACGCCGCTGGTTCGCTATCAGCTGAACGGCAAGGCCGGCTACGCGAACACGGCGCCGGCCCAGGTGCCGCAGGATCTCGGCGAAATCGTCGGTTCGGTGCTCGGCTTGCAGAACGTCGCACGTGCCCATCCGATGCTGAAGGTCGGCGAGCGCTCCGCCGCGAAGACGCTGGCCGCCGGTACGGCCAAGGGCCACAATCCGACCGAGTTCCCCACGATCTACGACGCCACCAGCGCGCCCACCGCGGCGAACACGACGGTCGGCATCATCACGATCGGCGGGGTCTCGCAGACGCTGCAGGATCTCCAGCAGTTCACCGGCGCGAATGGCCTCGCGTCCGTCAACACGCAGACGATCCAGACCGGATCGTCGAATGGCGACTACAGCGACGATCAGGAAGGCCAGGGCGAGTGGGACCTCGACAGCCAGTCGATTGTCGGTTCCGCCGGCGGCGCGGTGCAGCAACTGCTGTTCTATATGGCCGATCAAAGCGCGTCCGGCAACACCGGCCTCACGCAGGCGTTCAATCAGGCGGTGTCCGATAACGTCGCGAAGGTGATCAACGTGTCGCTCGGCTGGTGTGAAGCCGACGCCAATGCGGACGGCACGCTGCCGGCCGAAGACCGCATCTTCGCCACAGCGGCGGCGCAAGGGCAGACCTTCTCGGTGTCGTCCGGCGACGAGGGCGTGTACGAGTGCAACAACCGCGGCTACCCTGACGGCAGCACGTATTCGGTATCGTGGCCGGCGTCGTCGCCTAACGTGATCGCTGTCGGCGGCACGACGCTTTACACGACGTCGGCGGGCGCCTACTCGAACGAAACCGTCTGGAACGAAGGACTCGACAGCAACGGCAAGCTCTGGGCGACTGGCGGCGGCTACAGCGTGTACGAGGCGAAGCCGTCGTGGCAGTCGGTGGTGAGCGGCACGCCGGGCCGGCGCCTGCTGCCCGACATCTCCTTCGACGCGGCGCAGAGCACCGGTGCACTGATTTACAACTACGGCCAGCTTCAGCAGATCGGCGGAACGAGCCTCGCTTCGCCGATCTTCGTCGGGCTGTGGGCACGTTTGCAGAGCGCGAATTCGAATGGCCTGGGCTTCCCCGCAGCCAGCTTTTACAGCGCCATTAGCTCGACGCCTTCGCTGGTGCGCGACGTGAAGTCGGGCAACAACGGCTACGGCGGCTATGGTTACAAGGCGGGCGCCGGTTGGGACTATCCGACCGGCTGGGGAAGCCTCGATATCGCGAAGCTGTCCGCTTATATCAAGAGCAACGGCTTTGGACATTGAGCCCGCTGGCACGTTGATGTAAATGCCTGAACGCCCGCCGATGGCTTCGCGGCACGCGAGTCATCGGCGGCTGCGGGCAAACCGTGTGTCGACATCGCATGCCGCCACCGGTGCCATGGAAACCGGATGTGCGACCGGTACAAAGCGTTGCCCCCGCTCAAACGGCCACGCCGTCCTGCGATGCAAGCCGGACATCCCGTCGAAAGCCGGCAGGACATCCGCGTGCATTTCAATGTGCACTAGCCCGACCGTCGCCTGCGTCACCCCTTCGTCGCCCCGAAGGTCAACCCGGCCACGAAATGCTTCTGCATTGCAAAGAACATCGCGACCGAAGGCAACGCGGCAAGTATCGACCCTGCCGACACCAGATTCCACGCCGTCGTCCACTGCCCTTTCAGCGCGGCGACGCCTACGGTAATCGGCGCAGCTTCGTCACCCTGCGTGAGACACAACGCCCAGAAATAGTCGTTCCACACGAACGTAAACACGAGAATCGCCAGCGCCGCGAGCGCGGGACGGATCAACGGCAACACAATCCTGAAGAACACCGTCCATTCGTTCGCGCCTTCGATCCGCGCCGCCTCGACCAGTTCGAACGGCAACTGCTTGATGAAATTGCGCAGAAACAGCGCGCAGAATCCGGTCTGAAACGACACGTGGAACAGAATCAGCGCGCTCACCGTATTGAACAGACCAAGCTGCAACGACAGATCCCGCACCGGAATCATCAGCACCTGCACCGGCACGAAGTTGCCCGCGACAAACGTCGCAAACAAGGTCGAATTCCCGCGAAACCGATAGATCGCCAGCGCGAATCCGGCCATCGCCGCAAGCGCGATCGAACCCACCACGGCGGGCACCGTAATCAGCACGCTGTTCCAGAAGTAATGCAGCATCGGCGAAGTCGTCAGCGCTTCGCGATAGTTATCGAACATCGCGAAGTGCTTCGGCCAGCCCCAATAGTTGCCCTCGCTCAGCTCTTCCGTCGAACGCACCGAGGTGACGAGCACCGCGAGCATCGGCAGCAGCCAGATCAGCAGCGCGAGCGGCAACGTCAGTTTGTACGCACGGCGCGTCACCGGCTTCCATTTGTCGATCGGGATCGGAAACATGACCGGCTCCTTATTGCTCGGTGCGCAGCATGCGGCGCAGGTGATAGACGATGTACACCAGCATGATGGCGAACAGCACGACCGCCACCGCCGCGGAATAGCCAATGCGGTAATACTTGATCGCCTGGTCGTACATGTAGTACGCGAGCACGGTCGAGCTTTCGAACGGTCCGCCGCCGGTCATGACCGAAATCAGATCGAAGCTGCGCAGCGCGCCGATCACCGTGACGACGATCGCCATGAACGTGGTCGGCCGCAATTGCGGCAGGATCACGTGCCACAGCATCGACCAGCCGCGCGCGCCTTCCATTCGCGCAGCCTCGATCTGCTCGGCGTTCAGCGACGTCAGGCCGGTCAGGTAAAGAATCATGCAATACGCGGTTTGCGGCCACAGCGCCGCGAACACGATCCCGAGGGTCGCGTAGCGAGGATCGCCGAGTACCGGCACGCCGTGTCCGAGAATCACCGCGAGCAGGCCGAAGGTCGGGTCGTAGAACCACGAAAAGATCAGGCCGACCACCACGCCCGACAACACGAACGGTGCGAAGAACAGCGATTTGACGATGCGGATGCCGGCCACGGCCTGGTTCAGATAAAGCGCGACGGCGAGTCCCATCGGCGGCGCAAGCAGGAACAGCAGCAGCCAGATGAGGTTGTTCTTCAGCGCCGTGTAGAACGTCGGCGCATGGAACAACTCGATATAGTTTGCGAGACCGACGAAAGATGCGTCGGTCATCCCGTCCCAGTTGAAAAGGCTCAGGCGGAAGGTCGAGATGATCGGCCACACCACGTAGATCGCCACCATCACGCAGGCCGGCGCAAGGAACAGAAAAGCGGCTCGCCGCTGCCGGCGCGCAGTCGGCGACGGCCCGCGCCGGCGCGCCGCGCCTGGCTGCCCGCCACGGAATGCACCGCCCGATGCCGGTACACCCGACGCGGGCAAGCCAGGACCGCCCGGTTCGGCAGGGCCGCCAACAGTGTGACGGGTGACGGAGTGCGACACGATCATTCTCCTGTGTCGATCGGAGTTAGTGCTTCAGCACTTACTCCGATCCCATGCAACATGGTTGCCAATCTGATGCAACGAGTAGCGGCCCAAGCCCGGGCCGCCACCGCTCACTTCTTGTAGATCCGCTTGCGCGTCTGCTCGAGTTGCGCGAGCACGTCGTCGAGCTTCGAAGGATCGGAGATGAATTGCTGCATCCCCTTCATCCCTTCATCGGCCATTTCCTTCGTCATGTCACGATCGTAGAACTGCGCAATGCCGCCCTTCGTATTCGCGAGAATCTGGAAACCGATCTTCGAAATCGGATCCTCGGGTTCAGGCGACTTGCTGTTCGCCGACAGCGAGCCCAGCCCGGTCGCCAGCTTCGCACCATTTTCCGGCGTCTGGACGAATGCAAGGAAGGCATGCGCATCCGCCTTGTTCTTCGCCTTCGACGGAATATGCAGCGATTCGACCGGACCGTCTTCGGCAGTCGGCACGTTCGCGTCGATGATCGGGAACTGGAAGTAACCCATCTCCGATTTCACGTTCGGCGGAAAACCGCCGGTGATGAAGGTGCCCATCAGCATCATCGCGGCCTTGCCCTGGAACAGGAACGGCTGCACCGCATCCAGATCGTAGGAGAGCGAGTTGTCGATGAAATAGCCGGCGTCGATCAGCTGCTTCCACGTCGTGTAGACCTTCTTCACACGCGGATCGGTGTACGCAATCTCGCCCGCCATCAGTTTCTGATGGAACGCATTGCCGTTCAGGCGCAGGTCGAGATAATCGAACCAGCCGGCCAGCGTCCATGCATCACGGCCGGCCACGGCAATCGGCGCAATGCCGGCGGCTTTCAGCTTCTTGCAGTCGTCGAGGAACTGGTCCCACGTTTTCGGTTCACCGGCAATGCCGACCTTCTGGAACAGGTCCTTGCGATAGAACATGCCCCACGAGTAATACACGGTCGGAGCGGCGTACTGCTTGCCCTTATACGACGACGCTTCCTTGGTCGACGCATACATGTCGTTCCAGCCGTTCTTCGCCCAGTCGCCGCTCAGATCGTCGAACAGGCCGCGCTGCGCGTAATACGCCATGCGCTCGCCGTCATGCCAGTTGACGATATCGGGCGCGACGGTGGAGAGCCAGCCGGGCAACTGGACTTTGTACGCTTCTTCATCGACGAACGACACCTTCACGTCGGTGCCGGGATGCGTTTTCTTGAAGTCGTCGATGATCGACTGCCAGACGGCGCGTTGACTTGCGCCCTTGAACGCGATGTTGACCGCGAGCGTGCCGGCCTGCGCCGTGCTGACGACGGATGTCCCTGCGGCCGCCGCGGCCAGCGCGAGTGCCAGCAGAATCTTGCGAGGTTTCAGTGCCATGTTGCTGTCTCCTTTATGCCTTGATTTTGCGTCGTTGTCGTTACTGCATGGAATCCTTCGTTTAGCGCCTCAG
Organism: Paraburkholderia caffeinilytica; assembly: GCF_003368325.1. Lineage (NCBI taxonomy): Bacteria > Pseudomonadati > Pseudomonadota > Betaproteobacteria > Burkholderiales > Burkholderiaceae > Paraburkholderia > Paraburkholderia caffeinilytica. The sequence continues at coordinate 1,000,718 of NZ_CP031466.1, read as the reverse complement.
ATCACTTGCCCGATCGATAGACGGCCACACCCTGCGGCCCGATCGCGCGTGAACCGATCACGAAAGCATCGTCGGCGACATCGGCAAGCGTGTGCGTCCGATCGCCGTAGTTGAACACGTAGGTCAGCGCGCCACGCCGGCTGACCCGCACGCTGTCGCCGAGCGGTGTCGCGTCGATGCCCGCCTCTTCGGCGATCTGCTTCAGAAGGCGAACCGTCAGCCCATCGTCGAACAGGCTGGCGAGGTAGTGAAACTGACCGCTTTTCACATAGGCGGGATGGCCGTCGGCGAAACGGGCACGTACGTCGAGCGAAGCCGCTGGACCAGCGGCGCCGTCGACGTCGATGAGATCGCGCCAGTGGCGCGCGACGCCGTCGTCCACAGCCGCGTCCCTGTTATCCACGAACCGCACGGCTTCGGTCACATTCGGCCGCATCGATTCGACGCGCCACACGCGCAACGGCAGCACGGCGGCGAGCGCGCCTGGCGGCAGGTTCGCCGGAATCTGCAGGTCCACCGTCTTCGAACCGGTGCGAGGACCGAGCACAACGTGCGCGCCCGAGCCCGCCAGTCTGGCGGCGAAATCCGCCGGCACGACCGGCAGCGGCGGCACGACGATCAAACGATAGCCGTCGAGGGCTGCATCGACCGGTACGATATCGACGTCCAGGCCGAGCGCGCGCAACGCCGAGTAATACTCGAATGCGAAACGCGGATAGTGAAAGTCCGCGCCCTGCGGATGAATCTCGAAGAGCCACTTCGCTTCGTAGTCGTAGACCAGCGCGACTTTCGAGCGAATCCCGGCATTGGCGTCGGCGTCGGCTGCGAGCACCGCGCGAATGTCGTCGGCAACCTGTGCCGCTTCACTACCGCCGACATCGAGCCGGTTATCGGGCGTATTCAACCCCGCATGCATCTGCTCCTGCGCAAACGGCGCCTGGCGCCAGCGGAAATACGACACGCAGCCCGCGCCGTGCGCGAACGCCTCCCAACTCCATAGCCTCACCATGCCGGGCAGCGGCGCCGGATTCCACTGCGCCCAGTTCACCGGGCCCGGTTGCTGCTCCATCACCCAGAACGGCAGCTTCGACATGCCGCGGTACACGTCATGGTTGAACGACGCGAAGTCGGGGTGCCCGCTGCGCAGCCAGCGTGCTTTCACCTCAGGCGCAAACCACTGCTCTTCGAGCGCGCCGAGCGGATAGCTGTCCCACGCGGCGACGTCGAGATCGGCCGCCACCTTGTAGTGATCGAACTCGGTAAAGAGCTGCATGAAATTGTGCGCGACCGGCCGGCCCGGCGAATGCGCACGGATGATCTCGACCTGCATGCGGTTGTAGCGCGCCACTTCGTCGGAGGCAAAGCGCCGGTAATCGAGCCGGTGCGATGGATGCGCTTCGGTGACGGTCGCCACCGGCGCGTCGATCTCGTCGAAGCTGCGGTACTCCATGCTCCAGAACACCGTGCCCCATGCACGGTTCAGCGCATCGATCGTTTGATAGCGCGCCTTCAGCCACTCGCGAAAGCGCCCCACTGCGGCCGGCGAATAGCTGACCACCGTGTGATGGCAGCCGAATTCGTTATCCGTCTGCCAGTAGGCAACGGCCGGATGCTTGCCGTAACGCTCGGCGACTGCCGTGCAGATTCGCTGCGATGCAGTGAAATACGCAGGCGATGAGAAATCGTAATGACGGCGTGAACCGAAGGCGCGAGGACGGCCGTCCGCACCGATCGGCAGAATGTCCGGATGACGGTCGATCAGCCATTTGGGCGGCGTCGCGGTGGGCGTGCACATGACGACCTGCAGACCGGCCGCGCCGAGTACCTCGATCGCGCGATCGAGCCAGCCCCAGTCGTACTCGCCTGGCGTCGGCTCCATCCGGCTCCATGCAAATTCGGCGATTCGCACCTGATCGATGCCGAGCGCTTTCATCCGGCGGGCGTCGTCTTCCCACATCGACTCCGGCCAGTGTTCCGGGTAATAACAGACTCCAAGGCGCATCCGAATGTCCTTTATGCGTAGTGTTCGACGGATTCGAGCGAAGCGGCGGCAAAGCCGTCCTCGGTAAACAAATGACAGGCGCGGCTGGGGACGCGCAAGCTCGCGCGCGCGCCCGGCACGAGGCGTGTGTCGCCAGGCGCCTTGGCGACCAGCGCGACGCCGCCGGGCTGATCGAGGTGGACATAGCTATGCTCGCCGAGCTGTTCGACGAGGGACACGGTGCGGGTCAAAACGCCGTCATGCGAGTTGTCGGAAGCGGTCGCGTCGATGAATTCCAGGTGTTCCGGACGCACGCCGAGGGTGACCGGCTGCGCCACCTGCAGACCATCGCCGCTGACCGGCACGCGCACGGTTTCGGACGTATCGTCGAGCGTGACGATCACGCCCAGCGGATCGACCGACGCCACCCGCCCCGGCAAAAAGTTCATGCGCGGCGAACCGATGAAGCCGGCGACGAAACGACTCTTCGGACGGTGGTACAACTCGAGCGGCGCGCCGATCTGCGCGATGCTGCCGTAGCGCTCCGTGTCCTTGCCCGCGTGCAGCAGCACGATCTTGTCGGCGAGCGTCATGGCTTCGATCTGGTCGTGGGTGACGTACACGACGCTGGCTTTGGCGAACTGCTTATGCAGCCGCGCGATTTCGATGCGGGTCTGGCCGCGCAGCGTCGCGTCGAGATTGGAGAGCGGTTCGTCGAACAGAAACACGCCCGGTTCGCGCACGATCGCCCGGCCGATCGCCACACGCTGCCGCTGGCCGCCGGACAGCGCCTTAGGCCGGCGCTCGAGCAACGCCTCCAGCTGCAGGATGCGCGCGGCTTCCCGCACCTTGCGGTCGACTTCGTCTTTCGGGGTTTTGGCGAGCTTGAGGCCGAATGCCATGTTCTCGAACACGGTCATGTGCGGAAACAGCGCATAGCTCTGGAACACCATCGCCACACCGCGCTGCGCCGCCGGGACGTCGTTGACGAGGCGGCCGGCGATGGACAGGTCGCCGTCGGTCACGTCTTCGAGACCGGCGATCATCCGCAGCAAGGTGGACTTGCCGCAGCCGGACGGTCCGAGAAACACGCAGAACTCGTTCTCGCCGATCTCCAGATCGACGTCGCGGATCACCAGCGCGCCGTCGCCATACGCCTTCTGCACGCCTCTCAACGAAATGCTCGCCATTGCATCGACTCCGTGATTTAATCGGCTCGATGTCGGAGATTAAGCGCTTAATCAGCAGACCAGAAAAAACCGATCGCGTGCGATCGTTTGGCCTTGCCTGTCTCCGATATCGTTTTGTCTGTGCGGCAAATGGTGCCGCGACTTTGGCTGCGATGCAAATATCGAACAGCCATCCCAAATATTGATGAGCCATGACCACCCTTAGCGAAGTCGCCCGTCACGCCGGCGTCACCCCTGCCACGGTGTCGAACGTGTTGCGCAATCGCGGCCGGGTCGGCGCGAGCACCCGCCAGCGGGTGCTGGACGCGGTCGACGCGCTCGGCTACCGCCCGCACCTCGCGGCCCGCGCGCTCGCCGAGGGCCGCGCGCCGACGCTGGCCTTGATGGTGTCGAGCATTGCCAATCCGTTCTATCCGGAGTTCGCGCTCGCGGTCGAACACGCGGCGCGCAACAGCGGCCACTTCGTGATCATCTGCAATACGAACGAAGATCCGCTGGCCGGGCGGGCCTATCTCGACCAGATCGCGGGCACGCTTTCCGAGGGCGTGCTCGTCACGAATGCGAACCTGGACTTCGCGGACCTGCATACAACCGAATCGCGCGGCACGCCGGTGGTGCTGTGCATGTGGGAGCGGCCCAATGAGCCGCCGGGGCTGCCGTGCGTCGCAGTCGATTTCCGTCTGGCAGGCGAATTGGCCGCCACGCATCTGCTGGAACTCGGCCATCGGCGAATCGGCGCGATTGTCGGCAGCAAGGCCTCGGGTATTCACGCAGCCCGTTACGAAGGCTTTGTCGATGCGCTGCGAGCGGCCGGCGCGCCGAAAAGCCGGGTCAAGCATGCGCCCGATACGATACAAGGCGGCTACTCGGCGGCGCGCGCGCTGCTGGAAGCCGATCCGACACTCACCGCGATCTTCGCGACCAACGACTTGCCGGCACTCGGCGCGATGCACGCCGCCGCCGATCTCGGCTTGAATGTGCCGGGCGATCTGTCCGTGATCGGCATTACCGACATCCAACTGGCGCGCGAGTCGCGGCCCGCGTTGACGACGGTTGCCGTTCCGACCGTCGAAGTCGCCGGTCTCGCGGTATCGCTGTTGCGCGAGTTGATCGAGTCGTCGTATGGACAAGCGGGTCGCCAGGTCGCGGCGAACGTGCAGATGCGGATTTCCTCGGCGCCGAAACTGGCTGTGCGCGCATCGACCGGCGCGCCGCGGCAGGGGCGTTGAAGATGGGAGCGTCGAAGGTTATATGAGGCCGGGCGCGCCGACCAGCCGGTACGGCGGAATCTGCCGAATCGCGCTTTCGCCGGCGGGAGCGCCCGTGAGCAGATGGACGGCAAGATCGAACGTCGTCGAGCGGCGCGTCAGCATGAGGCACGTCACTTCGTCCTGCAATGCACGCGTGGTGTGCCAGCAGCGCGGCCGCATGCAGATGCCCTCCCCGACGGGCACCTTGAACGCGGCCAATGATTCGAGGTCAGGGTGCCCGTCCGGCGTACTCGTCGCGACAATCTGCACGAGCGGTCCGGTGAGCGGCACCACCGCCTGCTCAGTCAGCCAATGCGCCTCGAGCTTCATCACCTCGGCTTCGCAATCGCGGTATCTGACCCACAGGATTTCAGGGTCTCCGGACAGTCCGGCATCGAACAGATGCTCACGCCAGAAATCGGAAGACCGGCTGGTAAACGAGGGCACCTCGGAAGACGCCGCGCTAACCTCCGGAAAGGGCTTGCCCAACATCCATCCATAGGGTTCGAAAGCGCCGGCAGTAAGCGCTTGAATGGTCAGCGGCGTGGCAGTCGGCATCTCGGTTCGGGCCTTTGATAATCGAAGAAAAACATCGCAGTGCGCAACTCAATGAGGCGTCGGCGCTTCGTCGGTGTCTGGAAAAAGCGCGATATCAGGACCGTTCTCCAGGCTGAACTCTCGCATGACCTTGAGCGCCAGATGCGTGATCGACTCGCATAGCAAGCTGTCCGGACTTCGCCGGAAGGATGCGAATAGCGGGAGTTCCGGGACTCGATGCGTCACTTTCAGCAGTTGCAGATGACCGGACTCCAACTCGCGGGTCACGAACGCTGTCGGCAGAACGGCAATACCGAAACCGTCGAGTACGAGCCTGATAATCGCCGCGACCGAAGACACGCAATTGATTTGCACGTGCGGCTCGCCGGCGGCTGCAAACAGGCCGGCGACAAACACATGCGGCGACGAATGGCGGGCAAAACTCACAATCGGGAAGCTCGCCAGTTCGGCTTCCGAAAGTGCTTCAGCCGACAGATTCAGCGACGGACTCGCCACCCATCGCATCGGCAACGCGCCGAGCGAAACATTCTCCGCGTCGGCACCCGCAACCACGGTGCTAAGAAAAGCGATATCCACGTTGCCGTTGACCAGTTGCACGGACAGATTCGTCGAGGTGTCGCAGGTCAGCTCGATCGTCAGGTTCGGATATTCGTCCCGCACGCGCCGGAGCAACTCGGGCAGCCACGTATGCACGACGGACTCCATCACGCCGACCCGCAACAACCCGCTCACATGCGAACGGTCGCTTACGCTGGCGAGCATGTCGTTCGTGAGTTTCAGAATCTGCTCGGCGAAGGCCAGTGCCTTGGTCCCCTCCTGGGTCAGCTTGACGTCGCGCGGTCCCCGATCGAACAGACGCACGCCGAATTCCTGCTCGAGCGCGGATATCCGGCTGGAAATAGCGGCCTGTGTCGCATGCAGGCGCTCCGCTGTCAGCCGGAAATTGCGCAGCTTTGCAAGCCATACAAATGTTTCTAGAAAACGGACATTCATCAGACACCTTGTACAGTCGACGGACGCACAACCCGCTTCCACGTATTGCGCCCGCGCAAACGGACAGCTTCAGTGCATGGGCAGAGTGTAGCGCCGCAAAGTCAGGCCGGTGACAACAAAAACTGGCCACCTGGAACAATTTTTCCTTGTGGCCATGGCGGCTCGGCGCGCAAGGCGCGGCTTCTCGGGAAGGCCCCGAGGGGCAATCAGATTTATCTATCGCCGGTCAATAAAATAAGTCGTTGGACGGAAGAATTTGGCCTTCGAATACTCATTGAACCGAAAACCAAGGAGCCGCCCATGTCCCCCTCGTTCAATAAACTGAATCGAACGCTGCACATATCCACCGCCGCGCTGCTGCTGGGCGCGGGCTGCACGAGCTTCGCCGCGGAGCCGGCCGTGATCCTGATCGGCCATGCCGCGCCGTTGACAGGACAGCTCGCGCATATGGGCAAGGACAGCGAAAATGCGGCGCGGCTTGCCATCGACGAGATCAACAGCCAGCATCCGGTGATCGGCGGCCAGGCGGTCCGCCTGCGACTCGACGCCCAGGACGACGCCGCCGACCCGCGCACGGGTACTCAAGTCGCCCAGAAGCTCGTCGACGATGGCGTGGTCGCCGTGGTCGGCGATATCAACTCCGGGGTGTCGATCCCGGCCTCGAAGATCTATAGCGAGGCCAGTCTGGTGCAGATCTCGCAGGGCTCGACCAATCCCACCTATACGCTGCAAGGCTTCAAAACGACCTTCCGCGTCGTCGCGACGGACGCACTGCAAGGGCCGGCGCTGGCTCGCTACGCAGTCGACTCGATGCACGCGAGGCGAATTGCCATCGTGGACGATTCGACCGCATACGGCCAGGGGCTCGCGCAAGAATTCGAAAAAGCGGCAAAAGCACGAGGCGCCGTCATCGTGACCCACGAAGCGACGACCGACAAAGCCGTCGACTTCCGGGCGATTCTGACGAAAATCAAAGGTCTGCAACCCGACGCCATCATGTATGGCGGCTCGGACGCAACGGCCGGCCCGCTGGCCAAACAGGCGGCCAACCTCGGCATCGCCGCAAAGGTGTTGGGCGGCGACGGCGCCTGCACGGATAACATGACTCAACTTGCCGGCAGCGCGATTAGCAACGTGACGTGTTCAGAAGCCGGACTTGCCTTGTCAAAAATGCCAAAGGGTCAAGACTTTGACAAGCGCTACGTGGCGCGCTTCAGAACGCCGATCGACGCCTACGCTCCGTTCACGTATGACGCCGTCTACGTGATCTATGACGCAATGAAGCGAGCGAACTCGACCGACCGATCGAAAATTCTCGCAGCAATGCCTGCCACCAGCTATGACGGCGTGATCGGGCACATTGCGTTCGACCCGCACGGCGACCTGCGGGACGCGGCGATCACGATCTATCAGTTCAAGGACAACAAGAAGACCGTGATGGATGTCATCAGAATGTGATCCGCCAGGGGACGGATATTGCGTGCGTAGCGTGATGTTCGGCCAACCCGAATTACCTTCGCGACGGCAGCCCACCCTGTCGCGACAGACCGCTTAAGACTTCAATTCGCTTACAAGCGAGCCAGGACTTTCCCGAAGTCCCGGCTCTCGACTTTGCATCGCACCACTCCCGCCAAGCCCCGTCACGTAAGGTCTACCGCCCTGGCGGCGGCTTCGGCGCGTCGACCTCCTCCCCGATCGCTTCCTTGACGAGCGTCTCCGCGTCTGCTGTACTAAATCAACCAAAGTGATTTAAGCGGCCGATTTCGAACCGCCTCGGAGCCGGAGCAGGCTCCAATCCAGATTGCGAACAGATTGCACGCGCGCAGCGTTCGTGTGTGCATCCGCCCGCAGTTCACAACGTCGTGGCCAATTACCGGAGGAGCGTCCCATGAATCTGAATTCCCGCAGGCATCCTGTCGCCAGGAAAATCGTGTCGATGTGCGTCGCCGCATCGGCGGTGTGGTGTGCGAGCGCGAGCCAGGCGGCCGACCAGCCTGTTGTCGGCCTCATCACCAAGACGGACACCAATCCGTTCTTCGTCAAGATGAAACAGGGCGCCGAAGCGGCTGCCTCGAAAGACGGCGCCAAGCTGTTGACCGCCGCCGGCAAGTTCGACGGCGACAACGCGAGCCAGGTCACCGCCATCGAAAACATGATGACGGCCGGTGCGAAAGCGATTCTGATCACGCCGAGCGATACCAAAGCGATCGTGCCGAGCATCAAGAAAGCCCGCGCGGCGGGCGTGATGGTGGTCGCGCTCGACACGCCGACCGATCCGCAAGATGCCACGGACGCCCTCTTCGCCACCGACAACTTCAAGGCCGGCGTGCTGATCGGCAAGTACGCGAAAGCCGCCATGAACGGCAAGCCCGCAAAGATCGCGACGCTCGATCTCGCGCCCGGCGTCTCGGTCGGCGTGCTGCGTCACAACGGCTTCCTGGAAGGCTTCGGCGTGAAGGAAGGCGATCCGTCGATCGTCTGCAGCCAGGACACGCGCGGCGATCAGTCGAAGGGCCAGACGGCGATGGAAAACTGCTTGCAGAAATCGCCGGACATCAACGTGGTCTACACGATCAACGAACCGGCCGCAGCGGGTGCGTATCGCGCGCTCAAGGCGGCGGGCAAGGACAAGAGCGTGATGATCGTGTCGATCGACGGCGGCTGTGAAGGCGTACGCAATGTGAAGGCCGGCGCGATTGCCGCGACCTCGCAGCAGTATCCGCTGAAGATGGCCTCGCTCGGCGTGACTGCGGGCGTGGACTATGCGAAGACCGGCAAGAAGGTCTCCGGCTATCAGGACACGGGCGTGACGCTGGTCACCGATAAACCCATGTCCGGGGTCGACAGCAAGGATACGAAATACGGCCTCGACAACTGCTGGGGCAACAAGTAACGCGCGTTGAGTGGCGGCCCGCGACGCCGGGCCGCCGCCGGGCGCCGCATCACCCGCTCCCGTATTCGCCGCGTGGCCCACTCGCCACGCTCATGCATCAAGGACACCTATCATGTCGACACCTTCCGCGCCCGCCGGACACCCGCGCCACTTCACCGACCGCTTGCCATCGCTCGCTGAAATCGGACCGTTGATCGCCCTGCTGCTGGCCTGCGGCTTCTTCATTTCGCAGAGCAACCGCTTCCTGTCGTTCCAGAACCTCTCGCTAATCCTGCAACAGACGATGGTGGTCGCCGTCATCGCCATCGGCCAGACGCTGATCGTGCTGACAGGCGGAATCGATCTGTCGTGCGGGATGGTGATGGCGTTCGGCTCGATCATCATGACCAAATTCGCCGTCACGCTCGGCGTGCCGCCCATTCTCGCGATTCTGTGCGGCGTCGCCGCGAGCACGCTGTTCGGCGCGCTCAACGGCGTGCTGATCACGCGCATCAAGCTGCCCGCCTTTATCGTCACGCTCGGTACGCTGAACATCGCGTTCGCGCTCACGCAGATCTATTCGAACGCGGAGAGCGTCTCGAATCTGCCGGACGCGATCATGTTCCTCGGCAACACGTTCAAGCTCGGCCCCGCCGACGTCACCTACGGCACGGTGCTCACGCTGCTGATGTACGGGGCAACGTGGTTCGTCCTGCGCGACACCGTGCCTGGCCGGCATCTGTATGCGCTCGGCAACAACCCTGAAGCCGCGCGCCTGATGGGCCTCTCGTCGCAGAAGATTCTGCTTACCGTGTACTCGCTGGCCGGCGCGATCTACGGCATCGCCGCGCTGTTGTCGGTGTCGCGCACCGGCGTCGGCGATCCGCAGGCGGGACAAACCGAGAACCTCGACAGCATCACGGCCGTGGTGCTGGGCGGCACGAGCCTGTTCGGTGGACGCGGCTCGATTTCCGGAACCCTGCTCGGCGCGTTGATCGTCGGCGTGTTTCGCAACGGCTTGACGCTGATCGGCGTCTCTTCGGTATACCAGGTCTTGATCACCGGCATGCTCGTGATTCTCGCGGTCGCCGCGGACAAACTTTCCCATCGTCGCGGTTGAGCAATCAACAGGAGCCCGTCATGTCATCACCTACTTCCGCCTCCACCGCGATGCCCGTTCTGCAGGCTCGCGGACTCGTCAAACGCTACGGCAACGTCACCGCGCTCGACGGCTGCGATTTCGAAGTGCTGCCCGGCGAGATTCTCGCCGTGATCGGCGATAACGGCGCAGGCAAATCGTCGTTGATCAAGGCGCTTTCCGGCGCCACGGTCCCCGACGAAGGCGAAATCCTGCTTGACGGCAAGCCCGTCAAATTCCGCAGCCCGCTGGATGCGCGCGCTCAAGGGATCGAAACCGTGTACCAGGAACTCGCGGTGGCGCCCGCCATGAGCATCGCCGAAAACCTGTTTCTCGCCCGTGAACTCGTCAAGCCAGGCTGGCGCGGGTCGATCTTCAAGATGATCGACAAGCGCCGCATGCTCGAGGAAGCCACTTCGCACATGAAGGATTTGCAGATCGGCATCCGCTCGATGCGCCAGGCGGTCGAAACCTTGTCCGGCGGCCAGCGTCAAGGCGTGGCTGTCGCGCGTAGCGCGGCGTTCGCGCGGCATGTGGTGATTCTCGACGAGCCCACCGCCGCACTCGGCGTCAAGGAAGGCAACATGGTGCTCGAATTGATCCGGCGCGTGCGCGATCGCGGCCTGCCGGTGATCCTGATCAGCCACAACATGCCGCACGTATTCGAAGTCGCGGATCGTATCCATATCCAGCGGCTCGGCAGGCGTGCCGCGGTGGTCAACACCAAAGACATCCACATGTCGGAGGCCGTGGCGATCATGACGGGCGCGAAGACAGCGGACGTCAAGGCGATTGCATGATGCATGCACCCCGTTGAGAGGCACACGACGATGGACACCACCGGCACACGCTCGCCTCTCAAACGCACGGTCGGCTCGAACCAGGTCGGCATGCGGCAATTCAACGAACGGATCGTCCTGCAGACGATCCGTTTGCATGGGCCGCTGCCGAAAGCCGAAGTGGGCCGTCTCACGCGTCTGTCGATGCAGACCGTGTCGATGATCGTCGACCGTCTGATCGACGACGGCTTGCTCGAGAAGCAGGCGCGCGTACGCGGCCGCATCGGTCAACCCTCGGTACCGATCGCACTGCGCGCCGACGGTGCGTACACCATCGGCATCAAGGTGGGCCGACGCAGTCTCGACGTGCTGGCCATGGATTTCGCGAACCACGTGGTGTGCCGCGACGTATTCGAGTATGCCTACCCCGATCCGCGCACGCTGTTCCCCGCGCTCGAAAGCAAACTGGCGCGCGTGAATCAGACGCTCGGCGCGAAGGCGAGCAAAGTGGTTGGCGTCGGCGTGGCGGCGCCGTTGTGGCTCGGCGGCTGGCGCGACTTTCTCGGCGCGCCGCAGGATGCGCTGGAAGCGTGGCACGAGATCGACTTGCGCAGTCGCATCGCAACGATGACGGGCTTGCCTGTCGAGTTCGCGAAAGACACCACGGCCGCCTGCGCAGCCGAACTCGTGATGGGCCAGGGCCGCGGCATTCACAATTTTCTATACCTGTTCGTCGGCACTTTTATTGGCGGCGGTCTCGTGATCGACGGCCGTTTGCACGGCGGACCGCATGACAACGCAGGCGCGGTGGGCTCGATCCCGTTGAAAGACGGCAGCGCGCGCAAACCGGCGCGGCAACTGCTGCACGCGGCATCGGGCTTCGTGCTGGAACAACTGTTGAGCAATGCGGGGGCGCCGGCCGCCGCCGCGCACGACCATCGCGCGTTGTCGCCCGAACTGTGGCGGCAGACCGAACAGTGGCTCGACACCGCGTGTCCTGCGATCGCCAATGCATTGACCAATGCGGCTGCGTTGCTCGATCTGGAAGCGGTAGTGATCGACGGCGAGCTCGACCGGCAAGTGGTCCGCGAAATCATTCGCCGGACCGAACGCGTGCTCGATCGTTTCGAATGGGAAGGCATGGTGCGCCCGCAACTGCTGGAAGGCACCATCGGCGCCGATGCGCGAGCGATGGGCGGCGCGATTCTGCCGCTGTACGCGCACTTCGCGCCCGTGCACGAGCTGTTTCTCAAGCCGGCGACGGACGCGGGATATTAGGCGCCGTCGCTCATTGCGCGGCCGCCTTCGCTATCGAAGCCGTTTGAGCGGGCAGATTTTGCAGCAACGGCTGCAACACCGGCGCCAGCGACTTCAGCAACTGCACCGAGAGCGCGCTCGTGAACTCGTAATGGGCCGCATACGGCTCATGCACCCAGGCGGTCAGCGTGCCGTAGAAGCGGTCTCCCATCACAAACACGAACGTTGCGCTGCGGTTCACCTTGCGCGACTCGATCAGGCGCGCGCCTTTGGCCCACACATTGAAGCGCTGATCGCCGGTGCCGGTCTTGCCGTAAATCTCGAGCGTCTGACCATTGGGGAACGTCATGCCCTGCGCCAGACGCCTCGCCGTACCGCCTGATACGACATCACGCAACAGTCCCCTGACCACCCCGGCAATCTCCGGCGACAACTGCTGCTGCGGCGCCACCGCCGCGCGTTGAAAATGCGTTTCGTACGGCGTGTTTTTCGCGAAGTCCAGTTGCGTGAGGCTTTCGGTCGGCACCTTGTTGCCGCCGTTGGCAACCACGCCAATCAGTTGCGCGAGCGCAGCCGGCCGGTCACCGGAGGCGCCGATCGCCGCCGCAAACGACGGTGTGAGCGTCGCGAACGGATAGCCGAGCGCCTGCCACGATTTGCCGATCGCATCGTATGCGCGCAACTCGACCATGCGCTTGATGCGGCGATCCTGGGTGGCGTGATAGCGAGTCTTGAAGAGCCACGAATAAGTCGACAGGCGCACCTCGCGGCTCGCGTTCTGTATCTGGTCGAGGGTCGTGTCGGGATGAGCGCGCAGATAGTTGAGGGTCCACAGTTCCAGCGGATGCACGCTCGAAATGTAGCCGCGATCGTTCAGATTGAAGCGGTCGATCGCATATTTGTCGTACAGGTTCGCCAGGTCCTCGTCATCCAGGATGGAGGCCGCCGGCGTGTTCTTCAACGCCGCGCGCATCTTCGCGTTGAACCATGCGTTCGATTCGTCCGGCGCGACGCTGCGCAACACCGTCGCTACTTTAGGCGGCGATTTGCGCACGCCGAGCAGCAATAAGGTGAGTTGCTGCTCGGGTGTTTTGCCGTGGTACTTCGTGTAGAAACGATTCATGTACACGCGGCTTTCCTGATCGGCGAAACGCGTGAGATACATCTTGCGGATCGCCGGATCGTTCAGCCATTGCGACGACGGCCCGGTAGTCTGCACCGTCTCGTAGTGGACGATATCGCGCATCAGCCGCACGAACACCAGATTCACCGAATGCTGGAATGCGCGGTGCACGGTGAGAATGCGGCTGTTGTCGTCGGATTCGAAGTTGTTGAACGTCTGGGCGCCGCCGCCCGTGTAAAACGTTTCGCCTGGACTGGCCGAATACTTGCGTTCCACGGCTGCGTCGAGCATGGCTTGCAGCGAGCGGTCTGAAGTATGCGCCAGATAGTCCAGCGCCCAGCGCGTGAGCTGATCGTTCGGATCGGGCTTCACGGCTTTCAGCTCCGCTGTGCTCAGCGAGGAATAACGCGCATGCAACTCAGAGACAATCTGCAAATACGTCACCACGGTGCGCATTTTCGCAGTCGAACCAAGATTCAGCCGCGCGCCGGAGTTGATGTCGAACGGTTGGTTGACGCTATCGGTTTGCACCCGCACGAGATTCGCGCCGTCACGCCGCTCGAACAGTGTGAAGCTATAGGCGATTTTCGATGGATCGTCGGAGGCGCGCAGCATTTCATAGCCAACGAGCCCAGCGGCTTTTGCACCGTCGCGCGTCGCGGCGGCGGCAAGACGCTCGCTCACGGCCTGTTGCACGGCGTTGTTGAGCGTGCCCGTTGCCTGCAGGTCGAGCCGGTCGAGTTCATAGAAACTCGACACGCCGAGCGCCGTTAATAGATGCGAACGCATCGATGTCACAGCCTTGCGCGACACGAACGAGTCGGTGTTCTGCATTTTTTCCGGTGCGCGGCGCAGATCCACTTGCGCGGACAGCGCGGCATCGCGCAGCGCGATCGTGATAACACCATTGCTTGCCAGCAAGCGCAGATAGCTATCCGTCAGACGTTCAAGTTCGGCGTAGCCGTGATGCAGGAAATACGACGGCGCACGTTGCGCGATCATCAACGAAAGCACCTGACGAAACGCCACGCCCTGCTCCGCGAGATTCGCTTCGGTCGGCGGTGCGTTGAGAATGCGGTTGACGTCGTTGAAATCGCGACTGTACCAGGCGGCCAGACCGTCGCCGATGCCATTGATCTCACCAATACCCGGTTGCGCGGCAAGCGGCACCGAGTTGAGATAATGGACGACGATCTGCTGGCGCGCAGGCAGGGTTTGCGGGCCGTTCAGATACGCGCGGACCGAAGCGGAGGCGATTTGCCGCAATTTCTCAGGCGGCGTTGCCGTACGCCCACCCGTCGAGTGGCGGAACTTCTCAATCTGCGTAGCGAGCGTGCTGCCGCCAGGCGTCGATTGATGCCGGTTGAACACGCGCGCGCCCTGGTCGACGAGCGCGTGGCTAAAACGTCCCCAGTCGATCGCCGGATTGCGGTTCGGCTGATCGGGGTCGAGCAGATAGCGGTCTTCGATAAAAAGCAGCGAATTGACGATCAACGGCGGGATCGAATCGAAGCTGTCATAAACACGGCCCGGATACTGCGCACCAAAAAGCGGCGCGCCGGTGCCGTCGAAGAGTTGCAGCCCCGCCTGATCTTTTTCGGCGTAGGGAATAAATAGACCGCTATCGGCCAGCCACAGCATTCGCTCGGAGTCGCGCGACTGTGCGCCGATTTCAAATCCGCGTTCGAGTAAGCGCTGCTGGAACGACGGCAGCAACGCGTAGCCGAGGCGGCTGTCGTAAGGGCCGTTGTCTGCCTGCGGGAAGCGGATGGAATGACTTGGACCGTTCTCGACGGAGAAACCCACGTCGCGCGTGAGTTCGGAGAGATAGCGCGCCTGCAGTCGAGACGTTTCGATCTCGACCTGCACAAAGCGGGCCGCAAAAGCCAGCGCAAGCAGAAACGCTGCTGCCAGCCCCCATTTAAGCCACTTCCTGACGGGCGCCATGCCCGCCGCGCGAAGTGGTAACCGAACCAGTGGCCGATTCATGGCTGCTCTCCCCGAGCGTGCGCCCCATGCTCTTGATTCTGGCGCACCTTCAATCAAGTGTAGCGCGGAAAACGAGCATGCAATCGGTTCGGATTTACCCGAGAGTGTCGCCGCCGCAACACCCTTTCACAGCGCATGGCGAAGCGCTCATTGCCATGAGATATTGAAGATCTTTCGCGTGTCGAAAGAAAGCCGGTTCAGGCGTTTTTTTGCGCAGACGCCGCTTGCTCTTCCACCAATCCGATCGTCCGTTCACGCAATAATTCGATGAATTGCTGAGCCGGTGGCGACAGCACGCCGCCTTTGCGGGTCACAATGCCAAAGGTCTGTGACGGCGACTTCAGTTTGACCGGCACGATGCGTAACATTTTCTGACGCACGAACAATTCCGCGATCGCCGTCGGTAACAACGAAACCAGCTCGGCACTGCTTTGCAGTAACGCGACTGTCACGAAAGTAGAGGCGGTCGAGACCGGGTTGTCAGGCATCTCGAGCCCCGCCAGATCCATCTCCCGTTCGAGCAACGCATGCAACGGCATATGCGACGGATACATCACCCAGCGGTGGCCGGCCAGATCGCGCAATTTCACTTCCTTCCTCGGCAATGGCGGATGGCCATAGCCCACCACCACGGATAACGGCTCGTCCCCAAGCGGACGATAGTGATATTTCGACGGATCGGCGGCGACCGCCGCGCGGCCGATCACCAGATCGAGCCGGCCTTCGTCGAGTTGCAGCAGCATGCGTGCGCTGGTGTCCTCCATCACTTCGATCGACAAACCCGGCTGGCCGGCATGCAACGCGTTCAGCGCCGGCACGACGCATTCGGGAATCGCGCCCATGATCGCACCGATCGCGAGACGCCCGCCGCGCCCCGAGCGTATCTCGGCGACGTCCTGGCAGAGCGCGGTAAGGTCCGTTGCAAGAAGCCGCGCGTAGCGGATCACGCAATGGCCGAGCTGGTTCGGAATCATGCCACTCTTCGAGCGCTCGAAAAGCGGCGCCTCGAGCATCGACTCCAGCTCCTGTAGTGCCTTGCTGGCGGCCGATTGCGTCATCGACATCGCGCCGGCTGCCTTGTGCAGCGACTTGTGGTCGTCGAGCGCGATCAGCAATTGCAACTGCTTCATGCGCAGTCTCGATAGCAGGACGTTCAGGGTGTCTTTCATGAATTGCCGGGCAGCCGTTGGGTAAGTCGCAAAAGCGATCACAAGATGGAAACAATTCAATATACCCGCCGCGCACGCCGCCGTATAGTCAACGACGGAGACACTCAAAGAGCCACACCACACCGCATCGCGTCATCACCTCACCTCGGCACAACGCACATCACCATGACCCACACCCACAACTCTGCTCCCATGCGCGGCGTGTTCCCCGTCGCGCCGACCATCTTCGACGAAGCCGGCCGTCTCGACCTGGAAGGCCAGAAGCGCTGCATCGATTTCATGATCGACGCGGGTTCCAACGGCCTGTGCATTCTGGCGAACTTCTCCGAGCAGTTCGCGCTGTCCGACGACGAGCGCAACACGCTGATGCACCTGGTACTCGAACACGTCGCCGGCCGCGTGCCGGTGATCGTCACGACCACGCATTTCAGCTCGCACCAGTGCGCTGAACGCAGCCGCAGCGCGCAGGCCGCGGGCGCCGCGATGGTGATGATCATGCCGCCCTATCACGGCGCGACGATCCGCATCGGCGAGCGCGGCATCTATGAGTTCTATCGCACCGTGTCCGATGCAATCGGGATTCCGATCATGATCCAGGACGCGCCCGTCAGCGGCACGGCGTTGTCCGCACCGTTTCTCGCCCGCATGGCGCGTGAACTGCAGAACGTGTCGTACTTCAAGATCGAAACGCCGCAGGCGGCGAACAAGCTGCGCGAGCTGATCGAACTGGGCGGCGAAGCCGTCGTTGGTCCATGGGATGGCGAAGAAGCGATCACGCTGATGGCCGATCTCGATGCGGGCGCAACCGGTTCGATGACCGGCGGCGGCTACCCGGACGGCATCCGCCTGATCGTCGACGCCTATGCGGCGGGCGACACCGAAGCGGCCGCCACGCACTATCAGCAGTGGCTCCCGCTCATCAACTACGAAAACCGCCAGGGCGGCCTCGCGTCGTGCAAGGCGTTGATGAAGGAAGGCGGCGTGATTCGATCGGACGCCGTGCGTCATCCGCTTCCGCCGATGCATCCGGCCACGCGCGCAGGCTTGCTGAAGGTCGCCCGGCGGCTCGATCCGCTGGTATTGCGCTGGGGCGTCTGACGCAACCTACGGAGGGAAAACCACATATAAGGTCAGGAGGAAATTGAGTAACATAGGCCCGCAAGCCCATCACGCCACTTTCCATGACCGCCGATCCTCGAGAACTGACGCCGGAAACCCTCGCCGAGTTGCTCGAACGCATTGCCAAAGAGGACGCGGCGGCACTGCGCGAGCTATATGATCTCGCCGCCCCGAAACTGTTTGGTCTCGCGCTCCGTATATTGAGCAGGCACGAGTGGGCCGAAGAAGTATTGCAGGACAGCTTCGTCAACATCTGGCGCTTTGCGGGCGACTATCGCCGGGCACTCTCCGCCCCCATGACGTGGATGTCGGCGATCGTCCGGAACCGTGCTCTCGATCACCTGCGGCGGGTCAACAAGCAGGAAACGGAATGGAGCGATGCGTTGGACGATCTTGTGGCAAGCGGCGATCCGGATCCCGAAGCACTGAGCGCGCTCAGCCTGCAGGCACGTCTGCTCGCCGGCTGCATGCAGCAGCTGGAGCCGGCGCAGCGTCAGGCGGTTGCGCTCGCCTACCTGCGCGATCAGAGCCATAGCGAGATCGCCGAAGCGCTGACGGTGCCGCTCGGCACGATCAAATCCTGGATCCGGCGCGGCCTTGCCAAGCTGAAGACCTGCCTGGGAGGCGAGTGATGAATCTCCATCGCTATCCTCAACTGGTCGACATGCTGGCTGCCGAGTATGTGCTCGGCACGCTGCGTGGCGGCGCCCGGCGCCGCTTCCAACGCTACGCGGATCACGATGCGGCGATTCGCCAGGCCGTCGAGGCATGGCAGCGGCGCATCTCGCCGTTGGCCGAACTCGCCGAGCCGCGCATGCCGCCGGCTGCCGTATGGGATGCCGTCGAGCGGCGTCTCGGCCTGCCGCCGGCACGCGAGGCGGCGCACGAGTCGGCACGTGAGGCAGCACGTGAGGCGGCGAGCGAGGAAACGCATGTGGAAACACGACCGCGCACCGCGGCCGAAAAACCCGCGCGCCCATCGGGCAGCATCTTCGAGAACCTCGCGTTCTGGCGCGGCTGGGCGATCGGCGTGACGGCGTTCGCCGCTATCGCCGTGGTGGTTGCCGTGCGCTCGCTGCTGCCTTCTGGCGCGACGCCGTCCACCGCGCCGACCGTCGCGCAACAGCCGGAAGCGGCCGTCTCGCATGTCGCGGTGCTGAACGACAAGGATGCGCATCCGGTCATGCTGGTCGCATGGGATGAAGCCCGCTCCACCATGACGCTGCATCCGCTCGGCAAGGTCGACTTGCCGGCCGGCCGGGCGATGGAGCTGTGGGGCATCCCGGCCAGCGGCCATCCGGTGTCGCTCGGCATGCTGCCGGACAGCGCCAACGGCAAGGTCACGGCCGCCCAGCAGAAGCCGGAGAATTACGCGGCGCTGGCGGTCTCGATCGAAGCGCCGGGCGGCTCGCCCGATCACAATGCACCTACCGGTCCGGTCGTGTTCAGCGGCAGGCTGCTGCCGGTCTCCTGATCTACCTTTAACTTCATGCAAAGCTACTACGAAGCCACCGTTGCCCGCGCTGCCGGGCGCTCGTCCGCTTACGCGCCGCTAACCGGCCGGCGCAGCGTCAATGTCTGCATCATGGGTGGCGGCCTCGCGGGTTTGTCCACGGCGTTGGGACTCGCCGAGCGGGGCGTTGCCGACATCGCCGTGCTCGAAGCCGAGCAGGTGGGCTTCGGCGCCTCGGGCCGCAACGGCGGCTTCGTGTTCGGCGGCTACAGCCTCGATTGCGCGGATCTGCTGAAAGCCCTCGGGCCGGCTCGCGCGCGCGAACTCTATGCGCTAACAACAGACGCCGTCGATCTGATGAGAAAGCGTATCCAGCGCTACCGCATCGATTGCGACATGACCGATGCCGGCGTGATCCTCGCCAACTGGTTCGACGAACCGGCAAGGCTCGACACGCAGCGGCGTCTGATGCGGGACGCGTTCGGCGTCGAGTGGGAACCCGTGGCGGCCGCGGCGCTCGCTTCACAATTGAAGACAAGCCGTTATCACGGCGGCCTGTTCGAGCGCAACGCGTTCCACTTTCATCCGCTGAAATATGTGCTCGGTGTCGCCGGCGCCGCGGCCAACGCAGGCGTGCAGATTCACGAGAAGTCGCCCGTTGTGCACCTGGAGCGGAGCGGCGCCGGTTTCGTCGTGCATACGCCACAGGGCGCGCTCGAAGCACGCCACGTGGTGATGGCCGGCGGTGGTTATGCGCGCAACGTCTATGCCCCGGTCGAACGCGCAGTGCTGCCGATCGCCACCTACGTGATGGCCACCGAGCCGCTCGGCGCCCGCCTGAAGGACGCAATGAACACCCGCGCCGCCGTCTACGACACCCGCTTCGCCTTCGACTACTATCGCCCGCTGCCCGACACACGCATCCTGTGGGGCGGGCGCATCTCGGTACGCGACCGTGCCCCCGACGTCATCGCGCGACTGCTGCGGCGCGATCTGCTGAAGGTCTATCCGCAACTGCGTGATGTGCGGGTGGAGTACGCATGGGGCGGCCTGATGAGCTATGCACGGCATAAGATGCCGCAAATCGGCCGCAGTCAGGACGGCGTCTGGTACGCGGTCGGTTTCGGCGGCCACGGCATGGCGCCCACCACCGTCTCGGGCGAATTGCTGGCGGCAGCCATCTCCGGCGAACGGCCGGTGCCCGATGCATTCGCGGCTTTCGGCCTGACGCCCACCTACGGCGCGCTCGGTCTCGCAGCCGCGCAACTCACCTACACCGCCATGCAGACGCGCGACGCCCTCGCCGCCCGGCGTCTCTCAACCCGGCCGGCACCGTGACGCGATTCGATGGCGGGTTCAATACGCCGCCGCTTATGCCCGCAACCCGCTCCGGAGGCTGGTTTCGCCATGCTAGAATGCGCCGTCACTGCCGCTCGAATACACAATGAAAAAGGGAAGCAAGGCTGCCGAGCCTGATACCAACGGCATCGCGTCCGACGCCCCGCGTCCCGACGCCCGACGCAAGTACGATCCCGAACAGACGAAGCGCAATATCCTCGACGTCGCGACCCAGGAATTCTCCGCGATGGGGCTGACCGGCGCGCGCGTCGATGCGATCGCGGAGCGCACCAACACCACCAAGCGCATGCTGTACTACTACTTCGGCAGCAAGGAAGGGTTGTACCAGGCCGTGCTGGAAAAAGTGTATGGCGACATTCGCGCGCTCGAACAGGATCTGCACGTCAGCGAACTCGATCCGGTCGAGGGCATGCGTGCGCTGGTCGAGTTTACGTTCGACTATCACGACCGCCAGCGCGACTTTGTCCGCCTCGTGACGATCGAGAACATTCACGGCGCGAAGTACGTCGAGCAGGTGAAGAGCTTCAAAGGCCGCAACGTCACCGTCATTCATACGATCGAAGATCTGCTCTCGCGCGGCATCGCGGCGGGACAGTTCCGCAGCGACGTCGACGCGATCGACCTGCATCTGATGATCAGTTCGCTGTGCTTTCACCGCGTCGGCAATCGCCATACCTTCGGTACGGCGTTCGGCCGCGATCCGTCGCACCCGCGCCTGCGTGCGCGTCATCGCGCGATGATCGTCGACGCCGTGCTGCGTTTCGTGCGCAAGGAAGACTGAGGCAAGCCTGAAACGAAAAAGCGGGACATGGCGTTAGCCATGTCCCGCTTTTTTTTGCTGCATGAAAGCCGTTCGAGCGATACGCGCCGTTCAATCCACCAGCACGATCCGCTTGATATCGCCGACGATAAAGATGTACGACAGCGCGCCGATCAACGCGACCGCGCCGATGAACACCAGCGCGCCGACAAACGAGCCGGTCGCCGCGACGATGAAACCCACCACCAGCGGCGTCACGATGCCGGCCAGATTGGCGGCAAAGTTGAAGATGCCGCCGGTCACGCCAAGCAGGCCGTCGGGTGCGATGTCCGACACCAGCGTCCAGCCCAGTGCCGCCATCCCCTGTGCGAAAAACGCCACCGACAGAATCGCGATCACCGCCACATTGCTCTCGACATAGTTGGCGAGAATGATCGTCGAGGCGAGCAGCAGGCCGGAGATGATCGGCAGCTTGCGCGCCACATTCGGCGACGTGCCGCGGCGCAGCAGCCAATCGGAGAAGAGGCCGCCGAACATCACGCCGATCGACGCGGCAATGAACGGCATGATCGCGAAGAAGCCGATCTTCAGCCATGCCATATGACGTTCGGTGGCGAGATACGTCGGGAACCAGGTGAGGAAGAACACCAGCGTCGAGTTGCCGGCGAACTGGCCGAGGCAGATGCCGCTCAACTGACGGTGCTTGAGCAGGCGCCCGATGGTGCGCCACTCGAAGCCGCTCTTTGCCGGTGCAGCCGACGCGCCGGAAGAATCGGCGTCCTTCTTCCGGTGCGTCAGACCGCCGCCTGCTTCGATATAGTCGAGCTCCGCCTGATTGACGGACGGATGCTCGTGCGGCTCGCGATAGAACAACCACCAGATCCCGCCGAATACGATGCCCACGCCGCCCACCACATAGAAGAGCGAGCGCCAGCCGAACGCGCCCATCAGCATGAACAGGAACGGGCTGAAAAACGCGAGGCCGATATATTCGCCAACGGTGTACGTGGCCGTCGCCATTGCGCGTTCGCTCTGCGGGAACCACGTGGCGACCACGCGGCTATTGGTCGGAAAGCACGGCGCCTCCGACACCCCGAGGCCGAGGCGGAACGCGAACAGCGCGCCGATGCCGTGCACCAGGCCCTGCGCGAGCGTGCACAAGGACCAGAACGTCATCGACAGGAAATACGTCACCTTGCTGCCGAAGCGGTCGAGAAACAGGCCGCCCGGAATCTGCGAAGCCGCGTAGCTCCACGAGAACACCGAGAACAGCAGCCCCATCAGCGCGGCATTGATGCCGAGCTCCCTGGTCAACTGCGGCGCCGCGATGCCGAGCACCGTGCGGTCCAGATAGTTGATCATCGTGCCGACTGCCAGCAGCGAGAGGATCTGATAGCGGGCTTTAGTGCGGCGCGCGGTGCCCGCCGTCGCATTCGTTTGGCGCGTCGAGTCGGCGCGCGTGGATTGAATCGGTTGCGACATGTCGTCTATGTCTCCTCTGTCTGGTTATGTGCCGGTTGTGTACGGCTCGAGTGCTACCCGTTTAGCGTTGCAACAAGGACTGGAAATGCGTGTAAACGCGCTCGGCGTCGGGTTCGAGGCCCGTGAAGATGCGCATCGCGTCGACTGCCTGATACACCGCCATGCCGCCGCCGCTCAGCGTGCGGCAGCCGAGCGCTTCGGCGGCCTGCAGCAGCGCGGTGCGGATCGGGAAATAGACGATGTCCGCCACCCACAAATCGCGGTGCAGCAATTCAGCCGGCAACGGCAAGCCCGGCAATTTCGCCATGCCGGTGGGCGTCGCATGAATCAGGCCGTTAGCGGCAGCGAGCGATTCGGCCAGCGAGTTGCCGGCGCTGACGGTGGCGGCAGGGAAACGCTTTTGCAATTCCGCCGCGAGCGATGCGGCGCGCGTGGCGTCCACGTCGAATAGCGTGAGTGTTTGCGCGCCCATCGTCAGCGCGGCATGCGCGACCGCCGCGCCCGCACCGCCCGCGCCCAGTTGCACGACGCGTTCCAGCGAGACGTCCGGCAGGCCGCGCTGGAACGCGCGGGCGAAACCGGACCAATCGGTGTTGTGGCCGATACGTTTGCCGTCCTTGAACAGCACCGTGTTGACCGCGCCGAGTGCGCGCGCGTCGTCGGACAGTTCGTCGAGCAGCGGAATGACGGCCTGTTTGCACGGATACGTGATGTTCAGCCCGTTGTATCCCATGCGTTCGGCGGCGACGAGCAAATCGGCAAGCGCAGTCGTATCCAGCTTCAGCGCTTCCAGATCGATGCGGCGGTACACATAGTGCAGGCCGAGTTTGCTGCCCTCTTCCTCATGCATCGCGGGGCTCAGCGATCCGCCGATGCCCGAGCCGATCAGACCGACGAGAAACGATTGCGGGCTCGCCTGTGCGTTCGCTTGAGCTTTTGCTTGTGAGTTCGCTTGTGAGTTCACTTGTGCGTTCATTTGGCCGCCCTATTCTTAAGGATGACCGCCATCCGCTCCAGCGCGAGCACGTAGCCTTGCGTACCGCAACCGACGATGATCGCATCGGCCACCGCCGACACGTACGAGTGATGCCGGAACGCTTCGCGGCGATGCACGTTTGAAATATGCACTTCGATGACGGGCTTTTCGATCGCGGTGAGCGCATCGGCGATCGCCACCGAGGTATGCGTGTAAGCCGCCGGATTGATCACGATGCCGTCGACCTTGCTGCGCGCCGCATGCAGCCAGTCGATGAGTTGGTGTTCCGCATTCGATTGGCAGAAATCGACCGACAGATCCAGCCGATCGCCCGCATCGCGGCAGAGCTTCGCGACGTCGTCGAGCGTTTCCGATCCATAGATGGCCGGCTCACGCGTGCCGAGCAGATTGAGATTCGGTCCGTTGAGGACCAGCACCGATGCAAAACTCATGACAACCACTCCTGCAAAAGTAAGGCATAAAGCGGGCCGCGGCACGCGCCGCGGCTCTACAACGTGAGCGCAGTGTGCGCGCATTGCGCGAAATCGTCATTCGGGGTTTATACGAATTTGTACCATCTAGTTAGTTTGTATAGACTATCGAAAAATTCCGTCGCTGTATGCGTTTCCGGCCTGCACCTGGTTAGTCGACGGTAACCAGCTAGACCATTTTGCGCATTGCAGCATGGCGGATCGCAAGGCATGCAGCCGTCGCACGGCAGCCGCCTCGCATCGCCCCAACAGCCGTTTCATTGTTTTTGCAGGAGCCGTTCATGCAACGTTCGATTGCCACCGTGTCGATCAGCGGGACCCTCGTCGAGAAGCTGGCCGCAATCCAGGCGGCGGGCTTCGAAGGCGTCGAAATCTTCGAGAACGACCTGCTGTACTTTGACGGCTCGCCCGCCGACGTCCGGCGCATCGCCGAGGATCTCGGGCTGAAGATCATGCTGTTCCAGCCGTTCCGCGATTTCGACGGAGTAAGCCCGGAGCGCCTCGAGCGCAATCTGGATCGGGCGAAGCGCAAGTTCGACGTGATGCACGAACTGGGTACGGACCGGATTCTGGTGTGCAGCAACGTCTCGCCCGACACCATCGGCGACGATTCGCTGATGACCGACCAGCTGGGCGCGCTGGCCCGCGCGGCCGAAGCGGCCGGCGTGATCGCCGGCTATGAGGCGCTCGCGTGGGGCAGGCACGTCAAGACCTACCGCCATGCGTGGAAGCTCGTGAACGCGGTGAATCATCCGAATCTCGGCCTCGTGCTCGACAGCTTCCATACGCTGTCGCTGAACGATACGGTGGACGGCATTGCCGATATTCCCGGCGACCGCATCGTCTTCGTGCAAATCGCCGACGCGCCGAAGCTCGCCATGGACGTGCTCGAATGGAGCCGCCACTACCGCTGCTTCCCGGGCCAAGGCGATTTCGATCTGGCCGGCTTCACCGCGCAGGTCGTGAAAACCGGCTACACAGGGCCGCTCTCGCTCGAAATTTTCAACGACGGTTTTCGCGCCGCACCCACCGCCATCACCGCGGCGGACGGCCATCGCTCGCTGCTGTTCCTCGAGGAACAGACTCGCGCGCAGCTTGAATCCGCCAGGCAGCCGGTCGGCGAGCTCTATCGATCGCCCGCCGCGCCCGCGCACGTCGGCTACCAGTTTCTCGAGTTCGCGGTCGATCACACCACCCGCGCGCACCTCGTCGACTGGCTCGGCAAGCTGCGCTTCCGTCAGGCCGGCCAGCATCGTTCGAAAGATGTGACGCTGTTTCAGCACGGCGCGGCGTCGATCGTGCTGAACGCCGAGCCGGACTCATTTGCCAACGCCTTCTTCCAGCAGCATGGTTTGTCGCTGTGCGCGTCGGCATTTCGCGTGGACGACGCCAATCAGGCGTTCGAGCGCGCCGCCGGGTTCGGCTACGCGCCGTTCTCGGGCCAGATCGGCCCGAACGAACGCGTGCTGCCCGCCGTGCAGGCGCCCGACGGCAGCCTGAACTACTTCGTCGACGAGACGCCGGACCAGCCCACCCTGTTCGAAGCCGATTTCGTGCTCACCGACATCAACGGTCCGAGCGAAGTGGGGCCGCTCGCGCGCATCGACCATGTCTGCCTGTCAGTACCGGCTCCTTCGCTGGATACGTGGGTTCTGTTTCTGCGTACCGCACTCGGCTTCCAGGCCGAGCCGGGCGTGCTGGTGCCCGACCCTTACGGACTGGTGCGCAGCCGCGCGCTGCGCAGTCATGACGGTTCGGTGCGCATCGTACTGAACGCGTCGGTGGACCATCACACGGCGGTCGCCGAGGCATTGCACACCTATCACGGTTCGGGCCTGAATCACGTCGCGTTCAGCACCGGCGACATTTTCAGCGCGATTCCCGAATTCGTCGCGGACGGTCTGCCGGTTCTGCGCATCCCGCGCAATTACTACGACGACCTTGCCGCACGCTATGCGCTGCCGGACGAAACGCTCGAGGCGCTGCGCGCGCGCAACATCCTGTATGACCGGGACGAGCGCGGTGGCGAGTTCTTCCACGCTTACACCGAACAACTGGATCAGCGCTTTTTCATGGAGATTGTCGAGCGGCGCGGCGGCTACGACGGCTATGGCGCGGCCAATGCGGCCGTTCGGCTCGCAGCGCAGGCGCAGCGCCGCAAATAGCCGTTTGCGGCCGGCAACGCAGGCGAGGGGTTGCGGGTTGCGACGGATTGGGCACGGCCCGTGCTGCATCGGCTTGGCGGGTGCGGCGCACCGATATAATGGCGCTTGATCCTCGGCCCGGTGCCGCGCGCACTCAGCCCCATGCGGGCGTGGCGCGCACCGTCGGCCGAATGAAACGCCAGGAGAGATATGAAGAAGTTTGCCGTAGTCCTGTCAGTTCCCCTGCTTCTCAGCGCTTGTGCGTACTTCCAGAAGAATCCGGACGCCGGCGAACCTGTCACGGACACCACGACGCAGCGCTCGGTCAACGATGTGGTTGCCTGCCTGACGCAAGTGGCGACCAGCCACAACGCCGCGTTCAAATCGACCGGCATCCCACAGGGTCAGATGCTCGACTTCGGCGACTCGAATATCGTCAAGGTGCGCAGCGACAACGGCGCGACGACTTATCGCTTCTACGCCGGCAAGCGCCACGTGAGCAACCTGTGGATCGAATCGGCCAGCAAAACCTGCGCGCCGTGAGGTCAGCAAAGGGAAAAATCGGCCGGGCGTAACGATCGGTAACTTGTTCCGGCGCAATGATAGTGTCACGGTGTTACATCACAATGCTGTCTTAAGAATCGTTTAAGACTTCATCCGCATCATCCACCCGACACTATCCCGCACAAGGTGCGCTCCATGAATCACCCCGATCACAACCCGAACGACACGCCGGCACCGGCGAAGCGGCCCACCATTCTGCGTCGCCTGCTGAGCCACCATGAGCTGGCGACGCTTCTGCTGTTGCTGCACGCACCGATCGACGCGTCCGCGAAACCCGAGATTCCGCAGCTTCACGAAGCCGGCCTGGTCGAAACGGTCTCCGGCGACGCAGGCGGTTCGCACATCCGTCTGACGCCTGAAGGCAATGCAGTGCTGCGCGGGCTTGGCGTGAGATAACGCGCGCTTTACATTCCAGTTACGCCTGCCATACACCGTACCCCGCCTCGCGCAGTCCGACCGCCAATTCCACCTCCATATCCTGTGCGCCGCGGTAAGGCATAGGATTGAATACGTCATACAATTCGGGCATGAGGCGCAAGCCGTAATCGCGCACATAGCGATTTGCCTGAATCCCGGCCTTGTGCCGGTCGAATCTCAGATCCGGGTCCAGTCCGGTCATTCCCACATACACGCAGGGCTTGTCGAACCGGTAGTCCGGATTCGCGCGGCGAAAGCGCGCTTCGTTCCAGACGGTGTCGTCGAGCGCGACGACGTAGACGTAGTAGTGATGCTTGCGACGAACCATGTGTGCCGCGGCTCAGCTTCGCGAGGTTCCGTGCAGCAGCATCCGATACTCGGTCGGCGTGACGCCGACGGTCGCCTTGAATTGACGCGTGAACGCGCTGTGGTCGGTGTAGCCGCAGAGCGCGGCGACGTCGGTGACCTTGTCGTGCGAAACCAGCAGTGCCGTGGCGGCATCCAGCCGCGTTTTCAGCAGCACCTGGCGCGGCGTCAAGTGAAACACTTTGTGAAAGTAGCGCTCCAGTTGCGCCACCGACATATCCGCCATTGCAGCAAGCTGTTTCAGATTGAGCGGCTGCACGTAGTTTTCCTGGATGGACTGCACCACCGCGGCCAGCCGGCTATAAGCGGGATGACTGCTTTCATCCGCTTTCAGGTCGCGGGAGATACCGGCGAGGCCGACGACCTTGCCCGCCGGATCGCGCAACGGCTGCTTGCAGGTCAGGCACCACCCCGGCTGACGGCCGGGATACAGATGCAGCTCCAGCTGATCGATCATCTGGCTGCCGACGTTGATGATCGCTTTGTCCTGCGCGGTGTAGATGCGGCCGAAGCGGCGCGGAAAGACGTCCTCGGCGGTCTTGCCGAGCAACGCGGACTTTTCCTTGAAGCCACAGCGCGAAGCCAGCGTGCGATTGACCAGTGCGTAGCGGGCGTGCGCGTCCTTGACGAAAAACACGACGTCCGGCATCGCATCGAACACGGGCTCGAGTAGCGTGAAATGCGACAGCATGCCGGATAGCGTTGCGTCGTCCGGTTCGAGCGGATGAGCCAGCGTGTTCATCGTGCGGGTTCCGTGGTCGGTGCGGTTGTGCGTTGCCAGGTGCTTTGGTTATGCGATGCTGGTGTGCTCAGCGGTGCGTTTGCGCATTTGCCGGTTCATTTGCCGGTTCATTTGCCGAGGCGTTGCCGGTCCATTTACCGGTGCGTTCTACCGCGCAACTAGGCGGGCGCTTGCGGTCGATTATAGAGCCACGCGCTGCTGAGGATATCCAGCGGCCGATCGAATACCGGTGTCATTCGACTGACGGCTGCTCCTCGCCGGCCGCCATCAACGTGCCGATTTGGGCCGGGCTGAACGGCGGCCGCGGCGCTGCGGCTTGCCAGCCGAAATACAACGAAGCCGCGGCACCGCAAACCCGTCCCTGACATGCCCCCATCCCGCAGCGGGTATGCAGCTTGGCCTCGCGCCAATCCGGATAGGCGCGCACGTCGCCGAAGCTGACGTCTTCGCAACGGCAGAGCAGCGTGGCGTCGTCGGGTGGCGTGCGCGCGGCGGCCTGCAAGGAGAAAGCTGCTTCGACGTGCCTCGCGAAACGCTGCCATCGAGCGCGTTGCGCGTGCAGTGCGGTGCGATTTGCCGAGATGCGGCTCGCCGAGGCGCCGCTCGCGGAGAGCCCGGCAAGCTCGCCTTCCACACGAGCCAGTTCCTCGCCGCCGACGCCCGTGCATTCGCCCGCCGCCAACACGCCGCCCACTGAAGTTCGCTGCTCACCGTCGACGATAATCTCGCCCGCTTCGCTGATCGCACAGCCGAGCGCTTGCGCAAGCGTGATGTTCGGTACGAGTCCATAGCCGCAGGCGACGCGGTCGCAGTCGAGCGTTGACTCCTGCCGGCCGCGCCGGATCGTCACGCGCTCGACACGGCCAGCGCCATCCGCTTTGCGAACGATGCTGCCGGTCCAGTAACGCACGCCCGCGAAGCCGCGCGTCATGACAACGGCTTGCCGCAACTTCGCCGGTTCGCCGAACAGGGACACGCCAAAGCGGGCGACCTCGAGCGCCGAAGCCTGCTCCACTACCGCGACCACCCGCGCCCCGGCAGCACGCACGGTGGCGAGCGCCGCGATCAGCAATGGGCCGCTGCCCGCGATCACGATCCGTTCGCCGCGCACCGGCATGCCGCCTTTGACGAGTGCCTGCAGTGCGCCAGCGCCGGTCACGCCGGGCAAGGTCCAGCCGGCGAATGGCAAGAGCCGCTCGCGCGCGCCGGTCGCGAGGATCAACCGATCGTAGCTGATCGATACGGCACCATGCTCGGCCGACTCGAGCAGCAAGCCGCGCGGACCCAAAGGCGCGATCACGCGAGTCGACGGCAAATGGGCGACCCTGGTTTGCGTCTGCAAGGCGGCGAGCAATTCTTGTAGCGGCACTTGCGGCGGATGGCCGGGACCTTGCCGCCAGATTTGACCGCCGACGCGCGGATTGTCGTCGAGCAACGCGACCGTGGCACCCTCACGCGCCGCTGCCTGCGCGGCGTTCAACCCGGCCGGACCGGCCCCTACCACGACGATATCGAAGTGCTGGTTCATCGTTTGTCCGTGGCGATTGTGGGGGTAATGGTGCTGGGCGCGTTGGCTGCGTTGGCTGCGTTGGCTCCGCTAGGCCCGCTGGATAAGTTGGTCGAGCTGGATACGTTGGTTGCGTTGGCCGCGTTGTTTGCAGCCCTGGCACTGCAAACAACCTGCCCTTCGCGGCAAAGTGTCTGGCATGCCAAAGCGTGCGCCCGGCCGTCGATCGTGACGCGGCACTCCTGGCACACGCCCATCCCGCACAGTGCTGCGCGCGGCTGGCCGCTGACCGACGTCCGCGTGCCGCCCCCGCCTGCCATGGCCAGCGCCGCGGCGACGGTCGTGCCCGCTTCGACCTCGACGTTTCTACCGTCGATCGTCACGTGAAGGCGTGCTGCATTGGCGTCAGTCACAAATCACCTTTTGCGCAAAACGGACCGGCAGGTACGGCTCGGTGGAAATCCGCGCCACGTCCCCCGTGATTTGCGCGGCGAGCAACTTTGCAGTGGCCAGCGAGGTCGTCACGCCAAGGCCCTCGTGTCCCACCGCAAGCCACACACCGGGCGCAAAATCACCGGCCGGACCGATCAATGGCAAACCGTCCGGCGACGCCGCGCGAAAGCCGGTCCACGCGCGGATGCCATTGAGCGTCGGCAGAACCGGCAGATAGCGCGCCGCGCGCTGCAGCATCCGGGCGAGCACCGCCATGTCGACGGCGGAATCGGTTGTATCGAACTGGCGCGATGAGCCGATCAGCAACTGGCCTGTCGGTCGCGGCTGCGCATTGAACGCCACCGAGGTGCCCACCGCGTGATGCGCGCTCTTGATGTAGCCCAATTCGAGCAGCTGATGGCGAATGAGTCCAGGATAACGGTCGGTGATCAGCAGATGACCTTTCTTCGGTTCCAGCGGCAGCGACCTCAGCAGTTGCCGGGCGCCCAGACCATTGGCAACGATCACATGCGCCGCGCTGATGTGCTCACCGTCGGCCAGCGTCGCGCCACGCGCGCTGATGGCGGCAACCCGCGTGCCGAGCCGCACATGGATATTCTCGACTCCTGAGGATTGCGTCAGCAGCCACTCGGCAACGGTTGGCGCATACACGATGCTGTCGTGCTCGATCCTCAAGCCGCCTGCCATCGATGCCGCCAACGCCGGCTCGCACGCCCGCAACGCCGCCGCGTCGAGCAGTTGAGCGGAGACGCCCTGCGCGTCGAACGCGGCATGCATGGTGCGGGCGGCCTGCCATTCCTCGTCGTCGGCTGCGACCCATAAAGTGCCGCAGCGCGCGAACGCGTCGCGCGTGCGCAGCTGCGGCGCGAGTTCCAGCCACAAGTCGCGCGAATAGCGGCTCAACGCGAATTCCGCCGGCGAGTCGTTCATCACCACGATGTGGCCCATGCCCGCCGCCGTCGCGCCGCCGCCGATACCTTGTGCGTCGAGTACCTCGACCCGCATGCCGCGCGCGGCCAGCTCCGCCGCGCAGGCCGCGCCGACAATGCCGGCCCCGACGATCAACGCGTCCGCTGTCATGCCGTGCGGATGCCCCATGCGAACGGATCGCGCGCGTCGAAACACAAACGCCCTTCGGCCATGATGTGCGCGTGGCCGGTGATGGTCGGAATCACCGAGACGCCATCGCCGGCGTGCCGATAGCTCGCCTCGAATACGCTGCCGATAATGCTCTCCTGCCGCCACACCGCGCCTTCGGCCAGCTTGCCGTCGGCGGCGAGGCAGGCGATTTTCGCGCTTGTGCCGGTACCGCACGGCGAGCGGTCATACGCGTTGCCGGGACAAAGGACGAAGCTGCGGCTGTCGATACCTTCGCGCGAGCCAGGCCCGAAGAGTTCGATGTGGTCGATCAAGGCGCCGTCCGCGCCGGTGATGCCTTGCGCGATCAGCGCGTCGCGTATCGCCGAACTGAACGCGCCCAGTTCGGCGATACGCGACGCCTCCAGCGTGCGCCCATGGTCGGCTACGAGAAAGAACCAGTTGCCGCCCCAGCCGATGTCGCCGCTCAACGTGCCGTAGCCCGGCACGTCGACCGGCACGCCTTGCCGGTAGCGATAGGCCGGCACGTTGCGCACGGCCACACTGCCGTCCTCGTTGAGCGTCGCCTCGACGATGCCGACCGGCGTCTCGATCCGATGAAGCCCCGGTCCGATCCGTCCCATGTGCGCGAGCGAGACGACGAGACCGATCGTGCCGTGCCCGCACATGCCGAGATAGCCGACGTTGTTGAAGAAAATCACGCCGGCCACGCACGCGGGATCGTCCGGCTCGCACAACAGCGCGCCGACCACCACGTCCGAGCCGCGCGGTTCGGTGACGATGCCCGCGCGCCAGTCGTCGAAATGCGTGCGAAACACCTCGAGACGCTGAGCCAGCGTGCCGCCGCCGAGCGCCGGGCCACCCGACACCACCAGGCGGGTCGGTTCACCGCCGGTGTGCGAGTCGATGATGTCTAGGGTTTTCATGATGCACATGGTAGGAATGCCGGGCGCCGGAGTCTTGGTGCCCATAATCGTGGATTGTGACGATTTCAGCATACCTAATCCGTCCGTCCGCGCACGCTCCGGCTATTGAAATCAGGCGGAACCCGCGTCTGAACCCGCCTCTATCGGGCGAGATCGGAAGCGCATGCAAGGCCCGGTCCACGCGCTTTCGACCCATTGTGCGTCCTGTGCTGAAATAGCCGGCCTTCTTGACCTCGTCGGGCGTGCAGGCAGAATCCCTATGCTGAAATCGTCATTCACCACGCGCGAATCACGCAAGACGGCGGCATTTTCCCTGCTTACACTGCGCTTCGACTCAACACATTCAGGAGAGCAGTCGTGGCGCATATCTGGGAAGGCGTATGGCCCGCGGTGACTACCAAGTTTCACGCGGATTTCAGCATAGATCGCGAATGGACCGGCAAGAATATCGAGGCGCAGATCGACGCGGGTGTGGACGGCATCATCGTGTGCGGATCGCTCGGCGAAGCATCGACGCTCTCGCTGGACGAGAAGCTGCAAGTGCTCGACATCGCCGTCGTTGCCTCGCGCGGCCGTGTGCCCGTTTTGCTGACGATCGCCGAGAACAGCACGCTCGACGCATGCCGCCAGGCCGAAGCCGGCAGCCGGCATGGCGCGGCCGGGTTCATGGTGTTGCCCGGGCTGCGCTATCTGTCCGATCGGCGCGAAACGCTGCACCACTTTCGCAGCGTCGCCGATGCGAGCGCGCTGCCGTTGATGATCTATAACAATCCGCTTGCCTATGGCGTCGACATGACACCCGAGATGTTTGCGGAAATCGCCGACGAAAAGAAGATCGTCGCGATCAAGGAATCATGCGGCGACGTGCGGCGCGTGACCGATCTGATCAACGTGGTCGGCGACCGCTTCGCGATTCTGTGCGGGGTCGACAACCTCGCGATGGAAGCGATATTGATGGGCGCGCATGGCTGGGTGGCCGGCCTCGTGTGCGCGTTTCCGCGCGAGACGGTCGTGATTTACAAGTTACTGAAGGCGGGCCGTCTTGAAGAAGCGCGTGCGATCTATCGCTGGTTCGCGCCCCTGCTCGCGCTCGACGTCTCCTCGAAGCTGGTGCAGAACATCAAGCTGGCCGAGACGATCGTCGGGCTCGGCACGGAGCCGGTGCGGCCGCCGCGTCTGCCGCTGGCCGGGGGCGAGCGCGAGGCAGTGGAAGCGTTGATCCGCCGGGCGATTGAAAACCGGCCGACGCTGCCGCAGGTTTGAGTTGCGGCACGTTGATCGGGCGCCGCTCCCGGCCGCGACGCGGTCGGCGATGTGCCGCGGTGACTTGCCGCGGTAATTTGCCGATTTGTCAGGCCGCCTGCTTTTCCGCGGGCGCCTCGCCTTGCCGCAAATGCAGCAGCCGATAGCCGCTCTTGTACACGGGTTGCAGCCGGAAATCGTTTTGCGGCTCGATCTCAAGCAGCAAGCGCAGACGCGACACATGGCTGTCGATCGTGCGGGTGAACTCGCGGAACTCACGGCCCCATACCATCGCGAAGATGTGGTCGCGCGACATCACGCGGCCAATATTCGAGAAGAACAGTGATGCCAACCGGTACTGCGTACCCGATAACTGCACGGGCTGGCCGCGCAGCATGACGAGTTGGCGATGCGTGTCGAAATGTTATGGCCCCCGCATCGCCAGATTCTGGCGCAAAAACATAGGTTTACAGACGCTTTTGGGAGCAAGAACCGACTGTAAAAACAGGCTGGCACGTCCTAATAAAATCAATCACTTACGGAAGGTTATGAACAGGGGTGCCAAGGATCGGCAGTTCTCCTCCCCCGTGCAGGTGAGCGCCGCAAATGTCATGCAACCAGCGTACGCGTGGAGATCGGTAATCCAGTCGCCACCCATCCGTGAATAACTTTGCAAGCGAGTCAGCATCGCAAAGCGCGGAGACATTTAGAAAATTTGGAGCGATGGCTGCTGACGCGTGGCCGAGCTCATACCGCGCCAACCAGGCTCCCCATGCGCCGTTGGAGTCCGTCCACATCCGTGCGGACTCGACGAGATGGTCCGTACGCAACCATTCGCCCGTACCGGCATGCGCCACAAGTTGAGCGACAACCAGATAGCAAAGGAGCTCAACTCGCGCATCGTGATCGAGATTGGTGCCGCCAGTCATGCAGGTCTCCTAGGATCAATCCCAAGATGTTGCCAGATGGAGCCCCAAGACGAGCGCTGCAACGCTGCGGCGCTCGTTTCTTCTTGATCGCTTGCTCGTCCTTCGCACACAAGCGCGTAACCCTTTCAGCCCGCCTAGTGCAGGGGATGAAATGACAAGTCGCAAATCCCGCAGATAGGGATTTGTCGCAGCGTTGTAGCAAATCCGTAGAGACAAGATAAGCTCACTGCCGCGGGCTATTTGATTTTTTGCTCAAAATGAGCTGCCCATTTCGGGCTTCGCAAAACGTCGTTCGACTACTTGATCTGTTACATTCCCCAAAATGGCCTCTTAAAATCAATTCCGTACGACTCGTATTCGGGATTGAGGCACCGTGATGGTCCAGCCTCTGTTAGATCTGTCGCGGGCGAGACCGACTGTTGCACGAAGGCCGCCTGCCGACCGAACTACGTTGCGATGCTTTAAACTTGAGCGCGAAGGCCACTCACGATGGCCAGCGACGCAAATGTCATAATCAGTCAACGCGCCGAGTATATTGGCTCCTTTCAACACCCGGGGATCATCGTCCATGCCAGATCGTTTCCTCATCCCGAGCACCATTGACGCGCTTCCCCTTGATCGCTGCCCACATTGCAACGTCGCAAAACCGAACGTAAGCAGGCTTTCCCCAGCGTTCCAATCGAAGGATGCACGCGGAGGCTCACTGAGAAATTGGGCAATGTTTGCGTGCTCTTTCTGTGGTGGCGTTGTAACCGCTGGATGGATTTTTAACACTGATCAGTGTGAGCTTTATCCGATGCCCTCTGTTTTTAGTGCGGACGTACCAGAGGAGCCACTTGACTACCTAAAGCAAGCCGCCGAAACGTTGCATTCCCCCCGCGCGTCTGTCGTGACGAGCGCCGGCGCGGTTGATTCCATGCTAAAAGCCAGAGGCTACGCCGACGGGCCCCTCTATTCGCGCATCGAGAAAGCAGTCACCGATCATCTGCTAACTTCCGAAATGGCAGAATGGGCGCACGATGTACGATTGGATGCAAATGATCAGCGGCATGCAGATCTTAAGGCTATCCCGCCCACCACAGAAGATGCACGGCGCTGTCTTGACTTTGCGAAGGCCCTTGCCGATATACTTTTTGTTCTTCCTGCCCGAGTCACCCGAGGGACGACAGAGGCGAAATCGACGTTGGCGAAGCTGAAGGAAAAGACGAATTAAAACTCACTCGGCGGCTCTAGGATATGCGGCAAGCTTACAGTTCGATGACCGTAGGGAATGTGCATTTACAAGCGCTGCCGATGCAGCAGTATCTCCACCTTATCTGGATAGCTCTTCCCCTATAATCCATGCTGCAAATCACGTCTATGTGCAGAAACTCCATTACACCGCCACATTTTCGATCTCTCGCACGAAAAAAGCAAACCAAGCGAATGCACATTGGCCCAAGGTAGTTGAAAAGATAAACATAAAAATTCTTGATTAATGTCAATTCGGGGAGCAATTAAATGGATCACGCACTAGAAAATCTAGGGCCAGAAGAATTTCAACATCTTTGTCAAGCGTTATTGATACGGGAGTTTCCCGGTCTAACGTGTTTTCCTGTAGGTCAAGCCGACGGGGGGCGCGACGCTCTACTTTTACAGGACGCGGAAGACAGCGATAAGTTTAATGTCGCTGTCTTTCAGGTTAAATTTTCTCGCAACCCCAAACAAGCTGACGAAGCCCGGGACTGGGTGCTTGCTGCTGCAAAAGGCGAAATTCAAAAGGTAAAAACACTTATTGATCGAGGAGCAACGAAGTACTTCTTTATAACAAATGTTTCAGGGACAAGCCATCTAGACGTTGGTTCAATAGACAAACTGCAAAACGAACTGACACGTATGATCGGGCTGCCTGTTACCTGCTGGTGGCGGGACGACATTAATAGGCGGCTAGATAACTCATGGGACATTAAACTTCGTTATCCGCAAATCTTAACTGGAAGTGACTTTCTACGCCTCCTACTTGAAACCAAGTTGGGATCAGACCAGAATCGTCGGTTAATGGCAATTACAGCCTTTCTTGCCGATCAATTTGACGAAGATACCGAGGTTAAGTTTAAGCAGGTGGAACTCCAGAATAAACTTCTTGATTTATTCGTCGATCTTCCATTTCGCGTTAGATTAAAATCAGAGCTGGAGTCCTTGCATGACTTGTTCAACGACCCGATGGTTCCGCTTTCGGTAGTTGAGTATGCTTCAAAGCATCAAGTCGAATTGCATGCATCTCCGGACACGATGGTTGGAACGGCGACACTTTTGTTGCGCACGCATCATGTATCCGCGCTTGGTCAATTGGTTGTTGAGGGAGCGCCAGGACAAGGCAAATCAACACTCGCGCAATACCTTTGTCAAGTTCATCGAATTCGGTGGCTAAGGAAATTAGATGACCTAGCTTCTTTGCCTGACGAGCATAAGACGGCGCCTCTTTGTTTGCCATTCAAAGTTGATCTTCGTGATTTGGCAAAATGGATCGGGGGAGTCGATCCGTTCAGTCAGTCTGTTCCGCCGGCTTCCGCGCCCGATCATGGTACGCTCGAAACGTTTCTTGCCCACCTCGTGAAGACGCGGAGCGGAGGGCGGGAGTTTTCAGTCGACGATCTGCTTGCGGTAGCCGGAGTCACGCCGCTATTTATCGTACTCGACGGCCTTGATGAGGTTGCCGAAATCAAACGGCGGGGAGACATCGTGTCCGCGGTAACGAAGGCGGCGAATCGCCTCAAGGAAACGTGTGCAAGTCTCAGAATAATAGTCACTTCGCGGCCGTCCGCCTTTGCAAATTCGCCGGGTTTTGATTCATCTCGTTTTCCAACATTGGAGTTAGGATCCTTACAGAAAGAGCAGATAGAGGCATATGCTGAGAAGTGGATGATTGCTCGAAATTTGGACCATCGAGAGCAAGCTGAATTCCGTAAGATTCTTAATGAGCGTATGGAAGAATCACATCTGCGCGATTTGGCTCGAAATCCGATGCAACTCACGATTCTCCTAAGCTTGATCCTCACGCGCGGCGCAGCGCTACCTGACAAGCGAACCAGTCTCTACGACTACTACGTGGACCTGTTTTTTAGTCGTGAATCGTCGAAAAGTTCGACAGTGCGAAAGTATTCTGATCTATTGCGCAACATCCACGGTTACCTTGCTTGGACACTCCACTCGAATGCAGAAACGGACAGGCATGAATCGGCCGGACGCATCTCGACGAAGGATCTGCACGCGTTGCTACGTGAATACTTGGAGAAGGAGCGACACGGGATCGAGATGTTGGATGAAGTCTTTGGCGCAACGGTCGAGAGAGTATTTATGATCGTTTCTCGAATCGAAGGGACTTACGAATTCGAAGTACAACCATTGCGGGAATACTTTGCCGCGCGTTATCTGTACGACACTGCGCCGTACTCGCCGCCGGGACGGGAACGACAGGGAACTAAGCCGGATCGCTTTGACGCAATTGCGCGAAATCCCTATTGGCTCAATGTAGTCAGATTTTTTTGCGGATGCTTCAGTAAGGGAGAGCTTCAGGATTTGGCAGAGCGTCTCAAGGATTTATCCAGAGACGCCTCGCTTAAAAATTCTCGCTATCCGATAGTTTTGATCGCGATGTTACTTTCAGATTGGGTATTTTCTCAAGTTCCAAGAGCTATGAATGACCTCGCCGAGTTTATTTCAACCCGGGAGAACATTTATAAACTTTTACCAGATCTTTATAGTGATTCAGATTCCTCATCTGCCGTTCGAATCCCGGAAATGTGTGGAGGTAACATTGTCGCGGAAGCCGTGCTATCCTTGATCGTCAGCGTCGGCACGATGGGTGATGTTATACACCGCGCGGTCGCATTCCTCTTGGAAAACTGCAGCCACGACCACCTAAAATCACTCTGGATCATCTCAGCCGACTTGCTAAAGGGGAATAATCCGGCGCGTTGGGCATTTCTCGGTCGCGAGTTTAAAATGATAAAAGATGTTTCGGCGGATACGATTGAAGAGATGGTGCCGTTAGATAAATTGAATGGTAGTGATTGGTATCAAATAGCAGCAGCGGCTAGGTACGACGTGTTGCTAGCGAGTCCTGCCAGGGAAAGCAAAACGCTATCCATACTTTTGGATTCGATTGGCCCTCCGGACCTCGAGTACTCTGACTCCTTGTATCTGGTTCCCGTGTTCTTATCGGTTAGTGCAATGTGGGGATACGGACGCGGAAAATATGTCCCCGAACAGCTGCTAGCGGCGGTCCGCCGTTTTCGTGATGCCAGTGTCGCCAAATCTGTAAGCGAACAAGCCGTCGCGCCAAGCCTCTCTGAATCAATGCGGAACGTTAGCGAACGCATTGCAGGTTGCTTTAAATTGGACTCATCGACGCCTTTAACAAGCGTTGATGAGTTGGAGGTCGTCGTCGAATTAATGCGCCAGACTTGGGGCGAGAGAGCGGGAGTTATCTTGACGGCGTTGGGCTTGAGTCAAATTCCTAAGACTGGCCGTAGCAAGACTTGCGGCTTGTTTGATAGAAACTTCTCCCTTAGCCAACGAATTCGTTTCGCAAAGAGCAAGGCGAAGAACCGCGACTACTGGAGAAGCCAGCTTCGCTCCGCGCGCTTGACAGAGGACATTTATTTTTTTCACATGCTGTTTGCAGTATTTGCGCCAATTCCCATTGTCATTGAAATGCAAGAGGAAACTGCTGCGAGTCTGGACATGTTGACGAATGAACAGACGGCTCGGCTGCTGGATTTGGTAAACGCAGCGGACGTGACCTTTGAAAGAGGTGGTTCCAATAAGCAACAGTCTTTCGATGGAACTATGACGTCGGCAGCTCAGGCATGGTTGACAACTCGCGGCTCTGGACGCGCCTTCGCTAAGGCCGTTTTTCTTCAGTACCTTCGCTCAAGTCGGGACGAGGCACAACAAGTGGTTCGATTCCGCCAGCGCTGGGCGATCTACTGTGCGCTTGA
This sequence comes from Paraburkholderia caffeinilytica, assembly GCF_003368325.1. Lineage (NCBI taxonomy): Bacteria > Pseudomonadati > Pseudomonadota > Betaproteobacteria > Burkholderiales > Burkholderiaceae > Paraburkholderia > Paraburkholderia caffeinilytica. The sequence goes on along the minus strand of NZ_CP031466.1, from coordinate 961,409 downwards.
TGGCGACCTTCCATGGGATGAAGCGTTGGAAATAGTTCGTGAAACTTATGCTAAAACTTTTAACGGTGCCATCGCGGGTGTATCGACGCAGCGAAAAAAAGCGTTTCCTGATTCTGTTATGCAGATCATATTGGAAAATCCGGCCGACTATCCGATAGGTTTATGGGCTACTGTTGAGGCGCAGGCCACCGAACGGGGCCGTCAGCGAACTCGTCCCGTAGGAATCGTCGCTAAAAATGACGGATGGTTTGCAGATTGACATGAATTAAATTTCCGGTCTCACTGAGTAATCCGTTCTTCCCGGATTGGGAATTTATTGCGAGGAACTATGGCCCGGGAAGCGGCGCTTTACATGCCAAAGACAACAAGTGTCGACGGGTCGAGCTGGGCCGAATTCGCGGAATCACTGCGCATCATTCTGCCATCTGATGTTCGTATACGGCCGCTCGTGGTCGTCGAGAATGGCGCACCGGGCCGCCAGATCGGACGGATCTGGGTTCAACCAAGCGTCGACGTTCTCCGGCTTGATCGGGACAATGCAGCGATCATGACCGGCCGCCGCGACTTCTGGCGACAGCTCGTCAGTAATCGCAGCAAAAGACCAGAGGTCCGGTTCGTCCGGTATACGCCAGGCCTCTTTTAATCCTCGTTAAGCGGGGTGATAAGTAGCTGCCGATGTGCGAGAACAGGCGAGGCCGTTGTGCCTCCCGGCAAACTACAGCAGGTTCTGGCTGGCGCAGCCTCGCGAGTTCCAGGCTACCGCTAAATCGAATCAGCCGGTACCAACCGATGACCACATATGGCAAAAACCCAGTGCCTGGTATCCGCCTGTAGTTGATATGCTGTAAGAACACTTGGCAGGAATAATCATCCAATCGCCTGCCTGATACGTTACTCCATTGACTGTAGCGTCACCAAGAATTATAAATCGTACTACCGGACTATTATGTGCATGCGTCGGAACGTTCGTACCCGGGGCGACCGTGATATGCCGAATGTGCTTAATTCCACTGAGATCAATCGGAATGGTTTTGTTGGTTACGTCTTCAAACTCAATTTTCGACGATACAATTTTAGAATTTAAATATTTTTTGTAATTATCTTTATTTACTATTTCATCCACGAGAAAAGGGCAAACGACATCAAGAATTTCAATTTTCTTTGACGGCATTTCATTCTCCTTGTGAAATTGACCAGCAGCATAAGTTTTATGTCAAATAATTTGAATTTTTTGAAAAAGTTTGAAAATAACAATCGATCACGGCCGGTTGTGTTTTACTTCGCGACCTTCTATGCCTTTGAGAATCATATTGTTCTGGTTATCAAAGGCGGCAACACCGTAACACCTGTCACATCTTTGAAACATATCATCGTTCGAGAGTTACCTTGGTAACTCTCCAACAGACACCTCTTCAGCTAAGGCTAACGGCCGCACAGGAGCCTGCCGACGAACAGCTAAGTCGCCTATTTCGACAGCAACGGCCAAGTACATACCCAACCAATTTTACTCAAGCTGGGTTACTTGCAGGTTACGCAGACTATTTAATGACGTCAACGGTAACTTCATAAATTTTTGAATACCGCCAACCGGCCTGAGGCTAGTTGCTATGAAACTCTCCTCCAACGAGTTTCGCTACCGCCTCATCTGGACGCCATGCTGCAACGGTGGCCGTCGCAGAGGCGGTGGCGACATCGTGTATTGCGCTGGTTGTACACCGAACTTCATTCATATACGCAGAATCTACATACAGAGGACAGTCTCTTTTACGCCATTGATACGGTCTTTAGTAAGGGGGGGGGAAACGGGAATGTTCCCTCGACTGCGGTTCAGGCTGAGCGATGACGGGAACGATTAGCAATCAAATCTTGTGCGCAAGCTTTTATCGCCAATGAGCCATGCATTCGTCTTATCTGATCGCTTCGAAGAAAAATGAGGCACGCCTCTGGGTTAAACTGGGCCGTTCAAGGTCACTTTGACGTGTATTCCCGGATGGTGATAGTTCAGGGAGGAATAGCAAGCCACGCGCACACTAGCTAAGGCGCTGCTATAGCGCCATGACAAATCTCGAACAATCAAAATGAGCCCGCTAAAGCGGGCTATTCGCCTTTCAGAAGAGGCCAGCGGGTTCGTTAGCATCGTTCCAACTAAAAATAATCACTTCCTTGCGGACTGCTTCTTTGCCGCCACCGCCCACGGTGTACTTGATGTCCACCGTCTCAATGTGGAAGCCGTCGAACGCCTGCCTGATCACGGGGTGGTCATTCAGACTGATGATTGCCTTGCCCTTCAGCGCACGGATCCGATCCGCCATGGCGACATATTCCGTGCACGGAAAAGGCACGCCGTAGCCTTCAGTTTCAAAATACGGCGGATCGAGATAGAACAGAGTGTGCGGACGATCGTATTTGTCGATACACGTCTTCCAGTCAAGCCGCTCAACGAACGTGTTGGACAAACGCAGGTGCGCCGCCGACAGGGTCTCTTCGAGTCGCAGCAGGTTCAGACCCGGCGGCGTTGTAGTTGCCGTACCGAATGACTGCCCCTCAATCTTGCCGCCAAAGCAGTTCTGCTGCAGGTAATAAAAGCGGGCAGCGCGCTGGATATCGGTGAGCGTCTCCGGGATCGTGTCCTGCAACCACTTGAACACCTGCCGGCTCGACAGCGCCCATTTGAATTGCCGCACGAACTCCTCGAGGTGATGCTGCACAACGCGATAGAGATTCACCAGTTCGCCGTTGATGTCATTGATGACCTCTACCTTCGCCGGCGGCCGCATGAAGTACAACGCAGCCCCGCCCGCGAAAACCTCCACGTAGCACTCATGCGCAGGAAAGCGCGGGATGATGTGATCTGCCAGGCGACGCTTGCCGCCGATCCAGGGAATGATGGGGATTGCCATATGTGGATTGCCTTGTTGGGAATTTGTTAGAATTCGCCCCGCCTACCGGTAGGTGTCAGGGCCTTGGCTAATTCACTGGCTGATGCAGTGGAAAGGTGACCGGGGGAAATGCGCGAACATCATCCCGGTCGCCCTGTCTTCTCCCGCGCTGCGAAGGACGGTCAAAGTAACTTTATGCTGTGTGCATCGGATGGCTGATTGCCCGTGATACGCACATGTGTCATGCTGGGTCCCCGTTTCGTACGAGGAAAGGCTTGGTCATGGCACAGCCGTCTACGCACCATCACGCCGCGACGCGGCACAAGCCGAAGCCCCACGTGGCGCCGGTGTACGTGCAGCAATTCATCGATGCCCACATGGCTGCGGCGCAGGACATCCAGCGCAAGTACCAGGTGCCGGCAGGCGTCGTCATTGCCCAATCAGCCCTTGAAAGCAACTGGGGAAGGTCGGTTGTCGGCAACGCTTATTTTGGCGTCAAGGGCCGCGCCCCGAGCGGCGACAGCACAACGTTCACGACGCACGAAGTGATCAATGGCAAGGCCATCAAGATTGATGATGCGTTCCGCGCCTACGGCAGCTATGAAGATGCCGCCGACGACTATGCGCAAATGCTTCGAAACAACCCACGCTTCCGCTCTTCTTTTCTCTACACCCGCAGTTCGCAGTTTGCCAACGCGCTCGCCCACAACGGCTATGCGACAGATCCCGCTTACGCAGTCAAGCTCAACGCAATCATTCGGGCGCACAAGCTCGACCAGTACGACGCGCGCAGGACCGAGCCATGATGCGCCGCTCGATCATCATTGCAGCGCTGATCGTCAGCACGCAGGCGTGCGCCGCCCAGCAGCCGGTGACGAATGACGACATTGCAGCCACCCGTGCGGCCGACATCACGCGTACCTACGGTCTCTCAAAAGACAAGACAGAGTGCCTGCTCTTCGATACCGCCGACAAGGGCGAATACTTTCTGGTGCGGGTGCGCGAAAACCACACGGAAGCGTGCGGCGGTGCCGCCGGCGTCTCGCCTACCCTGTTCTTTCTGAAGATCCGCAAACGCGACGGCTACACCGTCACCACCGCGTACGACAGCGAGCAATACTTGCCACTCAAAACACCTGCAAAGAACTGAGTCGCAGGCCCACTGAAGCACGGTTAATAGCCCGGCGCGGACGGGCCCGACCTGCTCAATCCGCTTTAGTCTGGTACCGCGCGGACGTCTGTTCGTCGACCGCATCAGAGCGCGACACCACGGTGTCCGGCGACACCGCAAACTGCGTGATGGCTGCAGCCTGCTTGTCCGCGCGCGACGACGACCCGAAGAAATATTCTTTCGATCCAAGGACCATCGCGATCAGAATCCCAAACAGCGTATCGAGCGCGCGCATCACTCCGTCGTCGAGCTTGATCTGCTGGGCCGCAAGCAGAAACTCCAGCCCGATCACGGCAAAAAGCGCGACCGTATACATGTAGGCAAGGTTACGTGCCGTATGGTCGTGCTCCACCGCCGCAAAGTTGCGTGCGCTCGCGCGATCATCTGCCGCCACCCTGTCGGCCTGCACCTGGATGCCGGCCATATTCTCTGCGTGCGTAAAACCCGCCTGCCGCATCTTGAGCGCGAAGTCATCGTCAGCCTGCTTCAGCGCGAGCAACTGCTCGGGCGTCATCTGCTGGCCGGTCAGTGCGGATCTCACCGCATCGACCGAGGCATCGGCCAGATCGAGCTTGCCGGCGATCGCCGAAGCGGCCATCGCGGCAATGCCGGGTACGCCGCCTGTCAAAGCCGTGACAAGCCACGGCGCCACAGTTTTCAGGAAATCCATCATGCGCTCACCCCAAATGCACGATTGAGCTGCCAGCCGTATTCGAACGTCTCGTTCTCCACGCGCTTTTCGGCACACTCGATGTAATAGACAGACTGCTGTGCAGTCACCATGCCAAGCAGCACACGGTGGCCGTCCGCACCCCGCCCAGCGAGAAACGCCTTCAGCGCTGCGATCGTCATGGCACCGATGCCACCGTCGACGGCGATATCGGCAAACGCGCGCTGGTTCTGATTCAGTACGTTCAGCGCACGTTGCATGAACCGCACTCCTGTCGCCTGCCCCGCGTTCACGCCAATGTCGAACAGCTTGTCGGCAAGCGCAGGTGAAAGCGCATCGACCAGATCGAACTTCGGCTGCAGCCAATAGCGGCTGCGGTAAATCTGCACGGCCGTCGGGCGCGGCATGTCGCGCATCGCGCCGGCATAGCCGAATGCACGTGCGACCGCGACCGTGATGCCCCACATCGTTTCGCCGCCAGCATCAAGCGCGTTGTTTGAGTACCCGCCCTCGCGGCCGATCAGCGCGTCGATTTTTTCGTCAAGTTTCATTGATCAGTTCCTTATCTTGTTACCTTGGTCACGGCCTGCTCCAGCACCTCGAGGCGCTGCTGCTGCAACCGGTTGAGGATGTCGCCTTCGTTGATATGGGTGAACACCCACACGATCGAAGCCACCAGGAAGGTCTGCACGATGCCGAGCACAATCCCGAGCACCCACATCGCGCCCTTCGCCGTGTTCTTCATTGCCGCCACCCGGTCGTCGACGTCGCCGATCTGCTGCACCAGCGCGTTGCGTTCCTTCTTTCCCTCCGTGACACGCGCCCACAGCAGCTCGATATCCTTGCGTGCGTTCTGGTTGTGAATCGCCATCTCCGCAATCGCACGATCGAGCGCGGCGACCGGCTGCACTGATGTCTTGATGTCTTCAAGGCTTGCCGCGACGCTGCGCAGTTGCTCGCCAAAACGCGCGATCTGCACTGCCAGATCGTTGTTGTGCTGTTCACCCATCGGGCCGTCCGTTCAATAAAAAAACCGCCTCGCGCGAGCGCGGGCGGTTCGTCGTCCTGTATCAATTGCGTCAGTGCGGCGGCGCCGGCACCACGAGGTGGATCTTCCTGCCCTTCTTTTTCTCGTGCCCAACCTTCGCCTTGCCCTTGTTGCCGGCGTTCAGCTCGACTTGCGTTTCCCAGCTACGGCCCGCGTAGGTGTTCGTCACAGACTCGATCAGGAAATCCCCGTCCGCCTCCTTCTTGAAGCCCTTCAGCGTGACTGTCTTCTCTGCCGCGAAATCGGCCCGGCCAGTCATCGTCATCGTGCTTTTCGCGGTGTGGTGATTTAGCTTCTGCAAGCGGGCCTGTGCAGCCGCTTTCGCCGCCTCGGGGCTCGCGAATGCATGCCGCTCGGTGTGCACCGCGGATGCACCGGGGGGCGCATCGGGATTCGGGATCGTGAGGTCGATCTTCGTTCCGGTCTTTGCGTCGTGCACTTTCGTGCGCACGGCGACGAAACTCGCGCGATCAGGAAACGTGATCTCGTAATCAAGCAGCAGATCGGGCGTCAGCGTGATGGCCGGCAGCGGTTTGCCGCTCGCGCTCCTGCCGGCACCACGGCCCATCACGATCAGCTTGCCCGCCTTCACCGTCGCCGTTGCACCATGCTGCCGCGCGAGCCGCGTGATGAAATGCAGGTCGCTCTCGCCGAACTGGTCGGCACGCGGCACCTTGGCGTCGACACTGCATGCGGCCGTCCATTTGTTGCGGCGGGCCACGTCACCGACGATGTCCGCGAGCTTCGCGCTCTCCCAGCTACCGTACCGGTGCGTCTTAGCGGTGGCACGCATGTTCGCGGGCTTGCCGCGGATCACCACGGAGGCGGGCGGCCCCTTCAGCGAGATCTCGTCGACCGCGTACTCCCCCAGGAACGACAGGCCCTTGCCGCTCCAGCCGAGCGATATCTTCAGCGTGGCGCCCTTGGGCGGAAACTGGATCCTGCCGTCGCGATCGTCGAGCTCGATCTCGCACTCGTCGGACTCGAGGCCCGGCTTGTCCACCGTCCGGATGCGCAGCACGCGATCCTGAATCACGCGCGTGATGTCATCGCCGTTCGCGACGATCTGGAAAATTGCCTGCATCGACTCTCCTATGTCCAGAGCTGAACCGACTCATCACGCTGCACGTCGAGATCGGGCAGCGTGATGATGATTCCCGCAGCAAACGGCTGCGTGCGTGCGGCAAGCCCCGCATTGGCTTCGTACACCGCCTCGACCACACCCGCGAGCGACCCGTAGAACGCATAACAGATCTCGTCGAGCACGTCGCCGTCAGAGGTTCTTATAGTCTTCGCCATAGCGGCCGAACTCCAGGCTGAAGGTCTGTTTGCGCGGGGCGCCGTCCGACATCAGTGCCTCCTGCTCTTCGTCGACGCCCTGCAGATACCAGCGGCCGAGCACCTCGCCGTAGCCGGTCGTGAGCTGCACCGGCACCATCTTGTCGCCGATCGCGCGCAGTGCATCGATCTGCTTGGCTCCGGGACCGGAGGCGGCAAACACAACGCCGGAGAGCGTGATGGTCTCGCCGCCCTGGCTGACCGCCTGCAGCGCCTCCTGCCGGTTCAGACGCTCCTGCGAGGCGACCTTGTATTTCGTGGTGCGCCGCAGTTTGTCGAAGGCTGCGGTCGAGAGGTTGAAGTGGAACGTGTCGCCGGCGTCGGACGTGAGCGTCATCAGGTGAGGCGTAGCGCCCGATGCACCGCCGAGCAGACCCGACAACAGCGCCCCGGCGCCCGTCGACGTCGCAAGCGATGCGGGCGACGTCGTCTCCTTGATACCCGCCCACGCGTTGAACTTCGTGCGCACGTCCTTGAGCGCCGTGTTCACCGCGTCGGCCGCCGACTTCACGAGCGGATGACTGGACGCCGTGGCGATTTTGAGGATGCTGTTGACCGACGACTGCACGGCGTTGAAACTGCGCACCGCGGTGCCGACCTTCGGACTCAGATTGCTCGCAACCGACAGGGCACTACCCGCTGCGGAGAGCAGCTCGGCAGTGCTCGTCAGGTTGCCAGTGGCGAGCTTCTGAAGCACCGCCACCGTGTTCGCACTCGCCGCCCGGTTGCGTTCATACACGCGACTCATGCTGCTCACGCGCTCGGTCGCGATGCTCGCCTGCGTTGCGGCCTGCGTGATCTGTCTTGTGAAATCCACCTTGCCTCCTACAGATGAGGGCTATCGAACATCGCCGAGCGGTTGTTCTTCGCCAGTTCGTCTTTCATCAGGCGCTGCAACTGCGGCGACACTTTCGTGAGGAAGCGGTCAGCCGCGTCGCTGCCCGGCTCGCCCTGGAACGTGACGTGAAAGACCGGCGCAAAGGTGTTCTGCTGGTCGATCTTCGCCACGGGCCGGTCGGCACCCGGTGCCCTTTCGAGGGCCTTCGCTTTCGCGAGCGCTTCGGCCACCGCCGGCTGCGGCGCGTCGTTGCGCGAAAACGCCAGTCTCGCGATCGCCCCGAGCGCCTTCTCACCCGCGAACGCCCCCAGCGCTCCACCCGCGAGACCGCCGACCGCAGCGCCGACCGGCCCGCCGAATGCACCGATCATGGCACCGACCTTCGCGCCCAGCAGGCCCCCGGCGAGATTGCCAGCGATGCCAGCGAAACCCTGCGCCTTCGCCGCCCGCGTATCGGTGCCCGTCGCCACGGCGTACGCATTGTTTGCCGCCAGCCCGAGTTTCAGCACGGTGCCCGCGAGAGCCAGCTTGCCGGCGTACGGCATCACGCGACCGAGTACGCCGCGTGCGGCGCCAAAGACGCGGGCAAAACGCCCGGCTTTGCCAGCAGCGGCCCCCACCGAACCGCCCTTGCCCGCTGCAGCCAGTTCATCGGCAACAGCACCCACAGCGCCGCCCAGGCCGCCGCCTGCACCGCCGCCCGGCATGTTGACGACAAAAACGCGCTGCACACCGGCCGCCGCCGCGGCGCCACCGAGCGCCTCGATCGCGCGCCCCACGGGACCGCCGCCACTCTTCGCACCACCTGCGCCCCCACGCGCGACGAGAATCGACCCGCGCGCAATGTCGAGCGCGCCGCGACCGATCTGGAAAAGTGACTTTGCACCGCGATACGCGATCAGGCCGGCCGCGACGCCCGCGACCGCCATCGTCGCTTTAGGCGCAGCGTCGGTGATCTTCGTGAGCCCATTGCCCGCTGTCTTCGCCGCGTGGCCAACCGCATCGGTCACGGGGCGCAACGCGTCGCCGATACTGCGCATCGCATCGTTCCACTGCTGCCCGACTTCGCTCCAGACCTGCTTCGAGGCATCGCGCCGGTCAGCCAGGTCTTTCGCGATCTCGCCGCTCGCCTGGCTCGAATCCTTCTTCAGCTTCTGATACAGGTCTGCGTTCTGCAGGTACGCGGTGAGCGCCGCCTTCACCTGCATGTCGTTGAAGAGGTCACCCGTCTTCATCGTGTCTTCGAACGCGGCGATCTGAGCGCGGCGCTTATCCGGATCGGACTCGCCGTTTATGCTCTTCGCGGCGTCGGCGAGCTGCTTCGCCTTGGCGGGATCGGTACGCTCGATATACGCGCGCGCGAGAACGAAGGAAGCCTCGAGCGTCGACCAGCCCTTGCCGATCGCTTCACGCATTTTTGCGTCGTAGTCGACGCCAGCCTTTTTGTAGTTGCTCGCGGTTTCATTGGATCCGATTTTCGAAAACCAGTTTTTCAGGTTGTTGGCCGCTTCGTCCGCGTTGCCGGCCGTCTTCATCTGCACCTGCAGCATCGCGCCGAGCTGCGTGACCGAATCCTGCCCGGTAATGCCGAGCTTCTGCATTTCCGCGAGCAGCACCGGGAACCAGCGGGCCATGTCCGCCGATTCGAACGATCCCTCCTTGCCGAGAAACGCGATCGCCTCGAACGCCTTTTCCATCTGCTTCGGGTCGGTGATCTTCGCGTTCTGCTGCAGCGCCTGGATCATCTTCGCGGTCTCGACCGTGGTAGCCGCCTGGCCGATCGCGAACTTCGCGGCCAGCGGTGCGAAGTCGAGCGCGCGGCTCACATCCATGCCGCCCGCGACCATCTGGTTGACCGCGTCGGCGAGCTCGTTGCGGCCGATACCGTTAGCGCTCGCGTCACGGCGGATGCGCTCACCCATCGACGCTTCCTGCGCGGTGCGTGCAATACCGGCCTTGATCGCGATGTCGCGGATGATGGCCTGATAATCGGCCGAGATCGTCGCCGGCACCGCGACGGCGGCCGAGAATTTCACGGCGTCGCCAACCGCGCCGCGTGCGCCTTCCCGGCCGGCGGCGATCCGCTCCTGGCCCGTTGCCTTCAGCTCGAGACCGCGCACCGTTCGCCCCAGACGCGAATACGCCCGGTCGAGTCGGTCGACCTCGATGCCGTTCTCGCGCAGCGTGCGCAGGTTCGATTCAATCTTGCGGCGGATACCGTCCGCCGCGCGGTCGCCAGCCGCGTGCAGGCGGCGAAACTCGTCCTGCAGCTTCACCGTCTCGCCAATCGTGCGCTGCCACAGCCGCGTCTCATTCGCGGTTTTGCGGAGACCCACGATCCGCGAACTGGTTTCGGTGATCGCGCGGCCGAACGTCGCCGACACGGCGCCGCCGATCACGATCCCGAGTGCAATGTCGTTTGCCAATTCAGTCCCCCGCTAGTCCGTCAGCCACCAGATCACCTCGTCGAGCGTCATCCCGTCGATCGAGGCGGGTTGCACGCCGTGCTCCTTAAGCAGCCGCTTTGCCAGCGCCTTAAGCGTTTTCTGGCTGATTCTTGCCAGCGGATGTGAGGCGAAAGTAGGCATCCTGGACGCGGTGATAATCACCGAGATCCATGCCCTCCAGGTCGTTCGGCGACACGCCCGCGAGCGCCGCAAAAATCGCCAGTTCCTGCCCTTCTTCGTCACCCGGCGCGATTTTCTGCGCGGCCCGCATGTCGCGCACCTTCGGGCGCCGCAGTGTCAGCGCGTCGCGTACGACGCCGTCGAACGCCACCGGGTAATCCAGCCTGACCGTCACGCTGTCGACCCGATCGGCCGCACTGCCAGGCACAGTGCCAGTCACATTGCTCGCCAGGTTGCCATCCACATTGCTGTCCATCTGTTCCACCTCCAAATAGAGACGGCGGGCCGTACGGCCCGCCGTTCAGGTTAAAAAGTCACGTTTGCCGCGCGCACGCGACAGGTCGTCACATACCGATCGCCTTGCGGATCTCGGAGAGCTGGTCGACGCCGTCGATGACGCGCACCATGCCGAGCACGTCGATCTCGTGCACGACCGCGCCGTCGATCTCCAGCTTGTAATACGTCAACGACACGGTGAATTTGGCGTCGACCTTCTCGCCCGGCTTCCAGTCGCCGCCATCGACCTCGGAGAGCATCCCGCGAAACGTCGTGGCAACAGCCTTGGTCCCGCCCTTGATGTCGCGGAACGCACCGCGAAACACACCGTTGAATGCCGTCGCGTCGGCGAGGCCGAAGAACTTCAGCACGTCGCGCTCCATCGTCGACATCTGGAACGCGGCTTCGAGCGCCTCCATGCCGAGATCGATCTTCACCGGCGCATCCATCCCGCCGGCACGATGGTCGTCGGTCTTGATCTTCAGTTTCGGTAGCGTGCACTGCGTGGCCCGTCCGGCAAATCCCTTGCCGTCGCTGTACACGTTGAAGTTATAAAGTGTTTCCGGAGTCACGCATCACCTCTTACGTATTGGTATCGAGCACTTCGGTCAGCCACTGGTTGGTGACCTCGAAGCGGAAGTTGGGGTTTTCTGCAGGCGGCACGTCGGTGAAGCGGATGTTCCAGTACACCTTGCCGTCTTCGAGCTGCGTCGCGGTGTTGAGCTCCGGATCGGCATATACCTCGAAATTGATCAGCGCACCCTTGTTTTTCAGGTCGCGCATGAACGCCTGCAGCCCTTCGGTGACATCCTTCACATACGTTGCAGTGATGCCGCGGTCGACCGCCCATTTATGGCCGGCCAGCACCGCATCCATCACGATGTCGAGCGTGCGCACACGCGTGACGAACTTCCATTTCGAATCGGCCGACAGCGTGCGGTTGCCCCACAGGCGATACCCGCCGTCGCGGATGATCGTCGCGATGTTGGCGTTATTAAGCAGGTTCGCGCGACAGGTCTCGTCGCCGTCGAGAAACTCGATCGGCCGCTTCGTGCCGGTGATATCGGTAATTTCCTTGTTCGACGGCGATGCCCAGAAACCGATGTTCGCGTCGGTCTGACAGAACAGACCCGCCGCATACGACGAAGCCGGCACATTGACGTCCGCGTTGGCAGTCGTGTCCCACATCGTGGCTCCCGGATCGACCATATAGAGCCGCTTGCTGCCGAAGTTCTGCACGTAGGCGATCGCCGCTTCGTCGTCGGTGTTCGGCCCGTCGATGATGCCAATCGCACGCAGCTTGCCAGCAAGCGAGTCCATCGCCGTAGCAACCGCCTGTGTGGAAGAGAACCCGGGTGCCAGCAGCAGACGCGGCTGCACGTTGTATTTCGATTTCGCGTCGAGCAGTGATTGCAGGCCGGTGCGTGCACCGCCGGCACTGACGCCGCCGATGATCGCCGAGGTGAGCGCCGCAGCCTCACCACCAGCAGCCACGCCCGTTGCGACAATCACAGCGCTACTCTGCGCATAGATCGCGCGTGCCGCTTTCGCAATGGCGCTGGTTTCGCCGAACGCCGCTACAGCCTCGCGGTAGCTCGTCAACTGGACCGGCACATTCGGCGCGGCCAGATCCGCACTGGGCGTATAGGTGTTGACCATGCCGACGATCGACGAACTCGGCACGGCGATGGTGCGCGGCCCGGTGTCGACGAGCGACACGGTCACGCCGTGGAAAAACGATGTTGCACCCATGAATATCTCCAGGAATCAGGCAAGGAATCAGCCAAAGAAAAGCCGCCTGGGTCGGCGGCTTCGGGTGATGAAACGCGAGCGATACGACAGCAAGCGGGAATCGGGCTTCTACGTCAGGAAATCAGGAGTCGCGGGCAGTTCGACGTTTGGCCAGCCGGTCGCGTCGGCAAGATCACGCAGTGCCTGGCGGTATTTGAGGAGTGCGGCGAACTGGTCGGCCGTCAGCGTGGTGCCGTTGCCGATCAGTTTTTCGTCCTGGTGCCGGGCGACGAGCCAGTCTGTTGAGGCGAGCGCCACGTCACGCGCGGCGCGCATCGCCGCGGCCAGCTCGGCCCGCGAGGGCGGCAACGGATCGAGCAGCGCCGGTGCGCCGGTAGCGTCGATAGCCATGCGTTTGCCTTGTGCCTGACCGTCGAGCAGGTCGTGCCACTGTTGATCAGTGATACTGGCCACGGTGATGCCTTCGGGGGCCGGACTGTCTTCAGTATCGTAGAACGCAGTGATTCCGCCGGTCTGATCGTATGCAGCCTGCTTGATACCCATGTTTTAGTTCCCAATCGCAATGAACCAGACGACGCCGTTACTGACGGCCACGCCGTTTGTTGTGATGAATACGTTCCCGTACAAAGTGCTCTTCGTGGAGTTACTGGACATTTGTGCGACGCTACCGAGCCCGGTGCCATTGAGCAGGTAGTTGCAATTCGCCACCAGCAGTGCGTTAGGAAAGGCAACCGGTAATGTGAGCGACGCAATACCGGAAGCGTTGGAGCCAGCACTGCCCCACTGGACAATCAGACCGCTCGGCAGCTTGAAATAGCCGTTAGTGCCGATCGTGTAGGAGAACAGTGCGGCAAGCGACGCAATGCTCGACTCGTCGGAGTAAAGCGACGAAGTCGTGCCAAGTTCAAGCTTGATACGCCGGAATCTGACGCCGCCAATCGGTGCGACAACGTTCGTATCGGCAATCTTGAAAACCTTCACGTAAGCGCATGAGGCAGGTGTCACGCCCGTGCCCTGAACGGAAGAAAAGCCGGTGCCGAAGTTCACGGCCGTCGATGCAAAATTCGACCCCAGACTGGTTTTGGTCGAATCGTAGAAAGCGACCTTGATAAAACCCCGACCGGATGTGGCCGTGCTCATGCTCACATCGCCAGAGACAGCCAGATTGACGTTTGGACCGACAGCAATGAACGGTGAACCATCCTGAACGGTTGCAGCGTTGATAGCTGCCGCGTTCTGAAAGAGGCTCCCGCCCGCGTTGCCGTCGAGCGTGGCGCCGAAACTGGTCGCGTCCCATCCGTAATCGCCAAATTCGCCGGAGCCATTGGGCAGCAGATTCGGTCGATTGACACCGTATATTTTGCCGGCAGATTGCACGCCGGCCGCGACAAGCGCATTAACGAAGGCTGTCGACGCAGCAGCCAGACTATTGTCACCGACGGCTTGCGTCGGAACCTTGGGTGTGCCCGTGAAAACCGGTGAGGCGAGCGGTGCTTTCAGCGCGAGCGCGTTCATCATCGTCGTCGCGAAATTCGGATCATCGCCGAGCGCGTCAGCCAGCTCCTTGAGCGTGTCGAGCGCGCCGGGTGCGGCGGCAACAAGCGCATTGATCGCGGCCGTGATGAGCACCTGCGTCTCCGCCGGCGTCTGATACTGCGGATGCGGATCGGCGGCACCGGCGTGGGCTTCCTGCTGGGCCTTGAGGTACGCCGTGCGGTTCGCAAGCTGCTTTGCCTGCCGGTTATCGATCCCGTCCGGACCACCTACCACGGGGTCCGACGTTTCCAACTGATAGACCCCTTCTTCCCATTGGCTGGTTTCCACCAGATTCGCCATTATTTGGCACTCCCTCTGTTGTATTGTCCATTGCGCGTTGCCGCACCGTTATGGCGGATCGGCACAGCCGAGTAGTCGAGCGACGCCAGCAGGCTACGCGCAGGTGCGTAGCGCTCGAGCACTGACTTGAGTTTGTCCGCCTGGTCACGCGTGACAGGCTGCTGAAGCTTGACGATGTATTCGGCCCACGCATTGGCGCGTCCGTGTACATAGTCACCATTGCGCGTAATCGACCCGTCGCGGCGTCGCGCGAGGCGCCCTTCGACCAGCTCGACCTCGCCGAAGCCGAGCCTGCGGATCACCTCGCGCACCGCCCACGGCGTGCCCTTCTTACGGTGCAGCGCGAGCGAGCCCTTGATCAGTGCCCGCCTAGCGTCCTCGGATTCGGCCAGCTCCCAGCCGTCGACCGCCAGCGCCCACGCGAGCCACGGCAACCATGCGAGCGGGCATCGGTCCGCGTCCCATAGCGTGCGCAGGATTTCGGGATCGACACGCGGCGCCATGACAGTCGCCAACGCAGTTTCAAGCGGTGTCTGGTTGGCCGGCAAGAGTGCGTCACGCATCGTCCACCTTCATGTTGAGCACGATCGACGTGCAGTTGGCGAACTGCCGCGGCGTACACACAACGTGGGCTGGTGGCGATCGCAGATCGACATCGATCACGCCGGAATCGGGCGGATGCAGCGCACCGTAGATCGCGGATAGCGACATGCCGGTACCCAGCTTGCGGGCGCTGGCGATCGCCTTGTCGAGGGCCGCGCGACGCGCCTCGAAAACCGCTTCCCCACCCGGGCCGCTGCCCACGTATACGTCCGCGTCAACGACAAAATCAACGCGTGACGACGCCGTCACCAGCACGTCGTCGTTCAGCGGCCGGACGTCTTCGGGCGTGACAGCTGCCGTCACGGTGTCGATCAGCGTCTGGTCAGGCACGCCATCGCCCACCGTTGACAGGAGCGTCAGCCGGACGATGCCCGCCTCCGGACGATCCACCTTGACGTCCAGCACGTCGGCGGAAGCGTTGAGCGCCAGCGCGATGTAACTGCCGAAGGGCCCGGCGACAGTTGAACGCTCGATCGACATCTGCGTGCGCAGTTTTAGCCGGTCGTCGCCCTCGAGCGTCGGGTCGACAGGCGGAATTGCATCTGCGTCGCCAGGATCGATGGTTGCGCGCCCGATGTCGAGCAGCGCAGCCAGATGTTCGAGATCGGCGCCGGTCGAAAACGCCAGCATCACTGCCCGCGCAGCGTCGTTCACCCGCGCGCGGAACCTCACCTCGCGGTACGTTGCAAGCTCGATCAGTTTTACCACGGGATCGGACTCGAGCGCCGCGCTCCAGTCGGTGTAAATGTCTTTGAAGTGCTCGAGCTTCTCCTGATAGATGTCCTCGAAGTCGAGCGTTTCGACCAGATCCGGCGGATCGATCGCAGTCAGATCAATGGTTGTCACGTTGCCACCTCAAAAACGACGTCATCGCCCTCGTAGACGCCCTGAATACGGAACGTCACCTTGCCGTCGATCACGGACACAACACTCACGCGCGATAACTTCAGACGCGGCTCCCAACGTTCGATCGCACGGGCCGCCTCCGCCTGCGCGGATGAAATCCAGCCGCGGGAAAGCGGCAGGTCGACCATGCGGGGAATGTCGGAGCCGTATTCCGGCCGCTCGCGCCGGGTGCCCTTGCGCGTCGAGAGAATGTCGCCGACGCTCTGCTTCAGATGCGCGAGGCCGGTGATGGGTTTGCCTGTCTGTCGGTCCATGCCGACCAGCGCCGTACTCGCGCCCATGGTCAGGATCCGTCCGTCATGCGCTCGAAATCGGGATGGCGGTCAAGCGCGGCGATCTGTTCGTCGTTGGAAGCCACCGCGGTGCTCTTTTCAACGGCAAGCGTGCTGCCGTCCGCAAATACCAGCGTGCGCGATCTGAACGTGCGGTCGAGGTACGTCACTGGCTTCTGCCCCTGTACATCAGTGCGATCGTCGGTCCCAATCTCCGTCGGCATATCGATGCTCCAAATAAAAAAGCCCCGCACGAATGCGAGGCTAAAAACGACCCAGTGTCAGTCAAAGGCAATGTCAATCGACATCACCCGTTTGAGCTTGCGTCCGAAATTCCGCCGGATGGAGACGGCAGTTCAAGCGTGTGCGTACCATCAATGCTCGTCCAGTTATTCGGACGAAGGGCACCCGACGTTTTGTCGATCTTGAACTTGTCGTACAAAGCCTGAGGATCTTTCAACCACGAAGCAGGAAACAGGTAATACATCGCCGAACCGTCGTCGGCGTCGGCGTTCGTCGTCGTTACACGCTCCACAGATTGAACATCCGCCGCCTTCAGAAAGAGACGGGGTAGTTCTTTTTCACTATTCACCAATTTGAGGTATTCCGCCGAGCCAGTATCTTTGAAGTACAGACATTGGTTGCCGGCGATATCCAGCGCGCCTCGCGGGGTACGCTTAACTATTGAAAATACGACGCTATTTTCCAAGGTCATTTCCATCTCCTTTCAGACGATTTTCGCTCCAGGCTCCGACATCAACATGCGTCGGCCAGCCTCCATGCCAAAGGCCGCGCCACGCGTAACGACTTGTGCGGTGGGCCACTGGAGACGTCAATCTCTCCGGCACTGATCGGACTGTGCCTTGCCACAAGTGAACTTGAAATAGTCCTTCCGCCATGGGTTGAACGGCATGTGTATGGGCCTGAAACACAGGATCAAAATGGCCTTGAAGCCGTCAGACAGGCGAGTCAGTCAGGTCCCCGTCACCCTTACTCATATGCTTGTGACCCGGCAGCGAAATACCTTTCGATGTCACGGTGCCCGTGTAGTTCGCGTCGCCGTCGATCTCGGATGCAGGACCGCCTGCCGCGTTGCTGCCCGTCATGCCACCCTGGTACGTTAGCCGCTTCTGTGTCGTGCTGTTGCCGGTGAAGGTCGAATCCGGCGCGTCGACGAGCAGCTTCGGCGCGGCCTGCGTGATGCCGTCCGCAGTCAGCTCCATCTGCGTTGCGCCGATCCGGAAGACGATCCGGCCACCAGCGGGAACCGACAGGACATATTCGTGCGCGTCGTGGTCGTAGTGCTCACGCGCGCCGTCCGGATAGTCGGTCGCCGTCAGGTTCGCAGTGTTGCCGTTCGCACCGCCGTGCGTATCGCTATAGAAGCCAGCCAGCACGAATGCACCAGCAAGCGTGCCGGATGGCGCCAGTACGACAGCCTGCTCGCCGACGGAGGGCGGACACCACGTCCTGACCCGACCAGCAGCGAACGTCTTCCACGGCAACAGCGCGCTGACCCACTCTCCGTTGCGCACCCGGCAGCGCGGCGGGTCGTACTGAACACTGTCGATGAAGCCCGCCTGCACGATGCTCGCGATCAGGCGATCGATCTCGCCAATCTCGTAGTCGCTCATGTCGCTATCCCAAGGATGGGTCCTGCGCCGGATCCCAGTACTCTGCTGCCGGTGCACTGCCCGTATCCGGATCGACGCCCCACAGCACAGCCGAACCAGCAGGCGGGAACGGCGCAGCGACATCGCCAAGATCAAACTCGTGCGACCACTCGACGAGCCAGACGAGATACGCGTCGAGCTCCGGCTTGAACGGATCGTCACCGATCTGCACCAGCCTCGCCGGCGTCACCGGCACATCCCACGTCTGCGCGTGCACGGCACACGCGATTCGCGCGGCCAGCTGGCGCACCGCGAGATCCGCGTGTGGTGCGAGCGGATCGAAGATAGCCCGCGCCTGAAAGCGCCCGATCAGCGACGTCTGACCGGTACCGGGATCGTGCCCCGGCTCCATTTCCGACATCTCGACGGCGATGCTCGGCGTCGGAATCTTCCGGCCGATGCGCGGATACGCGTCGATGGGCGAGATATCGGGCAGCGCGGTGCGCAGACCGTCGATCATCGCGTCGTGCAGCGTTTTCAGGTTATCGAGCACGCCGGACTCCTCCAATCACCTTCTGGATTTCATAATTCACTTCCTGCTTCAGGATGACCATCAATCGCGCCTCACACATCTGGGCCGCCCGACGGAATGCCGGGTCGCCGGTCTTCGACCAGTTCACCGTCACGATCTCGAACGGCGTGCGCGCCTTGCCGGTTCGCTGGTAGATCGGCCCGTCCGGTTTCGCCTTCGTCTGCCGCCATGCGCCATCGAAGGTGAACCGACCCGCGCGCATGCCCTTGCTCGTCTCGCGCACCGAGCCGAGCCGGTGCGCTTCGACCGGATTCAGGCCCAGCCAGACCTTGCCGGTATCGGCCGAACGCATGAAAAAGTACAGCCGGCTGCGGATCACCTTCTGCGGGATCTGCGTGCCTTTGGACACTTCCTTGCCCGTCTGGCTCCTGATCCATGCTGCGGTTTTGCGCAGCGTGCGGCGCCACGCAGCCTGCATGGCGGAAGCTGACAACCCGTGAAGCGCTGCCGTCACTTCCTTGATGTCGATCTCGACCTTCAGTGCATCCATCGGCGTGGCCTCATCAACGGGGTCTTAAGAGCAGCACAGTCCACCCCGTGCCGTCAGGCTGCAGTTCGAACACAACGTATTCATCGACGCCGACCATCGCGATGCTGCCCTCGCGGATCGCAACGGCATCGGCATCCCGCACGCTCACCTGTGGATGCTCGAGCTGCGTGCGCTGCCGCCCGAGATCCGGACCGAGCCAGGGCGCAGCGAACATGCCGCGAACCGGCTCGCCGTCGACCGTGATGTCGTCGTCAGCGAGGTCGCGGATCACGGCGTCGTCGAGATCCGCGACCAGATCACGGAACGCCATACGTGCCTCCTCAGACCGTCAGCCGGATGACGGCCTTCGGACGCGTGCACAGGTGAATCGGATTCGACTGCGCCTCGATCTCGACACCCTTGCCGAAGTCCATCAACTCCTGCTTCGCGTAGTACGGCAGACCGGTCGTGTTCACCGCTTCAACGTAGTCCGCCGGCGCAAAGCGCGTGATGAACAGGTCCGGCACGCCCTCCGGCACCGCATGCGCTTCATCGTCAGCGACATAACCGACGTCACCGACGCGACCGCGATAGCGCTCGAAGGTGCAGCCGCCGATATCGAATGCGTCACGCGTGTCGCCGCGCAGCGCTGCGGCCATCGCTGTGTTGAGATACGTTTCCTTGACCGTCTTCATTACGATCAGCGCGTTCCAGAACTTCCGGCCGCACAGCACGCGTGCGCCGGTGAACGGAATATTGCCGAGCGCGTCTTCGATCGCGTCGAGCACCAGCTGGCACTTCGTGCGGATCTCAGTTCCGGCCTGGTCGAGCTCGAAGTCGATCACGGTCTGCTCGATATCAAATGCCTTCAGCAGATCCACGACGACCGATTTGCCGTCCGCATCCAGAATCTGCCCCTTGATCGCTCCGATCCGGTGGAATTCGTGCGTCGCGTCGAGCTGCCGTCGCATCTTGCCGAGCCGGCGGGTAACTACCGTGGTCAGCGCTTCGAGTTCGGTCTCCGAGCCGAACGCGCGCAGGTTCTGGATTTCGTCGGCACCGATGGTTGCGCGTTGCGGCAGGTGCACCGTGTTGAACGGCAGCATCCGACGCTTGCTCCCGACGACCACGCTGGCCGAGGATCCGCGAATGCCGGCCGGAACCAGCGCGAGCGTGTCGCCATCCTTCTCGATCTGGACCACCGTCGTCGTGATGCCCTGCTCTTCGAACAGGCCCAGTGCCGCAAGCCGGCTCGGCACAAATGGCTGCTCGTTGATCGCAGCGCTGAGCGACGACAGCGAGAACGCGTCGTCATTGAAAAGGGCGATGTCCGCCATAAAGACTCTCCTGAATAGCTGTGACGCAGCCGTCGCGATCTGGACTGGCAGGCAGCGACGGCCACATGGTCGAAACGATGGCGCCGGTTAGCGCACGATCACGTAGTGGGCAGCGAGGTCACTGCGGGCGGCCACATCGAGGCCGGTGAGACGGGCTTCTGCGACCTCAGCGAGCCGAACGATGCCGACCGTGGGGCGCGGGTTGTCGGAAGCGGACAGCGGCGCATACAGGATCGCCGTGACGATTTCGGAACCGTCTGCCGCGGTGTTGTTGTATGGCGCATATTCGCCGGTGCCGAGCGTGCCGAGCAGTTGTCCGGCCGGTAGCGCATCGCCCTTCGCAACAACGATGCGCTCACGCGAAATCTGGCCTTCGCCTTCGGAGAGAAGAAACTCGCCGGTCAGCGTGCCCTGGGTCTTGATGGTCATACGTCTGCTCCTTTCTGCGCCTCAATAGCGCCGTTATCAAAGTGACTTTGCGACGCCCTGACGGGCGGCGTAGATCGAGGACGCCTTCGGACCCGCGGAGGATCGACCGGCATCATTTGAGACCGGCTGTTGCCGGTTATTCACACGCGGCTGGGTCTGCGTGACGCGATCGAAGAGGCGCGCGCGCACCTGATCGGGATTCAGACCGTCACCCACAAACTGCGCGGTCAACTCCGGCAGCTTCGCCGCCAGGCACAGACCGGCAATATCGGTCGCGTTCCGGATCGCCGCATCGATCGTTGCGCGATCCTTCAGCGCGGTCAGTGTCACGATGCCTTCCGCGCACGCCGACAGGTTTGCTGCACGGCAGGCGGTGAACACGTGCGCGGCCAGCACGCCCGGCTCTTCCGGCACGACAACCGGGTCCGGATCCTGCGGCGCGGGCGCAGGTGGGTTTTCTGCCGGCGGATCACTGACCAGTGGCTCACTGACCGGCGGGTCATTCGCTGGTGGGTCAGTCTGCGGCGGCGCATTACCCTCTGCCTCGACCAGCGCCTGCACGGGCTCCGGCGGGTTCCTGAAGCGGGCAAGCAGGCCCGCCGCATTCGTCGACGCCGCGAGCCGCACCGGCTCCTCGATCACGTCGCAAAAGCCAAGCGACTGCGCTTCGAGCGCCGTGAGCCACGTCTCCGCATCCATCATCGCGGTCAGATCCTCATCCGTCTGACCGCTCTTGCGCCGGTACGCCGCGAGAATCCCGTCGCGCGCCTTGTCCATCATGTCGGCCGTGCTGCGAAGATCCGCCGCCGAACCAAGCGCGATCGTCCACGGGTTGTGAATCATCAGCATCGCGTTTTCAGGCATCACCACCTGGTCGCCCGCCATCACCACCAGTCCGGCCGCGGAAGCTGCCACGCCATCGACGCGCGCGGTGACCTTGCCGGCGTAGCGACGCAGCGCGTTGTAGATCGCGAATGCGTCGAAGACGTCGCCACCCGGCGAATTCACGGCGACGATCAGCTCCGTTGCGCCGGCCGCCGCATTGTCGAGCTGCGCGATGAACGTCTTGGCATCGGTGCCCCAGAATCCGATCTCGTCATAGATCCGGATCTCGGCGACGGCCACGCCCTGCGCGTTCGTCATCGCCTTGATGTCCCACCACTTACGGTTTTTCATCTACGGTTCCTGCTTTTGAATGAGCGATATCACCCGCGATGTCGCGCGAGCGTGGATCGGTGTCGTAACGCAGACCAAGCGCATCGGCCCGCGCGTTATCGGCGGCGTTTTCTCCGTCGACCTGTTCCGGGTCTTCGCCCTGTTTGAGGATCGAGGCCGAGCGGCTCGTCAGCCCGGAGCGGATCGCCAGCTTCTGCGCGTTCACGTCCTGCACCGGATGGATGTACGGCCAGCCCTGCGGCACCCATCGCACACGCAGGTATTCGCGGCGCGTACGATGAAAATCCGGCATCGGCATGGCGCCCGACAGTGAACACGCGTCAACCCACCACGCCCACGCGCGGCGGCAATACTGGTGAATGAAAATGTTCCACTGCAGCTGCTCGATCGAGCGCCGGAATTCGTTGAGCAGCACCCGCAGCACGCGGTCACCGATCTCACGCAGGTCGCCGGTGAGAATTTCGTACGGCATGCCAACGGACGCGGCGGCTGCCATCAACTGCTGGCGCATGAACGGGCTGTAATCGGCTCCGGCACCGGGCGGCGTTGCGAACCGCATGTCTTCGCCTGGTGCCAGTTCCTGCACGGTTCCCGGTTCCAGGGACACGACCGGCGAGAAACCGTCCGAGTCGAAAGCCAGCCCCTCGCCCGTCACCGGATCGCCACCCAGGCCCGGTTCTGCGTTCGGCTTGACGAGGAAACCGGCGAACAGGTTGCTGATTTCCTGCCGGAACAGCACGGCGTCGTCGAAGTTGTCGAGCGAGTGCAAACGCAGCAGCACCGTCGACAGCTCGGGCACGCCGCGGACCTGCCCCGCGCGCAACGGCTGGAACACGTGCGCAACATCGTCGGCTGAAACCGGCGTCGTCACCAGACCGCCGGTCGACATCCGGTTGTATTCGCCCGGGTGACGACGCAGCAGGTGATAGGCGACGCGACGATCATCTGCGTCGTACTCGACGCCGTTGATGATTTCCCCACCGTTCGGCCGCAGTTCATTTTTTTCGACCGGCAGCAGATCGCCCTCGATCACCTGAAGTTGCAGCGGCACCGGAAGCCCGTCATCGGGATGACGCATGCGCCGGCGCACCAGCACCTCGCCGTCGCCAAAGAACGCACGCGCAGCGAGCGTCTGCTGTCCGTAGAAATCGAGCAGGCCGTCTGCGTCGGCCTCACCGACCCAGTCGTCCCACAGTTGCTTCTGTTGCCGCCGGATAGCCGGATCCGGATGCTGCGGATGCGGCTGGATGCCGGTTCCGATCGTGTTCGACACCAGCCGCGCGATCGCTGTCTTCGCCCACGGGTCGTTGCGGATCGCATCGCGCGCCCGGCTGCGAATGAGCGGCAGGTTCTGCACCGCCGCGGCGTTCGGCCCGGCACTCGACGTCTGCCACGATCGCCCGCGCGCGCCAGCCGAGCTGGCCGCTTCGTACGCCGCCGCCTTCAGGCGTGTCGGCATGACGAATCCGCGCTGCGCAAGTGATGGATAGGAGCCCTTCATCGCAATCCCTTGCCGCCATGACGCAGGCGAAACACACGCGATCGCTGGTTCGCACGATCGAGCGACCGCACAATCTCGGTCTGCGCCTCGCGAAGCTCTGCAATCGAGCGGTAACGGACCTTGCGGTCGGCATACTGGACTTCGAGTTCGCCCTTCGCAATCGCGGACTGGATGCGGGCGAGATCCGCCGCTGTGTAAGCCATAACTGCTCCTATCGGCGTTTCAGATACGTTGACCGTCCCGTTCGACGGCCCTGAATGCGCGAAACCCCGCTCGGAGGCGGGGTTTCGGGTGTGTTGCCGGGTGCGGATGTGGCCGTCGTCGGCGGCGGATCCGGCGCCTCGATATCCGCCACCGCCGGCAGGCCGGTCGCAACGGGCACCGCGTCGAAGAGCGAGACCTGTGACAGGCGATGCTGCTCGAGCATCCAGTGCGCTTCGGTCATGAGGTGCGTCTTGATGCTGCGCGCCGCGTGCAGGGCATACACCTCACAGTCGAGCGCTTCGTTACGTGCCCCAGCCTTCTTCTGCCAGATGCGCTTGCTGCCGATGCGACCCGGCACCTTCACTTCCGCGGTGAGCTGCTGCAGATAGTCGGCACGCACGCCCCTGTACCAGTGCAGGCGTCCGGGGCCGTCACCGTCCAGTTTCAGCCGGTTGTCGAGGATCAGATCCTTGGCCTTGCTCACGCCCACCATATATGGGCGCAGACCATACTTCGCGGCCTTGCTGTTGTTGCGTACGGAGTCGACCGACGCCTTCGGCACGCTGAATATTTCCGCACCGATATCCTTCGCACCCTTGATCGCCATGATGTTGATGCCGCGTTTCTGCGCGACGCGCACATAGCGGTACACGGCATCCGACGTCGAGCCGTCCGACGAGTCGATCGACGCCGCCCTCACGCGCAGCACCCAGCCGTTCGCGTGTCGGTAGCCCTGCGTGAGCAGATCAGTCAGCGCGCCCCACACGCCACCGACCATCGGGTCGGTGCCCTGCTCCAGCACGTTGCCGTAGATTTCATCCCACAGCACCAGCCAGCTTTCTTCGCCCCGGCCCCACGCGCGCAGCACAATCGCAATCCGGTCGTGCTGCACGTCGATGCCGATCGTGAGCAGCAGCGCGCCGACCGGTACCGTAAAGACCGCATATTCAAGCGCACGCTCGGCGAGCAGATCGATCTCGGGAATATCGCTCTCGTACTTGTACGGGCGTCCCTCGGTGTTGTTGACGAACGAGCGCATCTTCGTGTCGTCGCCCGCGCGCAGCGCTTTCTCCGCGACGAGCCGCTTCTTCACAAGCTCCGCGAGTCGCGAGCCGGGAAACGGCGATACAAGCTCGTTCAGACGGAAGCCTGCGACGCCGTGAAACGCCGCGGTCGCGACCCATCGGCCGCGGCGCACGGCGCGAAACCGGGCCGTGTCATCCCACAAACTGCCGCAGAAAGGGCACGCGTAACGCGCGGACTGAGGCGTCGCCAGTCCGAACACCTCATGCGGCGCCTCGGCATTCTCGGACCATGTGACGTTGTCCCAGGCCAGTTCGTGCTCTTCGCCGCAATCGGGACACGGCACCAGATACCGGCGCTGGTCCGACGACTCATAGGCCTGAGCGATGCGCGAGAAACCATCGATCGTCGGCGTGCCGCCGAAAATCACCTTGCGGCGGCTGTCGGAGTAGCTCTTGTTGCGCTCCTCGAGCAGCGTGATCGAGTCGCCCTGCTCACGAACGTTCTGGTTCGCGTCGTCCGGCTCTTCCACTGCAACCACCGGCGCCGGCGTCGACTTCACGTCGTCCGGCGCGTTCGATGTGATGAACTTGAGAAAGCCTCGGGAAAAAGTCTTGTGGTCCCACAGGTTGTTCTTGTCGCGGCCTGCATGCACAGGCAGTTTCGCGGACAGGCGCGGCGTCACCTCGACCATCGGTTCGAATTTTTCGAGGTTGAATTTCTTTGCCGACTTTTCCTTCGCGAACATGATGATCATCGGGCACGGATCGATGTCGATACGCCGTCCGACGTAGTTCAGCAGAACACCATCGGTCCATGCCACCTGCGCCGACTTCATGCATACGACCTTCTGCACGCGCGGATCGTCGAGCGCCGCATGCATGCCGTGCACCCACGGCGTGATGTCCGGGTTGTATTTACCCGGGCTCGCCGCCGCCTTCGCGCTCAAACGGCGATAGCGTCTCGCCCAGTCCGTCGTCCCGATCTTCTCTGCCGGCGTCAGCAGCTTCGCCAGGCGCCGGATCACTGCGCGCACTGTCTGGCTCGTATCCAGCCAGCTGCTCGAGACATCCATTGATGTGTTCATTCAACAGCTCGACATCGACGTCGACCCCATAGAGCGTGCGCATCTCCTGCGCGATCTTGTCCGGCAGCGACAACAGGTCCGACTGGAACGCGCCGACCATCTGTCCATAGGCGCGTTCAAGCTGCTCTGCGTTGACGAGCTGCCCCTTCTTCTCCGCGAGCGTGAGGATCTTGATCTCGCGCTCGACACGCTCGGTCATCGCACGCTCGGTAGCGAGGTCGTATCCGCCGTCGCCCACGCGGCCGGCGGCGATGCCGCGAAGGTGCCGGATGTACTCGATACGGATGTCGTCCATCGACGTCTGCCGGTAGTCGATACCGAGCTTGTCGACGAGGCGTGAAACGGCCGACTGGTCGAGGTCCAGGTGGTCGGCGATCTGTTGCTGGGTTGGCATGAATATGACCCCCCTTGGAGAATCACCAGTAGAGAAAAAACGCGGGTGCGAGCCCCCGTGTCCCGAACGGCTATAGGGTCCCCGGTTCCCAACTGGGCGAACGCTTGGGCCCGGGTTACGAGCCCAAGAACCGAATGTCTATTCAATTCGCATAAATATGTAGTCTCAATGGCTATTTTTAGCCGACATCGTTGCAACCTACTTAAGGTGTTCCTACGATGAATTGTCGTCACCGTGACGGCACGTCATTTCTGCCTTGCAGAACAGCGATGACGCAATACAGCGCAATTAAGGAGACCAAGCATGGCCTATTACAAATACGGAAATTATCTGGTCCAGGAACAGGGACCAGAATTCGACGCTCTTCATAGCCCGGGAGGGCAGACTCCCTATTCCGGAATTTACCGTTGCGAAGCATGCGGCGGCAGCTCCGTATCGACGTTGGGGAATCCGCTTCCTCCACAGGGCCATCATCTTCACAACCCAGGGATCGGTCCTATCCAGTGGCGCCTTGTTACGAAGGCGCATTGGAAATAAAGGAGCCTAGACATTGCCTACAACGCAGTAAAAAAGCCCCGAGGCTTGCGCACTCGGGGCTCTGGGTATTCGTTACGTTTTGTTCAGGCGAGCGGACCCGCCGTACCTAACGAGCTCCACTTATTGTTGTTGTGTCTCGAAAGGGCTGCACGACTAACGCGCGGTGCCAGCGAACATCATTGAAAACGGAGTCTATGCGAATCATTTCGGATTCGCAAGTGGTTTTGCGCGCAGCTCACGACGCAGTTGCAGATCTGTCCACTCATCAAGCGCAGTCAGCATACGCAGCGACGCCTCGAACCGCTCATGCCAGTGAGCCTGATACTGGCCCAGCGGCACCTGCATCGCGTGCGCGCGCTGCGCCGGAATCTGCCAGCGTTTGCCGGTGCCACTACACACACGGCAGACCTGACGCGACATCGACTTTGCCCGCGTTGCGATCCGGCCAATGCCGGCGCACGCCGGGCATCCATCAAACTCTGTCCGCATCATCATTTCGCAAACCGGCAACCCAGTCGTCGGCGCTTCGTAACGCTGGCCCCGCTTCACCTGTTCACCGCGCGCAAGTCCATGCGGCCACGAACAGAATGGTGTGGCATGGCTACCGACTGCAACCTTGCCGGTCGCGTTGCATGTGCTGCATGCAGCGATGCCCGACTCAACACCTTCCTTGCCACCGACCGTGCCACGCCCGCTGCACGCGCCACACATGTCATCGAGCCACGCTTCGAGCACAGCCGCGGAGAATCGTTCGATCACATCGGCCATCGGAGATTGCGGCGTCGTGTGCGGAGCCTCGCGGATCTCGCGCTTGAACGCAATGTACTTGCCGCGTTTGAACCGCACACTCGAACGCTCGCGCTTCGCCAGCAGCAGTACTGCGCGATGCAGCCCCGACCGGCGTTTGTCGTCGCCGTACTTCATGCGCAGCAGCAATGCGCCGAGTTCGTCGACTTTGGCGAGCGCGCCGATCTTCAACGCGACGTCGCCGACCGAGTCGGCCGTCTGCGAGCGCGGATTGATAGCGACACCGACCTGCTCTCTCAATTCGATTTCGTACATGGTTCCTCCGGTCCTCAGTCTTCGTACTGGCCGATGTGCTGTCGGCAATAGCCGCGCCGCGTTGAACCGGCGCCGATGATGGTGGTAGCGGCATGCGTGCAGCGGCAACCGTTCCCAACGTGAGCACAGACGCGATCGTCAGCCGCACTCACGGTTTGCGACGTCGCATTAGCGGCCGTCGAGGTCAGCGCGTCATTGCGCCGACGGCGCAACTCCTCCCAGTTCTTTCGCAAACGCGCAGGTGACGTGATGACCTTCGCCCAGAACCTGTCACGATCCGCCCACGCGAACAGCCGTGCGATGTTCTGCAGGCCACGACCGTCTATGGCCTGCATCGCCTCGACTTCCCGCGCCCACTCGTCGATGTCGGGCGATGCAAAGTCATGCAGACGTGCCCGGATGCGCTCGAGCATCCAGTTCGCGAGCGACATCGCACCTTCATCCTGTTTTTCTCTCTGAACGCCCTTACCTTCGTTAACCGCTAAGGGTTGAGATAGAGAGGGTTTACTTGTATTTCTGTTTACTGGGTTATTAGTAGGAACGTGGTTCCGGTAACTTTCCGGACTGGCCGCCGGCAGGGGCTGCGCGCCGGGCACTTCCGAACAACGTTCATCCAGTTCCGCAGGGTTACCTGAACGTGGTTCCGGATTGCCTGTTTCCTGTGCAACTTCGGAACCACGTTCATCCAACTCCCCAGGGTTAGCTGAACGTGGTTCCTGATTGCTCAACATCTCGGCATCGTCCGCGAGATCAAAATCAATGGCATCACGCTGACGGCGCGCGACGTCCGCCGGGATCGACAGCCGATAGTGCGCATGCGCCCAGCGACGCGTTGGCCTGCGCGACTTCCAGCGCGTGAGCCATCCGTTGCGCTCCGCGACGTCGAGGTGATTGCTGACACAACGCTCCGAGAGGCTCGCCTTCTCGGCGATCGTTTCGACAGACGGCCAGCAGGTGTCGTCCATTGCATTGGTGTATTCGGCGATCACAAACAGCACCAGTTTCGTGGTCGACGGCAGTTCACTGCCCGTCATCGCACGGCGCCAGGTGAAGAAAGGGGACACGGTGGTCATAGATCAATATCCTGAGCCCGGGTCGGCAAAGTTTTCGAACCGGGTTATTGCGTTCTGGAATGCGAGTCGCACGGTGCCGATCGGCCCGTTGCGCTGCTTCGCGATGATGATTTCCGCAGTGCCGCGATCGGCGCTGTCGGGGTTGTAGACTTCGTCACGATAGATGAAGAGGATGACGTCGGCGTCCTGCTCGATCGCGCCAGACTCGCGCAGATCGGACATGACCGGCCGTTTGTTCGGGCGTTGCTCAAGGCCGCGGTTCAGCTGCGACAGCGCGACGACAGGCACGCGAAGTTCCGTTGCGATCTGCTTAAGCGAGCGCGATATCTCGCTCACCTCGGCCGCGCGCATGTCCGAATTGCCGCCATCGCCCGACATCAGCTGCAGGTAGTCGACGACGACAACGCCCAGGCGCCCGCACTCGCGGTGCAACCGGCGCAGCCTGCCCTTGAGCGTCGAAGGCGTGAGCGATGCCCCCTCTAGCACGTGGATCTGCGCGTCTGCCATCAGTTGCACGCCGTGCGTGATGCGCGGCCAGTCGTCGTCCTCGAGCGTGCCAGTGCGCAGGCGGTGCTGATTGACGCGGGCCGTCGACGCGAGCATGCGCATCGCGAGCTGCTCGGCGGGCATTTCCATCGATACGACCGCGACGGGCAGCCCGAGCTGCATCGCCACGTATTCGCCGATGTTCATGGCGAACGACGTTTTGCCCATCGAGGGCCGACCGCCCACGATGATGAGCTCGCCTTCGTGCATGCCGTCGAGCCGACTGTCGAGATCGACAAAGCCCGTCGGCGTACCAGTAACGCCGCCCTTGTTTTCCCTGTGGAAAAGCTCGTCGATCCTTTCGATCACGCGTGTCAGTGCCGGCACGAGTGGCTTGAACTCGTCGTCCTTGCGACGATCGGTGTCGGAGAGCCGCAGAAACGCAGACTGCGCGTGATCGACGATTTCCGATACCTCGCGTCCAGCGGTGTTGTGACACATATCGATCACCTGCATCGCCGCGCGACGACAGCCGCGCAGCATCGACCGATTCCGGACGATCTCCGCGTATCGCGCGACGTTCGCCGCACCCGGCGTCGACTGGACGATCTCATTGAGGTACTGCAGCGGCTGTTTGATCCGTGCGCCCGTCGCCTGCAGACGCTCAAACACCGTAATCGCGTCAGCCTGCTTCTGCCCAAGGATCAGCTGCGTGATTGCCCGGAAAATGAGGCGATGATCTGATACCGTGAAATCGTCTTCCGCCAGCAGCTGGCCGATCCGATCGTACGCGCTGTTATCGAGCATGAGTGCGCCCAGCACAGCCTGCTCGGACTCAGTCGATGCGATAGGCGCGTGCGCTTCCAATGGGTCTTTTGCACCCATGTATTCTCCCCGGTGAGCGAAACGCGACTTACTGTCGATTGATGCCGGCGGCAGCGCGTGCAGTCGTGATCGTCTGCTCGATCTGGCGCTGGCCATCGCGCCCGATCCGTTCGATCGCCGCAACTTCGTGTGGATCGATTACGCCATCGAACGCTGCACGCCGAACCTCCTCCGCGAGGCGGCCGGTCTTGTCGCTCACGCCGAGCGCAGCGGTAACGAGCGCGGTGATACCCTCCTCCGCATCAGGCCGCTCATTCAGCGCGGCCACCAGTCCGAAGCGGGCATTGAACGCGTGCACGGCATCAAGCGCGTGCGGCTGGTTTTTCTCGAGCATCCATTCGACGAGCAGCTCGAACATTTCACCCGAGATCCGGGCGCCCTCCACTTCGCGCAATTTCAGACGAAGCGATTCGCCAGTAATGCGGATGCCGCGACGGTCGGTGAGAAAGCGCGCGGCATCCTCAACCTTGCCCGGCGTTTTGAGTACTGACGTATAGAGGACATCGATCCATGTTGTATCGCTGTATCTGCAGGTCACGCTAACCCCTTGTGAATAACTGTTTTTCATGCTGTTTACGCGAGGTTCTTTTTTCTACGATTGGCCCTCAACAACGGGACGAAAAAATGAACCGACTTGAAGACTCAAGGTGCTGTGAGAAAATAGTTGCGCATCAACAAACAACGATCGAAAAAAGGAAAACAAATGGAAAAGCCCGCCGCACGCACATCCGCACGTCGTTTACTGCTGAAAATTCTCGAAACTCAACCGAACCTGATGCAATTCAACGGCGGGCCTCAGAACCGAGGCGACGACGCAGCAAACTTCTGCATCAAGTTCATCGAAACGTACTCGGACTGGCTCCTGAAAAATCCAGTACAGGACTAGCCGCCGAAAGAGGGAACCGGCCGGACAACGCGACTCCGGCGTCGTCCGGCTGGAAGTCGGTCCTATGGCAAACGATCGATAGGCAAGAGCCCGGGTCGCTATCAATATCCGCAAGCCGGGTTACCGCCCGTTTCTTTGGTGCGGAGACGCTTCATGCGTAGACCTGTCATCAATCGCACACCAGGTAGCCAACGTTTCCACCGCAAGACAAAACTCGTTATCAGCCAAGGCTCGCAGCAACGACATGCTGAGCGCGCGTTTCGAAAGTTCATGGCTGCGGTGTTGGAGCCTCTCCGCCCTCGGCTTTGCGAACCGCTTCCGGATCGAGCGCACGGAACGCCACCATCCAGGAATCCGGGATGTGATTACTGCTTGTCCACTGCGAAATGCGGCCTTTGCTTAGGCCGGTTATGTCCATAACCCGGCGCCGGCCACCCATCGCTTCGATAACTTTGGTCGCATTCATGGACCGCAGTATAGAACGCTAAACTAAACCGTGACAAGCTTTCTAAACCACATTTGGTTTAGATTCTTAAACCATGACGCTCAGTGAACGCATCCAAACCATCCTCGACGAAACCGGCGTAGACAGCGTCACGCTCGGCCATCACGCAGGTGTCTCAAAGGGCACCGTAAGCCAGTGGCTATCCGGTCAAATCAAGTCCATCAAGCTCGAGTACGCTGTCGGCATCCAAAACGCGCTCGGCTACAACCCGGTGTGGATCGTCATGGGCAAAGGAAACAAGAGAACTCCGGGGATAGAGCACAATGAAATTGAATGGAATCCGTTACCGGTTGCCCCTAGTCGCGCCATCCCGGTCCTAGGCATGGCGCAGCTAGGAGACAACGGATACTGGGCCGACATCGAATATCCAGTCGGACAAGGCGACGGTTTTGTTGACTTCCCGTCGTCAGACCCAGATGCATACGCGCTGAAGTGCACCGGGGACTCGATGCGGCCGCGCATTAAAGACGGCGAATACGTAATCATCGAGCCGAACAGGGTTGTCGAACCTGGCGATGAGGTTCTTGTGAAAGCAACCGATGGCCGGGTGATGATCAAGGAATTGGCCTATTCACGGGCAGGTCGCATACACCTGCTTTCGACAAACGAAGCACATGCAACGATCGCCCTTCCGAAAGAGAGCATCAGCAAGATGCATTACGTCGGGGCGATTGTGAAAAAGTCATCCTGGCGACCTTCGTAAAGGTCCCGTACATATCCAGAACCCGCATCTCGCGGGTTTTTTTTCGTCCAGCGCACCAAACAGTTTAGTTTTCTTGACCGACTGAGGTTTAGTGTTCTATCCTTCGTCACGTTTCCCATGGAGATGCGTGATGAAAAGTTACCGCTGCTATTACCTGATGAAGGGCGAAGAACCGAGTGCGCTCCGTTCGTACATCCAGGTCCAAGCCGCTGACGCAGTCAGCGCCGCTCAACAAGCCATGCACGTCACCGGCTGTGTTGCCGTGACTGATGTCGTTCGCGTGCAGGGCTAAACCATGGCACGTCTTCACTCGAACAATCAGAGAATCCTGCCGATCTGGGCGATCTGGATCATCGCGGCCCTCGCGAGTTTCGCGCTGGCGGCCATCAATCCTGATAGCGACATCGCATCAGCCGCGCGGCCCCTATCAGCTCACCATATCTGAGGCGAGCAATGGACAGGAGTCCGCTGCCGCGCCATCTACTACGTGTCGAGTGGCAACTGCTGCATATGGTCGGCAACTTCGACTCAGCGATTCAGAAACCCGAGGTTCGCCAGACGCTCGAATCGTCAGCGCGCGCACGCGAACTCCGCGAACAGCGGCGCCTTCGTGAACGAGGCGACGTGAAGCGTCGCGCCAGCGGCGATTTCGACGACTGACTATGACTCGATACCACGTTCGCTGCCGCCAGTGCGCGACTCGCCGCTGCCTGCGCAAACACCCCGACCATTTCGCCCGGTTACCGCGGTGCGACTGCGAAGGCTACTGGCTTCCGCATCGCCAAGGCTCTATTTTCCGCGGGTATCGCAGCGACGGCAGTGGCCGTTTCCCAGGCGACACAGACTTCGCCGACCGCAATTACGACGGCCTCGCGGCCTGACAAGCAACCATGGCAAACATATCGCAACTCGCCGGCATGCTGCCGCGCGATCCCAAATTTCGCGAGTGGCTGTCGTCCGAGGCACAGGTCGAGCAACTGACCGCCGACGAAGCCGCGGAAGTTATCCGCACCGTCTGTCAGATCGACAGCCGCCGGGCGCTGGCCACCGACAAAGCTGCGGCAGAGCGCTTTCACAACCTCTTGCGCCGCCCGTTCGCCGAGTGGCGCGCAAAGCAGCACTAACCCCACCTTGAACGGAGAAGCGCAATGTCCCTGTTTGCATCGCTGTACCCACTCGCGAAACGCACGACCCTCACGCTACTTATCACCGCCGAAGGTGACCAGTTGCGCGTGAACGTCACACCACGCGCCAATGACGACACGAAGGGCGAAAAACCGCTCTACCCGCTGTCCATCCTCGCGACGCCTGACGAACTCGATCGCGATTTCGCTGAAGCGGTTTCGATCTACGAGCCCAGCACACTGTCGGTGCTCGACCAGGCGCGCGCCGCGAGCACCGCGAACGGTACTGTCGATGCAGGAACGAAAGGACAGTCCGCGCCGACGTCGAGAGGCAAAGGTGGCCGCAAGCGTGCCGCAGAACAGCCGGCGCCGACAGAGAACGACAACGGTGACGGTGCTGGCGATACGCCCCCGACCGACCCACGCCAAACGCAAATTCCCGGCATCGAACCAGCCGCCGAGACCGCCACTTCCGAAATACCTGCAGTAACTGCGGAGCAGGATTCCAGCAACGCGCAGTCCGCCGCCGGGGATGACGGCGTCGACCTGCTTTAAGGAGCGACCGATGAAAACCGAAACGCTCGCTCGCGAATTCCGCTACAACGGCGCCAAGCTCACGGATCCGTCGCCGACCTTCTCGCTTCATCAGGTGCGCGACTTCTATGGCAATACCTATCCGGAGATCGTCAACGCCGAGATCGAGGGGCCGGAAGTCGTCGGCAACAAGAACATCTACACGTTCCGCCGCGCTGTCGGCACAAAGGGCGGCGCCATGACGCTCGAGCAGTTGCGCGCCGAGCTCGAGCGCGGCCCGCTGACACCATCCGGTGAGCACCGGATCGAGGCGCGGGCCGCTGAGGACCAGCTCGCACGCCGCCTGCATGCCCTCGCGTCGCGGCGCGTCGCCGGCGTGCGTCTGCAACTGCCCGTTTCCAGTATGCCGGTGCTGCCATGAGTTTCTCGCCGATTGCCCTGCCTTCCCTCACCGATATTCCGGGCGTGTACACGATCAGTTCGGGCGAGTCGCTTACATACCCGCTCGCCAGGTCGCTTCTCGAGTCCGGCGTGATCGAGGCCGAAGATGTCGCGCGCCGGCCCCGCTCGGAACTCGCACTCGCGACGACCGCGCTCACCCGCCGCTGGAATCGCATTACCCACGGTATGCACCTGTTCGACTGGAATCTCCAGCTCGAACAGGCGCTCGATGGGTATTTCCCCGACTCGCTCAAACGGACTGATCAGTTGTGGGCAATGGTGCAGACCACGAATGGCCCAATCTCGTGCCCTCAAGTTTGCGTTGGCGGTGCGATCACTGTGCTGGAACAGTTGCGCGAAGGGCTGGGCCAGACGTTACTTGCCGCGCTCTATGACGCATGCAGCATGCTGCCGACCATCTGCACGCCCGCTTACGCCCTCGGCATCGCCCAATACACCTACTGGTACGGCGAGTCCGACGAGTCTGTCGCGATAGAGGAAGCGATGAGCCTGCACGACTGTCAGTCCCGCGAAGAACTGATTGAGACGTTCGATTTCTTCACGCGAGACAAGTTCTTCCGCGGCATGCCAGAGTGGGCGGCATCGCCGAAGCGTGTTCTTTCGCGTGCCCAGGTCAAACGCGCCGCAGGTCGCGATGAATTCGCTGCCGAGGTGGTCGCGGCGATGGACACCGTCTGGAACATTGCGCGTTTCTACGGGCCGTTCGCGGATGTCGGAACCGGCGGTGCCGGTCTCGATGCCATTGACCTTGCCCTCGTCGTGCGGTGGACCGAAGACGACGTTGTCGGCCGCGTGGTCGATGATTTCCTGCAATACATAGCCGACGGCGAGTTTCTCAGCGCAGCATCCGCGACACCGCTTGCCATCGTCGGCGGCGACATCGCGACATGGCTTAAGCAGATGGAAGCAACTGCGCTTCTGGCCAAGGCTGTCGAGCACCTTCTCGGCATACTTGGCCGCGAAGAATACCAGGCAAAAACACTTGTGCGGGTGTTCGCATGAAGTCCGTCGTGATCGCCCAGGACAACGACGTGGAGCTGCAGCTCGACAGCGCGCTGCTGTTCTACCGCTCGGAAGGCACCCAGTATGTCTACGCGACGCAGCACTCAGCCCGGGTCGTCAACGGCCTTCCGACGTTGCTACCCGGCGTGCCGATCACACTTGACCAGTTGGCTGAGATAGCCGAGATCGCCGCCCGCAAAACCAGCTATCGCGGTTTCGTGCACGAGCGTGTCGTCTATTTCGCCCCGAACATGCTGGCGTGGTGGATTCCCGCCTGCACGCGCCGCGTGTGGTTCAAGTCGACCGACAAGATCGGCGAGCGTGCCGGCGACGCCAGACATCCGCCGCTGGTGTTCATTGTCAACCGTGACAGCTGGTCGATTTTCGCGCTGCGCGACAACGAGCGGCCGGGCCCGACGACGAAGCTGTACACCGCGCCCTATTACAACGTCTGGGAAAACGGCGAGATCTGCGTCGGCAATGTCACGACTCCAGACGCCGTCAATACGGCCAGCATCAAGCCGTTCGAGGATGCATTTTTCCGCAGCCGCTTTACCCACCCCAATAACGAACGACTTATCCACAGACGCGGCGGCGCTGAGCGTCTTTGGCTCGACCTGCTCGACGGCGCCGAATTTCCCCTTGACCGCCTGATCGACACGAAGCGAACGCTCGCGGACGTGATCGACAACATCACCACTCTGGACTGACGCCATGGAAAAACTACTCACCCTGTTTCAAGACGCAACGCAGGCAGGCCTGCGCGACATCGCAACTGCACTCGACCGGTTTTCGCAAGGCGTCGCCGACGAGATCGCGCGCGCCAAACCGCGTGCGATCGCCGCGGCAGAAGACGACGAGGCGTTCCCGCTCGACGTCGCGCTGTTCGATAGCGCCCCGACGGTCGCCGTGCCGAAGCACGCACAGTTCGCTCCGCTGCTCGACGTCGGCCACCGCTTCCTGATGACCGCCGAGGGCGTGTTCGTCGAGGTGCGCCGGCCGTGGCTCCATGTGATCCAGCAATTGGCGAAGCACAGCGAGACTGGCCCGCGCCCGCCATATGGCGTGGTCACGCCGAAGATCGAACTCGCGTTTGGTCGGCTCGGCGTCGCGCTGCCGTTCGTGCAGGCGTTCGCGGAGGAAGCACAAAGCGCCCTGCCGAACGAGCATGCCGCGTGGATGGTGTGGGATAAGGAAAAGCAGGCACTCACCTATAAGCCGCTTCATGTTTCGTCCACGTCGCCCGACGAGATCAAGTTCGACCGACCGGTGCTGGAGCCGCACGAATCGCTCGCGATCGACCTCCATAGCCATGGCGCCGCGCCCGCGTACTTCAGCCCAAAGGACGATAAAGACGATGCCGGCGAAGTGAAGATCTCGGCGGTGCTTGGCGGCCTCGGGGATGGCGGAACGCCGAGCGTCGCGTTCCGTCTCTGCGTGCTCGGCATGGTCATTCCGCTGAAAGTGCCGGTGTCCGCCGTATTCAAGGTTCCGGAGCCGGCATGACGCACATCACGCCCGCGCATTTTCTCGATCGGCGCGTGAACATCGCGCTGATCGGCTGCGGTGGCAATGGCTCGCAAATGCTGACAGGCCTCGCGCGACTCAATCATGCGCTGACCGCCCTCGGGCATCCGGGCTTGCACGTCACCGCGTTCGACGGCGATACGGTCAGCGAAGCGAACATCGGCCGTCAGATGTTCAGTCCAGCCGACATCGGCATGCACAAGAGCATCGTGCTGGTTCACCGACTCAACGCGTTCTTTGGTCTCGACTGGCATGCTCGCCCGATCCATGCGAGTACCAGCGAACTCGTGCATCTGGGCGCGGGCATCGCGATTCTGTGCGTCGACAGCGCAGCTGCTCGAGCAAAGCTTGCAACAACAATCGGGAAGACCGCGGCGTATGTGATGGATCTAGGCAATCGCGCCAGCGACGGGCAGGTCATCTTCGGATCGAGGCCAACCGCGGCGCGCGAAGGCAGCACGCCACTGCGCTGGCCATACGACGTGCTGCCCGAGCTGATCGACACAACGGTTCCGGAAGACGATGCGCCCAGTTGCGGCCTCGCCGAAGCGCTCGAGCGGCAGGAGCTTTTCATCAACCAGGCGATCGTGACGCCGGCGCTCGGGATCCTGTGGGAGTTTTTCCGACACGGTCGGCTCAGCTGGTGCGGCGCGTTCGTCAACCTGAAAACCGGGCACGTTCGGCCGCTGGCCGTGGATAGCTTGCCTGGGCACGCCGAGGTGACAAATGCCGCTTGATCCGATCAGCGGCAATCATGCCGGCCCGCTGCCCGCAACAGCACAACAAATTCTCAAAACCATGCACAAATCCCGGGAGGTCAAATGAAAGTCAGGTTGGATGAGTGGTTGAAACGCGAGTTCGATCCGCCGCCGGCGATCCGCACCGCGCGCCTTTGGATCAACGCAGGGAAAATCTTTCCCACGCCGGTGAAGGTCGGCCGCTCTTACTACGTCGAACAGAACGCCGTCTTTCAGGACGGCACGGTTCGCCCACGCCTTGCGCAACGAATTCCTCAATAACTATGGCAGCACGACCACGCATCCGGCGCCGCGCCAACTGGCCGGCCAACATGCACGAACCACGCCCCGGCTACTACACCTGGCGCGACCCGCGTGACGGGAAGACGTATGTCCTCGGGCGCATCGATCTCGCACTCGCGATCTTTGAAGCGCAGGAGGCGAACGCCAAGGCAGTAGCCGGCAAGGTGACAAGAAGCCTGAGTGAGCGGCTGGACACGCCGCGAGAGACTATCGGCGATCTATTGGACAAGATGCCCGTTGGCAAGGCGAAGCCCGAGACGGTGCGCCACAGGAAGTATGTGGATTCCGCGATTCGCGACGAGATCGGGAAAGTCCCGTGCGCAGCCCTGACGACGAAACACGTCGCCGACATGCTGGAGAAGGTCGAAGCTCGCGGCAAAATGCAATGGGCTGTTCACATCCGCAGTCGCATGCGCGCCGTGTGTCGCCGGGGCATGGCACTTGGCTGGATGGACAGGAACCCCGCCGACGCGACCGACAAGGCAAAGGTTACGGTGAAGCGCCGACGACTGACGTTCGAGGAATTCCAGGCGATCTACGAGAAGGCGCCGCAGGTAGCGCTGTGGCTGCAAAATGCGATGCTGCTGGCGCTCGTTTCCGGGCAGGACCGTTCCACGGTAGCACGCTGGGAGCGCAGCTTCCAACAGGACGGCCATGCAGTGCTAACGCGCGGCAAAACAGGCGTGCGCATCGCGATCCCGGTTGAACTGCGCATGGACGTGCTCGGGATGTCGCTCTCCGACGTAATCGCGCGCTGCAGGTCCACAGGGATCGTCAGCAAATACCTGATCCACCACATCAGGCCAAACGTAAACGCGCCCAAAGGAGCGGCGATCAAGATAAAGACCTTCACGTCGAAGTTCAAGGAAGCACGCGACCTTGCCGGCATCACGGGCGACGACGCGCCGACCTTCCACGAAATGCGCAGTCTGACGAAACGACTTTACATGGAACAGGGCGGCGTCGACACCAAAGCGCTACTCGGGCATATGACAGACGTGATTGCTGACCTGTATGCAAATTCGCGTGGCCTTGAACCTCTGAAGGTGAGAATCAGCACAAGGTGACGGGAGTTGGTATCCAGGCGCATATGGATCGTCACGCAATGGGCCGTGGTCGTGCCGCAGCTTCCGACCCGCCAGCCATCTGCCCCGCTCGAAAGCCGCCCTTCGGGGCGGTCAGCGGTGCACCTTGCAGACTTTATATTTTAACCAAGCCAGGATGTTCTGATCGGTAACTGCTTTGGGATGCGTATCATTGAGCGTCAGATACCCGTAGAATCCTCCATTTTGGTCGACGATCACCGGCGGATCAGATGCTATGTCATTGCAAGGGCTTTCAGAAGAAATGTCTGACCCGTATTGGCCTATGTCATTGAAGATGCTCTGCGGCGAAATGTCTGAACCGTATTGGCCGATATCATTGTGGACTGAATCCGGTGCCACATCTGAGCAGTTCAGACAGCCCAAATAAACATCATGGCTCGTGCCCCCGAACAACATGAGTTTGACCTCTGCCTGCGCTATGTCGGAAGCTGTTGCCAACATAACCAACAATAATATCTTGCTTACATTCATATCTAATCTCCTTCTTGGTTATCGATTACGCCCGTTGGCCGAGTTTGCCCCTGAGCGCGCGATCACCAAGCCACCTACCCTCTAGCGGGGCTATCGGCGCTTACCGGTGCGTATTTCTTCGGAGATACGATCCATCTCCGCGACAGCTGCTCGATGGTCTGCATCTGCGGCGTCAAGTTCTTCTAGGTCCACATCTGTGGGTGCCCCGTTGCCTTGTGGTGCGAACTGTTGATGGACCTTGATGAATGCTCGTTGGCGCCGCTCAAACGCACGCCGTTCGTTGTCAATTGCAGCCCGCTCTTCTGCCCGCTGCTCGTCGATACTTGTCATTGTCGCCTCCAGTTAGACCACGAAACAGATGGCTACAGTAACCCTTTGATTGAGGACACAATGCCTATCGCACCAAAAAGCAATGCGAAAAACGTCCAAAGCCAATGCTCTTTCGCAAGCTCAACGATCGCAACAGGATGCAGACCACGCGCCTCCCACCAAGTGGCCGCGGTTTTTAGCGACCCATCCAGCACGCGTTCCAAAATGTTGGACATCACGTCCACTTTGCGCAGTGTCGATTGGTGAAGGGCGACGAACTGATTGTCATCGAACGCGCGAGCTTCCTCTTTGCCGTTCATGGCGTCTTTCGCCGTGATCTTGTTCAGGTCCATAAGGCTGAATAGGCGGCCGTGTTCCCCGTGAGGCGCATAGCCGGGGCCATAGATCGCGATTAGCTCTTTAGCCATGTCGAACTTGCGGGCGTCGTCAATCACAAAAGGGTCGCCCTTCAGCACCTTCAGCCTGTGCTCTATAGCCTGGAAGCCGAAGTTGTTATCCCGCATGTTCCAGTGGATAAAGTTGAACCCACCTTGAGAGCGCACGAATACAAAGTACTCATCCAGCATCATCCGTTCTAACTTATCGTAGTCGTTCGGAATGTCAGCCGCGCTTACGCCGCTTTGTTCGGCGCATTTGTGAATCGAAAACGAGTGCGTTTGACCCGAAGCGAAATTCCGGATGGCAATCGAAGTGATGCGCGGTGTTCGCCCGTCCTTAATGTCATAGAACGATTCACACGAGTAGTGGACGATCAGATAGGCGTCGCGCTTCTGGTTGATATTCTCGAATCGTCTTCTGGCATCCCTACTACGTTGCATCTTGATCAGTTGTGCGCCCACGTGCTCCCCCGGGAGTTTCTGTGTTTTGTGGCGCTATCCTACCGCGCACGGCGAATCGGCACTGGGAGTTTTGAACGAATTTTGAACAACTATTGAACAACCCTTGCTGGATAAGGCTTTGCGGGCGACGGGACATGTCGAAATGGTACGGGCCGACATCGAAACTCGCGGCGCTGAAGCGATCCGGATAAGCACGACGCAGCAATGCCGCGACACGCTCGCGGAACTCGCCCGGACGCAGCGGCAGCCCGACATAGTCGTCTGCTCCGCTGGCAAAGGCGCGCACGACGCTATCCTCGGACGTCTCGGCCGAAGCGAACAGGACCGGCAGGCGGTCGCCGCCGACCGCGCGCACCGACCTCAGGACTTCGGAGCCGGACAGGCGAGTGCCTTGCCAGTCCAGCACCAGCATGTCCACGGTGGAACGGGCGAGCGCTTTCGACATGGTCAGACCGTCGTCGTAGACCATACACGTATGGCTGGCGCTCATAAGGACCTTTTCGATCGACTGACGCATGACGGGGTCACGCTGAAGGATGGCAATGCGCATGGGATAACTCGTAACGAATAAGCTCGGACGCGATTCTCAGAGGGACGCCCAAGCCATCCCATAGGAGCATTCCTAATTTGCGCGCCGATCGCCCCCTTCCGACACGTGTGCACTGGATTCCTACACACAACCGCTACGGCTCGGACAACGCACCGCCCTCACGATCCTGGCCGCCATCGAAAGGGCACGTTTCGGGGAACTTTTCCCAATCTAATTAAGCACTTCCCGAGGCGACCGGCTTCCATCCTGTAAAATCCCCGCCCTGGCCCCAGTCGTCATCGCGCCTGCCCTACCCGGGCCGGCGCGCCGGTGTCCCGTGCTCTACCCGCGCTTGCCACACTTCTCGCCCGACGACCGCCGTATTTCCACGCGCTACGTGTGGTTCCCAATTCAAGACACGACACAAGCAATGCAAGCGACAAATCTGGGTGGAGCGCAGGCTGTCACCCCACGCCCTCTTGGGCGAAGCGATTACAAGACGCTCGGCCTCGCCGCACTCGGCGGGGCGCTGGAGTTTTACGACTTCATCATCTTCGTATTCTTCGCGCCGGCAATCGGCCAGTTGTTCTTCCCGGCCGCGATGCCGGACTGGCTGCGTCAGGTGCAGACCTTCGGCATCTTTGCCGCGGGTTATCTGGCGCGGCCGCTCGGCGGCATCATCATGGCGCACTTCGGCGACCTGTTCGGCCGCAAGCGCATGTTCACGCTGAGTGTGCTGCTGATGTCGGTGCCGACGCTGATGATGGGTCTGCTGCCCACCTACACCAGCATCGGCGTGATGGCGCCGGTGCTGCTGCTGGTGTTCCGCGTGATGCAAGGCGCGGCGGTCGGCGGCGAAGTGCCGGGCGCATGGGTATTCGTCTCCGAGCACGTGCCGCAACGGCACGTGGGCTATGCGTGCGGCACGCTGACGGCCGGCCTCACGGCAGGCATCCTGCTCGGCTCGCTGATCGCATCGGCGGTGAACCGCAATTTCGCGCCGGCGGAAATCTCCGCCTACGCATGGCGCATTCCGTTTCTCGTCGGTGGCGTATTCGGCATGTTCTCGGTTTATCTGCGCCGCTGGCTGCATGAGACGCCTGTGTTCGCCGAGCTCAAGCAACGCAAGGCGATCGCCGCAGAAGTGCCGCTCAAGGCCGTGTTGCGCGATCACGGCCGCGCCGTGATCGTGTCGATGCTGCTCACGTGGATGTTGTCCGCCGCGATCGTCGTGGTGATCCTGATGACGCCGACGCTGCTGCAGAAGCAGTTTCATATCGCACCGGCCACCGCGTTGCTGGCGAATTGCGTGGCGACGCTGTGCCTGACGATCGGCTGCGTGATGGCGGGCTCGATCGCCGGCCGCATCGGCGCGGGACGCACGATCTTCATCGGCGGCCTCGCACTGGCCGTGACGTACTACGTAATGTTCCAGCAGCTCGCCGTCGATCCGTCGACGCTGGTGCCGCTGTACGCCGTGGCCGGCCTGTTCGTCGGTGTGATCGGCGCGATTCCGTTCGTGCTGGTCAAGGCGTTCCCGCCGGTCGTGCGATTCTCGGGCATCTCGTTCTCGTATAACGTCGCTTACGCGGTGTTCGGCGGCCTTACGCCCATCGCCGTTTCGCTGATGATGAAGTCGAACCCGATGGCCGCACCGCTGTATGTCGGCGCGATCTGCATTGTCGGCGCATTGACTACGCTGTTCATCAAAGACGCGCCGCACGCGCGTTAATCGATCTGCCTCCAACAGCGCACCGCGCGGTGCGCTGTTGTTTCCATCGGCTTCACGCCCCGCCTTTCCGGTAAATTCGACAATTCCGGTAATTCCGGCAATTTCGACACTTCACGCCGGACCGAAACGTCGTGCGTCGCATCGGCCTACGATGTGCCTCATGAACGCTTGCACTCCCCCTGTCTCGCCCGCCCTCGGCCGCGTCCTTGCGACCGTCAGCGTCGGCTTCGTCGTCACGCAACTCGACGTGACCATCGTCAACATCGCCCTGCCGAAGATTGGCGCCAACCTGCACGCGAATGTCGCGGGCCTGCAATGGGTCGTCGACGCGTACACGCTCGTGTTCGCCGTGCTGATGCTGTCGGCGGGCGCACTCGGTGACCGGCTCGGCGCACGACGCATGTACGCGGCCGGCATCGTGCTGTTTGCGTTCGCGTCGCTCGCCTGCGGATTGGCGCTCGATGCCACCATGCTGGTCGCCGCGCGCGCGGTGCAAGGCATCGGCGCCGCCGCCATGCTGCCGAATTCGCTGGCGCTGCTCAATCAGTCATACGGCCACGATCCGAAGCTCCGGGCGCGCGCAGTCGGGCTGTGGACCGCCGCGGGTGCGATTGCGATCGCGGCCGGACCGGTGCTCGGCGGCGTGCTGATCGCGGCGTTCGGCTGGCGCAGTATCTTTCTCGTCAATCTGCCGATCTGCGCAGCCGGTTTGCTGGCGACTTTGGTCTGGCTGCCGCGGCCTGAGTCCGCGCGCAAAGACGCGCAGCAAGTG
Source organism: Paraburkholderia caffeinilytica (assembly GCF_003368325.1). NCBI lineage: Bacteria > Pseudomonadati > Pseudomonadota > Betaproteobacteria > Burkholderiales > Burkholderiaceae > Paraburkholderia > Paraburkholderia caffeinilytica. The sequence goes on along the minus strand of NZ_CP031466.1, from coordinate 917,763 downwards.
GTCGGGGCTAAGGCTGGCGCCATGAGTGAGGCTGGCGCTGTGACAAGGGCTACGACCGGGCCTACTTCCGGCGCCATGACTGGGGCTGGCGCTACGACGAGAACTACGACACAGGCTGCAACAAGGGCTACGACCGGGCCCACGGCCGGCGCTACGACAGGGACTACGACAGGGACTACGACACAGGTTTCAGCAAAGGCTACGACCGAGCCAACAGTCGCCCCCACGGCTGAGGCGACCCCGCGCGGCATCGATCTGAGCGGTCAGACCCTTGCGATCGTCGCGCTCACCGCCTTCGTCGCCGCGGTGATCGAATGGCGGCCGCTGGGGCTGAGCCATCCGCTGGTCGCCGGGGGTTTCATACTCGCGCTGATCGCGACCGCCGCCTTCATCGTCGTGGAATCGCGCGTCGCGGCACCGATGCTGCCGCTCTCGCTATTTCGCAAGCGCACGTTCAATGCGGCGGTGTTGTTCGGCATCTGCGTGAATCTGACGTACTACGGCATGGTGTTCGTACTGAGCCTGTATCTGCAGCGCGTACGCGGCTATTCCCCGCTGCAGGCGGGTCTCGCATTCCTGCCGTTGACGGGCGGCTTTCTGATCTCCAACGTGGCGAGCGGCTGGGTGGTCGGGCGCTTTGGCGTACGTGTGCCGATGATCGCCGGCGCAATCACCGCGGGGCTCGGTTATGGCCTGCTGCATTTCGTGGATGCGTCCACGCCGTTGATCGGCTTGCTGCTGCCGTTCCTGCTGATTCCGTCCGGGATGGGCCTCGCCGTCCCGGCGATGACGACCGCCGTGCTGGCCTCCGTCGAAGCGAAGCGCGCGGCCACTGCGTCCGCCGTGCTGAATACCGCCCGGCAAGCAGGCGGCGCGGTAGGCGTCGCTGCCTTCGGCGCGTTGGCGAGCGGCGCGGCCGCCACGCAGATCGTCGTGGGGATGCAGGCCGCAACGGCTATCTCAGTCGGTCTGCTGGTGATCAGCGGCGTCATGGGCTGTCTGGTCCATCCGGAGCCGCACGCGTCGTCGGCCTCGAAACCTCGCATGACGGGTTCCCGGCACGTGGGTGAATCGCGCTGATCGTCCCACCCCGCGTTGCCGTATTACAGCGACGCTTCCTGAATTGTGCCAGTATCGATCGCGCGTTCGATCAACCCTTCGCTTTGCGCCTTGGCGATCGCGTCCGCGATCAGCTTTTCCGGCTGTTCGATTTCGGCCTTGATCGTGCCGATAAGACCGGATGCATCCAGGACGACCAATGTTTTCGCCGAGTCGGCAAAGCTGATGATGACGCGATGCGGCGTAGACCCTTCGCCAAGACTTGCGCACAACTGCGTAACCTTGCCACCAATGATTTGCTCGAAACTTTGAATCATCACTTGCTCCCTTGCTGCCGGCCGCAACCCAAAGCGGCCGGCACAGACTACGTCACAATTGCGTGATCAGAGATTCAGGCCGCCGCGTGGCGCACGCGCGCCGTCGATACTGATACGGCCCGCTCCGGTCACGAACAGCAGCAGGAAACCACCGGCAATACCGATGTTCTTCCAGAAGTGGATCACCATATCGCGTTGCAAAGCGGGATCGGTCACGTTCCAGAAATCGTGGCCCAGCACGGCGGCCGCCACGGTGTAGACGGCCAGAATGAGCGCGAGCGGGCGGATCTTGAAGCCGACGATCAGCAGCAGACCGCCGAGTGCCTCGATCACTGTTGCAATCGGCGCGGCGATCTGGACGAACGGCACCCCCTTCGCATGCAGATAGCCGACGAAGCCCGCGTAGCCCAGCAGTTTCATCACACCGCCCCACAAAAACAGCACGGCAAGCGCAATACGCGCGATGAGGATGACGCCGGAATCGACGGGACGCGTCATGAGGGGCTCCTGTAAATGAATAAGCAGCAGACCCGGCCGGGCGGCCGCAGTTCCCCACTTTGCACCTGAGCATAGGTGCGTTGCCCGCCTTTTCCAAGCACAGGCCGGTGTGAACCGCGCAATTCGTGTCGTGTCGAGGGGACGGAGAAGGTGTCCGGGCGCTCAGCGAGCGCCCGCTCTGGCCCGGCACGGACGGCGTGCCGGTTGTGCTTATGCAAGAGGACAGGTCGCGATTTCGATCGGATTGCCGCGCGTCATCGCCACGCTACCGGTGCGCGATGCTATTGCTGCGGCGCATCCGGCGCGAGCAAGACACCCTTGGTAAATACGAAGCAGCCATAACCGCGCTCTTCGCCGGTGGCGATCACGCAATAGGCTTTGCGCGCCCGCTCATAGAAAGCGAACCGTTCGACCGAAGCAAGCGGCACCTCGCGCCCTTCCGCCGCATCGATCTCGATCTGCGCTTCGCGCTGAACGGCCGGGATCGTATTCGGCTCGCCCACCACTTCCATCCGCGATGCCGGGCGTTCGATAAATGTATCCAGCGGCATCACCGACAGAATCGCGCGAATGGCACGCGGTGCGTTCACGCCATCGAGTCGCAGCAGCTTGCCCAACACCGTCTCCTGCGCGACGGACGCGCCCGGGAAGTTGGCGTCGCACACCACCAGTTCGTCGCCATGGCCCATCGAACGTAGCGCATGCAGCACGTCGGCATTCAGCAGCGGGTCCAGATTCTTCAGCACGGTGTCTCCTTGAGGTTCGATTGACGGCCAGCCGCCCGGGTTCGGGCGGATTGTCCCTGTGGCGCGTTGCGGCCGATTGTAGCAAGCCCGCGACGCACGGTCCGTTGCCCGCGGTTCATCGTCAAGCCGCTGTGCCGCACGATGCGGCGAGCGGCATCCCCACGACACTGCCACCGCAGCCATCCGACCAACGCGAGCAGCACGAGACCCGCGCCACCCAGCACCGGCTCGCGCCAGGCCAGCAACGCAGTGAAGGTGAACGCGCGTGCGCCGGCCAGCAGAGCGAAGCCGGCGATCGCGCTGCAGAGCGCGTCGACGGCGCCCGACAGGCGCGCGATCGTGAGGACAGTACCGGGAGCCGTGGCGGCGGACTCGTGCATGATCGTCTCCTTGAAAACACTGCGGGTGCTCAGGTGGCGGCAGGCACCTGGTCGAGGAAACCTGTCACCGCCTGCAGGCGGCCATGCGTGTCGAGCACGCCGAAGTCGGATCCCTTGACGATCGCCTCGCCGGCCGGCGTGGTGAGTGCCCACGAAAAGCGCAGGCGGTTCGCGAAGCCGTCGACCTCCGTCGTGCGGCGAAACGTGTGATGCGGAAAGCGTTCATGCACCGCGCGGATCATCGCGTCGATGCCGTCATGGCCCGCGCCGGCAAGCAGCGGATCGCGATAGTCGGCATCGGCAGCCCACGTCGCGGCGATCAGTTCGCGGCGGCGCAACGCATCCGTTTCATTCCATGCGTCGAAATAACGGTCGATCAGATCGGTATGCGCATTCATCTCAGACTCCTTGATTGGCATGACTGAGCACTACGCTCGGCAGACACGTTGTATGCGGCGGGCTCGGAGTGAAGATTGGCGGTTGGAGCGCGGCGAGTCGATTACGTGGGAGGTAAGCATCCGGGTGCGCCGTCGCGCGGAACCGCGCCTTTTTACCGTCGGATTGGCCATCTGGCCGAATCGTCAGGGGCGGCATCAGCCGCTAACCTCATGGCGGAAATGAGGGCCGCGCGGCGTTGACTCGCGGCATGTGACGAACTGAACGGGTGCGGACACGAGCCGCTTTTCTAATATGGTTTTTACACTTGCACGATCGTATCCAAAAGGATACACTCATCAACAAATCGGTTCACCGCCTGTGTACACGGTCAACCGCACCGAAGAATTCGACCGCTGGCTTGCCGGCCTCGCAGACTTGCGCGCGAGGGCGAAAATCCTGGTGCGGGTCCGGCGTGCTGAGCGAGGTCATTTCGGTGACGTCAAGCTGCTGGAAGACGGTGTGTCCGAGATGCGCATCGATTGTGGTCCCGGCTATCGGGTCTACTTCGCGCGCGAAGGGAGCATGGTGTACCTGCTGCTCTGCGGTGGCGACAAATCCACGCAGCCAGCCGATATCAGGCATGCCAAATCAATGTGGGCAGACATCAGAAAGGAACTGTCATGAGCAAAGTCAAAACCGCACGGTTCGACGCATCGCATTACCTCGATAGCGACGAGATGATCGCCGAGTATCTCAACGCAGCGCTTGAAGAAGGCGACGCCGATCTCCTTCTCGCCGCAATTGCCGACATCGCAAAAGCCCGCGGCATTGCGAAGGTCGCGGCCGACGCGGGGCTCGGGCGTGAAAGCCTCTATAAAACACTCGCACCCGGCTCCAAACCGCGCATGGATACAGTGTTCAAACTGCTGCGCGCGCTCGGCGTCAAACTCAACGCAGTGCCGGAAGGCGTGGCGCCCGCCTGATTCGCGACTGCCGTGTTGCCCCTTGATTGAACGCCCTGAATGAGCGGCGTATTCGTGAATGCTCCTACGCTTTCCCGGATATTCCCTGGTATTCACGGGTATTCTCGAGTATTCCATTACCTGTCAGGTAATGGATCGCTGACACGCTTTGGCTATCATCGGCAGCATGAACACACTCTCTCCAGCGCATACCCTCCCGTCGAACGGGCCAACGGCAAGCCGCACGGTCGGCGATCTGCTGCGCGAATGGCGGCAGCGGCGAAGAATGAGCCAGTTGTTGCTCGCGGCTGAAGCCGACATTTCAACGCGGCATCTGAGCTTCGTTGAATCGGGCCGCGCGGCGCCTAGCCGGGAAATGGTCATGCACCTCGCCGAGCGGCTCGACGTGCCTCTGCGCGCACGCAATGCGCTGCTGATCGCGGCGGGCTATGCACCGCTGTTCCGCGAACGTCCTTTGACGGACCCGCAACTGGCCGCCGCACGCGAGGCAGTCGAGTTGGTGCTCAAAGGCCACGAGCCGTATCCGGCACTCGCGATCGACCGTCACTGGACCATCGTTGCCGCGAACAATGCGCTTGCACCGCTGCTTGCAGGCGCAAGCCCGGAACTTCTGAAACCGCCGGTCAATGCGATGAGACTGAGCTTGCATCCGGAAGGCATCGCAGCGTCGATCGTCAACTGGCATGCGTGGCGCGCGCACGCGCTGTCCCGGCTCCAGCGACAAGTCGACGTGAGCGGTGACGACACGTTGAGCGCACTGCGCGACGAACTCGCCGCCTATCCCGCTCCGCCCGGCGCGGAAGCGGCCGACCAGGACGACGCCGCAGGCAGTCAGATCGCAGTGCCGCTGCGCTTGCGCACGCCAATCGGCGTGTTGTCGTTCTTCAGCACGACAACCGTATTCGGCACGCCGGTAGACGTCACACTGTCGGAGCTTGCTATTGAAGCGTTCTTTCCCGCCGATCAGCAAACCTCGGCGGCATTGCGCGAGTTTGCCGCGAGCCAACGCGCCGAGGGCCAAGAGGTTCAAGCCGCGAAACCATAGCAGGACCGCATAACCGCAGATACCCGAGCAACATCGAAAACGAGATTATTGCCGCTTGCGGCGCCATTCAAACAGAACGGACATACACATTTGATCGACAACGCCCCACTCATCCGCCAACTCGGTCCTGCCGACCGCGACGCCTACTTTCAGCTTCGCCTCCGTGGACTGAAAGCGCATCCGGAGTCCTTCGGTCAAAGCTACGAGGAAGCGGTGGCCAAAGGCGCCGCGCAACACGAGGCGATGTTGCAGGGCGCACGCGCAGCCGAAGGCGACTTTTTGCTCGGTGCCTATGAATCGGCGAATGCGCCGTTGATCGGCGTGGTCGGATTGCTGCGTAGCCGGAGCGACAAGGAACGGCACAAGGCCTCCGTCATCGGTATGTATGTCGCACCGGAAGCCGCCGGCCGCGGAGTCGGGCGCGCCTTGCTGAATGAGTTGCTGGCGCGGGCGGCACGGATAGAAGGCCTGCGGCAGATCCAGTTGATGGTGGGTAGCCGGAACGAGGCGGCACGCAAACTCTATGAGTCGCTTGGTTTTCGCAAATATGGCTGCGAGGCCGGCGCGTTGAACGTCAGCGGGGTGTTTCACGACGCCGATCTGATGGCGCGCTTCCTGTAGCAGCGATCGGCGGCGGCCCCTGTTACACATGACGTCATCACGGTGATGAACATCGGCATCACCCTCCGCGCAGCGCAATGACAGCCGCCATACTTGCCGCGCCATTACGCGCCGGTGTGGAAGGTGCCGGCCCGCTCACCGATCGCAGCGATAGTCGGCGGCCCGATGCGCGGCTACGGAGCCCGCCTGGCCTGCGGTTGTAACATCGGCGCCTATTTCAGCGGCAGCGTGTCAGGCAGCTTGAACAGCTGGCTGTGGCTGTTCGTCGCCCACGCCCGCAACGTACTCGACAGTCGCCTTCGCCCGGCGTTCGGCCTCGAAGCCGGACGGCTCCGCGCAAACGGTTGCCAGAAGTTACAAATGCGACCTCGTTTGTAACTGGGGCCGCACCAACCTGTTACACGCCTGATTTGTCCCCACAGCAGTGCCAATGAACGGTATTTATTACTTTCAATTGGACTCGCTTTCTATTCCCTTTCTGATTCAGTCCTGATTTTCCGGCTCTCGACCGGACATGCGCCATTACTCAGATGAAAGACGCAGGAGCCCACCACACAAGGGTTTTCATGGATCAGACGAAATTCTCAGACGACCAAAAATCTGCTAAGCATCGTCTATTACAGGACTGTGAAAGAGTTACCGAAATTCGATGTATCTTTTTGGGATATTTTTTTGAGAAGGGATTGATTTCTTGTTTTGCCCTTCATACAATTCGTCCCAAGCTGTTACGAAATGTAACGCGATGTATCAAAAAGTCGCCCTCTGTATCAAGTGGTGACATGTAGCCGGAGGACAACGTTTCCGGTGAGGCACAAAAGACATAACGGCAAAAAAAGCCGACATAGTAATTCGGGGCTTCGGAAACACAAAAAATGGACCGTAGCAGCGAGACGCTGGATTCAATCCGCGAGATCAACTTGTCTTACATCATGCTCGCGCAACGTATGTTGCGTGAGGACAAACCGGTCGGTATGTTCCGACTGGGACTGTCGTCGGAACTGGCTGATTTGCTTGCCGGGCTGTCGCTCGCGCAGATCGTCAAGCTGGCCGCTTCCGATCAGCTTTTGTGCTTCTTCCGCTTCAACGACCACTCGATGTTGTCGGCGTTGACGCAGACGACGAAGCATGCAGCCGTTGCACCGACTCACGCGGCGATCCTGCTTGCAGGCCAGCCTGCAGAGCAATTTGCTTAATCGAGGTGACCGCGATGCTCAAGCGTAGCCTGACGGAAGACGCACAAGAAGTTTTCCGTGCCATCGCGCTGATCGAACTCGGCGCGCGCATGCAGGTGCTCGAAAGCGAGTTGACGCTTTCGCGCGACCGCATGATCCGGCTGTACCGCGAGGTCAAGGGTGTGTCGCCGCCCAAGGGCATGTTGCCGTTCTCGGCGGACTGGTACATGACGTGGCTGGCGAATATCCACGCGTCGTTGTTCTACAACACGTACCTGTTCCTCAAGAACGAAGCGCGTTGCTCGCACCTGGATGCGCTGACCAAAGGGTATCGGCTGTATCTGGAACATTGTCAGCATAGCGACACCGAACCGGTGCTGGATCTGACGCGTGCATGGACGCTGGTGCGTTTCTTCGACGCCGATATCCTGCAACAGACCAAATGCTGCCGTTGCACCGGCAAGTTCGTCGCGCACAAGCACGACCTGCAACACAACGTGGTGTGTGGCGCCTGCCAGCCGCCGTCACGCGCGGGCAAGACCAAGAAGGCCGCCGCCGCTCGTCAGGAAGCGCTCGAAGCAGCGCAGATTGCGCAAGCCGCCTGAGTCGAGCGGAATCGATGAAGGCCGGTCCAGCCTGATTCGAACCGAAGCACCCAGAAAAAAGTCCGCGCGGTGCGCGGACTTTTTCATTTGACCTTCGCCATGACAGCCGGCATCGGACACCCGCCAGCTCAACACCGCCTACCCCCGCGTCAATCCACCAACCCCACCGTCTGCGCCACCAGCCACAGGTTCGCCGCACTGATCACTACAAACAGCGACCACGCGAGGAGCCGCGTCGGCAGCCTGTTGGCAAATTCGCCCATCAGCGAACGATCGTTGGTCATGCGGATCAGCGGATACAGGGCGAACGGCAGTTGCAGGCTCAACACGACCTGGCTTGCGACCAGCAGCTTGCCGACTGCGCCGTTGCCCATCATCTGCACACCGATCAGCGCCGGAATCAGGGCAAGCGCCCGCGTGATGAAGCGCCGCTGCCAGCACGGAATTTTCAGCTTCAGGAAGCCTTCCATGATGACCTGTCCCGCCACCGTGCCGGTGAAGGTCGAACTTTGTCCCGACGCCAGCAACGTGATCGCGAACAGCACCGCCGCGAAACCGGTGCCGACGATCGGCGCCAGCAGCTTGTACGCGTCTTCGATTTCGGTGACCTGATTGTGGCCGGTCGCATGGAACGCGGCGGCCGCGAGAATCAGGATCGCCATGTTGATCAGCAGCGCGATCACCAGCGAGACGATCGTATCGATGCGCGACATGCCGATCGCCGACCGGATGCTGGCCGGATCGCGCTTGACCGCGCGGGTCTGCACGATCGACGAATGCAGATAGAGGTTATGCGGCATCACGGTCGCACCGAGAATGCCGATTGCCAGATACATCGGCTCGCGGCTGCCGAGCGCCTGCCACGAAGGAATCAGTCCGTGCGCGACTGACGGCCAATGCGGCCCCACCAGCGCCAACTCGATGATGTAGCCGACACCGATAGTCGCGATCAGGCCGAGCATGATCGCTTCGAGATCGCGGAAATTCTTGCCCTTCAGGCCCAGCACGATCAGCGTGTCGAACGCGGTCAGCAACACGCCGGCGGTCAGCGAGCACTTGAAGAGCAGATGGAAAGCCAGCGCGCCGCCGAGCACTTCGGCCAGGTCGCAGGCCACGATCGACAGTTCGGCGAGCAGCCACTGAAAGCGCGCGACACCGGGCGAATAACGCAGCCTCGACAATTCCGCGAGGTCCCGCCCGGTGGCGATGCCCAGGCGCATGCTCAGACATTGCAGCGCCATTGCCGCAAGACTCGACAGCATGACGACGAACAACAGGCTGTAGCCGTAGCGCGAGCCTGCTTCGATATCGGTGGCCCAGTTGCCGGGGTCCATGTAGCCGATCGAAATCAGCAGGCCGGGCCCCGCGAATTGCAGGATTTTTTTCCAGAACGGCGCGCCTTGCGTGACGGCGACCGTGCCTTGCACCTCGGATGGGCAGAACGGCGCCGTTGCGGTGGTCGGTAATTTGAACTGCAAGCCGATGGTCTCTCGAAGGGGATAAACCGCGACGCCTCATGCCGGCCGCCGCGAACCGCCTCAAGTGTACAAAGAAACCTCAGGCAATGTCCCGCTCAGCGCATAACGGCCGACGTCGCGAACGCGATAGTCGAGCGGATCGTGCAGCGTATGCACGCGAGCGTTGCGCCAGAAACGGTCGAGCGCGAGCGGCGCGTGGGTGGCGCGCGCGCCGCAGGCGTCGAACAGTTTTTCGCTGACGTCGAGCGCGGCGCGGTGCGCGACGATTTTCGCCTCCGAGGTGGCGAGCGCCACGTGCGCGCGGGTTTGGGCGTCCAGCGCCGGGCCTTGTTGCCATGCGTCTTCGAGTGCGTAGGCGGCACGCGCGGCTAATGCCTCCGCGCTCACCGCCTGCAGACGCATCTCGCCGAAACGCTGGATCAGATACGGGTCGTCGGTGGCTTTGTCGACGCCGGAGGAGATCCACGGTTTGCCGTGCTGCGTGACGTATGCACGCGCTTCTTCGAGCGCGCCCTGTGCGATGCCGACGAACAGATTGGTCAGCACCTGCTGCGAGATCAGCGTGCGCAAACTCGCGTAGGGCGTGTCGGCCCGCTCCAGCACCTCATGCGGCTCGACCTTGACTTGCGCGAAGGAGACGCTGCCGCTATCGGTCTGCCGCTGGCCGATCGGATTCCAGTCTTCGTGAACGGTAATGCCCTCGCGCGTGGTCGGCACCACGGCGAACACCGCTTTGCCGGTGGACGGATCGTGCCCCGACACCGTCATCATGTGCGAGCCGCGCGTGCCCGAACAAAATCCTTTCTGGCCGTCGAGACGATAGCCGCCGTCACCGGTTGCGCTTGCAACGAGTCGCGTGTCGAGCGGATTGACCGCATTGCCCCACCACCAGCGCCCTTCCACAGTACCGCCCAGATAGCGCGCGCGTTGTTCCGGATTGCCCCACACATTGACGCTGACCACCTGCAGGCAGGTGAAGCCGAGCAGATGCGCGAGCGCGCTGTCGACTCGCGCGATTCGCCGGATCGTTTCGTAGATTTCAGGCCAGCGCGCGCCGGAACCGCCGAATTCATGCGGCACCGCAAGCGCGAGCAGACCGGCATCGGCGATCCATTGTTTTTCCCCGGCAGCATGGCCGCCGTCGCGATCACGCTGGGCCGCGCTGGCGCGCAACGCGTCGAGCAAGCCGGCGAGATCGCGTACCGTCGGCGCTGAAAGTGGGGGCCACATGTGCGTATTCGTCATGCAAGTTGCGGTCTGAGGGAGACGATCATGTGCGTTGCAAAAGGCGTCGCACGAAGCGGTCGCCGACGAACTGCACCGCCGTCACGATCGCGATCAGCAGCGCGATCACCGTGACCATCACGGTCGTATCGAAACGCTGATAGCCGTAGCGGATCGCCAGATCGCCGAGGCCGCCGGCGCCCACCGCGCCCGCCATGGCAGACGAACCGATCATCGCCACCACGGTGATCGTGAAGCCGCCGAGAATGCCTGGCAGCGCTTCAGGCAGCAGCACATGCCAGATGATATGCCGGCGCTGCGCGCCCATTGCCTGCGCGGCTTCGATCAACCCGCGGTCCACTTCGCGCAAGCTCACTTCGGCCACGCGCGCAAGGAAAGGAATCGCCGCGATACTGAGCGGCACGATGGCGGCCCATACGCCGATCGTCGTGCCGATCAGCAAACGCGTGAGCGGCAGCAGCGCGACCAGCAGAATGATGAAAGGCGTGGAGCGGAACGCATTGACGAGTGCGCCGAGCGTGCTGTTCACCGCACGCTTTTCAAAGATGCCGCCGCGCGTGGTGGTCACCAGCACCAATGCCAGCGGAATGCCGACCAACGCCGCGATGACGGCCGATACGCCGACCATGACGAGGGTGTCGCGAATGGCATCGGCGAGTTCCGAGAGCCAGAGATCAGACATAGCCGAGCACCTCGACATGATTGGCATAGTGACGCGCGCGTTCGAGCAGCGTCGCGATCTGCTTTTGCACCGTGCCGTCCGGATTCGCGCGCACTTCCGCCGACACCACAAGACGCCCTTGCGCATGCCCCTGAATCCGGTCGATGCCGCCATGCACGAAACTCACCCGGCCACCGTCGATGCTCAATGCAGACGTCAACGCGCCAAGGTCGGGTTCGCGGGCATCGGCGCCGGTGAAGCGCACGTCGAGCAGAATCCGCGCATCCGCTTGCGCGATCTCGTGCAACGGTTTGACACGCGCGGCGAGATCCGCAGGCAGGTCGTGCACCAGCGTGCGCAGCAACGCGCGTGTCGCGGCGTGCTGCGGGTCGCCGAATACGCGCCACACCGGCCCCGTCTCCACGACTTCACCACGCTCGATCACGGCCACCGTATCGCAGACTTCGCGAATCACCTGCATTTCATGCGTAATCAGCACGATGGTCAGGTTGAGCCGCTGATTGATATCGCGCAGTAACGAGAGAATGGATTGCGTCGTTTCAGGATCGAGTGCCGACGTCGCCTCGTCGCACAGCAGAATGTCCGGGTCGGTCACGAGGGCGCGCGCGATCCCGACGCGCTGTTTCTGGCCGCCGGACAAACTCGCCGGATAGGCATCGCGCTTGGTCGACAGGCCGACCAGATCGAGCAAGGCGTCGACCTTTTTGTCGATCGCGGCTTTAGGCACACCGGCGATCTTGAGCGGCAACGCGATATTTTCGCGCACCGTTTTGGCGGAGAGCAAATTGAAATGCTGGAACACCATGCCGATTCGCCGCCGCAGCGTGACCAGCCCGCGTTCGTCGAGCTCGCCGACACTCACGCCATTCACGCGCACGGCGCCGGAGCTCGGTTTTTCCAGGCCATTGACGAGCCGCAGCAGCGTCGATTTGCCCGCGCCGCTACGACCGATGATGCCGAAAACCTCACCACGCGCCACTTTCAGCGTGATGTTTGCCAGCGCCACGGCCTGCGCACCGCGGGTATTGGAGAACACCTTGCCCACATCGTCGAATACGACAGCTTCCTGCACAGTGTCGGCCGCGCGATTCAACGCGAGGGACGGCGCGTCTTCAATAAACTGCGGCACGTCGAATAGATGAGCCATGGCCTCGTTCCTCTCATGCGTCCACGGTGGATCGCGCGCCGATCCGCGCAATGGGTGCGTTAAGCCGATGCTGCGCGCCGGCATGCACCTCGGGCAATCGCGCGCGGCCGCCGCCGAATAGCTTTTCACGCAGCGTCGGCGCCGGGTCGTAGTCCTCCTTGTAGACGCCGCGATTCTGCAATTCCGGCACGACCAGATCGACGAAGTCTTCGAACGACTCGGGCATGACGGTGCGGGTCAGATTGAATCCGTCGACGCCGGCCTCTTCCACCCACGACACCAGTTCGTCCGCGATCTGCTGCGGCGAACCGACTACGGGCTTCGCGCGACCGCCGAGCGTCATCTGTTCGAGCACCTTGCGTTTGGTCCATACGCCGCTCACGCTCCTCTTAGAAATCGCTTCGACCGCCGATTGCATCGATTCGGTCTTCACATACGAAATCGGTTCATCCAGTTCGTATTGCGAGAAGTCGATACCGGTCGAGCTCGAGAAATGCGCAATGCCGCCTTCAGCGCTCGCATAGCGCCGGTATTCTTCGAATTTTTCCTGCGCGGCGCGTTCTGTTTCGCCGACTACAACGGTAATGCCGGCAAAGATCTTGATATCGTCGGGCGCGCGGCCGAAGCTCACCGCCCGTGCGCGAATGTCGTCGACAATGGAACGCGTGAGCTGCTTGTTCTGGCCGCCGACAAACACGCATTCCGCGTGACGCGCCGCGAAATCGACGCCCCGGCTCGACGAACCCGCCTGATACAGCACCGGCGTGCGTTGCGGCGACGGCTCGCTCAGATGAATGGCGTCGATCGAATAGTACGGACCGTCGTGTTTGACGCGATGCACCTTGTCAGGATGCGAGAAGATGCGCGCCGCGCGATCGCGCACCACCGCATCGTCTTCCCAGCTTTGTTCCCACAGCTTGTAGACCACGTCCATGTAATCGTCCGCGCGATCGTAGCGATCGTCGTGGCTGATCTGCTGCGCGAGACCCATGCCGCGCGCCGCGCTGTCCAGATAGCCGGTGACGATGTTCCAGCCGACCCGGCCCTTCGTCAGGTGATCCAGCGTCGACATGCGGCGCGCGAACAGATACGGCGGCTCGTAAGTCAGATTCGACGTGACGCCGAAGCCGATATGCCTGGTCACGTGCGCCATCGCGGGCACGATCAGCGATGGATCGTTGATCGGAATCTGCACCGATTCACGCAACGGCGTTTCCGGTCCACCTTGATAAACGTCGTACACGCCGACGATATCGGCGAGAAAGATCCCGTCGAACTTGCCGCGCTCGAGCGTTTGCGCGAGGCTCGTCCAATAGTCGAGGTCGGTGTAATGCGCGGAACGGTCGCGCGGATGCGTCCACAAACCGTGATTGATATGGCCGACCGCATTCATATTGAACGCGTTCAACAGGATCTTCTTCGCCATCGTGCGGCTCCTTGCTATTTGCAACGTTGCGAGCGGCGCGACTTACCAGGCGACGGCGTAGAGCGTGCCGAAGGCTTTGTCGAGCGCGGCGCGCACAGCGGGCGAATGCTGATAGATCGAGATGAACTTGCGGATACGCGGATCGTTTGCGCTTTCCGGACGCACGACCCACTGGATTGCGTAGTTCTTGTTTTCCAGGCCGTCGAACAACAAGGCGCTATTCGGATCGGTGGTGCCCGCGAGCTTGATGAAGCTCGGATAGCCTTGCGCGAGATCGACGTCGTCGAGCGAGCGGGCCAATTGCGATGCCTCGAGCTGAACGATCTTCAAATGCTTCGGGTTGTCGATGATGTCGAGTGTCGTGGCGCGGTAGTCGATGCCCGGCGTCAGCTTGATGAGACCGGCGCGTTGCAGCAGCAACAACCCACGACCGCCGTTGACCGGATCGTTGGCGATGGCAACAGTGGCGCCGTCTTTCAATTCGTCGAAGCGTTTGATCTTCTTCGAGTACAGACCGATCTTCATGATCGTGCCCGGGGCGATCGCAACAAAGTTATAGCCGCCCTGCTTCTTCGCGTTCTCGAGAAACGGAATGTGCTGGAAATAGTTGACGTCGATATCCTTGTTGGCGAGCGCCGCATTCGGTGTATTCCAGTCGGTGAACTCGATGATCTTCACATCGAGTCCTTGCTCCTTCGCTTCGCGTGCCGCCACTTTGAGCGCTTCGATTTGCGGGCTGGTGGCGATGCCGATTTTCAGCGTGGGCGTGTCTGCCGCAAATGCGGACGTAGCGGACAACGCGAGCGCGACGCCGAATGCGCCGAAGAGCGTCAGCGTCCGCGCCTTGAAAAAGCGCCTTGCAGTGGTCAGAGAAATGCGCATGGTGAACTCGTTGGAATGGGAGCGTGTGTGTGTTTCGAGGCGAGCCGATCCCACGGCATGCGGGCAGGCATGCCGGATTTGATCGGACAACGGAAATCCGCAACGCGCGGTTTAACCGGCGCGCAGCAGCAACAGAACGCGCGAGCGGATCAGCGCGGACAACGGCAGATCGGACAGGTCATCGCCTCTCTCCAGATGAGGTGCGAATCATCATAGACGGCGGGAAACTGGCGGTCTACGAACGGATTTTGGGAAGGAAAGCGGGAAAAACGATTTGGCGGATGGCCCCCGCCCGCCCACAGCTGTGCGCATCGCATCACGTCACCAAAGAAAAACGCCGGGTTGCGCATCAGCGCAACCCGGCGTTCGTCACCAGACAACTCACTAAAGCAAACCCTAGCGCGTCGCCACCTGAGCCGCGGGCTCAGACGCAGAGGCAGCAGCAGAGACAGATGAGGCAGCCGGACCCGAAGCCGGCGCAACCGCCCCCACCGCCTCGTCGCCCGCGGGCTTCACATCACCCCAGCCACCGCCCAGCGCGCGAATCAGATTGACCGTCGCCACGGCCTGCGTGCCGGACAGGTGACTCGCCTGCAGTTGCGACAGCAGCACCTGCCGCTCGCCGTCGATCACATCCAGATAGCTGACCGCGCCTTCCGTGTACTGCGTGCGCGACAGATGCGCCGCGCGCTGCGAGGCCTGGACCGCATCGTTCTGCTCGCGTATCTGATCGTCGAGCAAACGCAGATCGGCCAGGTTGTCCTCGACCTCACGGAACGCCACCAGCACCTGCTGACGATATTGCGCCACGTCCTCGTCATACTTCGAACGAGCTTGCGCGAGGTTGGCCTTGCGGCGTCCACCGTCGAACAAAGGCATCGTCAGCGCGGTGCCGGCCAGCGGCCCAAGGAGGAACGCGCGGCTCGACCACTTGAACAGATCGCCGAGCGTCGCCGACTCATACCCAAACGCGCCCGTGATATCGAGCTTCGGGAAAAACGCCGACTTCGCCAGACCGACTCGCGCATTCGCCGCCATCATCGCCCGCTCCGCCGCCGAAATGTCCGGCCGACGTTCGAGCAGCGCCGAAGGCAAACCTGGCGGCACACGCGCCGTCACCGGTGCGAGCGGCGCCTCCGCGAACGAGAAATCCGCCGGCGGCTTGCCGAGCAGAATCGCCAGACTGTGCTCGGAGGCCGCGCGCTGACGCGCCACGCCCACGGCGTCGGCACGCGCACTCGCCAGTTCGTTGCGGGCACGCGAAACATCCAGCTCGCCGATATCGCCTTCCTTGAAGCGGCGCTCGACCAGCTTCAGCGTGTCCTCGCGCAACGCCACGGTACGGCGGTACAGATCCTGATCCGTGTCGAGCTCGCGCAACTGGAAGTAGTTTTGCGCGACGTCAGCTTGCAACGACAACTGGACCGAGCGGAACAGCGCTTCGCTTTGCTGCTCGTCCGCCCGCGTCGCGTTCACATTCGAGCCGACTCGCCCGAACAGATCCGTCTCGTACGACGCGCCCACCTGTGCGCGCCAGATCGTGCCGGTCGTGCCGCCCGCGCTATCCGGCAGCAATTGCGAAGCCGCCGACGCACGTTCTCGCGTCGGGCCGAAGCCCGCGTCGAGCTTCGGGAACCAGTCCGATTTCGCGGCCTGCGTCACCGCGCGCGCCTGTTGCACGCGTGCCGCGGCCGCCTTCAGGTCCTGATTCGCGGCAGCAGCCTGTTGTTCCAGCGCGTTGAGCTGCGAGTCGCCGAAAATCGTCCACCATTCGCCGCGATGCGCGTCGTCGGCAGGTTGAGCCGGCTTCCACGTGCCCGCGTCCTGCGGCGACGTGGCGGATACAGCGGACGCAGCAGATGCAGCAGATGCAGCTGACGTAGCCGAAGCAGCCGGCGCTTCCTTGAACGCAGCCGGCGTATCCACCTCCGGCCGCTTATACGTGGGCTCAACGGAGCAGGCCGCGAGCAACGCCACCAGCAAACCGCTGGCAGCCGCTCTGCCCCACCCGCTTAAAGATTCAAAACGATTCATTTTTATTTTCTCCTCAGGCTTCCGTCGCCGGCGCCCCAAGGTGCGGCGCGTCTTTCTGCGCGACGTGAATCGTCCCGCCAGCCAACGTGCGCAGCACCACATAGAACACAGGGGTCAGCATCAGACCGAACAGCGTCACGCCGAGCATGCCGAAGAACACCGCGATACCCATCGCATGACGCATCTCCGAACCCGCTCCACTCGAGATCACCAGCGGCACCACACCCATGATGAAAGCGATCGACGTCATCAGGATCGGGCGCAGACGCAGGCGGCTCGCCTCGATCGCCGCCGCCAGCGGCGTACGTCCGTCATGTTCGAGTTCGCGAGCGAACTCGACGATCAGAATCGCGTTCTTCGCCGACAGCCCCACCAGCACCATCAAACCGATCTGCGTGAAGATGTTGTTGTCGCCCCCCGTGAGCCACACACCGGTCAGCGCGGACAGCACGCTCATCGGCACGATCAGGATCACCGCGAGCGGCAGCGTCAGGCTTTCATACAACGCGGCCAGCACGAGGAACACGAGCAGCACGCTGATCGGGAACACCCACAGACCCGCATTGCCGGCGATGATCTGCTGATACGTCAGGTCGGTCCATTCGAGCTTCACGCCATGCGGCAGGGTTTGCGCCGCCACGCGTTCGGCCGCGGCCTGCGCCTGGCCCGACGAGAAGCCCGGCGCCGGTCCACCGTTGATGTCCGCAGCGGTATAGCCGTTGTAGCGCACCACCATTTCCGGGCCATACGTAGGCGTCACCGTCACCAGCGACGACAACGGCACCATGTCGCCCGCGGCATTGCGCGTCTTCAGTTGCAGGATGTCGTCCGCACGTTGACGGAACGGCGCGTCAGCCTGCACCCGCACCTGATACACACGGCCGAAGCGGTTGAAGTCGTTCACATACAGCGAGCCCAGATAGATCTGCATCGTGTTGAACACGTCCGTGACCGGCACGCCGAGTTGCTTGGCCTTCACGCGATCCAGGTCGACGTTCAATTGCGGCACGTTGATCTGATAGCTCGAGAAGGTCGGGCCAAGTTCAGGCGTCTGCGCCGCCTTCTTCACGAACGCTTCCGCAGCCTTGTTCAACTCCGCATAGCCCACCGCGCCGTGATCTTCCAACTGCATCTTGAAGCCGCCCAGCGTACCCAGGCCGAGCACGGGCGGCGGCGGGAACACCGCGACGAACGAATCCTTGATCGCGCCGTACTGCTGGTTCAATGCACCGGCAATCGCACCGGCCGAGAGCTTCTTGCCGCCACGCTCCTTGAAAGGCTTCAACGTG
This sequence comes from Paraburkholderia caffeinilytica, assembly GCF_003368325.1. Taxonomy (NCBI): domain Bacteria; kingdom Pseudomonadati; phylum Pseudomonadota; class Betaproteobacteria; order Burkholderiales; family Burkholderiaceae; genus Paraburkholderia; species Paraburkholderia caffeinilytica. The sequence continues at coordinate 899,776 of NZ_CP031466.1, read as the reverse complement.
ACGAACACGATGCCCGCGCTCGAACTATTGGTGAAACCGTTCACCGACAAACCCGGGAACGCCACCGCGCTTTCCACGCCCGGCTGCTTCAGGGCAATCGCGCTCATATCGCGAATCACCTTTTCCGTGCGATCCAGCGAGGCGCCGTTCGGCAACTGCGCGAATGCGATCAGGTATTCCTTGTCCTGCGCCGGCACGAAACCGCCCGGCACGATGCGCGACATCAGCACTGTTGCGCCCAGCAGGATCGCGTAGACCGCGAGCATCGCACCTTTACGGCGCAGCACGCCTTTCACGCCACGGCCATACTCCGTCGAACCGCGATGAAACACCTTGTTGAAGCCCTTGAAGAAGCGGCCCAGCACGCGATTCATCACACGCGTCAGGACGTCTTCCTTCGCGCCGTGGCTGCGCAACAGCATCGCGGACAACGCCGGCGACAGGGTGAGCGAGTTGAACGCCGAGATCACCGTCGAGATCGCGATGGTCATCGCGAACTGCTTGTAGAACTGGCCCGTCAGGCCGGTCATGAAAGCGAGCGGCACGAACACGGCAACCAGCGTCAGCGCGATGGCGATAATCGGCCCGCTCACTTCCTGCATGGCCTTATAAGTCGCGTCGCGCGCACTGAGCCCGCTTTCGATGTTCCGTTCGACGTTTTCCACCACCACGATCGCATCGTCCACCACGATCCCGATGGCAAGCACCATTCCGAACAATGACAACGCGTTGATCGAGAAGCCGAATGCAAGCAGCAACGAGAACGTACCGACAATCGACACCGGCACCGCAATCAACGGAATGATCGACGCACGCCACGTCTGCAGGAACACGATCACCACGATCACCACCAGCGCGATCGCTTCGAGCAGCGTGTGAATCACCGCCTCGATACTCGAACGCACGAACTGCGTCGGGTCATAGACGATCTTGTATTCGACGCCCGCCGGCATGTCTTCCGCCAGTTCCTTCATCGCCGCACGAACCTGATCGGAAATCGCCAGCGAGTTCGCACCCGGCGCCTGGTTGATGGCGAGCGCCACCGCGGGCTTGTTGTCGAGCAGCGAACGCAGGCCGTATTCCGACGCCGCCAGTTCGATACGCGCGATGTCGCGCAGATACGTCACGCCGCCATCCGGCGCGGTTTTGACGATGATGTCGCCGAATTCGCCCTCAGTCTTCAAACGGCCACGCGCATTTACCGACAACTGCAGTTGCGTGCCCGGCACCGAAGGCGATGCGCCGATCACACCGGCTGCCACCTGAATGTTCTGCTCACGGATTGCGTTGACCACTTCGGTCGCCGTCAAACCGCGCTGCGCCACTTTCTGCGGATCGAGCCAGACGCGCATCGCATAGTCGCCCGAACCCCACAGCTGCACTTCGCCGACGCCCTGAATCCGCGCCAACCGATCCTTGACGTTGAGCAGCGCGTAGTTGCGCAGATACGTCATGTCGTAGCGATTGTTCGGCGAGATCAGGTGGACCACCATCGTCAGCGTGGGCGAACTCTTGATGGTCGTGATGCCGAGCCGCTGCACGTCTTCCGGCAGGCGCGGCAGCGCCTGGTTGACGCGGTTCTGCACCAGTTGCGTCGCCAGGTCCGGATTGGTGCCGAGCTTGAAGGTCACCGTCAGCGTGAGATTGCCGTCGCTATTGGCTTGCGACTGCATGTACAGCATGTTCTCGACGCCGTTGATCTGCTCTTCGAGCGGCGCCGCAACGGCCTCCGCGATCACTTTCGGATTGGCGCCCGGATATTGCGCGTGCACCACGACCGAAGGCGGCACGACTTCCGGATACTCCGAAATCGGCAGCTTGAAGAGCGAAATGACGCCCCCCAGCAGGATCAGTACCGATAGCACGCCGGCAAAGATCGGTCGATCGATGAAGAATTTGGATATGTTCATGGGAAGCTCTTAACGTTGGAGCATGCGCCCGCTACGGCCAGTCAAGAGGACTGGACGAGCGCGGCACACGAGGCTCACGAATTCTTGTCCGCTGCTTTTGCCCGCGTCTGCGCAAGCGGCGCGCTGTTCGGGTCCTGATCGGTGGTCATCGGCACCATGTGGGCGCGCACTGCATCACCCGGACGCACGCGCTGGATGCCGTTCACGACGATCCGGTCGGTCGCCTGCAAACCGCCCTTGACGATGCGAAGGTTGCCCTGCATGCCGCCCACGGCGATTTCCCGGTAGACGACGTGGTTGCTCTGGTCAACCACCAGCACGAATTTCTTGTCCTGATCGGTGCCCACCGCGGCGTCGTCGATCAGCAGCGCCGGATGCGGCTCGCTGCCGCCGACCTTCACGCGCGCATACAGACCGGGGATCAATGCGCCGTCCTGGTTGTCGAAACGCGCGCGCACCCGGATCGTGCCGGACGACGTGTCCAGCCGGTTGTCGACGGATTCGATCGTGCCGTCGCGCGAGTAGCCGCTTTCGTCCGCCAGACCCAGCTGCACCGGCACCTTGCTGCCATCCTTCGCGCGGTTCAGGTATTGCAGGTAGGTTTGTTCGTCAGCGTCGAACGATGCGTAGATCGGTGAAACCGACACCAGCGTGGTCAGCGGCGCCGAGCTTGCGCCCGCGGACACCACGTTGCCCACCGTGATTTCCGCCCGCGAGACGCGGCCCGAGACCGGCGCGACGATCTTCGTATAGCCGAGGTTGATGCGCGCGGTTTCGACGGCGGCTTGCGCGGCCTTCAGGTTGGCGCTCGCCTCGCGTGCGGCGTTCTGCTTCTCGTCGTAATCGCGCTTGGCGATCGCGTTGTCGGCGATCAGACGTTGCGCGCGCTCCCAATCGCTTTGCGTATAGCCTGTACGCGCCTGTGCTGCCGCGACCTGTGCTTCGGCGCGATCCACTTCGGCCGCGTACGGACGCGGATCGATCACGAACAGCGTGTCGCCCTTCTTCACGAGCGCGCCGTCCTTGAAGTTGACGGACACGATCGTGCCCGGCACCTGCGAACGGACGTCCACTTTTTCGACCGCTTCGAGGCGGCCCGAATAGCTCTGCCAGTCGGTGATCGTCTTTTGCACCACCGTGGCAACATCGACTTCCGGCACGATGGTCGGCGCCGCAGGCGAGCTCGCGTCGACGCGGATCGCGCCGAACGTGCCCAGCCCGGCCACCACGACGACAGCTAGAACAGCAATCGCCACACGGCGACGGGAAAGAGGAAGGATAGTCATGAGAAGCTCCCGGTATCGTTGATTAAAGTTCTGCTTGTTTGTGTCTCAGCGATGGGCGCGCGCATCGAAGCGCCACTGAAAAAATCGCACCGCTTCCTGCAAGGCGGGCGGATGGTCGGCCAACGCGGCGTGCGAGATGCTGGGATAGCGGACCACCTGGGTCAGCACACCCGCGTCGATCAGGCTGCTCGCGTACTTTTCCGCTTCCACATGCAGCACGTCGTTTTGCGCCGTCGCGATCAGCGTGGCCGGCAGGCCCGCGAGGCGCGACGATTCGAGCGGCGCGGCATACGGATGCATGCGTTGCGACGCTTGCGGCAGATACGCGCGATAACACGCGGCGCACTCCTTCGCGGTGATGTCCGAGCCGAGCCGCTGTTCGTCGCCGAGGCGCGTCAGGCTCGGATCGAGCATCGGTCCGAACAGCGCTTGCGCGGCAATGCGCACGTCGCCGCGATCGCGCGCGATGAAAGCGAGGCAGTTGGCCAGCTGTCCGCCCGCATCGTGGCCCGCCACGCCGAGCTTCTTGCTATTCCCGCCAAACGCGCGGGCTCGTGTCTGCACCCACAGCGCCGCGCGATGCGCGTCTTCAGGCGCCGCCGGAAACGGAAACTGCGGCGCCAGCGAATAACCGACCGACACGACCAGAGCCGGTAAGTGTTCTGCGAAATAACGTGCGGCGTAGTCGGCCTGGTCGATCGAGCCCTTGGTAAAGCCGCCGCCGTGGAAATAAAGCAATACCGGCAGTGCGGTTTTCTGGGCTTGCCGGTACAAACGCAACGTAATGTCCTGTGCGTGCCCTTCGATCTGCACGTCAGTGACGTCGAGTGCCGTGCTGTCGGCCTGTGCCGGGCCGCTGCCGGCGGGCACAAAGGAGTACGGCGGTTTAAATGCATCCATGTCGAGCCGCGCAATGCGCATAGAACTTCAATGCTGCGAATTGTGGGTTCGGCAGACTCGTAAATAAATGCCTATAATCCGGCAACACAATTCGGCGCCCCTGAACAATCGAATGCGATTGCTCTGCGGATTCGATTCCTGCTCAGTGCGCCCGCCCCTTTTGGAGGTTTGCAATGGACCGGCTTCAGGCCATGCAAGTGTTCACGCGCGTCGTCGACACCAACAGCTTTACCCGTGCTGCGGAAACGCTCGACCTGCCGCGCGCCTCGGTTACCACCATCATTCAGAACCTCGAAGCGTTCCTCGGCACGCGGCTGATGCACCGGACCACGCGGCGTTTGTCGCTGACGCCCGACGGTGCGGCGTACTACGAACGCTGTGTGCGCATCCTCGCGGACGTCGAAGAGACCGAGGCCAGCTTCCAGAGCGGCAACAAGAAGCCGCATGGCAAGCTGCGCATCGACATGCCGGGATCGATCGGGCGTTTGCTGGTGATCCCTTCGCTGTGTGAATTCCACACGCGTTACCCGGACATCGACCTGCAGCTCGGCTTGACGGACCGGCCCGTCGATCTGCTGCAGGAAGGCGTGGATTGCGTGGTGCGGGTGGGCGCGCTACAGGATTCCTCGCTGGTGGCGCGCCGTATCGGTTTGTTCGAGGGCGTGACATGCGCGGCCCCCGACTACATCAAGCGCGCGGGCATGCCGACTTCGCTTGAAGACCTCGATAATCACAAAGCAGTCAATTATTTTTCGAGCCGCACGGGGCGCACGATCGATTGGGCCTTCATGGTTGATGGCAAAGAAGTCGAAGTGAAGATGAAGAGCATTGTGTCGGTGAACGACGCCGATGCCTACGTAACCTGCGGACTGGAGGGCTTCGGCCTGATTCAGCCGGCGCTCTTCATGGTGCTGCCGCATCTGCGTTCGGGCCAGCTGGTTGAAGTGTTGCCGGAGCTGAAGCCTTTGCCTATGCCGATTTCCGCAGTCTATCCGCACAGTCGGCATCTGTCGCCTAAAGTCCGTGTTTTCGTAGACTGGATTGCCGAGCTGTTCGACCGTTGCCCGTTGCTGAGCGGACGCGGCAGTCTCGACGCGATGTGCACGAAGCGGACTTTCGAAGAACGCGAATCTGCGCCGATACTCGATACGCCGGTGATAACGGAGTGGGTCGCCTGATTCACGCGAGTTGAAGTACGGAAAATGGAAAAGTGAATTTCAACCGCGGCTCTAATGCCGCGGTTGTCCCGCAGTGACCGGGTAATGCGCGCGTCGTCGCGATTGTTCTAGATTCGCGACAATTCATTTCGCGAAAGCGAGATTTATCCGGATCACCTCGAAGTCTACATTTCACCCTGTCGCAGCACCGCTCGTGCTGCAAACGAATCGACAGGAGTGAATCATGAAACGCAATCTCTTAGCAGGTCTGACTCTTTCGCTGCTTGCCAGCGCACCGGTGTTCGCTCAAAGCAGCGGTGGCAGCATTGGCCGTGCGGGCACATACGAAACGCAACCTGTGCCGACTACAGTCGGCAAAACGCGTGCGGAAGTTAACGCCGAGTTGGTCGCGGCGTATCGCGACGGTTCGCTGCCTGCGCTGAATCGTACGTCGTATCCGAACAAAGGTCTGATTGGTCAGACGCAGGCTGCGCGCATTGCATTGCAGGAAGGTGGCAGCGGCGAGGTCACGCGCGTGGCCAATGGGCAGTAAGGCAAATGCGCCGCGATGATTCGGTTTCCAAAAGAAATTTTCATCGCGGTTTGTTTTTGCACTCTTTACAGAGGAGTTTGTTATGACACCGTCTGAACTTGATGATTGGGATGTGGATGTGGGGGTGTGGATGCCTTTTCGGGCGCCGCAACGGTAAAGGTTTGTTTTTTGCCTGATCGGCGGGTTTTTTTGTGCCTGCGGTGTTGGGTTTTTCTTGAGTTGGGTTTTGGGCCGTGTGTCTACGGCGTTGGTCTTTTGTTGAGCTGGCTTTGTTGTCTGTGCTTTTAGGGTGTTGGGCTTTCCTTGTATTGCTTGTGGTCTATTAGCGTTCGCCCCTGTGCGGGGCAGGCACCTACTTTCTTTGCCGCCGCAAAGAAAGTAGGCAAAGAAAGCGGCTCACACCGCTAATGCTAAGTGGGCACCGTAGCTCGCACGCGGTAGTGGTGCATCTGGAATCGGTGTTCGTGCCCCTGCTTGCTCTGGTGACAAGGGCGTCATTCTTCCGGCGGCGCTGCGCGCGCCGAAGCGTACTTCTTAAAACCACCCGCTACGTTTTCGCACTCGGGTTTTGATCGGGACTGCGACTCGCCGTTACATCGACACCGCCACCGCCACTACCGCCACTACCGCCACTATCACTGAGACTACGCTGCACCGACGTCTCAGTCGGTCGGCGAGTTCGCTCTTTCACTCGGTTGCGAAGCTCGTCTCCAAGATACTTGGGCACTTGCCGAGGCGAAGCCGACGGCCCCACTGACCTGAACCGAAGCCCCTGGTTTCCCATGCAGACCCGTCCGCGACGCACGCAGTGCGGAGTGGGAGCTGATGAGTCCTTTGTCACTAACAAATGAAGGTGCACGAGCACGGATTCCAGATGCACCACTACCGGTTGCGAACCACGGTGCCCGCTTAGCATTAGCGGTGTGAGCCGCTTTCTTTGCCTACTTTCTTTGCGGCGGCAAAGAAAGTAGGTGCCTGCCCCGCACAGGGGCGAACGCTAATAGACCACTAACAAATCAAGGAAAGGCACAAAAACCAGAACCACAGACAACAAAGCGCCGAGCAGGCAAAAAAACCTACCTCTTCGGCACCCCCTCCCGCCACTCTCCCCAATGAGCAGCAATATCCTGCACAAGCGGATTCCCAGACCTGTACAGGTTCTCAATAGCAATCGTAAAACCCCCTTGCGCAGCATAGTTAAGCAAATTATCCGCACTAGTCTGCCCATCGTAAGGCCGATCGAAATCAGACCCAGCCCGCAGCACCGCAACGCGATTCAAATCGACCTTATTCACCGAGGCCGCGCGCTTAAGCGCCTCATACGTCGCGTTATCCTCCTGCTGCGTGGTGCAATACACGCCGTTGCCGTCCGTCAGAATCCTGGTCCAATCCCGCGCCCGCTGCCCAAGCAGCGTCCCCGACCACCAGGTATCGCCCGCCAGCGTGTCGCATTGAATGACAGTCGGCGGCCGATTCGCAGGCGCATACGAATACTTGGCCCGCGCAGCCTGCGCCTGAGCGTTATCGGACAGCACAACATTACGCGACAAGGCAAATGCCGTATCGGCCAACTGGGTGTTCAACTGAAACACCTCCGTCCGATAGTCGAGCGGCGGCTTATCCGTAGGACTCTTGGTATTGATGCCCAGGTACCCGGTATTCCAGCCAGGCGGAATCTCCCGCCCATCGATCTCCCACTGAATCCCGAAGTCGACCAGATACTTCGCCCACGCCGCGGATCCGACCGTGCCTTGCTGCGGATCGATCCCGGCAATCCCCGCCACCATAAAGTACGTATGCCGCAAATCGAAACGCGGCGAGAAGGTCAACGCCATGATCGACGCGGCAGCGTTGCTATGCCCCATGCCAGTGGTCATGACGCACACGTCCTGCTTATTGCAGTGAACCGTCGGATAATCCGGCGATAAGCCGTCGACCGTAATGTCGCGCCATGGGCCAAGCCGGTCGAGCCATACCTGTCCCTCGGGTCCGAACATCGAAATGATCATCACCTTGACCGGCCGCCCGTGCGAGCCGCCGTCGTTGTCGTCCGCGCTGGCAGGGCCGGATGTAAAGGCGGCGCAAGCCGCGAGCGCAATTGCGGAGATCGCGCCGAGTGTGCGAGTCAGCATCTTAATCCTTCCTTTTTGCTTATGATGCAGATTGGGAGAGGGACCGCTTTCAAGCCGAAAGAAGTATAGATGCGAAGAAATTATTTTCCACTACGTATTGCGGCAATTCGCGCACCGGCCCCGATGTATTGCATCTTGGTCCCGGCTGCTTGAACCACCGCTTGCCCGCGCGGAGCACCCCCTCGCCGTCGGACGATGAAGCGGCACGCCCCGTCATCAAACAGGCGCTCGGTCACGACATCGATTTCTTCGATACCGCCAACGGTTATTTGGACGGCATCAGCGAAACAACGCATCAAACCCGCGGCACATCCGGTTCGAAAAATACCCAGCGCACTTGCGGAAATGTTGCCTGCAGGTCCGCTTCGATCACGTTGATCGCATCGACCATCGCGCGGCCGCTCGCGTAGTCGATCATTTCGGCCTGCACCGCCACCACCACATGACGGCCCCACTGCAGCGTAATCATGTTGATGATGCTGCGAATCTCGGAGCGGGCGCGCAGATGTGTCTCGATCGCGCGGCGCACTTCCGGGCTCGCCGATTCGCCGACGATCATCGACTTCACTTCGCGCGCCACCAGCCACGCAATCGCCATCAGCAGCAGGCCCACGCCGATCGAGCCCAATGCATCGTAGACAGGGTTGCCAGTCACCATCGTCAGCAACACGGCGACAAAGGCGATTGCAAGACCGGCCAACGCGGCAATGTCCTCGCCGGCCACCACCAGCAATTCGGACTCGCGCGTTTCGCGAAACCATCGCCACATGCTTTTATCAGGATGCGTCTTGCGGATTTCCTTAACCGCGCCCCACAAGGAAAGGGCTTCGAGCACCACGGAAACGCCCAGCACGACAAGCGCCACATACGCATACTGCAACGGCTCGCGCGCAAACAGACGATGCACGCCTTCATAAACCGAAAACGCGCCGCCGACAAAGAACAGCAGCAATGCCACCAGCAGCGAATAGAAATTGATCTCGCGGCCACCGCCCATGGGATGCAACGGGCTCGCCGGCTTGCGCGCTTCACGCAAGCCGAATAGCAGCAGGAGCTGGTTACCGCAGTCGGCGGTCGAGTGAATGGCTTCGGCGAACATCGAACCGGAACCGGTGAAGGCAGCCGCGGCGAACTTGCAGACGGCGATGCCGAGGTTGGCGGCGAGCGCATAGAAAATGGCTTTCGGCGATTCTTCTTTCATCGTCGTGGCGGGGGTCCGTGAGTTTGCAGAGCGCGTTCGGTTGGCAATAGTCCGTATTATGGACATGCCACACGGCATGCGTCCAACCCCGGCGCTGTGTTGCGCCGGGATCCGTGACGTATGCAGCACATCTGCCCGCTCTCGCGCTCCGTCGTGCTATGCCCTTTCGAGCGCGGCCATCTCACGCACGATCACCAGCAGCATCGACAAGCTCGCACCGCCCGTGGCCCGCAGATCGGCAAGCAGGCGCGCATAACGCTCGAGTTGCGCGGTGCGCTTCTCGCGCCATGCCTGAACCAATGCATCCGGCGTGGACGCCTCGTCGGCACCGGCCAGCGCGCTCGTGGTCAGCGCGCGTTTCAGGCGTGCGAGCTCGGCCAGCGCCGTGGCGCGCGCCAGCATGTCCCAGTGTGTAGGCGCCGGTAGCGCGGTCGCGCGCTCGCTGATCCAGCCGTAGTTCAGCAGCGTGCCTAGCGCGAAGTAGACTCCCGCCACGAGTTCGAGACTGCGCCCGCAGGTCGACGCCACCTCGGCGATGTCGAGCAAAGCCGCCGAGATCTCGCCGCTGGCGATTCGCACCGCCAGTTCGCTATCGACACCGGCGTCCACGAGCACGCGTTGCCGCTCGGACAGCGCGTCGAGATCGGCGCTCGGCAACAGCACCGGCCATTGCGGCGCGAGGCGCTGCGCCGCGTCGCGACAACGTGCGAGCAGGCCCGCGACATCGCCGTCGCTGACCGCCCCCGATTGCAACTGCCGCAGGAACCACAGCGCCGAGCGTTCGACGAGCCGCGCCACCTCGACGAACATGCGCGCCTGCACATCGTCGGCGACACGGTTATCCAGCGCATCGATACTGCGCCACACTTCGTCGAGATCGAACACGTCGCGCGCCATGATGCACGCGCGCACGATGTTGCCAGGCTGCGCATCGGTTTCCTCCATCAGCCGATGCACGAACTCGCAGCCCACGCGATTCACCAACGCATTGGTCAAATGCGTTGCGAGGATTTCGCGCCGCAACGGGTGACGTTGCATCGGTTCGCTAAAGCGCTGCCGCAACGGCTTCGGAAAATATTCGATCAGCATCTCGCTGACGAGTGGATCTTCCGGCATCGACGATTCGAGCAGCGCGTCGTACAACCACATCTTGCTATAGGCGAGCAGCACCGCGCGCTCGGGTGTGGTCAGCCCTTGTTTCGCGGTCTGGCGTTCGGCGACTTCTTCATCGCTGGGCAAGAACTCGATCACGCGGTTCAGGCGACCGGCGCGTTCGAGGTAGCGCATCAAACGCGCTTCGGCATCGAGCAATTCGACGCCGTAGCGTCCCGCGATCGAAAGCGCCTGGGTCTGGTAATAGTTGTCCTGCAAGACGAGCAGGCCGACTTCATCGGTCATTTCCGCGAGCAGCGTATTGCGCTGCTTCCCGGTCATTTCGCCGTCGGAGACGACCAGACCCAGCAGGATCTTGATGTTGACCTCGTGGTCCGAACAGTCGACCCCGGCGGAGTTGTCGATCGCATCGGTATTGATGCGGCCGCCGCGCTGCGCGAACTCGATACGTCCGAGTTGCGTGAGACCGAGATTGCCGCCTTCCGCGACAACCTTGCAGTGCAGATCGGCGCCGTTGACGCGAATCGCGTCAACGGCGCGGTCACCGACCTGCAGATGCGTTTCGCGGCTCGCCTTCACATAGGTGCCGATACCGCCGTTGTAGAGCAGATCGACGGGCGCCTGCAGAATCGCGCGCATCAATTCAGTGGGCGCGAGCGCCGGCGCGCTGATGCCAAGCACCGACTGCACGGCGGGAGACAACGGAATCGTCTTGGCGGTGCGCGGAAACACGCCGCCTCCCGCCGAGATCAGCGAAGGGTCGTAGTCCGCCCAACTCGACCGGTCCAGAACGAACAGGCGCCCACGTTCGGCAAGGCTGACGGCCGGGTCGGGATTCGGATCGAGAAAGATATGCCGATGATCGAATGCGGCCACCAGCTTGATATGTGGCGACAGCAGCATGCCGTTGCCGAATACATCGCCCGACATATCGCCGACGCCAACCACGGTGAAATCAGTCGTCTGCGTATCGACGCCCATTTCGCGGAAGTGACGCTTGACCGACTCCCATGCGCCGCGCGCCGTGATCGCCATTTTCTTGTGGTCATAGCCGACCGAACCGCCCGACGCGAAGGCGTCGTCGAGCCAGAAACCGTATTCCTGCGAGATCGCGTTCGCGTAGTCGGAGAAGGTTGCGGTGCCCTTGTCGGCGGCGACGACCAGATAGGGATCGTCGGGATCATGCCGCACCACGTCGGGCGGCGGCACCACGGCCGTGCCCGCAAGGTTGTCGGTCAAATCGAGCAGGCCGCGCAGGAACGTCTGATAACAGGCAATGCCTTCACGCATCCACGCGTCGCGTTCGCTCTGCGGCGGCGGATTCTTCACGACGAAACCGCCTTTGGAGCCGACCGGCACGATCACCACGTTCTTCACCATCTGCGCCTTCATCAACCCGAGGACTTCCGTGCGGAAGTCCTCACGCCGATCCGACCAGCGCAGACCGCCGCGCGCAACCCGTCCGCCGCGCAAATGCACGCCTTCCACACGCGGCGAGTACACCCAGATTTCGAACATCGGCTTCGGTTCAGGCAAACCGGGCACCTGCGCGGGATTGAATTTGAACGACAGGTACGGTTTCGGGTGGCCGTCGGCGTCGAAGCGATAGTAGTTCGTGCGCTGTGTGGCCTTGATGACGCCGAGGAATTGCCGGAGTATCCGGTCTTCGTCGAGATTCGGCACCTGATCGAGCGCGCTGTCGATCGTCTCCAGCAAGTTGTCGACGCGAGCCTCGCGCGAAGCACCGAGCACCGGATCGAAGCGCGCCACGAACAACTCCACCAGCATGCGGGCAATCGCCGGATTGCCGGTGACGGCGCGTTCGATATAAGCGTCGCTGAATGTCGAACCCACTTGCCTCAGGTACCTGGCATAAGCACGCAGAATCGTCACCTCGCGCGCACTCAGTTGCGCGCGCAACACGAGGCGATTGAAATCGTCGCTTTCGATTCCGCCGGTCCATACCTGTTCGAACGCATCTTCGAAAAGATCCTTCACGCGTTCGATATCGAATTCCGCATCGTCCGCGAGTTCGAGGCCGAAGTCGTGAATCCAGGCAGGCGTGGCGTCGAGCGCTTCGATCAGATAGGGCCGCTCTTCATCGACACGCACGCCGAGGTGTTCGAGCATCGGCAAACTGCGCGACAACGCAATGGGCAGACCCGCACGATAAACCTTGAAGCGGAACGCGCGAGGCCCTGCTTCGATTGGGCGGTACAGGTTCATGGCGAGCCGCTCGCTGCCCTGCACGCGTTCGATCAACTCGATATCGCGCACCGCGGTACGGGCCGGATAATCGTCGCGATAGCCGGGGGGAAACGAATCCGCATAGTGCTGCAGAAGACGGTTGCCCTGCTCTTCGCCGAATGCGTCGAGCAACGCGTCGGCGAGATCGTCCTGCCAGCGGCGCGTGACGTGCACGAGCCGCGCCTCGAGTTCACGCGTATCGACATTGGGCATGCCCCCGGGCTTCGCATGCACGACGAAATGGATGCGCGCAAGCGTCGATTCCGACAACAGCGGCGTGAATTCGACGCTTTCCCCGTTGAACGCATCGACCAGCAGGTTGGCAATGCGCTGCCGCAGATCGGTGTTGTATTTGTCGCGCGGTACGAACACGAGACACGACACGAAACGGTCGAAACGGTCGCGCCGCACGAACATGCGCGTGCGCTGATGCTCCTGCAAACGGAGCACACCCAGCGCGATATCGTAGAGCTGATTTTCCTCAGCCTGAAACAGTTCGTCGCGCGGATAGGTTTCGAGCACCGTCACGAGTGATTTGGCCAGATGCCCTTTCGGCAGAAAACCGGCCCGCCGCACGATGTTCGCGCATTTGCGCCGCACGATCGGAATCTCCGCGGCCGACACCAGGTACGCGGTGGACGTGTACAGGCCGATAAAGCGCCGTTCGCCGGTCACCTTGCCGTCCGCACCGGTCAGCTTGATGCCGACGTAATCCAGATAGCCCGGTCGATGCACCGTTGCACGCGAGTTGGCCTTGGTCAGGAAAATGGGCGACGAGCCGGAGATGATATCGACAGCCGCCGGCGGCAACGGCGTGACTTCGGCGGCGCCCGCAGTACGCAACTCATCGCGCAGAATGCCGAGGCCGGAGCCGGGTATCGCACGCAGGCCAAAGCCGATATCGTGCTGCACCAATTCATAGTCGCGCTGGCCGAGAAACGTGAAATGATCGGCCACCATCCATTCGAGGAACGCGCGGGCCTCGAGACCTTCCGGCCCCGCCTCGCCCGCCTTCATGCCTTTGACTGTGGCGCGCGCGAGTTCGACGATCTTCGGCCAGTCTTCCACCGCGGCGCGCACGTCGCGCAGCACCTTGGCGATCTCGTCACGCAACGCGTCGAGCTTCGCTGCGTCGCCGCAACGGTCGACCTCGAAGTGGATGAACGAGGCGAGCTGCGAGCGCGTATCGGCGGAGTCTTCAGCGCCCTGACCCACGCGCACGATGCTGCCGTCCGGTCCGCGCCAGATGCGAAACACCGGGTGCACGACTGAGTGCAGCGCGAGCCCGAGGCGGTTGACCGCCATCGATACCGAATCGACCAGAAACGGCATGTCGTCGTTGACGATCTCGACCACCGTGTGATCGGAATGCCAGCCGTGCTGTTCGAGTATCGGGTTGTAGACGCGCAGCCGTTCGCTGCCTGGCACGAAGCGCTGCGCGGTTTGCCAGTGGGCTAGCGCCGCGCCGTAGAGATCGGCGATCGAGCGGCTCTGCAGGTCGTCGGTGTCGACAAAGTCGTAGTAGTGCCGCAGGAAAGGCTCGACGACTTTGAAGGTCGGCTCCGGCAAGCGCCCTCGCGCAAATTCAAAGACATCGTTGAGCAGGTGCGTGACGGCTTCTTCATTCTTTGCTTGCATGATCAACTCCCTGGCGGGCGGCAATAGCGAGTATCGCTTGATTCGCATGCATCGTCTGAACCGGGATTATGCGCCTGCCGCCCGGAAAGCGATGCCCGAGCCGACTTAGGTAATACCCGCTGCCGGTGAACCTGCCGCCTCTGTTTAAAGCGCGGCCTTCGGTTCCCCAGCCTCCTGCTTAAGCCAAGCCTGAACCTGTTCGCTGGTCCAGGCCGGGTCGTCGTGAGGCAGGTCATGCCCCGCCCATTGATGCTCGCGATGCGTTGCACCCCATGCCGCAGCGAGCTTCGCCGAACACACCGGATTGACCAGCTTGTCAGCGCGTGAAGAAAGAATCAGCAACGGGCAACGCGGTTTCGCCGCCGCCGCGCTAAAGCGCGCGGCGGCCCAAAGCTGCCGTAACGCATTGCCCCGGCTCACCGGTGCGCTCCGGCGAATGTCGCTCCATGCATCGAGATCGGCGCCCAGCGTTTCGACGTTGTTGCACGTCAGCCGATGAATGCCGCTTTCCGCGCGCGGCGGGTCGCGCCAGTGCGTCGCGACGCCCAGCAGGCCCGGCCATGCCGATGGACGCAAGCGCTCGGGCATGCGGCTGAATGGCCGCATGCTGGTATTGATCAATACGAGCCGCTCGACCTCGCCGGGATGCCGTTGCGCCCAGTCGGTCGCCACCATGCCGCCAAGCGACATCGCCAGCACGCGATAGGGGCCTGTCGCGCCGGTTTGCAATGCAGCAATCCTCACGAAGCCCACCATGTCTTCTACCGCGGCCGGCGCGCGCAAGTGCGTGAACTCGCCGTTGCCGGGCAGATCGAGCAGCAACAGGCGATCCGTGCCGATCGCCTCGCGCAGCAAGCCGGGCAAACGACCCCAGTGGCGTGTTTCGCGCGTCAGTCCGCGTAACAGAATCCAGGTGCTCATGGCGCGTTCGGCGTGGTCCAATGGTCGATCGCGCTTTGCAGCAATTGCTCGCGGCGATTGCCTTGCGGCAGCCAGCGCTGCGACGAAAACGCCGCGCGCGCGAGAAAATCGAGCAGATTCGCGTGACGCCGCAGCACGCGTGCGGTGCGATGCGCCTTCACCGGATTGAACATGCCCTGACGGGAAAACAGCTGGCGCGGATTCTTCTTGATCCACAGCCACGAACCGAGTTCGAGCGTCATCGGCAGGAAGACGTTGGGCGGCGGCGTACGGTCGTACGCGAAGTCCCACAGATCGCCATGCAACAGGTACTGGTGACTCTGCGGTTCGAACGCGTAGCCATGATGCGGATGCGCACGCTCGAACATGGTTTTCAGCACGTACATTTCCGGCAGATGCGCCATCGGCTTGCGCGTGCGCGCGTACGGAAACCAGATGCTGTCACGCCAGCCGTACCCCGAGTGGCAGTCGAGGGCGATGCTCAGCGGCCGCGCGGCCATGTCGGTTTCGACCACCCGCAGGAGCGCCGCCGCCTCCGGCTCCATGGGATCGCCTTGCCGGCCGCGATACCAGGGCAACCATGCGCCCACCCGCTGCCCGCCGGCGAGCAGCGGCACGCGTTCGTCGGCATTCTGCGGCGCATTGCGCATCAGGTCCACACCGTTGGGATTGGCCCGTGTGGCAGCCCACATGCCGCCCGGATTGACGATCGGCATAAAAATCAGACGAATCGATTGCAGCTGCCGCACCAGCAACTCGTCCCATTCCAGCCTGGCGAGCAGCGCGCGCATGTAGTCGAGCACGAGTTGCGAGCCAATCCGTTCGAGCCCGTGAATGCCGCCGAAAAAACCGATTGCCGGCGCGAGCGGATCGGTTGAACCGATGCTTGCGGTGTGCACGGCGAATTGCCGGCCGCGCACCGTCGTCTCGCAGACGGTGCGGATCTCGAAGCTGGCGCTGCCCTGGTCGAGGATCGTCTTGAGATCTTCGTACTCCGCAAAACTGTCGGGAAGAAAACTCAAAGGCTGCATGACGACGTCGAATAGAACTGCAAGGTTATTGGGGACGGCACACCGATTGACGCAATATAGCCTGGCTGCAGGCGATCATGCGGAACGGAGCGCAGTCAATGCAAATCGTGTCATGCGGGTGTCATTTTTTATTCGAATGAATGACTTCTGCCTGCCTTTCCAGCGACGCAAAAAAGACACGTGAAGATATAGTCGTCTAGACGTTGCGACGCCTTCACTCAACCGTCACAGACGCTTCCTAGAATGAGCCTCACACAGGCTGGCGATAGCCGGATGCATCGAGGGGTACTTATGGACGCAATTCGGGAAGCAATCCGCATCGAACGGTTGAGCAAGACATTTGGCAACGGCCGCAAGGCGTTGGACGAAATCGATCTGCGCGTCGAACCGGGCGAAATGGTTGCATTGATCGGCGCCTCGGGCTCGGGCAAGTCGACGCTGCTGCGGCATATCGCCGGCTTCACGGCATCGGACGCGCAGCCGTCGCAGATCGCGATTCTCGGACGGCCGATCCAGCAGAACGGCCGCATCGTGCGCGAAGTGCGCAGCATTCGCCGCGATATCGGCTTCGTGTTCCAGCAATTCAATCTGGTGAACCGGCTTTCCGTGGAGAGCAACGTGCTGATCGGCGCGCTCGCACGGCTGCCGCTGTGGCGCCGTCTCACCGGACGCTTTCCGGGCGCGGAGCGGGCGCGGTCGTTGGCCGCGCTCAACGAAGTCGGCATCGGCGACCATGCGCGCGAACGTGCCGCCAACCTCTCCGGCGGCCAGCAGCAACGCGCGGCATTGGCGCGCGCGCTGGTGCAACGCGCGCGCATCGTGCTCGCCGACGAACCGATCGCCTCGCTCGATCCCGAATCGTCGCGCCGTGTGATGGAGATGCTGCGCACCCTCAACGTCGAGCATCAACTGACGGTGCTGGTGTCGCTGCATCAGGTCGACATGGCGATGCAGTACTGCCCGCGCACCGTTGCACTGCGCCGAGGCAAGGTGGTCTACGACGGCCCCTCCGCCGCGCTGAGCCCGGCCCTCCTCAAGAAACTCTACGGCGACGACGCCCGCGAACTGCTCGAAGAGACCGCTGCCGATAACACGGCCAATCATGCGGACAGCAACGCCAGCGGACCCGACACCGGCGCTTCGGCGCAAAACACCGAATCCACTTCAACGCGCTATGCGTTCGCCCTCAATCCGGCGCACTCGAGCTGAGCGCGCCCACCTACTCTGTTCACTCAACCGGACCTCAAAGCGATGAAATTCCTGCGTTCATTGATTACGCTGACCGTCGGCGCGGCCGCATTCGCCTGCGCCGTCGCGGCACAAGCCGAGGACATCAACCTCGGCATCATCTCGACCGACTCCTCCTCCGTGCTGAAACAGCGCTGGGAACCGCTGATCGCGGACATGAACAGGCAAACCGGCCTGAACGTGAAGGCGTTCTTCGCCACCGACTACGCCGGCATCATCGAAGGCATGCGCTTTAACAAGGTACAGGTCGGCTATTTCGGCAACGCGTCGGCGATCGAAGCAGTGGATCGTTCGCAAGGCGAAGTGTTCGCGAAGGTCCTGTATGTAAATGGCGACGCGGGTTACAAGTCGGTGCTGATCACCAACGTGAACAGCCGCTTCAAGACGCTCGACGACGTGTTTAAGAATACGAAGGACGTCACGCTCGGCTTCGGCGATCCGAACTCCACCTCGGGCACGCTGATCCCCGGCTACTACCTGTTCGCCCAGCACAACACGCCGGTCAACACCTCGTTCAAGGCCGTGCTGCCGTCGAGCCACGAAGCGAATCTGCTGGCTGTGGTGAACAACAAGGTCGACATCGCGACCAACAACACCGAGATGCTCGACACGCTGAAGAAGCAGCATCCGGACAAGTTCGCCCAGGTCCGCGTGCTGTGGACCTCGCCGCTGATTCCGTCGGACCCGCTGGTGTGGCGCAAGGATCTGCCGCAAGCCACCAAGGACAAGATCCGCACCTTCTTCCTCGGCTACGGCAAGACCGACCCGCATGAAAAAGCGGTGATGGCTGCCATCACGGGCTACGCCGGCTTCGCGGCATCGTCGGATGAGCAGTTGCTGCCGATCCGCCAGGTCGCGCTGTTCCAGCAGAAGCAGAAGATCGAGAGCGACACGCATCTTTCCGACGACGACCGCAAGACCCAACTGGCGGCGCTCGACGCGAAGCTGAGCGCACTCAACACCGCCATCGCCAAGCAATGAACACCGTTGATCTGATCACGTCGCCCACGCGCGCGAGCGAAGCGCTCGCCGCGCAGGCGGCGCGCCGTGCCGCCCCCGCTGCAGGCAAGCGCGGCTGGCTGTCGCTGATCGGCTGGATCGCCGTGCTTGCCGTGCTGGGTGGCGCCTGGCACGGCGCCGACATGCGTCCGCTCGACCTGTTCTCCGACTCCGGCAACATGGGCCAGTTCGCCAAGGACTTCTTTCCGCCGGACTTCACCGAATGGCGCAGCTATCTGCACGAGATGGCTGTGACGCTGTCGGTGGCGGTCTGGGGCACCGTTCTCTCGCTGGTGTGCGCCGTGCCGTGCGGACTGATGTCCGCTCACAACATGGCGCCGATGTGGATCGTGCAACCCATGCGCCGCATGATGGACGCATGCCGCGCGATCAATGAAATGGTCTTCGCGATGCTGTTCATCGTCGCGGTGGGACTCGGTCCGTTCGCCGGCGTGCTGGCGTTGTGGGTGCACACCACCGGCGTGCTCGCCAAGCTCTTCGCCGAAGCGGTGGAGGCAATCGATCCGCGTCCGGCTGAAGGCGTGCGCGCCACCGGCGCGACCAGTCTCGACGAAATCATTTACGGCGTGCTGCCGCAAGTTCTGCCGTTGTGGATCTCGTACGCGTTATATCGCTTCGAATCGAACGTGCGCTCGGCGATGGTGGTCGGCATGGTCGGCGCGGGTGGGATCGGCGTGGTGCTGTACGAGGCGATCCGTTCGTTCAATTACGCGCAGACGGCCGCGGTGATGATCATGGTAATCGTCGTCGTGACGGTGATCGATCTGGCGTCCGCGTGGTTGCGCGAACGCGTGACCTGACCGCTTCCCGACTTCTGAATGCCGAGGGTTGGCGAGACGCGCTTCGCCAACCCTCGTTCAGGCGGCTTCGCTACCGCGTGCCAGGGTGTAAGCGAGCCGCCCCACCAGCATTGCGCCGAGTTTGGGCGGCGGGCTTTTGCCGCCACAAATTACCGGCATTTGCCACATAAAGCCCCTTCACTTTAGTCGTCCACCCCGCCATTCCGGCGTTCTGCTGGAATAATCACGTGCTTGCGGCCGGCTTCCGGCCTTTCATTCCCGCTCCCTGGTCTTCGATGGACACCTTTGTCGTTTTGCTGGTGCTGCTCTCCGCGCTCCTTCACGCTACCTGGAACGCGTTTCTGCATCTATCCGAAGACCGTGTCTGGCTGCTCGGCATGATGGCGATTCCGTATTTCGCCGTCAGCGCGGTCGGTGTGATCGTGCTGCCCTTGCCTGAACCGGCGGCGTGGCCTTATATCTTCGCATCGGTCGTGCTCGAATTCGGCTACCTGCTGGCACTGATCCGCGCCTATAAGAGCGGCGATTTCGGGCAAATCTATCCGATTGCGCGCGGTCTTTCGCCGATGCTCGTATTCGTCGGGGCGCTGGTATTCGCGCACGAATCGCTCAAGCCATTGGCGGCCATCGGCGTGGCGCTGGTGTCGCTCGGCATCGTTTCACTGGCGTTCCGCCGCGGCATGCATTTTTCCGGCGAAAGCGTGCCGTTCGCGCTCCTGACCGGCTTCTTCATCGCGACGTATTCGGTCGTCGACGGAATCGGCGCGCGCGTGGCGGGCAACGGCCTGAGCTACATCATGTGGGTCTATCTGATCTGGAATGTCCCGCAGTTTCTGCTCGCCTGGCATTGGCGCGGCGGGGCAAAGGGCTTGTTCATCGGCCGCACGGTGGTGCTCAAGGGCATCGCGTCCGGCGCGCTCGCATTGACCGCTTATTGCCTGATCATCGAGGCCTACCGCTACCTGCCGATTGCGATGGTGTCCGCGCTGCGTGAGCTCAGTTCGATCTTCGCGGTGCTGATCGGCTGGCTGTTCATGCAGGAGAAGCTGACCACGCGGCGGATCGTGGCATGCGCGCTGGTGACGCTGGGGGCTGTGTTGATCCGGATTTGAGGCGGTGCGGCGCAATGTTGATGTGCATTGTCGCCGCGTCGTTGCTCCGCTTTGAAGCCGCTTTTGAGGCCGCTTTTGAGGCCGTGAGCACCGTCCCCCCGCTCACGCGAACTGCACAAGCGTCGCGTCGATCGCATCAGCCAGCGTATTGAACGCCGGTGCGATCTCCTCGTCCGGTACACACGCATAGCCGATCAGCAGCCCCGACGGCGCCAGCGCCGGTTGCGCGTAATAGCCCGACAACGGTCGCACGATGATATTGCGCTCCAGCGCCGCCGCAGCCACCGCGCGGTCATCGCTGCCTTCAGGCAACTGCATCACCAGATGCAAACCGGCATCGCCGCCCACCGCCGGCAGCGCGTCGCCATAACGCTGCGCGGCAGCATCCAGCAAGGTCTGGCGACGCTGGCCGTAGAGCGTGCGCATCTTGCGGATATGCGACGTGAAATGCCCTTCCGCGATGAACTCGGCAAGCATCGCCTGCTGCAACAACTGCCCTTCCCGATACAGTTCCGCGCTCGCGGTCGCAAAGCTCTCCGCCAGCGCTTCGGGCACGACCAGGTAGCCGATGCGCAGTCCCGGAAACAGCGTCTTGCCGAAGCTGCCCACGTAAATCACCTGCCCGGATCGATCCAGACCTTGCAGCGACGCCAGCGGCCGGCTGCCGTAGCGGTATTCGCTGTCATAGTCGTCCTCGATGATCCAGCACTGGTTCTGCCGCGCGTACTCCAGCAACATGCGGCGCCGCGCGAGGCTCATCACCATGCCGAGCGGATATTGATGCGACGGCGTGACGAGCATCAGCTTCGGCGGCTGAGCCAGATCGTCGGCAGAGGGATTGATGCCTTCTTCGTCGACGGCGATCGGCCGCGACTGCAGGCCGGACACGTGCAGCACACTGCGCACGCCCCAATAGCACGGGTCCTCAGTCCAGATGAGATCGCCCGGATCGGACAGCAGACGCACCGCCAGGTCGACGGACTGGTGAATCCCGGTCGTGACGATGATCTGCTCGGGCGTGCAACGCACCGAACGCGACGTACGCAGATAGTCGGCCAGCGCGTGCCGCAGCGAGGCCAGGCCGCCACCCGGCGCGTAGGTCAGCCAATCCGGGCGCGGCCGGCGCCAGTACTTGTTGTGCAGGCGGCTCCATACGCGCGACGGAAACTTCGTGACATCCGGCACGCCAGGCATGAACGCGCCCCATTGCCGCTTCGACACGCCCGCCCCCGCGATGAGCCTCGCGCCCCGCGCCGACAACGCGCGGCTGGCCTGCAACGGCGGCGGCAACGACTCGAGCGGCGCGGCCAGCGCCTCGGCGTCGGGCACGCCGACGATCTCGTCGGGCGCGCTTTCGGCGACGAACGTGCCGCGGCCGGTTGCCGAACTCACATAGCCTTCGAGCACCAACTGCTCGTACACCTGCGTAACGGTATTGCGCCCGATGCCCAATTCCTGCGCCAGCAAACGCGACGACGGCACCTTGCTGCCCGCCGGCAACTCGCGCGACAGAATCGCTTGCTGCAACAGCCGATGCAGCTGACGATAGATCGGCTGGCCGTTGCCACGGTCGAGGCGCTGCGCCAGCCAGTCGGACAAAACGCTCGCGCGCATGATTGGCTCCTACATTTTTATTGAAATGGCTCTGAAGTTAAGAGCCAAATCTCATTATAGTCGCTGCATGTGCTGCGCTGAGCGTGCGGCGTCCGTAGGCGGCACCCCCGCAAAAACCGAGGAGCGAAGGAGATAACCATGAAGAATGCTGACCTGAAGAGCCGCAAGGACGCCGCCACACCGCGCGGCGTCGGCGTGATGTGCGATTTCTATGCCGAGCGCGCGGAGAACGCCGAGCTGTGGGACGTCGAAGGCCGCCGTTTCATCGATTTCGCTGCGGGCATTGCGGTATGCAACACCGGCCACCGTCACCCGAAGATTCTGGCCGCGATCCGCGACCAGCTCGATCATTTCACGCACACCGCCTATCAGATCGTGCCGTACGCGTCGTATGTCGAGCTGGCTGAGAAGATCAACGCGCGCGCGCCGGGCGACTATCCGAAGAAGACCGCCTTCTTCACGACTGGCGCCGAAGCCGTCGAAAACGCGATCAAGATTGCGCGAGCCGCGACCGGCCGTCCGGGCGTGATCGCGTTCACCGGCGGTTTCCATGGCCGCACGATGATGGGTATGGCGCTGACCGGCAAGGTTGCGCCGTACAAGATCGGCTTTGGTCCGTTCCCGGCGGACGTGTTCCACGCCCCGTTCCCGAATCCGCTGCACGGCGTGACAACCGCCGATTCGCTGAAGGCCATTGAGTTTCTGTTCAAGGCCGACATCGACCCGAAGCGCGTCGCGGCGATTATTTTCGAACCGGTTCAGGGCGAAGGCGGTTTCTATCCGGCGCCGGCCGAGTTCGTTCGCGCGCTGCGTAAGCTGTGCAACGAGCATGGCATTTTGCTGATTGCCGACGAAGTGCAGACCGGCTTTGCCCGTACCGGGAAGTTGTTTGCGATGCATCACTATGACGTGGTGCCTGATCTGACGACGATGGCCAAGAGCCTCGCGGGCGGCATGCCGTTGTCGGGTGTGGTCGGCCGTGCCGATCTGATGGATGCCGCGGCGCCTGGCGGCCTGGGCGGCACCTACGCGGGTAACCCGCTGGCGGTTGCGTCCGCCCATGCTGTGCTCGATATCATCGATGAAGAGAAGCTCTGCGAGCGGGCTACGGTGTTGGGCGACCGCGTGAAGGCGAAGCTGATCGCGCTTCAGAGCGAGGTTCCGCAGATCGCCGACGTGCGTGGGCCGGGCGGGATGGTTGCTGTTGAGTTCTGCAAGGCAGGTGGCACCGAGCCGGATGCGGACTTCACCAAGCGGGTGCAGGCTCGGGCGCTTGAGCGCGGGTTGTTGCTGCTGGTTTGTGGTGTTTATTCGAACGTCGTTCGGTTCCTGTTCCCGCTTACTATTCAAGACTCCGTTTTTGATGAAGCGATGGGGATTCTTGAAGCTGTGCTTAAGGAAAGTGTTGCTGTAGCTGTTTGATGGTTTTTTTGCCTGCTCGGCGCTTTGTTGTCTGTGGTTCTGGTTTTTGTGCCTTTCCTTGATTTGTTAGTGGTCTATTAGCGTTCGCCCCTGTGCGGGGCAGGCACCTACTTTCTTTGCCGCCGCAAAGAAAGTAGGCAAAGAAAGCGGCTCACACCGCTAATGCTAAGCGGGCACCGTGGTTCGCAACCGGTAGTGGTGCATCTGGAATCCGTGCTCGTGCACCTTCATTCGTTAGTGACAAAGGACTCATCAGCTCCCACTCCGCACTACGTGCGTCGCGGACGGGTCTGCATGGGAAACCAGGGGCTTCGGTTCAAGTCAGTGGGGCCGTCGGCTTCGCCTCGGCAAGTGCCCAAGTATCTTGGAGACGAGCTTCGCAACCGAGTGAAAGAGCGAACTCGCCGACCGAATGAAACATCGGTGCAGCGTAGTCTCAGTGGTAGTGGCGGTGGCGGTGCCGATGTAACGGCGAGTCGCAGTCCCGATCAAAACCCGAGTGCGAAAACGTAGCGGGTGGTTTTATGAAGTGCTCTTCGGCGCGCGCAGCGCCGCCGGAAGAATGACGCCCTTGTCACACGCACGTGCAGGGGCACGAACACCGATTCCAGATGCACCACTACCGCGTGCGAGCTACGGTGCCCACTTAGCATTAGCGGTGTGAGCCGCTTTCTTTGCCTACTTTCTTTGCGGCGGCAAAGAAAGTAGGTGCCTGCCCCGCACAGGGGCGAACGCTAATAGACCACTAGCAATTCAAGGAAAGGCCAACACCGCAGGCAAACAACCAAAAAAGCCGCCCGCAGGCAAAAAACCTAAATTCAAAAACCCAGGAGCCCCCAAAAAATGCCGACACTAGACCTAAAAGACCCTTCCCTTCTAAAAACAAAATCCTACATAGCCGGCGAATGGCAATCCGCCGACAACAACGCCACATTCGAAGTCAAAAACCCCGCCACAGGCGAAACAATCGCCACAGTGCCCCGCATGGGCGAAACCGAAACCCGCCGTGCGATCGACACAGCCAACGCCGCATGGCCAGCATGGCGCGCCGCCACGGCAAAACACCGAGCCACGATCCTGCGCAAATGGCATGACCTCATGCTGGAAAACGCCGACGATCTGGCAAAGATCCTGACCACGGAACAAGGCAAGCCCCTCGCCGAAGCGAAAGGCGAAATCCTCTACGCCGCCTCGTTCCTGGAATGGTTCGCGGAAGAAGGCAAACGCGTCAACGGCGACACCATCCCCACGCCGGCAGGCGACAAACGCATCGTCGTGACGAAAGAACCGATCGGTGTCTGCGCCGCCATCACGCCGTGGAATTTCCCGGCAGCCATGATCACGCGCAAGGTCGGTCCGGCGCTCGCGGCAGGCTGCCCGATCATCGTCAAGCCGGCCGAAGCCACACCGCTCTCGGCACTCGCCCTCGCCGTGCTGGCCGAGCGCGCCGGTGTGCCGCGCGGCGTGTTCAACGTCGTCACCGGCGAGCCGAAAGCCATCGGTGCGGAAATGACCGGCAATCCGATCGTGCGCAAACTGTCCTTTACCGGTTCGACGCCGGTCGGCCGTCTGCTAATGGCGCAGTGCGCGCCGACAGTCAAGAAAGTGTCGCTCGAACTCGGTGGCAACGCACCGTTCATCGTCTTCGAAGACGCGGATCTGGATGCGGCCGTCGCGGGCGCCATCGCATCGAAATATCGCAATAGCGGCCAGACCTGCGTTTGCACGAATCGCTTCTACGTGCACGATAAAGTCTACGACGCATTCGCCGAAAAACTGCGCATCGCCGTCGAACAGCTCAAGGTCGGCCGCGGCACCGAAGACGGTGTCACGCAAGGTCCGCTGATCAACGAAGCCGCCGTGCTCAAGGTCGAATCGCATATCGAAGACGCCCTCGCCAAAGGAGCTCGCATCGTCACCGGCGGCAAGCGCCATGCGCTCGGCCACGGCTTCTTCGAACCGACCGTGCTCGCCGATGTCACGCCGGCCATGAAGGTCGCACGCGACGAAACCTTCGGCCCGCTCGCGCCGCTGTTCCGCTTCTCGTCGGATGAAGAAGTGATCCGCCTCGCCAACGATACGGAATTCGGCCTCGCGTCGTACTTCTATAGCCGCGATATCGGCCGCGTCTGGCGCGTTGCTGAGGCGCTCGAATATGGCATGGTGGGTATCAACACCGGCCTGATTTCGAACGAAGTCGCGCCGTTCGGTGGCGTCAAGCAATCCGGTCTTGGCCGCGAAGGTTCGCACTACGGCATCGACGATTACGTCGTGATCAAGTACATGTGCGTCGGCGGGATCTGAGCCTTTACTGTAAAGGCTCGAATATTGGAGTTACGCTGAAAGCTACGCCGACAGAAATCCGTTTGCGCGTAGCCTAACTGAAGTGCCCCTCGCGCGCGGACCAGTTCGTGCGCGAACTCCACTTTTCTATTTTGCGCCGCCGCCGAGAGGGCCAGGTGATGGAAGCAGCTATGTGCGTCAGCGAAGAGACTTTAGCGCGGTAAGGTAAGCGGTGCGCTCGGCCGTGACCAATCGGCGACCTTCAACTTGCGGGCGGAGGATCTGTTCGAAGAATAGTCGTTCGTCCACCGTGAACTGCGTCGCGAGAATGTCGCCGAGTCGCGGAGCCCAAGGGTGTGGCGAGCTGCCAAGGAGCACGTCCCAGGAGGCGACCGCGGCGGGGCGGACATCAATGTGGAACTCCATATGAACATCCGCGAACCCCGCATCTAAAGCGAAGCGAACCAGATCGCGTTCGCCGTAGTTGGCAATCGGACTCGCAGCAATTTTTCCCTCAGTATCGGGAAACTGAGCGGATTTCCAGCGATGCAGCAGGTGGAAGAAGTTGTCCCCGGCTTTCTCGGGCAGACCTTCAACGATTGTCCGCAGCGAGCTTGCCTCGATTGCATCGTCGCGCATAATCGGTTCGGAGATCGATAGCCGGCCACCGGGCCTGAGAATCCGATGAAATTCCCGCAGAGCGGCCATCTTGTCCGGGACATACGCGAGAACGGCTCGTGTCGTGACTGCATCGACGGCGCCATCCTCAATGCCATCGAGCGATTCGGCGGAGCATTGGATGAAGACGCACTGATCCCGAATGTTCCGCTGAACTGCGAGTGCTTCAGTGTGACGAAGCAGAGGTGCCGATATATCCGTCATAAGCACGCGCAGCGATGGGCCCACGCGGTCGATCGCGCTTAAACCGATCAGCCCATCGCCGGTACCGATGTCGGCGAGCGTCATGCCAGGGGTAAGCCTCGCGCCGGCCAGAACGCGGTCCATATGGTGTTTGAGTTCGTCGTGGAGAGCTCGTTCGTGCCCTGGATCGCCTCCGTGCCGAATATGTAACAACCAGTCGGACCACACATCGGATTGCAGCTGGGCGTCGGAGCTATTCATGTAGAAGGACGAATCTCGATTGGATAACGAGGTGTATCGAATGACCAAAGACTCGAACCTCATCCCAGATCAGCCGACAGGTAGCGTGGGTGCATCACCATCGGTGCATGAATGTAAAGGAAGTTACCTTATGAGAACCTGAATTAGTGTCATTCGTAAGGGAAACTGCATAGGAACATTCGGTACCGACTTCAACCCGTCGCATGCAAGCTTTGCACGGCAACTGACACAGTGCGCCGGATCGCAGGCGAGATTGTTCGCTGAAAGCTTCTCGGAATTCTGTGCGCGAGACGATTTGCCGAATTTTGATTTCATCGGCATGCACGGTATCTGGAGCTGGATTTCCGACGAAAACCGTGTGCTAATCGCCGATTTCATACGACGCAAACTCAATGACGGCGGCGTCGTGTATATGAGCTATAACACCCAGCCCGGGTGGGCCGCGATGTTGCCCGTGCGCGAATTGATGAACTGTCATTTCCAGGCGAGCGCGCGGTTGAATGCACACAGCGGTGTGCCCGCCGAAACGCAAGCCCGGACGCACATTGCAGCGGCATTGGACTTCGTCAAGACCGTGGTTGCGACGCAACCCGGCTACGCAGTGGTCAACCCGCAGCTGGATGAACGTGTCGACGCATTGTGCAAAGAGAACACGCACTACCTCGCACATGAGTACTTCAATCGCGACTGGCAGCCGATGACTTTCTCGCAGGTCACATCATCGCTTGCCGCGAGCGGTTTGACCTATGACTGTTCTGCGGACTATCGCGATCACGTTGACGAAATCAATCTCAACCCCGCTCAATGCGCCTTGCTGGCACTACCGAGAGCTTCGGTCCTGCTGACGGTACGCGGAGCGTTGGGAGAAGCGACGCTACCGGAAAGCTCATATGGTCCAATTCTCGACGCGCTTGCCAGCCATCAACCCGCACGCCTCGCCGTGATCGAAAACAGCGTCCGCGGAGTTGGGATTACGTTCCCCTTCATCGTCAAGGCGGTGACGTTGCTAGCGGGGGCCGGCGTGTTGCTGAATGTACAGGACGAGGCGCACGTTGACCTCGCTCGTCCGTCATCGGACAGGCTGAACGCCGCCATTTGCGAACAGGCGCTCCAGCATGGGGACGTACAATTCCTGGTCAGTCCGGTGTCCGGATCGGGCGTATTCATTCCACGTGTGCCGCAGCTCTTCCTGTTGGCGAGGCGACGTCATTTAAGGGAACCCACACAATGGGCCGAATTCGCCGAAGCTGCTTTACACACGAGCCCCACGCCGGCTCATGCCATGGAAGGTGTTTCCGTTAGCTCGCTGAACACCCGCAGCGATCTGATTGCGAAAGCGAATCGCTTTGCCGAAATACATCTACCGATATTGAAGGCACTGGGAATCGCTTGAGGAAGCGATACGGTCGGCGAGCGGATCGTGCTACCTTCATGACCGCGTCCGCTCCAGCGGACAGCCGGGCGTTCGGCCAACGCAATCGCCGCGAAACTGCTTACGGCGACCACGTAGTCCGGCAATCAACGCGCGGCCGTTACTGTTGGTCCTCTGTCGGTACAAAGGCCATGCCGTGCGGGCTGACCAGATTGGTCACCAAAGGAAGGAGTGCTCCGCTACGCAAATCAAGTTGGCCGACATAAGCCGGCACCGCCGGCGTACCGCTCGTAGCCGCCACGCCCGTCGATGCGGAGAACGCCGCGTCGCGCTGCCAGACATTCGCACTAATCTTGTACACCATGTTCGCCTTCGTATCGGACACGAGCAGGTAGCCCCGTCGCGCAGTGGCGAATACCGTGTCGTCAACCTGCACGTTACCGAGAAGCGGCAGATATTGCACTCGCGGTTCATCGCCCGACGAGCGCAACAGTACAAGCTGACCATCTCCCTGATCATCGAGCAGCACGTCACCCGACGGCGTCAGCGTCATCGAATCCGGATCGGTCAGGTTGAGGGTTGCCACCGTGCCAAACGGAATGTTGCTGGCGTCCAACGTGCCGCGCATTACCGGAGTGATGTCGATCGTGTAGGTGCTTGCATCAAGGTGCACAACGCGGACAATCGCGGGCCCCGTATTCTTACCACTAGCATTAAGAGTGGGATTGGACGCACTGAAATAGGCTTGGCCGTCCTTGAATACGATGTCATCGTAACCGCCGCCGTGCAGTGTCTTGCCGAATGAATACGGTTTGGATGCCTGGCCGGTGGCGGGATTTATTATGACCAGGTTTGGATTCGCATCCTCATTCTGCATCGCCCAGATCTCGCGCGTGTACGGATTGACTTTCAGGCCATCGTTGTGTCCCGCGACCTGGTAAGTCTTCACGACACTGCCGTCTGACGAGTATTCAACTATCGCGCTCATCGCGCCATTCGAACCATCCGGGGCACCGTTGTTTGCATAGCCGACCCAAACGTGACCATCGAGCACGGCCAGTGAGTCCGGTCCGCTGAGCAACCCGCCGGAGCCCGCCGCGAATACAGTCAGGCTAAAGCCCGGCGTGACTATCGGCTTCGCCGAGGTTTGCGCTTCGGCGCCGCCAGCCGCGAAACAGAGTGCGGCGAATGCCAGCGCGGTGCGACTGGAAATGCGGCTTACTGCACAAACTGATCGTATGCTGGGCATGTTCGTCTCCTGAAACAGGTATGCGGGGTGGAAGACAGCGGCACCGTCATTTGCGAGGTAGCCGGTAAGGGAACGTAATAGATAGAAACATGCGCGCGTGACTGAATGGTGACGGCTCTCAATGCGATGAGAAACCTTAAGCCAGTCTTATGAAAAAGACGCTTCTACGCGCAAGCGGGTTTATCCGGTCAACGTTCTCTTCTGGTCTTTTTAACTCTCCTTAAGAGATCCTTAAGATCACGGATAGTTAAAAAATAGGCTGCTCCAGCACTCACGATCGAGGTCGATAGACAGAACCCAGTACACACTTTTTTCTCTATCGGAAGACTGGGATGTCTATTCTGGAAATCGGTCAGTCTCGCATCGCTGCTCGGCCTGCTCAACGACGGCACGCCTGCACTGCCTTACGAGAGCAGCATTTTTTTGCTCAGCGCCATGATCATGCTGGCTCTGCGCCGGCGTGAGCGGCGAGCGTTCGACGCAGCGAAGCTCGCCCATGACAGATCAGCAATAGCTGACATCTGTGCACCACTCAGAACGAATGGCGAATGCCGGCCATCAGGCCGAGTTGCCCAATGCCAGGCGCCGGCGTCGTGCCTCCCCCACCCTGGCTTACCGTGTAGGCGGCATGCGGACTGTTGAACAGATACGCACCCTGCAGGTACACCGCGGAACGCTTCGACAGCAAATACGTCGTGCGTAGCGCGGCGATCGTGCCGCGCGTGTCGTCGGCGCGATTGATGATACGGTACACGCCGCCGTCCAGAATGAAGGCAGGCGTCACGTTATACGCGGCCGTGACGTAGTACAGATTCGAACGCACATCCGGCAATGCAGGGGATACCGTTTCGACATGACGTCCAAGCCAGCCTGCCCCGAGTTTTACCGGCCCGATGTGTCCGTAACCGTTCAACTGCATCCGCACGTCCTTGTCGCCGGATTGTGTCAGTGCAAAGGGGGCCGTGCCGTCGTACAGATTCGCGGCCGCGCCCGGGCCGCCGCGTTGCTCGTCGTAGGCGCTCGCCACGCCGTAGCCGTTCATGTCATAGCGCAACATCGCCGACCATTCGCGGCAACTCTGCGAACTGCCCGGAATCGACCCCACACAGGTGCCCTGCCCCGGCGAATTGCCCGTGCCGGCTGAATCGCGGCCGAACGAATAGGTCGCGCCGAACGTCAAGCCCGAGAACGTGCCCTTGTACGCAATCGTGTTGTCGCTGCGCGCGCTCGGCATGTACTGATCGAACGACCCCGTGCCGCCGTAGATGTCCGGGCCAAGCAGATCGGAATCGAGTATCGCCCAATACGTCATTGTGTACTGGCGGCCGAAAGTCAATGCGCCGTAAGGACTCTCCAGCCCTACGTAGGCTTGCCGCCCAAACAGCCGGCCACCCTGGTTGAGCGTGCCGCTTTTCGTGTTAAAGCCGCTTTCCAGCACGAAAACAGCGGACACTCCGCCGCCCAACCCTTCCTTGCCGCGAATCCCCCAGCGCGACGGGAATTCTCCCGTGACGCCAGGCACGCGCACAACGCTATCGCCTGCCGCGTTCGCATGCGTGACCAGTTCGATGCCGGTATCGAGGATCCCGTACAACGTCACGCTGCTCTGTGCCAATGACGAAGCGCTGATACCGAGCAGCATGCCGCCCAAAGCGAGTTTGTATTTCATTGTCTCCGTGTCTCCTGGAATAGTGCTTTGAGTGAGCGCATACCCATCCGTATGCGACTCGCACGCAGCGTTTTTATGTAGCGATGCTAATGACTGACGTGACGATACCGACCGCTATTCGAGCCGTCCGATACGCTAAAGATTGACTGCTTCAGATGGCGGCGATCCGCGTATCACGCTCGATCGCCGCGACTCAGGACATTGCGTCCCTCAAACGCCCGGCTTTGGAATATGACGCTTGACCAGCATCAGCGCGACCATTACGATCACCATCGCGATCCCGAGCATCCACAGGTACGACGATGCGCCGCCAGCCGTGATCACCACCGCGCCCGCGAATGCGCTGGCAATCGCGCCGAGCCTGCCGAAGGCAAGCGCCGATGCGGTACCGGTGGCGCGCACACGGGTCGGATAGACGTAAGCGCACAGCGCAAACATCGTCGACTGGACGGCGTTGACGAACAGGCCGTGCACGCCGAGACCGAAGATCAGCAAACCGGTGTGGTCGGCGATGTTCACGCCGAGCAGCAGCAACGCGCTCGCCGCACCACCTGCGCTGCAGAGAATCAACGGCCAGCGCGAGCCTGTGCGTGCGATCACGACGGCGCACAGCAACGCGCCCACCACGCCGCCCAGGTTATACGCGGTGAGCCCCGAGCCCGCCACCGACACGGACAAGCCCTGCGTGCTCAACATCGTCGGCAGCCAGCTGAAAGCGCTATACACCGCCAGCAGGCACATGCAGAACGCGCACCAGATCGCCACCGTATCGAGCGCCAGGCCGTCGCGGAACAGCGCGGTAATGCCCGTGTGCTTTTCGACAGCCTGCTCGCGAATGTCGGTAAAAACGCAGCCGCTGGCCACCGGACGCGACATCCGCCCAAGCAGGCGTTTGAGTTCCGGCCAGCGCTGCGGCCGCCGGGCGAGAAAGCGTGGCGACTCGGGTAACGTGAAAAGCAGCAACACACCAAGCGCCAACGGCAGCACGCCGCCGATCAGGAACAGCCAGCGCCATCCGTACGTCGGCAGGATTTCATGCGCGAACAATCCCGCCACCATGCCGCCGAGCGGTACGCAGACGATCGTCGCGGTGACCGCCAAGGTGCGGCGGCGAGCCGGCGTGAACTCCGCGGTCATGGTCGTCGAACTCGGCAACGCGCCGCCGATGCCGAGTCCGGCAACAAAACGCAGCACCGCAATCGTCACGATATCGGGCGCGAAGCTGATGCCGCAGGTGGCGGCGCCGAACACCAGCACGCTGCCGATCACCGCCCAGCGGCGGCCGAAGCGATCGGCCAGCAGCCCGGCACACGCGCTGCCGATGCCCATGCCGATCAACCCGGCGGCGACCACCGGTGCGAAAGCCGCACGCGTGACGCCCCATTCCTTGATCAGCACGGGAATCGCAAAGCCGATCAACTGGCTATCGAAGCCGTCCAGGACGATCGACAATGCCGCGAGCAACACCACGATCTTCTGCATCGTGGTGTAAGGACCTTCGTCGAGCGTGCGGCCGATGTCGACGGTATGGCGCCCCTCCTCGACTCCCACCTGATGGCCGGCAAGCGGCGCATTGGCCTCGCCGCTTGCCGCCCTGGCCGAGCCGGCCGGCGGTACATAACTGGTCATGAAGCTGTCTCCTGGTTTGTGTGCGCGATCTGAACGCCGCGCTTTCGAGGTCACGTTTTTAGTCAGTATGGGAGCGAGCGAACGGCTTTTGATATTGCCGTTTCGCGCAAAACCCATGACACGTATGCATGGCTTTCGCGGCGCTGCATACCGCTACGAAAAAATTGCGCGCGGCGATACGCAGCGACTACAAGGACACGCCGCCCTTCAGAACGGGTAATGACGCGGTGTGGTCTGCACGGTAATCCAGCGCAAATCCGTAAACTCGGCGATCCCCGCCTGCCCACCGAAGCGCCCAAAGCCGCTGCCCTTCACGCCACCAAAGGGCATGTGCGCTTCGTCATGAACGGTCGGCCCGTTGACATGGCAGATGCCCGATTCGATGCGTCGCGCGACATTCATCGCGCGCGCGAGATCGCGGCTGAACACCGCTGACGAGAGTCCATATTCGTTGTCGTTCGCACAGGCCACGGCTTCATCTTCGCCGTTCACGCGCACGATGCCCTTCACCGGCCCGAACGATTCGTCGCCATAGATGCGCATGGCGGGCGTGACGTGGTCGAGCAGCGTGGCGGGCATCAAGGTGCTGTCCGCCTTGCCGCCGCAAACGAGCGTGGCGCCTTTGGCCAGCGCGTCGTCGATCAGCGCATTGCAGCACTCCACCGTGCGCATATCGACGACCGATCCCAACACCACCGGCCCTTTGCGTGGGTCGCCGAGCGGCAGGCCGCGCGCTTTCTGCGCGAGCCTGGCGACGAACGTGTCGGCGATCCGCTCATCGACGACGATCCGCTCCGTCGACATGCAGATCTGCCCCGAGTTGGCGAATGCGCCGAACGCAGCGGCGTTGACGGCTGCATCGAGATCCGCGTCGTCGAGGACGATCAACGGCGCTTTTCCGCCAAGCTCCAGCACCGACGGCTTCAGATAGCGCGCGCACGTGGCCGCGATGATCTTGCCCACATGCGTGGAGCCGGTGAAATTGACACGCCGGACTTTCGGATGCGCGATCAGTGCATCGACTACTGCGCCTGCATCGGCCGGAGCGTTGGTGACGAAATTCACCACGCCTTTCGGCAAACCCGCTTCCTGTAGCACTTCGACAATCAGTCCGTGGGTGCCGGGGCAGACTTCCGAACCCTTCAATACGACCGTATTGCCGCATGCGAGCGGCAACGCAATCGCACGCACCGCGAGGATCACCGGTGCGTTCCATGGCGCGATCCCGAGCACGACGCCGGCTGGCTGACGCACACCCATCGCGAGACTGCCGGGCACGTCGGATGGAATCAGTTCGCCACCGATCTGCGTAGTGAGCGCCGCCGCTTCCATCAATCCGCCGGCGGCGAGATGCACATTGAAGCCGGCCCACATCGCCGATGCGCCCGTCTCCGCTGCCATCACCGCGGCGAACGCCTCGCTGCGCGCTTCCAGCGCATGCGCGGCCTTCATCAGCAGCGCACGGCGCTCGCCCGGCCCCAGCGCGGACCATGCCGGAAACGCCGCTGCCGCGGCATCGGCGGCGGCTATCGCATCGGCGGCCGTCGCCGCGGGGGCGCGCGTCGCGACTTCGCCGTCGAGCGGATTGCGGCGCTCGAAGGTGGCGCCGTTGCTCGCTTGCACGGCGGCGCCGTTGATCAGCATCGATATGCTCTGCATCGTGTTTGTCTCCTGCGGAAAGTTTTATGAATGCGGGCAAGACACTCGCCCGAGATCAAGCGACGACGACTTCGACCAGCATCGGCGCGGACGACGCCAACGCGTCGCGCAGCACGCCGTGCAGGCGTTCGGCATCGGTCACGCGCGTGCCTTGGCAACCCATGCCCGCCGCAAGCGCCACGAAGTCGAGCCCCGGCAGATCGGTGCCTTGCACAGGATCGGCCGGACCAAAGCCGAATTCCGGAGCAAAGTCCTGCAACGCGGCATAGCGTGAATTGTTCAGGATCACGAACGTGATCGGCAGCTTCATCTGCACGGCGCTATAGATGGCCTGGATCGAATACATGCTGGAACCGTCGCCGATCAGGCCGATCACGCGCGTGCCGGGTTTCGCCAACGCCACGCCGACGGCCGCCGGCATGCCGTAGCCGAGGCCGCCGCTGTCCATCGTGTAGAAGGTGCCGCTGCGTGTGAACCGCAGATAGCTCTGCATCACCGGCCGCGAGCTCGGTGCTTCCTCGACCACGATATCGTCCGCGTGGCGCACCTCGGCGAGGGTTTGCAACGCGAACGCCACGGACATCAACGCAGACGGTTCTGCGCGTGGCGATGCGGCGCGTGGTGCGGGCAAGGGGCGTGTTTTCGGCGCGGGCTGCGTCAGCAGATCGGCCACGCCGAGGCGAATATTGCCGACCGCCGCGGTACCGGTCGGCGCCCACGCCGCGATGGCCGGATCGTCGATCAACTGGCACAGCGTTGCGCCGGCAGGCAGATGCGGGCCGTAACCTTCGACGTGATACGTGAAGGCCGGCGCGCCGATCACGAAGATCAGGTCATGGCCGCCGAGCAGTTCGACGATCTTCTCGCGCATGGCCGGCAAGAAACCGGCGAACAGGCGATGGTCTTCGGGGAACGCGCAGCGGCCCGTCATCGGCGCGACGAATACGCGGGCGTTGTGGCGTTCGGCGAGACGCACGACTTCGTCCCAAGCGCCGGCCCTATCGACTGCGCCGCCCACCACGAAAGCCGGCCGTGCGCAGGTATCGAGCGCCGCGCCGATCTGCGCCAGCACAAACGGCTCCGGCCGCGTCTCGGCACTGACTACGCGTGCCGGCACCGGCTCCGCGGCGCGATCCCAATCGTCGACGGGAATCGACACCAGCACCGGCCCGCGCGGCTCCTGCATCGCCACGTAGTAGGCGCGCGCGATCGCCAGCGGCACGTCTTCGGCGCGTGCCGGCTCGATGCTCCACTTGACGTAGGGCTTCGGCAGCTCGGTGGCTTGTGTCGAGGCGAGAAACGGATCAAACGGCAGAATCGAACGGGCCTGCTGCCCGGCGGTAATCACAATCGGCGTGCGGTTGCGAAACGCGGTGAAGATATTGCCCATCGCGTTGCCCACGCCTGCCGCCGAGTGCAGATTGACGAACGAAGCGTTGCGGGTGGCCTGCGCATATCCGTCGGCCATGCCGACCACGACCGCTTCCTGCAAACCCAGCACATAGCGGAAATCTTGCGGGAAATCGCGGAACAGCGGCAATTCCGTCGAGCCCGGATTGGCGAACACCGAAGTCATGCCGAGGCGCCTCATGAGATCGATCACGGCGTGGCGCACGGTAGACGTGGTGTGTTGAGAGGATCCCGATACGTCTGAACGGGGCGCGTTGCTGATCATCCATGTCTCCCTTTGATGAGCGCCGTTTCTTGATGGCACATTATCGGAAGCTCGAGGTTGATTGAAAATTGCCTTTTTTGAGAAAAGGCATTACTTTTGCGCATGACTTTCAATCTTCAGCAATTGCACGCGTTTGCAACCATCGTCGCAAGCGGCAGCCTGGGCCGTGCCGCGGAAGTGCTGCACGTCACGCAACCCGCGCTGAGCCGCACCATCAAGCGGCTCGAGGATCAGGTCGGCGCGCCGTTGTTCGAACGGCACTCGAAGGGCATGCAGCTGACTGCGATCGGCAGCGCGCTGCTGCCGCACGCCACGCTGCTGCAACGCGAAGCCGATCACGCGCGCGAGGAGATCGACGCGATGCGCGGCCTCGCGAAAGGGACGATCCGCGTCGGCGCGGTGGCGAGCATTGCGACGCTCGTGCTGCCGCTCGCGGTGAGCGGCGTGCTGGCGCGCTGGCCGAATCTGCGCGTGGAAATCATCGAGGGCGTATGGGACCGGCTCGCGGACAGTCTGATGAAACACGAGATCGATCTCGCGCTCAGCATGGCCTTGCCGGACACGGAAGAGATTGTCGCGATTGCCGATTGCAGGTGGGAAGACACGAGCTATGTGGTCGCCGCGCTCGATCATCCGCTGCGAAACAAAGCGGATTTATCGCTTGCCGACACGCTCGATCAGCAGTGGTGTGTGCCGCCGCGTGGAACGGGTCCGTTCGAGCATATGCAGCAACTGTTTGCCGAGCATGGACTCGGCATGCCGCAGATTGCCGTCGAGACGCGCTCGATCACGGTGCTGAAAAGCCTGGTGACGCGTGCTGGATTTCTGAGCTGGATGGCCACGCCGATGTACGACACCGAAAGCGCGGCTGGCGTGTTCGATACGCTGCCGATTCCTGGCGTGGTCGCGCGCCGCACGTTGACGGCCTTTCGGCGCCGTCAGGGTATCTTGCCGAGTCCGGCCGTGAAGCTGCTGGAGCAACTCCGTCAGTTGACTGCCGTTCAGGGCTAAGTGCCCGCCTGAGGCCAGCAGCGCCGCCGGCTTCGTTCAACGCCCAACAGCACAGCGCCCCCGCTTTCACATTGAAGTGAAAGCGGGGGCGCTGTCTACCGCAGTCAATCAGGCGGGCGCGAACCTATTGCTCGCGCCACCGCCTATTAATGACCGAAGTTCACAACCGGAGCCGAATACGAGCTCGGTGTCGTTTCGGTGCGGCTGCCTGCTTGCGACGAGCCGTTCGTAGCCGAACCATAACCGCTGGTTTGGGCTACGCCGTTTTGTGCAGCGACGCGGGCTTCAGCAGCCTGAATGTTTGCCGGGTAGTCATCCGCATTCGACAAAGCCGGGTTGTAACCCGCTTTTTCCAGTTGCACCAGCTCCGCACGCACCTGGGCGCGGGTTACCGGCTGACTGGTTTGGGCAAAAGCGGCGAGCGGCGCAGTGATGAGGGCGGCGATAACAACAGCTTCGATCAGGGATTTCATGACGACTACCTCCAGAGATTGTTTTTTGCCGTGCTGCAAACCGTTTGTTTGCAGCCAGTGGAGACAGTCTAGGAGTCAGCGAATATAGGGTAAACCCCTAATCCACGAATTCACTGTTGCTGAAATCAGCACAATCACAATGGAATGTCGTTAGAAGCTCAGCGACAAAGCCGCCTCTCGATGTTCGACGCCTGATGCGTAACGCACCGCCTGAACCGGACGAGCAAGCCCCGGCGAAGCAGCCAGCGGCCCATAACCGTTAGTGCGCAACGAAATCAGCCTTCCGACAATGCCGCCGCCGACGCCTGCGCCGCCTCGCTCGACGACGACACCACACTGCCATTTCTGCCGCCCGTCACCTGACGGTCGCTTCTCGGACTCACGCCGAACCGCGCGCGATACGTCCGCGAAAAATGCGAAGGCGACTCGAATCCGCATGCGACGCAAATCGATGTGATCGACATGTCGGTCTGTTGCAGCAACTCACGCGCACGGCTGAGGCGCAGTTGCAGATAGAAATGCGTCGGCGTGTCCTTCAGCGAAGCGCAGAACAGCCGCTCCAGTTGCCGTCGCGTCACGCTGATTTCCTGCGCGAGCTGGTCGGGCGTCAGCGGCTCTTCCATGTGCTGCTCCATTGCGCCGATCACCTGAATCAGCTTGCGGTTGTGCACGCCGTAACGCGCCGCAATTTCCATCCTCTGGTGATCCGAACGCTGCCGGATCCGGCTCACGACGAACTGTTCCGAGACCGCCGAGGCCAACGCTGCACCGTGCTTGCGGCCGATCAGATCCAGCATCATGTCGATCGACGCCGTGCCGCCCGCACAGGTGATGCGCCGCGCGCCGATCTCGAACAGCTCCTGGCTTGCATTCAGCGAAGGATAGCGCTCGCTGAACGCCGACAGCGCTTCCCAATGCACGGTCACGCTGTCCGAGCCGCTCAGGAGTCCGGCTTCTGCAAGGATGAAGCTGCCCGTGTCGATGCCACCGAGCGTCGCGCCCGCGCGCTCGAGCCGCTTCAGGCAATCGCCGAGTACGCGCGTATAGCAGGCGAGCGGCTCGAAGCCCGCGACGACGAATACCGTCCGCGCCTCGTGGATGTCGGCGATTGCCGCATCGGCATTGATCGAAATACCGTTGCTGGCCGCGACCGGCGCGCCGTCGAGGCTCAGAATGCGCCAGCGGTAGAGATCGCCGCGAAAGCGGTTCGCCACGCGCAACGGTTCGACCGCCGACATGAAGCCGATCGCCGAAAAGCCAGGCAGCAACAGGAACGACACATCTTCGGACATCGTGCGCAGACTCGATCAGGGGCACAGAGGGACACAAACCGCAAGCGAACGCGGGATTCCGGGCGAGCGTAGCAAGCAGCGCGCAAGCCGGCAAGGCGCATCAAAATTCACCGCCGCAAATCGATGCTGCACCGCAATGACAAACAATGCTGGTTTTCCCTCGCTGTCGCGTGGGAGCAAGAACGGGTCGCTGGCGGTCGCTTTGGCAGGAATATGGGGCATTAACGTTACGTCACTCGTGCAGCTCAAGCCTTGCTCAAGCATGACTCGAGCCGTATCGCGCAGGTCCGGGGGCCGCTCGGTTTTACTCGCCGCGGCCATTTCGCAACACGCTGTTCAACGTGTCCGAAGAGGGAACGTCATGAAGTCACGCGTCAAAGCCTTGTTTACCCATCTTGCCTGTCTGGCGGCCGTCGTCGCCGCGTCGCCGGTCTTCGCGCAGGATCCCTCCACCTGCCGCGCGGTGCATTTTGCCGATATCGGCTGGACAGACATCACGTCGACCACGGCGCTCGCATCGACCGTATTCGAAGGACTCGGCTATCAACCTGTTACGACCGTCGCGTCGGTGCCGATTTCGTTCGCGGGTCTGAAGAGCAAACAGTTGGACGTGTCGCTCGGCTACTGGTGGCCGGTGCAGGAGAAAGCGATTGCACCGTTCGTCGATTCGAAATCGATTCAGGTGCTGCAACCGCCTAACCTGACTGGCGCCAAAGCGACCTTCGCCGTGCCGAGCTACGAGTACGACGCCGGCCTGAAGACGTTCGCCGACATCGCCAAACACCGCGATCAGCTCGACGGCAAGATCTATGGCATCGAACCGGGCAGCAGCGCGAATGCGGCGATTCAGAAAATGATCGCCAGCAATCAGTTCGGCCTCGGCGGTTTCAAGCTGATCGAATCGAGTGAAGCAGGCATGCTGGTTTCCGTGGATCGCGCCATTCGCGAGAAGAAATGGGTGGTGTTCCTAGGGTGGGAACCGCATCCGATGAATATCCAGATCGACATGAAATACCTCACCGGCAGCGAGGGCGTATTCGGTCCGAACGATGGCGAAGCACGCGTTTATACGCTGACGTCCCCCGACTTTCTGACGCGGTGCCCGAACGCGGGCAAGCTCGTGAGCAATCTGCGCTTTTCGACGCAACTGGAGAACGTGGTGATGCAATCGGTGATGAACAAGGAGAAGCCCGCCGATGCCGCCAAAGCGTATCTGAAGAAGAACCCGCAAGTACTGGATGCGTGGCTCGCAGGCGTGAAGACGTATGACGGTAAAGACGGCCTGCCCGCGGTGAAAGCCTATCTCGGGCTTTGACGGGGCCGCCCGGGCGCGGTCGGCTTAAGCGCCGTCGGCTCCGACCCGGTCCAGCTTGCGTCCATCCAGTCGCGCATTTCAATCCACAGGAATTAGCACGCATGAATCATGAAGTCATCGTGACCTGCGCGGTCACCGGCGCGGGCGATACGGTCGGCAAGCATCCGGCCATCCCCGTTACGCCGAAGCAGATCGCCGACGCCGCTATCGAAGCCGCGAAAGTCGGCGCCACCGTCGCGCATTGCCACGTGCGCGATCCGAAGACCGGCCGTGGCAGCCGCGATCCGCAGTTGTATCGAGAAGTCGTCGACCGGATCCGCTCGTCGGGCACCGACGTGATCATCAATCTGACGGCGGGCATGGGCGGCGATCTCGAGATCGGTCCCGGCGAAGATCCGATGCGCTTCGGCGCGGGAACCGACCTTGTGGGCGGCTTGACGCGGCTTGCGCACGTCGAGGAATTGCTGCCCGAAATCTGCACGCTCGATTGCGGCACGCTCAATTTCGGCGACGGCGACTACATCTATGTGTCGACGCCCGCGCAATTGCGGGCCGGCGCTCAACGTATTCAGGAACTCGGCGTGAAACCGGAACTGGAGATCTTCGATACCGGGCATCTGTGGTTCGCGAAGCAATTGCTCAAGGAGGGTTTGCTCGACGCGCCGCCGCTGTTTCAGATCTGCCTCGGCATTCCCTGGGGCGCGCCCGCCGATACCACGACGATGAAGGCGATGGCGGACAGCCTTCCGCCCGGCGCGCAATGGGCCGGTTTCGGCATCGGCCGCATGCAGATGCCGATGGTCGCGCAGGCAATGCTCCTCGGCGGCCACGTGCGCGTCGGCCTCGAAGACAACATCTGGCTCGACAAAGGTGTGCCCGCAACGAACGGCACGCTGGTGCAACGCGCGGTCGAGATCATCGAACGGCTCGGCGGACGCGCGCTGACGCCCGCGGAAGGCCGCCGCAAGCTCGGCTTGCCCGCACGCGGCGAACGGCAGTTGGAACGGCGTGTTGCGGGACAGTACGCATGACCATGTCGCGTATCCGTTGCGCTCGATACAGCGCGTTTCGGAACCTGAGAACTCATAGGCAAAGGAAGCATCAGCAATGGCAGTGATCGTCGATATCAAAACATTTGCGGCCATCGGCGCGGGCGTGATCGGCAGCGGCTGGGTCGCGCGGGCGCTCGCGCACGGGCTCGACGTCGTCGCGTGGGACCCCGCTCCTGGCGCGGAGAAACAGTTGCGCGAGAACATCGCCAATGCGTGGCCGGCATTGGAACGCGTCGGTCTCGCCGAGGGCGCGACACCCGACAGGTTGCGTTTCGTCGAGACGATCGAAGCCTGTGTCGAGCAGGCGGATTTCGTTCAGGAGAGCGCGCCCGAACGCGAGGAGCTGAAGCTCGCCTTGCACGAGCAGATCAGCCGTGCGGCAAAGCCGGACGCGATCATCGCCTCGTCCACCTCCGGCCTGCTGCCGAGCGATTTCTATGCACGGGCGGTGAATCCGCAACGTTGCATCGTCGGGCACCCGTTCAATCCGG
The DNA here is from genome assembly GCF_003368325.1 of Paraburkholderia caffeinilytica. Lineage (NCBI taxonomy): Bacteria > Pseudomonadati > Pseudomonadota > Betaproteobacteria > Burkholderiales > Burkholderiaceae > Paraburkholderia > Paraburkholderia caffeinilytica. The sequence continues at coordinate 858,179 of NZ_CP031466.1, read as the reverse complement.
TGTATCTGCTGCCGCTCGTCGAAGTGCTCGGCGGCGAACGTACCGCACCGGCAACCATCGACGCGGCGCTACAGGTGTATCGTTCGCTCTCGATGCGACCGCTTCTCGTGCGCAAGGAAGTGCCCGGTTTTATCGCCGACCGTTTGCTCGAAGCGCTGTGGCGCGAGGCGCTGCATCTGGTCAACGAAGGCGTGGCGACCACGGGTGAAATCGACGATGCGATCCGCTTCGGCGCGGGCATCCGCTGGTCGTTCATGGGCACGTTCCTGACGTACACCCTGGCGGGCGGCGATGCGGGGATGCGTCACTTCATGCAGCAGTTTGGGCCGGCTTTGGCGCTGCCGTGGACTAAACTGGTTGCACCGCAGCTAACTGACGAATTGATCGACCGGGTGGTGGACGGGACGTCTGAACAAGTCGGGCCGCGCTCGATCAAACAGCTTGAGCGCTATCGGGACGATTGCATTACGAGTGTGCTGGCGGCGATTGGGGAAGCCAAGGCGCGGCACGGTTTGCTTCCCGGGGAGTGATACTGCGTGCAGGAATACGCCCGGCCCCGTCTGGATGCACCGGGCGCACATGATCGCGGCGGACAGCCCCATTCATAGGGACAAAGGAAACGATTGCATATGCCAACGCCGGACCTCGCTTCACTGCCCTGCTATCGCGATACCGTACGCGCCGAGTGGGTCGACTACAACGGTCACTTGCGCGACGCGTTCTACATGCTGATTTTCAGCTTCGCAACCGATGCGTTGATCGACGCGATCGGGCTGCCCGATGTGGTGCGCAAAGAACGTGGCCGCTCGATCTATACGCTCGAAGCGCATATCAACTATCTGCATGAAATCAAGGAAGGCGCGCAGGTTCGCGTCGATATGCGCGTGCTTGGGCATGACGCGAAGCGGCTGCATCTGTACCTCGACATGTTCGCCGACGAGGGCGTCGAACCGGTGGCCGCGGGTGAACAGATGCTGCTCCACGTCGATACCGGCGGACCACGCGCTGTTGCCTTCGACCCGGATGTCGAAGCGCGCGTGCGGGCGCTGGCGGAAGTGCACGCCGTGTTGCCGGCCGCCAGGTTTGCAGGCCGCGTGATCGGCTTGCCTGTCAAGACGACACGTAATGGCAGCGCGGGGAGCGAGCATGCTTGAACCGGAAATCGCTGCGTTCATCGAACGGACCGCTGCCATCTATGCGGGGCATTCCACTTCATTGCCGCCGAGCAAACAGCGCGCGATTTACGAGCGCTATGCGGCGGCACTCACGCCGCCTTTACCCGCGGATGTGATAGCCGAAGACGCTGTGTTTCAGGCGAGCGCCGGGCATCGGATCGGACTGCGACTCTATCGACATCGCGGAAAGACGGGCGGGACACCTGACAGCACGGTGCTGTACTTTCACGGTGGCGGCTTCGTGCTCGGCTCGCTGGATAGTCACGAGCTCGTGACAGCGCGTATTGCCGCGGATACCGGACTCGATGTGATTGCGGTCGATTACCGGCTTGCTCCGGAACATCACGCTCCCGCCGCGCATGAGGATTGTCTGGAGATTACGCTCGCCGCATTGGCCGGCCGGTTGCCGTTCGATTCCCGGGCGGAAGGCGCGCTGCAATTGGCGGGCGACAGTGCCGGCGCCAATCTCGCTGCCAGCGTCGCGATGCGGTTGCGCGACGACGGCATTCAAGGCGTGCACAGCCTTGCACTGGTCTATCCGATGCTCGGCACCGAGCCGCAAATGCCTGCGCGCGAAAGCGAAGCGCATGCGCCGATGCTTACGCTTGCCGATGTCCATGCGTTTCGCGATCTTTATTGGGGCAAAAGCGGGGGCGAACAGCCACCCTATCCTGCGTGGACGATACCCCTCGATGCGTCGCGCTTCGACGGCCTGCCGCCAACGCTTGCCATCGGTGTCGAACACGATCCGTTACGGGACGACGCGAGGGTGTTTGTCGAGCGCATTAATGCGGCCGGCGGACACGCGCAGTTATGGATTGGAACCGGGCTCGTACATGGATGCTGGCGTGCGCTCGAATCGAGTCCCGGCGTAAAGGCGCTGCATCGCACTGTCTGCCAGTTTCTAGGCGCGCATTCCTCCGCTTCGTCGTTCCGCCCAACACGGGATCAATGAAGCGGATCCAGAAACGGCGTATCCGGATCGCTCACATAGAAGACAACGACGCGCAGCGAGTCGCTATTGCTCCGGTTGTAGCCTGTCATCCTCACGTGCGGCGGCTCCATCATTGCCTGCCCCTGGCTTACCTTGACCGGCGCCATGCCCTCCATTTCCAACGTGAAGGCGCCCTCCAATACATAAACAGTCACCGGAAACCGATGCGTATGAAACACGGTTTTATCTCCGGGTTTGAAACTCGCCGTCAGGACGCGTACTTCCTGTTTTTCGCCTTTCGGCATGCCATCGACGGTTTGCTGAAGGAGCGTTCGAGGCTTCACGGTTCCCGGCTCCTGCGCAGAACAGGGTATGCAAAACATCAAGGCAGTGGCGACGCTTAGGCCGAGGTTCAAACGAGTGGTTATTTTCATTTTTACTCTCCCATAGACGGAAGTGGTTGCGAGTACAACCATCAATCCGCCATCCCGCAAGAACAACCCGTCAATCCGCCATTGGCGAATCAAGCCATTCATGTCTCAAGTCTGCGCCGCGCCCCCATTCCGCCTGAACGAACTGGCAAAGAACAGCACCTGGTATTGCACCGCATTCGCCCAATACTTCCACGTATGCCCGCCAGGCCGTTCCGCGTAATCATGCGGCACGCCCAACTCGACAAGCCGGGCATGCAGCATCCGGTTCGACTGAACAAGCGAATCGTTCACCCCGCAGTCGATCGTCAGCGCAATATGCGCATTCGCCAGACTGCGCGCGTTCTCGACAATCGCCTCGTTGTTCCAGAAGTCGGCGTGACGAGCTGGATCCCCGAATACCTGATCGATCCCCGGCTCATCCTCGCACCCGCGCGGATCGACCGCTCCGCTGATACTGCCTGCCGCGCCGAACTCGTCCGGTCGGTCCAGCGCAATATGCAATGCTCCGAACCCGCCCATGCTCAGCCCCGTAATCGCCCGCGCCTGGCGGGTCGCAATCGTGCGGAAATGCGTATCGATGTATCCGACGACTTCGGTACCGACGTAAGTTTCGTAACGGCTGTGCGAATCGACAGGACTGTCGATGTACCAGCTCTCGTGACCGCCGTCCGGCATGACGAGGATCACGTGATAGCGGTCGGCCAGTTTGCCGATGTGCGAATTCGCGGTCCAGTCGGTGTAGTCGCCGCCCGAGCCGTGCAGCAAATAGACGACAGGGAAGCGATCGGCCGCCTTGCCGCGCATGTACTGATCGGGCAGCACCACCGTCGCCTCGAGCGACTTATGCATGGCCGCGCTGGGAATGGTGACGACCCTGGACTGAAACGCCCAGACCGGGTTCGCGAAAAGCAGCGCCAGAACGAGCCAGAACGCAGAATTCATTTTCATGGTTTGTCGCTCTCCCCTTTCTATGTGTCCGAAGAACACTGTCCGGCATCTGGCGGCAAAATTCTGTCAACGACTCTAACAACGGCGACTTACAACCAAATTTCAGCGAAGCATACGGTCCCGTCAGCTTGGCGCCGCTCCAAGGGGAGCCGGACCGGGCCAAACCGAACGCCTATTCAGCGATTGCCGTTGCTCTGCACGTGAATGCGGGAACGGCGACGCGTCTATTCAATATGCGCTGAAAAGCCGATCTGATCCGGCGCAATATCGGACCGCAGTGTGAGCGCCGGGATGTCGTACGCACCGGCGTTCTGCGGGCGAAACGGTATGGGTGCGGTGTTCCAGAGGTCGTCGAGACGCTGCCCGAGCGCGTCGCGCACCTCTGAAAATCGTGCTTCGTCGATCCGGCTTGTTCGATGGATCACGAACGGCGGCAATACGTCGAAGCCCGGGTAATACAGAACGCCATGCTGGATGGGGAACAACACGTCGTCGATCGGCCCGTTGATACCCCGCGGGCTGTAATGCGACTCCCAGCCACCGGTTGTCACGACCAGCATCGCCCGCTTGCCTGACATGCTGCCTTCCCCATAGCGGTCGCCCCAGCGCGCGTCGGAGTGCTCCCCGACTCCATACGCGAAGCCATATGCATAGACGCGCTCCACCCAGCCTTTCAGGATCGCGGGCATCGAGAACCACCACAACGGAAACTGCAGAATCACAGCGTCCGCCCACTTCAGCTTCTCCTGTTCAAGCGCGATGTCCTGGCTTTGCCGCCCGTCCCTGAAAGCACGCTTCGAGTCGAGAGAAGGATCGAAACGCGCGCCGGGCTGCCTGTCCAGGCTGTCATTTGCGTCGAGCGATGCTTTCCAGCTCATCGCATACAGATCGGATACCTGCACGACGTGCCCGGCATCCTCGAGATGCCTGACCGAAAAATCCTTGAGGGACCCGTTCAACGACCGGGGTTCCGGGTGCGCATAGACGAGAAGAACATTCATGACCTGACCTCCATTGCGAGAAAGCACCACAATAGGTCTTCGTCCGGTATATTGGAAATGAATAACCTACATGTCAGGTATTGCTGTGAATAATCTCAGAAGACTGGATCTCAATCTGCTGGTGACACTCGACGTCCTGCTGTCGGAGCACAACGTGACCCGCGCGGCCGAACGCCTGAATTTCTCCCAACCGTCGGTGAGTGTGCATCTTGCCAAGCTGCGCGATGTCTTTGGCGACCCGCTGTTGCTGCCGGGACCCCGAGGCATGCGCCCTACTGCGCGGGCCGAAGAACTACGCGAACCTTTGCGCCAGGCGCTCGATGCACTTGAGCACGCAGTGTCGCCGGCCAGCCCATTCAATCCAGCCGAAGCGAGTCATACATGGCGCATTGCCGCGACCGACTATGCCGAATCGACGATCCTGCTGCCCCTCCTGCCCGGTTTGCGCGCGGCGGCGCCCGGCACGAGAGTCGCAATCGTGGAAGCGGTTCCGCCACGCCTCGCGAAGCAGGCCGAACAGGGCGACATCGATCTGGGATTCCATACCAGCGAAGGCGCGCCGCCCGGATTACGCGGGCGGGTGCTTTTCAAGGAGCGGTATGTGCTGGCAGGTCGCGCGGATCACCCGCGCCTGAAACGCCGGCCAACGCTTGCGCAGTTCTGCAAACTGGAGCACGTGATCGTGTCGCCGGATGGCGGCGGGTTTAGCGGCGTCACGGACGACGCGCTGGCTGAAGCAGGCCTCACGCGCAGGGTTGTGCTTTCGGTGCCGCACTTCCTGTTCATGATGTCAGTCCTCGCGAACACGGACCTCGTGGCGATGGTGCCGGCGCGATTGGTGCGCGGCAATGACGCGCTCCGGGTCGTCGAGGCGCCGGTTGACGTGCCGGGTTATGAAATGACGATGCTCTGGCATGAGCGCTCTCATCGCGACCCGGCACACCAATGGCTGCGGGAGCGCATCGTGGATGCGGTGGCAACGTGAACACCCGGGCAAGTGCCGCAGCCTAGCTCGGCGCCAACCCAATGAGCGGTTGAAAAAACAGGTGCGTTGCCGCATGCGCGGCGATCGCCACGCTCAGTCCATGACGTCGATACAGATACGCCCACAAGAGACCGGGCACAAAAAAACGCAGCGTGTCATAGGCCAACGCGGATGCTTCAAACGGCACATTGATCGCCAGATTGAGCGCATGAGCAAGGATCAACCCCAACCAATAAGCCCCGGGAGCAATCGCGCCATCGTGACGCCACACGCGGCCGATCAGAAACACGAACGCCGAACCGAAAAAAAGCTGGTAGACGATGCCCTCGTTCACGCTGCGCAACACGTAGTAAATCAAACGCACCGACAGCGCCACACCCGGCAACGATTCCGCATGATCGCCGGTCAATGCGGCGCGAAAAACAGCATCGACGAGCAGCAGATACGCTGCGACCGACGCACCGGCAATGAGAGAAAACCGCACGGGATGCCTGAGCCCGTGCGGCACGATTTCAAGCCCGCAACGCCGCGCGCAATAGAGTCCTGCCATGCCAGTCGCGAGCATGAGCAACGCTCGTACTGCGGCGAGATACGCGGTTGCATGAGGAAATGGGAAGCATGGCGGAACGAGCACGGCAAGCACCGCGCCGGTAACCAGCAAAGCGGCCGGAACTGCGTCACGCGCGGTGATGCGCTGAACCGTGGAGCTCGGCGCTGGCTCTTTCATCGTGTCCCCCGGTTGACGCTGAACGGGTTGAGCAACGTGTCATGTTCAACGTCTTATCGCCCGATTCTATCGCGAGGCTTGAGTCGACAGTCCTTCAATCCCGCGGGCGCTCAGGGTCTCACGCCACACGCCGCCCTTCAACCGGATAGCCAGGATCGGTGTAGCCGGGCGTGGAAGCATGGCCGGGCGCAACGAGGCTGTCGACCAGTTTCTCGTCGTCCGGTCCGAGCTGCAATCTCAACGCGTCGACATAGCTGTCCCATTGCGCTTCGGTACGCGGTCCGGCAATGGTGCTGCTAACGCTCCGGTTCTTGAGGACCCACGCCAGAGCGAACGCAATCGACGTCGTGCCGCGCTCGGCCGCATGCCCGGCGATCGCCTGGGCGATCCTGAGCGACTCCGGCCGCCACTCGGTCTGCTGGATGCGCGGATCGCCGCGACCGGCGCGCGAATCGGCCGGTGGCGCGGCATCCACAGCATATTTGCCGCTGAGCACCCCACGCGCGAGCGGGCTATACGAGACGACACCCAAACCGTAGTGATGCGCCGCCGGCAACTGTTCGACTTCCGCGGTACGGTCGACGATGTTGTAAAGCGGCTCGCTGGCGACAGGCCGGTCGATTCCAAGCTGATCGGCAAGGCGCGCGACCTCGGCAATGCGCCAGCCCGGGAAGTTGGACACGCCGAAGTAGCGGACCTTGCCCTGACGGATCAGATCGCCGATGGCACGCACGCCCTCTTCCAGCGGTGCATCGGCAAGCGCCCGGTGAAAGTACAGGATGTCGATGTAGTCGGTGCCGAGCCGTTTCAGGCTGGCTTCGACCGACTGGATGATCCACTTGCGCGACTGGCCCTGCTGGTTCGGAGCTGGCGCGCTCGGGAAACCGAACTTCGTCGCCACGACCCAGTTGTCCCTGCGCTCGGCAATGGCACGGCCGACAATCTCTTCCGAACGGCCTGCGTGATAGACGTCAGCGGTGTCGATGAAATTGACACCCTGGTCGTATGCCTTGTCGATGATCCGCTTTGAACTCGCCTCGTCAGTCTCGCCGCCGAACATCATCGCGCCGAGACACAAGGGGGAAACCTTCAGGGCGCTGCGCCCCAGATACCGATAGTCCATTTATTGTGTGCTCCGTTCAGGCTTTGCCTGAAATAGAAATAACCGGGAGACTCGACCCGGCCGGTCAGGCGTCACGGCTCTCGAAAACCCGTCTCGCAATCGGCAGCGCAGTGTTGGCCGTCGGCCACCCCGAGTAGAAGGCAAGGTGCGTTATCAACTCGACCAATTCGTCGCGGGAAACACCGTTGTCGAGCGCCTTGCCGATGTGAAAAGGAAGCTCGTTGGTGCGGTAAAGGGCGACGAGGCTTGCGACGGTAATCAGACTGCGATCACGCGGCGAGAGCTCCGGGCGCGCCCACACGTCGCCGAACAGCACCTTGTCGGTATAGTCCGCCAGTGCGGGGGCGAAATCGCCAAACGCCTTGCGTGCAACGGTGGATTCATTAGCCATGAAATCATCTCCAACTCAGATCCGGATTGCGATCCGCCATACGGACACCGTGCGTCCATGCCGGCTCGATCACTTGCGACACTCAATTTACCGGCTGCGGAGACAGGCGACTAGACGGTAGAATCAACAAACACTTATGAGTGAGATTCATGAATGGCGCGCGAAAACCTGAACGATCTGCTGGCCTTCCTTGCAGTCGCACGTGAACGCAGCTTTACCAGAGCCGCGGCGAAACTGGGTGTGTCGCAATCGGCGCTGAGCCACACCATCCGCGGGCTGGAATCGAGGCTCGGCATCCGCCTGCTGACTCGAACAACGCGAAGCGTCGCGCCGACACCGGCCGGCGAGCGGTTGCTGGCCACCGTAGGACCGCGTTTCGATGAAATCGACGAAGAGCTCGCGGCATTGAGCGAGCTTCGGGATAAGCCCGCCGGCACTATCCGGATCACAACAGACGAGCATGCGGCGAACTCGATTCTTCAACCGAAGCTGACGCAGCTTCTGTCCGAGTATCCGGACATCAAGGTCGAAGTTATCGTCGACTTTGGCTTGACCGATATCGTCGCGCAGCAATACGACGTTGGCATACGTCTCGGCGATCAGGTGGCGAAAGACATGATTGCGGTACGCATTGCGCCCGACCTGCGCATGACAGTCGTCGGCGCGCCCGCCTACTTTGCGAAACGTTCGCGGCCGAAGGCGCCTCGGGACCTGACTGACCATAACTGCATCAATCTTCGGCTACCGACTCACGGCGGCTTATATGCCTGGGAGTTCGAAAAGTCCGGACACGAACTGAACGTACGCGTGGAAGGCCAACTGGTGTTCAACGGAACCAGCCAGATGCTCCATGCCGCGCTGGCTGGCTGCGGTCTCGCCTATATCCCGGAAGATCTGGCGCGACCGCATATCGCCGAGGGGCAACTCAAGCAGGTTCTCAAGGACTGGTGCCCGACCTTTCCGGGCTACCACCTTTACTACCCGAGCCGCCGTCAATCGTCACGCGCCCTGGCTGTGCTGGTCGACACGCTGCGCTACCGGGCCGGTCCATCCGCGCAACGACATCGATAGCACCGGCCCGATGCGGGCCGTGTGCGCAATCTGACCGGTGCGATCACGCCTCTGCATTCCCGCCGCCAATCGCATCCAGTTCAGCCAGCACCTCGTCGGTCAGGCTCAAGCTTGCCGCCTGCATGTTTTCCCGCAGATGCCCGAGCGACGACGTGCCCGGAATCAGCAGAATGTTGGGCGCACGATGCAGGAGCCAGGCGAGCGCCACCTGCATCGGCGTCGCACCGATCGTTTGCGCGATCGTGGACAACGCCGACGACTGGATCGGCGTGAATCCGCCCAGCGGGAAGAACGGCACGTACGCGATGCCCTTCGCCGCCAGTTCATCGACCCATGCATCGTCTGCCCGGTGAACCAGGTTGTAGTGATTCTGTACGCAGACAATCTCCGCGATGCCCCGTGCCTCGGCGACCTGAGCCGCGGTCGCGTTGCTCAAGCCAATATGGCGAACCAGCCCTCGCCGTTGAAGTTCGGCAAGCGCGGTCACCTGCTTTTCGATCGACCCTTCGGCAGGCGCGTGCACGCTGCCCATCAATCGCATGTTGACGACGTCGAGTGCGTCCACACCGAGATTGCGAAGGTTGTCGTGGACACCGCGCTCGATATCTTCCGGCTCGGGCGCCGGCAACCAGGAGCCATCGTTGCCACGAACCGCGCCGACCTTGGTGACGATCACGAGCTCATCCGGATAAGGATGCAGTGCTTCGCGAATCAGCTGGTTGGTGACGTGAGGTCCGTAGAAGTCGCTCGTATCGATGTGATTGACGCCCGACGCCACCGCCTCGCGCAGCACGGCGATCGCTGCATCGCGATCTTTCGGCGGTCCGAATACACCGGGTCCGGCCAGTTGCATGGCGCCGTAGCCCATGCGTCGCACAGGGTGGCCGGCCAGCGGAAATGTGTTCGCAGGGGTGAAGTTCGACATGGCGCGCTCCTTGACGTGAGATGAGGTGAAGGGTTGAGCAGCAGTATGACGGCGATTGCGTTGTTCGATAATCCGGCCTAAATTGCACAGGTTGTTAAATATTTCGAACAATGGTCATGGAATTCAACGATCTTGCCGCTTTCGTTTCGGTCGCCCGCGCCGGCGGCTTTCGCGACGCCGCGCGCATCAGCGGCGTCTCCGCCTCCAGCCTGAGCATTGCTGTGCGCCGTCTCGAATCGAAGCTGGGGATGCGCCTGCTCAACCGGACCACACGCAGCGTGGCCCCGACCGAAGCCGGCCTGCGTCTGATCGACAAGCTGACGCCGTTGTTCAGCGAGATGGAAGCCGCGCTGGACGTCCTCAACCTGTTCAGGGACAAACCGAGCGGCACACTCAAACTCAACGTGCCGTCGAGCGCCGCGCGCATCGTATTGCCGACCGTCATTCCCCGGTTTCTGAAGGCCTATCCGGACATACGCGTGGAGGTCGTGGTGGAGGATGGCTTCGTCGATGTGTTGTCGATCGGTTGCGATGCGGGCATTCGCTATGACGAGCGGCTCGAGCAGGACATGATCGCGATTCCAATCGGTCCGCGTGTGCAGCGGTTCGCGACGGCTGCGGCGCCGGGCTATCTCGACACGCATGGCAGACCCGGGCATCCGCGCGACCTGCTCGCTCATGCGTGCTTGCGGGGTCAATTTGCCGGCGGCGCTACGCCGACCTGGTATTTCGAGCGCGACGACGAGGTGGTGCAGTTGAACCCGTCGGGACCGCTTCTCGTCAGACCGGGCGCGGCAATCGACCTTGCGGTCAGTACAGCTATCGCAGGCGTGGGGGTGATTCATCTTTTCGAGGACATGCTGCGGCCGCATCTCGATAGCGGCGCGTTGGAGCCGATTCTGGAGCCGTGGTGGCAGCGCTTTTCGGGGCCGTTTCTTTACTATCCGGGACGTCGTCACTTACCGGCGCCGTTGCGCGTCTTTGTCGATTTCCTGAAGGCGGGTGGTTAGTGCGAGCCTTTTAACTACACCCTATATCGGGTCGACTGTCGAGAAGCAATATACCTGCGGACCTGGTGCCGGCCGAAACCAAATAACCGCCTGCCGGCAGCGCGACGCCAGAATCGGACGATCAGGACACTTTAATTATTACGATTAACAAACAAACACATTCCGCCTCGTAATAAACACTCAACTAACTCACACCCGCGCCGCACGAGCCACACGCTGGCTAATTGACGCCCACGCGAATTCACGCGCAACTTTCCGAAGTTGCATTTACGGAAATCCGGTACATCCTTGACAAGGGATGGCAGCGTCACCTATTTTTCATCTGCCGCCAATATACGAATATCCGATTGCGGAAAATGCCCCGAAAAGAACCGGAATATCCAAACCAGATATTTAGTTATTCTACGCATATTGCATAGAGATCTGAATCTATGCGCCTTGAAGTAAGTTGGTCTCACCGCTGCATGCCGACGATGCACCATCGATATTTCGAACTCCGATATATTTTCATCGGCGATAGCGGCCTTTGTGAAACGGTATCTGAACCCACCACCAAGGATAGAGATGAAACGAGACGAGCGTCTTTCCGGCAATAGCCAATATCGCCACAGCAGGCTGCCGGGCCTGGGAACGGGCATGGCAACATTAACGGTCGCGATCACGCTTCTCGGCGGATGCGGCGGAGGGGACGGCGGTTCGTCCTCCGGTACGGCTGTGAGCATGCAGCAGACCGCCGCGAATCAGCAGCTCAGCGCGCAGCAGGCCGCCGCGCAATCGCCAACGGGCAATCAAACCTATGTCGACCCGGTCGCCTATTCGGGCAATGCCACAGATGGCCTCGCACCGGCTCAGGCCTCCGAGAAGGCTGCGGTCATGCACTACCAGTGGACCCTGGGTAAAACGCCGATCAACTACACCACGACGACTGGTCATTTGACGGCCACCGATTCGAGCGGCAACCCCGAAGCCACGATGTCCTATGTCGCGTACACCGCGCCGGGTGCGAACGGCTCGCTGCGTCCTGTCACGTTCGTCTACAACGGCGGCCCGGGCTCCTCCTCGATCTGGCTGCGGCTCGGCTCGTTCGCGCCGACGCGGGTCGCCACGCCCGATCCCGTGTTCGGGAACTGGCCGAACTATCCACTCGTCGACAATAAGGACAGCCTGATCGACACCACGGACATGGTCTTCATCGACCCGCCCGGAACAGGTCTTTCCGAAGCGATTCTGCCGAATACCAACCAGAAATTCTGGACGACCGATGCAGATGTCAACATCATGCGCGACTTTATCCAGCGCTATCTGACGGTCAACAATCGCAGCAGCTCGCCGATTTATCTGTACGGCGAGTCGTATGGCACGCCGCGCACCGACATGCTTGCATTGGCGCTCGAATCGGCCGGCGTGCATCTGACCGGCATCGTCCTTCAATCTGCAATCCTGAACTACTTCGCGGATGCGATCGAGGCCGTCGCCATCACGAACTCGACGAGCGCGCTGGCATTGGATACGGATACGCTGGCCGGCTATTTCCCCGGCTACGCGGAAGTCGCGGCTTACTACAACCAGGTGTCGCCGGCGCCGCTCAATCAGGACCTGTACGCATACCAGGCGAGTCTGTTCGTCACAGCCGAATACAACCGCTTCAGACGGTATTCGCAATCGTGGGTGCTCAGTCAACTCGGCGCGCCGGACGCGCTGGGTACGCCGGTGTTTCCCAATGCCAAAACGCTTCAGTCCTGGACCTTGCCATCCGGTCTGACCTTGCAGGCGCTGCAGGGCTACTTCGGCGCCAACCCGTTCTCGACGAGCCTCCTGCCCGGCACGACGATCGGCCGATACGACGGACGCGTGTCATTGCCGAATTCGGATCCCCGGCTGCAAAACGACGGAGACCCGTCCGACATCCTGATCTCCCAGCCGTTCACCACGGCGCTGGCAACGCAGATGCCTGACTACCTGGGATACACGGCGCCGAACGCGACCTATTTGCCGCTGAACGACAACATCATCCAGGTGTGGGATTTCTCGCATGACGGTCAGCCCCTGCCCGACACGATCCCGGATCTGCTGGGCGCGCTAACGCTCAATCCGCAATTGAAGGTGCTCTCGGAAAACGGCTTTCACGACCTGGCCACGCCGTTCTTCAATACCGAGAAGCAACTGGCACGACTGCAGACGGTGCCCGGTCTGAATCCGGACTTGCAGGTCAACTTCTTCCAGGGCGGACATATGATCTATCTGGATGACGTCGCCCGTCCGCTGATGAAACGGGATCTGGTGCGCTTCTACCGCGGCACACCACTCCCAGATGCGCTCGCCCTCTGGACGCTGCCGCCGCCGTGGCGCGACGAAAGCCCCGCCAGTCAGCCGACCGCCACTGCCACGGCGCAAGCCACGGCACCCTGACTGAACTGACGCGATGTGCCTCGTTCGCGATACTCTATTCACTCAATCAATGCGAGTCATCATGTCCATTTTCGATATGTTGCGGCGTGCCTCCCCGTTGATCGCCCTCGGCTGCTTTGTTGGCAGCGCCTATGCGTTGCCGCCGCAAGCGGTGGCGCCGGCAACGCCGCCAAACGGAGCCAGAGGCGTCGACGGCCCGTTCTTCCCTCAAAACCGTGCCGTCCCCGTCACGCCGTCGACCGGCACGGCACTGCAACAGGAAGCTCAGCAGCGGCTGGAAGCGCGGCTGGGGGCGAACACGGCCCTCAGCAATGGCGCGGCGGTCACGAAAACGCAGGCTCAGACCGCGGGGCTCGGCTACGTTGCCAAGCACTTCGATCAGATCGATACGAGCCATAAAGGAAGTGTGACCCTGAGCGACGTCAGACAGTATCTGCAGCAGCAGGGCCGTTAGCGCGCCATCATTGGCCCAGGCGGTGCTTCTCTGGAAGACCGCTTTCGACACGTGCGAATGGCCGCTGCGGCCATTCGCGCACCTACCTCGCCCCGGCGTACCTGCCAGTCGGCAAACACTCGCGCATGGCGCCGCCGCGGTCGCTCAGTCCTCGCATCACAACCTCCGATGATTTGCCATCGCGTCTCGCCAATTCGGCGAGGTCGAGCAACGCTGCATATTTCGCCGAGCAGTCCGATTCGGATTCAATCGTTCGGTGCACAGTTTGCATGTCGACGCTTGTGATGTGCTCACCCACTGCGATCGCTACACCCGTAGCAACGATCATCGTTGCCAACGCAGTTGCCTTGAACAGCGTCCATGTACGTACCGCTTTGAAACGTGGCCGCACCACCGGCGCGCTTGCGTGCCCGCTCATCCACTCTGGACCGATTCGGCCGGCGTCCTTCGCGGTCCTCATTCGCACGTCGTCGCTCATGACCAGTGCGCCGGCACCCAGACACGCCCCACCCAATGTCCCGGCACCCACACCACAGGGCGCGGCGCAGGAGCCGCATACACGACGCGCGGCGCGACATACACAGCAGGCGGCGGGGGCGGCGGCGGAACGTAGACAACCGGAGGTGGCGGCACGTACGCGACCGGCGGCGGAACAACGACCGGAGGCGGAACGACAACCACAGGCTTCGGCGCCACCACCACCGCCGTGCTACCCGTCGTGACGACGCCGGTAGTCGTAACCGTTCCGCTCGTCGTTACCGTGTTGCCGTGCGTGCCGGTCGTGCTCGTCGACGTCGTCACGACACCCGGCGCTACACGCGTCGCCGTGCCGGAATGATTGACGGTCCCGCCATCGGAGCCGGTCACCGTGCCGGAACGTGAGCATGAAGCGCCCGCGCAGTTGGTCGATGCCGAGTGGTCGACCGTGTTGCCGTTCGAACCTGTGATCGACCCGGACGATGAATACTGGCCAGGCGCGGTTCTGCTCACATCGCCGGAAGTCGTGGCCGTTTTGCCGTCGGGTCCGGTAAGCGTGCCGGTGTGGGAACACGTGCCGCCCGCACAACTGGTGTCACCGGCATGCTGAACCTGGTTGCCGTAGCGCCCCGTCGCAGTGCCCGAATTCGAGAACTGACCCGGCGCGTTGCGAGTCACCGTGCCGGTGTTGGTCGCCAGGCCGCCGTAGGGGCCGACCACGCCGCCGGCATGCGAACAACTGCCGCCGCTGCACGAGCCATAACGCGCGCCGTTGTAGGTGCCATGCGACGTGTAGGCGGTGCCGTGCTGCGACCAGGCGAAAGCGGAAGCGCTGCCGAGCGTGAGCACGGTGACGGTCGCGGTGAGGACGAGCTTGCGCAGGGCGCCGCGCACGGATGCGGGCGCGGTTACGGAAACGGGGAAAGCGGCGGTCGCTGCGACGACGAACGAACAGTTTTTCACGGTATGTCCTTCTTGAATTCGGGCCACTTCTGCGCACTGCAGCGTGGCGACAAACGGACTATAGGAGGACGCCTGAATTTAATCAGCAGCGAAGATATGTCACCCTGTTTCACCCCGGCAGAAGGCTGACAGAAGCCCACTGGGCAAGGCTTTCCGGTTCATTCAAAGGCGCTGTGACATAGGCTGACATAAATTGTTTCAGGTCGGCTCCGCTCGCGCCGCGCGCGGAGCCGAGCGTGCCGGCAAACCCGGCTCGACACTGCCGCGACACTTTTCCGAAACACGCATGTCGTAGGGTTCGATGAACGCGACGGCGGAAGCCGCTTGCGTATGACCCCGCTTACTCTTCTACAAGAGGTGCTCATGTCGGCAGAACGCGAGTCGAAATCCAAAGCCAAGGCAAAAGAAAGCGCGGCGAAAGCAGAAGGCAAACGAAAGCCTGCAAGCAAAGCCGCCGCATCCGGCAAACAGGCCACTGCGCTCGCCGGCAGCCCAAGCCAGCCCGCTGGGGCTTCCACTGCGACAGCATTGCGTCCACGGATGCTGGACAAACCCGTGTTCGCGCAACCGCAGCCGACCGCGGACCCGACGGTGTTTCGCGTACCCCATCCATCGGACGATGCGGCCTATAAGGAAATCGACAAGCTCAATGCCGAGCACAAACTATTTCCGTTGCCGTTTCCCGCACCGAGAGGCGGCGTAGAGCCTCAGCTCACTCTCGCGGAAGTCATGGGCGGCAACGCAAGCACCATCGACAGAATCACAGCCGGCGGACAGCTGGTGTTTCACGCGCTAGGAGATTGCGGCAATACGAAAGGCCCGGCGACCCAGAATGAAGTGGCCGACAAATTGACGGCCGACTTCAACGAAGCCAACGCGAGTGAAGTGCCGCAGTTCGCCTTGTTACTCGGCGACGTCGTCTATAGCTTTGGCGAGAGCCAGTACTATTACGATCAGTTTTACGAACCGTATCGAGACTATCCGGCACCGATCCTCGCCTGCGCCGGCAATCATGACGGGATGGTTTCGCCGGAAGCGCACGCCGCGAGTCTCGCCGCGTTCCTGCGGAATTTCTGTGCGGAGACGTTTGCCGTTACACCCGAAGCCGGCGGCTTGTCGCGCACCGCGCAAATTCAGCCTGGCGTGTTCTTCACGTTCGAGGCGCCGTTCGTACGCGTGCTGGTGATTTACAGCAACACGCTCGAAGATCCGGGCGTGATTTCGGATCCGAACATCGGGCGCACTCAGCTCGACTTTCTCGATGCCGCGCTCAAGCGGGTCAAAGCCGAGCAGTTCAGCGGCGCACTGCTGATCGCGGATCATCATCCGCCGTACTCCGCGGGCGGACACGGATCGAGCGTCGACATGCTCGCGCAGATCGACAAGGTGTGCGAAGCCAATGGTGTGTGGCCGCATGCGTTTCTGTCCGGCCACGCACACAATTATCAGCGCTTCACACGCACGCGCAATGCGGACGGCACGCAGATTCCCTACCTCGTGTGCGGCAACGGCGGACACGGTTTGATCAAGCTCGCCGCACGCGGTGCACCCGCCCTCCGCGCCCCGCAAATCATGCAGGCGGCGTCGGCCACCACCGATCAGGTCGTACTGGAAAACTACGACGACACCAATTACGGCTATCTGCGCATTGTCGTCACCGCGACGCAGTTACGTATCGAATATCATTCGGCGTCCGACGGCCTCAACACAAAAGCCCCGAACGACTATGTGACGGTCGACCTCGCCGAACGGAAAGTGGCTCACTTCGTTGCGTCGGATCTGGGGCATCCCATGGCGGCGAGAGCCGTGCGCGCGCTGGTGCGCTAGCGATCGGGAACGCGGGGCCTTCACGACCGCAAAACACACGGCACCGCGACGCCAGATAAAAAGCATCACGGCTACGCTTTTTTGCAAACCGACACTTTCACAAAATCACGCGCTTTTACCGGGGTAAAACCATGTAATCTCTCGGTTTTCTTTCTGCATCAAAACCGATGAGTCGAGCGTTGGCGAGCGAACAATTTCAACAAACGGCGGCGCACACTCGGCGTCGGCTTATCGTTCTCCGCTTGCGCTGCATCGTGGCGCTACTGGCGTGCGGCATCGCCGCCTTCGCACGTCCCGCTCTCGCAGCCGGGGCCGCGTGCGGCGCACAAGCCGGCCCGGCCGGCCGCCCCTCTGTCGGTCTCGTGCTGTCGGGCGGCGGCGCACGCGGCTATGCACACCTCGGCGTGCTGAAGGTACTCGAGGAAAACCGCATTCCGGTCGATTGCATCGCCGCCACCAGCATGGGCTCCGTGGTCGGCGGCCTGTACGCGAGCGGGATGACGGCGCAGGACATGCAAAACCGCCTCACGGGCATCAATCTCGCGGACATCGCGTTCGACGTCACCGACCGCGCCGACCTGCCGCAATCACGTCGTGAAGACGAGCGGCTCTATGTGAACAGCCTTTCGCTCGGCTACGGCGCCAATGGCTTCCGGCTGCCGGTCGGGCTCGTCCAGGGCAATCGTTTGCAAGCGCTGCTGCAGGACTGGACGTCCGCCGTGCCGGGCAACGCTTCCTTCGACCGGCTGCCGATCCCCTATCGCGCGATCGCAACCGATCTGCGCACCGGCCAGGAGGTGGTGCTCGACCACGGTTCGCTGCCGCAGGCGATTCGCGCCAGCATGGCATTGCCCGGCCTGTTCGCGCCGGCCGATATCGACGGGCGCACACTGGTGGACGGCGGGATCGTCAGCAATCTGCCCATCGGCACGGCGCGCGACATGGGCGCGAGCGTCGTGATCGCGGTCGACATCGGCTCGCCGCTGCGGCCGCTGGATGCGTTGGCTTCTCCCGCCGACGTGATGCAGCAGATGATCGGCATTCTGATTCACCAGAACGTCGCGCGCCAACGCGAACAGCTGCAAACCGGCGACGTACTGATCGAACCGGCGCTCGGCTCCTTGAGCTTCACCGATTTCGCCAATGCAAGCCAGGCGATCGCGGCCGGCGCCGCCGCCACGCGTGCGGCGATGCCGCAGCTTCGGCATCTGGCGCTCTCGCCCGCCGACTACGCCGCATGGCGCGCCCGGCACGGTGTGCCCGTCATGCATCCGGTGCGGATCACGCAGATCGAGATCGCCTCGCAAGGCGCGGTGCCCGAGGCGCGCATTCGCGCCGCGCTGCACGTCAAAACCGGCGACGTCTACGATCCGGTCGCGCTCAACAAAGACTTGCTGGCGCTCACCACCGCGGGCGACTTCGACAACGTGAGCCAGCAACTCGTCGACGACGGGGACAAGCACACACTCATCGTCTCCGCGCAGCAAAAGCTGTGGGGACCGAATTTCCTTCTGTTCGGGCTGGGTTTGTCGAGCAGTTCAACGGATGAAGGCGGCTTCCGGCTGCATCTCGGCTATCGCCGGCCATGGCTCACGCCGTCAGGACTGGAAGGACGCGTGGATGGGACTGTCGGCAGCGATCTGATCAACCTGCACGCGGAGCTGCGGCAGCCGCTGTCGAGTTCTTTCGGCTATTACGTCGCGCCCTATCTCGAGTTTCAGCGCCGCTACGCCAATCTCTACGACGACTCCGGCAACATCAAGATCACGCAATACCGCTTGCAAACCGAGCGAGTCGGGTTCGATTTCGGCTTGCCGCTCGCGCGTCTCGGCGATTTCCGCATCGGTGTGGCATACGCGCATGGCTTCGCGTCGCCGCAATACAACTTGCCGATCGATGATCAGCCCAACTCGCCGCTGCTGTTCCCCGACATCTACGGGCGGCAGCTTAGCGCGCGCGCACGTCTCGTGATCGATCAGCTCGACGACCCGTTGTTCGCCCGCAAAGGTTACTTCGGCGAACTACGCGTGGAGCGTTCGTTGTTCGCGGGCAGCGACAGTTTCACCGAGGTATATGGCAAGGGCATTGTCGCGGCGAGCTACGGACGGCACAGCATCAACGCGAGCATCGAAGCGGGCAACGACTTCGGCGGCACCAATCTGACGAATCCGTTCGGCTTCACGCTGGGCGGTTTCCAGCATTTGTCCGCTTATGCCGCCGACCAACTGTCCGGCAACTCGATGGCGTACGGCCAGATCACCTACATGAATCAGCTTGCCACGTTCAATGCGTCGCCGATTCGCGGTTTGTTTGCGGGGCTGAGCATTGAAGCCGGCAACGTCTGGAACCGCGATTCGGAGTTCGGCAGCGGATCGCTGAAGCGCAGCATAACGGCTTTCACGGCGCTGACCAGTTCGTTTGGACCGATATATCTAGGCGTAGCGTTCGCACCGGGCGGCCGCCATAACTTCTACTTTCAGCTGGGACATACCTACTGATGTGACGTAGGAACGGCGTATTTCACGCCGCTGTGCCCACCGGCCAGCTCAGTTCGAAACGTGCGCCGCTCAGCATCGAGGGATCGGTGACGGCGATGCGGCCGTGATGGGCGCGCAGCACCTGTTGCGTAATCGCGAGACCCAGCCCGTAGCCGCCGGTCTGACGGTCGAGCCGCACGAAGGCATTGAAGATGTGTTCGCGCTGGTCGGGCGGCACACCGGCGCCATCGTCTTCCACGTAGATTTCCACATTGCCGTGCCTGACGCTCAGGCCGACCATGATCCGCGAATGAGCGTATTTGCTGGCATTGCGCAGCAGATTTCGCATCGCGTAGGACATGAGGCGCTTGTCCATCACCACGCGTAGCGACGTGTCGACGTCTACCTGCGCGACGAGTTGCTTGTCCGCGTAAAGCAACGTGGCGTCGGTGATCTGGCTGTCGAACCATGCCGTGAGCAACGTCGATTCGAGGTTCGATTGCAGGGAGCTGTATTCGAGGCGCGCGTAGGTCAGACTCATGTCGATGAGCTCGTCGAGCTCGGTGACGTCCTGGTCGATGCTTGCCAACGCGCTGTTGTACTCGGCCGCGGACGCGGGTTCGCGAAGGTTTTCCAGGGCGAAGCGCACACGGGCCAACGGTGTGCGCAGTTCATGGGAGATGCCGTTGGTGAGTTCGCGCTGCGCGGCGATCAGGCGTTCCATGCGCTCGGCCAAAGCGTTTAACGTGCGGGCCAGGGGGCCGATTATCACGCTGTGCGATTCGCGTGCGCGGGTGTTGAAGCGGCCGCCGGTGAAGTCGATTGCGCGTTCGCGGACCATGACCAGGTCTAGCCAGACTGGGCGCATCCAGCGGTACGCTGTGATTGCCGGCAGCAGTAGGGTTAGCAATGCGATTGGGATCGATGCTTTTGCTGTTGTTAGTGTTTGCCAGATCGTTGGTGATGCTTTTAGTGTCAGGCTCAGGGTTGCGATCGATGCTGCCAGTACTAGCGCTGTTAGTGTCAACAGGCGCGTGTAGACGCGAACGTATAGCCGCGACCAGCTCGGGATTCTGTCTGCCCGGGTGTCCGTCCAGGAGCGGCGGAAATGGTGCCAGCGCCATTTGGCATAGCGGTAGAGGGGTAAGGTTTTTTGCTCCGCTGGAGGTGGCATTTTTTTCTCTTCGCTTCTTTTGATGCTGTTGTGGGTCATTGGGGTTCGCCACGTGTGCGGTTATGGTGTTGGTCCTTTCTTGATCTGGCTTTTGTGCCTTTTCTTGTATTGTTAGTGGTCTATTAGCGTTTGCCCCTGTGCGGGGCGGCACTTACTTTCTTTGCCGCCGCAAAGAAAGATAAGCAAAGAAAGCGGCTCACACCGATCTTGCTAAGTGGGCACCGTGGTTTGCAACGGGTAGTGGTGCATCTGGAATCTGTGTTCGTGCCCTGCTTGCACTCGTGACAAGGGCGTCATTCTTCCGGCGGCGCTGCGCGCGCCGAAGCCCACTTCTTTAAACCAGTCTGGACTTTGGCCTGGTTCCTTCTGCGATCTGCTCGTTGCTCGTTGCTGGTTGCTGGTTGCTTACTTCGCTTGGACCCGGTTTTAGCTCGCTGTTCCGTTTGGCTTCTATGCCCTCTGTACGAATGCCAGTGTTTGTTCCGCTACCGTGTCGCGCTCGTTGTCTAGTGTGATCATGTGGTAGCTGTCGGTCAAGCGCACGAAAGTCACCGAACGGCTTCCCAGATTCTCGCATACGAATTCGGCGGAGCGGATGCTCGTCACCTCGTCCTCCTCCGAATGCATGACCAAGGTCTCGCATGTTACGCGGCCCAAAGCTCGCTTCACCGCGAAGCGCATCCAGTCGACCTGCTCGATCGCCGCCAGTGGAACGTACGGGTAGTGGATGCCGCTCCCTTTCTGCAGATGACGGCGAATCAGATTGCGAATGCGCGCGTTCTTGATGCCGAACGGTTCGCCCTCCGGCACTCGAATCAATCGGCGCAGCCCCGGCACGCAATACATCAGATAGCGCAACGGACGAAGGCGCGAACCGCCCCAGCCGTCGAGGAACAACGGCGGCGACAGCAGAATCAGGCGCCCCGTCGTCATGCGCTCGCGCGCACTCAACATCAATGCCAGCAACGCCCCCATCGAAATTCCCGCGACGTCGACTCGCTCATAACGCTCAACCAGTTCGCGGTATGTGCGGCTCAGCAATTGCATGTAGTCACTCAACGTCACGCGGCTCAACGCGTCAGGGTTCGAGCCGTGGCCCGGCAGCGACGGCAGATGCACGTCGCAACCGATCTGCTCGAACTTGCGGTCGAGCGCGCCGAAATCATGGCGTGTGCCACCCAAGCCGTGAATCATCAACACGGCACGGCGGGAAAGCGGGGAAACGCGAGCGGACATCGCTAAGCCTGTCATTAACAAGCTTGCGATGCTAATCATCCCCGCCTCGCACGACTGTCGATTTGCTACCGCGTTTGTAGAGTTTTGTCGGCCGATATTTCGACGTATTACTCAATCGACACTCGAGATCGACCCAGCCGAACTGCAACCGCAACTCAACTCAACCGCGACCGCAGCAAGCGTCTTCAATCCCATGCCAGCTTGCTGAACTGATAGCCCTTGCCGCGCACGGTCTTGATTCGCTGCGGCGTGGCGGCGTCGTCATGCAGCTTGCGGCGCAGCTTGGAAATGCCGCCGTCGATCGTGCGGTCGAGGCCGTCGAACTCGATGCCGCGCAATTGCCGCATCAGCTCGTCTCGGCTCACCACCTCGCCCGCGCAACTCACCAATGCCCACAGTAAATCGAATTCGGCCGATGTCAGATCGGGCAAGCTGCCGTCCGGCAGTTTGACCGTGCGGCTTGCCCGGCTGATCTCGAACTTGCCGAAGACATAGCTCTCAGGTTGGGCAGCCTCCGGCGCACGCGCGCTCACGCGGCGCAACTGCGCCTTGATGCGCGCCAGCAGCACGCGTGGTTCGACAGGCTTGTGCACGTAGTCGTCCGCACCGAATTCGAGGCCCAGCACTTCGTCGAACTGCTCGTCGCGCGCGGTCACCATGATGATCACGCCGTCGAATTGCTCGCGCGCCTCGCGGCAAATCTGGAACCCGTCCTTGCCGGGAAGATTCACGTCGAGAATCACCAGATCAGGGCGGCGCTTGAGAATCGCCGGCACGGCGTCGTTGCCGTGCAGCACCGTCTCGACTTCGTATTCGTGTTTGCGCAAATATCCGGCGACCAGCGCGGACAGGCGGTCATCGTCTTCGACAAGCAGGATCCGGAATGGCATGGGACGAATCGTTCAGGGCTAACTATCTTGATAGCGGCGGGCAATAGTACAACGCGCTGCACGGCACGGTTACCGCTCCGCATACGCATCCACACGGCCCCGGCACGGCAAACGAACCGGACAAGCCGGCTCGACGCACAGCATAGCGGATGCGTCACGCATCATGCGACACGCTCGACAAAACTCGACAAACGCGCAAGCAATTCGACACGGAGGCGCGAGCCCCGCCACTAGCATCGCCTCGTTGAAATAGCCAGGGGATCCGCCGTGACGACCGTTTCCAACCAGGGGGTTCGCGCCCGTTCGCCGTGGTTCGCGAGAGCCACGGCGTCCTTTGCCGTCATTCAGCAGGCCGCTCATGCAGTCTATCCCGGCACCAGCGTATTTCACCGCTGGCGCCGCCTGCGACTATGGCTGCGCTCGCTGACGTCGTGGCGCTCGACGCAAGTATGGCTCAAAGGCTGCGCCATTTCACCCTTGCATGATCTGGTGCGACGTCACCCCACCGCGCTCGAACGCATGCATCGGCCGTTCCTTCATACGCGCTTCAGCCCGCGCGAACGCCTCACGGCGAGCCTCGATCATCACGCGCTGACACAGCAGCGCGTGCCGCAACTCGCCGCGCGCATCGCCGCCGTCGGCTCGGCTCCGATCGCATCGTTCGGGGTGGGTGCCGAGCGCTGGTATGTGTCGCTCGAGTCGATCGAACAGTTTCAGAAGGAAGGCGACTGGACCTTGTGCATCCGCGATGCGCGGGACCAGCGCCTTGTCTCCTGCACGTTCAGCCTCGCCTTTCTCGGCGGCAAAGTGCGGCGGCCGCGTCTGTGCATCGGCTCCGTGCAAGGACCGGACGCCTCGGTCAACGGCCGCGAGCTGTTTCGCGCGCTCACCAAACGGTGGCACGGACTGCGGCCGAAAGTGCTGGTGATTTACCTCGCGCAATGTGTCGCCGCGGCGCTCGATGCGGGCGGCACCTTCATCGTCTCGAAGCAGGCGCACATCTATGCGAACTGGCGTTATTGCCTGAGAAAGCGTCGCGTGGCCGCGGACTATGACCAGCTGTCGATCGAGTGCGGAGCGCTCGCGCGCTGGAATGGCTGGTTCGTCCTCGCGCCGCCGGCACGCTATCTGGCCGAACGCCAAGGCGACGATACCGGCAACGCAACGCGTCGCAAGCGGTACGCATTGCGACGCGCCCTCGCCGCGCAAATTCGTCTCAGCGTTGCGGCAAGCAAGACACCCCGCCCCTGCGTGCCTCGCCTTGTCGCTTGAATTCGTTGCGATTTTTTATTGACAAGACATGCGGCAAAACGGCACACTCATTCTCATGTTGACGCACACCTCCATCGCTGTCGCGATTAAAAACCGAACAATGCATGCCATCATCGGCAGGCGTTTGGGAGCATGTGCGCGTTAGCAGTCTGAATCTGCAAACAAGACCCAAAGGCCCCGCCGGTAACGGAAGGGGCCTTTTGTTTTGTGGGCGCCTCCGTCCGCCGGCTCGATGACGGAGAGCAAGATGGATCAGGCAAGCCCGCAGTGCAAGGATGACGACTCAAGTCTGTCCGGATATCAACCGGACGAGCGTCTGCCGAAGATAGTGCTGCATTTTTCCGTAGTGCCTGGCGCAACGCTGACATGGCGTGTCGATGCCGACTGCACGCTCAGCGTTCAGGGCGCGCGCTTATGGCTCACGCGCGTCAACGCGCCTTACGATCATTGGCTCGAACCGGGTAACGCATTCAGGCTGCACCGCGGCGAACGCGTGTGGCTCAGCACGGATGGCGAACGCACCGCGCGCGCGTCGTTGACTTGCGTGTTGCCTGCAAAGCGTGGTTTCGTCAGGCGATGGCTGGAGCGTCTCGCATGGTTGGGCCTGGAGGCACCGGCGGCCCGGTAGCACGCCTCTTCGCGACTCGATGGTCGAACGTCCGTATCGTAGAGAAGCAAACACCCCTGCAATGAGGGGTGTTTGCCGATCAGCCATGCCGGCTGCGAGGAGACAGTCATGCCGCGTTGCGTGGCTGCCTGGTATTGCTTCAACGCGGATTGCCTGAACGTGGATTGCTTAAGCGCAAGCTGCCTGAACACGTGCCCCTTACCGACGTGGTATTGACTGCACCATTTATTGCGGCGTCACCTGCACGGCCGCTGCCGAAACGAATACCGCGTGAACCGTATCGCCGACCTTGACGCCCTTCAGATCGACCTCCGGACCGACTTCGAGCGTTTGCGTCTGATACGCACCGCGCAGCGTGACGAGGCGCTTCTTGTGATCGATCTTCTGCACAGTGGCGAGCACTTCGACCTGACGCGCGGATTCAAAGCCGCCCGATGCCGGGGCATACACCTGCGTATCGACGCGCGCACGAATGCCCTTATCTGCGCCGGTGACCTTGTCGGCCTTCACCAGCAGCGCATTCTTGTACAGCACATCCACCCGATCGCCGACCTTCAGCTGATCGAAGCCCGCAACCTCCTGGCTCACCAGCACGACCACCACGTTGCCGCCCGGCCCTTTGAGCGTGAGCGTGCGGCTGCCCGGATCGATACCGACGATCTGCGCCTTCACGTGCACCGGTTGCACTGCGCTGACGATGCCCTGCGCTGCACTGGCCATCGCGTCTTGCGCCCACGCCGGTTGTGCCGCGGCGAAAGCCGCTGCCATCAACGCTGCTCCAATCGTCGCTATCTTCATTTACTTTCTCCTCGATAAATTGTTCGATCCGGCGTGACGGCGATCTGAAATCGCAGGATGCCGATTAACGCCACGAATGCATACCGCCTCAGCGTGTCCATTACTAAATCGGTACGGCGCAACGATTGTACATGCCTTACAAGAAGCTACAGCTGTTAAATGTGATTTTCAAATCAGTGAGCGGCATCTTGCAAAATGCTGCATCGTCGCGCCGCAGCGGCATCTTGCCGATCGACCGCACTGCTTTAATCTGCCAGGCCATCCATATAAGGCGACAATACCCAATATGCATAAAACATTAAGCGGATACTGCGCGACAATGCGATTACCTCATTATTATTTATATCGACAGCATTCACCGCCATGCAATCGGAAACCGCATTAACACCGATTAAACAGCAATTCAATGCCCGGTGAATTCATCCGACGCGCAAAACAAAACAGCCCCGTCGCCGAAGCGAAGGGGCTGTTCATCATGCGGCCAGCGGAGCGCTGTGCGCGAAGCGCCGGGATTCAAGACGCTGCAACGCTTCCCTGCACGAGCGCTAAACCGCTAAACCATTACACACGTTCGATCGCGATCGCGATGCCCTGGCCGACGCCG
Source organism: Paraburkholderia caffeinilytica (assembly GCF_003368325.1). Taxonomy (NCBI): domain Bacteria; kingdom Pseudomonadati; phylum Pseudomonadota; class Betaproteobacteria; order Burkholderiales; family Burkholderiaceae; genus Paraburkholderia; species Paraburkholderia caffeinilytica. The sequence continues at coordinate 832,246 of NZ_CP031466.1, read as the reverse complement.
ATACACATCGTGCACAGCGCGAAACGGCCTTGCGTGCGGTGCAGCTGATACATCGCGGTGGTGACCAGACGCGCGCCGCTCATGCCGAGCGGGTGGCCGAGCGCGATCGCGCCGCCGTTCGGATTCACGCGTGCGTCGTCATCCGCGACGCCGAGCGTGCGCAGCACTGCAATACCTTGCGAGGCGAATGCCTCGTTCAGCTCGATCACGTCGAACTGGTCGATGGTCATGTTCAGGCGCGCCAGCAGTTTCTGCGTGGCCGGCGCCGGACCGATGCCCATCACGCGCGGCGCGACGCCTGCCGTTGCGATACCCAGCACACGCGCACGCGGCGTGAGGCCGAAGCGCTTCGCGGTTTCTTCGTTGGCAAGCAGCAGCGCCGCCGCGCCGTCGTTCACGCCCGACGCATTGCCTGCCGTGACCGTGCCGTCCGGGCGCACCACGCCCTTCAGTTTGGCGAGCGCTTCCAGACTGGTTTCGCGCGGGTGTTCGTCTTGCAACACGGTGATCGGATCGCCCTTTTTCTGCGCGATGGTCACACCGACGATTTCCTGCGCGAGCGTGCCGTCGCGTTGCGCCCGCGACGCTTTCTGCTGACTGCGCAGTGCAAACGCATCCTGATCGGCACGGCTGATCTTGTAGTCGGTCGCGACATTTTCGCCGGTCTCAGGCATCGAATCGACGCCGTACATCTGCTTCATCAGCGGGTTCACGAAACGCCAGCCGATCGTCGTGTCGAAGATATCGGCCTGGCGCGAAAATGCGCTGGTGGCCTTGCTCATCACGAACGGCGCACGGCTCATGCTTTCGACACCGCCGGCCACCATCAACGCGGCCTCGCCCGACTTGATCGCACGCGCGGCAATGCCGACCGCGTCCATGCCCGAACCACACAGCCGGTTCACCGTGGAACCCGGCACGCCTTGCGGCAAACCGGCCAGCAACAGCGACATGCGCGCGACGTTGCGATTGTCTTCACCGGCCTGGTTCGCGCAGCCGTAGATCACGTCGTCGATCGCGCTCCAGTCGACGTCCTTGTTGCGCTCCATCAGCGCTTTAAGCGGCACCGCGCCCAGATCGTCGGCGCGAACCGACGACAGCGAACCCGCATAGCGGCCGATGGGGGTGCGAATCGCGTCGCAAAGGAATGCTTCGGTCATGTGATGTCTCCAGTTGGTGTGCTGCATGCGCTGCGCCGGTAGCGGATACCTGCTAGCGGCGTCTGCCGCTAGCGCCTCCCGCGAGCCGGATGCTCCGCGGCATCGACCCGGCGAGTGCAATGGGAAACGGCCGCACGGCAGCCGTCACTTCGGTTCAGCTTAGCGCAGGATGATGAACGATGGGCTCGGAATCGCGGCCACTTGTTCTATATACGAACATAAGGTCATATATCGAACAACTAGCCTCGATAATAGACGTGTGCCCGAAACCATGTCAAGCGAAGCCGGCCCAGAACCAGGGAATACCTGCGGGCCGGTGGCGTCGGGCAATGATGGGTTAAAAGATCTGAAGATTGACACGCTGGTGCCGGCAAACGTGTTCTTACGTCTGCCGGCACGAGGCTTGGGATCGTCCAGCTGTCCGGGATGCCTTTGCGGCACCAGCCGAATACGCAGGTTATCAGCGGATCTGAATACCTTCGTCCGCGATATAAGCGCGAATCACATCGGCGAAGCTGCGATCGCCAGTCAACCCGAACCGTTCGGCACGCGAGGGATCCCACTGCCCCGGCCAACTGCCGACGATCTTCTCCACACGCGCATCGGGCTGCCATAGGATCCGCCTGGCGGCTTCGTCCCCTGCGACTTCACTCAGCGCCGCCACCATCTCGTCGACGCTCACCGAAATCCCCGGCAGATTCAGCACGCGCTGGTTACCGAGCGCAGCGGAATCGAGTTCGAGTCCGGCGATCAGACTTTCGACGGCTTTGCGCGGCGACAACAGCCACAAACGCGTCGTGCCCGCTACCGGGCATACCGCCGTTTCGCCGTTCAAAGGCTCGCGAATAATGCCGCTCGCAAACGAAGACGCCGCTGCATTCGGCCTGCCCGGCCGCACGCTGATGGTGGGCAGCCGCAACACGCGGCCGTCGACGAAACCCCGCCGGGTGTAGTCGTTGAGCAGCAATTCCGCAATCGCCTTCTGCGCGCCGTACGACGATTGCGGATTCAGCGCGGTATCGTCCCGCACGACCTCGGGAAGATCGCCGCCATACACGGCCACCGAACTCGTGAACACCACGCGCGGTGTATGCCCACGCTGCCGGCACGTTTCCAGCAGCAGGCGCGACGCGTCCAGATTGATGCGCATGCCGAGATCGAAATCCGCCTCGGCCTGCCCGCTCACGATCGCGGCAAGATGGAAGATGGCCGACGTCTTGTCGTCGATCACGCGCTCGAGCACGCTGCGTTCGGCGATGTCGCCCACTTCCGTGCGTACGCGCGCGTCGCCGAAATCGCTTCCGTGTACCACGTCGAGCAGCACCAGTTCGGTAATCGCTTCCGGCTTGCCGTGCGCGTCCTTCACTGAACCGCGCGCCAGCAGTTCGCGCGCGAGACGTTGACCGAGAAAACCCGCACCGCCGGTAATCAGTACTTTCATGATCTGCTTTGTCCTTCTCTGGTTCTGGTTAGCGAGCGGCGTTCAGATACGGCCTGAGCCAGCCGAGCCCCTCCGACGTGCCGGCGCGCGGCCGGTATTCGCAACCGATGTAGCCGTCATAGCCCAGCGTGTCGATCAGATCGAACAGATAGGGATAGTTCAGTTCGCCGATATCCGGCTCGTGGCGCTCCGGCACGCCCGCGACCTGAATATGACCGATGCCCGCCATATCGCGTTTGAGCTTCACTGCCAGGTCGCCTTCGACGATCTGGCAGTGATAGCAGTCGAACTGCACCTTGAGATTCGGCGCGCCCACTTCCGCGCAAATCGCCTGCGCGTCGTCCTGGCGGTTCAGAAAGAAGCCCGGCATGTCGCGTGGATTGATCGGCTCGATCACGACGGTAATGCCGTCCGCTTGCGCGGCCTTCGCGGCATACGCGAGATTCTTCAGATACACCTCGCGATGCTTCGCCCGCGGTTGATCCGCGCCGATCAAACCGGCCATCACGTGCAGTTTGCGATTGCCGAGCACGCGCGTGTAATCGAGCGCGGTTTCGATGCCGCGGCGAAATTCGTCTTCACGGCCAGGCAGCGAAGCAATGCCGCGTTCGCCCGCGGCCCAGTCGCCCGGCGGGGCGTTGAAGAGCGCCTGGGTCAGACGGTTGTCGTCCAGCCGCGCCTTGATATCCACGGCGGGGAAATCGTAGGGAAACAGAAACTCGACCGCCTCGAACCCGTCTTTTGCCGCAGCGGCAAAACGGTCGAGGAAAGCGTGTTCGTTGTACATCATCGTCAGGTTGGCGGCGAACCGGGGCATGGCAGCAACTCCTTGAAAACAGTCAATTCCGCGTGCGGCAACGGCAACAGGCGGCACGCGGCATCCGATCTAGCGATTGACCAGCCGGGCCGGTGTCAGCCACGTGGCAATCGCGCCGATCACCAGCATGCCGGCCAGCACATACATGCCGGTCTGCGTGCTATGCGTGAGGTCCTTCAGATAGCCGATCATGTAGGGACTCGCAAAGCCCGCGAGATTGCCGATCGAATTGATGATCGCGATGCCCGCAGCAGCGCTCGCGCCGGACATGAATGCGGTCGGCAACGACCAGAACAGCGGCGCACAGGTCAGCACGCCCGCTGCGGCCAGCGAGAGAAATGCGATCGACACGACCGTATTGTCCGCAAACGAAGCGGCCACCGTAAAACCGATCGCGCCGAACAGCGCCGGCACGATCAGATGCCAGCGGCGCTCGCGGCGCTTGTCCGCGCTGCGGCCCATCAGGTTCATCACGACGATCGCGCACAGAAACGGAATCGCGCTGAGCAGGCCGATATTGAATGCGCCGCTCACGCCGGTCGATTTGATGAGCGTCGGCATCCAGAACGTCAGGCCATATTGCCCGGTGACGAACGCAAAATAGATCAGCGACATCCACCACGTGCGCGGATCGCGGAACACCGCGCCGACCGAATGCGCCTCTGCTTTTTGTTGCGGCTGCGCGGCGGCGATCTCATCGGCGAGCAAACGCTTTTCGTGCTCGCTCAGCCATTTTGCGCTGGAGATGTTGTTGTCGAGATACAGGATCGTCGCGATGCCGATCGCAATCGCGGGGATCGCCTCGATCAGAAACATCCATTGCCAGCCCGCGAAACCCGAGTTGTTGTGGAACGACTGCATGATCCAGCCCGACAGCGGATTGCCGAAAATCCCCGAGACCGGAATTGCCGACATGAACACCGCGATGATCTTCGCGCGCCGATGCGACGGAAACCAGTACGTCAGATAGAGAATCACGCCGGGGTAGAACCCGGCTTCCGCCAGCCCCAGCAGGAAGCGCAAGATATAGAACTGCATCGGTGTCTTAACGAACACGAACAGCGCCGACATCAGGCCCCACGTGATCATGATCCGCGCGATCCAGATCCGTGCGCCGATCTTGTGCATCAGAATGTTGCTCGGCAACTCGAACAGGAAGTAGCCGATAAAGAACACGCCGGCGCCGAGACCGAACACCGTTTCGCTGAACGCGAGGTCTTGCGACATTTGCAGTTTCGCAAAGCCGACATTCACACGGTCCAGATACGCAACCACGTAGCACAGCATCAGGAATGGCACGATGCGCCAGAAGACCTTCTTATAGGTGCGCTCGACCTCGGCAGCGCCGGGTTGTCCCGCAGCGGCTGCAATGGGGCGGCTCGATGCCGTCTGATAGGAACTCATGCATTGTCTCCTTCTATTGATAGCCTGATGCGGCGCGTGCGGCCGCCTGGCTTTGTTGATGTCGGGTTCTACCAGCGGATGCCGAACACGGTGCGCAGTTCTTCGAGTGCGGCTTCGTCGAGCGGCGCGGGCCGTGGATTCGTCATCAGCCACAGGCGCGCGGTCTCTTCGAGTTCTTCGAGCGCATACGCAGCCTGGGCAACCGAGCGCTCCCACACCACGGGGCCGAGGCGTTCGAGCAGGACGGCACGTACGGTGTCGGCAAGCGCGGCGATCTGCCCGGCCACGTGTGGATCGCCTGGCCGCCTGTAACGAATCAGGGGGACGTGCCCCACTTTCATGACGTAGTACGGGGTGATCGGCGGCAACACGTCCTGTTCGCTCCAGACGCCGGCCAGCGTCAGCGCAACCAGATGCGTCGAGTGCGTATGGACGATGCCGCGCGCTTCGCCGTTGCGCGCGTAGATGCCGCGATGCAGCGCCAACGTCTTCGACGGTTTGCCGCCGGATACCGCGTTGCCGGCCAGATCGACTTTGGCGATGTCGGCGGGATCGAGCCGGCCCAGACACGCATCGGTCGGCGTGATCAACCAGCCGTCATCGAGGCGCGCGCTGATGTTGCCGGCCGTGCCCACGGTGTAGCCGCGCTGATAGAGACTCGCACCGGTCACGCAGATGTCTTCGCGGACCTTCGCTTCGTTCGTCATGTGGAGTGCGGGCGTGCCGTTCATTGCACCGCTCCGTCGAGATGGCGCAGCGCTTTTTCGAAGAAATCGGTCGTGCCGAAGTTGCCGGATTTCAGCGCCAGCGCCAGCGGCACAGCGCCGGTCGTCGCGGTGGCCGGCACGCCGGGATCGATCTGGGCGCCGATGCGCAGTGTGCGCACTTCGAGCGCCTGCACCACCGCGCCCGAGGTCTCGCCGCCCGCCACCACGAACTTGCGCACGCCGCGTTCGCGCAGGCCGCGTGCGATCGACGCCAGGGTCGTTTCGACCAGATGCCCCGCCTCGTTGACACCGAGTTCGCGCTGCACCGCCTTGACTTCGTCGGGCGTGGCGGTGGCGTAGATCAGCACCGGCAGGGCTTTATCGAAGTGCTCCTGGGCAAACGCCAAAGCCTGCTCGACCACCGGCTCACCGCGCGCAACCGCCAGCGGATCAATGCGGAACGAAGAACGCGTTGCGCGCCACGCCGCCACCTGGGCGTTAGTCGCCTTGGATGCGCTGCCGGCGAGTACAACCGACAACCCTTCGACGCGAGGCAACTGCGCGGCATCGGCTTGTTCCGCGAGCAAACCGGCACGGCGGAAATTGCCGGGCAAACCCAGCGCAATACCCGAGCCGCCCGTGATGAGCGTGAGATCGGTGCACGCTTCGCCGAGCACGTAAAGATCCGCATCCGACACCGCATCGGCAATCGCTATCCGCACGCCGTCGTTGCGCAAAGCGTCAAACGATTGGCGCACCGTGGAGACGCCCTTGGCGACGGCGTCGTAACGCACCAGGCCGATTTTCGACCCGGTCTGCCGCTGCAGCACGCGAACGAGGTTCGCATCGCGCATCGGCGTGAGCGGATGGTTTTCCATACCCGACTCGTTGAGCAAGGTATCGCCGACGAACAGATGGCCTCGATAGATCGTGCGGCCATTCTCGGGAAACGCGGGGCAGGCGATCGTAAACGCCGTTGCTTCCGGGTCCGCGCGCAACGCATCGAGCAACGCATCCGTCACCGGGCCGAGGTTGCCCGCGTCGGTCGAATCGAAGGTCGAGCAGTATTTGAAGAAGAACTGGCGGCATCCTTGCGCGCGCAACCAGTCGAGTGCGGCAAGCGATTGCGCGACCGCGTCGGCGGCGGGAATCGTGCGCGATTTCAGCGCGACGACCAGCGCGTCAGCCTCGAGCGCTTCGTTCGACTCGGGCACGCCGATCGTCTGGACGGTGCGCATGCCGCCGCGCACCAGCATGTTGGCGAGATCGGTGGCACCGGTGAAATCGTCGGCGATACAGCCGAGCAACGCGCGTTTGGACGTGATGGTCATGAGCGGCTCCCGCGCTTATTTCGCCGCCGGCACGTCGATGCCGGGAAAAATCTTGATCACGGCAGAATCGTCTTCACCGCCGTGACCGGCCGAGGACGCCATCATGAACATCTGGTGCGCCGCCGCCGAGAGCGGCAAAGGAAACTTCGAACGGCGCGCGGTATCGAGCACGAGGCCGAGATCCTTGACGAAGATATCGACCGCCGACAGCGGCGTGTAATCGCCGTTCAGAATGTGCGGCACGCGGTTCTCGAACATCCACGAATTGCCCGCGCTATGCGTGATGACCTCGTACAGCGCATCGGCATCCACGCCTTCGCGCAAACCGAGCGCCATGGCCTCGGCAGCCACCGCAATATGCACGCCGGCCAGCAACTGATTGATGATCTTCACTTTCGACCCGGCGCCGTGCGCCGAACCGAGGCGATACACCTTGCCGGCCATCGCGGCCAGCACGTCCTCGCACGCGGCATAGGCCGCGTCCGGACCGGACGTCATCATCGTCATCTCGCCGGATGCGGCGCGCGCCGCGCCACCCGACACCGGCGCATCGAGCATGTGCAAACCGGCCGCCTCGAGCCGTTGACCGAGGTCGACCGCGAAGTCCGGCGCGACGGTCGCGCTGGCGATCACGACACCGCCCTTCTTCATGGCGGCGACCGCGCCTTGCGCACCGAACAGCACCGCTTCGGTCTGCGCGGCATTGACGACGAGCGTGACGACCACCCCGCATTGCGCGCCGAGCTCAGCCGGCGACGCGCAAGCCACACCGCCCTCGGCGACGAACGCTTGCAGGACCTGACTGCGCAGATCGCACGCGTGAACCCGAAAACCCGCCCGCAACAACGAACGCGCGACACCCAGACCCATTGCACCAAGACCGATGACACCGACACTTCTGGACATACCTGACCTCTGAAAATTCGTTAGCGGCTGGCGCCGCAAGCGCTCGCGCTCAGCAAATACCCGCTTGCTCGAGCCGCCGCGCCGCGTTGTACATATGGGTGCGCGCCGCATTGCGCGCCGCCATCGGATCTCCCGCGCGAATCGCGGCGACGATCGCCGCGTGCTCTTCGCGCACCTGACGCGAGAAGTCCTCGCGCAGCGCTTCATTGCGCCGCGTCACCACCGTGCCCGCTTCGAGGTACTGATTCAGGAACGTGAGCGTCTTGAGGAAATACGGATTGCCGGTGGCCGCGGCGATGGCGCGATGAAACGCGACGTCTTCGGCGACGCCGTCCTCGCCTTCTGCCACGGCTTCGTCGATCCTGGCGAGCGCGGCATCGATCGACACCATATCGGCGTCGCTGCGCCGCATCGCGGCTTCCGATGCGACTTCGGCTTCGATCGCCCGCCGCAGCGCGAGGATTTGCAGCACCGAGCCGGCCTCGACGGCTTCCGCGTAATCGATGCGCAGTGGCCGGATCGCGCCGTGCGCGGCGACGAACACACCGCTGCCCTGACGCGGCTCGACCACGCCTTCGTTCTTCAGCCGCGAAATCGCCTCGCGAATCACCGTGCGGCTCACGCCGAACTGCTGTGCCAGCACCGCCTCGGTCGGCAGCTTGCCGCCGCGCTCGAAGGTGCCTTTGTCGATCTGCTTGAGGAGCTGCTGCGCGACCGTGTCGCTCAGTGCCCGCGCAGGAATCTTGTCGAACATCGATTACCTCGATTGATCATGTTATCGGGTCATCATACAAATTTTTGGTCGTGGCTACATCCATGCAAACCCTGAGTACCGGCGGCGAGGCGCGAGGCGCACCGACTACGTGATCTCGTGCGCCGCGCGCAGCGATCGGCCATGCTAGGCTACGCGCAGATATGTCCCGCATGGTATAAATTCCGTCGGCAGGAAAAGAAACATCGAAAGTTCACGTTGCCTGAATATCCGCGTCCGCTCCCTCGTTTAGGTTGAACGCAGGCGATATAAGGTGGATCGATGATCGACGTTATCCAGCGTATTGTCCGGCAGCGGCGCCTGTGCATCGCGCTATGCGGTTGCGCCGCCGTCGCCGGCTGCATGGTCGGTCCCGACTACCGCACGCCCCCCGCGCCCGCTACCGACACCTACACCGCCTCGCCATTGCCCGAGCAGACCGCCTCTTCTCCAGGGGCCGCCGGCTTGCCGCAGCGCTTCGCGCCGGGACAGGACATTCCCGCCGCCTGGTGGGCGCTCTTTCATTGCGAGCCGCTCGACGCGCTGATCCGCCAGGCCCTCGTCAACAGCCCGAACATCGCCGCGGCGCAAGCCGCATTGCGGCAGGCACGCGAAAACTTCTCGGCGCAAGCCGGCGGCACCCTTCTGCCCAGCGTCGACGCGCAACTCGGCGCCACGCGCGAAAAATTGAACGGCATCGCCTTCGGCCAGCCCGGTGTGATCGATGAGTTCAATCTGTACAACGCATCGGTGAACGTGTCCTACAAACTCGACGTGTTCGGCGGTGCACGGCGCGAGCTCGAAGCGTTGCACGCGCAGATCGACTACCAGCGTTTCCAGTTGCAGGCCGCCTATCTCGCGATGTCGGCCGACATCGTGACCGCGGCAGTCAAGGACGCGTCGCTGCGCGCGCAGATCGAGGCAACCGAGCGGATCGCCGCGGAAGAAGACGAGCAACTGGGCGTACTCGGCAAACAGTTCGAACTGGGGGGCGTGGGCCGCACGGCAGTGCTCGCGCAGCAGACTCTGTTGGCGCAGACCCGCGCCACGCTGCCGCCGTTGCAACAACAACTCGACCAGGTGCGCCACCAGCTCGCGGTGCTGGCCGGCAAACTGCCCAGCGACGCCGCGTTGCCTGAATTCCGGCTCGAGATGTTTTCGTTGCCCGAGACGCTGCCCGTCAGCCTGCCGTCGGCGCTGGTGCAGCAGCGGCCCGACATCCTCGCCGCCGACGCCGTGCTGCATCAGGCCAGCGCGCAAATCGGCGTGGCGACCGCGGCGATGTATCCGCAGATCACGCTGTCCGCCAGCTACGGCGCCGAGGCCCTGACACCGGCCCAGGTGTTCAAGGCCGGCAGCACGATCTGGAGCCTGGGCGCCAACCTGCTGCAACCGGTCTTCCACGGCGGGCAACTGAGCGCGCAGAAGCGCGCGGCCGAGGCGGCGTACGAGCAGGCCGATGCGCAATATCGCGAAACGGTGCTGCTGGCGTTCCAGAACGTCGCGGACACGCTGCGCGCACTCGATCACGACGCGACCGGCCTGAAAGCGCAGACGGACGCCTGGCGCTCCGCCAGCGATTCGCTGGAACTCACGCGCGGACAGTATCGCGTCGGCGGCGTGAGCTACCTGTCGCTTCTCGATGCCCAACGCCAGTACCAGCAAACGGTGGTGAGCCTCGCGCAGGCCCAGGCGTCCCGCTACGCCGATACCGCGGCCCTCTTCCAGGCGCTCGGCGGCGGCTGGTGGAACGCCGCCGCGCCGGCCACCGCCGCAACGACGCATTGACTGACGCATCGACATAGCCAGGCAGAACGCTCGCGGTACCGCTCTTTGCAACACACGCTGTCAGACACGAAGGCATGCAAGGTCCGGCGCCTCGCCCAATGCCGTGCAAGGACATCACGATGACCGAAAGAAAACCGATGACGAAGCGGATGGTGATCATGCTGATCTGTGTCGGCCTGCTGCTGGCCGCACTCGTCGGCTTCAACCAGTTTCGCTCGTACATGTTCGCCAAATTCATGGCGGGCAACGCGGCGCCGCCCGCCACCGTCTCGGCGGTCGTCGCCCGCTATCAGTCGTGGCAACCGCAGCTTGCGGCGGTCGGCAGCCTGCGCGCCGTGCGCGGCGTCGATGTCACCACCGAAGTCGCGGGCCTCGTGCGCGAGGTGGCGTTCAGCTCGGGACAGGAAGCGAAAGCCGGGCAAGTGCTGGTCAGGCTCAATGCCGACAGCGACGTGGCGCTGCTCCAGTCGCTCCAGGCCGCGGCGGAACTCGCGCAGACGGTCTACACGCGCGACAAGGCGCAGTACGACATCAAGGCGATCGCCAAGGCGCAGCTCGACGCCGACGCCGCCGACCTGAAGGGCAAGAAGGCGCAAGTCGCGCAACAGGCCGCGCTCGTCGACAAGAAGACCATTCGCGCGCCGTTTGCGGGGCGCCTCGGCATCACCACGATCAATCCGGGCCAATACATCAATCCGGGCGATGCGATCGTCACGCTGCAGGCGATCGATCCGATCTACGCCGATTTCTACCTGCCGCAGCAACAGCTCGGCCAGCTCGCGATCGGCCAGGCCATCGTGGTCGACACCAATGCGTTCAGCGGGCAAACGTTCGTGGGCAAGATCCAGTCGCTCAGCCCGAAAGTCGACAGCGCCACGCGCAACGTGCAGATCGAAGCGAGCGTGGACAATCACGAGCGCAAGCTGCTGCCCGGCATGTACGCGAACGTGAAGATCGACGCGGGCGCCGGACAGCGCTACCTGACGCTGCCGCAAACGGCCATCACCTACAACCCCTATGGCGCGACCGTGTTCGTCGTCAAGCCGGGCACGCAACCCAATGCGCAAGGCAAGACGCTGCCCGTCGCGCAGCAGGTGTTCGTCACGCCAGGGCCGACGCGCGGCGATCAGGTTGCGATCCTCAAAGGTGTCGACGCCGGCACGCAGGTCGTGACGAGCGGGCAACTCAAGCTCAAGAACGGCACGCCGCTCGTCATCAACAACAGCGTGCAGCCGTCGGACAGTCCAAACCCGACGCCGCAGGAACAATAGAGAGACCGCGCGATGACATTCACCGATCTCTTCATCCGGCGGCCCGTGCTCGCATCGGTCGTCAGCCTGTTGATCCTCGTGCTTGGGCTGCGCGCGCTGGCCACCCTGAAAGTCAGCCAGTATCCGCAAACCGAAAACGCCGTCGTGACGATCAGCACGGCCTACTATGGCGCAAACGCCGACACCATCGCCGGTTTCATCACGCAGCCGCTCGAAGCGGCGATCGCCCAGGCGCAAGGCATCGACTATCTGTCTTCGACGAGCAGCACCGGCGTGTCGACGATTACCGCGACATTGCGCCTGAACTATGACGCGAACCGCGCGCTGACCGAGATCAACACGCAGATCGGCTCGGTGCGCAACCAGTTGCCGCCGCAGGCGCAGCAGCCGGTGCTGACGGTACAGACCGGGCAGACCACCGACGCGATGTACATGGGCTTCTACAGCGACGTGCTGCCGAGCAACAACGTCACGGATTACCTGCTGCGCGTCATCAAACCCAAGCTCGATTCGATCGAAGGCGTGCAGACAGCCGAAATTCTCGGCGGCCGGCAGTTCGCGTTGCGCGCGTGGCTCGATTCGACGCGGCTCGCCGCCCACGGCGTGACGGCAACCGACGTTTTCACGGCGCTCGGCAACAACAACTACCTCGCGACACTCGGCACGACCAAGGGGCAAATGGTCAGCGTGGACCTGAACGCAGGCACGGACCTGCATACCGTCGACGATTTCAAGCAACTCGTCATCAAGCAGAAAAACGGCGCGATCGTGCGCCTCGAAGACGTCGCGAACGTCGTGCTCGGCGCCGACAGCTACGACTTCAACGTCGCGTTCAGCGGCAAGCGCTCAGTGTTCATCGGCATCAAGGTCGCGCCGGACGCCAACATCCTCGACGTCGCCAAGCGCGTGAAGGCTGTCTTTCCCGGGTTGCAGAAGCAGTTTCCAACCGGCATGACGGGGGAAATCGTTTATGACGCGACCGATTTCGTCAACACGGCAATCGTCGAAGTGATCAAGACGCTGGTCGAGGCGCTGCTGATCGTCACGGCGGTGATTTTCCTGTTCCTCGGCAGCTTCCGCGCGGTCATCGTGCCGCTGATCGCGATGCCGTTGTCGCTCATCGGCACATTCTTCGTGATGCAGGTGCTCGGCTATTCGATCAACCTGCTGACGCTGCTCGCGCTCGTGCTCGCGATCGGGCTCGTCGTGGACGACGCGATCATCGTCGTCGAAAACGTCGACCGGCATATGAAGGAGGAAGGCAAGGCGCCGCTCGATGCCGCGCTGATCGCCGCACGCGAACTCGGCGGACCGATCCTCGCGATGACCGTCGTGCTGATTGCCGTGTATGTGCCGATCGGTTTTCAGGGCGGCCTGACAGGCGCCCTCTTCACCGAGTTCGCCTTCTCGCTCGCCGGCGCGGTGACGGTGTCCGGCGTGATCGCGCTGACGTTGTCGCCGATGATGTGCTCGCGCTTTTTCCGTATGGAGCAGGAATCCGGGCGTTTCACGCGCTTCGTCGACCGCCAGTTCGAACGCGTCCATCGTGGCTACGGCCGCCTGTTGCACGCGACGCTCGACACCTGGCCCGTGTTCACCGTGATGGGCGCGCTGCTGCTCGGCGGCACGGTCTATCTGTTCATGACCTCGAAAGCGGAGCTCGCGCCGCAGGAGGATCAGGGGATCGTCCTGTCGCAGATCCAGGGGCCGCCGAACGCGACCATCCAGCAGATGCAGATGTATGCGGACCAGGTCTTCGATATCTCCAAAGCACTGCCTGAATATGCGCAGATGTTCCAGCTCACGGGCGCGCCGACCCTCAACCAGGGGATCGGCGGCGTGCTGTTCAAGACGTGGGACCAGCGCAGCAAGGGCGCGACCGTTTTGCAACAGGAATTGCAGCAGAAATGGAATCAGATTGCCGGTGCGCGCGTGGCCGCGTTCCAGTTTCCGCCGCTGCCGGGTTCGCAGGGCTTGCCGGTGCAGTTCGTCATCAGCACGACGGAGCCTTTCGAGAATCTCAACGAAGTGTCGCAGGCAGTCCTGCAAAAAGCCCGCGCGAGCGGGATGTTTTTCTTTGTCGACAGCGATCTCAAGCTCGACAAGCCGGAGGCCACGCTCGTCGTGGACCGCGACAAGGTCGCCTCGCTCGGGCTCTCGCAGAGCGACGTCGGGCAAGCGCTCGGTTCGGCGCTCGGCGGCGGCTATGTCAACTACTTCTCGATCGCCGGGCGCTCGTACAAGGTGATTCCGCAGGTCTTGCAGACCGACCGCCTGAATCCTTCGCAGGTGCTCGACTACTACCTGCGCACGCCGGACGGCAGTGTCATGCCGGCTTCGACGATTGCGCATCTCGAACACAACGTCGTGCCGGAATCGATCAACCACTTCCAGCAACTCAACTCGGCGACGATCTCTGGCGTGATCGTGCCGGGCGTGTCGCAAGGCGAGGTGCTCGATTTTCTGCGCAAGGCGACCACCGAGGTTGCGCCAGCAGGCTATGCAGCGGACTACTCGGGCCAGTCGCGGCAGTTCGTGCAGGAATCGGGCGGCTTCGTCATCACGCTGCTGCTCGCGACGATCATTGTGTTCCTGGCGCTGGCGGCGCAATTCGAGAGTTTCCGTGACCCGATCGTGATCCTGGTGTCGGTGCCGATGGCGCTGTTCGGCGCGCTCATCTTCATCAACATCGGCCTGACGACGCTGAACATCTACACGCAGGTCGGGCTCGTCACGCTGATGGGGCTCGTCAGCAAGCACGGCATCCTGATCGTGCAGTTCGCCAACGAGCTGCAACACGCCGGCAAGTCGAAGCGCGACGCCCTGGAGGAAGCGGCGGCCGTGCGGCTGCGCCCGATTCTGATGACGACCGCGGCCATGGTGCTTGGCGTGGTGCCGCTCGTGATCGCCTCGGGAGCGGGCGCCGCGGGCCGCAATGCGATGGGGCTCGTGATCTTCACGGGTCTGTCGATCGGCACCCTCTTTACGTTATTCGTGGTGCCCGCGATGTATATGTTCCTCGCCGCCGATCATCATCGGGACGCTGGCGCGCGGGACCTTGGGGCGCAGGAGGCGGGTTAGCGTTGAACCCGTCTTCTGCGCTCCGCTCGAGGACACCCGGGCAACACGGCTCGCGTCAGGCCACCTTTATTCGCGGCGGGGGCAACGCCCTTCTGGCCAACGAGTTATTTATAATCAATGACTTATCCAATTGACGCCGAGCAGATTTCAGGCGCGGCGAGCGGAGGGCAAAAGCGCGCAAAGTTGGCGAAACGGAAGGCTTAAGCTATCGTCACGCCTTTGCACCGCATCGCGCCGGCCGAATCGCGCGAACGCTATGCGCCCTTCCTCGAACGCATCTTTCAAGGTCCATGAGCAAAGCCCTGCCACCGCCTTCCGCCGATCCTGTCAGCGCCGAACCGGCCGCGGACAAACCGGGCGACTCGTATGTGCAGTCGTTCGCGCGGGGCCTCTCGGTGATTCGCGCGTTCAACGCCGCCCGCCCCGAACAAACGCTCACTGACGTCGCCGCCGCCACCGGCCTGACACGCGCCGGCGCACGCCGCATTCTGCTGACCCTGCAGACGCTCGGCTACGTGGAAGCCGAAGGCCGCCTGTTCCGCCTCACGCCGAAGATTCTCGACCTCGGTTTCGCCTATCTGACCTCGATGCCGTTCTGGAATCTCGCTGAACCGGTGATGGAAAGTCTGTCGGCACAGGTTCACGAGAGTTGCTCGGCGGCCGTGCTCGACCGCACCGAGATCGTCTATGTGCTGCGCGTGCCGACTCATAAGATCATGACCATCAACCTGTCGATCGGCAGCCGTTTGCCGGCGTATTGCACGTCGATGGGCCGGGTGCTGCTGTCCGCGCTCGACGACGAAACGCTCGACGCGACCCTGAATTCGACGCCGCTCTACGCGCACACGCCGCGCACGGTGACCGACAAGGAGGAGCTGAAAAAGCTGATCGCGCAGGTGCGCCGTCAGGGATGGGCGATTGTCGACCAGGAGCTGGAAGGCGGTCTGATTTCGCTGTCCGCGCCGATTCGCAACCGCCAGGGGCGCGTGATCGCGGCAATGAATATCAGCGGCAACGCCCAGCGCAATTCGGCCAAACAGATGGTGAAGGCGTTTCTGGAGCCGCTGCAGCAGGCCGCGCAGACAGTCTCGGACCTGGTGGCGCGGCGCGGTTGATGACAGGTCAATCAATCGGCTTGTCCGCCGTCTCTTTCAGCAGCGACACCGCGATCAACGACACCACCACGCACGCCGTCACGTAGCCGGCCGGCGCCAGCTTGTTGCCGGTCAGTTTGATCAGCCACGTTGCGATCAGCTGCGCGGTGCCGCCGAATACGCACACGCTCAGCGCGTAAGCGATCGAAATACCGGTGGCGCGCACACGCCGCGGGAATGACTCGCACATCAAGGCGAATTCCGACGCCGATCCCATCGAGTAGAACAGCAGCATCAGCGCGGTCAGGGACATGATGACGGGCACCTGCGGAAAGCGGTTGATCAGCATGAAGGACGGAAACAGCAGCAACACCAGTACGCCACGCCCGAGCAGAATCGGCCGCTTACGGCTGCCGATACGATCGGACAGCATGCCGAACAGCGGACACATGACGAGCACCACGACGCCCGACGCGACGCCGACCAGCATCGACAGCGACATCGGCAGGCCGAGCGTGTGGATCGCATAGGTCGGCATGAAGAAGGTCAGGATGTAGGTGGAGACCGTGCCGCCCATCACCGTGAGCGTAATCAGCAACAGCGGGCGCAGGTGCTCGGTGAAGAGTTCGTGCAGCACGCCGCGTTCAATGGCGTGGCTGTGCGCGCCTGCGGAATCGTCCGCGAGACGGCGGCGCAGATACATGCCGACCGGCGCGATCAGCACGCCGATCAGAAACGGAATGCGCCAACCCCAGCTTTCCAGCGACTCCTTCGGCAGAACGGCCGAAAGCGCCGCCGCCATGCCCGAACCCATCAGCACCGCGCCGCCTTGCGTCGCCAGCTGCCAGCTGGCGCGAAAACCACGCCGCGTGCCGCCGCCCTGCTCCAGCAAGGTGGACGTCGCCGCGCCGAACTCGCCGCCCTGCGAGAAGCCTTGCACGAGACGCGCCAGCACGATGAGCAGCGGCGCGGCGAGACCGATCTGCGCATAGGTCGGTGCAATCGCGATCGTGCCGGTGCTCACCGCCATCAGCATGATAGTCAGACTGAGCGCCGCCTTGCGGCCTTTGCGGTCCGCATACACGCCGAGCATCACGCTGCCGAGCGGCCGCGTGATGAAACCTGCAGCGAAAGTCGCCACGGACAACAGCAGCGAGGTCGTCGGATCCGCCGACGGGAAAAACAGCTTACCGATAATCACGGCAAAAAAGCCGTACACAGTGAAATCGAAAAACTCGAGCCAGTTGCCGATCACTGCGGCGGCAATGGCGCCGCGGCTGGTGGTGCGGGTGGTGTGGACGGCGCGGCTCGCATCCGTTGTGGCGTTCATCGCAGGTCTTCCTCGTCGTTATGGTTGTGGGGCTGGCGGTACGAACTCAAGGCGTGCGCATCGGCAGCTCATTGGCGTCCGAGGCGACTCACTAGCGCCTCAGGTGCTTCATTGCCCCAGATACCGCTCCACCAGCCGTGTCCAGAATGCCGCACCGATCGGCAAATTACGGTCGTTGAAGTCGTAATGCGGGTTGTGCACCATGCAACCGTCTTCGCCCGCGCCGTTGCCGATCCGCAGGAACGTGCCGGGCCGTTTCTGAAGCATGAAGGCAAAGTCTTCGCTGCCCATCAGGATGTCGGTCTGCTCGACCACTTTGTCGTCGCCAACCAGCTCACGCGCCACCTGCACCGCGAAATCCGTTTCGGCATCCGAATTGATCACCACCGGATAGCCTTCGATATACTCCACCACCGCCTTGCCGCCAAAGCTCGCGGCCTGGCTTTCGGCGAGTTCGGTAATGCGTTTCTTCAGCAGCGCGCGCACGTCGGGGCTGAACGAACGCACGCTCAATTCCAGCCTCGCGCTGCTTGAAATCACGTTGTTCGCGGTGCCGGCGTGCATCGAACCGACCGTCACCACCGCCGGCTGCGAAGGATCGACGTTACGCGCGACGATCGTCTGCAACGCCATCACGATGCTCGCCGCCACCACCACCGGATCGACCGTCAGATGCGGGCGCGCCGCATGACCGCCGACGCCCTCGATCGTGATGATCGCCTTGTCGCCCGCCGACATGAACGGCCCCTTGCGGAACAGCATCACCCCCGGCTCCTCGCCCGGATGGTTGTGCACACCGAACACGGCGTCGCACGGGAAGCGCTCGAACAGGCCGTCGTTGATCATCTTCAGCGCGCCGCTGTCGATGCCGCTCTCTTCGGCCGGCTGGAAATACAGATGCACGGTGCCCGAAAAATTGCGTGTGGCGGCAAGGCGCTGCGCGGCGCCCAGCAGCATCGTCGTGTGGCCGTCGTGGCCGCATGCGTGCATCTTGCCGTGCGTACCGCTCGCATACGGCAACCCGGTTTGTTCGATGATCGGCAGCGCGTCCATGTCGGCGCGAATGCCGATGCTGCGCGTGCCGTTGCCCACCTTCAGCGTGCCCACCACGCCGGTTTGACCGACGCCGCGCGTGACCTGCCAGCCCCATTGTTCGAGCTTCCCGGCCACCAGCGCGCCGGTTTGCACTTCCTCGTAGGCGAGCTCCGGATGGCGATGGATGTGATGGCGGATCTCACGCAGGCTCTCGGTTGCAGGCGCCAGGTCGGACAGTTCGGTAAAACGCGCGGCTTCGCTCATCTATCGCTCCATGGAATTCACGCCGCATCGCGCGGCAAACAGGCAAGCACTATAGCCACGCCGTTTTGTTCGAATAAGATGCTGTTTTTTTCACCCCGATTAACACGCTTTATATACGGGATTACCCTCATGAAGCTGCAACAACTGCAAGCCTTCGTCGCGGCCGCCCATCACCGCAGTCTGCGCGCCGCCGCGCGCGAACTCGGCGTGACGCAACCGGCCGTCACGCATTCGATTCGCGAGCTGGAGAGCGCGCTCAATGCCGGATTGATGGTGCGCAGCGTGCGTGGCATCGAGTTGACGGCGTGCGGGCTTGCGCTGTTGCCGCGCGCGGAACAGTTGCTGGGCGATATGCGCCGCACCATCGAAGCGGTCGAACAGGTGAAGGGGGAACTGGCCGGCAAGGTGAGTGTGGGCACGATGCCGTCGATCGCGTTGACTGCCCTGCCGCACGCGGTTTCGAAGTTTCGCCGCGCGATGCCGCTCGTGAGTCTGCATCTGGAAGAAGTCACGATTCCGGATGCCGTCGCGCGTTTGCGCAACGGTGCGCTCGATATCGCGGCGATCCATCACGTGCAGGCACTCGACGGCGATCTGGTGCAGGCGCCGCTCTACTCCACGCAGTTCGTCGTCGCGATGCGCGCCGGGCATCCGCTGGCGAACGTCACGCGTCTGCACGAATTGCTCGACGCGGAGTGGATCGTGACCGTGGGCGCGGATCACTTTCCGCATAGCGTACTGATGGCGATGTTCAACGCGCACGGCTTGCCGGTGCCGAAGCGGCTGGTGCGCGCACCGTCGTCGTTCTCGGTGGCGCTCGGGCTGGTGTCGCAAACGGACGTGATCAGTTGCTTTACGAGGCCGCTTGCGCAGATGGTTGCGCCGCTAGGGATACGCATCGCGCAGATTGAAGAGGCGCTGCCAAGTTACGATCTCAGCATCATTTCGCGGCGTGACTTGCTGCCTACGCCGGCGGTGCGGCAGTTTGTATCGTGTCTGGAGGAAGCGACCCGCGAGCGGATGGCGGCGACCGGGTAGTCGAATCTATCGAACCTGGCGAACGTGGCGAACATCGCGAATGCCGGGAATGCCGGCCTCCGCCTGCAAAAAGGCGATCAGCGCGTGCCCTGCGTCTTCCAGCGCCCCGGAGTTATCGATCGTCGTGCAGCGAAGCCCTTGCGGCAATGAAAACGGCGCCCGTCGTGCAAGCCTCGCCGCAACCTGTTCCGCCGACTCACGCGCCCGCGCGCCGAGCCGGGCTTCGAGAATATGCGGCGCGGCGTCCACATGCACGACTTCCGTGTGCGGATAACGCGCCAGCGTATGCTGCAAATGCTGACGCGACCCGTTGACGACAACCGTGCAACCGCGTGCAAGCCATGCATCGAGTTCGATACCGATGCCGTAACGCAGCGAATGGCTCGACCATTCGAGCGCGAACAGACCGAGCACCGAACGCGCCGCGAATTCTTCGACGCTCAACGCAACATGCGCTTCACCGTTGCCACTCGGCCGCGTGATGTAGCGATGCGCAAACAGAATCGGCTCGCCCATCAGGCGGCTGCGCGCAAAACCCAGCAATGAATCCTTGCCCGCGCCGGACGGCCCCATCACATAGACCAGACGACCTGCCATTGTCACTTCACCTCGCGGGTCTGAAACGGCACGCGCTGCCACAGGACGAACGGCTCACCAGGCGCGGGCTCGACAAAGAGCGCCGCGTGATCGATAGCGAGCGGTCCGAGCGCGGGCGTTTGCGCCTGCCACCACGCAACCAGCGTGGCGCGCTCGTCGGCCTGAGTGAGAGAGCTGGACAGCGTCATGTGAAAACGAAATTCGTCGAAGACGTACGGATAACCCCATTCGATCAGCAGCGTACGTTGCCGATCACTCAACGGCGCGGCGAGACGGCGTGCGAGATCGGTCGCGGACGGTCTCGCGCGCAGTGCATCGAGCGAGCGCAAGGCGCTTGCGGCAACGGCGCCAATGGTCGCGTCACCGTCCTGATCCGCCGGACGCAGCGCGACGAAGTCGCCGAGCGTCGTGGCCTCCACCGGTAACGCGAACGCGCTTTGCGTGTGCGCCCATCGACGCGTCGCTTCCAGTACATCCTGTTGAGTCACGCCTTCAGCGAGACAAAACGGCGCGACCAGCGTGCCGTGCCACCCATAGCGACGCGGTGCTTCGGTCAGATCGGCCAGCGGACGCGTCAAGCCTTCCGGTTGCGGCGATACGCATCGTTCGCCGCTCTGCGCGTCACGCCCCAGCCATGCCGAACCGGCGCGCCACCATGACGACTCGCTCGACGGCGCGTAATACACCGCGAATCGTGCGTGGGTGCTCCATTCGACCTGATCGCCGGCGCTCCCAGCCGCGGTGTTCGTTGCAGTGTTCGTCGCGGCGCTCATCGCGGTGTCCGTCGCATTGCTCATCGTGGCGCTCATATTTCGTGCTCCACCAGCAACTGCACACGGTCCGCCGCAAAATGCGTGAAGCCGTATTTAATCGGTGTGCCTTCCAGATCGACGTCGACGTTTTCGACCCACAGCACCGGCTGCTGACGGTTGATATTCAGGCGCCGCGCCACTTCCGGCTCCGGCAGCACGCTGCCGATACGGCTCCACTTACGCAGATAATCGGTCACGCCCAATTCGGCCATCGCCTTGGTCACGCCACCAGTGCGCGCCAGCACTTCCGGCAAGTCCGGAAAACGCGCGGCCGGATACCAGTTGCGCGCGAACGTCAGCGGCACGCCGTCCGACTCGTGCAACGATTCGATCCGGTAGACCGGCGCGCCCGCGCGCAGACTGAGCGCCTTCGCGACATTCGGCTCGGCCTTCACGCGCGCGGCCGACAACATCGTGCCCGCCGCCGCGTGATGCTGCTGCCGCAAGTTTTCTGTAAACCGCGTGCGCCGGCCAATCGTGTAGTCGATCGCGCCGGGCTGCACGAACGTGCCGCGTCCCTGCTCGACGCTGACGAGGCCCAACGCGGCAAGACCGAGCATGGCGCGGCGCACGGTATGCCGGTTCACGTCGAAGCGCCTGGCCAGTTCGCCCTCGCTCGGCAAACGGCCGTCTTCGCCGAAGCCGCTCGCGGCGATTTCCGCCGCCAGAATCTGCTCGATCTGCCGCCAGACGGCAACGCCCGCGCCGCGTTCGAGCAGCGTGCCCGACGTCGCGTTGTCGTTCGATGTCATGGTGCTGTCATTCCCTTGGGTTCAAATATTCGCTATGCCATGCATTGTAGTGCGCAAGCCGTGATGGAAATGTGAAACGGCGCCATGCACGACAACGCCCGGCAAGCATACTCCTAAACGTCTAGACGTTTAGATGAATAGATGCTTAAATGTCCACTCGCTGGATCAACAGGAATTTCGATGAGCGCCACTTCCGCCTCGCCTTCCTCCGCCGTGCGGCGCGCATGGATGGCCGTGCTGGCCCGCACCCCGCGCGCCGATCTCGAAGCCGCGCTGGAACGCGCGCTGCAAGGCGTTCCGCCCCCTGCTTACGACTGGCTGCGGCCACCCGAAATCGGCCTCGCGATGGTGCGCGGCCGCGTTGGCGGCAGCGGCGACCCGTTCAACCTCGGCGAAGCCACCGTCACGCGCGCCACGCTGCGTTTGCGCGTGACGGGTGACACAGCCGCGGCCGTCGGCGTGGCATGCCATCTGGGCCGCGACCGCCGCCGCGCCGAACTGGCTGCGCTAGCGGATGCGCTGCTGCAAATGCCCGAGCATCACACCGCCTTGCACCGGCAATTGATCGAACCGCTTGCCGAACAGCAAGCCGCGCAACGCGCCGGCCGCAGACGGGACGCCGCAGCCACACGCGTCGAATTCTTCACGATGGTCAGAGGCGATTGATGGAAAACTCGCGGATTGCATTGTCTACCTTGACGCCCGGTTTCGCAGACCCGGTCCACGACACTCAAGCGGTATTCCGCACGCTGCTCGACGCCTTGTCGCGTCCGGGCACCGTGGGCATCGTCGAAAACGGTCTGCCCGAAGTGCGGGCCACGCCTGCCGCACTCGCGGCATTCGCCGCGTTGCTGACCCTGTGCGACTACGCCACGCCCGTATGGCTCGCGCAACCCGATACGGCGCTGGGTTCGGCGCTGCGCTTTCATACCGGCGCGCCGCTCGTCGACGAACCGGGACTGGCGGCCTTCGCCTATATCCACGATGCAGGCGCAATGCCGGCGCTGGAGAGCTTTGCACTCGGCGAAGCGGAATCGCCCGAGCATGCGGCGACGTTGCTGATCCGCGTCGAAGCGTTGACAGGCGGCGCACCGATCGTGCTCAGCGGCCCCGGCATTCAGCACACCACGACGATCGCACCGGTCGGCCTGCCCGAGCACTTCTGGCGCGAACGCGCCGCCCTCGCGCCGCTCTTTCCGTGCGGCATCGATTGTTATCTCGTCTGCGGCAGCACGTTGATCGGCCTGCCGCGCACAACTCAAGCGAAGGTGAACTGATGTACGTTGCCGTCAAGGGGGGAGAGCGGGCGATCGAAGCGTCGTGGCGTCTGCTCGACAAGGCGCGCCGCGGCGATACGCAGCTGGCCGAACTCAGCGTCGCGCAGATTCGCGAGCAATTGCGCCTCGCCGTCGCGCGAGTGATGACCGAAGGTTCGGTCTACGACGAAGAACTCGCCGCGCTCGCGATCAAGCAGGCCGCGGGCGATCTGGTCGAAGCGATCTTCCTGCTGCGTGCCTATCGCACCACGCTGCCGCGTTTCGGCTACACGCAGGCAATCGACACGGAAGCCATGCAAGTTGAGCGCCGCATTTCGGCAACGTTCAAGGACGTGCCCGGCGGCCAGCTGCTCGGCGCGACTTACGATTACACGCAGCGTCTGCTGGATTTCGCGTTGCTCGCCGAAGGCGATGGCGGCGCAGAAGGTGAAGCCGAAGCCGATGCCGGAGCCGATACGGCCGCCACCCCAGCGTCCATTCAGGCCGGCCAGTCCGCAGCCGAGCCCATGCCGCGCGTGGTTGCGCTGCTCGACAAGGAAGGCCTGATCGAGCAGGAACGCCCCACGCCGGACGCGCCGGAACCCGGCGACCTCTCGCGCGAACCGCTCGCGTTCCCCGCAAGCCGCGCCACGCGTTTGCAGAATCTCGCACGCGGCGACGAAGGCTTTCTGCTCGCCATGGGCTACGCCACCCAGCGGGGCTACGCGCACACGCATCCGTTTGCCGGCGAGATCCGCTTCGGCACCATCGCCGTCGAAATGGAACTCGACGAACTGGGCGAAGCCGTTGAAATTGGCGACATCGATGTCACCGAATGCCAGATGATCAACCAGTTCGCCGGCAGCGGCGAGGTGCCGCCCGCTTTCACGCAAGGCTATGGTCTCGCGTTCGGACATTCGGAGCGCAAAGCGATGGCGATGGCATTGGTGGATCGCGCATTGCGCGCCGAGGAACTCGGTGAAACGCTCGCCTCGCCGACGCAGGACGTCGAATTCATGCTCTCGCACAGCGATAACGTCGAAGCGTCCGGCTTCGTTCAGCATCTGAAGTTGCCTCATTACGTCGACTTCCAGTCCGAACTCGAACTCGTGCGGCGTCTGCGGGCGCGACACAGCACCGAGCGCCTCGATCAGGACAACAAGGACAGGCAGGACAAGAATCACGATCAGCAGGAGCAAGCCGCATGAACGCGCCGGCCACCTCTCTCAGCACCGCGTCGTACGACAGCGCCGCGGATGGCTACAACTTCGCCTACCTCGACGAACAGACCAAGCGCATGCTGCGCCGCGCGCTGCTCAAGGCGGTCGCGGTGCCGGGCTATCAGGTGCCGTTCGGCTCGCGGGAAATGCCCTTGCCCTACGGTTGGGGCACGGGCGGCATTCAGGTGACGGCAGCGATCATCGGCAGGAACGATACGCTGAAGGTCATCGATCAGGGCTCCGACGAAACCACCAACGCTGTCAACATCCGCCGCTTCTTCGCGCGCACCACGGGCGTGGCGACCACGCGCCGCACGACCGAAGCGACGATCATCCAGACACGTCACCGGATTCCCGAAGCGCCGCTCACCGACAGGCAGATCCTGGTCTATCAGGTGCCGATGCCCGAACCGCTATATCGCCTGGAGCCGCGCGTCGCCGAGTGCAAGAAGCTGCACGCGCTGGCCGACTACGGGTTGATCAGCGTGAAGCTGTACGAGGACATCGTCCATCACGGCAGCATCGCCACCACGTACGACTACCCGGTGATCGTCAACCACCGCTATCTGAGCTCGCCATCGCCGATTCCGAAGTTCGACAACCCGAAGATGCACATGAACCCCGCGCTGCAATTGTTCGGCGCCGGCCGCGAACGGCGCATTCACGCGATCCCGCCGTACACCGCCGTGCGCAGTCTCGACTTCGACGATCATCCGTTTGAAGTGCAGAAGTGGCAGCACGCCTGCGCGTTGTGCGGATCGACGGAAAGCTTCCTCGACGAAATGATCGTCGACGACGCCGGCAAGCGCATGTTCGTTTGCTCGGATAGCGACTACTGCCACGAACGCCGCGGCGACCAGGACCTCGAACTGCCGGCATACGAAGCGCGCAAAGGAGAATCCGCATGACGCCGCTGTTGAGCGCCCGTTCGCTCACCAAACAATTCGGCGGCCGCAACGGCTGCAGGAACGTCAGCTTCGATCTGTATCCGGGCGAAGTGCTGTGCATCGTCGGCGAATCGGGCTCGGGCAAGACCACGCTGTTGAACGCACTCGCCCTGAAAACCGACGCCGACAGCGGCTCACTCCACTACACGGCCACGCATGGCGAGAAGCTCGATCTGCTCGCCCTGTCCGAGCCGCGCCGGCGCCTCTTGATGCGCACCGAGTGGGGCTTCGTGCAGCAGAATCCGCGTGATGGACTGCGCAGCGGCGTCTCCGCCGGCGCGAATATCGGCGAGCCGTTGATGGCCGTCGGCGCGCGCCACTACGGCGATATCCGCCACACCGCGACGCAGTGGATGGAGCGTGTCGAACTCGACGCCACCCGCATCGACGAATTTCCGGCGGCGTTTTCCGGCGGCATGCAGCAGCGTTTGCAGATCGCGCGCAATCTCGTCACCGGTCCGCGGCTCGTTTTCATGGACGAGCCGACCGCCGGTCTCGACGTCTCAGTGCAGGCGCGTCTGCTCGATTTACTGCGCACGTTGACGTCCACGCTGCATCTGTCGGTGCTGATCGTCACGCACGATATCGGCGTGGCGCGACTGCTCGCGCATCGTTTGATGGTCATGCAAGGCGGCGAAGTGGTCGAGTCGGGCCTGACGGACCAGGTGCTCGACGATCCGCAGCATCCGTACACGCAAACGCTGGTTTCCTCGGTTCTGCCGGTTTGAGGCTCACAATGCGATCCATTGAAACAGGCAAGGCATCCCACGCCGCAGAACGCGCGTTCATCGAGAACAGCGCGCTCATGCTGCGCGCGGTCGGCATCGGCAAGACCTTCACGCTGCACGGCCAGGGCGGCGTGCAGATCGAAGCGCTCGCGGGCGTCTCGCTCGATGTCGAACGCGGCGAGTGCGTCGTGCTGATCGGACCTTCGGGCGCGGGCAAGAGCACGCTGCTGCGGTGTTTGTACGGCAACTATCTGGCCAGCGCGGGCTCCATTGTCATGCGCGACACCACGGCGGATAACGGGCCGCCGGTCCCGATCACCGGCGCCGAGCCGCACGACGTGCTGCGCCTGCGCCGTGGCGTGGTCGGCTACGTCAGCCAGTTTTTGCGCGTGATTCCGCGCGTGCCGACGCTCACGCTCGTCGCCGAACCGCTGCTGTCGCGCGGCGTGGCCGAACACGAAGCCCGTGCGCGTGCCGCTGCTCTGCTGGCGAGATTGAACGTGCCCGAGCGGCTGTGGTCGCTCGCGCCCGCCACCTTTTCCGGCGGCGAACAGCAACGCGTGAACATCGCCCGCGGCCTGATCGCCGAACATCCGCTGCTGTTGCTCGACGAGCCCACGGCCTCGCTCGACGCGGAGAACCGCGACGTGGTCGCCGATCTGATCGTCGAAGCACGCGAGCGCGGCGCGGCAATCGTCGGTATCTTTCACGACGAAGATACCCGGAACAAAGTGGCCACACGCCGCCTCGAACTCCAGACGCCGCTACGTCCACTGCTACATCCGCCGCTACGTCACTAACTGACACGAAACGGCACTAAACTGAACCACCAAGCTGAAACTTTGAGCCGGGCACTGAATCGAAAAACTACGGTGCAACGCTCAGGACAGACTACGGAGCAAGTCGATGTTGATCAGGAACGCTCGCATCGTGACGCGAGACGAAGTATTTACCGGTGTGATACGCATCGAAGACGGCGTGATTCGCGACGTCGAGCGTGGCACGACGTCGGCGCGCGAAGCGGAAGATTGGGACGGCGACTATCTGCTGCCGGGTCTGATCGAACTGCACACGGACAACCTCGAGAAACATCTGGTGCCACGTCCTGGCGTGCAATGGAATACCGATGCCGCCTTCGTGATCCACGACGCGCAAGTGGCGGCGGCCGGCATCACCACGGTGTTCGACGCCCTCGCGATCGGTTCGCGCTCGAACGTCGGGCTGCGCGGCCGCGATATGCAAATGCAATGCGCCGAATCCCTCGCACGCTTCGCCGAGCGCAAGCTGCTGCGCGCCGAACACTTTCTGCATCTGCGCTGCGAGATCGCCACCGCCGACGTGGTCGAGTTGTTCGATTCGTTGTGCACGCATCCGCTGCTGCGGCTCGCCTCGGTGATGGATCACACGCCCGGCCAGCGTCAATGGCACGACCACGAGCAATGGCGCCGCTTCCAGGAGCGCAACGGCAAGCTGACCGACGAACACGTGGCGACCGCGTTGGCCGAACTGTCCGTCGAACAGGAACGTTACGCCGACGCGCACCGCCATGCGATCGTCGCGCGCTGCAACCGGCTCGGCATTCCCGTGGCGAGCCATGACGACACGCTGATCGAGCATATCGAACAGGCCAAGGCCGAAGGCATCGTGCTGGCCGAGTTCCCGACTACCCGCATCGCCGCCGAGGCGGCACGCGAGCACGGCATTTCGACCATCATGGGGGCGCCGAATATCGTGCGCGGCGGTTCGCATTCGGGCAACGTGTCGGCCCTCGAGCTGGCGAAGGCGGGCTTGCTCGATATCCTGTCCTCGGACTACGTGCCGTCCAGTTTGATGACGGCTGTGTTCGACCTGGTCAACAAGGCCGGCTGGACCCTGCCGCGCGCCATGGCGACGGTTTCCGCCGAGCCGGCCCGCACGGCGGGCCTGCATGACCGCGGGGCGATCGAAGCGGGTTTGCGCGCGGACTTCGTGCGCGTCACGATGCTCGACGCGCTGCCGGTGCCGCGCGCCACGTATCGCACCGGCGCGCGGATCGTTTGACGATGGTGTTCATGCCTCGCTGGTTACGGGCAGCAGCGGTTCCACCGCCACCCAGCGCGTCCAGCGGGGTGTCTGGTCAGGCGCTTCGACGCGCAGGGCGCGCGAGCCGTCACCGAAAACCAGCGATTCGATATTGAATGCGCCTGCCTCTTCGATACCGGCGTCGCGCACGTGACCGGACTGGTAGGTGAAACTCAGATTGCCTTCGCGCAACAACTCGAGGTAGACGTCGAAGTCAGTCGTTGACGAACGTGCGGTCCAACGATTCAGGAGGGTGGCGGCGATTTCGGCGTCGTACATTCTGGACCTCTCTGGACATAGCCGTGTCCCGACTATAGCTGAAAAACATGCATTGTGCTGCAGCGCACCATAACGGTTCTTTACTGCCCTTCCCATGACAGCTCGCGCCCCGCTCAGACCGCCCACACGAATTTCCTGTGTCATTTGCGCTTACAACGAGGCGCCCCGCATCGGCAGGGTGCTGGCGGTGGCCTGCGCGCATCCCTTGCTTGCCGAAGTCATCGTGGTGGACGACGGGTCGACCGACGGCACCGCTGACGTGGTCGAGCGTTTCGCGTCGGCGCAACTGATCCGATGCTCCGAGAACCGCGGGAAAAGCGCCGCCATGGCAGCCGGGATCGCCGCCGCACGCGGCGAACTGCTGATGCTGCTCGATGCCGACCTGAAGGGCCTGACCGCCGAGGGCATCAGCACGCTCGCCCTGCCCGTTTTGCAAGGCAACGCGCAAGTGAGCCTGAGCCTGCGCCAGAACAGCCTGCTGGCATTCCGCGCCATCGGCCTCGATTTCGTCTCCGGCGAACGCGTGGTCGAAAAAGCGCTGTTGAGCGAAGTCCTGCAGGAGGTTCACGGCTTGCCGCGCTTCGGGGTCGAAGTGTTCATGAACCGCCGCATCATCGCGCGCCGTCTGCCGATTGCGGTGACTCACTGGCCACATGTCACGCAGGCGCGCAAAACCGAGAAACTCGGCTACTGGAAAGGCATGCGTGCGGAATGGCGGATGATCGCGGACCTTCTGAAAGCGGTCTATCCGCTCGCGCTCATTTCACAGACCTTTCAAATGCTTCGCTTGCGTGTCGAGTATGGCTCGCGCACGAGTTTTGCGGCGCGCATCCGGAAAGTGCCCGATACCGATAGTCCGGGCTGACGCGCTTGCGAACCTGACGAGCCTGGCGATCCTGACGAGCCCCGCGCCGCCCTGTCCCGCTCGCGCCCGGTCTCGGGCGTTCAGTCGGCAGCCGACAGTGGGTTGCGCCCCCTCGCCGCCAGTGCGGCAAAACCTGCCGCGCCCAGCGCCAGCGGGCTGTAAAGCGTTGCGAAACGCCACAACACCAGCGCCGTAGCGATGCCCGCGCGGGGCACCCAATTCGCGAATGCCGCAGCGAGAGCGATATCGCCGGTGCCGCCGCCCGCGGGCACACCGGTCCACAACGCGGCATGCAGCACGACTGCCTGCACGGCCAGAACGAACCCTAACGGCAAGCGGTAACCGAGTTCGCGCAAGATAAACCAGAGGGCGCCATAGCGCAGCAACCACTGCAGCGTCGTGAACAGACACAACGCGCCAAGCCGCCACCTGGGTCCCGCAAGCAGTTCCAGCCATTGCCGGCGCACGTTGTGGAAAAACCGGCTCAATCGCGCGCGGCGTTCATCGAGCCAACGAACGCGCCGGCCGGCGGCGCCCAATGCCGCCGCCACACGCCGGCGGCTCATCCAGCAGACACCGATCAGGCATGCCGCGCCGGCCAGCCCGCCGAACACGAGCGGCGCGCTGGCACGCGGAATCACTTGCATCAGCGGCCCGAAGGCAAACAGCAAGGAAACCGGTACGGCGGTCGTGAAGAACGCGAGATCGAGCGCCTGATCCGCGCCGACGACCGTCGCCGCAAGCGACCAGGATGCGCCGGCGCGCTGCAGCAGGCCGATGTTGACGCCGTAGCCCGCCGCGCCCAGCGGGGACGCCAGGAACGCGAAATCGGTCGCCAGCGTGATGGCCAGGGTCCGTAGAAAACCGACCCTGAATCCGAGCGCGGTCTGCATCAGATGCAGCTTGCCGGCTTTTGCCATCGCGCTGATTGCGGCGCTCGCGGCAAGCGCGGCGAATACAGATAGCGAGACGTTGCGCAGCCCGGCGAACGCCGCGTGCGAATTGAGAACGAAAGGCGCGCCGGCGGCGAGGCCGATACCGGCAAGCGCCACCAACACGGCCGCTTTATGCGTATGTGATCTGATCAACGAAGGCCTCAGCAAGTACAGCCTGGCCCTGCATTCTCCGCACGGTGCAGCATGCATGAGGCTGCGTCGTGGGTGAAATCGAGGCCGTCCGGGGCCTCATGGTAACCACGCGACGCTGCGTTTTCGTGACTGTCGACTATCGACTATCGACTATCGACCGGCAATCAGCGATTGGCGCGCGGACGGCAACTGCCCCCATCCGACCAGCACCTGCTGGATGCTTCGGGCGTAGGCGTCGCGCTGCTTCGGCGATTCCGAGTGATACGCGCCGATCGCTCGCCAGGTGTTGCCGTATTTGACCATCTTCTGCTTCATCAGCCACGCGGCCACGTAGACGTTCACGCACGGATCGGTCAACGCGCGGTGCGGTACGCCCTCGCGCGCGAGCGCACCAAAATGGATCGAATTGATCTGCGCCTGGCCGACGTCGATCGAACCGTTCGCGTTCTGATGTATCGCGGCTGGATCGCCCTTTGACTCGTACCATGCAACGGCGCGCAATACCCAAGGATTGACGCCCTGGTAGGCCGCGGCTTGATTGAAGCAGTCGTCGGCCGCGAGGGCCGCACCGGACATCGACAGCCACGCCAGGGCAATACAGAAGACTTTCAAGGACACGATTCATCCTTCCGCTTGATCGCGATAAAAAGAGAACGGCAGGCCGCCGGCCGGACTACTTGACCAGGGCCTGATCGATCTGCCGTTGCACGGCGTCGAGGTAAGCGTGCGAGGCATCGGACACCACGGTCCGGACAACCGGCGTCGACGGTCCCTTGTGCTCCTGAAGCTGGGCCGGCGCACGCGACTTCTTTCGATGTGTCGCCGGCTTCAGCGGCAAATCGTCATCCGCGCCGCTCGGCGGCGGTAGCATCGCGAGCGACGGCAACGGCGGATAGACCTTGTCCGCCGCGGCGGGCACCGTGGCGGGGAACGCGCCGGACGACTGCAGATCCGCTCCCGGCTGCCCCGCGAAAGCAGGCGCGGCGAGCAGCGTGGCCACCGTCAGCAAGGTGATTCGAAGCATCGCGATAGCCTCCTTCATTGCACCGTCCTGATCGAGACGCTATACGGCTGGCCGAGGCCGGCGGTTCGATTTTCGAAGCTCACCTTCGACATGCGTTGCGCGGGCACGCCCTTCCATACCGCCTGGTTCAGGTACGCGAAATCCTGACCCAGCGCGGTGACCAGCACGACCGTGGACTGCTGCTGCGCGGCAGCCAATGCGCCTGCCCTGGTCAGCACGGCGGTGAGTTGCGGGTCATGCGCGCCGAGCGCGTCGGGCGGAATTTCGAAACTGATGACTTCATTGGGCGCCTTGTCCGTGCGCGCGGCATTCTGCGCGGGCATCTGTGCGCACCCGGCCAGCGCGAGAACGGCTACCAAAAACCACACCTGTCGCTTCACACCCGTCTCCAGTCAATCCCGTTGCTATAGCGATGTTTTCGGCAAGCCCGAGGGAAAAGTTGATAGGTCGAAAACGCACCGGCGAAAATCAAAAAGAGTTACCTCAAGATCGGCGCAAACGATTGCTTCGGCGCTCGCTGAAGCGTCGAACGAGGCGAAGTTGCCTCACGTTTTGAGGGGATTATTCGTATGACAATTGCAGGCTGAAGCGGGGCCGAAGACGCCGCCAAGCGGGATTCCGCGGGTCATGCCTGGGTGAAACAGGCTGGCTTGTGCTGCCAGTGAGCAACGCGCCCACGGCCGCAAGTAAGTGAGTTGGCAAGAGAGCGGCCTGGCTATCTACCCATCGATTCAAGTCGAAAGCGGCACGCGCTCCGGTTCGTCCGCATCGAACCACGCCGGATTGCGCTCGGCTATCGGACCCAGCGACATCAGAATCTCGCGCAGATGGTTGCGCATCGCTTCTTCAGCGGCGCTCGGGTCGTGCGCGCGCAGGCCCGCCAGAATTTTTGCGTGCTGCTTGATCAGCAGATCGAGCGGCGATACATCGGGCAAGCTCAGGTAGCGCACCCGGTCCATCTGTGCCTTGATGTCCTGAATCGTTTCCCACGCCGCCGTGCAATCGATCGCCTGGGCAATCGCGTAGTGAAACGCCTCGTCGAGCGCAAGGAAGGCGGCGGTGTCGTTCGATTTCGCCGCGAGCTTCTGGTCGCGAAGATTGTCGGCCAGCGCCTGCAACTGCTCGTCGGTGATCGATACGGCTGCCTTCTTCACCACCGCCGTCTCGATGGCTTCGCGAATGAAGCGCCCTTCCCGCACCTGGCGCGGCGAAATGCGCTTCACGAAAGTGCCGCGCTGCGGCAATACCTGAAGCACGCCCGCTTCGACCAGCTTGATGAACGCCTCCCGCACCGGTTGCCGCGACACCTGAAACAGGTCGGACACTTCCTTCTCCGAAAGCGGCGTGCCCGGCACCAGCTGGCCGACAAAAATCGCCTCGCGCAGCGCACGGAAAATCTGCTTGCCGATCGGTTCGTGCGAGTCCAGCGAGACGCTGGCGGTCAGATCCGGCAGTTCGACGCGCGCACCGGGCTGCACGCTCGCGCGGCGCCGTATACGAGGCGCGACGAGCGTGACATCGGAGGAGAAAGGAGACGCGCTGGCGTGGAGGTTCTTGGTCGGCATCGGTTAAAGCAGCGGATAGCGGCGAATGAATGGCGAGGGGGACGGCACGCACCACGAATACCCACCCGGATATCCACTAAAGCGTGCCGCACCATACTACCATGCACGTTTCATGTTCAATGCACTCGCACGCGGCTCGCGAATCCACACCAGCGAACACAGCGCGCCGAGCACGGCAATCGCGCCCGCCAGCACGAACGCACTGGCGTAATTGCCGTGCGTCGCCTCGACGATGAAGCCCGTCACCGCAGGCCCGATCACGCCGGCCAGGTTCGCCAGCAAGTGCGCAAAACCACCCGCGCCGCCAACGTGTTCGCGCGGCACGGTATCCTGAATCACGGCCCAGTACACCGCGCCCGTCACATACAGGAAGAAGATCGACACCGACATCAGCGCGACGGCGCTCTGAGTACTGGCAACGCGCCCGGCCAACGCCACGCACACCGCCGCCGCGCCCAGACAACTGCCCAGCACGAGCCTGCGCGACAGCAGCGGCTTGCCGGTCAGGCGCAAGATGAAGTCGGAGATGAAGCCGCCCGCCGCGAGCCCGATACTGCCGAGCAGCCACGGAATGACCGTGGCGAAACTCATGTCGCGCAGACTCAGGTGATGCGCTTCGGTCAGATAGGTCGGGAACCACGACAGGAAGAAGAACAGCACGTAGTTGTATGAGAAGAACGCGAAGGCGGTGGCGAGAATGATCGGTTTCTTCAGGAAGTGCCGCAGGCCGAACCGCTCGCCGCTGGCCGAATGCGCGATCGCATGTTCGTCCGTCTGACCGGCGCGGATGAGTTCGATCTCGTGAGGCGTGACGCGCGAATTTTCGTGCGGGTGTTCGGTCGTGGTTGCCGCCCACAAGACGAGCCACAACAGTCCCAGCAGCATGATCGCGACAAAGGCCCAGCGCCAGCCGAACTGCACCGCCATGAAACCGACTACCGGACCCGCCAGCGCGCCGCCGAGCGGCGTGCCCGAACTGATCACGCCAATCGCGCTCGCGACTTCCTTGCGCGGGAACCAGTTATTGACCATCTTGCTGTTCGACGAACTGAACGGGCCTTCGCCCATCCCGAACAACACGCGCAGCACGATCAGCGAACCGATGCCCGTGGCCAGCGCGGTCGCGCCGCAGAACACCGACCACACACCCATTGCGGTGCCGAATACGCGTTTCGCGCCGACTTTGTCCGACAGCACACCGCCGACAAAATTGAACAGCGCATAGCCAATGAAAAAGCTGCTGAACACGATGCCCAACTGCGCATGCGAGAAGTGCAGGTCTTTCTGGATCAGCGGTGCCGCAATCGACAGCGCCGCGCGGTCGAGATAGTTGATGACGCCGGCCAGAAACAGCAGCGCGACGACAAACCAGCGTTGACTCTTGATCATCAGGTGTCTCCTTCGGGTCGCCTCTTGGTGGGCGTTTGAATAGCTATGGTGGTTTGATTGGCCTGGCAAGGCGCTGCGGCCAGATGCAACGCCTCATGCCATGGTCGATGCTCAGTCGAAGTTCAGGTGCACCTTCATCGACTGCGAGCGGTCGAGCGCCACTTCGAACGCACGGTTCGCTTCGCTCATCGCGAACGCATGCGTCATGAGCGGTCGCAAGTCGACCTTGCCGGAGGCGATTTCATCGGCCGCGATGGCATATTCTCCGGCGAAACGGAACGAGCCTTGATAGCGGAGTTCCTTCGACATCACCAGGTTCGCCGCCACCGGCGATTGACCCGCCGGCAGATTGCCGACCTGAATCACCGTGCCGCCCGCGCGCGCCGCACGCAGCGCCGTATCGAGTCCGGCGGGACTGCCCGATGCCTCGATGACCACGTCGAACCTGCCGCGTTGCGCGGACCATTGATCGATCGTCGTGCTGTCCGTCGCGTTCACGATCTGATCCGCGCCGAGTTGCTGCGCAACCTGCAACGCCCGGTCCGACAGATCCAGCGCGACCACGCGATGAGCGCCGGCGCGGCGCGCCACGCTCAACAGAATGCAACCGATCGGCCCGCACCCCACCAGCAAGACATGGGCGCCGACGAGCGAACCCGCCTGCTTCACCGCATGCAACGCGACCGCGAGCGGCTCGGCCATCGACGCCTGTGCGAAATCGACGCCGTCCGGCACGGGCACGCATTGCCGCGCCGCGACGACGATGTACTGACGGAACATGCCCTGCGTGTGCGGAAACGTCGATGCACTGCCCATGAAGCGCATGTTCAGACAATGATTCGGCATCCCGCCGACGCAAAAGCGGCAGGTCCCGCAGGCCAGTCCGGGATTCACGGCGACACGCTGCCCAGGCGTCAGACGATGCTCGGCGATGACGCCCTCGCCGAGCGAATCGATTTCGCCGGCCACCTCATGCCCGAGCACGAACGGCTCGCGCACCGCGAAATCACCGCTCTTGCCTTTGAAGTAATACGACAGATCGGACCCGCAAATGCCGCCCGCGCGCACGCGTACTCGCACCTGGCCGGGGCCGGGTACAGGCGGCTCGACTTCGTCGATGCGGATCAGTTTGGGTTCGTGAAGCACGGCTGCAAGCATGAAGGACTCCGGAATGACAAAGGTCTCGCGCTCAATGCCGCGCGAAAGAAGATGGGGATGCGAGGGCTTGTGCTGCCGGTTGCGCTTCTGCCGGCTCGCCGCCGCCCCAGTCATGGAGATCGCCGCCGCGGCGCAGAGGCGCGGTTTCCGGCAATGCAAAGAGCGACACGGTCGACACGATGCCGAGCACGGCGACGTAGACGATCAACGCGAGCGAATTGCCATGCGTGGCCTGAATCAGCTTGACGGCCAGCAGCCCGAGCACACCGCTGCCGAGCAAAGAGCCGATCTGCCAGATCAGCGCGATACCGCTGCACCGCACGCGCGCCGGGAACAGTTCGGGGAATAGCGCCGCTTGCGGTGCATAGCAGAGGCTGTGGCCCACGCTAATGGCGAGAATCATCACGAGCTGGATCGCCGCGCGATTGCCGCTATCGATCGCCATGAAGAACGGCACCACCAGCGCCACGTGCAATAACGCACCGGCAATAAAGGTCGGCCGCCGTCCGATGCGATCGGACAGCGCACCGGCGAGCGGAATCGTCACGAGTTCGAGCGCGACCGCGACGATCACCGTTTCGAGCAGCATGCTTTGTGCGATGCCGTGCGCTTTGCCGTAGGCGAGCACGATCATCGTGTACATCGCAAAGGCGCACGCCTCGATCAATTTGGCGCCGACACCTTTGACGATCGTCGGGCCGAACTGCCGCACCACTTCCACCACCGGGCGCGAAGCCACTGCCTTGGTGCGCTGGATCGTCGCGAAGATCGGCGACTCTTCGGTGCGCAAGCGGATGTACAGGCCCACGGCGACCAGCAGCGCGCTGGCGAGAAACGGAATGCGCCAGCCCCAGTCGAGCAGTTGTGCCGGCGTCAACGTCGCGCTGAGCAGCGCGAACAAGCCAGACGGAATCAGGAAACCCGCCGGTGCACCGAGTTGCACGAGGCTCGCAAAGAAGCCGCGCCGCACAGGAGGCGCGTATTCCGCCGTGAGCAACACGGCGCCCGCCTGCTCGCCACCCACACCGAAGCCTTGCAGCACGCGGATCACGATTAGCGCGATCGGCGCCCAGATGCCGATCGACTGATAGTCCGGCAGCAGGCCGATCACGAACGTCCCCAAACCGACGATCAGGATCGTCACGATCAAGGCCTTCTTGCGGCCGACGCGATCGCCGAAATGACCGAACACGATGCCGCCCAGCGGGCGAGCCAGAAAACCGACCGCGTAGGTGGCGAAGGCGGCGAGCGTGCCGATCAGCGGGTCAGCGGAGGGAAAGAATTTCTGGCCGAACACCAGCACGGCAGCCGTGCCGTAGACGAAGAAGTCGTAGTACTCGGCCGCGGTGCCGATGGTCGAGGCGAAGGCCACGCGGCGCAGCATGGCGCTGCTGGCCGGCGCGGCGGCTTGCGGACGTGCTGGGTTCACGCGTGTCTCCATGATTTTGTAGTTGGGTTGGTCGAGCGAACTCGGCTCACCAGTTCCACAGCGTTCCGTCTTCGAGGCGCGCGACCGGCAGATACGCGGGGTCGTAGGGATACCGCGCCGCGGCCGCTTCGTCGATATCGACGCCGTGGCCCGGCGCTTCGCCGGGATGCATCATGCCGCGCTCGAAGCGCCATGCATGCGGGAATACGTCGAGCGCTTCCCGCGGAAAACCCATGTATTCCTGCACGCCGAAATTCGGCACCCACAGATCGAAGTGCAGCGCCGCGCCCATGCACACCGGCGACAGATCCGACGGCCCGTGACAACCGGTTCTCACCTGGTAGAGCGAAGCAAAATCCGCGATACGTCGCAGATGCGTTATGCCGCCCGCGTGCGTCAAAGTTGCGCGGATATAGTCGATCAACTGCTCCTCGATCAACTGTTTGCAATCCCAGATGCTGTTGAAGATCTCGCCCACGGCGATCGGCGTGACCGTATGCTCGCGGATCAGTCGGAAGCCGGCCTGGTTTTCCGCGGGCGTCGGGTCCTCCATCCAGAACAGGCGATACGGCTCGACCGATTTGCCGAGACGCGCGGCTTCGATCGGTGTCAAACGGTGGTGGACGTCGTGCAGCAAATGCGTATCGAAGCCGAACTTGTCTCGCACCGCGTCAAAGAGCTTCGGCACGAAGTCGAGATACTTTTCCGACGACCAGCTCTGCTCCTCGACCGCGCCCTTGGTGGCCGGCTCGTACATGCCGCCGCCTTTGGACACGCCGTACACCGAGCGCATATTCGGCACGCCGCATTGAACGCGAATCGCCTGATAGCCGGCTTCGACGTGTTCCGCGTAACGGTCGAGCGCTTCGGGAATGTCGCGGCCGGTGGCGTGGCCGTACACCATCACGCCTTCCCGCGAGGCGCCGCCGAGCAGCTTGTACAGCGGCATGCCCGTGACTTTGCCGAGAATGTCCCACAGCGCCATATCCACCGCGGCGATCGCCGTCATCGTGACCGGGCCGCGGCGCCAGTACGCGCCCTTGTAGAGGTACTGCCAAGTGTCTTCGATACGGCCGGGATCGCGGCCGATCAACAACGGGCACACATGGTCTTTCAGGTACGAAGCAACCGCGAGTTCGCGGCCGTTCAGCGTTGCATCGCCGATGCCGTGTATGCCGTCGTCAGTGACGATTTTCAGCGTGACGAAATTGCGGCCCGGGCACGTGACGATCACGTCGGCGCGAACGATTTTCATGAGTGCTTCCTTGCAGAGGCGAGTCGCGAACCGCACGGAACGGCGGGATGCGAATGGCGGTTTTTTATGTCGGTTTCGGGCACGGGTTGAGGTGGAAAATGAGGTGGAAAATCGCACGCATCAACTTGTCCCAAACCCGTCTCAAATTGTTTGAACGATGCTACCATACAAGTATATCGAGACGTCAAATCAGGGTTTTCCCGCTGAGCGGCGTCGTTCCAAAGCCTTTTCCGCCTTCTTCCGCCATCTGGATTTCGTCACATGATTTCTGCAGCCACCTTGCCTCGCCTCGTCCGCCAAGCACTGCCTACGCTGCAGACGCATCTGTTGTCGCCGCAATGGCAGGAGCCGCGCATCGGCATCGTTCATCTGGGGATTGGCAACTTCCATCGCGCGCATCAAGCCCTCTATACGGAGGAGGCCATGCTTGCCGCGGGCGGCGACTGGGGCATTTGCGGCGTCACGCTGCAAGGCGATGTCGGCAAGCGCGATACGCTGATGGAGCAGCAAGGTCTGTATAGCGTGGTTGAACGCGGGCCGCGTGGCGCCAGGGTAACCGTCGTGCGTGCGCTGCGCGAAGTGCTGGCCATGCCGCACGATCGCGCCGCCCTGTTCGCGCGTCTCGCGGATCCGCTGGTCCAGATCGTCTCGCTGACCGTCACTGAAAAAGGCTACTGCCGCGACCCGCAAACCGGCGAGGTCGCGCTGAACGATCCCGCCGTCGCGCACGATCTGGCCAACCCGCTCGAGCCGCGCACGGTGCCGGGCATCCTCGTCGCGGCATTGCGCGAGCGGCGCGACAGTGCGCACGGTCAACCGTTTACCGTGCTTTCGTGCGACAACCTTTCTCACAACGGCGCCGCGCTGCGGCAGGTGGTCTGTTCGTTCGCGCGGCAACGCGATCCCGGGCTGGCCGACTGGATCGCCGCCCGTGTTGCGTTTCCGTCGACCATGGTCGACCGCATCGTGCCGGCCACCACCGACGCCGAACGCGTCACCGTGGCCCACGCGATCGTTTATGAGGATGCCGCGCCGGTGCCGTGCGAGCCGTTCCGGCAATGGGTCATTGAAGATCGTTTTGCCGGGGGACGTCCCGCATGGGACGCAGTCGGCGCGCAACTCGTCGACGACGTGACGCCGTTCGAACTGGCGAAGCTGCGCATGCTGAACGGCACGCACTCCACGCTGGCCTATTTGTCGATGCTCGGCGGCTTCGACACGATCGACGCAGCGGTCTCCCATCGTCCCCTGCGCAATCTCATTCACGCGATGATGACGGACGAAATCGCGCCGACGCTAACCATGCCTGCATCGTTCGACCTGCCCGCCTATCGGGACGCATTGCTCGAGCGCTACGCAAATCCAGCGCTGAAACACCGCTGCGCGCAGATCGCGATGGACGGCAGCCAGAAGATTCCACCGCGCCTGCTCGCCACGATCGCGGCGCGGATCGGCGCGGGACAGCCGTTCACGCGTCTTGCGCTGGCGATAGCGGCCTGGATGATGTTTTTGCGCGGCCATGCGGACGACGGCGCGCACTACGAAATCAGCGATCCGCTAGCCGGCAGACTGACAGCGCTCGCGGCATCCGCGCGGAGCGAGCCGCAGGCCCTGATGGACGCATTGCTGTCCGTGCGTGAAGTGTTTCCGGCGGATCTGGCGGCCCTGCCCGAGTTCAGAAAAGCGCTTCGACGCGCATTGCAGTTGCTTCACGAAAATGGCGCACGGGGAGCCATCGCCGCATTGCAATGAAGCCG
Organism: Paraburkholderia caffeinilytica; assembly: GCF_003368325.1. Lineage (NCBI taxonomy): Bacteria > Pseudomonadati > Pseudomonadota > Betaproteobacteria > Burkholderiales > Burkholderiaceae > Paraburkholderia > Paraburkholderia caffeinilytica. The sequence continues at coordinate 792,646 of NZ_CP031466.1, read as the reverse complement.
CGCGTTGGGGAAACGCGCATGGCCGGCATAGTGGGGCTGGCGGCGTCGAACCGGCACAGCATGCCGGTTTTTTCCATCGTTGCGATCGATCAGCGCTCTCTATCGAAGCGTCTCATTGACATCTCATCGGCGCCTCAGGCGGTCGGCTCCGCTTCACGGCCTTCCGTGGCCCCTTCGCTCGCCCGCTCCTGCTCCCGCTTCTGTGCCTCCTGTGCCTCCTGTGCCTCCAGCACATCCTGGTAGCGCAGATACCCACACCGTCCGCCGGCCTTGGCGGCATACATCGCCGCATCGGCGTGGAGCAGCAGCTCCTCCACCGTGGCGCTGTCGTCAGGAAACTGACTGATGCCGATGCTGGCGCCTACCGTCATGCGTTGTCCATCGATCAGCAGTTCTTCGTTCAACACCGCCATGATCCGCGAGGCAATTCCCGGTGCGGCCTCGGCGGAGCGCGGCCCCTCGATCATCACGATGAACTCGTCGCCGCCGAGCCGCGCCGCAACGTCCGCCTTGAAAAGCACCTGCTTCAGCCGCTGCGCCACCGAGGCGAGCACCTTGTCGCCGATCGAATGGCCGAACTGGTCGTTGATCTGCTTGAAACGGTCGAGGTCGACGAACAGCACGGCAAGCCTTTCCTGACGCTGCGTCGCTTCCTCGATCGCCGTCTCGAGCTTCTGCATGAACAACATCCGGTTTGGCAGGCCTGTCAGGCCATCGTGCGTGGCGAGATGCACGAGCTCACGTTGCTTGTTATGCAACACATCCATTTGCGACTTGATTTCCCGGCGCAAACGATCGAAGCAGCGCGCCAGAACGCCGATCTCGTCAGTGCGTTTGAGTGGCAGCGTTTCCATCGCGTGCTCGGCGAACAGATGCGTCGCTGCGTACGCGAGAATGTGCAACGGCTTGGTCAGCGCACGCGCAAACAGAATCGCGAGGAACAGCGCCAACACGCTGAATACCAACACCATGCGAATGATTCTGTTGCCCAGCTGGGTGGCGCCGGACAAGACGTCGTCGAGCGGCTTGGCGAGGCCGATCACGATAAAACGGTTGCCTTCGGAGGCGCCGAACGGTCGGCGCACGAAAGCGAGCACCTGACCGGCCGCCTGTCCCGGCCGCACGAGACCGTTCAGTTGCACTTCGCTTTTTGACTGATCGAAGAGCGGCCGGGTGGCGGAAAAACTGTCCTGCATCAGGACGCGGCGCCCCCTGTCGAAGCCGAACGTTTTCGAGGCATCCGGATGGACCAGGAAGTCGCCCCACTCGTTGGCGAGATAGACCTGGTAGTCACTCGGCAAATCGCTCTGCAAACGGTTGAGCAAGCCGGCCAGATCGATATCGATTATCACGACGCCCACCACCGCGCCACCCGCATCGGCCACCGGTGTGCCGAGCCGCAGCGTCGGCTTGCCCTCGGCGGCATGCGCGCCGTACTCGTGATTCACTGTGATCGGCGAGGTGTAAATGCGCCCGGGCGAGAACGCCAGCGTGTCGAACACATACGCAAACTGGCCTTTTTCCTGCAAGCGATTCCCCTCGACCCGCACCAGGCCGTCCCCGTCACGGTCGAAACGGATCAGCTCGAGTCCGTAGTGCTTGCGGGTAATGAAACGAATTTGCAGGTACTCGGGATGGTGCACCATGAAGCTGGCATACACCTGCGCCAGTTGTTCGCGCGGCGCATTCGGGCCAACGCCGTTGTCGGTCTGCGCAACGTCCGCCAAAGACGGCAAGCTCGCGAGCACCAGCGCGTCCGCGGCGACGTCGGCGATCGCCACGGAAAAGCGCTGCCCCAGCAGTTCCGTCGACGTCAGCAGGCTGTGTCCGGCTTCGTTCACCAGCATCGTACGGTTGGCGCGATACGTGTAATAACCGGTCGCGCCGGACGCGAGCACGCCAATGCACGCCAGCAGAATCGATAACTTGAATGTCAAGCCGGGGCGCATCATCAAAAACGCTCCGACCTGTCGCCGGACACGATTCTGCTCCACAGTTCCTCGCGCCGCTGAATGTCTTCCACTGGGCCGATCCAGACGATGTGCGCCTTGTCGCTGTTCTCCGCCGGTGCTGTCAGCGTGTTGGCAAGCCCCTGCCGTTGGGTCAACAACGCACTGACGTCCGGTTCGAGCATGTAGTTGATCCACGCAAGCGCGAGCGGACGATCCTGCGCGGCACGCGTCATCGCCCAGCAGTCCAGCCAGGCGAGCGCGCCTTCGTCGGGAATCACGTAGCCCACGTCGGCGCCGGCGCGGCGCAACGATTCGACCTGCTGGGTGCCATAGTTGCCGAACATCAAGGCAGCTTTGTGCTGGATGAAGAACGCGGTCGCTTCTTCCGGCAGTGTGTAGTAGGTCAGCAGATTGCGGCGCAGATCGACTAGCTTGTGGGCGATCACGCGCATCTGCGTGGCATCGAGCTGGAAGGGATGGGGATAGCCCAGCGCCAGCGCCGTGAACGAGAAATTGTGCTGGGCGCTATTGAAGTCGAGAACCTTGCCGCGGTAGCGCGGGTTCCACAGTTCGCGCATCGAGCGCGGCGCAACGGCGATCTGCTTGCGGTCATAGATCAGCCCCATCGACGAATACGTGAATGGAATGGCGTACACATTGCCCGCCGAGGTCAGCCCTTCGATCGACGACCGCGCCTGAAACCGCGGCAACTGTTTTTTCGTATTCGGCAAACTGGCCAGATCGAGCGGCACCAGCAGATTCGCGCGGGTATAACGCTGGACCTCGGCGGTATTCGCCGCGAGCACATCGAACTGTGGCGTACGCTGGGTATGCATTTGCGCCCATAGCGCCTCGTCGGAATCGACCAACGTGACTTCGACCTTCGCGTGGTAGCGCGCCTCGAAAGCCTGGACGACGTCGGCGTCGGCGTAACCGGGCCATGCCAGCACTCGCAGAACCTTGTCGGCGGCCACGACGGGTGCTGGAGACAAAAGGCTACCGCAGAAAGCGGCGTTTATCAGTAACGTCAAAAAACCCGAAACCCCGCCGCCGCAGAGCGACTTCGCGCGTGCCGCCGCGAGCGCAATCCGGCGCCGCAGCGATGGTTTGAAACAGCGCATGTCGTCTGCCATCGAAATCGTGTGCATATACAACCGCTTAGCAGAAGGCCATCAAGACGAACGCAAACGGGTGCGCGGTGTTTAATCGCGGGCGTAGCGCTCGCGTAGTGCTCGATAACTTTGTTCAGACAGATACCGATACGAACGTACGCTGCGAAGGCAGGCGTGCAGAGCGTCGATCATAGCGCCAAGCCATGCATTTTTGGTTCCGGCCCCGCCCCAATCGCGAAAAACCATCGGTCAGGCTTGATTTCACACATACGTTCATCTGTATTTAACGGTCGTTCATGCGAAATCTTTAACTCGTCGACAGCCGTTTGAAACAATTTGAAACAATCGAGGGCGCCGCAATAGTCCGCAAAATTCCGCAATAGGCAGTGGTAAATAGCGCTTTTTCGAATGCCGGTTTTGACGGCACAACACATCCGGCAACGTATCCGGACAACGCGGCGCGATTCGCCAACTTCCCAACTTCATTACGACCTCGTTACAGGGCAACGAGCGGCTTTCGAGGCCATGCTCGGGGTCATGCTCGGAGCCATGCTCGGAGCCATGCATTAAGCATGACGACACCACCGAACCCTATCGAATCCCCTCACCACATTCAGGCATTAAAAGCTATTCCCTTGCGCTATCCGGTGTTTCACTAACTACCCAATCTTTTTGAACTGATAAGCTTGGCGCGCGCTGCTGGCCGCCCCGGCCGGCAGCTTCAACCCAAGCCTGGTCGTAAGTCGCGCCAGGCGTCCCGCAGCGGCACAACCGCATACGGGAGTATTCGAACTACACCGAGGAGTAAAACAGTGAAAAAACTGCTAGCGGCTTTGACGGTTGCTCTGCTTGCTACCGTCTCGATTGGCGCACACGCTAAAGATTGGTCGACTATCCGTTTCGGCGTTGACGCCAGCTACCCCCCGTTTGAGTCCAAGGGTTCGGACGGCAAACTTGCGGGCTTCGACATCGACCTCGGCAATGAAATCTGCGCGCGCCTGAAAGCCAAGTGCGTGTGGGTCGAAAACGACTTCGACGGCATGATCCCGGCCCTGAAGGCGAAGAAGTTCGACGGCGTGCTGTCGTCGATGTCCATGACGCCGCAACGCGCCGAGCAGATCGCCTTCTCGTCGAAGCTGTTCAACACGCCGACGCGCCTCGTCGCGAAGAAGGGTTCGGGCATCCTGCCGACCGCCGATTCGCTGAAGGGCAAGTCGGTTGGCGTCGAGCAAGGCACGATCCAGGAAACCTACGCAAAGACGTACTGGGAAGCGAAGGGCACGAAGGTTGTGCCGTATCAGAACCAGGACCAGGTCTACGCCGACTTGCTGTCGGGCCGTCTGGACGCTGCGCTGCAAGACGCCGTGCAAGCTGACATCGGCTTCCTGAAGACGCCGCGCGGCGCGGGCTTCGACTTCGTCGGCAAGGACCTCGACGATCCGAAGATCCTCGGCAACGGCGCAGGCATCGGCATGCGCAAGGAAGACACCGATCTGAAGGCGAAGGTCGACAAGGCAATTGCCGACATCATCAAGGACGGTACGTACAAGAAGCTCGAGAAGAAGTACTTCGACTTCGACGTGTACGGCGGCTAAGCCAGCCACGCGCGTCTGACGACGCGCTTGCCGGTTTGCAAGGACGGGCTCCGCATCGCGCGGAGCCCGTTTCGTTTGTGGGACCGCTTTAGCGCGCAACCCGGCGTGCGATCGAGCCGCCCCCAACCTGCCGCGTGTACCGCACGCGCTCCGGACAATGCCGCATCAGACCACGCGCTGCGTCATATCGGCTAAGATCGTGCGATCGAGACGCCGCGAACCCGCCCGCCAATAATTCAGTTCGAATACTAAGCTTGAAGCCCCCTTTCCCCCTGTAATCAACGACATAGCGCGGCACGCCTCACTTGCCCGCGGATTTGAAGACCATGCAAACCCAAACCCATCCGCTGATTGCCCCGACGCTCGGCACCGCCCGTAATCTGACGAGTTTTCACTACGGTCCCGGCGGCGGGCAGAAGATTTACATCCAGTCGTCGCTGCATGCCGACGAGCTGCCTGGCATGCTGGTGTCGTGGGCGTTGCGCCGCAAGCTCGCCGCGCTGGAAGCCGCCGGCAAGGTGCGCGGCGAAGTCGTGATCGTGCCGGTGGCCAATCCGATCGGTCTGAATCAGCACTTTCTCGGCCACCTGACAGGCCGCTTCGAGACCAACAGCGCGCAGAACTTCAACCGCAATTTCTACGAACTGGCGGCGCTGATTGAGCCCGGCATCGAAGCGCGCCTCACCGACAACGTCGACGCCAATCGCACGGCAATCCGCGCGGCGATGCGCGAAGCGCTCGACGCGCAAAAGCCGGCAACCGAACTCGAATCACAACGTCTGGCGCTGCAAAAACTCTCGTATGACGCCGATGTCGTGCTCGATCTGCACTGCGACTGGGAAGCCGCGATGCACCTCTACACGAACCCGGACCTGTGGCCGGAAGTCGAGCCGCTCGCCTGTTATCTGGACGCCAAGGCTTCGCTGCTGGCGTTGAATTCGGTGGGCAATCCGTTCGACGAAATCCATAGCTTCTGCTGGTCGGATCTGCGCGGCCGTTACGGCGACCGTTTTCCGATTCCGAACGGCTCGGTCTCGGTCACGATCGAACTGCGCGGTCAGCGCGAAGTGTCTTACGAGTACGCGGAGCGCGACGCCCAGGCGATCGTCGAATACCTGACCTCGCGTGGCGTGATCGACGGCACAGCGGCGCCGCTGCCGGCGCTCGAATTCGCCGCCACGCCTCTGGCCGGCGCCGAGCCGATCGTCGCACCGATCAGCGGCGTGCTCGTGTATCGCTGCGAAGTCGGCACCTGGGTCGAGGTCGGCCAGGAGATCGCCGATATCGTCGACCCGTTGACCGATCGTGTGGTGACGCTGAAGAGCAGCGTGGCCGGCGTGCTGTATGCGCGGCATTTGACGCGCTTCGCGACGGCCGGGCTGGAATTCGCGCGCATTGCCGGTGCGAAGGCATTCAGAAGCGGATCGTTGTTGAGCAATTGAGGAACCACTGCGGCCGCGCTTCCATGTATTGATGAACGGAAGCTGTGCCTGCAACGCAGAACGCCCGCTATGTCAGCGGGCGTTCTGCGTTTACGCGCCTGTTGCGAAAGAACAGCTTGCTCGGAGGCGGACGGAAAGCCGCCTATCAAACCCGCTCAGAAAGCCGGAATGATCGCCCCTTTGAACTGCGTGTCGATGTACTTGCGCACTTCATCCGACTCGTATGCCGCCACCAGTTTCTTGACCCACGGCTTGTCGCGATCCTGCGCGCGCACGGCGATCAGATTCGCGTACGGACCTTTGAGGTCTTCGATCGCGATCGCGTCTTTGGTCGGCTGCAAGCCGGCCTTCACCGCGTAGTCCGTGTTGATCGACGCCGCGTCGAGGTCGTCGAGCGCGCGCGGCAATTGCGCGGCGTCGAGTTCGACCAGCTTGATCTTCTTCGGATTCCCGGCGACGTCGAGCGGCGTGGCGTTGACGCCGTTCGTGCCGACGCCCGGCTTCAGTTTGATCACGCCGTACTTCTGCAACAGCAGCAGCGCGCGGTTGCCGTTCGACGGATCGTTCTGGATGCCGACCTTCGCGCCTTCCGGCAAGTCCTTGAGCGACTTGAGCTTCTTCGAATAGAAGCCCATCGGCGACACGTAGGTCAGGCCGACGTTGACGATCTTGTAGCCGCGCTGCCTGATCTGGCTATCGAGAAACGGCTGGTGCTGGAAACCGTTGGCATCGAGATCGCCGGAGTCGAGCGCCGCATTCGGCTGCACGTAGTCGTTGAATTCGATGACCTTCACGTTCAGCCCTTCGCGCGCCGCGACCTTGGTCACGACCGACCAGATCTGCGCATCAGGACCGCTCATCGTGCCGATCCTGAGTTGTTTGTCGTCGGCATGCGCAAACGTTGCCGTGAGCGAAACAGCGGCGATAGCGAGCAGATTCTGGATGATTTTACGGCGTTGCATGCGTTTCCCCTCGAACGATTCCGATTGATAGGCGCGGATCGTCGCATGCAGCCGATGCACCCGAAAACCAATCGTTTTTCACACGCTTATATGCACGATCTGGAGAAAGCTTATGAGCGGCGTGCCTTGCGCGATTTCAACGCGCAACGCTATGTCAGTGTCGCGCCGGAGCGACAGATTCCAAAAATAAGCAAAGCTGTCACAAGCCTTACTCTGCGTTCCCTTAAATTTCGGGCCATCGCACGACCTTACCAAAGAGTAAGGCGTGACGATCGCTTAATTTTTAATCGGAGAAGTGCCTTGAACAAGAAAGTATTGACCGCCGCTACGCTCGCCGTCTTCGCCACTGCCGCCCACGCGCAAAGCAGCGTCACGCTGTATGGCCTGATCGATGCCGGTATCAGCTACGTGAACAACTCGAAGACCGCCACCGGTCACGACAACCTCTTCAAGTACGACGACGGCGTTGCTCAAGGCAGCCGTTGGGGTCTGCGCGGCACCGAAGATCTCGGTGGCGGCCTGAAGGCGCTGTTCGTGCTGGAAAGCGGCTTCAACAGCGGCAACGGCACGCTCGGCCAGGGCGGCGCACTGTTCGGCCGTCAAGCGTATGTCGGTGTGTCGCAGAACAATGTCGGTTCGCTGACGTTCGGTCGCCAGTATTCGTTTTCGACGGATTACCTCGGCGGCAACTACTCGACCGGCGGCCAAACCGTCGCGGGTAACTACGCTTACCACATCAACGACGTCGACCAGTTGACGTCGAGCCGTATCAACAACGCAGTCAAGTTCAGCAGCGCGAATTTCGCGGGCCTGACCTTCGGCGCGATGTACGGCTTCTCGAACCAGGCTGGCGCATTCGCCGGCGCACCGGCAACCGGCACGGCCGCGGCACCGGTCGCAGGTTCGTCGCGTGCCTACAGCTTCGGCGTGAACTACGCGAACGGCCCGTTCGGCGTCGGCGCAGCGTACACGGACATCCGTTTCCCGAGCCAGGCAACCCCGGCATTCTCGACGGCTATCGCCAACGTGACGACCGGCACCGTGCGCGATCTGCGCACGTTCGGCGTCGGCGGCCGTTACTCGATCGGCGCGGCTACGCTGTGGGCGTTGTACACGAACACGCGCTTCCAGCCGATCTCGGGCAGCTCGACCACGTTTGCGGCATACGAAGCGGGCGCGAAGTACGCGTTCACGCCGGCACTGACGGCCGGCGCAGGCTACACGTACATGCACCTGAGCGATGCCAGCACGGGCCACTGGAACCAGGCGGACCTGAGCATCGACTACGCACTGAGCAAGCGTACGGACGTGTATGCACTGGGTATCTACCAGATCGCTGCAGGCCAGGTCGGCAAGACGAATCTGCAGGCGCAGATCGGTTCGAGCACGAGCTACTTCAGCACGTCGGGCACGGGTTCGGACAACCAGCTGGCCTTCCGTGTCGGTATCCGTCACAAGTTCTAAGCGAGTCTGGTCTTGCCTTGTCGGCGAGGCGCGCGAGCGCCTTGCTGTGCCGAGGTGATGGAAAACGCCCTGCGGGGCGTTTTTCTTTTGGGGCGGCGGTTTCTCAGGCGTCTGCTGCTTCGCTTCGAGCGTCTGAACTGCTATCGCATCCGTCTCGACGGAAGAAGTCCCGCGCCATTTTGTGGATTGATGGTCAGCACCGGACGACCGGGCGATGTAGTAACGGCGCTAGTCGGCGTGCTGCGCAGCCCCGGAGCAAGATAGATGAACTTCCACCCGCCGTAAGTCTGCTCGGTTTCGAAGTCCGCATATCGCCGCGGGAACTCCGCGTGCTTGATGGTCTGCGCCTCCGAGCTGCTATACACGCCATAAAAGCGATCGCCCTGCCGCAAGAAAAGCCAATCTGTCTTGCCGGTGACCGGATCCGGGTATGCCTGACGCAGATGATGCATCGGAACCGGAAAGCGCGCGTCGTCCAGAAGATCGTCGACCGACGCCGGGTAGACGCGGCCAACGCGGTAATACCGCACGATCGCCTGGCGGTACTGATCGCCGGCGAACAATAGTTGCTTCTCCTGCTCGCGCCGCCGTTCCAGCGACCAGACGTCGAGTGCGCCCGCCAACGCGATCGACATCAGCATCAGCGCAATCAATAGCGCCAGCATCACGAGCCCGCGCTGGCGCGCGGCGCACGGCGAGGCTCGATGCCGCGCAGTCCGCTTCATGCACGCGACGCCTCGCGCCGGGAAAGCGCCGCGACTCACTTGGCCGCCCCCGCTGGATCGGCAGGCGTGCCTTGCGCACCGCTCGCCGGCACGACGTCGTACACACCCGTCTTGGTTTCGTCGGGCGAGGCGACCACCGCCCACTTGTCGTCGCCGTTGACCGGATCGACCGGAACCGCGCGCAGATAATGCTTCGCCACCAGTTCATCGAGCGTGTCCGGATACTGGCCGTTGTCGCCGTAGTATTTGTCGATCGCATCGCGCATCACCGCGACGTTCTGCTGCCGGACCTGCTCCTTGCCGCGTTCGATGCTGTGCATATAGCGCGGCAGCGCGATGGTCAGAAGCAGGCCGATGATCGCCATCACGACAACCAGTTCGATCAGCGTAAAACCGCGGGACTTGCGCGTACGAGCGGGTTTCATGATGCACGTCACCATTGTTTGTACGGAACGCCATTGATGCCGGCGCGATCGGATTTCGACGACACGTCGAACACATCCTTGCCGGCCTGATCGTTTCCTGACGGCGCGTCGGCCCCCGCCTGATCCGGCGGCACCCCATAGGACCGCACGTTCCAGGTGTCTTCCGCGGGTGTATCCGGCTCGCCTGCAAAGAACGGATCGCGCGGCACGTGGCGAAGGAACATCAACAGACTGCCTTTCGGATCCTTCGCGTTGGGCACGCCTGTCACGAGCACGGTCAGCGAAGGCGGATAGCCGGACGCCTCTGCCTCCTTGTCGATCAAACCCGCGTCGCTCGAATCCTTGTAGGCGTCGAGCGCCGTGCGAATCTCGCGCAACGCGGCGCTCAACTGCTGCTCCTTCTCGCGCTGCACGATCAGTTCCGAGAACGGCATGATCGCGAGCGCCAGGATGGACACGAGCGCGAGCGTGATCACCAGCTCGATCAACGTGAATCCACGTTGATCGAGCTGGTTTGCGCCACGCGAGCGGACCGTGTTCGTCGGCATGGCCACGGCTCAATACCCGTTCTGAATCGAGCGAAGCGGGTTCTCGTTCCCCATGTCGCCCGGTGGCATCTGCAGGATCGACGGAGCGGGCGCAGGCGCCGGTGCGGGCGCCGGCTGGGCAGGCGCCGGCGGCTGGGCGGCTGCCTGCGCCGCGTTTGCTGCGCCGCCCTGCTCGGCCTCGCCTCCCGCCTGCTCCGCTGCCGGCGGCGCATTGGGCACCGGCACCGGCGCAGGTGCGGCCGACGGCGCCGGCGTGAAGCGTCCGCCGTACGGCGCGGGCGGCGGCGTCGTGCGCGGCGGCGGCGGCAGTTGCCCAAACGATCCGGTCGCGGGCACCGTCGTCGAACTGCCCGCCGCCGCGCCCGCCTGAGCGGGCTTGCCGCCAACCGTGCCACCGCCTACGTTGCCGGGCAGCGCCTTCACGGGCGCCGCTCCGGGCACCGCCGCGGCGGCCATGACGGGGTCGAGCCGAAGCTGGTCGGCGTGCACGTTGACGTCGGTGCCGGACCAGACCTCCTGCGTGTCCACATCCGCCGCGAGTTGCGGCCGCACGATGTGCGGCGTGATCTGCAACACGATCTCCGTCTTCACATGGTCGCCGTTGTGATCCGAGAACAGGCGCCCGAGCACGGGCAACTGCCCGAGGCCCGGCACCTTGTCGGCCGACTTGCGGTCCTGATCGGAGATCAGCCCGCCCATGATCTGGCTTTCGCCGTCTCTGAGGCGCAGGCTTGTCGATGCGCTACGTGTTCCTATCTGATAAGCAAGCGAACTCAGACCTGTCTGCGAGTTGCCGCTCTGAATCGTATTGGTGATATTGCTGACTTCGAGATTCAGTTTGATGCCGACATCGCCGTCCCGATAGACCTGCGGCTCCACCTCGAGCTTGATGCCGACATCGATGTACTGAATCATTTGCGTGTATGACGGACCGCTCGTGCTCGGCGTGCTGGAACTCGAAATCACCGGCAGCTTGTCGCCGATCAATATCCTGGCCTTCTCCTTGTTGCGCGTCCGGATACGTGGACTCGCCAGCAAATTCGCGTCGGTATCGGTGAGTTTGAAGTTCGCCGTCGCGGACAGACCGCTGACATTCAGCGCATTGAGGGGAAGATGGTGCAACGCGCCCCACGTGTCCACCGTCGACGGCGTCGACATCGTGAACGAGTTCGGCCATTCGATGCCGAGATTGGACAGGCGTTCGTGCGACACCTCCAGCACCTCGACTTCCAGCATCACCTCCGGTTCCGGCAAATCCTGCGCGGCGATCATCTCTTCGGCAACCTTGATGGTGTCCGGGGTGCCGCGGATCGTGACGGTATTCGCGCGCTCGTCGATCACGACTTCCTTGATCTTCAGCAGGCTCTTCAGCAGCGACTGGACCTGTTTGGCTTCGACGTTCGACAACTGGAACGTGCGTACCTTCAATTCCTGATATTCGAGCTGCTTGGCCGGCGTCGCCGGGTAGATGAAAAGCGTATTCGCATTGAGTTGCTTCTTGTCGAGCTGATTCTGCATCAGGATCATATCGACCGTGTCCTGCAGCGAAGCGTTCGTCACGAAGATTGTCGTCTTCAGGTCCGCTCGAACGTCGCGGTCGAAGATGACGTTCAGTCCCGAGGTGCGCGACAACGCTTCGAAGACCATACGCACGTTGGCGTCGCGAAATTGCAGCGTGATCGGCGTGCGCATGATCGACGAAGCGGCAAGCTGCTCCTCCTTGTCCGCGCGTTGCAGCCGGATCTTGTCGTTGATTTCCTTTTCCATCTGCAATGCCAATGGATTGGTCGGATTCGCCAACAGTACCCGGTGCACACGATCGGCCGCGGGTCCGAACGAGCCGCGCTTCATCATGCGGTCCGCTTCCTGCAGGGTCGCGAGATCCCGGCGGTCCTGGTCGATCAGCGCGCCGATCTTGCGGCCGCGCTCGCTGGTCGGATCGATCTGGCTTGCCGCATAGAGCTTCTGGATCGCGGCGTCGAACTGGTAGCTCAAACGAAACTGGTCGGCCTGATCGAGCAGCGCGTTGACCTGATCATTGCGGTCGTGCAGATAGTTGATTTTCACCTCGGCGTCGGTCGGATCGTCCTGCCGATTCGGAACGTGCATGCACCCGCTGACAGCAAGCATGGAGATGGCGATCGCAAGCACACGCTTTCTCGCGCCTCCTCCAGTGGGCGTGCGCTGGGCACGGAACGGGACAGGTGGCGAGAGATGGTTCGATGGGCCGCTGTCCCCAATGCGGCTCGCACCCCGTGTGCGTGAGGTTTTCATCTACTTTGCCTCTCTTGGAATGGATATGGCCTGCGTCTGGTTGAGCGGCAGATAGGTCAGCACCACGTCGGATTCGGAAACCGACTCGACTCGGTACTGGTTATCGACGACTTCACCCGGTGAAACGATCAGCAAGCGGTCGCCGTTGCTGAGAAATACCTGCGGCTTCGCGGCTTTCGCATCGAGCTCGCCCAGGTAAGTAAAGGGCACGGGCGGCGCAGTCGGCGCCGGTGCGCGCACCTCGGGTACGACCGGCACCTCGACAGGAGGCGGCGGCGGAAGCCAGGAAGAAGCGGCGAACGGATTGTTGGCCGAGTCGACCGACAGAGGCGCGCGCAGGGCGATCAGTTTTGCACGTGGCGTTGCTGTTATCGCCGGGTTCGCGTTGGTGGCACTGCTGGCACTGCTGGCACTGCTGGCGTTGGCGACACTGCTGGCGCTGGCGGCGCTGGCGGCGTTGGCGCGGCGCGCGGAAACCGGAGCAGCAGCCGTTTCCCGCGAGGTTACGGGTACGGCAGATGCGGACGACTGGTGATGAACGGAAGCAGGCCCCGCCCGCATGTCGTCATGTCCCTGCTCGTGGATCGAGGCAAGCACCACCGGCGTCTGGGTCGCCACCACCTGCGCGCGATACCCGAGCCCTATGACTGCGATCCCGAAGCATGTCAGCAACACGCGTTTGACCAGCGCGGGCTTCACGGCTGCACCGTCCGGCAGATGAGCTCGAAGGCGTTTGACCAGCGCGAGGTTCATGGCTGCGCTGTCCGATAGATGAGCTCGAACGCGATTGACCAGAGCGGGTTTCATGGCTGCGCCGTCCGATAGATAAGCTCGAAGCGGACCCGCGCATCGAGAATGTTGCCGTCGACCGCAGGACGCTCGACGTGGATCGCCTGGAGTGCCGCATTAGGCACATTGTTCAGGACTGCCGCGAGAAAACGCCGGATCGCACTGTACTGATCCTTGACAGGCAGCAAAACCTGATACCGCGTAAAGGGCGCGCCGGCCTCCGTCGTCACCTGGTATTCGGCGGAGCCGAGCGTCAGATTGCTGTCGCGAGCCTGCGCGAGTATCGCCGCGATATCGTCCGCGCTTTGCGTGAAACCCGGAAACAGTCCCGGCAAGGTGTCGAGTGGCACCGCATCCGCCGCGACGCCGCGCTCGCCGGCAGGGCGATGCGCGTTCGCCGTCCGCGCGACTCGCGCCGGGTCCTGCATCTCACGTAATTCGCGCGTTCCGGAATCCACACTGGGCGTCGAGGCGCACACGATGGCGGCTGCGCCGATCATCAGCGCGCCGAGCAGTCCCGGCAAGCCGAACGAGCGCTGCATCTCGAAGCGCAGCGTCAACAGCAGGTCCTGTAACTGGTCCGCTTTCATGACTTCCTCCAGACGGCAGTGATCTGGAAACGCACCGGTTTGCCCGGCACGTTCGGCTCGATCAGGTGATCGTTGAGCACGGCTTCCCGCAGCAGCACGCTGGTCTGCAGATACTTCAGGTACGCAATCATCGCGTCGAAATTCTTCGCCTCGGCCGTGATACGGATCTGGCTTTGCCCGGGGTTCTGATCGATGCCGATCAGCGCGACATCGTGATCCGGATAGTCTTCGACGATCGAGAAGAGGTCCTGCCACGGCACGGTCAGCTCCCGCAGAACCGATTGGCTCTGCTTTTCCGCGAGCCTGGCGGCCGGCGTCAGCGGCGCCTTCACCACATGCCGGCTTGCCATTGTTTGCTGCCGGACGGCCTCCAGTTGCGCCTGCGCGCGATCGTTTTCCGCGTACGCATGCCAGAGCCGTGCACCGCTTGCGAGCAACAACACGGCAGCGGCGCACAACAGGATCACGCCGCCCATCGCGGCGGGGGCGCGGCGGCGGCTGAAGTCGAGGTTAAGGTGCGGAGTCATTGCGCACACTCCATCAGCCGATGCGCGGGCGAGCTGTCCACCGGCAGCGCCTGCCGGATCACCGTGGCGAAACGCGCTTCGAACGGCGCCAGTTCGGTCTCGACGCCGAACAGATAGATCTTGCAGTCGCCCTGCCGCAAGTTCATTCGGGTCGCCGAGCGTTCGAACAACTGCTCGGCCAGATCGGCCAGCCGGGATGCGTCGCCCGCATCACCGGGAAACAGGCGCTGTGCATCGTAGGCGACCCAGCGATTCTGTTCGGTCATGACGGCCTGCATCAACTCGTCCGCGACGAACACAAGCAGTGCCTCGCCGCCTTCGGCAGCGTCGCCGATGCGATTGAGCATCTCCGGAAGGCATAGCCTCAAGCGGCTAATCTCGACATGTTCGGACGCGCTCACGTCATGGATACCGTCATGAAGCGCGCGCGACATCGCGCTGGCAAACAAAGCCCGGCCGCCGCGCTGCACGCTGAACCGCACCACCAGCGACGCGCCGTCGATCCCGTAGGTATCGGTGAAATGCGCCAACACGATCTCTTCGAGTTCGCGCGCGCGCAGCGTGCGGAAATCGCCACGCAAGATCGCGTGATTGCCCCAGAAATCGTCCAGCACCATATATGCGCTGCGTTTCTGCACGACCTCCTGCGGCACTGGCGCGGCGTCGGCACCGGACGTGGCGATGAGCGTGTCGGCAAGCGCTGCGCGCAGCGCATCGAGTGCGCCCGATTCCGTACAGCACTGCGCCTCGGGAATCGCAACGCTCGCAGGCTCGGCGGCAACTGCCGGTTTGCGCAGCCGCAACAGCCGCGGGGCGCGCGCACCGACCACGATCTCACGCGTGCCGACACCGATTGCAACCGGACTATTCAACCATCGTGACACGGTTAATCTCCTCGAGAGTCGTTTCACCGCGCTTCACCAGTTCGACCGCGGCGGTGCGCAGCGACTGCATGCCGTAGCGCATCGCTGCCGCCTTGATAGCCCCGAGCGGCGCGCGCTCGGACAGCAGTTGCCGCAACTCGTCGTTCATGCGCAAAGCTTCCGCGATTGCGCGGCGTCCGCGATACCCGCTGCCGCGGCACGCCGCGCAGCCGGTGCCGCGATGAAACAGGTAGCTGCCCGCCGTATCCGGATCGATGCCCGAACGGACCAGCGTGTCCGCGTCCACCGACTCGCCGGTCGTGCAATCCGGACAGCATTGCCGCAAGAGACGCTGGGCGACGACGCCGTTGAGCGCGGACACGAAGCTGTACGGATCGACCTCCATGTTCGTGAAGCGGCCGATCACGTCGAACACGTTGTTCGCGTGCACGGTAGTGAACACCTGGTGACCGGTCAGCGCCGCCTGAACGGCGATTTGCGCGGTTTCCGGATCGCGGATTTCGCCGACCATGATCTTGTCCGGGTCATGCCGCAAGATCGACCGCAGTCCGCGCGCGAAGGTCAGCCCTTTCGCTTCGTTGACCGGAATCTGCAGGATGTCGCCCAGCTGATATTCGACCGGGTCCTCGATCGTCACGATCTTCTCGAGGCCGTTGTTGATCTCGGTGAGAATCGCGTAGAGCGTCGTTGTCTTGCCGCTGCCGGTCGGCCCGGTCACGAGCAGCATCCCGTACGGCATCGACGCTATTGAGCGCATGAAGCGTGTATCGGCGGGCTGAAAACCCAGCGCCTCGAGCGTGAGACCGCCGGCGGCTTGCGAAAGCTGATAGCGATCGAGGATCCGCAGCACCGCGTCCTCGCCGAACTGGTTCGGCATGATCGACACGCGGAAATCGATATCACGTCCCGCGTACTGCGCCTTGAAACGCCCGTCCTGCGGAACGCGGCGCTCGGCGATATCGAGTTCGGAAATCACTTTCACGCGCGACAGGACCTGGTCCGCGACATCGCGGCCTTCGACACGGCCGACCACGGTCAGCACGCCGTCCACGCGGCACTTGATCATCAACCCGCTGGCACGGCACTCGAGGTGGATGTCGCTTGCCATCATCTTCAGCGCGTCATAGATCGTCGAGTTGAGCAGCCTCACCACCGGGCTGTCGTCACTGCTGATGCCCTGCAGCGTCAACGCGAGCGAAGACTGATCCACCGCGCGCTGGATGGGATCGTCGAACGCGAGCGAGTCCATTGCCCGCACGTCCTTTTCGCGCACGGCCAGATACGCGCTGATGTCTCCCGCGCTCGCGAGCGCCCAGCTGTACGGCACGATCGGCCGCGAGCGCATGCGGTGTTCGACCCAGCCGCGCGTGCGCGCATCGAGCGGATCGGCGATGACGAACAGCAGGCCCTTGCTATTGTTTGTGCCGTTTGTGCCGTTTGTGCCGTTTGTGCCGTTTGTGCCGTTTGTGCCGCTTGTATCGCTTGCACCGCTTGCACTGCTTGCACCGCTCGCCTCACGAAAACAGATGCACAAACGGGTCGTCGCCTCGACAAACGAAATGACGTCGAAGTCGGGTTCGTACTGACTCAACTCGCGCATGCTGACCGGTTTCATGCGGAATTGCGCGGCCAGTTGAGTGCGCATTTCGTCCGCGCTCAGTGCCGTCTGCGTCATCAGCTCCTCCAGCGCGCGAATGCCGGACCCATGCCGCTCGCCGAGCGTTCGCAGTGCGTCGCGCAACTCGACACGCGGTTCGACACGCGGTTCGACACGCGGTTCGATATTGAGGCTTGCCGGAGTCGTGCTGACGGTATCCACGAGTTTTCTCCAGGAAGGTCTATTGGATGCTCGACGCGATTTCGAAAATCGGCATGTACATCAGCACGACAATCCCACCGATCACCACACCGATAAAAATCATCATCGCGGGTTCGATCAAACGCGAGATCAGATCGATGGTGCGAGACACTTGCGCCTCCTGAAACGCGGCGATTCTGTCCAGAACAGGCCCAAGACCGCCGGTCTTCTCCGCCACCGTCAGGAGCCGATAGGAAATCGGGTTGGCGAGTCCGCCCTGCTGAAACGCGTCGGAGATCCGGGTGCCGTTGCGCACCTGCTGCAAGGCGCCTGCGAGTGCGACCTGGTCCGCGCGGCCAACCAGGCCACGCGCGAGGTCGAACGCGCGCACGGCGGGAATACCGCCATCGACCAGCATCGCGGTCGTGCGATAAAACTGCGACTGGCGAAAAACGCGGAAATGTTGCCCGATGCCGGGCAGCGCAAGCATGCGATCGGAAATCCAGTTGCGGACCACCTGCCTGCGCAATGCAAAGCCGGCCGCCACCGCCAGCACAGCGAGGCTCACGCTCAATTCCGCTCCATGGGCGTGCACCATGCTGCCCCACGCGATCAGCATGCGCGAGAGCAGCGGGAGCTCACGCCCGCTGTGCTCGAGCAAGGTTGCGAATCTCGGCACGACGAAACCCAGCAGGAACAGCACGACCGCCGCGCCGACCAGTAGCAGAACGGATGGATAGATCGCTGCCGACACCACCCGGCCGCGCAGTTCGTGCAGCATCGCGCTGTTGCGTGAGTAGCGGGTCAGGCTATCCGCGAGGCCGCCGGTTTGCTCGCTGGCTTTCACGCAGGCGACAAGCACCGGCGGAAAGATGTGGCTCTGGTGCTCGAGCGCCGCGGAGAGCGACTGCCCCTCTTCCAGCAGCCGCAACAGTTCGCGGTACGCCTGCGCAGAAGCCTCGCGGCGCTCATTGCCGCCGAGCGTGCGCAATGCGTCGACGACGCCGACGCCTGCATCGAGCAATGCCGCGAGTTCGCGTGCGAACAGTTCGACGTTGAACCTGCCGCCGGGCAGCGCCATCCAGTTCTTCCGGTCGCGCCGCCGGCCCGCATCGGCACGAACCGATACGACGCGAAGGCCGCGAGCCCGAGCAAGCGATGCCGCAGTCGACGAAGAATCGCTATCGATGCGAAGCGTCTGGACCGCACCACTGGTATCGAAGACACGCAGCACGTACTTCACGTCGATTCTCCTTGCAAACAACCCACTATCGATCCGGCGTCGCGACAACCGCGCGCCGCACCCGCGGCACACCGTCACCACGAAGAGACGGTCGTGTTCTCGCCGACGCCGCCGCCCCGTCCATCCTTGCCAAGCGAAAACAGATCGTAGTCGCCGTGTTCACCCGGCGACCGATACTGGTACGGACGATCCCACGGATCGACCGGCACCGCCTTCGCCAGATACGGCCCGCTCCAATGCGCCGCATCCTGCGGCTTGGCCACGAGCGCCTGCAGCCCTTCTTCGGTGGTCGGATAGGAGCCGACATCCAGACGGTATTGATCGAGTGCCTGGCCGAGCGAGACGATCTGCGCGCGCGCGATCTTCGTATTCGACTTGCCGACCTGTTCGAAATATCGAGGGGCAACGAGACCCGCCAGCAAGCCGATGATGACCATCACCACAAGCAGTTCGAGCAGCGTGAAACCGCGGCTGCGGCGCGTGCGCCCTTCAGGACGGATGCGCTGCCACGGACGCCTGGGCATGCCGGGTTTGATAGAGGACAATTCGTTGTGCACGGCTCCCCCTGAATCGACTCACCGCTTCGGCGTTGCCAAAGCCGTTGAATGTATTCTTCTTCAGGTCGATACGGGCAAGAAGTAGGGAGAGCCGTCCAAAGACATGGGTAAAGACCCTCCAGTTGCAGCGCTCTTAAACGGAGGGCTTATGCACGCGTTCTTCGTGCGGCAGCGTGAGCACACCCATGTCGATTGCGATGCGCACAAGACCTGTCACGTTCGTGATGCCCAGCTTGCGCATCAGATTCGCGCGATGTTTTTCTATCGTTTTTGGACTGAGCTTCAGATGCTCGCCGACTTGCCGATTGGTATGCCCCTCGACAACGAGCCGCAGCACCGACCGTTCGCGGCCGGTCAGCGTATCCCAGAGGTGGGTTTGTTGCGGAGTATCCGGAGCGTGGTTCAACGAACCGGCTCGGCGACCGCAAGCGTCGAGACTCGTGTTGCGCTTGCCCTGCATGACAAGCCGCATCTCACCGACCAGGTCTTCGAATGACGCGTCCTTGATCACATATCCGTCGGCACCCGCGGCGAACGACTCTCGCACATGTTCTTCACTGCGGTGAACGGTGAGGACAATGATGCGGATCTGCGGCGCGCGCCGCTTGATCGCGGCGATCGCCTCGAAACCGCTCCCGCCCGGCATGGACAGGTCCATCAGGATCAGATCGGGCATCGTCGCGATCGCAAGCCGGCATGCCTCGAGTCCGTCGCTCGCCTCGCCCACGATGCTGTAGTCGCATAGTTCCGACACCATGCGGCACAGACCGCTGCGCAAGAGATGCTGATCCTCAGCAATCAGCACACGGTGCCGTTTTTCCAATTTCGTCGCTCCTGCTGCGCCGTACCCGGCTAGTTGGACGCAACGGCGTCATGGTAGGCACTCAACAGTTCCGCCGGCGTCGCGAAGCCGTCGATGCGCAGCCATGGCTTGCCGGGCGCTGCCCGCACGAATGCGACCGGCGTGTGATTCATCTTGTCGCCCCGATAGACGTTGAAGGCGCGTTGCGTCGCGATGCTCGCCTCCACGGTGCCGGTGTAGTGCTGCCATTCCGGGCCGGCTTCGAAGCGTGCTCCGTACGCCTTGAGACGTGCCGGTGTGTCCTGCTCGGGATCGATCGAGATCGACACGATGTGCACCTTGTCCCGGTCGCCGCCCAACTCGCCTTGCAACCTCTCGAGCGTCTGGCTGACCATGGGGCAAATGGTGGTGCACGTGGTGTAGATGAAAGTCAGGATCACCGGCCGGCCGTCATTCAATTCATCGATCAACGAAACCGTCTTGCCGTCGTCCCTGACGAGCTTCACCGGCGGCAGCGTGTAGTCGACGGTCGACCGCATCGTCCCCGACATCATGTGATGATGCATATGCGCGTCGGCGCCATCGGCGGCGTCCGCGGCGGATGCGCCCCATGCCGCGGGACCTGCCAGTCCGGCGCCGGCTAGCAGAACCGCGCCGATCAGGACTACGTTGGTCGTTTTCATCGCTGTCTCCAGAAGTGGCAAGCAAGGCTCGGTCGCGCGAGGCGCAGGTCGCGTCGACTGCCCGCCCGCTTCGCGACTACACTGACGGAGCGCTTTGGCACTACGACGAAAACGGGCCCGGGCCCAACCTGCGTTCCCCGGCGATCGATATCATGAGGACTGCGTCGATATCAGCGTGACCCCATGAAAGGCGCGCCACCATGCATATTCAGTCTCATGAATTTGCACGCGAGCGTCATTGGATGAGAGCCCCCAAAGCGCGGTAGGGCATGTCCGCCTGCGGGAATACCCGCCTCGTTCAACCGGGGGTTCCCACATCGTTACTCAGTACTTGCCCGGTTGTGGTGGGCCTTAATCGAGGCTTACAATCAGTCATAGGCTTAAGGTTTCCTTAAGAAAACGCATCGGGAGCTCCAATGGATGCAAACGAGCCCACGGGATTGCAAGTGAAGCTGGCTGACCTGATCGAAGCCATGCGCAAGCTTTGCATTGCGGCCCGGCCCCACGAACCCGGCACCGGCAGCATCACCGATGCGCGCGGCGCGGCGCTTGCCGTTCTCACGCCGGATGGAACATTCCTGTCGGCGAGTCGCACCGCGGCGGCCCTCCTCGGCTACTCGAATGCCGAGCTGGTCGGCAAGCACCTCGTCGACATGGCGCCGGAAAACTTTCACGCGTCGCTCGCGAGCGATTTGTCCGTGAGCGCGCGTCGCGAATTTCATTCCTTTTCTGCGGTAATCAGCGACCGCACCGGCCATCCGACCCGGCTCCTGTTGCATCAGCAGTCGGTCCCCAGCAGCCAGACCGGGCGCAGCGCGTTGTTGACGCTCTTTGAAGAGCCGCTGATTTCCGGGCCCGAACTTGCGGATGTCACACGCTTGCTCGATGCGAGCGCGCGAGACCGTCTGACGTACCTGACAATGGGTCAGCAGAAAGAACGTCAACGCCTTGCAGCGGAACTGCACGACGGCCTCGGTCAGGCATTGACGCTCGTCAAGCTGATGGCCGAGGACGCGCTGATGCGGATACGCCGCGGGCAGGTCGACGACGCAGCCCAGTTGCTGGATGCAACCGTGCTCAGAATTCGCGAGACGATCGGCGATGTAAGGCAGATATGCGGCGAACTGCGCCCACTCATGCTCGACCAGCTCGGCCTGCCCGGCGCGTTGAGTTCGCTATGCCGGCGCATCGAGCGCAGCGCCGAAAACGTCTCCGTTGTGTTCAACTGCGACGTCGGCGACGAGGACGTGCCGGAACATCTGAAGGCCGATATATTCAGGCTTGCTCAGGAAGCGCTGAACAACACCGTCAAGCATGCCGTGGCCACGGAAGTCACGCTCGCGTTCCGGCGTATTGCGGGCGGGCTCCTGATGACGATTCAGGACAACGGCATCGGCTACGAAAACCGTCCACTGTCGACAGAAGACGCCTGTACAACCGGGCTTGGCCTCATTGGCATGCAACACCGGGTGGAATCGCACGGCGGTACGTTTTCAATCCAGTCGCTTGGTACGAACGGAACGCTGGTCTCGGCGGCATGGACTGCCTAATGCAAGGGCCGTTCGCGCTCAGCGCGCCCCACCCAGCCCGTACTTGGGCAAGCCCGCGTCTTCAGGCGAATCCGGCGGGCGGTCCAGGTCGGTCGGCAAGCGGACAGGCGTGTCGTCAACGTTCGGCTCGGAGCACTTCTCGGCCAGAGAAGTGAGCAAGCCCATGCTGATGGCGACCAGGACCAATTCCGTCAGGTTGGCGATATTGAGCTTGTGCATCATGCTGGCGCGATACTTCTCGATCGTCTTCGGGCTGAGATTCAAGTACTGCCCCACTTGCCGGTTGGTGCGCCCTTCGGCAATCAGTTTCAGCACACTGCGCTCCCGTGCCGTCAGAACGTCCCACGCCTTCTTGGGCGCGTGCGCTTCGCGGCCCGTGACGAACGAGTCGACCATATATCCGTACACGTCGGCGCTCAGATGTTTCTTCCCCTGCATGACCATACGCATGGCGACCAGCAGCTCGTCGAACGAGACATCCTTAAGCACATAACCCTCGACGCCGGCGCGCAGCGCCTCGCGCACGTACTCTTCGCTCTGGTGAACCGTCAGCACCACGATTCGCACGTTCGGCGAGCGGCGCTTGATCGCCGCGCTGGCATCGATGCCGTTCATGCCGCGCATCGACAGATCCATCAGCATCAGATCGGGATTCAGCGTCATTGCCATCTGACAGGCTTCTTTGCCGTCCCTCGCCTCGCCAATGACGTTATAGTCCCCTTGCGCCGAAAGCATCGAACGCAGACCGTTTCGTAGCAGATCGTGGTCTTCGGCAATCACGACACGGTAGTTGGTATTCATGTTTTTACCCCGAGCAGCCATGAACCGATCGCGACAACGCGGTGCAGCCGCTAGACGGTGCCCACCGCATGTCTCGTCTTTGTCTTGCAACCAATCCTTTCGAACTCCAAACTTTACCTTTCACCTTGCAGGCAGCCACCCTGCACGAGTCCTCTCCCCGCAAGGTTCGCGCCATGGCTCTGCAAGCGAGCATTGATGAGCATGTGAAATTCATCTGACATTTGGAATGACCGGCGATAGCTGCGTGTATGTTTCAGATTTGAAGCACATTTCTCCGGACTGGAGATTAGTAGCAATACCGATAGAGTAGACATTACGCGCCGAATTCGTCAGCGAGACAGGACTCACCGGTTACGGGTTCGAATCAGAAATATTCCCCCCCGGCGGCTGCGACACGTCATGACGCATCCGATCAACGACGTTTACCGCTCATTACGAATGTAACGATTTTGTACAGCCCTCCGAGGCGTCCGCCTGACGACTCAAAGTGTAGGGAGGTGCCCCATTGCAGACGTGCTTTTCACCACACCACAATTGAGATGCGGGAGAACACGACCATGCGCCATAGCCCTTCATCCGGACCGGGAAACGCGATCCTCATCGCATGCGCGGTGCTTGGCATGGCGTCGGCGGATGGGGTACGCGCAGAGATTTTTGGATCGGTTGCGAGTAACGGCGCAATCGTCCTGACCAACGTACCAGGCAAAGCGGGGTTGGCTGTCATCGTTGCCGGCGATCCGCCTTCCGAACGCGATGCGAAGCGTGCGCAAGCCTCGCCGACTGAGAGCAGCGACGCGTCGCGGTTCGCCGATGTGATCGACGAAGCAAGCCGCACCTTTCGCATTCAGCCCGAACTGTTGCGCGCGGTGATCGACGTCGAGTCCCGATACAACCCGAAGGCGGTTTCAGACAAAGGCGCGTTAGGCCTGATGCAGGTGATGCCGGCGACAGCACGACGCTTTGCCGGTGGAGACATGCTTAATCCGCGAGACAACGTGCTGACCGGAGCCCGCTATCTGCGCTTCCTTCTCGATCTCTTCAAGGACGATGTCGAACTCACCCTGGCCGCGTATAACGCTGGGGAAAATGCCGTGATTCGGGCCGGCTATCGCGTGCCTTCACTGCCGGAAACGCGCCTTTACGTGCCACGGGTTTTGGCTCGCTATCGGCGCATGCTCGCAGCCGGTTGACGTTGCATGCTCCTGCGGCAAGCCGGCGCCCGTATCGATGACATCGGGACGTGACCGGCCGCCGGCTTTTTAGTCGTGCCGTTGCCGAGTGCATGAACAGACTATGGAAATGCGGGAATGGTCGGCTCCGTTCCCCGGATCTCGGCCTCCGCATGATGAAGCTTGATCATCTCTTCGATTTCCTCGACGCGATCCTTGGGGACGTCGATCATCATCAACAGCTCACCCCGCTCGATCGCTTCTTCGAAACGTTTCAGCCGCGTATTCGGTACATCGATACCGATCATCGTCGCCGTCCATGCGCCAAACCCGGCGCCCGCTAGCGTGAGCGCAACGACAACGCCGCCCGCAATGGTCAGACCCGCGGGCGGATAAGCCAGTGCAACCAGGCCCGTCAACATGCCGGTCGCGCAACCCGCCGCCGTACCTCGCGTCAGTGCATGAAGCAGATCGCTGCTCTGCGCAAGCGAGGCCTCCGGCAAATCGTCGAGCCGCACGTTGTGGTTGGCAATCACGTGGATATGCCGCCAGTCGACTCGCCTCAACAGAAGCTCGTCAACGATCATCCGCGCACATTGCGTGCTCGGCAGCAAAAAGTAGATGCGTCTCATGGCGACCTCGCTGACCGTAGATCGGGGTCTATCCGGACCCCTGACACCATTTTGCGCGGATTGGCAGCGGAGAAAAGTAGGAACGCTCGCCGAACGGAATGGGTAGAGACCCGCAGTGCGCGCCTTTTGTCGAACCATGCTCCGCCAGGCCGGTGCTTCCGGCGAAGGGCGCGGGCGTTCTTTTACAGCTTGCCGTAGCTATGCAGCCCCGACAGGAACATGTTGACGCCGAGGAACGCGAAGGTCGTCACCAGCAGGCCGGTCAGCGCCCACCATGCCGCCACCGCGCCGCGCAGGCCCTTCATCAGGCGCATATGCAGCCAGGCCGCATAGTTCAGCCACACGATCAGCGCCCACGTTTCCTTCGGGTCCCAGCTCCAGTAACCGCCCCATGCTTCCGCGGCCCACAGCGCACCGAGAATCGTCGCGATCGTGAAGAACGCGAAGCCGACGGCGATCGACTTGTACATCAGGTCGTCGAGCACGTCGAGCGGCGGCAGGCGGTCCGCCAGCACGCCGCGCTCCTTCGCCAGATACGCGACCGCGACCATTGCCGACAGCGCGAAACTGCCGTAACCGATGAAGTTGGCCGGCACGTGGATCTTCATCCACCAGCTCTGCAGCGCCGGCACGAGCGGCTGGATCTGCTGGGCGTCCCGCGCGACCGAGTACCACATCAGGAACCCCACCGCCGCGCCGATCACCAGCAGCACGAATGCGCCGAGCGCACGCGTGTTGTAGTGCTGCTCGTAGTACAGATAGAACAGCGCGGTGATCAGGCTGAACAGCACGAACACTTCGTACAGGTTCGAGATGGGAATATGACCGACGTCCGCGCCGATCAGGTACGACTCGTACCAGCGCACCATCAGACCGACGAAGCCCATCACCACCGCGGCCCACGTCATTTTCGACCCGATCGCGGCGCCGGTCGGCGAGCGCGACAGCAGGCCGATCCAGTAGAAGACGGTGGCGAAGACGAAGAGCGCGCTCATCCACAGAATCGCGGACTGGCTCGACAGGAAATATTTGAGGAAGAACGCGTTATCCGCACGCGTCAGATCGCCGTGATAGAGCTGGATCGCCAGCAGCGACAGCGCGGCGATGCCGACCATCAGCGGACGCACCGGCTTCCAGCGCCAGCCCAGCACGACGAACACCGGCACTGCGCAGCACAGCACCAGTTTGTCGTAGTAGTTCATGAACGGGTAATAGCGCGACAGCGCGAACCCCGCGCCCGCGACCATCACGACGGCGAACAGCCAGTCGACCACGCCGAGGCGTTTCAGGAAGGGACGCTCGTCGAGCGGAGCCAACGTTTGACCCGCGGTCATCGAGACATCCCACTTGATCACAGGTGCTGGGTCAGGCGTATGGGCACCGAGAGACGATCGGGTCAGGTTCATGGTCCTCTCCATTGCGCGGAGCGTGTCGACAGGATGCCGTCAGCCTGCAATTGACTGACTTCCAGCCTCGCATTGCGCATCGCATCGTTCGACGTCTGCGTCTCAGGACGCGGTCTCTTAGTGCGGGTTCCGCCGCTCACATCCGCCACCGGACGTGATCGGTGGAACCCTTGCTGCCATAAGCGCGCGCTTCCCGATTCGCTCCGTGAGTCTGCACTGCAGATTGAAAAAAAGCGCCCGCCGGGGGGAGACGGAGCGCAAACTGTTCGCGACATCGCCACTGGTGCTCTCAACCGGGGCAATCTCAGCAATGACGCCGACGTTCTTGCAGGAGCCGCTGCCGTGCAACGGCTCATCCGCACAGCACAGAGCAGCTGGGCGGCCTGGTGTCTGAATCGCCACGCCCGCGGGCGCGGTGACGGGTAAGGCAGCGTGCTCATTGATCGGCCGGCGGCGGATTGGCCGCTGCCTCGGTCTCTGGCGGAAACGCTTCCACAAAGGCCGCCACCGCGCGCATGTCCTGGTCCGACATATTGGCGCAGACTGCCTTCATGATCTCACCGCGAGGTCGTTGATCGACGTTGAGCTGGAAAACCAATAGCTGCTTGATGATGTAGTCCGCGTGTTGACCAGCGAGTCGCGGAAACTGATTCATTCCCTCGCCACGCTGGCCATGACACGAAACACATGCCGCCACGCCCTTGTCCGGCAATCCGGACGCATAAATCGCTTTCCCTGCGCCAATGAGCGATTGATCGCCGGGTTCACCCATCACCGGTTGCTGACTGGAAAAATACGCGGCAAGCTCGTCGATTTGCGACTCGCTCAGGTGCGTGAAGCCCCACATGAATCGCTTGGCGTTCGGGTCCGATCGGGTGTGCATCTTGAAGTCCGTCAATTGATCGACAAGATATTCCCGTCGTTGCCCCGCCAGTTTAGGAAAATTGGGCGACACCGAAACGCCGGTCACGCCATGACAATTCGAGCAGACCTGCATGGCAATGGTCTTTCCGGCGACAGCCGGATTATCGACCGCCCTTGACCGGTCCATGTCGTGACAGCCCGACCCTGCCAGCAGCATCCCAAGGGAGATGATTTGCGCCATCTTTTTCATGTCACGAACCTCCTTACCGCTACTTTTTCCGCTGCCTGAATCGACTTCGTTCCGCATGAGGACGGCAGAGAACGTCACCAATACGCGGCCCATAGATAGACGAACAACGTGTCGTTGTCCGATGCGTTACGCCCGGTGCCGTCGTAATTGGAACGGGAGCCAAGGTATTTGGTGAAATGCGTGTATTGCAGGCCGACCCGAATGTTCTGCACCGGAATCCAGAATATCTCGGGTATCCATCCCTGCGTGGCAGGAGAAAAGTTCGCGCTGCTGGCATAAGCCACGCTATCGGTGCTGCCCGTCACATTGAAGTAAGCGAGGCTCACGCCATACTTGGCCTGATAGATGTACGACACTTTCAGCAGCATCGATTTGAGATTTGCCGACTGGCTGTCGCCCAGAACGAAGTTATTCGGATCGCTAATGTTCTCGTGAACGTAGCGCGCCTGTGCGGTAATCGTATGCGGATCGAGCAGGTACTGATACTGCGCATCCACGCCGATATCGCGATAGCGGGTTACGCCCTGCGTGAATATCGGGAAGGCGTTTGGATCGTTGGGATAGACGTCGGCGAGCAATCCGAACGTCCCCAGCATGACGTTGTGCGGACCCCATTCGTGAGTCAGCGCAAGGCGCCAATACGGGTTGTAGCCTTTCAGATAGGTCTGCGGATGAGCCAGGTCTCCGGCCTTGCTTCCATGGCTCAGAAACGACCAGATCCCGTCGGCGGTGCTGTAAGCAGTCAATTCCGCGTATAGCAACTTGTTCCAGTACAGGTAGCCGCCAATGCCGACGACCTGCTGCGCCAATGCCCCTTCGATGAGCGTCGTGAACTGCGGCGACCCAACCGCGCTCGTCGACGAAGAGAGGTAGGGGTAGCTCCAGGCAGGCGCAGTGTTAAAGACATCCTGCACAGTCGGATTGTTGTGCAACGTCACACCCAGTATGAAGTCGCTCGCTTCGCCGATGATCCGTTCCACGTAACGGACATCGGTGTTGTCCGATGCCCACTTACCGATCCATCTGCCGTCGCCATTCTGGTGATCGTAGTTCGTGTAGGTATATTGGGCGAACGCGCCTATCTTGTCGGTGATCTTCCCCGCGAGGAAAATGCTGGCCGCGTCCCATGTCAGATTGCCGTCTTTGGGCGAGATGGGATTCCCGTTAGCGTCGTTGTTGTGCCGGGTCTTGGTTACATCGACTGTTCCCATCACGGCAAGCGGGATGGTGCGTTCGCCGAGCGTATAGCCGTTCAACTTGAACATGCGCCCATATGGCGTGAGCTCGGGAAACTGACCGCCGGCGTGGCATGCCACGCAGCTTTGTCCCGTTTGGCGGGCGAATATAGGCAGAGCGTGTGCGGGAAGAGCCTGGAACAGACAAAGTGCCACGAAGGCTGCCAGCAAGCCATCTCGAAACAGCCCATCAAACACAGGAATACTGATAATAGTCTTTGCCATGGCTATCTCTCCCTGCGCCGTGTGTCACACCCCTACCAACGGCGTAACGGCGGCTAGAATCAATGACTGCATTCCTGTGTTGCGCCCGACGAAAGCAAGCGAAATGAGAGAGCGGCCTTGCGACTACAGCGACCCATCCCGATGATGGCATTTGCACCCTTCGCCACGCTTTCATTGTGCAAACGAGCGGCCATGAACGGCATGGGTCAACGTCCTATTCTTGCGGTAGGGGAGATGCTCGACCGCGCGGGCGACAGCGATTGTGAGTTCCTGCGCGCCAGTGCGCGCCTCGTCTCACGCCATCGTCACGGCACCATCCAGTCCCCATCGGCAACGAGCCTGACTCGATCCGGCTCGGCAAAGCGGACGATATAACCGCCCTTGGACGCGAAACGCTGCCCCGGCGCCAGCGTCAGGCGCGGGTAGTAACCGGTCAGGATGCGGCGTTCAAGCATGTCCTGAATGCGCTCGATCAGGTAATCCCGCTCGAACGCATCGACCATATGGCTAAGCGTCTCCGCCAGCAGGCCGCACGCGAGATAGGTGTCCGCCTGGACCTGCGGCGCGACCATCGGGATTTTGCGGATCGAGAACCAGCCGAACGCATAGTCGACACGGACACGCCGGCCGTCCGGCAAATCGAATGGATACGCGAGGCGCGTGACGCCGCGCCAGCTCGCCGACAACGGCGTGCTATCGAGGCCGCCCAATAGCCCCGACATGAACACGGTGTCCGACGGCGGCGGCAAATGCCCGAGCGCGGCGACGTCTGGCGGACGCAGCCATAGCACCAACACGTCCGCACGCGAAATTCCACGCAAGGCGTGCGCGACGCTGTCGTCTCGCGCCAGAGCGCGGCTCGACACGGCAATGCCATGCCCCTTCAATGCGGCGGCGAGCGCCTCGGCACCCCGCTCGCCGCTGTCGCCCGTGCGATAGACCTGCCAGACTGTTGTCGTCGCTTTCACGGGCTTGCCACCGGCTTCAGCACGAATCCGTCTGGCGAGCAGCTCTGCTTCGAGCAGCACGCCCTTCGAGAAATATACGGAGTAGAAATCCTGGTCGGTTTCGACCGGCACTTCCACGTTGGGAAAGAGACACGGCACGGCCTCCTGTTCGCAGAACTCGTGAACCGGCGCCCAGTTCTTGCCACCGAGTCCCGACAGCACCGCAAACACCGGCTGCTCCGCCAGATAGCGCTTCAACTGTTCATGCCACGTCGACGGCGGGCCGCTCAGCTCCCACACATGCAGCTCCCAACGACGATTGACCATGAACATCATCTTGCGCGACGAGCGCAGCGGCGGCGTCGCGCCGAGCGGAAAGATATTCTTGTCATCGAAGTACTGTTTGAGCACATCGAGCATGCCGCGCCGCTTCACCGGGTCCGCATCCGGCGTGATGATCGTCGCGAAGTGCAGCACCGTGTCCGTGACACCCGTCGCCGTGCGTCGATCGAGGTGCTTCAGATAGCCGATCAGCGCGGCCATGTCGGTATCGTTCAGCGCGTACTGCGGCATCAGATTGCTGAGCGGCTTGCCTTCCGAATCGAGCCCTTCGCGTATGGCTCTCGCGATCGTCGCTTCCGTGTAGGGCTCGCGATTGGTGCGCATGCCGGGAACGTACGGCAGGTCGAACTCTTCGGGACTCTCCACGCGAGGATGCACCAGATACCGGTCGGTGATCGGCGGGATGCTGCTGTTGCCTTCCCTGGAGCCAAGGCCGCTGCGCCGATGGCAATTCATGCAGGCCGCCGCGGCGCCGCGCAGGTTCACGCCACCCTCGTGCGTCGCCTCAAGCGGTTCGCCCGAACCCAGCACGCCTTTCTGGAAGATCGCTTCCCCCGCGTTCGCTGTCGTGGCCGGCGGCGTCGACGGGGCGGAGTTCGCCTTGCCCACCGGCACGATCAACGCGGCGAGCAAGGCACATTGAACGAGCGCGAGCGCTACGAGCGATCGCGCCCGCGCGACAGCCCCTCGGCCGACCCGGGCGCAGTCCATGGCTAGGGGCTCGTCCGGCTTAGGGCGGGCGGCATCGGCGGCGACGGCTCGGCGTTGACCGACACCGAATTGTGCCAGCCCTGCGAAGCCGGCTTCGCGAACATCGTATCGTCAAGCGGCGGATTGAGCGACACCTTGTCGATCGTCAGCTTGTCGCGCTTGCCGGCCGCCGCCGCACCGCTTTCGATCGTGAACGGTATCTGCAATCCCTCGACGTCCTTGTAGTCGCTGTACTTGACTTCCACGGTGACCGGCCCGCGAGGGCCCCGTGCCGCACGGTCGTACTTCACGTCGAGAAAGCTCTGTGCGTCGACCCACACATGACGGGTCACGCCGGAAGGCAACTTCACGGCGAGGCGGTAAGCATCGTGCCCGTCTACCTTGTCGATACCGTCGAGCGTGACATCGACACCCTTCGCCTGATGGTCGATCAGCAACCCGTCGATGACCTGCTCGTCATGCGCGGACTTCAGCTCGTCCATGGTGTACGGCCGCGCTTCCCCACCGCCCGTGGCGCTCGGACTCACCTTCCAGCCCTGTTTGCCGTTGAATACCCGGACAGCCCGCTGGTTGAGCACGGTCATCTCGAAGCGTGTCTTGTTCGGACGTTTCAGCGCAAGCGCGAAGGGCAATTCGTCCGAGGGCGTATTCGCACTATCCACGTGCCCGACCCACACCATCGTCTGGATCTTCCTCCAGGCATCGAGACCGCCCCGCGCGGCGATGTTTTTCTCGACGATCTGGTCCGCACTCAGATCGCGCCCCTCCGGTATCTGCTCGCTCGCGTACACCGCCGCCGTCAGGCAGCCGACGAGCATCCACAATGCGATTCGTGTCATGGCAGTGGACCCCGCACGGATGTTGGCTAATGGCTGGTGGCCGGTGCCGGCTGGTTCGGCACTTTGGCCATCGCCAGTTGTGGTTTTGCAAACAGCGTGTCGTCCGTCGGCGGATTCACCGTGACATGGTCGATCGTCAGCTTGTGCGTCGGCTTGACGCCGCTGACGACAGTCTCCAGCGTGTGCGGAATGACGAGTCCATTTTCTTTCTTGTAATCGCGATAGAAGATGGCGACGTTGTGCATCCGCCCGTCGAGCTTGCGTGGTTCGCCGTCGATCTTCAGTTCGAGAAAACTGCTCGCGTCGATCCAGATACGGCGCGACGTATTGTCTTTCTCCGTCACCTTCAGAACGTACGCGCGATGCCCTTCCACTGATTCCACCCCCAGGGCGTCTACCCGTGAGCCCTTGCTCGCATAGTCGATCAGCGGCCCTTCGAGGTCAGCGGACGCCGCAGCCGATTTGGCCTCTGCGGGGGTATACGGTTCGACTTCGTTGCGTCCGAGGAAGGGCCTGACCTTCCAGCCCTGGGCGCCGTCGTAGACCTGAAACGCCGTCTGCTCATTGAAGCGGACCTCGAAGCGGCTCTTGTTCGGCCGCTTCATCATCATCGTGAACGGCAGTCTGGTGTTCTTCTTGCCGCCGGCTTCGATCTGCCCGGACATCGTTATCGTATTGACCGCGTGCCAGGCCTGAAGCCCACCGCGAGCCGCGACATTGCGCTCGACGATCTGCGCCGCGCTCATATGACTCGCCGCCGCGGCTTGCGCCGTTCCCGCGGCCGAGGCCGCGTATGCGACCGATCCCGAAGCCAGCACACCGGCCACCGAGGCCGCCGAAATCGCCTTCAAAATGAATCGAGACATGAGTCACCCCCCATTTGTGTTGCAAATCGCCTTACCGCGATCATTCGACGATCAGTCCGTCGACATGAAGCGAACCGATGAATACGTCGACGCGCTCGCCGGCCTTGATCGGACCGCCCTTGTTGGAAAACACCATCCAGTATTCCCGGCCCGTTTCCAGCGGACCGGTCTGACGCAACTGACCGATCTTGTCCATGACCGGAATCTCGAGCACTGCGTGGCTCGTTTCCCCGTAAAGATAGGCGGTCGCGGTCTTCTCGCCGAGCAGATGCGCCGCCACCGGATCCGTCACGCGATAACTGAAGCGAATCAGATTGCCCGATGCCGTGCTGCGCACGCTCAGGTTGTCGATGCCCTTCATCATCCCGTAGTAGTTCTTCGCATGCTGCGACATGCTCACCGGCAAATACGGCGAGTGCCTGAGCGTAGTCGCCGCCGGCGGTTTGGGCGCCGCCGGCGGGCTCTGCTGCGCCGCGGCCCCTTGAACCAGGGCCGCGGCCAGACACACACTGCTTGCGAACAGCACTGCCGGCGGCATCGTGGAGGAACGAGGTTTCATTGCCGCGCCCCTCTCACTTGACGACCGGCGGCAGCGTCTGCGCCGGGTTCAGCGGTACCGCTGCCGGCGGTGTTACGGGCAGCTTCAGTGCCGCTGCCTGGGCGAGGCCGAACAAACCGAGCAGACCATCCGACGAGCCGCCCAATGCGAGTGGATCGATCGGTGTGCCGCCGCCGAACAGGCCTGGCTGCACATACTCGACTGCGCCGATGTCGTACGCGAGACCCTGCGGCCGCGACGTGCCGAAGATGTCGTGATTCGGCGCACCGCTCGCCGTGCCGGCATTGATGGCGGGCGAACCGGCATTGATCGAGTAGTTGCCCAGCACCACGTTGTAGCCGGTCATGCCCGACGTGAGCGACTCGTTGAACAGCGACAACGGACCGTACGACATGTTGATCCACTGGTTGCCTTCGTCCGGCGTCGCCGACGGCATCAGGGTGAACAGCGGATTCGGAAGAACCGTATCGGAGATACCCGGAGGCACCGTGATGCCGATTCCGCCTGCTTCCGGCGGCACACGTGAGCCGTTGCAATACTCGTGCACCACCGCCGGATTCAGATTGCTGTTGTGCGCCCCCGGATAGTCGCCGGCGTCAGTCAGAATCGAATACTGCGGGTGCATCGTCAAAGCCGCCTGACGATTGCTGGCCGAGGTGTCGCCGAACGCGCCGATGTCCCAGTAGACTGCGTTCGGATCGCAATAGCCTGTCGCCTTCCCCGCCTGATTCAACGACGGATTCAGCGTGACCGCGTTCTGCAGGCCGGCGATATTCGGATTCTTTCCTCCCACGGTGATATAGAACGTGCGGTTCTGCCAGAACACATCGTTGGTCAGCACCGGGTTCGAGAACGTCGTGCAGTTGGGCAACCCCGCCGGACACGCCACGTTCGGATTGGTGAACGCGACGATGAAATTACCCGTGTGGCGCGCGGTTTCCAGCCCGGCCGGCTCGAAAGTCGACGTCGTGATCGGAGAGCACGTCGTTTCCGATCCCACCGTCGTGCAGTTCGGCGGCCCGACGTTGGCCTGCGCGGCCGCAGCCGTGTTGAACAGCACGCCGGCGGATGCTGTCGAGTCGTTGGCGACGACCGTGTTGTTGATGAAGCTCACGGCCACCGCATCCTGCAGGGAGACGCCGCCACCCGCCCACCCGGCCACGTTGTTCGCGATGATGTTGTTGGTCACGCGAACCTGATACCACGCGTTCGAGTTGCTGGGACTGCGTTGCACCTCGGTGCCGTTGATGTTCTGCAGCCGCAGGCCACCGCCCTTGCCGCTTTCCGCCGTGTTGCCGACAATCAGATTGCCGTCGATCACAAGGCCCGGGCCCACGCCATCCGACAACTCAGGCGCGCAATCGGTGTCCACTGTCGCGTTCTCGCAGAACGTGCCGTCAGGCGGTACGCCCTGGGCGATCACGCCGCCACCGTACGTGGGCAGCGTCGGGTTGTTGCTCTGGTTGAACAACACCCAGTTGTGCGAGATGTCGCCGTTATAGCTGAACCCGAAGTGCGCGACACCGCCGCCGTCGCCGGCACTCATGTTGCCGCAGACCCAGTTGTAGTTGAAGTGATAGTAGTCGGCACCGGTGCAGAAGGTTACGCCACCCGCTGAAGAAGGCGTATTCGAGTTGATTTCGTCGCCATACGAAGCATTCGACGTCACCGAGTTGTGGTGAACATTCACATGCTGGTTGAGCAGGAACGGCAACTGCGTCACGCCGTTCGCGGCAATGGTTGCTTCGGCCGTTTCGACCTGGCCTACCGTGATGCCGCCCGTGAGCGTCCCTGCGTTGGCGAAGACACGGTTGTTCGAGACCTCCGTATAGTGGTTCCAGCCATGCAGGAAGATTCCGCCGCCGCCTTGCGAGCTGTTGGTGAAGGTTATGCCGTCGATACGCGACGGATTGCACAGGAAGTTGCTCGGGTAGTTCACGCAATCCGGCGGGTTCGGCTGGAACAGCGTCGGGCCCGCGAGCGGCGTGCAAATGCCGTTCGCCGTGCAGTTCGGGTCGGGTTGCGGCACGCCGTTCACCGTCACGTCCTTCACGCCCTTGGCGAGCACGGTAATGGCCGCACCTTCATACGCGCCCATCAGCGTCGGCTCGATCAGCAGTTCGGCCAGGTTGCCGTTGAGGTTGAAGTCCCATCCGGAAGCGGGTTCGAACGGTATCGCATCCACCTTGCGCTGCATCGCGGTCGAGCAGGAATACGTGCCGGTCGGATCGTACGGATTGCTCGACGAGATCAGACCGCCGTTCAATGCGTCGCCGAAGAGACAGCCAACCTGTCTGCGCCATGGGTCCATCTTGCCCGACGGGTGGGTGTTCGCGTTGACGGTCACCGCCGTCGCGCCGACACCTTGCAACCGGACCGGTTTCCACATCAGCAGCATTTCGTT
The DNA here is from genome assembly GCF_003368325.1 of Paraburkholderia caffeinilytica. Taxonomy (NCBI): domain Bacteria; kingdom Pseudomonadati; phylum Pseudomonadota; class Betaproteobacteria; order Burkholderiales; family Burkholderiaceae; genus Paraburkholderia; species Paraburkholderia caffeinilytica. The sequence goes on along the minus strand of NZ_CP031466.1, from coordinate 757,474 downwards.
ATAGACGCCCGGACCGACGATGATCATGTCGCCCGGGGTGGCCTTGTCGATCGCAGTCTGAATCGCGTTGCTCGAGGCGTTCTCGCCGTTCACATAGGTTGGCGTCTTGCCGCCGATCGTGACCGTGACGGTGTCGATCGAGCGCTTGCCGTTACCCGCCGTGATGACGAGTTCACCGCAGAACGTGGGGTTCAGCACATTGCGCTGCTGGATCGTGCAGCTCGACTGCGTCGGCAGCAGGATCGGCACCAGCACCTTGATCTGCGTATCGCTCCATGACTGCACCGGAGCATTCACGCCGCCGATCGTCACCGATCCCGTTCCCCGAGTCGCACCGAAGCCATAGTGCCGCGTGAGGAACTTCTGGTTGAACGGTGCGGCGGTCGCGGCCGGACCCGTGTAGGCATGGTTCGGCACCTGCGCATTGCCTTGCGCGTTGATGGTCAACGTGTGCAGCGGAGCGCTGACCCACGGTCCGGAGCCGCCGCTGATCGCGTCGCCCGTTACGCTGGAGATCGCCGGCGTGGCGTCCGGGTACGCGCAGTCAGGCTGGTTGTAGCCCTCAGCGAAGGCCGAGACCGGCACCACTGGCGTATCCATGTACTGGGTCTGTCCAGGCATGAACGGGATCTCGTAACAGAACTGGCTGTACGCCGGATTGAACAGAGGATCGCGAATCGTCTGGCCGGGATGCGCCGGATCGGGCATATCGGGATCGTTCATGCAAGCGACCATCATCGTCGGTGCATAGCCCGTGGGGTTCGGCGGGTTGACCTGCCAGGTCGAATAGTTCAAGCCGTTGAAGATGCCCCATTGATCCGAATACGTGCGAGCGACTTCGTTGCCGGCGAAATCCTTCATCGAGATCGGCACGTTCGGCACCGCGAACTTTTCGCCGAATTGCGGCGAATACGGGTCGAACTCCGATGAGAAGTCATCCAGCATGAAGCCGGTGTAGTGCGCGGCGACGTGCGTCGAACTGAAGATCCAGAACTTCGCCAGTGCGGTCATCTGCGGCGACACTGTCACTTCCTTGCGGTCGCACAGGTGCCGCGAAGCGCCCGCGAACGGCGAGACTTCCTGCGAGCCCGGGAACAGGCTGATGAAGTCGGGCACGATGCGCAGCTCACCGACACAAGGCCAGAACTCTTCGATGCTGCCCGTGTCGCCCTCATTCCGGGGGTAGGTGTTGGAGCCGAGATCCTGGGTCGGGTTCTGCGGATTGTTCCGGTTATAGGTGGAATTCACCGCAGCCTGGTCGGGCAGGATGAAGATGGCGCCGATGCCGGCGAACTGCTGCGTGACCGGGGCAATGTAGTTGTCGCCGATCAGGATGTTCTTGTCTTCCTCCTTCACCAGTTCATAGCCCGGCGGCACGATCACTTCGACCACGTACTTGCCGGCAGGCAGCATCTGCGTACCGTCTCCCGAAGGATTAGCCACACAGACGGTGCAGTTCGTCGCGGTCGGTTTGCCGCTGGTCGGATTCCGGCCCGTCACGCTCGGGAATTTGTACATCCCGTCGTACGGCGCGGGCTGCAGCTGGTTGAACGCGTGCATGCCGTCGTAGCACTTGAACTGCGAATTCGCCGGCAATGCACGATGCTGCGCGTCGAGCCATTGTGTGGTGTTCTTCAACGTGAAGAAGAACGGGTCGGTCGTCTCCTGTCCCGGACAGTTCATGTTCGGCACGCCGTCGGAACGGAAGCCCTGCGCCCAGTCATCCCAGCTGGCGGTCTTGGTCGTGTCCACCAGCGTCAGGCTGGTGGTGCCGTCCGCCGCGGTGCCCTCCTGATACAGGTTCACCGTGACGTTCGGCACGTCGGGCGTCCACTTCGTGTGGATCAGCAACGAAGGATCGTCGAACGGCCGCGTCGATGCATAGATGACTTCGCCCCTGATGCCGCCGTTTTCAGTCGCGCCAAACTGCGCCTTGCCGAACTCGATAAAGGAGCTCTGCCCCGAGAAGCCCTGCCAACCCATCGTGGTTACCCACGGCGGATCGACCCGGCCAGTCGACGGATTCGTCCCCGAACGGTCCTTGCAGTCCGCATCGTTGCAATACACCGCCCCAGGCACGCGCAGGTTCGTCGGCAGATGCGCCGTCGCGGACTCCAGCGTGTTGGCGTAGTTGGCCGCGATGGTCGAGGTGCCGCCGCCGGGTGTGCCGTCGGGCGGGCCGCCCGCGTCGTAGACCACATGTACGCCGGTCTGCTTGAAGCGGGTTTCGTCGGTGTCGACAACGTACCAGTTGAACAGCGGGAACACTTCGTTGAACGATGCATAACCGTTCAGGTCGGTGTTGTTGAAGTTCGAATAGCTGCCGTCGCGGAAGCGGACATTGGTCGGAACCAGCGGAAGCCCCGGGTCGCTTGCCTGCGAGACACCTGTGCCGTTCAGATCCATGAACGTCCTGGTGTAGAGATTCGTGTGCCATTGGAGCACCGAAATATCCCCGACATCCACAGTCTGGCCACCCGCCAGTTGCACCGCCGTCGCAAGCCCGTCGACGATCTGATCGTTCCATTGATCGAAGATCGTGATTCTGAACGTGCCCGCGGGCAAGCCGCTAAAGCTGAACGTCCCGTCGGCATTGCACTTCGTGAACGACATATCCTCGCCGTCCGGATCGCCGACGCTGACATAGCACTGCGTGAAACTCAGCGACGTGCGCGAGCCGGCGCCATACAGATTCTCGTTCGGCGGACGGCTGTAGTGCAGGTTCGTCACCCTGCCCTTGAGACCATTGTTGCACGTCGTCCCGGCGCAAAGGAGCGGCAGGCGAGCATTGATGATCTTCGGATTGGCAAAGCCGATCGCCACGTGAAAGCCTGCCGGCCCGAACTCCTGGAAGTACGCCGGTCCACCGACCTTGATGAACGCGTCGTGTGCCTTCTGTCCGTCAAGCGTGTTCGTCTGCAGCCATTCCTCTCCTCTGCCGATGCGATCAGCCGCCGGCGTCGCGACGATGCCGTACCGGCCGGGCATCAGGTTGGCAATGATCGCCTGGCCGACGAGCGGCGAAATCGTCTTGCCGTCCGACTCGAATTTCGGACACGTCGGGACCATGCCGACGAGACCGTCGGTCGAAGTCGAAATCGGGCAGGCATTGAGTCCCGTGCTCGGATCGATTGTGCCTTGCAAGGAATTGGACAGCGGCATGTTGAACATGTCGTAAGTCATCTGTCCGGTTGCATCGCCAGTGCCGCCCGCGTCGTCCCACAGCTTGATTTCGAATCCGCCAAGCCCTGGTTCGCGCGCCGTGCCGAACGTGTCGGTGCCGCCGCTGACATCCACTTCGCCATTCAGCGGAGCGTCGTCCTCGAAGACGAACACCGAAACCTTCGCGGTCGCCATCGGCGTCTCCTGCAACAGCACGTTGACGCTGGTCTGTCCGGGTGCGATCGGCGCGCCGCCCATGGTGTGGCCGCACTTACCCGTGCCCGGCGCAAAATCCGCGCCGCCGGGACCCGACGGGCAGTCCTTTGAAATATCGAACTGTCTTTGCGGCCCGGTCGGGTTCGCCGGATTGACCGGTTGCGGCAAGCCCGCACCGTTCCCAAAGCTGTTACCGGCGTCACCCGGCAAGATCGAGATGTAATAGTGCTTGGTTGGATCGAGCGACACCTGCGCCGGATTGACCGGCACCTGTTGCGCAGCCGTCGTGCGGCACACGCCGTTGCCGATATCGCACACTGCCGGCAGGTGCGAGTTGCTCGCCGGGTCGTACACCGTTTGCCCCGACTCGCAGGCGACCTTGCCGACACAGCCTGCCGCCACGACCGGCATGTAGCTGGTGTGGAAATTCGCGCCGAGGCTGGGAACCGGCAGCGGCGGGCAGGTAGCCGGACGCGTTGCCGCAGTCGTCTGGCATGCGGGATCGATCTGGAAGGTACGGTCTTCCTCGATGATCCAGCGGTAATCGGCCAGCTGAACCGGAGTCTTGCCCGGCGCCGTGCTCGGCGCGTCCAGCGGCTTGACGACCAGTCCGCTGCCGCCCTTGAACGTCACCGTCACAGTTGCGGCGGTACTCGACGTGTTCTGCGAATTCTTTGCCGTGTATTTGAACGTCATGGTGGCAGTCGCACTGCTGCCGACCGGCGGCGTCGTCGGAATCGCGGTGAACGACCCATCCGGATTCAGCGTGACGGTCCCGCCTGTCACGGCACCCGAAATCGCGGCGGTGAGCGGCAGCCCCTTCGGATCCGAGGCATTGGCCAGCACGCCGGGCGCGCCGATCTGCAACTGCGACGCGATGTTGCTGACGTAAGTGCCATTGCCGGCCACCGGCGGGCCAGACAGACAGCCGTTGCCGGCGCTGCAGGCCGATAGCGTGACCGTCGCCGATACCGCGGGATTGCCGTTGGCCTGATACACAAAGCTGTCCGCTGTCGTACCGGCATTCGGCACATAGACAAACGTGCCGTCCGGGTTCAGCGTCAGCGCGCCGCCGGTGGTGGTCGTCTTGACCTCCACGCCGTATACATTCACGTCCTTGGCTTTCACGCCCTTGGCCGGGTCCGACACGGTCAACGTGGCGCCAGGAATAAAGAAGTAAGTCGAGGAATTGGCGATCGCATTCTGATTCGCGGCCCCTGCCGTCGGCAGCGTGCCGCCATTGACAGCGACGTAACCCTGCATCCCGCCGTCACGCTGATTGTTGGTGGACAGGCTCAGCTCACGGTCGAATACCGGCAGCGCCGTGGCGCCCGTAGCCGGTGCGTTGATCATCACGTCATAGGTCTTGCCGGCCGCCAGAAAAACTTCCGACTGGACTCGCGTACTGCCGGGCAGCACGTTGCCGTCTTCGGCGATCAGCGAGAAACCTGACACAGCAGGATTGCCTGTTTGTGTACCGACTATCGCCGGAACGTGCATCCGCAAACCGGCGTTCACGAAACGCAGGAGCACCTGGCCCGTCGCGACAGGCGCGGCGGCGGCAAACGAAGACCCGCCGGGATTGGTCCGGTCGAAGGCGACGCCGTTGATCAGGTAGTAGCGCGGATCGTAATTCACGGTCGGCGGATAGCAGGTGCCGAACGCCGTCGACTTCGAATCGCCGCAGCCTCCGGGTTGACCCGACCACGCCAGGGTTTCGCTGAAGCCGGTCGTCGTCACCGCCGCGGCAACAGCCGTGTTTTGCACGGGATCGATTTCGCTCAGCACGAGCGGTACGTCGGCGTCATAGCAGATAGCCGGATTCGTATAAGCCTGATATTGCTGCGACGCCACCGGGCAGCTCACGGTGCCGCCGACCGGCGCCTTCACCACCAGCACGCCGTATAGTCCCATCGGCCCCTGGATCGACGGATGCGTGCCCGACTCGATCAGATAGGTGCCGGGGCTGAGGTTGCTCCAGGTGAGCGCGGTCGTCTTGCCGGTCGCCACCTCGGTGGCGAACGACTGGACGCGAGGCCCCTGCGCGGGCGGCGTGAAGGTCGCGCCGCTCGCGCTGCTGGCAATCGGCCAGGTGGTCGCGGTTTGCGTCGGATGCGGCGGACTCGGCATGCTCGTCGCCGTCGTCCCCAGGCCGCCACCCAACTGCCCAACCACGACGAGCGAGGTCGGCACGGCGCCGGGCAAGCTATTGGTGAGATTGATCGTCAGCGGTCCTGGCGGCACGGTGATCACCACGGGCGACCAGCTCGCTCCGGCGCCCGGATTCGCCGCCGCACAGGTCGCCGGCGCAACCGCAGCCGGCGTGCACGTGTAGCCCCACATCGGCACCGCCTGCCCGTCGGGCAACGTGGCAGTCGCCGCCTTCGCCGTCAGATTGACGACTTGAGCATAAGACAAGCTGCTGGCAGTCAGCAAAATGGACGCTGTGACCCCTGCCTTGAACACGTCGAAGAGGGTCGCCTTAAACTGAGTGGTTCTCATCGCGCTTCTCCCCGCCTCTAATTAGATTCGTCAATCAGGAAAACCTGTGGATCGACGAGCATCATCATCATCATTCCGCCTGGAAAGATGTTGTTCGTGGTGATCTCGCGCTCGTTATGCGAGTGCCACATGAATGCGAAGCCTGCTTCTGTCGTGGGTGGATTCACGACCGTCCCGCTCGGCGGCGTGGTCCCGGTGGGCGCAGTGGCGCGTACGGTCGCGTCGGGCCCGAGATAAGGACTGCCGCCATACCAGAAGCCGTTGGTCAGCACGTGCGAGTCCGGCAGGGTGACCGGCCCGCCGCTACCCACGTTGCCGAACGGATGCGCTTCGAGCGCCTTGCCATGATCGGCGCACCACTCGTAGTAATTCGGCGCAAGCGGGTCGGCCGTGTAGTAGCCGTTCACGTCCGGGATGCAGACGACCGGCTTGCCGAGATAAGCCGCGTATTTCGGATCGGTATCGGTGTACAGGTCCCCGGGCTTGTGTCCGTAGACATCCCAGTTCAGACCTCTGCCCGTCCAATAGAAAATTCCGTCCATCGTGAGGCCCGGCGTCGTGGTCGTCGTGAACAGCAGCGGTCCGGCCACCTTGGTCGGGTCGGTCTTGCTCAGGATCATGTTTCCATCGCGCGCCAGCACCCGCACGTGATTGCCGTGCTCGTGGAACGGATGCTGCCAGCGGCCGGTGCCGATGATCCGCAACAGCACCAGTTCACCCGGGTGCATGTGCGGATTGCCGTTGTAGGGCTGATGCGGATACTGCACCGCGTAGTTCGGATCCATGTCGTCCGGCATCGAACGGCCGTTGACCATGAAATAGGCCGGGTGATAGGGCTCCGTCTCGACAGTCATGCAGCCGTTCGGCGCCGTGCACGCATTCGCCGCCTGCTGTTCCACTTGCGTATGAATGCGCGGATCAATTTCGGAGAACTGAAAAAGATACTCACGATCGTAACAGGCGGCGCTGTGGTTATAGGCCGCGCCGGCGTTGCGGAAGTCCGGTTGCCCATCCGGCAGCGTCGCCGCAACCGCGCGGCAACCCGTCGGCAACGCAACCGTGCCGGGCGACGAAGTCGGCAAAACGATGATCGCACCGTACAGACCCATTTCGATCTGCAGATCGCCCTGCGTGCCGCTGTAGTAAGCATGCGTGCCAGGCGTCGCCGCGACGAAGCTATACGTCACCGTGGCGCCGTGGGCGGCCTCGCGCGTCAGCAATCCCGGCGAACCGGTGAGCGCGGCAGGACAGGTCCCATCGGCGTTCAGCACCGCGGCGCAGACCTGGAATCCCGGGAAGAGGATCGACGTATTGCCCGCCGCCGCCGGCAGGTTATTGGTGAGCGTGACCGTGACGACGTCGCCCTGCTTGACGATCAGCGTCGGACCGGGAATCTGCATGCTCGGACAGTTCGCGCCCGCGATCGTGGACGGCGAAAAGCCGGCCGGCGCCGTGCGGCATCCATAGCCCCACGAGTAGACGCTCGCGCCGTCGGGCTGGGTGATGCGGTTTGCCTCGGCGCTCAGATCGAAGTGCGTCCCCGTGATGCCAGGCGCGGCGGCTTGCGCGTGCATGCAGACGAGCGTGGCGAGCATCGCCGCGCCGAACCGTGCAAACCGCCCAAGACGCGCGAGCGTGGCGATCCATGTGTTTTGAGTGATGTGTCCCACGGCTCTTCTCCTAGGTGCAGGACTTCGTGGTCGGGTTCACGGCGTTGCAGATGTGAACCTCGGTCATCAAGCCGCCGAAGTTCTCCTGGTCGTTAGCCAGGTGATCGAGATTCGGCGTGTACAGGTAGTAGATCGCACCCGGCTTATATTTCGTCGTGTCGCTGGCGTCGAGGATCAGGTCCAGGGATTCGCCGCCCCCCAACGTGATCGAGTTCGTGTTGTAGGTCAGGTCGTTGCCTGACATGTCGCGCAGCAAGCGGGCGTTGATAGCAATCACGTGCATCGGAATGCCAAGCGAGGCCAACGTCTGATACTCGGTGACGTCCAGGTCCGAGATCCGCAGCAGCGCCTTGCCGCCGGCCGGAATGTTGATCAGCGTCGGCAGCGGTTGCGAAAAATGCGGTGTACCGTCGGCGACCTGTGTCGACAGCGGGTTCGGATTCACGGTGTCCGGATAGCTGCGTCCGTTCAACATGAAGAGCTTGTCCTTCATGTCGGTGAACGGCTCCGGATTGAACGTCATGCCGATGAAGTGGAAGTTCGGATCGAAGCCGTGTATCTGCACGGGATACTCGACGTCGTAGGCGGTCGAACCGTCGCCGTCGTTGTACGCGTACAGCGTCGGCGTACCGCTCTTGTTGTTCACGTGGAGAACGCCGTTCGAAGGCGGCAGCGGCGTCGTGCACAGAATGTCGGTGCCGCATGCCGTGCGCAGATCCAGTTGCTGCTTCTGCAGCGAGCTGTACAGCGACGCGCCGGCGGGAACGCGGTTCTGCCGCGGCCGCACGAAGATCTGGCCGACCATGCCCATCTGCAAGTGTTCCGGTGGCGTGATGTGGCAGTGCCAGAAGTAGGTGCCTGCATCCGGCGCGAGATAGTAGTACGTGAAGCTCGCCCCGATGTTGATCGCCACCGACGCGTCCGGCACGCCGTCATAAAACGACGATGCGTTCGGGTAGCCGTGGAAGTGCACCGTGTGCCGCTCGAACAGGTCGGGGCGCATGATCATCCCGACGTTGGTCAGCGTGAGGAAGAACTCGTCGTCCTCGTCGATCGCCATCATCGGCGCCGGCTCGTTGCCGTTCATCACGCCGATATCCATGATGGGTCGTGGATCGACGTGGCCGGTCAACTGGCCTGGGGGCACGGAATCCGGATCAGGCACGAGGCCGACCGCGCCGTTGTAGGTCGGGTCCGACCTTGGATCGCCGACGGTGTTGAACACCGAGGCGAACTCGGTGCCGGGATTACCCGCCTTGATGTCGGCGAGCCCGGACAGCGGGCCGAAGGCGAACAGGTAAGTCTGCACGCCGTTCGCCATCGTGGCGTAACCGTCACCGCCCGAGATCTGCTGGCACTTGATCGCGCCGTTGATGACGCCTGTCGACGTCGAGGTCTGTCCGGTGTAGGACGGCCCGGTGTAGGCGGGCTCCCCTGTACCGGGCGGCAGCGCCGTCGGATGCGCCGGCGTGGTTGGCGGGCATTGCACCCGGAACGACTGGCCGAACGAGGGAACTGCGAATAGCAGGAACAGCAGCGCGGCAACACTGCTGCGATAAGCGCGGGTACTGAACATATGACCTCCGTCCCAGGGGTCAGCCTGCGCGATACGCGCCGGGCGTCATGCTCTACTGCGAATGCGGGCCGGTTACGTTGTGACACCAGCCCGTATCTGGATTCTGAACAAGAGCGAGGTAGCCTGGGATGGGTGACCCCCCTACACTTGCGGTAGGGCAAACCCAGCGACGCTCTTCAGATCTGGCTGGCCAAGGTAGAAAAAGGAGCCGTGCGTCGATCGCGTCTCGCACCGGGTCGTCGGATCCTCGGCCGAGGCTGGCGGGCGAATCGGATCGACTCGATTTCTTTCAATTTACTTTCATAGACGCTCGGTTGCAGACCGGCCTTTCGAGTGGTTCGGGCTTTGGCAAACTGCGTAAAGGCACGCGCCGGAAGTAGTCAATCAAAGTCTGGTACGCTGCGCCCTTTGCTACCGCTTGCATTGAACCCGATGGAAAACCCTTTCAACGATCGCGGCGTGTCGGTCACGCGCAATGCACTCTCATCGGCCGGCCAGGTCTTTCCGCTGCGCGACATCGTCGACGTGCAAGTCGTGACCGTGCCGAAGAACAAAATCCTGCCTTACACGATCTCGCTCGCCGGACTCGTCGGCGCTATTGCCGGCGGGATATTGCGCTCGCCGGCCGGCCTGGTTTGCGGCACGATGCTGATCGTGGTCGGCTGGCTCACGTGGGCGACCCAGGACATCACGCATCGTCTGATGGTGCAGACCGCGAATGGCCTGCGCGAAGCGCTCATGAGCACCGATCGCGAGTTCGTCGAGCGCGTCGCCGCAGCCGTGCACGAGGCAAAGACGGTCGCCGCGGCGCCCAAGGCCTGAGCAGCCGCCGTCCGCAATACGCCAGGCGTTGCGCGTTAACACAAATTTGATTCGCGGTGTGGCAGCTTTTGCGCGTCGTTGAGGCGTGCGTCGCTAGAGTGGTTGAGTGTCAACAACGCGCGCCGCCTCGCCGAATCGGCGCAATCATGATGCTCACGTCCGTAGCAACGTCCGAATTCTCCGTCTCGCGTGCACCGCGCGAATCGCGCCTTCCCCGCCGCACGCATGTCGTCGTTCCGCTCGTCATCATCGACGTCACCGTGCCCGGCACGTCGTCGGCACATGGGCGGCGCGCATTGCACACGGCTCTCGGCGACGATCTGCGCCTCTACGTCGTGACCGTCGACCAGCAACACGAGCGCGTGACCTTTCGTGTCGAAGTCACCTCGCGCAGCCTCGACGACGTGATCGGCCTGCTGACCACCGCCCTCGACCGCGCCACGCTCGGCCGCGCGCAAGCGACCGTGATCCGTCGTCCGCGCGACTATTGACCTAGATCAATGCTTGCACGGACAACTGGCTAGCGGCCGCCCAAATCTTTACACATCTTTGCAATTGCCCGCGGGTGGGCGTGTAGAGTCGCCGCTCCTGTTATCGCGTGTTCCCTCCCGCAGGCCCCCGCAAGCGTCCCGGTTTCCCCGCCTACGCTGCGGCAATCCAGTGAGATTGCCGTCAGTGCTGTTCGAGCTGTCCAAGCCGCAGCTCACCATGCATCGCCTTCGCCAGGGACCCGCCTTTTTGCAAAGCGTGATCCTATGTTCCTGTCGTCTCTCGATGCCGTACGCCGGTATGTCCGTCCGCATTTTCGTTTTCAGTTTCGTCATTCAACGGCAGCGGCGCTGGTCGCGGCCGGCGCGCTCGCCGCGCTGACCGGCTGTGCCGTCACCTTCCCCACCCCCACGCCGCCGGCGCCCAAAGCCGCGTTGATCAACGGCGGCAACGACGGTCTGCTGATTCCGCTGCACGTGGAGCGGGCCGACGAAGATCACGCGCGCCTCGGCCTGCCAGTCCAGCTCGACGGCAAGCCGCTTTACATGGCGCTCGACACGGGAACGCAAGGCGCGCGGGTGTTGAAGTCGGTACTGCCCGGTTCGGGCTATGCAAGCGCCGGCGGCGTGACGTCGTTGTCGTTCGCGAACGGCGTGGAGATTCTCGGCCCGGCCGTCAAGGTGCCGTTCAGCCTCGCCGGCACCACCCCGACGCCGATCGCCGCGCAAGCGGTAGACGTCATACGCTGTCTGCCGAACGCACGGCGCTGTGTGGGAATGGACGGCTACACCGGTGAATTCGGCTGGGCGTTTTCCGGCATCGTCGGCGTCGGCGCCGCGCAACCGGGCGATAGCTGCTGCACGCAACCTTTGCGCGCGTTGCCCGGCAACATCGGCCAACGCTATCTGGTGCACTCGAATTTCGCGAAGCCGTACATGGTGTTGAGCCCCTCGAGCAGCATCACCAAGGACTACACGATGGTGCCGATGACAGTGGCGGAAGACGGAACAGCGCAATGGCCGCGAGGCTGTGTGAATGTGGGCGGCAAGATGACCTTCTGCGCGCCGTTGGTGTTCGCAACCGGCAGCACCGGCATGATCCGCCTCGAAATGGACAAGGCACCCAATTGGACCGGTGACGGCGATGTCGGCAATGTGCTCGATCAGGGCAACTACGAGACGGCCATCGGCAGCGGCCCGTGGGTGCATCGTTACGAGAAGGCACAAGTCACGATCGTCAAGGCGAAGCCGGACGCGAACCGCATCGTGGTCGGTTTGATGGCGATGCAGAACATCGACGTGCTGTTCGATTTCCCGCGTGGGCAGTTCGGTTTGTATGCCGCGAAGGAGAGCGAAGGATTCGCCCCGTGATATGCATCGGTCGATAAAGAAAGGCCGTGCGAAAAATTTCGCACGGCCTTTTTCGTTTAAGCCGGCGTCACAAGCAAACGTACTCGCGTCACTCCATACTGAGCGGATTCACGTGCCAGATGTTGCGCGCATATTCGCCGATAGTGCGATCCGACGAAAACTGCCCCATCCCCGCGACGTTCTCGATCGCACTCTCCGCCCACGCGCGCTTGTCGACGAAGCGCGCATCCACCTCGTCCTGCGCTTTCGCAAACGCGGCGAAATCGGCGAGCACCATATAGTGATCGCCCCAATCCACCAGCGTGTGAAAAATGTCCGAGAAGCGCAACGGATCGTCCGGCGAGAAGTAACCCGTGCGAATCTGGTCGAGCGCCATGCGCAGCTCCGGATTCTCCTCGTACACTTGCCGCGGCCGGTAGCCGGTGGCGCGCAGGCTGTCCACTTCGTCAGCGGTATGGCCGAAGATGAAAATGTTCTCGCGCCCCACTGCGTCGCAGATTTCGATGTTGGCGCCGTCCATCGTGCCGATCGTCAACGCACCGTTCAGCGCGAGCTTCATATTGCCGGTGCCTGACGCTTCGGTGCCGGCCATTGAAATCTGCTCGGACAGGTCGGCCGCCGGAATGATCAACTCGGCCACGCTGACGCCGTAGTTCGGCACGAACACCACCTTGAGACGATCGCCGATCAACGGATCGTGGTTGACCTTCTCGCTGACGTCGCCGATCAGCTTGATGATCGTCTTCGCCATGCGATACGCGGACGCGGCCTTGCCGGCGAACATCACCACGCGCGGCACCCAATCGCGCTCCGGATTCGCGCGAATCTGGTTGTAGCGCACGATCACGTGCAGCACGTTCAGCAACTGGCGTTTGTATTCGTGAATGCGTTTGACCTGAAGGTCGAACAACGCATCGGGATCGAAGCGCAGTTTGGTGTGATGCGCGAGCCGTTGCACGAGCCGCAGTTTGTTCTGCCGCTTCGCTTCACGAAACGCGTCGATGAACGCGCTGTCGTTGCGCAGGCTGCGCAGTTGTTCCAGCTCGAACAGATTGCTGCGCCACTGCGTGCCGATCTGCTGATCGATCAGCGACGACAGCGACGGACTCGCCTGCGCCAGCCAGCGCCGCGGCGTGATGCCGTTGGTGACGTTGGTGAAACGGTCTGGGTAGATACGCGCGAAGTCGGCGAAAATATTACGCGTCATCAACTGCGAATGCAGCTTCGACACGCCATTCACCTTGTGACTCGCCACGATCGCCAGATACGCCATCCGCACGCGCCGCTGGCCATATTCGTCGACCAGCGAAATGCGGCGGATCATTTCGCCGTCATGCCCCGAATGCTCGCTGACATGCTTGAGAAAGCCCGCATTGATCTCGAAGATGATCTCCAGATGCCGCGGCAGAAGCCGCGCGAGCATCTCGACGTCCCACGTTTCGAGCGCTTCGGGCATCAAGGTGTGGTTCGTGTACGAGAAGATCTTCGTGACGTGCTGCCATGCCTTGTCCCACGGCTGATGATGAACGTCCACCAGCAAACGCATCAGTTCAGGAATCGCCAGCACCGGGTGCGTATCGTTCAGATGCACCGCGACCTTTTCGGAGAAGCGCCCGAACGTGCTGTGCGTGCGCTGATAGCGGCGAATCAGATCCTGCATCGTCGCTGAAACGAAGAAGTATTCCTGACGCAGCCTCAGCTCGCGGCCGGCCGGCGTCGAATCGTCCGGATACAGCAGCCGCGACACGTTCTCGGACATGTTCTTGGTGTCGACCGCGTTGCGATAATCGCCACGGTTGAATGCGCCGAGGTCGAGTTCTTCGGTCGCGCGCGCGGACCACAGGCGCAGCGTGTTCGTCGCACTGGTCGCATAACCAGGAATCACCGTGTCGTAAGCCGTGGCGTTGACATGTTCGGTATCGATCCACTCGACATGCTCGCCGCGCTGCACCGTGCGTCCGCCGAAGTGCACCATGTATTTGATCTCAGGCCGCGGAAACTCCCACGGATTGCCCGCGCGCAACCAGTAATCCGGCGCCTCGACCTGCTCGCCGTCGACGATCTCCTGGCGGAACATGCCGTACTCGTAACGGATGCCATAGCCGAAACCCGGAATGCCGAGCGTCGCCATCGAATCGAGAAAACAGGCCGCGAGCCGGCCGAGACCACCGTTGCCGAGGGCCGCGTCCGGCTCGATATTGACCAGCGTTTCCATGTCGACGCCGAGATCCGCGAGCGCCTCCTTCACCTGATCGTGGATGCCGAGCGCCAGCAACGCGTTCGTAAACGTGCGGCCGATCAGGAATTCCATCGACAGGTAGTAGACGCGTTTGACGTCCTGTTCGTACTGCAGACGCGTGGTCTTCATCCAGCGCGCGACCAGCCGGTCGCGCACGGCAAGCGCGGCCGCGTGCAGCCAGTCATGGGGATGGGCGGTGACGGCGTCCTTGCCGACGCCGTACATCATGCGATTGGAAATTGAGCGCCGTAGCGCGTCGACGGTACTGTTGAGCTGGTCGAATTCCAGATCGACGGCTGTCATCGAAGCCTCCGGGAAAAAACGACGCGACATACGCGAACCGCATAGGTGACGGACGGGAGGCGCGTGCCGGTCAGGCGGGTTAACAAACAGAGTACGACATTTTACGGCGCGCGCACACCGGGGAGCGCGAGCGGGTGCTCACGCACATGCCATGCCCGCCGACACGCGCCGTATCGCGGGTCTTGCGCACGTGCGCGGTGCAGGCGCGGCCCGTACGCGGCACCGCACGCGTGCATCGGCCCGCAAAACAGGCACGCCGTGGCAGACCGTGAAAGCCGACTGAATGGGAAAGGCAACACGATTATCTTTTTCGACCTGTGACGTGCCGATGAATGCGTTGACCGGTTTGACGCGTGATCAAATCGCCGCGCGCCGTCTGCTGAACTGTTATGTGGAAACGATATGCGACATGGCACCGCCGCGCCGATTTGAAGATGCTGTGCGGACTTGACCGTTAGTTGCATCATGGACCTCCAACCCGCGGCCCCGCCTTGCCGGCCTCCCAGCACGATTTCCACGTCTCTGTAACAATCGCTTCATTCGCCGCGCATGCAACCTTGGCCGCCCGACTCAGGCCCCGCGCGCTTCGCCACCCAACCCTGCCGCTACCCAGCCGCGCTGTCCCGCCAGCGCGCCCGGCGCTGCGGCATGCGTAACCCGACGAGCCACGCCTTGTCCGACAAACCCAGCGCCACGACCGCCCAGCCCTTTCCCGCGGACGGCCCGATGACCGCCGCCAACCGCCGCGCGATGGCCGCGATCATGCTCGCGGTCGCACTCGCCACGCTCGATACCGCAATCGCCAACACCGCCCTGCCCGCGATCGCCGCGGATCTGCACGCCGCGCCGGCGGCGTCGGTATGGATCATCAACGCCTACCAGCTGGCGATGGTCGCGACCCTGCTGCCGCTCGCCGCGCTCGGCGACATCGTCGGGCATCGCCGGATTTATATCGGCGGCATTGCGCTGTTCACGCTGGCGTCGCTGGCGTGCTCGCTCGCGTCGACGCTGCCGATGCTGGCCGCCGCGCGCGTACTGCAAGGTCTCGGCGCGAGCGCGATCATGAGCGTCAACACGGCGCTGATCCGCTATCTGTACCCGCCGCATCGGCTCGGACGCGGCCTCGGCACTAACGCGTTGATCGTCGGCGTGTCGTTCGCGGTCGGGCCGACGGTGGCCTCGCTGATTCTGTCCGTTGCCGCATGGCCGTGGCTGTTCGCGGTCAACGTGCCGCTCGGTCTGCTGGCGCTGACCTTCGCGTGGCCCGCGCTGCCGCACACCGGACGCGGCAGGCACAACTTCGACCCGATCGCCGCACTCCTCAACGTGATCACCTTTGCCGCGCTGATCTTCGCACTCGGCGAAGCGGCCCAGCGCGCCTCGACGCAATGGGTGCTGAGCGCGGCGGCGATCGCCGTGCTGTTCGGCGTGTTGCTGATTCGCCGTGAAGCCGGTCACCCCGCGCCGATGCTGCCGGTCGATCTGTTCAGGCGGCCTGTTTTTGCATTGTCGGCGGTGACCGCGGTGTGCTCGTTCGCCGCGCAAGGGCTGGCGTTCGTGTCGCTGCCTTTCTACTTCGAGGATGTGCTGCATCGCAGCCAGGTCGAAACCGGCTTTCTGATGACACCGTGGCCCGTGGTGGTCGCGCTGGCCGCGCCGCTGGCGGGCAGCCTGTCCGACCGCTATCCGCCGGGGCTGCTCGGCGCGGTCGGCCTTGCGGTGATGTCGGCGGGGATGGCGTCGCTGGCGTTGTTGCCGGTGCATCCGCATGTGCTCGACATCGGCATCCGGATGGCGATTTGCGGCGCGGGCTTCGGCTTCTTCCAGTCGCCCAACCTGAAAGCCTTGATGGCGAGCGCGCCGCCGGAGCGCAGCGGCGGCGCCAGCGGCATCGTCGCGACGGCCCGGCTGCTCGGGCAGACCACCGGCGCTGCACTGGTCGCGCTGAGCTTCGGCATTGCCGGCCGGCACGGGCCCACACTCGCGCTCAGCGCCGGCGCCTTCTTTGCCGGCGCGGCGAGCCTTGCGAGCGGACTGCGGCTGTTCGCCCCTTCGCATCGCGCGGGCGTGCACGCGAAAGCGTCGGCGGAATAAACAAAACGGGCGCACTGCTGTGGCAGTGCGCCCGCTATCCCGATCGATCAATGCGCGGCGAAATACCCCTTCACCGCAGCGATAAACGTATCGATATCCGCACGCGACACATCCTTGTGCGTGACGAATCGCGACGCATACAGCATCTGCGTGAGGATGCCGCGCTCCTTGAGCCACGCTTCGAGCGGCGCGCAATGCTGCTGCGGAAAGTGCGCGAACACCATGTTGGTCGCGATCGACTGCACCTTGACCTGGTCGATCGCCTCCAGACCGGCCGCCAGATGCGCGGCGTTCGCGTGATCGTCGGCGAGACGTTCGACGTTGTGATCCAGCGCGTACAGGCATGCCGCCGCCAGCACGCCGGCCTGGCGCATCCCGCCGCCCAGCACCTTGCGCCAGCGATGCGCCACGTCGATCAGCGCCTGGCTGCCGACCAACACCGAGCCGACCGGCGCACCCAGGCCCTTCGAAAAACAGATCGAGATCGAATCGAACGGCTCGCACAGCGCCGCGACCGGCTTGCCCGATGCGACCGCCGCGTTGTAGACCCGCGCGCCGTCGAGGTGAGCCGACAAGCCATGCCGGCGCGCCAACTGCACCGCCTCGTCGACGTAACCCGCCGGCAGCACCTTGCCGCCGATGGTGTTTTCCAGCGCCAGCAGCCGCGTGCGCGCGAAGTGGTTGTCGATCGGCTTGATCGCGGCGGCGATCTTCTCGAGCGGGATCGAACCGTCGGCGGCATTTTCGAGCGGCTGCGGCTGAATGCTGCCGAGCACCGCCGCGCCGCCGCCTTCGTACTTATAGGTATGCGCCAACTGGCCGACGATGTATTCGTCGCCGCGCGCGCAATGCGCCATCAATGCCGCCAGATTGCTTTGCGTGCCGCTCGGGAAGAACAGGCCGGCCTCCTTGCCGGCACGCTCCGCGACCGTTGCCTGCAGACGCAGCACGGTGGGGTCGTCGCCCCAGACGTCGTCGCCCACTTCGGCGGCCGACATCGCCGCGAGCATGGCCGCGGTCGGACGGGTTACGGTATCGCTGCGCAAATCGATCATGGTGAGAGCCTTGTGTGTCCCTGTTAGTGTCAATGCATGACAGCCTGCGATGGGCGGCCCGCGCACTGCGTCATCGGCTTCGATGGACGGTCGCGGCGCCAACTGCCGAGCCACACAGTGTATTCAATTAGTCAACGCTGCGCTGGGAATCGGGCTAACAGGCGACGCGCGGTGTTTGCGCCCGTCCCCGGCTCATGCCGCCCGACTCATCAGCCCGACTCATCAGCCCGACTCATCAGCCCGGCTTATCCACCTGGCTTATCCACCCGGCTCATGCCGCCTGACTCATCCACCTGACTTCGGCAGCCACGCAAGCGGGTCGACCGGCTGGCCGTTCTGGCGGACCTCGAACTGGATCGACGCCACGCCCCGGCTATCCACGCCGACTTCGCCGATGGTCTGCCCTTGCGCGACAGCGTCGCCTTCCTTGACCAGCAGCGTGCTGTTCTGCCCATAGGCAGTAATCAGCGAGTCGTCGTGCTTGATGATGATGAGCGGACCGTATGCCTCGATACCCGTGCCCGCGTAGACAACCCGGCCGGTCGCGGCCGCCTTGACCGGGTCGCCCGCGTGGCCGCCAATCACGATGCCGTTCGATTTGCCCGGCGCAAACGCCCTCAGCACAGGACCCCGCAACGGCCACAGCAGCACGCCTTGCTGCGCAACGCCCGGCACGCCAGGTGTCGTGGCCAGGCCATTCGGGCCGGCCACATTGGCCGGCGGCGTGACCACACTACCCGACGCCATCGGCGGCGCCACCCGCAGCACCTGCCCCGGGCTGACCGCCGCATTCGCTGCGAGGCCGTTCCATGCCGCAATCTCCTGCGGCCTGCGGCCGTACGCCGACGCGATGCCCGCCAGCGTGTCGCCCGGATTGGCGCGGTAGTAACCGGCCGGCACAGGGACCGTGGCAAGGGTAGTCGGGCGAGACGGCGCGCTGCTGTAGAACGGCGTGCTTTCCCATGGCATCGACGTACAACCGCTGAACATCACGCCGAGCGTCGCCGAGATCAGCAACCGGGTCGCCGTGAATTGCCATTGTCTGGTCATGTGATTTTCCTCGACACGTTGATTCAATCGGATTCAATCAGCCCCAAGCATTCGTCATGCCGCCGGTACGGGCGCCACGGCGCGTACACGTATCCATTATGACGCCGTGCGCGTCGGCAAAATCCTCAGCGCGGGCACAGGCCAAGGCCTGCGAACCGTCAGACACTGCCGTCGGCCTCGACCACCAGAATGCGCGCCACACCGATCGGATGCGCCACATGTATGCGCGCCACACCGATCGGATGCGCCACATGTTCGGTGCCCACCGACGCGTAGAACACGTCGCCCGTTTCCAGAATCGCCGACTGTTCGACGCCGCCCTCGCGATAGCGCATCTCCACGCGGCCATCCAGCACGGCAAACACTTCCTCGCCGTCGTTGACGTGCCACTTGTACGGCTGATCGGTCCAATGCAGGCGCGTCGTGATGCCGCCCATGTTGGCGATATCGAGCGCGCCCCACGGACGCGTCGCGGTGAAGCTCCTGCTGCGGATGATCTTCATGGTGAATAGTGGGTTGAGAAGCCGTCGCTGCCGGCGCGTTATCCGTGCCGCATACCGAACCGCCCGGCCCGGCGGAGTCACACGTTTCGACCGACCCCATTATAGGTGTTGCGACAGGCACGACCGCCGCCGCCCGGCCATGCGAGCGCATTCGTGTGATTATTGAATCGTTTCAACCCTCGCCTATACTCAGTCATGCTGCCGCAACGCACCGTACGCAAACGCCTGGATCCCGCGAGGAGTTGAGGATGAACAAAGCCACGTTTCTGGCCGTGCAACTCAACGTCGACGATGTTGCGGCGTCGCCCGGTCTGGTCGAGTTGCTGAACACGCATCTGGTTTTCGCGGCGGACGTGGCCGAAGCCGCCGACGCGCTGGTCCAGCTGGCCAGCATCGCGGGATTGTCGAGCGGCGTCGAAGCCAGCGTCGAGATTCCGGCGCTGGCGATCGAACGGCTGCGCGAGGCGCTCGACAATCTCAGCGGTTACGACGAATCCTGGTTGCTTGCCCTCGAACCCAGCCGTGCACTATTCGATGAAATAGGCCGCCGGCATCGCACCTTGCACTAAAGCCGCGCTCGCGCAAACGCATCCGCACTGCCGCGCACCCCGGTGCTCAGACGCTAGCGCCGCCGGTCCGCCACTTTTCGCTCACCGCCCGAACCGCCAGATTGTCCGGCATGCCTGATTGTCGGCGCTGTCCGAAGGTTTCGGGTGAGTCCACCGGAGGAACCGCCGTGAAAAGTCTCCTGAACCGCCGCAGCGTGCTGGCAGGCCCATCGCATCTCGTGCAGATCGCGCGAGAGAACGCCGCCGATCCCATAGCGCCCGACGACGGCGAGGAAGCAGCGCTGAGCGCGGCGGCCGGCGTCACGCCCGTTGCCGCCGGTGCATCGACCGCGCCAGCCGCTGAGCCGGCGCGGCCGGTGACGACCTTACGGCCGGTGCCGGTGGTGCCCTCGCAGGTTAGCGCGCGCGGCGTGCAGATGGCCGACACCGCCGAAATCGAATGGCTGGCCGGAGAAGAAGCGCTGACGCCGTTCCGCGTGTTCCGCAGCTTCGCCTATTCGGTCAGCCTGCTGTTCCACGCGAAGGACCTGGCGTACTACGTCGCGCTGTATCAGGACGGCTCGCTGTGGCGCGCGCTCAAGGCCGCCGACCTGGAAGCCGCGGAAGCGGCCTTCCATCACTTCGAGGAACAGGCGACCCGGCTCTCGGAAGGCGAAACGCGCCGCGCGCAACTCGAGGCGCAAAACGAACAGCTTGCGCGCCTGATCGCGCGCTCCGAGGCGCAGGCCGAACGGCTGCGCACGGACCTGCAGCGGCGCGGCGCGCAGGAACAAACGGTATCGAACCGGCAGCATCAGGTGCGCAAGGAGGTCTCGCAACTGGAAGCGCAACGCGTGGCCGCGCAGGCGCATCTGAACAAGGCGCATCGGCAGATTCATCAGCTCAACCTGACCAGCAACGAAGGGATTCCGCATTTGCCGAACCGTTGATTTTCGTCCGGAAGCGCCTTGAACGCACCTTGAGATCGATCTGACGGCTAAGCAGCGCCGTAAACGACGAAACGCCGCCCGGCAATCCGGGCGGCGTTTTTTTGTTACCCGCCGCCAGTCAGCGAGGCGGCATTTCCATCAGTTTCGGCGCGAATCAGTTGCCGAAGTAGACCGAGTTGCGGTCATTGCCGATCACCGGACGGCCAGACTGCGAGGTGCCGGCGATCGGTGCGCCATAGCCGCTGTTCACAGCTTGAGCGGTGCCGTTCTGTGCATCGACGCGTGCTTGCGCGGCCTGCAGGTTAGCCGGGTAGTCGACATGATCGCCGATCGGGTTGTAACCCGCCTTTTCGAGCTGCACCAGTTGAGCGCGCACTTCAGCGCGGGTAAGCGGCTGGTTCGATTGAGCAAACGAGGCGACGGGAGCGACCAGAGCGGCGGCGACGACAACTGCAGAGATAAGAGTCTTCATGATGTAAACCTCCAGAACTTGTATTAGTGCGCTTTGGGCTCGTTGTCCCGTAGCGCTTAAGTAGAAGTTTAGGAGCGTCGACATCTAGGGGAAACCCCTAAAACGACGAAACTCTATTCCGAATTTCGCAATAGTAGGCGGCACGGTGTGCCGCGCCGCTATCTGTCCGATAGCTATAGGCAATAATGGTCCATCTCGATTTCGATCGCTCGCGCAACCCGGCGCGCCTTACGGCATACGCGCGCCGGGCCACGATTCAAACGCTCAGCTCCAGTTCGCGTGGAAGCTGCCCGGCTTGTCGATGCGCTCGAACGTATGCGCGCCGAAGAAATCGCGCTGAGCCTGCACCAGGTTCGCCGGCAGGCGTTCCGACCGATACGCGTCGAAATACGCCACTGCCGACGCGAATGCCGGCACCGGCACGCCCGCATTGATGGCGGCGATCACCACCTCGCGCAACGCGGACTGATAGTTCTTCGCGATGTCGCGGAAGTACGGATCGAGCAGCAGATTGGCGATTGCCTTGTCTTTCGTATAGGCGTCGGTGATCTTCTGCAGGAAGCGGGCGCGGATGATACAGCCGGCGCGGAAAATCTTCGCGATCGTACCGTAGTCCAGATCCCACTTGTACTCTTCCGAGGCCGCGCGCAATTGCGCGAAACCTTGTGCGTACGAAATCACCTTGCTGAAGTACAGCGCACGGCGCACCGATTCGATGAACGCATCACGCTCGGCGCCGAGCGGCCTCGCGGCCGGCCCTTCCAGCACCTTGCTCGCGGCTACGCGTTGCGTCTTCAACGACGACAACACACGCGCGAACACGGCTTCCGTAATCAGCGGCAGCGGCGCGCCGAGGTCGAGTGCGTTCTGGCTGGTCCACTTGCCCGTGCCCTTCTGCGCCGCGCGGTCGAGGATCACGTCGACCAGATCCTTGCCGGTTTCCTCGTCTTTCTTGCCGAAAATCTTCGAGGTGATTTCGATCAGGTAGCTGTCGAGCTCGCCCTCGTTCCATTCGGTGTAGACCTTGGCCAGCTCATCGTTCGACAGACCGACGACCTGCTTGAGCACCGCGTAGCTCTCGGCGATCAGCTGCATGTCGCCGTATTCGATGCCGTTGTGCACCATTTTCACGAAGTGACCCGCGCCGTCCGGTCCCATGTAGGCGACGCACGGCTCGCCGTCCGGCGCCTTGGCGGCGATTTCGGTGAGGATCGGCGCGACCAGGTCATAGGCGTCGCGCTGGCCGCCCGGCATGATCGAGGGGCCCTTCAATGCGCCCTCTTCGCCGCCCGACACGCCCGTGCCGATGAAATGCAGGCCGGACTTCGCGAGATCCTGATTGCGGCGGATGGTGTCGGTGAAATGCGTGTTGCCGCCGTCGATCAGGATGTCGCCTTTTTCCAGCAGCGGTTTGAGCTGATTGATCGTGGCGTCGGTGCCCTCGCCTGCCTTGACCATCAGCAGAATGCGGCGCGGTTTTTCCAGCGACTCCACGAACTCTTCCAGCGTGAAGGCCGGCACCAGCTTCTTGTCCGGATATTCGGCGATGAGTTCGTCGGTTTTCTCGCGGCTGCGGTTGTACACCGACACCGCGTGGCCGCGGCTTTCGATGTTGAGCGCCAGATTGCGGCCCATGACCGCCAGCCCCACCACGCCGATTGCCTGTTTGCCCATGTGAATTCTCCAGAGTCCAAAAAATGTCGAGGCGCCGCGCCGGAAAGAACGTCGGCGGGACGTCGAGGGTGAAAGGATAAAAGAAATGCCGGCTTGCCGCTCGTTGGCGCGCATTGACGCTCGGCGAGCGGGCTTGCCACTGCGTGCGGACCTCACGAAACTTCGTGCGGCGCCTGGCGATGCGTGTCATGACGCATCGCGTCTCACCACATTGCGCATTACATTGCGCACTGCGTCATGCACCGCATCACGCACCGCGCGGTGCCACGCCGGCACCGCGCGTAACCGAACGTCTGTCAGACCTTCGCCGCGCCCAGGCGTTTCCTGAAAACCAGACTGAAATTGTTGGCCGGCATCGCGATCGGCTCCTCGCACGCGAGTCCAACCGATGCGCCCAACGCCACCACGGCCTCCATATCGCGCACGCCCCACGCGGGGTCGCGGCTGCGCAATTGCTGATCGAACGCATCGTTGCTCGGCGAGGTATGCGCGCCGCCACGCTTGTAAGGGCCGTACAGATACAGTACACCGCCCTCGGCCAGCCGGCGGCTCGCTCCGGCGAACAGCGCTTGCGCCGCGCTCCACGGCGAGATGTGAATCATGTTGATACAAACCACGGCGTCGAGCTGAGCCAGCGTATCCAGCGTTTGTACGCCCCAATCCGGCTGATGCACATCGAGCGCGAGCGGCGCGTGCACGTTCGCCAACCCTTCGTGCGCGATCCACGCAGCAATCGACGCACGCGCATCCGCATCGGGATCGCTCGGTTGCCAGTCGAGCCCGGGCAACGCGCGGGCAAAGCAGACAGCGTGCTGGCCCGTGCCGCTCGCGATCTCCAGCACGCGGCCAGTGGCCGGCAACACCTCGCGCAACACAGCAAGGATCGGTTCGCGATTGCGTTCGGCGGATGGCGAGTGTTGCCGCAGCGCCGGATGGAAATCAGTCATGTTCACTTAGTTTAAGTACAGGGCGGTGCGCACGCGTACGGCGCGTCCGTGGGGCTGACCGTAGATTGCTTCGAGCTGTTCGATCGTCGTCAACATCGGCGTTCCTTTTGCGTGGCGGTTGCTCTTCGTGAGAGCGGCGCCGGGTGGGAATGCGATTATCGGCGATTTACGCGGGCCGCGCCTGACTCGGTCGTCCGCTCAGTCCAGTGCGAGACGGCTCGCCAGCGCGGTCAGCGTGTCGGCGCAGGACGCGGCGATTTTCAGCGACAGCAGCGGATCGGCGCGCGTGCGCCCCAGATTGATCGCGACGATCGGCTTGTTCTGCTTCTGCGCCCACACGCAGAAGCGGTAGCCCGAATAGACCATCAGCGACGAGCCGACCACCAGCACCGCGTCCGCTGCGTCGAGCGCGTGCGAAGCCGCTTCGACACGCTCGCGCGGCACGCTTTCGCCGAAGAACACCACCGCGGGCTTCAGCAAACCGCCGCAGTTCGTGCACGACGGGATGCGGAAAGCGTCGAGATCGTGCCATTCCAGATGTGCGTCGCCGTCGGCGGCGGTTTCGGCGGTGACGTTCAGCAACGCGGGGTTGTCGGCCTCGAGCGTCTGCTGGATCGACGCGCGCGAATGCTGCATCCCGCAATCCAGACACGTCACGCCGTCGATGCCGCCATGCAGTTCGATCACTTCGCGGCTGCCCGCCCGCTGATGCAAACCGTCGACATTCTGCGTGACGAGCGTGGGCACGTGGCCCGCCGTCTCCAGCCGGGCCAATGCGGTATGCGCGGCATTCGGCTGCGCGTCGGCCACCACCGGCCAGCCGACCATGCTGCGTGCCCAATAGCGCCGGCGCATCGCGGCCGTGCCGAGAAATTCCTGCAGCGTGATCGGCGGCGAACGTTTCCATTCGCCGTTGTCGTCGCGGTAGCCCGGAATGCCGGAGTCGGTGCTGATGCCCGCGCCGGTCAGCACGAACAGACGCGGAAAGCGCTGCACGAAGGCATGCAGGTCGTCCAGCGTGTGCGCTTCGTTGAAGGGTTCGATGGGTGCGGACTGAAGGTCGGTCATGACGGGAACAGGGTATGGCTGCGGCCTTGGCGTCAAACCTGAAACGCCGTTTAGCGGCGCCTGCGCGGTTTGCTCTGCCGTGCGTGCGCCTTTTGCGCAGTTCGTGCCTCTTGCGCCTCTTGCGCCTCTTGCGCCTTCAGCGCAGCTTGCCGCGCTTGCCATTCGGCGAGCGCTGACTGATAGCGCTCGAGCGCTTCATCGTAGAGATCGAAGACACACGGATTGCAGCCGCTATGACAACAATCGTCGAGGTCGGGCTGCACGGGCGGCACTGGCTGCGGGTCGTCGCTCGGTATGGCGCGGGGCACGGCGAATCGCTTTTTCCAATGGGCGGGAAGCGTCCAGTATAAGTTGATCTTCCGCGATGCGCGCGGCGGCGGTTCGACATCGACTCGCGAGATGAACCGTGCCTTCGATTCACATTCTGCGCGCCCCCTTCTTTCCACCCGCTCACGCCATTGGCGCCTGGCGCGGCCCTCAACCCCTGCCGACGAACGGCATCTTGCTCGCCATGATGGTCATGAACTGCACGTTCGCCGACAGCGGCAATTCGGCCATATGCAGCACCGCGTCGGCGACGTGCTGCACGTCCATCAACGGCTCGACCGCGATTTCGCCGTTCGCCTGCGGCACGCCGCGCGCCATCCGCTCGGCCATCTCAGTCGCGGCATTGCCGATGTCGATCTGCCCGCACACGATGTCGTATTTGCGGCCGTCGAGCGAAACCGCTTTCGTGATGCCGGTAATCGCGTGCTTGGTCGCCGTGTAAGCGATGCTGTTCGGCCGCGGCGCATGCGCGGAAATCGAGCCATTGTTGATGATGCGGCCGCCCCGCGGCGTCTGCGTTTTCATCAGACCGAAGGCGGCACGCGTGCAAAGAAACACGCCGGTGAGATTGGTGTCGACCACCGAGCGCCATTCATCGATATCGAGTTCGTCGATATCCACCGGCGAGCCGTTGCGGCCCGCGTTATTGAACAGCACGTCGAGGCGGCCGCGCCGCGCGCGAATCGTGTCGAACAACGCGGCGACGCTGCCGGCGTCCGTCACGTCGCAGGCCACGGCAAGCGCGTCGCCACGCAGTTGCCGCGCTTCGTCGACCACGGCGTCGAGCGGCGCCTGGCGACGGCCGGCGAGCACGACGCTATAGCCGTGTTCCAGCATCTTGAGCGCGCAGGCCCGGCCGATGCCGCTGCCCGCGCCCGTCACCAGCGCGACCTTCCTGATTCCCGCTTCTGTCACAACGCCCCTCCCGCTCCGTTTTTGGCCCTAGCACCATACAACAGCGGATCGCCCATCACAAATGAACGGCGCGGCCGTCGCGAGGGCATCGTGCCTTTCAACGTGCTTTCAATATTTGCCGTTCCTGTCCGCGTCCGCGCCGAACCGCGCATCAATGGTATCGTTTGCCGTTGCGCGTCACGCGCGCGATTCAGGTCCTTCCCGGGACGGAGGAAGGAAGACAGGAAGCACGCTTTATGAACGAACTCTTCACGCCGCCGCAAGGCGATGAGGCCACACCCCGGCGCCGCTGGCCACGCACCGGCTATCCCGCGATGCTCACCGCCACCGCCGCATGGCACGTATTCGTGGTGGTCGGATGGCTGCTGGCGCCCGCCGCGTGGCCGTGGTGGCTCGCCGCGATCTTTGCGAATCACGCTATTTTCACGGTGGCCGGGCTGTTGCCGCGCACCTCGCTGCTGGGCCCGAACTGGACGCGCCTGCCCGTTGACGCGCGCAACGCAGACGCGATCGCCCTGACCATCGACGACGGTCCCGATCCCGTCGTCACGCCGCAGGTGCTGGACCTGCTCGACGCCTTCAACGTGCGCGCCACCTTCTTCTGCATCGGCGCGAAGGCGCAGCGCTATCCGGAGCTCGCACGCGACATCGTCGCACGCGGGCATGCGCTGGAAAATCATTCGCAGGTTCACGTGCACACGTTTTCGATCACGTTTCCGGGCGCGCTCACACGCGAGATCGACACAGCACAGCGCACGCTCGAAGCATTGAGCGGCGAGCGGCCGATGTTCTTCCGCGCCCCGGCGGGATTGCGCAACATCTTTCTCGAACCGGTGCTGGGCAAACTCGATTTGCGGCTCGCGGCATGGACGCGGCGCGGCTATGACACGCGCGAGCGCGATCCGCAAGTGGTCGCGCATCGGCTGCTCACCGGCCTTGCCCCGCGCGACATCCTGCTGCTGCACGACGGCAATGCCGCGCTCACCATCGAGGGCAAACCGCTGATACTCGCCGTCCTGCCGCGCGTGATCGACGCGGCGCGCCGCCAGCGCCTGCGCTTCGTGACGCTGCGTGAAGCGCGGGTCGACGGCTGAACTGAGCACCCTTCACGCGCGGCACACCCGCGGACACGCAGCCCGCACGTCGACCTCACTGTTACACGCGGAAGTCCGCCGCCATGTCTTCGTCCGTGCGCGCCTCCAGCTCGCCGCTGCGGCAAGCCTTCAAGAAAGCGTCATAATCACGCTCCACCTGATCCGCGTAGCTGGCGGCATAGGCGGCGAGCGATTCCGCGAACTGATCGCCACGGCCGATATAGGCGCTGACTTCGATCGCCTGGCCGCTCGCCTTGGCATGCGCGCGCGCCATGATCCAGCCGCAGAGTTTCGCGTAACCTTCCAGCAGGTCGGTGTCGAACAGTTCGATGTTCGCCGACAGTTTCATATCGCGCAGTTGCCGGAAGTAAAAATGGCGCCCTAACGGCCCCGTCGCCCATCCGAGAAAGATATCGCTCGCGGCTTGCAGCATGCGCTGCCCTTGCACGACGCGTTCACCCTCGTGCTTGATGGCCGGCGACTTGTAGTACTGAGAGATCACCGAGGGCCGCGCCTCCTTGAGTTGCAGGAACAATGGCTTGCCCATGTGATCCACGTTGAGCACGACCATGCAGCGCGTGCCGACGCTGCCAACGCCCACCACTTTGAAAACGATGTCATGCACGGTGAAATGCCCCAGCAACTCCCGCCGGTCGTGCGACATCGTCTTCAGGTAATCGCCCCACATGCGTTCGAGCATCTTGCGCCAATTGGCGCCCTTGTACGCTTCGGTTTCTTCCTCCGTGAACAGCGTGTTCGCGCCGAGCACGTGGAACAGCGCCGGCGGCGCATCGCGGATCGTCCAGTGGGCGCCGTCGTAATCGGCCATTTTCTCCAACAGGCTTTCGTGGGTACGGTTCGCCGCCTTCTCCATGCCGCGGCGCACTGCGCGCCGGCGCTCCGGTGTCAACGCCGTTTCGGCCATCAGCTCGAAGGTGATCCGGTCGTACCAAAGTTCGAGCGCACCGCACTGCGCGTATTGCGCCATGCGGTCGCGGTATTCGGTGACGGCGGTCATCACCAGGTTCTCGGCCGCGCCACGGCTCAAACGCATATGACGCGCGGCGACCACGAGGCTTGCAGTCAGGCGCTTCAGGTCCCATTCGAAGGGGCCCGTCGCGACTTCGTCGAAGTCGTTCAGATCGAACACGAGCTGACGCTCCGGTGTCGCGAACCCGCCGAAATTCATCAGATGGCCGTCGCCGCAAATCGGCATGGTGAGGCCGGTATCGGGAATCCGGCTCAGGTCGTGCGCCTGAATGATCGCCGTGCCGCGGAAGAAGGTGAACGGCGACGCCGACATGCGCCCGTAGCGTAGCGGCACGAGCCTTTCGACTCGCCCCTCGCTGCTTTGCTTGAGCAATTCGATCGGGTTGCGATGCAATTCGCCTACCGTACGATGGCTCGAACGCTTCGAGTGCTCACGGGCGGCACGGCCACGAGCCTCCCGATCGGCGATGGTGCTGGCTTTCATGCTCTTCTCCGGTTTTTTTGTGCGAGTCTTTACTATCGGTTCTGGAAGACTGCTTCTGCCGGCATGGTGAGCCATCACCAACGGTAGCCCACACCACCGAAAATCACATCCGAATCGCGATCATAGCGTGTCACGACACGATTCCATTCGATCCGCGCATCCCAGTGATCGGTCAGGCGATACGCACCCGCGATCGTGACGAGGCCGGAAAACTTCCCGGCGCCCGGGCCCGGCGTCAGGCTGTTCTCGTTTTCGTTGCTCGCATAGTAAGTGCCGACGCCGAGCGCCAGCGTGACCTTGTCATCGAGGAACGCGCGGGTCGCCCACAATTGACTCGTGATACCGTCGCGGCGCGACACCTTGCTGCTGCCTTCGTGGAGGTAGCCGACCGTCACATCGAGGTATTTCGCAAGGCCGCGGCGGTACTCGATCGCGCCGCCGAGCGCGGTCGGCGAGCTGGTTGAATTGATGATGGTCTCGCCGAGATACAGCGCCACTTCGTTGTTGGTGACCTTGTGCGTGCTGCCGCTCGCCCAGTCGCGCGGACCGGGGGAGCCCGGCGCGTCGAGCTGATAGCCGACGCCGAACATCACGCTTGTCGCATCCGGCCCGCGTTGCACATGCACGCGGTTCAACTGCAGTTGCGTGATCCACCGGCTCGACGCGTAGTACGCCGCGCGCACGCTATACACGACACCCCAGCCGTGCGTATCCGAATAGCTTCCGCCTTGCACCGCCGTGGTGGTGTCGAAGTAACGATATGGACCGACGCCCGCCTGCAGCACGAACTGCGGGTTCCCCACCGGAATACGGCCCCATAGCTGGATCATCTGGCCGTCGCGATGATGGTCGGGAATGTGTCCTTCATTGAGCCACGTGAAGCTCGCGGCAAAGTATGGCCCGAGCCCTTCCTGATAGTTGATTGCCCACGTGTAGGTGTTTGTGCTGCCCGCGCGCGAGCCGCCGCCGAATAGGGAAAACTCCTGAGCGTGAGCCGCATTGGACGCAAACAGGAATCCGAGACCGGCAATGCAGGAGGCCGCCTGGATTGCCAGGCGGCGGCTCGCCACAAAATTCAGATTCCGCATGCTGTTCGCATCTCCGGATGGGGCGCTCCTGCTGTCGGCATTCATGATCCGACGTGGAGCCGGACGGCGGCTATGCGCGCCGGAACCGGCTGTCGCTACACATTGTTGGTCATGCTAGCAGACGCTGGCAGGCCACCCGGTAAAAATGTTGCGCCATGCGTTTTGAATAGCGCGGCCACGCCGCGACATTCCTAATCATCTGACCTGAGCATGCTCATGCCCGCGAATGCCCGCAATTGGTTGCAGTCGCAACGACTGGTCACAACACGGCGGACAAAATTACCGGAAGTCGATCCGCTCGATTAACCAGCTGGTGAATATTCTCTTTTCCACGGGTTCCCCCACTTCAGACATCGCGAATCTGGCCGTTTACCGGTACATACAGAACTGCTGCTGCACACCCGAAAAGTCCTTGAAATAGGGCCTGTTCTATCGAACGTGTGTTGCGCAAGGTAAATGGAGAAAGCATGTTCGTCGCAATCGGCTGGATCGTGGTAATCGCGTCTGTCATCGGTAGTTTTGTCGGCGTGGGCGGGCATCTTCCCGCGCTCGTTCAACCGTTCGAATTGCTATGCATTTTCGGTGCGGCAATCGGCGCGTTTGTCGTGAGCAATCCGACTTCCACGCTGAAGAAAACCGTCAGGGCGATTCCGTCCTGCTTCAAGAGCGGGGGTTACACAAAAGAAAAGTATCTCGAACTGATCGCCCTGCTCTACGAGTTGCTTCAGAAGGCACGCAAGGAAGGCATGATGTCGCTCGAAGCCGACGTTGCCGCGCCGGAAGAAAGCGTGCTGTTCCAGAAGTATTCGCACGTATTGGAGGACCATCACCTGCTCGACTTTATCGTCGATTATCTGCGCATGATGTCCGGCGGCAATGTGAACGTGCTTGAAGTGCAGGATCTGATGGACGAAGAACTGGCCACGCATCACGCGGAAGCGTCGATCGCGGCCAACGCGATTCAGAAAATGGCCGACGGCTTGCCTGCATTCGGCATTGTGGCCGCCGTGATGGGCGTGGTTCATACGATGGGCTCGGTCGGCGCGCCGCCCGCCGTGCTCGGCGAAATGATCGCCGGCGCATTGGTCGGCACCTTCCTCGGCATTCTTCTCGCTTATGGATTTATCGGCCCTGTCGCCGATCTGCTCAATGCCAAGGGCCGCGCCGAGGCCAAGCCTTACCAGTGCGTGAAGGCCGTGCTGCTC
This sequence comes from Paraburkholderia caffeinilytica, assembly GCF_003368325.1. Taxonomy (NCBI): domain Bacteria; kingdom Pseudomonadati; phylum Pseudomonadota; class Betaproteobacteria; order Burkholderiales; family Burkholderiaceae; genus Paraburkholderia; species Paraburkholderia caffeinilytica. The sequence continues at coordinate 726,661 of NZ_CP031466.1, read as the reverse complement.
GCCTCGCTTTCCGGGTATGCACCGCCGATCGCCGTCGAGTTCGGCCGCAAGGTGCTCTTCACCGCCGACCGTCCGAGCTTCCAGGAACTCGACGACGCCGTGCGCGCCACCAAGATGCCGAAATCGGCCTGACGCGGAGCGGCATCATGAACGGAAGAAGATCGCGCGCATCGCAGCAGGTGGACACGCCCGCTCCCGTGATCGTGCGCCGCTCGAAAAAGGGCGACGATCACGGTGCTCATCACGCCGGCGCATGGAAGATCGCCTACGCCGACTTCGTCACCGCGATGATGGCGTTCTTCCTGCTGATGTGGCTGCTCGGCTCGACGTCGAAGTACGACAAGCAGGGCATCGAGGATTATTTCAACACGCCGCTGTCGAGCCTGCTCGGCGGCAACGAGGGCACCGCAGCGGCGCGTCCGAGCGTCGTACAAGGCGGCGGCCGCGACATTGCCGACACGCGGCCGGGCGACGGCAGGAAGAGCCAGGCCGAACCCGCACCACCGACCACCGTCCCACCGATCGTCTCGCCCTCGGACGCAGCGCGGCTTCAGCAATTGAAAGAGAAGCTCACCGTGTTGATCGAACAGAGCCCGGCGTTGAAGGCATTCAAGGATCAGATCCGCATTTCGATCACGAACGAAGGTTTGCGCATCGAGATCGTCGATTCGCAAAACCGGCCGATGTTTCCATCCGGCAGTTCGAAATTGCAGCCTTACGCCGTGACGATCCTGACGCAGATCGGCGCCGCGCTCAACGACGTGGAGAACCGCATTTCGATTGCCGGCCACACCGACGCGGTGCCTTACACGGCTGGACCAGACGGCTATTCGAACTGGGAACTCTCGTCCGAGCGAGCCAACGCCGCGCGCCGCGCGCTTGTGGCTGGCGGCATGCACGGCGAGAAGCTCCTGCAGGTGCGCGGGCTTGCCGACGTGTTGCCGCTGAACAGCAATGTCGCCGACGAACCGACCAATCGGCGCATCAGCATCCTTGTACTGAATAAGGCTGCGGAACTTGCTTTCTTCCACGACGGCGGCCGTACTTCGATCGACGAAACGTCGCCCGCGAGTTCAGCTATTCCCGAGGTAGTTGGCCGTCTGCAGCCGGTCAATATGTCGCGTAGCACGCCGTAGAATTTTTATTGGACGTAGGGCCGGATTGGCTTTGGCTTTGGCTTTGGCTTTGGCTTTGGCTTTGGCTTTGGCTTACGCGAAATTGTCGTGCTTGCTGCAGAGCGGATGCGTCGACGTGCTCGGGACACGGCACGTTGCCACCAATTCCGCTCTACTATCTGGCGGATTTCCGATGTTGATGGCGGCATTCACGGGAATCAACTTTCGCCGGAGAAGTTGAGAGAAGTAAACCGCTGCATTCCGACCGCAGCTAGATGGAGACAGGCTCCAGGTAACCAATGGTTTCTGGAGTACTGGTCGGCGCGCGCAGCGCCGCCGGAAGAATGACGCCCTTGTCACCAGGGCAAGCAGGTGCACGAACACAGATTCCAGATGCACCACTACCGTGTGCGGGCTACGGTGCCCACTTAGCAGGCGTGGTGTGAGCTGCTTTCTTTTGCCTACTTTTCTTTGCAGCCGGCAAAGAAAAGTAGGTGCCTGCCCCGCACAGGGGCGACGCTAATAGACCACTAACAAATCAAGAAAAGGCACCAACATCAGACCAAGGAAAACCCCAAAAAAGCCAGATCGATAAAAGGCCGCCGTAGGCCCACAACCCCAAAAACCAGCTCAAAGAAAACGGAAAACGGAAACCGTAAACCGGAAAGCCAACCGCCACCGAGCAAACACCCCCGGCGGCGCCGACCAATCAAACATCAAACATCAAACAGCAACCACAACCCTGCGTGGCGACAAAACCGACACAACAAAACTAACCACAACATTAGCCGCCAACGCAATCAACCCAATATAAAGCGGATAAGTAGCATCACCGATATGCAAAGCGAACACCGGCTTAAGCCCTTGAGAAATAGCAAGACCGGTCCCCAGCACGATCCCGACCAGCCACCCAGTAAACAACCCTGACGTATTCAACCGCCGCGTGTACAACGTAAACACAATGGCCGGGAAAATCTGCAAAATCCAGACCCCACCCAGCAACTGCAGATCAATCGCATACTGCGTCGGCAAGAACACGATAAACAACAGCGCACCAAACTTCACAACCAGCGAAACGACCTTCGCAGTCGAAGCCTCCGCCTCGGGCGTGATATCCGGCGAAACGAGAGGACGCCACAAATTCCGGGTGAACAGATTAGCCGCACCAATCGACATGATCGCGGCAGGCACCAACGCGCTAATCGCAATGGCCGCAGCCGCAAAGCCGACGAACCACGACGGGAACAGCGTATTGAACAGCGCCGGTACCATATCGGACGCCGACTTCACATGCACGCCGGCCGCAATCGCCATATAGCCGAGCAACGCAATCAGCCCAAGCAACAGCGTATACGCAGGCAGGAAAATCGCATTCTTGCGCACGGTGTTAGCCGACGAGGACGACAACACCGCCGTCATCGTATGCGGATACATGAACGCCGCCAGTGCCGAACCCAACGCAAGCGATGCATAAGCGGTGAACTGCGCCGGCTTCAGAATGATCCCGGTTGCGCCGCCCTTGGCCTTGAAATACGTATCGGCCGCATCGAACACATGCGCATAGCCGCCGAGCTTCGCCGGAATCAGCCAGACGGCCGCGATCACGACGATATAGATCATGATGTCCTTGACGAACGCGATCATCGCCGGCGCCCGCAAACCGCTTGCATACGTGTACAGCGCAAGAATCACGAAGGCGACGATCAGCGGCATTTCACCGGTCACGCCGAGCCCCTTGATCACCACCTGCATGCCCACCAGTTGCAGCGCGATATACGGCATCGTCGCGACAATACCGGTGATCGCGACCGCCGCAGGGAACCACTTGCCGCCATATTCGCCTTGCACGTAATCCGCAGCCGTGATGTGATTCTTCGCGTGGGCGATCTTCCACAGCTTCGGCATCACCGCGAACACGAACGGATAGACAATGATCGTGTACGGCAGCGCAAAGAAGCCATACGCGCCCACCGAATACACCAGCGCGGGCACCGCGATCACGGTATAGGCCGTATAGAAATCGCCGCCCACGAGGAACCACGAAATCACCGTACCGAACTGGCGGCCGCCCAGGCCCCACTCGTGCAATTGCGTCAGGTCGCCCCGCTTCCAGCGCGCGGCAAAGAAACCGATCACGGTGACGAGAACAAAGAACGCGATAAAGACCGTCATCGCAACCGGGTTCACAGGATTGGCTTCGCTCATTTGACACCTCGATACACGACGTAAATCAGGAGCGAGGTCAACGGAACCCACAGGAACTGATACCAGTAGAAGAACGGAAAACCGGCGAACGAGGGGCGCGTGTCGTTATAGAACGGCAACCACAACAACGCGATGTACGGAATCAGCAAGATGAGCCATAGCCATGAACGGCCGGCGGATTGGGAGGTCTCCACAAACGTCTCCTAGGTCTATTATTGAAACCGCGCGCCATGGCTTATGGCCGGACACGCGGAAAACCGGCTGCCTGATATCAGGCGGGAAAACCGGAGTTTGCATTTGCAATGTGCGCCGCACCAACGCGCGCCGGAAGGCGCGGTGCGTCGTGGGGATGTAGTATTCGCCTTCGTGAGCGCTCTCACAAGCGCGCAACTACGTAAGCCGGCTACGTAATACCACGTAGTCCGTCGGTCGTCCTGTCTACGATGAAACTGAAAGCAAAGATTGTCCTGCTGGCGATCGTGCCCTTCCTGGCGGCTATCGCCAGCATCGAAACCGGCGTACGCCGGGAAGCCACGGCGCTCGCCGAAACGCAGCACGCGACCACCCAGGCCGCGTACATGGCCAGCAAGGAAATCGAGCTCAAACACTACGTCGAGCTCGCGACCACGGCCATCGCTCCGCTCTACAACGCCGGCCACGACAACGCGCGCGACGATGCCATGCTGCGCACTCGCGCGCTCGATATCCTCGAGAAGATGGATTTCGGCAAGGACGGCTATTTCTTCGTCTACGACATGCACGGCCGTTCGCTGATGCATCCGCGCGAGCCCGATCTCGTCGGACGCGATCTCTGGACGCTGCGCGATCCGCAAGGCACGCCGACGATCCAGCAATTGCTCGCCGCGGCCTCGCGCGGCGGCGGTTATGTGCGCTACGTGTGGCATCGTCCGTCGACAGGCAAGCTCGCATCGAAGCTGGGTTACGTGGTGCCGCTCGAACGCTGGGGCTGGATGATCGGCACCGGCATCTACCTCGACGATGTCGACGCCACGCTCGCGGACATCGATCAGCGCGCGGCGGCCAACATCGATCGCACGATGCAGTGGATCGATGTCATCGCACTCGCCGGACTCGTCGTGATCGCTTTGTGCGCCCTGGTGCTCAACGTCACCGAATATCGCAGCGCCGACGCGAAACTGAAGCGCCTCGCACAGCAGGTAGTCGACTCGCAGGAAAACGAACGGGCGCGTCTGTCGCGTGAGTTGCACGACGGCATCAGTCAGATGATGGTCTCCGTCAAGCTGCTGCTCGAATCGGCGTTGGCGCGCTTCGAACGCAGCGACGTACGGGTGCCCGCAGCGGAAACCGCGCTGTCGACCAGCATTGCGCGCATCGGCGATACCTTGCGTGAAGTGCGCCGTATTTCTCACGCATTGCGGCCGTCGATGCTCGACGACCTCGGCGTCGCCGCCGCACTGGAGCAACTCACGCGAGAGTTGAGCGACGAGTCGGGTATTCAGATCGGTTTCACGCAGATCGCCCACACTCATGCAGCGGTTTTGCCGGAAGCAGTGAACACGGTGCTGTTCCGTATCGCCCAGGAAGCACTGACGAATATCGTGCGGCACGCACAGGCGTCCAGCGCGGCGTTATCGCTGGAGGTATCGAGCGACGCCGTCACGCTGACGATTTCGGACAACGGGCGCGGTTTCGACGTGGCGCACGCACTCGTGAGTCCACGCGCGGGCGTGGGTCTGCGCAATATGCGCGAGCGGCTGGACGCACTGGGCGGCAAACTCTCGCTCGGCTCGCAAACCGGTCATACGATCGTGACCGCGCACGTGCCGATCGCTGCGTCCGCGACTCAATCGCCGGCCCTGCAGGAAAACTCACTATGAACGACATGTCACTCGCCATCGCACGTTTGATTCTGGTCGACGATCATCCGCTCGTACGCGACGGATTGCGCGCCCGGCTCGAAGCCGTGCGCAACATCGAAATCGTCGGCGAAGCGGGCAACGCGCAGGAAGCGCTCGCGCTCGCCGCCAGCCACGAACCGCATCTGGTGCTGATGGACGTCGGCATGAACGGGATGAACGGCATCGCGCTGGCCGGCATGTTTCACGAGCGCTTCCCCGCGATACGCGTGCTGATGCTGTCCATGCACGACAACCTCGAGTACGTGACCCAGGCGGTGCGCGCGGGCGCCAGCGGATATGTGCTCAAGGACTCGCCAGCCACCGAGATCATTCAGGCGATCGGCGCGGTGCTGGAAGGCAAAACGTTTTTCAGCGCGGGGCTGGGTGCGCGATTGATTCAGGCATCGGCGACGCAATCGCCCATCGAAAGGCTCACGCCGCGCGAGCGCGATATTCTCGATGCGCTCGCGGAAGGCCTCTCGAGCAAGCAGATCGCGCAACGCAACGACCTCTCGGTGCGCACCGTGGAAACACACCGGCTGAATCTGAAGCGCAAGCTCGATATCGAAGGTCAGGCCGAGCTGATCAAGTTCGCCGTCGAGAATCGTCGCAAGAGCCGTTGAGATTTTGAGCCGCCGCTGCCCAATCTCGACTGGGTAGTCGAAAACCAGAATTGCCGATCCGTCTGCCGCACACTCAATATCCCGGAGCTCAAGACGATGAAGCGCCTGATCCAACAGCAGCTGGCGAGTCTGCTGATCTGCATGGCCACGACGCATGCCTATGCCCAGGCGCAACGCGTCAATCGCGGCCACGATCCGTTCTTTCAGATATCCAGGGCAATCGGCGAATGCCCGGTGCCCTTGGGCCCTCTCGAGACCGAGCAGGAATGGCTCGACGACAGTCACTACCGGATCGAGCGCGGCAATAGCTGCTGGGTGGAAGGCCGATGCCGTCTGTCGAACGCGTACCTCTACGACGCGGAAATCGCGGAGGCCGTCCAACGGCGTCTCACCAATATCAACTACGCGACCCACTGGCGCGAACAATCGACACTGTGGCTCACGCTGCAACGCCGTTTCATCTACGTGCAGGGCTGCGTCGCGCCGGGCTTCGACAAACACACATTCCTCGCGGAACTCGCGAAAACCGCGGACGTCGATCGCGTGATCGACGACACCACAACCAACCCGCACGCAGCATCGTTACCCTATAAGACGCTCGCGGATCCGGACAGGCCCGTGGTCGATCCAGGCAACTAGTCACCGTACACGGTGGCGCCAATCTAGTCGGCAGCACCACCACGGTCGCTATTGTCCCGAACGATCTGCGCGATCAGCGCATCGGCATCGCGCGACACGTTGTCGTGAACGCGGGTGCTTTGCGTGGCCGCCGGCATATCGTTGCCGATCGGATGGCCACTGCGCACATGCGTATCCACCGACACCTGCATCGACAGTCCAAGCCGCAACGGATGCACCGCGAGTTCGGCCGGATCGAGCGAAATCACGATCGGCACGCGCTGCACGACCTTGATCCAGTTACCGGCCGCGTTCTGCGAGGGCAACATCGAAAACGCACTGCCTGTGCCTGCGGAAAAGCCCTCCACGCGCCCCCGGTACACCACTTGCGAGCCGTACACATCCGACACGATGCGCACCGGCTGCCCTACCCGCATACTGCGAATCTGGCCTTCCTTGAAGTTCGCCTCGACCCACAGGCGCTCGAGCGGAATGATCGACATGAGTGCGAGCCCCGGCCCGACCTGCTGGCCGATCTGCACCGAACGCTGTCCTACCGTGCCGTCGACGGGAGAAACGACGGTGGTGCGCTGCAGATTCCGATAAGCAAGGCGTAATTGCGCGGCGGCTTGCAGCACCGGCGGACTCGCTTCGACCGGGAATTTCCCGCCGAGCGCGCGGGCGGCGTCGAGCTGGACTTGTGCCGAGGCGAGATTCGCCTGCGCGACGGCGACCGCTTCGCGGGCGCGCGCCAATTCTTCCGGCGACACGACTTCCACCGACGCATGATCGCGCGCCGCCAGCGCACGTTGCGCCAACGCGAGCTCGGCGCGGCGCGCGTCGATCGATTGGACGTAGAGCTTGCGCGAGATCGTCGCGTTCGCGACTTGACGTACCGCGAGCGTCAATTGCGCCTTGGCTTGCGCGAACGCGGCCGCCGCCTCTGCATCGTCGAGTTTGACGAGCGGCTGGCCCGCGCGCACCTGGCGCGTGTTGTCCACCAGAATATCGGTGACCGTGCCGGGTATCTGCGCGGCGATCTGCACGATGTTGCCGGCCACGTACGCGTCGTCGGTCTCTTCGTAGAAGCGCGCGCTTAAGCCCCAGTACGTCAACCACGCCACACCGGCGAGCGTCACCACCCCGAAGAAAACGGCAAAACGGCGCCGGCGCGCCGCCCGTTTCGAATCGTGCGTGTCACGCGTTATGCTTGCCGCGTTTGCCGCGTTTGCCGCGTTTGCCGCGTTTGCCGCGTTTGCCGGGTTTGTCGGGTTTGCCTGTTCCTCGGCCCAGCCCGCGGCACGTTGTGCCTGTTTATCGTTGTGCATTCAATCGAAGTGCGTATCCGTGATGCGCGCGTGGGAGGGAAAGGTGGTCTGATAGTGAGAGATCGGCGCGCCGGCCACCTTGCGTACGTCGAAGCCACCACCGAGTGCGCCGACCAGCGCGACCTGCAACATTCTGCGGCGGCCCTGCAAATCCACCTGCTGCGCGCGCTCGTCGAGCAAAGACAGGTCCGCCAGCGTCACGTCCTTCTCCATGCCGATACCGCGGCGATGCCGCTCTTCGGCGATCGCGACGATATGCGAGGCTGCTTCCACCGCGCGAGTCTGCCCGGTAGCGAGCGTATCGACCGTACGCAAGGAAGTCAGCTGACGCGCGACCTCGCCGAGCGCCTCGTCGACGGTCTTGTTGTAGAGGCCGATCGCAGCGTCGACGTTGGCGTAATCGCCGCCTAATTGCGCGTGCAAACGGGTGCGGTCGAAAATCGGCAAGGAGATCGCTGGTCCCACCGAACCGGTCATCGCCGCTCGCGAGAAAAGCGCGCCGGGCGTCAATGCTGTCAGCCCGGCAAAGGCCACCAGATTGACGTCGGGATAGAACTGGGCTCGCGTGGCATCGGTGTTGGCGAGGGCCGCTTCGGCCCGCAAACGCGCCGCCACGATATCAGGGCGGCGGCCCAGCAGATCGACCGGCAATTGCGCGGGCATCGGCGCATCGGCAGTCGTGCCGAGTTGCGGACGATGCAACGACAAACCTCGCTCGGCGCCGCGCCCCGTCAGCACCCCAATCTGCAACTCGGTCAGCTTGATGCGCTCGTCGTTGAGCGCCTGCTGTGAAGCGAGCCGGCTTCGCTTGAGTGTGGCGTCGGCCGAGTCGTACGCGTTATCGATGCCACGCGCGCCCCGCTCGCGCAACACCGCATCGACCTTGTCCGCAGCCTGCTGTTTCTGCAGCAGAATGTCCTGCATCGCAAAGGCGCGGTCGAGTTCACAGTAGAGCGTCACGAGCGCGACAGTCAGCGTAAGCCGCGCCTGCTCCGCATCGATTCGCGCGGCGTCGCGCGTCGACAACAGGCTGCCGGTCAGCGCCGCATTCTTCCCCCACAAGTCGAGTTGATAGCTCAAGCCCGCAAACAACGCAGCCGGCGACACTACCGGATCGTTGAACAGCTGCACCGGAATCTGCTGGCCGCCAACGGACACGTTGGCCACATCGTTCGGCTGCGGCAAGCGCGCCTTGCTCACCGTCGCGCCCGCTGTGCCAGTAAGGCCGGTGAGCGAAGCAAACTGCTCGAGTTGCGCCTGCGCGGCGCCCACTCTCGCCTTGGCGATCTGCAGATCGGGATTGTTTTGCAACGCTTCGGCGGTCAATTCATCCAGTTGCGGATCGCGGTAGCGCTTGACCCAATCGGGCGCGGGCCACACGCCGTTGGCGCCTGGGCCGACGGTCTGGAGAAGCGCATCGGCGGATGGCTTGACCGGTTTGACGTTCGCGTGCAAACCCGAATCGCTCACGCAACCCGTCAGCGCCGCCGCGATGAGCAGCAGCGGCCAGGCGCGCGGCATGGGAAATCGCATAGGCTGCCTCATGAGTGCCGGGGGCGATGCATTGCGCGCTCACCAGCCGTCGGCGTGTTGCTCTCTCCAAGCCGTACCGGGTCAGCCACATTGGCCGCATTAGCCCACTTGGCGGTTCTGGCCACCTTCGCCGCGAGCCGCGGACGCGTCCGCTCGAGCGGCCCCATTCGTCCGAAGAACCCATCGAACAGGCCTAGCGCGATCGCATTGAGCTTCGCCAGCTTGCCTTTTTCCAGCAGCACGATCTGCACGACCTGCCAGAGCGTCAGTACGTTTGGCACGATCGCCACCGGCAACCGAGGCCCGTATTGCAGCGCCAGTTGCATGGCATTTCGCGCGCTGTAGTAGCGGCGGAAACCGGGGTGGTTCATCGTCGTCAATTCCAGAGATCCCAGTTTGTGACGCCGCCGTGAGCCGATCCGATGCAGGAGTACGAGCGACGGCACCACGTACACGGGCACATTGCGCAGCAGCGCGCGCAAACAGTATTCGGTGTCGACGTGGTCGATGAAAAGCGTTTCGTCGAAGCGGCCGAGCTGCGCGAACGCCTCGCGGGAAATGACGCAGCCGGACGAAATCAGAAACGCGCAGCGCTGCATCGCGGCGTCGGCGTGTATCGACAGCCGCTCCACCGCCAACCCGCTCGTCGCGAGTTCGGGCAGGAAACGTTGATCGTTTTCATCGAAGATACGCGGGCCGGCCAGAAACGCCCGGCCACTCATCGACGTGCACCGGTCGCGCATCACAGCGAAGTAAGCATCCGGCGCCTCGGAATCCTGGTCGAACAGCGCGACCGCATCCGCACCTGCGTCGAACAGCGCGCTCAGGCCGCAATTGAAGGCGCCGGCAATGCCGTTGCGATTGCCGTGATGCAGCAACGCGACGCCCGCCTCGCCCAGCATCTTCGCGGCGCGCAGATCCGGCAGCGGCGAGTTGTCGACCACCAGCAAGCGGTCGCACGCCGAATGCATCGCCCCCGCACGCGCGAGCTGCTCTTCACTCGGATGAAACAGGATGATCAATGCGCCCAGGATCGTCATTCGAAGTTCCTCAGTGACCTAACGCCATCACCGCGCCGCGCTTCGGACGCGTAAGCCACATCATCGCGGCGAGCACGAGGCAGGTGACGCTTGCCATGTAGAACATGTCGCCGGTGGCCATCATGTAGGCCTGTTGCTGCACGACGTGATGCAAGGTGGCGAGTTCGCGCGCGCCGTCGATGCCCATGCCGTGCAGACTCTGAACGAAGCGCTGCGTATTGCCGGACGATTTCGTCACGGACTGCGCGACGACGTCGTAGTGATACAGCGCGCGGTTGTCCCATAGCGTCACGCTCATCGCCGTGCCGAACGCCGCCGACAGCGTGCGCAAGAAATTCGACAGACTGGAAGCCGCGGCGAGCTTGTCGTCGGACACCCGCGAGAGCGTCGCCGCCGTCAACGGAATGAAGAAGCACGGCAAGCCGATGCCCTGGATCAGACCCGGCGTGATGATCTGCGTGAAGGTCATGGTCAGCGTGAAATGCGCATCCCACCACAGCACGGCCGCGAACACGAGAAAACCGAAAGTCGCGAGCACGCGTGCGTCGAAACGGGCCGCATGAATGCCGACCAGAATCGAGAACACCAGTGCGAGCACGCCGAGCGGCGCGGTGGCAAGCCCCGCCTGATACGCGGTGTAGCCCATCACGGCCTGCAGCCAGAGCGGAAAAATCACGCCGACCACCGAGAAGCTCATCATGCCAAGCGAAATGATCAGCACGCAGAACGAAAACGTGCGATCGCGGAACAGGCTCAGATCGATCACCGGATGCCGTTCGCCCGCCTCCCAGATCAACAGCGCCCCGATCGCCAATCCGGCGACGATCGCGAGCGTCAGGATCAACGGCGAATCGAACCAGCCGCGGTCGTGGCCGAGATCGAGCACCGTCTGCAGCGAGCCGACGCCGACGACGAGCAGCAGAATGCCCGGCAGATCGATCGGTGCCGCCTTGCCGGCGGATGCATCCGGGCGCAGCAGGGTCATGCACACCGCGAACGAGAAGATGCCGATCGGCAGATTGATCAGGAAGATCCACGGCCACGAAAAATTGTCGATGATCCAGCCGCCGACCACCGGGCCGAAAATCGGCGCGAGCAACACCGTCATCGCCCATAGCGCGAGTGCCACGACGCGCTTGTCCGGGGGAAAGGTTCGCAGCAGGATCGTTTGGGAAAGCGGCACCATCGGCCCGGAAAAGAGGCCCTGCAAGGCCCGGCATACCACCAGCAGGTGAAAGTCGCGGGCCACCCCGCAAAGCAGCGACGTCAACGTGAAAAGGATCACCGCGCCGAGGAACAGGCGCGTTTCGCCGAGCCGTCGCGAGAGCCAGCCCGTCAAGGGCACGGCGATGGCCGCGGCCACGGAGTAAGAGCTGATCACCCACGTGCCCTGGCTATTGGACACGCCGAGGCCGCCGGAAATAGCCGGTACGGCGACGTTGGTTACCGTCGAGTCGAGGACTTCGATGAACGTGGCCAGCGAGAGCGCGAACGTCAGCAAGGCGAGTTGCGCACCTCGCATAGCGGGCAAGCTGCGCTCGCTGCCGGGGCCGGTGCCATGCGCTTCGTCGGCCGACGCGGCGCGCTTCGGCAATGACGTAGCGACGCTCATACGCTATGCCCCGCAAACGCCGGCAAAGACGCGCGGCCGACGGTTTGCGCGCGCATGCCGGTGGGCATGAACCCTTCGATATAGCGCGCGGCCGCCTCGCAACCATCCGGCGACGATGCGAGCCGGTCCTGCACGCGTCCGCACTGTGTCGCGATCGACGGGCTGCTGAGCAAATGCCTCAATGCACGCGCAAGCGCCTGCGGCAGCAGCGGTTTATCGAGCCGAACACCGCAACCGCTGACGACGACACGCTGCGCGTTATCGAACTGATCGTGCGCGAACGGCGTCACTATTTGCGGAATGCCGGCGGCATAGGCAAGCGCCGCTGTGCCGATGCCGCCGTGATGCACGAGCGCCCGGCAGCGCGGCAACAGCTTCTGCAGCGGGATGTAACGCCGTTTGAGCAGCACGCCTTGCGCATCCGCCAACCCGTCCGCCGAAGCAACGGCGGTGTCTGCGTCGGCTCGAGGCGCATCCGGCGTCAAAAGAATCCCCCGTAGCCCGCTTTCCATCAACGCCGCGCTCACTGCAGCCGTGTAGCGCGCCTGATCGATCAAGGTCGAGCCCGCCGTGAAAACGACCGGCCGCTCGCCCGCAGCGAGAAAAGCGTCGAGTTGCGGATCGGACGCGTGCACGCCCGTGTCGTTGAACAGCGGGAAACCGGCGAGGCAGCGAGGCGCCGGCCAATCCGGCTGGGCTTGGGCGAACCACTCTGGAAAGAGACACAGCACGCCGTCGGTCGAATGCAGCCACTCGCCGAAAATGCGCCGCGCCGGCGCGAGCGCCAGCTCCGTGCGCAACGCATTCAATGCGGGGCCACAGACCTTGTCGAGCACCTGCCGCTCGATCAACCGCAGCAGCGCCGTTTTTACGGCCAGCGGCAAGCCACGCGGAATCGTCAACCGCGGATGGGTCGGCGGCGCATGCGCCGAGAGCAGGGTCGACGGCGACACCTGCACCGACACGAACGGCACGCGATACAACTCCTGCATCAACCGGGCGGAAAAAGCCCACAACGTGCCGACCAGCACAGTGTCGTTATCGATCAATGCGGCCAGCGCGTCGAAATGCGGTCGCAGCGTCGGCGCAATCACCGCCCACAGCGTACGGAACGACGTACGCGGATGCCATAACGCCGGGTTTGCCATCGCCGCCTCGTATTCGGCGGCGGTGCCGATCGGCACGAATGCGAAACCCTGGCGCGAGACGGCTTCCGCGAACGGCGGATGTGTGCAGAAGACGACCTCGTGGCCACGCGCAGCCAACGCCGCGCCGATGCCCAACAAGGGATGCACGTCACCCGCCGAGCCGATTGCGGTGATGATGACTTTCGTCATTCAGATCGCTCAGAAGAGACCGGGAATCAGCGCGGCGACGTCGCGACGATACTGCGAATACGCGCGGCCGAAGTGACCGGTCAGCCAGCTCTCTTCGACCCGCACCTTGTAGGCCAGCGACGCGAAAATCAGTACCAATCCGGCCATACCACGCCATTGCGTGCCGATCAGCACGGCGCCGAGAAGCGCCAGCAGGCAACCGGTATAGATCGGATGACGAACCAGTCCATACGGTCCGCTGCGCACGAGCTCATGCCCTTCCTTCAGCGTGACCGACACGCTCCAGTTGGTGCCGAGATGCAGCCGCGCCCACACGGAAAACGCGAGCCCGGCCAGTAGCACGGCGAAACCGGCAAGCTGCAGCGGTCCGATCGCATGCGGATCGACGGACAACGCCGCCGTGTTGAAGTCCGGCAGCACGATCAGCGCGCCTCCGCCGATCAGCGGAATCGATTGCAACGTGCGCGACAGCGAGGCCTCCTTGCGTGCGGTCTCCTTGACGCGGTTCGACGTCGCGATCCAATACAGCAGCCACAGCGTCCACGGTACGACGATAGCGATGCTCTGAGCGATATTCACGGTAGTTCGACCTGTTGGAACGAGTGATCGGCGGTGGCTTGCAACGCAACGTTTGCGACGTTTGCAATGGCGGGTTGCGGCACCGGCATGATGGGCGAGCGGGCAGCGAACGCGTCGAAGCCGTCGAGCGTACGGCCCGCCGCCTGCACCCGCGCAGCGCCGAAGTAATCGAAAATAGCCGTCCGAACCTGACGCAGCGCGGCCCGCCCTTCGAGATCGAGGAAATGCCCGGCCTGCTCGATCGTAAGAAACTCGGCGCGCTTCAGATGCGCGCTGAGCGAGCGGGCGTCCTCAGGCGTGGTGTAGTCGTCGAGCTCGCCGTTAAGGAATTTCAAGCCGCACTCGATATTGCGGAACTCGTGCAGGTAGTCCTCTGGACGGATGGCCAGAATCTGGTCGACGTGAAACGCCACCTGGTCCTGCTCATCGCGTGGCAGCGTGGAGAGGTAGCGGTAGTTATAGAGCTTCATGATGCGCGGCAGATGCTGGCCAACGGTATCGTTGAGCAGTTGCGCGGCCTTCAGGTTTTCGCCGGCGGCGATGTGGTCGCGTGCCGCGGTCACGTACGCGGTCATCGCCTGATTGAGCCGCGGCGAAAACGACGCAATCACCGCGCGCCTCACGCTGGTTCGCGCACGAGAAAGCGCAAGCAGCGACGCCACCCCGCCCCACGACACCGATAACAGGAAGCTCGGCTCGAATAAGCCTATTAAATGCAGCAGGATGTCGACTTCATCGTCCTTTGTCAGAACGAAGTCGCACACGTTATGCGCTTTCGATTGACCCGCATAAGGTAAATCGAAGCAAATTGGGTTATAGCGTTCGCCGAGGTATTTGATTGTCTGTCCGAACGACGCCGTGGTGGCCAGCGCGCCGTTGATCAGAATGACACTCTCGAAGGCCGGATCGAATACGTGACGTTCAACGTAGACTTTCAGGCCCGCCGGTAGCGGAACAAGGAGTTTTTCGATGGGCATGGCGTATTCGCATGCACTTGCGCGAAGCAAATGCGTACCGATACCGCGCCCGCGCTTGCGGACGCCTTGCGACCGTACTACCGCGGATCAGGCCCATGCGACTTGCCTTTACGTATCTTTACGCCGGCAAGTCCGATCCGCGACGACCGCTGCTGCACCGAAAACATGTACCACTCGATGTGATACCTGCCGGCTCTCCGTGACGCGCGCCTGGATTCAGACCCGCTTCAATCGAGCGTTCGATGCCTCGTAATATATTTATATGTAATTTCGAAAGCGTTGCTTCAATCGCTGCAGCACGCCATTCGTTGATGCCAGTCTGCCCTCATCGCGTGAAGACTTCATGTCAATATACGATGACGGAAAGCTTTTTAACATGTTTCAAAAATAAAAGCTAAAAAAAGTCATTGAGCATATGTTCGAAATTGGCGGGAAAATGTTATTGAAAGGAAACAGCAACGGGATGCGCAGCCATTGCCTCAGCGCTGCGCATCCCGCAGCGACGCGACTCACCGCTCATACCGCTAGCGGACCAGCGCGAAGGCTTCCCGGCTGGCAATCTCGCCCGCGCCATATACGCCGATCACCGTATAGTCCGACGCCACGCATTCGAACGTCGCGCCCTGAAACGTGATGACAAAATGGCGTTGCGCAGGACCGGACGAGGTAACAGCCGAAATCTCCGCGGCCAGCGACGAATTCATGACTTCGTGAACCGAGTACCCACTGAGCCCTTGCGGCGCAAGTGGGTGGATCTCGAGATCGACATCGCCGGGCGGCCCAAGCCGATGAAACACGGCGTCGGGAAAGAGCACCGTGCAAAATGGATCGTCGTCGGAATCGAATGGTCCGAACCGTTCGAAGTCGGATTCAGCAATCGGATACGCCAGAATCACCCGGCGGTCGCTGGCGACAATGAATGGTTCGGCGGCGTCGGCTGCCGGATGAGGAATAGAGTCCAGCAGGACGACACGGTCCTCCTGCTGGGGTACGTCGAGCATGCTAGTCATCTACTTCGCGACTCCGTTGCACTCACGCGCCGGCTTCCACCGTCGAGGTTTGTGGCGCTGCGGCAGCGCTCGTCACGCCGGCTTTACCTTTACTACCCGCCTTGCGGCCCGGTGCTTTCCTTGCTGTTGCGGCTTTCTTCACAGCAGCCTTCTTTGCCGCGGCTTTCTTCACAGCGGGCCTGGCTGCGCTCTTCTTCGCAGCAGTCTTTTTAGTCGCCGCAGTACTCTTCTTTGCAGCCGCTTTGGACGCCACTGCCTTTTTCGCCGGCACGACTTTCTGGGCAGCGACATTGCCGGTAGCCGCAGCGCTATCGATCAGAAATTTGGTTCGGTCTTTGACCGTTGCGAGCCATGCCGGCGCCGGACCGCGTCCGCTCCAGGTCGCGCCGGTTTTCGGATTGAGGTACTTGGGCGGCTGTGCGCCTTTAGGCTGGCCTTTTTTTCCGGCTTTCGCGTGAGTGGCCACTGCCTTTGCTGCGGACTTCAATTCAGTTGCGCCTTCAATCAGGAATTGAGTGCGGTCTTTCACTGCGGCAATCCACGCCGGCGCACGCCCGTGACCTGTCCATGTCGCGCCGGTTTTATGGTCGCGGTACTTCGGCAACGACTTACCCGCAGCAGCGGCTTTTGCCTTGCCACTTGCAGCATGGCCATTCAAGCCGCGCGCAGCGCGTCTCGCCTTTGCCTTGGCTTCGATATCCGCGGTAGTCAGACCGTGCTTGAGCATCAGGTCGCGAATCTGGTCGACCGCGGCTTGTGCTTTCCTGGCGATAAGGACGTCAGCTTGCGCCTGGAGCTTCTTAAGCTTCGCCTGGATTTGCTCTAACGTGGGCATTTGATTGCTCCTTATGTGGTAATCGATCGCACTATGCCATGAATAGCGCGAGAAAGGCAGATCTACGCGCCTATAAACGGCATCCGATTTGCGCGGGAACGCATCCCGTGGAGTACGAACCTTTCGAGTCCGCTACTCGCTCGCTACTCTTCAACTACTCGCCGGTTGCTTGTGGGCTATTCGTCCGCTACTCAATAGCCGCGTTCCCTGGCTTTTACCATTGTGAACCCACCGCTTAAGTCGGCGTAAAAACGACAACCTGGCGGTCGGCGATATACCGCACACTGCGCACGAACCGGTACTGTTGATCGTCGGCGGTTATCCGGTTGAGTCCCAATTGCGTCAGTGCAAGCATCTCGTCGGCCTGAAAAGCGGCCACTACACCGTGATCCGTCAAATCCTCCAGGGTGCCGGACGGATTGCCGACATAAATACTGCGCACCTGCGTGCCGATCCGCATTAGAACCACGCTTTCTCCTTCGTCGAGTGCCAGTTCGAGATAGGCGGCGAGTGTTCGCAATGAGTCCGGCGTACAAGCCTGGGCCTGATAGATCGCAGCATTCGATGGCGTCATTTCTGTTTCCCCGTCACGTATGTCAAGAGAAGCCGGCCGCCGTGCAATGCGGCAATAGTCGCTTCTACTATAGGCAAGCATCCGGAGATTCAAAGGGCGGCAGTTCATTTTTTTCCGGTAATCGCGCGTTACCAATCTCGCAGCGCTGTTTCACCTGTGTCCGAACTGTCCTTCTACACTCCGAACCGTACTCAGAAGCAAAGCCGTGGCAAGCCAGTCGCAATCGGATACATCGCATCCGGACGTGCAAGGAGAAGGAAAATGAATAAGAAGATCATTGGCGCGGCACTCGGTCTGACCATTCTGGCGGCATCGTCAGTGGCATCGGCACACGTGGACGTGGCCGTTGGAATCGGCATTCCGGTTGGCGAATATACGCCGCCGCCCGTCTATGTTGCGCCGCCGGTCGCCTACGGTCCGGCTCCGGTAGCAGTTGCCTACGGCGGCTATGACGACGGGCGCGCACGCGAGTGGCGCGAACGCCGCGAATGGCGTGAACGTGAATGGCGTCGCGAACAATGGCGCGAGCATGAGTGGCATGAACGCGGCCGTTGGGGCGGCTATTGAAACGGCGCGCAAAAGCGCGCTCTCTTTACGCAATCCGTAGTCCGCGAGCCGGCAGAATCTCCTGCGTAATCACGAAACGGTGCTCTTTGACCGCGTCGTGAAAGCGCCGGTAATCGCTTTTCTCGAAGATATCGCTCCACCGGGGGCGGTCCCCGCTGTCGTCGTCGGACTGCAAACCGGTGGCTTTGTATTTCCAGGAGCCGAGTCCCTTGGGCACATAGTCCGGAATCGACTCTGACAGGCCGGGAATGACGTCGGTTTTCACCGCTTCGCAAATGGTCTGCAGACGCTTGTTGTCGTCCAGGTTCCGGTTGGTGTCGAGCAGCTTCGTGAGCGCGGCTTTCGCATCTTCCGGCAAACCGGGCTGGCATTCAAAATCTTCCCGTCCCGCCACATAGCCGCGCACCGCGCGGCAAGTCATCTCGGCCGCCTGCATGAACTCCGGCAGATTGTGCCTTTTGACAGCTTCATTTCTGCCGTCGATGTAATGCCATTTCGCCCACGGCTGGTCGGGATAGTGCAACGCGGCCCCATGACCGACGGGCAATGCGAGCGTCAGTACATCTTCCTCGATGTGCTGGACAAGATGCCGCGTGGCGCGAGTAAGACGGGCAAGCCAGCCTTCCCGCGTGCAATCTTCTGCCTCCAGCATATGAACGCGGTTCATTGGACTTTCGATACCGGCAAAACCCTGGTGGGCCCATGTATCGACGTACGCATGAAGCGTCACGCCCAGGCGGTGCAGTGCCGTGTCGCCGCCCCGCTGCCTGATCGCCCGGCGAACCACCTCGCGAGCCACGGCGCTATCCGGCCGGCACACTGCCTTCTCTTCGAGCGTCTCCCCCTCGCCGGCGGGCAGAAAATGAAAGGGGGTCCATACGAGCCGGTTCTGGTCGTCTTCCGTGTTCGTATAGTCGAATAGCTTGTGCGCGGTGGCAAAACGCTCGAAAGTCTCGCCGCCGGAAAAACGCAGTATTCCTGAAGTGGTCGCGTCGTCGACATACTGGCAGGCATGCGCCACCGTGAGCGCCTCAGCGGGTGCCATTCCGCCAATGCGGGCGACGATATAGACCACCCCGTAATGAAAGTCGATGTTCATGGCAAACGCTCCTGACGCGCGACGAATAACGGCTGGATCTTCCGGAATGCGCAAAGCGGCCGTTGCAGTGTCGTCGCACGCGCAGAGGGTAAACGACCGAGTGCAACAGGACTTTAAAAAAGGCGCCGCGGCTTTTAGCGAAGCGCATACGCCACGCCGATTCCCTATGTGATCCGATTGCACGTGCCGCGCTGCCTGACGATCGGACTGTCGGCGCTCGAGCCCGTCAATCTCCGATAGTAGATCAATGCTCCGCCGACCCGGTTCTTATTGAATGGGTCGATCGCGGATGTTCTTCGGCGTCGGCTTTATTGCGGTCTCCACTAGTGCGTATGTGTCGATGCTATTTGCGCCGGCCGAGTAAGACCAGAACTTTCCTTCTTCCAGATAATTCGGACGATCGAAGACATGTCAGGCCCGATAGCCGCGCGAGCATCTCGATGCTTCATCGCAAATAGAATTCAGCGGATCAATGCAGCGCGGTAGTGCGCTGAAAAAGAAAAAACCCCGCTTCGATCTCCGGAGCGGGGTTCGGTCTCAGCGCACTTCGCGCGATATTACTTGACGATACCGACGAGCTCGACTTCAAACGTCAGGTCGCTATTCGGCGGAATCGGGCCGACGCCGCGCTCGCCATAAGCCGTGGCCGACGGGCAGGTCAGCTTGGCTTTGCCGCCGACCTTCATCTTTTGCACGCCTTGCGTCCAGCACGGAATCACGCGGTTGAGCGGGAAGGTTGCCGGACCGCCATGCTTCGCCGAGCTATCGAACTCGGTGCCGTTAGCGAGCGTGCCGCGATAGTTGACCTTCACGACATCGTCTGCGGCAGGCTGGGCACCCGTGCCCTGCGTAAGATGTTCCACGATTACGCCGGAAGGCAGTTTCTCAATGGTGGAAGCGGCCATCGCCGTGGAAGAAAGAACAGCCGCGGCGACCAAAGCAACGATAGATTTCAAGGCGAGTCTCCAGGTGGGTAGTGCGCGTCATTGTAGCGGATGACGTGCTGCATTCCGCCGCCCGGCGATGCCGGGCAATCACAGGGCAATGGCAGTTGAGCGACGCCGCCGTGCGATTAATCCAGACGACGCACCACGTAGCCACCCGCCGCCTCGTCGGCGTGCGCCATGAAATCCGCCAGCACCGTTTCGCGCTCGCGAACATCGGCTAGCACAGCCGGATCGAGTAGCGCGCTGATCACTTCTTCGCAATCGCGGCCGGCTTCCTTCACCACGTCGCCATAAGGGCCCCAGATCGCGCTCGCCCCGCACGTTTCCCAGCCGCCAGTGGTGCCGATGTGGTTCGACAACAGCACGTACAAGGTGTTGTCGAAAGCACGCGCGGGAAACCAGACACGTGACTGGTGATAGCCAGTCTTCACGCTGAAAAGCCCGCTCACCAGATACGCGTGCGCGCCGTTCACCGCGGCGTTGCGCGCGTGCTCCGGAAAACCGGCGTCGTAGCACACTCCGAGCGCGAGCCGCCATCCGTCGATCTCCAGCATGCAGCCTTGTATGCCGGGCTGGTAAATCTTCGTCTCGCTGCGGTAGAGATGCTGCTTGTGATACGGCTCGATCAGCTCGCCGGAACGGTTGAATACCAGCGACGAAATATGAAGGCCGTTCGCGTTGCCCATACTGCGCGTTGCCGCACCGACGATCACGGCGATCTCGCGCCGACGGCAGATTTCCCGAATCGGTTCGAGCCGCGCGTCGTGTTCGTCGAAGGCGTATTTCGCGGGGTCGCCGGCAATCAGGTCGGGTTCGTAGCCGCTCAGGAATTTTTCGGGAAAGACCACCAGTTTCGCGCCGAGGTCGGCGGCAATGCCGGTCAGTTCGACTGTCCTGGCAATGTTCGACGCGATATCGCCGGAAACCGGTTGCGCTTGAGCAGCCGCAATTCGCAAGGGGGCTTGCGGTAGCAAGGCCTGTTTGTTGTTCAACGCGAACTCCGTTCTGAGTGGACTGTTGCGATGTGCCCGCCGGGGCATGGCGCTAGCGTTTTACATGGCGAGCGAGGCCTCGGTATTTAATCACGGACTGCACGCTGGCAGGCGGGCGTTGTTTGTGTTTCCGTGGATCGGGTCGAGTGGATGCTTGCGGAGCTTGAGAAGGCACGTGATTGAAGCGGCACGGGCGGCCGTTTGCCGGCCGCCCGTGCGCTCGCTCAGGTTAGCAAGATGCGTTAATGGCCGTGGCCTCCGCTGCCGCCGCTGCCGCCGTTGCCTCCGTTGCCTCCGTTGCCTCCGTTGCCTCCGTTGCCGCTGCTGTGACCGCTGTTGCCTTTGCCGCCATCGCCGTGACCGCCGTCGCCTTTACCACCATCGCCGTGACCGCCATTGCCGTGGCCACCGTCGCCGTGACCGCCATTGCCGTGGCCACCGTCGCCTTTCCCGCCATCGCCGTGACCGCCGTCACCATGGCCGTGGCCGCCATCACCGCTGCCTGTCCCGCCACTCCCTGTCCCACCGCTGCCTGTCCCACCACTACCCGTCCCACCGTGGCCTGCCCCACCACTTCCCGTCCCACCGTGGCCTGCCCCACCACTTCCCGTCCCACCGTGGCCTGTCCCACCACTTCCCGTCCCACCACTGCCTGTCCCACCACTGCCTGTCCCACCACTACCTGTCCCACCACTGCCTGCCCCACCACTGCCTGTCCCACCACTGCCTGTCCCACCACTGCCTGCCCCACCACTGCCTGCCCCACCACTGCCTGTCCCACCACTGCCTGTCCCACCACTGCCTGCCCCACCACTGCCTGCCCCACCACTGCCTGCCCCACCACTGCCTGTCCCACCACTGCCTGTCCCACCACTGCCTGCCCCACCACTGCCTGCCCCACCACTGCCTGCCCCACCGCTACCTGCCCCACCGCTACCTGTCCCACCGCTACCTGTCCCGCCACTACCTGTCCCACCACTACCTGTCCCACCACTACCTGTCCCACCGTTCCCCGTCCCACCCTTTCCCCCACTGCCGCTCCCTGTATTCCCGGCACCGAGTCCCGCCGAGGCGGACGTCGATCCGCCTCCACCGCCGTTAGCGCTCGACCCAGTCGACGAAATCCCGCTGCCATTGCTGCCCTGCGAACCCGATGCCGATGTCGACCCCAGGCCCGCGTCCGCAGCTACCCCACTTCCACCGAATGTCCGCGATCCACTGTCTTCCAGCTTGCAGCTGAGCGCATCGAATAACGCACAATCAACCGGCAATACTTGCGCAACCATCAACTTCGCCGAACTTGTGGACGGCTCCGGCGGTGCAGCCGCGCTCGTTTGAGCACTCGTCATCGCCGCATAAAGACTCACGGCAACCGCCAATACCGCTCGTCCTGTCCTCAACGTCCGCGCGTCCCCGTTTTGCTTTTTCATTTTATTCTCCTAATCATATCGATCGAAAGATCGACCCAGATAGCGAGTGAATCTCTGTTCGCCGTAAAAAATGAAACTTCAAAGCCCGGTCGACATTGCCGGGCATCGCACGAAAACCACGCGATGCCCGGCATCTCATTCGCAGAGAAACCCTTTCCGATTCGACGTGATCCGGAAGAAGCGACTGGCTGTGCACGAACAAAGGTTTGAAAAGAGCACAGCAGGGGCCTGATGGAGGTTGAAGTTATGCGGAGCGCCATCCGATGACCGTGCGCTACCCAACGCAATACGGGATTGCCGGCCTTTTTTCGATTAATTGCGTTGCACAACTGTCAAAGAGCGTTAATTACCGTTTTTGACAGCGCCGCAAATTTCTATCTTTAGATATGCAGTCCAAACTATTATTGCCAATTCAATCCCGGATCGCTTCATCAGATGAACCGAGCGATCGCATGCGAACTCTTTACTCAAGAGTAAGCAGTTCCCGGGTAGATGAGTGGACCGCGACGCGAACAAACGTTTCGCCTATGTGTTTGCCCGGACACAAAAGAGAATTTAAAAAGACAGGAGTGAGGGCAATCACACAGACAGTACGACGCAGCCCGACCCACCACTCGCGCAAACAAGGCACGCTCCGTTACACACATCGACCATCACACCGCGTCCGCACAACGGTTATCCGTGCGCCGCCCCACTAAACAACTGTGAAAGCCGAATCAGGCAGTTACGGGTCGGAATCCGATCGTGAACGGCGGCCTCGCCGAGGGCCGATCCAAAAGCACGCAACAATACGCGCGTTCAACGTCGTGCTCAGCTCACCTCGACCACAACCTTGCCTCGCGCGCTAGCGTCGGCCAGTGCGTCGTAAGCAAGTTGCGCGGAACTCAAATCAAAGCGCCGTGCGTCGAGGCGGGGCGCGAGTTTGCCTTCTTCAGCGAGCCGTGCCGCCACATGCAGCATCTCGCCGTGATGCGCGCGGCCTTTGCCGGAAAGCAACGCATGCAGCGTGAACACGCCCGAATAGGTGGCTTCCCGAAACGACAGCGGCGCCAGCGCATGCGTGCCCCACCCGAGCGCGCTCACCACATGGCCGAAATGCCGCACTGCGGCGAACGATGCGTCGAGCGTCGCCCCGCCGACCGTATCGACGACCAGATCGAAACCCACGCCATCCGTCGCGGACTGGACATATTGCTCGACCGACTGCGCACGGTAGTCGATCGGCCTGGCGCCGAGCGCCTCAACCACACGACGGTCGCGCTCGCTGACCGTCGCTGAAACCTTCGCGCCGAGCGCGAGCGCCAACTGCACCGAGACGTATCCGACCCCGCCCGCCCCGCCATGCACAAGCACCGTTTGCCCTGCGCGTAAATGCGCGCGATCGACAATGCCCGAGTACGCCGTGATGAAAGCAAGCGGCAGCGCAGCGGCTTCGCGCATCGAGAGATTGGACGGTTTCAAGGCCAGCAGATCCGCATCGACGGATGCGAATTGCGCCAGCGAGCCTTGCAGGCCGCCCACGCCGCCCGTCATTCCGTATACCTGGTCACCTGCCTTGAACCTGTCGACACCTGCGCCCACTGCCTCGACGACGCCGGCCATGTCGATCCCCAGCACCGCCGGCAACGGATGTCTCGCGTGCCCGGCGGTGCCGGCGCGGATTTTGGTGTCGAGCGGATTCAGACCGCTCGCGGCGATTCGCACCAGCACCTCACCCCGCGCAGGCTCGGGGCGCGGCAGTTCGGTCAGTTCGAGCGGGCCGTTGTGCTGCTTGAGAACGAGAGCTTGCATGAACATGACGCCTCCCCTGCAATGGATTGCGAACAAGTCGATACGGGCATAATCCTCCGTGCGAAACAGCGTGTAAATCGACACTTCCGCACGCCACGTAACCGAAAATGCCACCGTTCGTCCGCGAAAGTGTCGCCGCGCGGCCACCACCACGGAGCACAACCAACACTTCCCCTCGCGGTCTTTTCCCGAAGCATTTCCACCATACGCAGCGGCGACGGCGCCATGACTCGTGCCGCGACGCGCGGACACTTGCCACGCGCGCGTTCGCGCGGCGTCGATCGCAGACGCGGGTTTACCTTCGTTTGACTTACGGAAGCGGGGCCGTTTACTGGACGCAGTTTGAACCTGTCCAGACGCTTTCAATTTACTTTGTTCAGCTGAATTGTGCTTCGAGAGCGTCGCCCATCACGTGTGGAGGTGTGTCATGGTTAGCGTGTCCAGCAGCGCCGCTGAAGAGCTCAAAGCCGCGATCCGGGGCGAACTGTTGCGGCCCGGCGACGCGGGTTTCGACAAGGCCCGCAGCATCTGGAATGCAATGATCGACCGGCATCCGGCGATGATCCTGCGCTGCGCCGGCGTAGCCGACGTGCGCCGTGGCGTGGCGTTCGCGCGCGACAACAATCTGCCGCTGGCGGTACACAGCGGCGGCCATAACATTGCCGGCACCGCGCTGTGCGACGACGGCCTCGTGATCGACCTGTTGCCGATGAAATCGGTCCAGATCGATCCGGTAGCGCGGCGCGCGTATGTCGAACCAGGCGCCACGCTCGGCGATTTCGACCATGAGGCGCAAGCGTTCGGGCTCGCCACGCCGCTCGGCATCAATTCGACCACCGGCGTGGCAGGCCTGACGCTCGGTGGCGGATTCGGCTGGCTGAGCCGCAGATACGGCATGACCGTCGACAATCTGATTTCAGCGGACGTGGTCACCGCCGACGGCGAGCTGCTACGCGCGAGCGCCGGCTCGCATGACGATCTGTTCTGGGCGATTCGCGGCGGCGGCGGCAATTTCGGCGTCGTGACGCGCTTCGAGTTCGCGCTGCATCCGGTTGGACCGCTCGTGTACGGCGGCCTCGTCGTGCTGCCGCTCGATCAGGCGAAAAATGCCCTGCTCCAGTACCGCAAGGCTGCGGAACAGATGCCGGAAGAGTTGAGCGTATGGGCCGTTTTGCGGCTTGCGCCGCCGCTGCCGTTCCTGCCGCCCGAAGCGCACGGCAAGCCGGTCATCGTATTCGCGATGTGCTACTCGGGTCCGGTCGAAAACGGGCCGTCCGTGGTGGAGGCCGTACGCGGCTTCGGCACGCCGGTCGGCGAACATCTTGGGCCGATGCCGTACGCCATGTGGCAACAGGCTTTCGATCCGCTGCTGACGCCGGGCGCTCGCAACTACTGGAAGTCGCACAACCTCGACAAAATATCGGACGGTCTCATCGACGCATTGATCGATGCGATCGGCAAGCTGCCCTCGCCGCAATGCGAAATCTTCTTCGGGCAGATCGGCGCACAGACGAGCCGGGTGCCGGTCGAAGCCACGGCCTATTCGAGCCGCGACACGCAGTACGCGATGAACGTGCATGGCCGTTGGGACGACGCGAGCGACGACGAGCGCTGCATTGCCTGGGCCCGCGCGTTCTTCGACGCGGCCGCGCCGTTCGCGCTGGGCAGCGTGTACGTCAACTTCATGACGCAGGAGGAAGGCGGCCGGGTGGCTGACGCGTATGGACCGAACTACGCGCGTCTCGTCGCCGTGAAGAACCGCTACGACCCGCGCAACCTGTTCCGCCACAATCAGAATATCCGTCCGGCGGCGTAAGGATCGAGGGATTCGCGACGTTGAACGCCGCGAATCCCTGCGAACGTCAGCGCATTACGGTTGTCTGACCCACGGGCTGTGGCGTCGGGCACGCGAAATGCTGGTTAGCGGGCATAGGGGCTGCCGGTGTACGGACAAGCCGCGCCACAGCACGCCCTGTTACACAAGAAAACGCAACCTTCATTACGCACAAGGAGAACGATTATGCGCAGACGACAATTCATCATGACCACGAGCGCCGCTTTGGCCACGGCGGGTCTTGGCCTCGCCGGCTGCACGACCACCTCGCCATCCTCGAGCGCGTCTCCCTCGGCGAACGCCGGCAAGCGCGACACGATCAACGCCGGCGTCGATTCCACCTTGTCACGCCTTTACGCGAACGTCGCCGGCTCGCGTGAACTGGTCGCGAAGGCGCGCGGCGTGCTCGTGTTCCCGTCGGTGATTTCGGCGGGCTTCTGGATTGGCGGGCAATACGGCGAAGGCGCGTTGCGTGTGGCTGGAAGCACAACCGGCTACTACAGCACCGTTGCGGGTTCGTTCGGTTTGCAGATCGGCGCTCAGTCCAAAGCGTTGATTTTCCTGTTCATGACACAAGAAGCACTCAACACATTCCTCAGCAGCCAGGGATGGGCGGCAGGCGCCGATGCAACGGTCGCCGTGCTGAAGGTCGGCGCGAACGGCGCGGTCGATACGTCGACCGCCACCAGCCCGGTCGAAGCTTTTGTGCTGACGAACGGCGGCCTGATGGCCGGTATCTCGCTCGAAGGAACCAAGGTCTCCCGTCTGATCATCTGAGCGAACGCTCGCCGGCGTGCAGCGAGGCGCTGTCAGGCGAGCGGCTGCGTGACGCCTCCATTCGGCGGCGTCACGCACGCCGCAACCCTTACTCGGCCGGCAGCGCAAGCGAAGCAACTTCACAGCGCGGCCACTGCTGCAGCACCTCGGGCGCCAACAACAACTTGGCCGCCCGCACCCCTGCGCCCATCACGATCTGAGCGCGCTCCATGACCGCCGCGTCGACGAGAATGCGCCAGTCTTCCGGCAGGCCGAAGGCCGTGATTCCGCCGAACTCCATGCCGCTGTGCTCCACGGCGGCCTCCCGTTTGGCGAACGAAAGGCGCTGCGCACCCAACGCCGCCTTCACGGCGCCATTGATGTCCAGACGCAGCGAGCCCAGCGAGACCAGCGCCGCGTAATGCTCGGCGCCCTCCTTCCTGTAGCGGACTACGATGGTGTTGGCGCAGTCCTCCAAGCCGAAACCGTAACGCGCGCTGAATTCAGCGGTGTCCGAAGCGTCGTCGCTAACAGCAAATACGGTCACGCCCTGGGCCGGCAGATTCCCGACGACATGCGCGGGCAAATGCGCGCTCAATTGTTCCGCGGGGATGACATCCAGTTGCTTGACGAGTTCGTGCGAGTGCATAGCGATAAAAGTGTGAAGGTCCAGCGGCATTCTAACGGCACAGACGCTTGCGGCGTGTCACACGCACGTGCATGAAGCGCTTGTTATAGTGACAGGCACAGGGTTTGTGAAAGACGTCGATGCGAAGGCGGTAAAGGCCGCATCGAGGCGACCTCAATGGCACGCACACGGCGCATCGCGCGCCAGTCTCCCCGTGAGAAGAACGACCATGGACATCGACACGCTTTCCGCCGAAAACCTCCAACTGGTAGCGCGCAAGCAGGCCAATTGGGCAATCGGCGCATTCAGGCAGTTCGCCGACGACCGCTGCGCAGCCATGGCCGCCAGCATCGCCTTCTATGCGGCCTTCTCGCTCGCGCCCACGCTGGTCATGGTGATTGCCGTGGCAGGCTGGTTCTTCGGCGACGCGGCCGCGCGCGGCGAGCTGTTCACCCACATCCACGGCCTGCTTGGCGACCAGGCCGCCGCGGGCGTGCAGACCATCGTCGAGAACGCGCATCACAGCGGCAGCGCCGGCGGCATCGCGGCAATCATCTCGTTCACGATGCTGGCGATCGGCGCCTCGGCCACCTTCTCGTCGCTCAATAGCGCACTCAATCTGGTGTGGCCGTATACCGGGCCGCGCTCGTCGAGCGTGATCGCGTTGGTGCGCGTGCGCCTGATTTCGTTCGGCCTGGTGCTCGGCGTCGCCTTTCTGCTGATCGTCTCGCTGGTGCTCGATACGGTCATTACGTTCATCGGCAAATGGCTGTGGGGCAACTCACCATATGTGGCGATCGGCAATCTGCTGCAACTCGCAGTCGGCCTGCTGGTGCTGGCCTTCGCCTTTGCCGGCCTGCTGAAGTTTCTGCCGGATGCCAAGGTGCAGTGGCGCGATGCGCTCGTCGGCGGGATTGTCGCAGCGGTGCTGTTCTCGGCCGGCAAGAAACTGTTCGCGCTGTATATCGCGCACGCCGGGATGGCGAGCTCGTTCGGCGCGGCCGGTTCGCTGGCCGTGCTGCTGATGTGGCTGTACTTCTCGGCGGCCGTGCTCCTGCTCGGCGCGGAGTTTTCGGCAGCGCGCGGGCGCATGCACGATCCGCGCGGCGGATGGGGCATGCAGGAAAACTCGCCGCCCGGCAGCCGCGCCAAGCTTGCCTCGGTGCTGGCGGCATCGACGGTATCGAAAGGATCGGCCGATGCGCCGCCTCGCACGGAAGACCACGCAGCCGGTGCAGAGGGACTGGCGCCTGCAACTGGAACAGCGGCGCGCGCCGCAGCAGCGCCGGCATCGGCTTTGCCGCAGGTGGAACCGCGAAGAAAGACTTCAGCGCGGGAGACCGCGGTCAAGATCGGCCGCACTGTCGTGCTTGCCGAAGCACAAGCGACGCGCGCCGCCGCGGTTACGCTGGCCGAAGCGGGCCGCACGGCCGTCGCCACCGATCGCTATGTCAGACGGCATCCGTGGACCTCGGTGCTGTTTGCGGCAGCGGCTGGACTGGCGGCCGCGGCCGTCGCGCGCCGCAACGGGGGACGGTAACGACCGTGGCGAATCAAGACTGAAGCGGGCGCCTTCACCCCGACACAGCCAGAAGAGCGTGCCCCGACGCGGGCATCACGGCGGCGGACCATGGCAGCGGGCCGAAACCGCCTGCCACGACGGCAAAGCGCAACGTCAGATCTCGACCGGAAGTTGCACTCGCAACGGTTGCGTCTGCTCACAACGCCGAAATCCTGTCTAGCACTTCAGTCAAGCGGGACACGGTTCCGGTTTTTATATGGACGCTCCAAAGCGGTAAGGAAAGCTAGACGACTAGATTACAAACGCCATTCAAACAAGTGTCTAAATCGCAGCTACCGAAGCCTTCACTGTCAACAAAACAACAATAATGCGAAGTCAACCAACTAATATTGCTGAAATAGCAACAATCGTTAACGGGCTTTAAATACAAGGCTTTGCGTCGTTTGTCGGTTTTTGGAGACACTCTTTTTTTTCCAGTTCTTGCCCATTGAGGCCGTGAGCTATTCTCCTTTCCGCAACAACAAACTAATCATCTGCGTGGAGAAATGGATGAAACGAATCGCCCTGTCTACCCTCTCGCTGGCGCTTCTTGGCGTCACCGGCATGGCACACGCTCAAAGCAGCGTCACCCTCTATGGCTTGATCGACGACTCGGTCCAGTACATTCACAACACCGTTGATGCCAACGGCAAGAACGCCAACTCGGTGGGCCTCGCTGCAGGCAATCTGCAGGGCAGCCGCTGGGGCCTGAAGGGTACGGAAGACCTGGGCGGCGGCCTGAAGACGATTTTCCAATTGGAAAGCGGCTTCAACCCGAACAACGGCAAGATGGGCAGCTACAACGGCACGAGCGCACTGTTCGGCCGTCAAGCTTATGTTGGTCTGACGGGCGACTCGTGGGGTACCGCGACGATCGGCCGTCAATATGACCCGGTGGTCGACCTGGTTCAGCCGCTGACGGGCGACAACTACTTCGGCTCCACCTTCACCACGCCGGGCGACGTCGACAACAACGACAACTCCTCGCGCACGAGCAGCGCGATCAAGTACACCTCGCCGGTGTGGAGCGGCTTCCAGTTCGAAGGCATGTACGCACTCGGCGGCGTGGCGGGTCAAACGGGTTCGGGCCAAACGTGGTCGGCTGCAGCAACCTATGCAACGGGTCCGTTCAGCATCGCAGCAGGCTACTTCCTGGCAGACAACAATTCGTCGGCAACGTCGCGCAAGGTCAACTCGGCAACGGGCGCTTCGTGGAGCAGCACGTCGGACGGCACGTTTGACGGTTCGCTGATCAACAACACGTACTCGTCGGCCAAGTCGATCGGTATCGCTCAAGTTGCAGTGCAATACGTCGCGGGTCCGTTCACGGTCGCAGCGCGTTACAGCAATGCACAGTACAAGCCGGACGGCGCATCGACGGGCTTCACGTCGAGCGAGAAGTTCAACGTTGGCGGCGCGTACCTTGGCTATCAGGCAACGCCGGCACTGCTGTTGGGCCTCGGCTACATCTACACGAAGGCAAGCGGCGATACGTCGGCGACGTATCACCAGGTTTCGCTGGGTGGGGATTACTCGATCTCGAAGCGCACCGACTTCTACCTGGTTGGCGCCTACCAGCACGCAAGCGGCAACCAACGTGCTGCAGACGGTTCGCTGGTGACGGCGACGGCTTCGGTCGGTTCGTACGGCGCATCGTCGGCTTCGAGCTCGCAAGAAATCCTGAGCCTGGGTATCCGCCACAAGTTCTAATCGAACTTGACGGACTGCTGAAGCTACAGGCAGCTGAAGACCAGCCACAGGCGCAAGCCTGTGGCTGGTTTTTTTTCGCCTCCTGATTTTGGTGCTCGCGGCGAGGACAGGCCCGTCCGGGTCACGCCGCACGTGGATGAACGAGCATGCACCGCGGGTTCAGCGTGACCCGCACAACGGGAACGCACAACAGGGACCCACAAAAGAAAAAAGCCGCCGGCAAGCCCTTAACAGGCTCGCGACGACCTTGGTGTGATGCTCCCGGCCCGCAGGCCTGTATCTCTACGCCGGACGCCCTAGCGCCGCTGCGCCTTGCCCTTCTCCGCCTGCGCCAACGTCTGCGCCGGCTTCGCATCGAGCTCATGCTCCAGGCCATCCGCCCCCACCGGCGCGCGATGCAGCACCAGCGCCCGCTCGCGCTGCAGCAGCGGCACATCGGGCGAATCCTGCCAGTCCGGATCGGGAATCTCGCCGAACACCTGACGCAGCCGCTCGCCC
This sequence comes from Paraburkholderia caffeinilytica, assembly GCF_003368325.1. Classification (NCBI taxonomy): domain Bacteria; kingdom Pseudomonadati; phylum Pseudomonadota; class Betaproteobacteria; order Burkholderiales; family Burkholderiaceae; genus Paraburkholderia; species Paraburkholderia caffeinilytica. The sequence goes on along the minus strand of NZ_CP031466.1, from coordinate 695,582 downwards.
CACGTGCGGTGAATCATCTCGAAGTACGTATTGTCGTGGTCGATCGAGACGAAGCGCGTGACCTGCAGCGAATCCTTCTCGTACACCAGCAGATCCAGCGGCAGCCCGACCGAAAGATTCGAACGCAGCGTCGAGTCCATCGAAATCAGCGCGCACTTGGCCGCTTCGTCAAGCGGCGTGGACGGCGTCAGCACACGGTCGATGATCGGCTTGCCGTACTTGGCCTCGCCGATCTGGAAATACGGGTTCACAGCCGACGCTTCGATGAAATTGCCCGCCGCGTAGATCATGAACAGGCGCGGCCGGTTGCCCGCGATCTGGCCACCGAGAATGAAGCTGCAATTGAATTCGACGCCGAATTCCTGCAGTGCCTCCGCTTCGCGCTGATGCACGCTGCGTACCGCGTGGCCAATCACGCGGGCCGCGTCGGCCATGGTGGGCGCGTTCCAGAGCGTGGGCTGCGAAGGATCGGCAGGCTCGGACAGCTCGTGCAGCACCGCTTGCGTCAGCGACAGATTGCCGGCGCCCAGCAGCACGAGCATGCGTTCGCCCGGCTGCTCGAACACCGACATCTTGCGCGCGGTGCTGATGTGATCGACGCCCGCATTGGTGCGCGTGTCCGACAGGAACACGAGCCCGTCGTCGACGGACATCGCTACACAGTAAGTCATAAGGAAAAGTACCCGCAAAAAAACGACAGAACGGCGCTATTGTAATGCGGCGCGCACGCGCATTACCCGGTTTTACGGCCGCCGGGCGCCTATTCTGAACAGCTCTGCGGGCTAACGCTCACTTAAACGCTTCGCCGGTTGCCGGCAAGCCGCCCTGCAATGGGCCGCCAAGCCGCCCCTCTGCCGGCCTGGCGCGGCCCTGACGCCCTGCTGCCCAGCCGTCGCCGCCACTATTGCGGCTGCTGCGCGCTGACCGTGACGGATACCTTCAGCTCTTCCTCCAGCCCGCCGATCCGCCGGCCGCGCACCGGCGCGGCGGCTTCGTAGTCGCGCGCCACGGCCAGCCGGCAGTAGATTTCGCTGGCAAACGCGGCGTGTGTGACGTCGACGGAAATCCAGCCCTTGCCGTCCAGCCACACGTCGACCCATGCGTGGCTCGCGCCGTGCTCTCCCCCAAGGGGACCTCCTTCGGAGCGACCCTCGCCGGGTTCGATGTAGCCGCTCACGTAGCGCGCCGGAATGCCTCGCACGCGGCAGCAGGCCAGCATCAGGTGCGCATGGTCCTGGCACACGCCGTTGCCGAGCGCGAGCGCCTGGGCGGCCGTGCTGGTGACTTCAGCGGTGCCGGGGTTGTACTTCACGCGCTGCACGATCTGTTCGGACAACGCGATCAGATTGCCGGACGTAGCGAGGCTCGGCACCGATCCGGCCAGCTCGCGGATTGCCGCGTCGGCCTCGGTGAGACGCGTCGAGCAGGTGAAATGCTCCAGCGGAATCGGGCCCACTGCGTCGGGCAAGTGGCCATCCTTCAGCGGAATCGTGTCCACTTCGCCCGCGACATGCAGACGAATCTCGCCATGCGGCTTGTTGATCACGAGCGTATGCAGCACATTGCCGTAGGCGTCGAAGGTAGCGTCGAGCTTGCCGGGCGCATCGATGCTCCAGCGCCGCACCACCTGCGAGGCGCCGCTTGCCGGTGTCAGACGCAGTTGCTGGATCGAATAATGGACAGTCGCTTCATAGCGATAGGACGTGTCGTGGCGGATCGTCAGGTACATAAAAAGAACTCCGTCAGGCAACTGGCAGCATCAGATAGGTACGCGCAACCAGATTGCCGAGCTCGAACACGCGAGCAAGGAACTGTGTCAGATAGGCGTGCAGGCCGGTTTCGAAAATCTGCCGGATGTCGGAATACACCAGTTCGGCGCGCAGCTTGCCGGCAAACCGCTCGCACTGGTTCGAGCCCGGCGTGCGCAGCATCGCGAGATTCGCGCAGACGCCTTCGAGCGAAGCGAGCAGCGAGCGCGGCATCTGCTGGTTCAGGATCATCAGTTCGACGACCCGCGCCGGCGTGACGACATCGCGATACACCTTGCGATAAATCTCCAGCGCCGACACCGAACTGAGAATCGAGGTCCAGTAGTAAAAGTCTTCGAGCTGGCGCGCGGCATCGCGTGAATTCGGCTCGACATCGGCAAAGCGCACGTCGAGAATCCGCGCGGTGTTGTCGGCGCGTTCGAGGAACGTGCCGAGCTGCGTGAAGAAGAACGCGTCGTCCTGCAACGCCGTGCCGATCGTCACGCCGCGTGACAGATGCGAGCGGAACTTCACCCACTCGAATAGCGCGCCCGGATTGCTCACCGCCTGGCCGGACTGGCTCCGCTCGTTGAATTCGAGCCAGGTGTCGTTGATGGTTTCCCACCATTCGGTCGTCAAGGTGCCGCGCACGGCGCGGGCGTTTTCACGCGCGGCCTGCAGGCATGAGTGAATGCTCGACGGATTGGTCGCGTCGGCCACCATGAAATCGAGCACATGTTCGCGAGTCGGCTCGTCGTAGCGCTGCGCAAAGGCGCTTTCGAGTTCGGAAATGCGCAGCACCGAGCGTTGCGCGCGCGCCTCCTGGTCGGGCGTTTGCGGCAACAGCAGCGCCTTCAGGTTGATGTCGAGCATGCGGGCGGTGTTCTCCGCGCGCTCCATGTAGCGTGCCATCCAGAAGAGGTGATCGGCGGTTCGGCTTAGCATGACGGCGTTCCGTATCAGATGACGCGAGGCTCTGGCAAAAGTAAAAGGCCTCGCGCTGGTTATCCGTGTGCGCCGGCGGCGGTTTGATTCGTCTGCCGGTGCGTTGGGCTGCGGTCGCGGTTGCCTGCATCGCTACAGGAATGACTGCGTAAGCGGTTACCTGAGCAATCGCGGCGATCGCATTGGCAACCGCGTCAGTCGACCATCCACGTATCTTTGGTCCCGCCTCCCTGCGACGAATTGACGACGAGCGAGCCCTCCTGCAACGCCACGCGCGTGAGACCGCCCGCGCACATCGTCACGCTCTTGCCGGACAGCACGAAGGGGCGCAAGTCGATATGGCGCGGCGCGATGCCGGATTCGACAAAGGTCGGACACGCGGAGAGCGCGAGCGTGGGCTGCGCGATATAACCCGCGGGCCGCGCAATCAGGCGCTCACGGAACGATTCGATTTCGGCTTTCGTCGACGCCGGTCCCACCAGCATCCCGTAGCCGCCCGCGCCGTGCACTTCCTTCACGACCAGCTCGGACAGATGCGCGAGCGTGTACGCGAGATCGTCGGGCTTGCGGCACTGGAACGTGGGCACATTGTTGAGGATCGGCTTCTCGCCGAGGTAAAACTCGATCATTTCCGGCACGTACGGGTAGATCGATTTGTCGTCGGCGATGCCGGTGCCCATGGCGTTCGCCAGCGCCACACGTCCGGCGCGATACGCAGTCAACAGACCCGGCACGCCCAGCGCCGAATCGGCGCGGAAGGCGAGCGGATCGAGAAAATCGTCGTCGACGCGGCGGTAGATCACGTCGACTCGCTTCGGTCCCTGCGTGGTGCGCATGAACACATAGTTGTCGTCGACGAACAGATCCTTGCCTTCCACCAGTTCGACGCCCATCTGTTGCGCGAGGAAGGTGTGCTCGAAATACGCGGAGTTGTACATGCCCGGCGTGAGCACCACCACGACCGGATCGTCGACGCCTTCGGGCGCGACCGAGCGCAGTGTGTCGAGCAGCAGATCGGGATAATGCGCGACCGGCGCAATGCGGTTCTGCACGAACAGCTCAGGGAAAAGCCGCATCATCATCTTGCGGTTTTCCAGCATATAGGAGACGCCCGACGGCACCCGCAGGTTGTCTTCGAGCACGTAGAACTCGCCCTCGTCGCCGGCCCGCACCACGTCGACGCCGGCGATATGCGCGTAAACACCGAGCGGCACGTTGACGCCCTGCATTTCAGGCCGGTATTGCGCGTTGGTATAGACCTGGTCGGCCGGAACGATACCGGCGCGGACAATGTTGCGATCGTGATAGACGTCGTGGATAAACAGATTGAGCGCCTGCACCCGCTGACGCAGACCGGCCTCCAGTGTCTGCCATTCGCTGCGCGGAATGATGCGCGGAATCAGATCGAAAGGAATCAGCCGCTCGGTGCCGGACAAATCGCCGTTCACCGCGAAAGTGATGCCGACCCGGCGGAACAGCAGGTCGGCTTCCGCACGCTTGCGTGCGATCGCCTCATTGCCCTGCTTCACCAGCCACCGCTCAAAACGCGCGTAGTGTGGCCGCACGGCATCGTCATGATGACGCATCTCGTCATAGCATCGCATGTCACGCCCCGCTCTTGTTGTCGGATAGAAGGCGAATGCGCTGCGCATTCGGTGTTCGACAATCGTTCAAGCAAGCGCTATGCCATTGAGCTTTTCGCGTGCTCAACGCAGCGCATGCACGCAAAGAGCGCATCCCGACCGGCATGGCCTCGCTGTCATCGTACTGCGGCGGCCCATGATGCGCTAGTACGGTGCACAAACGGCACCGCGGCGGGCGGCGGGCGGCGGCGAGTTCGCCAGGACCACGGCGGGCACGCATAAAAAAATCCCCGAGGATTCTCATCCTCGGGGATTCGGACAACTCGCACTGCGGGTCGGCTCAAACGTTAACCACGGCTAAAGCGCACGACTAAAGCGCACGGTTAAAAACACACCGTTAAAAACGCCTGGCTAAAAACGCGCGGTCAGAAGCACATGGCTAAAAGACCACCGTTAAAAACCGTGGCAACGCGTGATGCACGATCAGCTTGCTGCTGCGTCTTTCAGCTTCTTCAGCGGACGTGCCTTGATGCGCACGCTAGCCGGCTTGGCCGGGAACCAACGCTCTTCGCCCGAGAACGGGTCTTTGCCGAAGCGCTTCTTCTTCGCCGGCACAGCTTGCACGACGATTTTCAGAAGACCCGACAGCGTGAATTCGCCAGCGCCCTTCTTGTGCACAGCGCCGAGGATCGTGTCTTCGAGCGCGGCCAGAACAGCCTTGGCGGTCTTCGGTTCCACAGCGGCGCGTTCAGCGACGTGTGCAGCCAGCGAGGCCTTCGTGAAGGTGTCCTTGATCGGCGACGGAGCGCTGGACGCCTTCACGGCGACCTTCTTAGCTGCGACGGCTTTCTTCGCAGGGACTTTCTTTGCAGCAACCTTCTTGGTCGGTACCGGGGCAGCAGCCTTCTTGGCCACCTTTTTTGCGGAAGTCGGCATGTTTCTCCTACCTGTAGTGGTCAGTAAATTGCACGAAGCGCACACGGTATGCGCACGCTTCAACGCCGGATTCTACAAGCGCTAATACGATTTGCGCGACTCTTTTGTGTATAACAGCGAAGGTTTGTTGCGCGGCGCAGACTGCGCAACACATTTTGATCCTTGTTTTAGCGGGTAAACGTGCGTCGACAGGTATCGGACGGGTCTGCAACACGAACACGTAACGTGCGTTACAAGCCATTTCGATGCTTGAAAAACGGCACTTTCGGCGCCGGACGATCGTCGTCGGATCGCGGCTCGATGGCAAAACCATGGGTCGCCGACGCGCTCGCCACGCCGATTCACGCGGCGGAAAAAACACGCCCCCTGCAGCGAAAGTCTCTGCAGGGGGCGGCTAACGTTATTTTGCGACAGAAAATCGCCGACCGTTTCGCCTCACGATCATGGCCGGCCGACGTGCTTCCGATCGTGCTCGCTCTCCTGGTTTTGAATGTGTGCTGGCCTGGGATCGTCAGCGGACGAGGCGCGGCATGACGTCGGCGAGTCTCGTCAGCGCCGCGTCGATATGTTCGACAGCGATGCTGCCGTAGCCGAACATCAAGCCGGGCTGCGGCTTCGCGCGCCGATAAAACGGCGCGAGTCCATACAAACCGATCGACGCCTCACGCGCGGCGCTCACCAGCGCCTCCTCGGTCAACGGCGCCCTCAGCCGCGTCGCCATATGGATACCGGCAGCCGGCACGATCGGGTCGAACCAGGGGGCGAGCTCGCCCTGCAGATGTTTCAGCAGCATCGCGCGGCGCTCCGCATAGGTCTTGTGCATGCGCCGCAGATGTTTGGCGAAGTCGCCATTGAGCATGAAGTTCGCGAGCGCGGTTTGCGTGAGCGTGCAGCCGTGACAGTCGGCGATCTGGCGGGCCTTGAGAAGCGGACTATAAAGGGAGGCCGGCGGCACCACATAGCCGACCCGCAGCTCCGGAAAAATCGTCTTCGAAAACGTGCCCACGTAAGCGACCAGACCGGCGCGGTCGAGACTTTTCAGCGGCTCCATCGGCCGGCCTTCGAAGCGGTACTCGCAGTCGTAATCGTCCTCGATGATCACGGCGCCGCGTTTCTGCGCCCATTCGAGCAACTCGACACGCCGCTCCAGACTCATCGCCATGCCGAGCGGGAACTGATGCGAGGGCGTCACGTAGACGAGCCGCGCCTTGTCCGGAAGCTTGCTCACGATCAGGCCTTCGGCGTCTACCGGCACCGGCACCACGCGTGCGCCCGTAGCCGTGAAGCACGCCTGAACCGGTGGATAGCCGGGGTCTTCGAGCGCGGCGATTTCGCCGGGCCGCAAGGTGATGCGCGCGATCAGATCGAGCGCGTGCTGCGCGCCTTGCGTGACGATCACATCGTCCCAGTTGCTCGCGACCGCCCGGTTGAACGCCAGGTAGCGCGAAATCGCGAGGCGCAACTCCTGCTCGCCGGCCACCTCGCGATACGTGCCGGGACCGCGCGCCTGCACACGCAATGCGTGGTTCACGCAACGGCGCCAGACGTCGAAGGGGAACAGCGATTTGTCGGTCGCGCCACCGACGAAATCGTGCGGCGAGGCCACCGTGGGCCGCGGCAATGGCAGCGTCTCGGGCATCTGCTCCCACAGCGGCTGCGCGCGCGCCGCCGCTTTCTGCTTTGCCTTCACCCGCTCGCGTGCCGACTCCCCGGCCAGTGCATGCGATGAGCGCCCCACCGGCAGCCGCTCCAGACCATCGGCGACGAAGGTGCCCGAACCGGCGCGGGCGCTCAGAAAGCCTTCGGAGAGCAAGCGTTCGAATGCGTCGAGCGTGGTTTTGCGCGAAACGCCCAACTGCGTGGCGAGATCGCGCGTGGAAGGCAAGCGCGTACCGCCTGCGAGGCGCCCTTCGAGTATGCCGGCACGCAGCTGGCGGTAGATCTGTCCGGACAGATCGTGACGGCCGTCGACCGCGATATGGATGTCCATCCGAGTGGTTACCTAAAATATCCGGGGGAATGGTTATTCCGAAAGACCAACGCCGACCGTAAGCTTACCTCCGTCGCCGCCATCGGAGCGGGCATAAAATGCAAAATGGCGCGCCTCTGTAATACGAGGCGCGCCATTTTTGTTGTGCCACCAGGAGCGATTACTCCGTCGCCACCCCGTTCAATGCAGCGGCTTCCCGCGCGTTTTCACGCGCTTCGTCGCTGCAGCGCTGATGTTCACGCGAGAGCTTGCGCATCATCGGCAACAGCAGCACGGCAACCAGCGCCCCCACTGCCGCGAGCCAGCCCAGGCCCGTAAACAGCTTGGTGTACAGCGGCAACGATTCGAGCGGGTCCATATCGCCCGCCGGCATCTGCGCGAAATTCGCGACCACGCTGCCCAGATACTGCGACACGCCGGTTGCCACGAAGTAAGCGCCCATCATGAAGCCGCTCATCCGCGCCGGCACGTAGCGCGCGATCATCGCGAGACCGAGCCCGCTCACCAGCAATTCGCCGAGCGAATACAAGCCGTAGCCGCCCACCATGAACCACGACGAGACGCGCCCGTTCACCGCGTAGTTGCCGCTCGCCGCATACACGAAGAAACCGGCCGCCACCACCGCGAAGCCGAACGCGTATTTGACCGCCACCGGCACGTCCTTGCCGCTCTTCGCAAGCTTCGTATAGAGCAGTGCGAGCACCGGGCTCAGCAACATGATCCAGATGGGATTGAGCGCCTGGAACTGCGCGGCGCTCCACGTGAACAGCGTCTCGCCGAACAGCATGAAGCGCGGATCGACGTTGCGCAGCGCGAACAGCGTGAGCGACGTCGACATCTGCACATAGAACACGAAGAACAGGATCACCTGCGCGGTCAGAATCAGCGCGGCAACCAGACCCGAGCGTTCCGAGCGTTCGCACTTCACCAGCATGTAGCCGAAGATCGCCAGAATCGCCACGCCCGCCGTGTACACGCAGGCCACCGCGATCGCCTTGTGCTGCAGCACGAACATCGTGACCGTGCCGAGCACGATCCCGCCCAGCGCGACCGCGCCGACGCGCTTCCAGCGGATCGGCGCGGCGTCCGGCGCGGAGCCGATATGCGCGAGCGTGCGAAACATAATGAAGTAGTTCAGCACCGACAGCAGCATGCCCGCGCAGCAGACCGCGAATGCCGTGTGCCAGCCCCAATGATCCTTGATCCACGGCGTCGCGAGCATCGACGCCGTCGAGCCGATGTTGACCGCCATGTAGTAGATCGTGAATGCGCTGTCGATGCGCGCGTCGTCACCTTCATAAATGCGGCGCACGAGGTTCGCGGCGTTCGCCTTGAACAGCCCGTTGCCCACCACGATCACGCCGAGCGACGCGTACATGTAGCTCAATTGCTCGTTGGGCAGCGCCAGCATGAAATAGCCGGCCGCCAGCACGCCGGCGCCGAAGATCATCGTGCGGCGCGCGCCGAGAATCTTGTCGCCGATCCAGCCGCCGATCGACGGCGATGCGTACACCAGCGCCGTGAACGCGCCCCACGTGAGGGTGGCGTGGCTGTCGGTGAAGTGCAGTTTGTCGATCATGAACAGGACCAGCAGCGCGGCCATCCCGTAGTAGCCAAAGCGCTCCCACATCTCGATCAGAAAGACCGTCGAGAACGAACGGGTCTGCGAGACCGGTGCGCCGCGCGGATTGGATGAATTCATCATGTACCTCTTGTTCTTACGGTTGCAGCGGCGCGTAGACCGGCCACGCGCCGCGAAAAACTGGATCTGGGACAACGGTCGACGGAGCACGCACGACGCACACACGCATCGGCATGTGCCTGGTCAGCGGCATTTCGTCTACACGTTCGCGTGCGCGCTCATTTGCAAACCAGGCTGCAAAGCGAGGCGCGTGCATCAGCGGAAAAACCAGGGGATAGGATGGAGGCCCGCCACGCGGGACGCCCCGAAGGAAGCGCTCTTGGGGAGCGCTGCGCCACATCGGGCTCGGGGTCCGGCAAGTTCCGGCAAGCGGAACGGGCTCAATGATAAAGCATGGTGCGGAACCGCCATCCGGCGGACGGCGAGCGGCGGATGGCGGCCGCGCCGGGCGGCGAGCACGAAACCCGCGGCGGGAAAAATCGGCAGTGATAGTCATATCCTCATGCCGGCCAGCGTTCTGATGGAACGCGCCGAACAATGCTCCGCCGCGCAGGATCGCTGCGCGCGGAATGAAAAACGGCGGCCGGCGTCGCGTCCGATACGAACGCGTGCGCCCATCCGCCAAGCGGGGCAGATTCTGCAAACAGAAGCCCGGCCCGTCACTCAGGGAATTCACTGATGCCAGCCCAATTACCTGCTCTTACATGCCATATGGCTTCGTTGCGCAGTCGCGTGTGACTGAAAATAGTCTTTGATGTCATGCCTTTAACGTCTCCTGATACTCAACCTGCACCAATCCGGATACCTTGTGCATACAGAATTCTTTACCGCATTCGCCTTCAGTTTCTGGCCGATCACCGGTCAAAACGGCTGATGAGAATTTCGGTTCTGGCAACATAGAGCGTTGTCTCGAAAATGCGGCCCCTTGCACGACCGGGCGCTGAACGGCCCGCCACCCCGGCCTGGACCGCAATCAAACCATATTTACTTATATCAAACAAATTTTGACGGGCTAATTTCCTCCTGCTATGGTCACGACAATTCAAAAGACGAATCCGGCACTCGAACTCGGCAGTAAGATCCGCGCGCTGCGGCAACGGCTCAAGCGCACGCTGGACGACACGGCAACCGCGGCAGGCATTTCCAAGCCGTTTCTGTCGCAAGTCGAACGGGGGCTGGCGTCACCGTCCATCACTTCGCTGGCCGGGATTGCCCACGCACTCGGGGTGACGGTGCAGTATTTCGTCGACACGCCAAGCGAAGAACGCTCGGTGTGCCGCGGCGATCAGTTGAAGTTTTTCGGTTTTGCGGACTCGGCCAATCTGTTTGCACGGCTGACCAATCTGACGGGCGGCCGTCAGCTCGAAGCGATCCTCGTGAGGATGCCGCCCGGGCAGAAACGCTCCGAAGTGACCACGCATGCCGGGGAAGAGTTTGTTTATGTGATCGACGGCGAAGTGTCGTTGACGCTGGAAGGCAAGACGTTCGTGTTGCATGCGGGAGACAGCGCGCATTACGAATCGACGGTGCCGCACAGCTGGGTGAATACCGCGCGCAAGGAATCGGTAGTCGTCTGGGTGGGCACACCGAGACTGTTCTAAGAAGCGGGCGCCTTTTCCGGTTGATCCGGCCAGGGTTTGCCTGCATTACGAAATGTAAGGAATCCTGCATGCCGCGCAACAAGCACGGGCAACAAGGGCCGCCCCGGCCCGAGCACCGCGGATAACCGGGCGCTCTGGCGCCAGCGCGTTCCTCTCTCGACTTTTCCTGCGATCTCAACCGATGAAAACCCCGCTCGCCTACGCGACGGCGCTGACCGCGCTCGTCCTTACGTTTCAGCCCTCCGCCTTCGCCGTCACGGTGCCCGCCGGTGTCACGCTTGCTGCCAGCCAGGAGATGACCCGCCAGGTCCCGTCCGAAACCGAGTCGCTCGACCCCGCGCATATCGAGTCCTGGACCGGCGACACGATCGCACTCGACATGTTCGAAGGTCTGACGCGAATCGACGCGGCCGGCGCGATCGTGCCGGGCGTCGCGCAATCGTGGACGCGCACCGGTCCGACTACGTGGGTTTTCAAGCTGCGTCACGACGCACGCTGGAGCAACGGCCAGCCAGTCACGGCGGCTGATTTCGTCTATGCATGGCAACGCGTGCTCGATCCGAAGACAGGTTCGAAATACACGATACTGCTCGAGTTCGTGAAGAACGCCAAGGCGATCCTCGCCGGCAAGGCGCCGCTCTCGAGCCTCGCTGTGCGCGCCGTCGATCCGTACACGCTCGAAGTCACCACCGAAGTGCCCGCCGCCTTCTTCCCGCAACTGACCGCCATGCCGGCCATGGTCCCGGTCAATCGTGAGACCGTCGCCAAATTCGGCGCCGACTGGACCCGGCCTGGCAACTTCGTCGGTAACGGCCCGTATGTGCTGACCGACTGGCAGCCGAGCAACCGCCTGGTCGCATCCAAAAGCAGCACATACTGGAACGCCGCCAAGGTCGTGATCACGAAAGTGACCTATTTGCCGATCGAAAACGACGAAACGGCAATGCGCATGTACCAGGCCGGCCAGTTCGACTACACCTATTCGATTCCGTCCGGCATCTACGCGCAAGTCAGCAGGCAGTTCGGCTCCGAACTGAAAACCGGCCTGCAGATCGCCACTTATTACTACAGCCTGAACAACGACGACCCGGCGTTCAAGGACAAGCGCGTGCGCCAGGCGCTGGCGATGGTGCTGGACCGCGACCTGCTGACCAAGCGCCTGACGGCCGACGGCGAAGTGCCGATGTACGGCCTGATCGCCAAGGGCACGGAAGGCGCGAACGTCTTCACGCCTGAGTGGGCAAGCTGGCCGATGGCGAAGCGTGTCGACTACGCGCGCAATCTTCTGAAAGCCGCCGGCTATTCGGACGCGAAGCCGCTGACGTTCACGCTCACCTACAACACCAACGACCTGCACAAGAAGGTCGCGCTGTTTGCCACCTCGGAATGGCGCACCAAGCTCGGCGTGACCGCAAGGCTCGAAAACGTCGAATACAAGGTACTGCTCAAGCAACGCCACGACGGCAAGGTGCAGGCCTCGCGCGACGGCTGGTTTGTCGACTACAACGACGCCAACTCGTTTTTCGACCTGATACGCTGCAACAGCGTGCAGAACGATCAGCGCTACTGCAACCCGCAGGTCGACAAGCTGGTCGACGAAGGCAACCAGCAGCTCGACGACGCGAAGCGCACCGCCCTGCTCACGCAGGCGCACGATCTGGCCATGAACGACTACCCGCTGGTGTCGCTCTTCCAGTACTCGGCGGACCGGCTGGTCAAGCCGTATGTCGGCGGCTACACGTCGACCAATTACGTCGACCAGCGCGCCACGCAAGACATGTATCTGATCAAGCACTAAGCGCGGGAGCACCGTCATGCTGGCTTACACGCTGCGCCGCACGCTCTGGGCGATCCCGACGATTCTCGCCGTGATCACCGCGTGCTATCTGCTGCTGCACCTCACCCCGGGCGGGCCGTTCGACACGGAGAAACACCTGTCGGCGGCCGTGCTCGCGAACCTCAACGCCAAGTATCACCTCGACGAACCGCTGTGGCTGCAGTACCTCCACTATCTCGGCTCGTTACTGCACGGCGATCTCGGTCCGTCGTTCCGTTACGCCGACTGGTCGGTCAACGACCTGGTGTGGAAGGCGTTGCCGGTGAGCCTCGGGGTGGGCGGCGTGTCGGTGCCGATCGCGCTGGTGATCGGCGTCACGCTCGGCACGCTCGCCGCAGTGCGACGAGACCGCTTCATCGATCACTTCGTGATGGTGCTCGGCAATATCGGCAACGTGGTGCCGCCGTTCGTGCTCGGGCCGGTGCTGGTGTGGGTCTTCGCGATCCTGCTGAAGACTTCCGAAGGCCACGGCTGGCTGCCGGCCGGCGGTTGGGGCGAAGGCGAGTGGCGCTATCGCGTCCTGCCGATCGTGCTGCTCGTCATCATCAACGTCGCCGGGATCGCGCGCGTGATGCGCGGCAGCATGATCGAAGTGCTGTCGGGCAACTTCATCCGCACCGCGCGCGCCAAGGGTCTGCCGGGCCGCACGATCGTGTTGCGCCACGCGATGAAGCCCGCGCTGATGCCCGTCGTGTCGCTGCTTGGCTCGATCTGTATCTCGTCGATCACCGCGGCCGTGGTCACCGAATCGGTGTTCGCGCTGCCGGGTCTCGGCCAGCTGGTCGTCAACGGCGCGATCAATCGCGACTACACCCTCGTGCTCGGCCTCGTCGTGCTGACGACCGCCGTCGCCGTGCTGTTCAATCTGCTGGTCGACCTCGCGTATGCATGGCTCGATCCGCGCATCCGGTACTGATCCATGGCCCGCTCATTCCAAACGACTGCCGCGGCGCTCGATCCGCTTGCGGCCATTGCCAACGCACCGCGTTCGCGCGGCCCGCTCGCCACGGCTGCCGCGCGCTTCGTGCGCAACCGCGCGGCCTTCACTGGCTTTGTCGTCTTGCTGCTGATCGTGATTGCCTGCGTGGCCGGTCCGTGGTTCCTGCCGAACAACCCGATCGACAGCGACTGGAGCGCGATCAGCCTCGCGCCGACGCTGCAAAACATGCACTGGTTCGGCACCGACGAACTCGGCCGCGACCTGCTCGCGCGCACGCTGCAAGGCGGGCGCGTGTCGCTGGAAGTCGGCCTGCTCGGCACGCTGGTGTCGGGGCTGATCGGCGTTGCGTACGGCGCCACCGCCGGCTATCTGGGTGGCCGCGTCGACGCGGTGATGATGCGTGTCGTCGACATGATGTACGCGATCCCCTACATGCTGATCGCCATCCTGATGATGACGCTGTTCGGCCGCGCGTTCTATCTGGTCGTGCTTACCATCAGCGCGTTCTCGTGGCTCGACATGGCGCGCGTGGTGCGTGGCCAGACGCTGTCGCTGCGCTCGCGCGAATTCATCGACGCCGCCCGTGCCATCGGCGTGAGTTCGCGTTCGATCATCGCGCGCCACATCGTGCCGAATCTGTTCGGCGTGGTGGTGGTGTACGCGAGCGTGACGGTGCCGAATATCGTGCTGACCGAATCGGTGCTGTCGTTCCTCGGCCTCGGCGTGCAGGAACCCATGACGAGCTGGGGCGTGCTGATCCAGGACGGCGCGCAGAAACTCGATTCGATGCCCTGGCTGCTGTTGTGCCCGGCCGTGATGCTGTGCATCGCACTGTATTCCGTGAATTTCGTCGGCGATGGTTTGCGCGACGCGTTCGACCCGAAGGACCGCTGACATGCCGCTACTCGAAGTCAAAGACCTGAGCGTGCGCTTCACGCGCCGCGAGGGCGCGCCCGTCGACGCGGTGCAGCGCGTATCGTTTTCGCTCGAAGCGGGCCGCACGCTCGGCATTGTCGGTGAATCGGGCTCGGGCAAAAGCCAGACGGTGATGGCGCTGCTCGGCCTCCTGGCCGGCAACGGCAAGGTGTCGGGCGCCGCGACCTATCGCGGCGAAAACCTGCTGACGATGAACGAAGCCGCGTTGAACAGGATCCGTGGCGACCGCATCGGCATGATCTTTCAGGATCCGATGACCTCGCTCAACCCGTTCCTGACGATCGAACGGCAGATGACCGAGACGCTGCAACTGCATCGCAAGATGTCGCGCCGCGAAGCGCGCCGCCGCGCGATCGAAACGCTCGAATCGGTGCGTATTCCCGATGCCGCGCGGCGCATCGGCATGTATCCGCACGAGTTCTCCGGCGGCATGCGGCAGCGCGTGATGATCGCGATGGCCCTGCTCTCCGAGCCGGAAATCCTGATCGCCGACGAGCCGACCACCGCGCTCGACGTGACCGTGCAGGCGCAAATCATCGAACTGCTGCGCGAACTGAACCGCGAACGCGGCACCGCGATCATTCTGATCACGCACGACATGGGCGTCGTGGCCGGCTTGTGCGACGACGTGATGGTGATGTATGCCGGCCAGACCGTCGAGCAGGCGAACGCCGCTACGCTGTTCGCCGCGCCGACCCATCCGTACACGATCGGCCTGTTGAACGCGCTGCCGCGCCTGACCGACGACGATGACCGCCCGCTGCAAACCATTCCCGGCAACCCGCCGTTGCCCGGCGAAGTCGGCGAGGGTTGCGCATTCGCGCCGCGCTGCGCGTATTGCTCCGATCGGTGCCGCGAGTCGCGGCCGGTGCTCACGGCGTCGCCGACGGCCGCCGACGCGTTGCGCGCCTGCCACCGGCCGGTGCGGGAAATCATGGAGGTACAACACGTATGAACACCACTTCCATTGCAATCCACGGCCAAGGCCAGACTCCGGCAACGCTGTTATCGGTCGACAATCTCAAGGTGCAATTCGGCGTGCAGCGTGGCGGCTTTCCGTGGTCCGGCAAAGCGACGCTGCGCGCGGTGGACGGCGTGTCGTTCACTGTGCGGCGCGGCGAAACCGTGGGGCTGGTCGGCGAATCGGGTTGCGGCAAGTCCACCCTGGCGCGCGCAATCATCGGCCTTGCGCCGGTGGCGAGCGGCAGCGTGCGCTGGCTCGACAAGGAAACCGTGCTCACAGGCACGCGCCGCGATACCTCGCGCTTGCGCCGCGACGTGCAGATGATTTTCCAGGACCCACTCGCCTCGCTCGATCCGCGCATGACGATCGAACAGATCGTCGCGGAACCCTTGCTCACGCATGGCCAGGACATTGCCCGCACCGACGTGCAACGGCGTGTCCTGACGATGCTCGAACGCGTCGGTCTCAACGCGCAGCATCTGCGCCGCTATCCGCATGAGTTTTCAGGTGGCCAGTGTCAGCGCGTCGGGATCGCGCGCGCGCTGATCGGCGAACCGCAACTGGTGATCTGCGACGAGCCGGTGTCGGCGCTCGACGTCTCGATTCAGGCGCAAATCGTCAACCTGTTGCGCGATCTGCAGCGCGAGTTGTCGCTGTCGCTGCTGTTCGTCGCGCACGATCTCGCGGTCGTCAAGGCGATCAGCCACCGTGTACTGGTGATGTATCTGGGACGCGTGATGGAGTTCGGCGACAAGCGCGACGTGTATGGCACGCCGCGTCATCCGTACACGCGTGCGTTGCTGTCGGCCGTGCCGGTGCCCGATCCGGTGGTTGAACGCGCGCGCCGTCATCTGCTGTTGCGCGGCGAGATTGCGTCGCCGCTCAGCCCGCCCTCCGGTTGTGCGTTTCGCACGCGCTGCCCGGATTCGATCGAGGCCTGCGCCAATGAGATTCCGCAGCCTGTCACGCATGGTGCGAGCGCGACACGCGTGGCGTGCATTCGCGTGAACGATGCGCCCAAAGAAGTCCTCGTGGCGGGTCGTCGCGAACCGACAGTAGGATAAGTTCGAACCCACGCCGCCCATTTAGCCGCGGTACGCAAGGACGCGGACCTTCCGCGCAAATTCGCACCGCGAGCGTCGGTTAAGCAATTTGTGAAGGCGCCGCCCATTTTTTCAGGTAACAATCTTCCGCCCGGAACAAGCCGGCGAATATCCCAAAAACATGGACGTCCAGCAATCTGCTAGGTCTACGCCGTCACACGCGACAGGACCAGGCAATGGGCGGCACTGAACTAAAAACGGATTCGCTGCAACGTTGGATGATGTATAGCAAGGATGCCTACGCGAGTGGGCATATCTTTCTTACTCCCGTGCAAAAACAGGCGGTTGAAGAAGGCAAGAAATTCTCGCAAAACGCACATGCCGATATATGGGCCCTCGATGCCGCACTCGTCCAGCGCGTACGCGCGTTCCTCGGGACGAACTTCCATTGGCACCAGCGGTTGGCGGCGAACAGCGCTGACGTCGAGGTTATACAGACCTTGCAGTCCATGATTCGCGGCGAAAGTGTTGTCCTCGTTGCTGAGCAATCGCGGACAGGCGGCGCGCGGATCGATCCAGCGCCTAAACCCAAAGGGTTTCCCAGCTTCCGTGAGGCGTTAATGACGAAGTTGGGTATGTCGTACGACGCTGCAACGGCCTACATGGACCGCTACGACGACATGGTGGACGAGGTTAATACGGTTGCGGCCCGTTATGCGAACGGGGCCGCTGCGTCATTGGCCGATGCCGCGAGCGATTTAACGGAAACCACTACGCCGCTAGGCGATGCGCAACCTTTCGAGTACACGCCGGGCGCGCTCGGTGGCGATACAGAGGAGGTCGCCGCACGCGGGGTTCGCATGACAGGTAATGAAGCGGGCGGGTACCGCGTCAACCCGAATGGCCTCGATGTAGACTACTTCGATTCACGCGGCAACCTTTGCGCCCAATACCACGAGAGCCACGGGAAAGCGCACGGTCATAATTTTGATACCGGGGTGAGAGATGACATTCATCTGCCAATGTCACCGATCAACTGCAGGTAGAGCCTATTGCAAGGGGAAACAATGAGCATCGAAGGTAAGACGTGGGGCTGGGAACTGGCGAGGAACAGCGGCTTGCTCGTTAAGATTTTTGGAGACTACCCATCCTTTCACGACTCCGCCGTGACGACGTTCTCGTTGCAGAGAAAGCGACGTTCATGCGATGGCCTGGACTCAAAGCCGCTGCCGACTGGCCGCGCGCGTTATTTAGTCGATCTCCAGCTTGAGGTGCTGCACGATCGCTATGCGGCTCCTCGCATTGATGGAGGTCCCGACTATCTGGTCGTGTTAGATATCCTGGATATCCGAGGTTCGGAGATCGATGTAAACGCCATGCTCGAAGAAGCCTCGATTATGGAGATTTCTTTATCCGATGCGCTCGACGATTTGATCCGATTCGACCTTGAGCCCAATATCGGACTCGATATCCGCTTAACCTGTAAAGAGGTCGTCGTCAGCGCTATCCGACCATACAGTCGCAGTGAATTTTAAGCCTTGCAGCTGGTACACGCCGGGTTAGCCGAAGGGTAATCCATTCGATCTGGTAAAGACCCCGAACAACTGCGAGCTGGTACGTGATGATCAAAAAACATGAGTCGTTCCACGACTGGTATTTGCTGGGCGTTGCCGCCGACCTGGACATCGGCGAGGTGGAGCTACGTTTGATGTTCGACAACAAGAAGGACTACGCACGCGTGATTTTCAAAGGGGCATCGAGGTGTCTCGTGAACGATTTTCTGATACAGAACATCATTTACTCGATGGAAGTGCTAACAGATTTTGAAGCGGACGAGTATAAGCAAGCGCTCGGTGCACTCGATAACTCGTACTCCTGGGGACGCAATAAACCCAGGAAGAACATCGCGGCAATCACAGCTACGCTTGGCGCTGAGTTGTTCATTGAGTTTGATTCGCTCGCGGTCGAATCCATCCCTCGCTGATGTTCGAAGGATTGTGCTCCGTATGGCAACCGCAGAGGTCAGGATAGGCCTATGTTCAACGTTCTTTTAGGGCGGAAGATGGGTCTGTCCGCACGCTCCCACATCACGTTTCGACTCAACGTGACGCCCTTTTCGTCTCCGCCTACCCCGTGATCCGCTCAGTCGTCATGGTGCGCGACAAACCATGCATAGGCCGGCGCAACGCGACATCGAAGGGATTGGTTTGCGGGCCGATCGCGTCCGCCTGACGGCGCAGCAACTCGACCACCATCGGCAGGCGATCGTCGCCGAGACGCGCCGCCAGCGTGCCGACGCTCAACGCCGCCACCGCCACGCCGGTGCGATCCAGAATCGGCACCGCCACCCCCGCCATGCCGTCGAGCACCCCGCTATTGCGGCCCGCGTAACCGAGTTGGCGCACGCGTTCGATCTCGGTGCGCAAATACACTTCGTCGAGCACGCCATAGCCGCGAATGCGCGGCACGTTAAAGCGAATGATCTCCTCGCGCTCCGCTTCGGGCAGGAACGCGAGAATCGCCAGGCTCCCCTGACCCACGCCCAATGCGACGCGCCCGCCGATATCGCCAGTGAACGAGCGAATCGGAAACGGCCCTTCGCAGATGTCGAGACACACCGCGTCGAAACTGCTCTTGACCAGCAGGAAAATCGTGTCGCCGAGACTCGCGCACAGCCGCAGCAACGCGGGACGGCACAGCGTGCGCATGCCGCTGGGATTGCCGGCCTGCGCGGCGAGCGCAAAGAAATCCACACTCAGCCGATAGAGCTTCGAAGTCTCGTCCTGCTCGACGATGCCTTCTGCGATCAGCGCATGAAGAATGCGGTGCACCGTGCCTTGCGTCAGACCCACCGCTTTCGCGAGACGCGTGACGCGGCCGCCGTCGGGTTGCGCTTCGGATAACGCGCGGATCACGGCGAAAGCGCGCTCCAGCATCCCGGGGCCAGGCGCACTGCCCGCATCGCCCAGCGCAGGATCGGCATCTCGTTTAGCGGCAGCATTCATCTCGGGTGCTCCAAAATATTTCATTGAACGGAATACTATATAGGGTTTTATCCCTGAGTGGAATATTCCCGGCACATCCGTTCCATTTGCGCTTCGCTCTAAATCATAGGGATTTTCCTAAGACCATACAGCGGAACAGTTGCAGTTAGCCCCATCCGATATCTTCCATCCAACGGAATTTATTCCAATCTTATATCGCTAAACGGAATTTGAAATTGACGCCACGTAATTTGGCTGGATAGAGTCGGCTTCATCGAGGCAGTTGCCGATTGAACCGGTGTCGATCCATCCAAAGGCCAGATCATGTCGTTCCTCACACTCACGGACGTTGCGAAATCGTTCGGCGATCTGCAGGCAGTCGCCGACGTGAACCTGTCGGTTGAAAAAGGCGAGTTCGTTTCGCTGCTCGGACCGTCGGGCTGCGGCAAGACCACCACGCTGCAGATGATCGCGGGCTTCGTCGAAACGACGCACGGCCGCATCACGCTCGACGGCCGCGACATCACGCACATGAAGCCGAACAAACGCGGCCTCGGCATCGTGTTCCAGAGCTACGCGCTGTTTCCGCACATGTGCGTCGCGGACAACGTCGGCTTCGGTCTGGAGATGCGCAACATCGACAAGACCGAGCGCAAGGAGCGCGTGCGCGAAGCGCTTTCGCTGGTGCGGCTCGATACGCTCGCGCACCGCTTCCCGCGCGAGTTGTCCGGCGGTCAGCGGCAGCGCGTGGCGATTGCCCGTGCGATCGTGATCGCGCCGCCCGTGCTGCTGCTCGACGAACCGATGTCGAATCTTGACGCCAAACTGCGCGAGGACATGCAGTTCGAACTGCGCGCCATTCAACGCAAGATCGGCACGACCACCATCATGGTCACGCACGACCAGTCGGAAGCGCTGTCGATCAGCGACCGCGTGGTGGTGATGGAAGCCGGCCGCATCACGCAGATCGACACGCCGTACGAAGCCTACGAACGGCCTGAAAACAGATTCGTCTCGCAGTTCATCGGCAAGGCGAACATGCTGGCGGGCAAGGTGGTGGCGCGCGACGGCGACGCGATCCGCATCGACCTCGGACACGACCTCGCCGAGACCGGCCACACCGCGCAACTGCCGACGCGCGAACGTGCGATCGGCGTCGGCGATGCGGTCACGATGTGCATTCGTCCGGAAAAGCTGCGCCTGTGCGCGCCGGACGCGGGACGTCTGGCGGCCACGGTGACGAGCCGCTTCTTCCTCGGCAGCCAATGGCTGTACCGCGTGGACAGCCGGCTCGGCGAAGTGCTGGTCTGCTGCCAGAACGAAGGCACCGAGCCGCTGCTGGAAGGCGCGGCGGTCGGTGTCGACTGGAACAGCGAGGCGATCCGCTTCATCCAACGGGATGCGCATCATGGCTAGTACGCTGCCCGCTTCGAACGACAACAGCATGAAAACCGGCACTGCGCGCCGCGCGCCGTGGCAGGCGTTCCTGCCGTTGTGGCTGATGTGCGCGCCGGCGTTCCTGCTGTTTGCGACGCTTGTGCTGGTGCCGCTCGTGATGACGCTGGTGCTGACCTTTTACCGCTTCGATCCGGCGAGTGGCCCGCTCGCCGCATTCCAGCTCGGCAATTACGCGGAAGTGCTGAACTCGTCGTATTTCCACACGATCTTCCTGCGCACCTTCGGCATCGCGTTTCTGACCACCCTGCTGTGCATTGTGATCGGCACGCCCGAAGCGTACGTGCTGTCGCGCATGCGCGATCCGTATCGCTCGATGTTCCTGCTGATCATTCTCGCGCCGCTGCTGGTATCGGTCGTGGTGCGCGCGTTCGGCTGGAGCATGCTGCTCAACAGCAACGGCCTCGTGAATCAGGCGTTCGGTCTCGTCGGACTGGGACCGTACAAGCTCGAATACACCACCTTCGCGATCGTCATCGCACTGGTGCATGTGATGCTGCCGTTCATGGTGATTCCGGTGTGGACCGCGTTGCAGAAGCTCGACCCGCAAACGGAAAATGCCGCGCTCTCGCTGATGGCATCGCCCGCCACGACCTTGCGCCGCATCGTGCTGCCGCAACTCACGCCTGGCATCCTGTCGGGCAGCCTGATGGTGTTCGGTCTGTCGGCGAGCGCATTTGCGATTCCCGGCCTGCTCGGCGGACGGCGCCTGAAAGTCGCCGCCACCGCCGTCTACGACGAATTCCTCGGCTCGCTGAACTGGCCGCTCGGCGCGACCATCGCGCTCCTGTTGCTGGTCGCGAATCTGATCGTGATGCTCACTTACTACCGGGTTCTGGAACGCAAGTACGCCAGGAGCCTGGGTTAATGCATCGGCTCGTTCTTCGGCCCATTCATCTGCTCACTGAGTAAGATCATCATGAGAAAAAACGGCCCCATTGCGCTGATTTTCCACACGCTCGTCATTGCGTTCGTGCTTGCGCCGCTGGTGATCGTGGTGCTGGTCGCCTTCACGCCCGACGAAACGCTCACGCTGCCCACCCACGGCGTATCGCTGCGCTGGTTCCGTGCGATCCTCAACTACCCAGACTTCATCTCGGCGTTCTTCAACAGTCTGAAGCTGGCGTTTGCCTCGGCGACGCTGTCATTGATCGTGGCCTTGCCCGCGGCGCTGGCGATCGGCCGTGCCCGCTTTCCGGGCCGCGGTTTCCTCAACGGCTTACTGCTGTCGCCATTAGTGATTCCCGGTCTCGTGCTCGGCATCGCCCTGTTGCGCTTCTTCGCCCTGATCGGCGCGACCGGTTCGTTCGCGTGGCTCGTGCTCGCGCACATGATCATCATCACGCCGTTCGTGATGCGGCTCGTGCTGGCCTCCGTCAGCGGCTTCGACCGCAGCGTCGAACATGCCGCGCACTCGCTCGGCGCCGATGCATGGACCACCTTTCGCCGCGTCACCTTCCCGATGATTCTGCCGGGTATTACCGGCGGCTGGCTGCTCGCGTTCATCAACAGTTTCGACGAGCTGACCATGTCGATCTTCGTCACCTCGCCGCAGACCGTCACGCTGCCGGTGCGCATGTATATGTACGCAACCGAATCGATCGACCCGATGATGGCCTCGGTCTCCGCCCTGGTGATCTTCATCACGGCCGGCGCGATGCTCTTGCTCGATCGCGTGTATGGGCTCAACCGGATTCTGATCGGCCAGCACTGATGTCTTCTACCGCCCTCTCTCACATGCCGTCGAGTTTGCCGTCCTCCGAACCCGCCGCGCCGACACGTGATGCGCAATTCGTTCGCGTTGCGGAGACGCAGCGTGAACCGCTCAGCTTCTTTATCGACGGCCACGAGGTCGCCGCGCTGCGAGGCGATACGCTGCTGACCGCCGTCCTGATGCATCAACGTCGCGTGCGCGAAAGCGAATTCAGCGGCGCGCCGCGCGCCGGCTTCTGCCTGATCGGCGCGTGCCAGGACTGCTGGATGCGGACCGAAGAGGGTCTGCGGTTGCGCGCGTGCTCGACACTGGTGACGCCTGGCCTGCGGGTGGTCACGCGGTTTGCTGAAGCGGCTTCTGTTGTTGTTCCTGCGGCTGTTCCTGCTGCTGTGCCCGCTGCTGTGCCCGCTGATGTGCCCGCTGCCACTGCGCCGGCCGCTGCCGTCCCGTACGCCTCTACCGCTTCTGCCGCGACTGCCGCGACTGCCGCTACCTCTGCCGCTACCTCAGCCTCAGCCGCAAACGGAGACCCGCAATGAGCGGCGAACACCGCGTGGTTATCATCGGTGCGGGACCGGCGGGCGTGCGCGCCGCCGAGACACTCGTCGCAGCCGGCGTCAGGCCGATCGTGCTGGATGAAAACGCCCGCTGGGGCGGACAGATCTATCGTCAACCGCCAGAGAATGGCGCGTTCCAGCGCTCGAAGAAAGCGCTCTACGGTTTCGAAGCGCATAAGGCCGACGCGTTGCACACGACGATGGCCGCGCTGCTTCCGCACCTCGACTATCGCCCCGACACACTGGCGTGGGCCTGCGCGCCGGGCCGCCTCGATGCGCTGCACGCGGGACGCGAAATCGGCGTGCCGTTCTCGCATCTGATCATCGCGAGCGGGGCCACCGATCGCGTGCTGCCGGTGCCGGGCTGGACCCTGCCCGGCGTCTTTACGCTCGGCGCGGCGCAGGTTGCCCTGAAGGCGCAGGGTTGCGCGATCGGTCAGCGCGTGGTGCTGGCAGGTACGGGGCCGCTACTCTATCTCGTGGCCTATCAGTACGTTAAAGCGGGCGCACAGGTGGTGGCCGTACTCGATACGAGTCCGTTGTCGCAACAGATCGCCGCAGCGCCGAAACTCGCACGCCAGCCAGCTACGTTCGCCAAAGGGCTCTACTACGTCGGCTGGCTGACAATGCGCGGCGTACGGATCGAGCGCGATGTGAACCTGATCGGTATTCGTGGCGAGGAAGGCGTCAGCGCCATCGAATGGCGTTCTTCAAGCGACGGCTCGAAGAGCGACACACTCTCGTGCGACGCCGTGGGCATCGGCTTCGGGTTGAAACCTGAAACCCAGCTCGCCGATCTCGCCGGATGCCGTTTCCGCTTCGATGCCCACAATCGTTGCTGGCTACCCGAACTCGACGCCGCCGGCCGCAGCTCCGTGCGCGGCATCTATCTGGCGGGCGACGGTGCGGGCATTGCCGGCGCCGACGCCGCCGAACTCGCCGGCCGGCGCACCGCGCTCGCGCTACTCGACGACCTCGGCATCGCGCATCCACGTGGCCCCGGCATGCGCAACGCAGCGTCGCTCGCGCGCAGCCTGCAACGTATCGCGGTGTTTCGCCAGGGTATCGAAACGGCCTTCGCCCCACCCGCAAAATGCGCGACGCAATGGCCCGACGACATGACAGTGTGCCGCTGCGAAGAAATCGACGCAGGCACCTTGCGGCGCTGCATTCGCGGTGGCGAGGCGAACGAGATCAATCGTCTGAAAGCCCTCACTCGCGTCGGCATGGGCCGTTGCCAGGGACGCATGTGCGGCGAAGCGGCACTCACGCTGCTTGCGGAAGAAACCGGCAAGCCGCTCGGCGCCGTCGGTCGCTTGCGCAGCCAACCGCCTGTCAAGCCGATTCCACTATCGCCCGCGATGATTGCCGACGACGTCGCCGACATTCCCGAGGAGGCGCGCGATGAGTGACACCTTGCACTACGACGTCGCGATCGCGGGCGGCGGCCTGGTCGGCTCGTCGGCGGCATTGGCGCTCGCGCGGCGCGGCTTGCGCGTGGGCCTGTTCGAGCGGCGCTATTGCGGCGCCCAGGCAAGCGGCGTGAACTACGGCGGCGTGCGCGTTCAGGGACGGCCGGCCGAACAGATGCCGCTCGCCATGCGTGCACGGCGCATCTGGGACCGCTTGCCCGAGCTGATCGGCATCGACGGCGAATTCACCGTGTCGGGACATTTGCGGCTCGCGCGCAGCGAAGCCGATCTTGCCGCGCTCGAAGCCTGGGCGGCCATGGCACGCGGCCATGGCCTGCAAGCGCAGGTACTCAGCGGCGCCACGTTCCGGCAACGTTATCCATGGCTGGGCGCGGCGGCGATCGGCGGCTCGCTTTGCGCGACCGACGGTCACGCGAATCCGCGCCTCGTGTCGCCCGCGTTCGCGCGTGCCGCGCGAGCCGCGGGCGCGGACGTACGCGAACAAACCGCGCTCACCGAGATCCATCACGACGGCACACGCTTCCAGTTACGCGCGGGCAATACGCGCATCAGCGCCGACTGGCTGATCAATTCCGCCGGCGCATGGGCGAATACAGTCGCCGGCTACTTCGGCGAAACCGCACCGATGAAGCCGATCTATCCGAACATGTGGGTCACCGAGCCGCTGCCGCACTTCATCACGCACAACCTCGGCGTGTACGGCGGCGGCATCTACGCGCGGCAGGTGGCGCGCGGCAATTGCGTGATCGGCGGCGGCCGCGGACATGGCGACGGCGAATACGGCCAGCCGTCGACGGAAACCACCCGTGCCGTGATGCGCGATGCCTGCGCCCTGCTGCCGCCGCTGCGCGAGGCGCTGCTGATCCGCACATGGAGCGGCGTGGAAGGCGAAACGCCCGACAGCAATCCGATCATCGGCGCGAGCCGCGCGGTGCCGCGCCTGTTGCATGCATTCGGTTTTTCGGGCGGCGGGTTTCTGCTGGCGCCAGGCGTCGGCGACCTACTCGCGGATCTCGTGATCGACGGCGCGACAGCCACGCCGCTGGACGCTTTCTCGATCAATCGCTTTGCTGCTGTTGCCGCGCGATCCGCCGTCTAGTTCCCGCTTATCGACTTGCTATCGCTTATCGCCTTGTCGTCGCCTCGTTATCGTTCAATGAAACCCAGGAGCCTCTCAATGAAACTGTTCAAGACGATCGCGGCGCTGGCCGCATTGTGTGCATTCGGTGCGGCCGCGCCGGCTTGGTCGGAGACCAGGACCATTTATATCGGCATGAACGGCGGTCCGATGGAAAAGGCTTATACGAGCCAGGTTCTGCCCGACTTCGAGAAGGCCAACGACGTCAAGGTGGTCGTGGTGCCCGGCACTTCGTCGGACATTCTCGCCAAGCTGCTCGCCAACAAGGCCAATCCGCAAATCCACGTGGTGTTTCTCGACGACGGCGTGATGGCGCGCGCGGTCAGCATGGGCGTGTGCAAGAAGCTCGACGACTCGCCGGTGCTCAAGGAGCTCTACCCGTTCGCGCGCATGAAGGACGACATGGGCGCGGGCGTGCAACTCGGCATGACCGGCATCGCGTACAACAAGAAGCTGTTTGCTGAAAAAGGCTGGGCGCCGCCGACTTCGTGGATGGACTTTGCCGATCCGAAGTACAAGGGCAAGGTGGTGTTCCAGTCCGCGTCGAGCAGCACCTTCGGTCTGCACGGCTTTCTGGCAATCAACCGTTTGATGGGCGGCAGCGAGCAGAACGTCGAACCGGGCTTCACGAAGTGGGCCACGACGGTTGGTCCGAACGTGGTCGAGTATGTGCCCAACTCGGCGAAGATTTCCGAAATGGTCCAGACCGGCGAAGCGGGCCTCTTCCCGTTGACGCCGACTGCCGTGGGCGATCTGCAGGACAAGGGCATTCCGGTCGGCTATGTGAGTCCGAAGGAAGGTTCGGTCCTGCTGCTGGTCGATCTGTGCGTGGTCAACAACAACCCCGATCCGCAACTGGCGCAGAAACTCGCGCAGTTCCTGCTTTCCGCGCCGGCTCAGACCAAGGCCGCCGAAGCCGGCAAGCAGATTCCGACCAACCGTCTCGCGAAGATGACGCCGCCGATGCAACAAAGCCTGGGCAACGTCGACGATCTGGTGAAGAAGGTAACCGTGGTGGATTGGGACACGATCAATGCGCATCGCGCGCAGTGGGATACGCGCTGGAACAGGCAGATCGAGCGTTAAGCCTGCTGGCGCATTTCGGCGTGCCGGCAATCGGCATGGCCGCGCTGCGCTTCTCCGCCTCCACGAGACGCGCGCCTTGTTGGCTTCAAGGCGCGCGCTTTCGTTTCTGGCGTTGCATCAGAAGATCACCGAAATCGCCACGCCCAGCCAGATCGACAGGACGCCGGCAAGAAACATGTGCCTCGCAATACGGATGCGGGCGTCACTGGTTTCCGGTTCGACCGGGCTGGTCGCCATCCACGGCACGAGACCGAGGCAGCCGAAGCCGATCATCGCAAACACGAAGACAAAGACGTCGGATACATGCCATTTCGACTGTTCGTACAAGCCCCAGTAGCCGAGAAAGACGATGCCGATCGAGAAGATCGTCGCTGAGGCAGCGCTGAGCGCGGGTACGGATCCGGTTGGACTCGGCATTGCTTCACCTCCGAAACGTTAGCCTGCTGTGGCCGTCCCCATTGCCCGCGTTCTAGTCATTCAGGATGTGCGGGTCTGCCTCACTTCATACGTCTTCAGATGACTATAGGCGATGCGCAACAGCGACAAGCCGTGCTCGCCCTTCTGTGCATCGCCGCCGCGCGAGATCAGATCGCCGAGGATGTGATCCGCCTCGGTATGCGAGTGGTTTTCGACGTCGCGCAACATCGAAGCCGTCAGCGGCGACGGCGTAAAGAGCGTTTGGGTCGCCCGCGCGTCGAAGTCCGGGCCCATCGTAAAGCCGTTGTGCTCCGCGACGCCGCGGCACTCGCCAAGCAGGTTTTCGACAATGCGCTTGCCGTCCGGCGCAGCCAGAATATCGCCGACCGAACCGCGCATCAGGCACGTACTGGCCGCCAGCGTGGCCAGGAACACCCACTTCTCCCACATGCGCAGCAGGATGTTGTCGCTCACCACCGTATCGAAATTCGCAACGGCCATCGCGTCCGCGATCGCCTCGACGCGCTCGGACGTGCCGCCTTCCAGTTCGCCGAAGGTGATCGCGTGCGTTTCGTTCAGATGCATGATGTGCTGCTCGGGACTGAGTGTCGCCGCGATCACGCATTGACCGCCGAGCACGCGCGACGCACCGAACTTTTCCTTGAGCACGTCGATATGGCGCATGCCGTTGAGCATCGGCAGAATCAGCGTCGATTCGCCGACCAGCGGTGCGAACGAATCGATCGCGTCGTCGAGACTGTAGGCTTTGCAGCTGAGCAGCACCAGATCGAACGGCTCCGCGCCGACACCGGCAAGTATCGTCTTGACGTCAGGCAGCGTGAGGTTGCCGCGCACGCTGTTGATCACGAGACCGTCACGCGCGAGCTTTTCCGCGCGGCCCGGACGCACGAGGAAGGTCACGTCCTGGCCCGCCGCCGCGAGACGTCCGCCGAAGTAGCCACCCACGGCGCCCGCCCCTACTACTAGAATTCGCATCTTTTGCCTCTTGATAGATGTGGATCACGCGCGCCGCGCCAGTGTGCAAAGGCTTCGAGGACCGCGTGTGCAGCACGTCTGCAGAAATGTAGCAAAGATTGACTATATGCATCGGCCACAATGCCCGGCCGGTTTGCTGCATTGCACTGCGGCCGCACCGCACTTACGTCAGATCAATCGCCTCGGCAACTTCGCGAGACCGTCCTACAGCGTGCCGCAAATGGTGCGCTCGTAAAGCGCGAGCATTCCGGGCACATCCACGCCGAGGCAGACTGCGCACTCGGGCCGGCCGTCCCAGTCCGGCGCGGGCACCGGCATCGTAGAAGGCTTCTGGATGGCCTGGCCCACCGCGATGCCATCCGTCAGCACGCGCACCGGGCCGCTGCGGGTCGTATAGAGATGCGGCGCCAGCACATAGGCGACCGCCGACGAGTCGTGCACGTAAATGCCCTTGAGTTGCGCGCTTTGCTCGTGAAACGCTTCATAGTGCCGCGACACGTCCCACACGAACTGCCCTGCCGCACCGCCACGATCGCGCAGCGACGCCAGATAATCCTGGCTCATGATGGTGCGCTGCGTGACGTCGAGCCCGACGATCGCGACCGGCCACGGCGCACCGAGCACAATGTCGGCGGCATCGGGGTCGCCCAGGATGTTCGCTTCGGCGGCCGGCGTCACGTTGCCGAGCACGCCGTCCGTGCCGAACGCACCACCCATGATGACCACCTGCTTGACGAGCAAGGCGATCTGCGGATCGTCGGCCAGCGCCAGGGCCAGGTTCGTGAGCGGGCCGACTGCGATCAACGTCACTTCGCCAGGATGCGCGCGCACTGTGTCGATGATGAAGCGATGGGCGGGGCGCGCGTCGAGCGGCGCCTCGAAATCGGCTTCGATTGCGATGTTGCCAAGCCCGTTATCGCCGTGAATCCACGCAAGCGGCTCGGGTGCCGCGCGCTTGAGCGGTGCGGCGGCGCCCTGCGCGACCGGCACGCCCGGCGCGAACCGTCCGGCCAGGAAACGCGCGTTGCGCGTGGTGGTCCCGATCGTGGCATTGCCGAATACGCTCGTCAGACCGAGCAATTCGATGTCCGGATGCAGCGCCTGAAACACGAGCGCCATCGCGTCGTCCACACCGGGATCGGTGTCGTAGATCACCTTGTGCTGGCTCATAGATAGAACGCGTCCGGCAATTGTTCACGCGCGGTGGTGTCGCGAGTCGCGCCATGCAGATTGCCGAGGCGGATCGGCAATTCCGGGCCGCCCAGTTCGATGATCACCTGACGGCACGCGCCGCAGGGCGCGATCGGTCCGTCCGTGTCGCCGATCACGGCAAGCGCGGCGAACTGGTCGCGCCGATAGCCCGCGGCAATCGCGCTGAAAAACGCGGTACGTTCAGCGCAATTGCACAGCCCGTACGAGGCATTCTCGACGTTGCAGCCGTCGAATACCGTGCCGTCTTTGGTCAGCAGCGCGGCACCGACCTTGAACTTCGAATAAGGCGCATAGGCCTTTTCTCGCGCGACACCCGCGCGTTCCAGCAGTTGTTCCATGTTCATGCAACGATCCTCAATTCAATTCAGCGTCAGGAACATGCCCGCAATCGTGGCGCTCATCAGGTTCGAGAGCGTCGCGGCGAGCACGACGCGCAGGCCATAGCGCGCGACCTCGGCACGGCGATCCGGCGCGACGGCGCTAAAACCGCCCGTCAGCACCGCGATCGATGCAAAGTTCGCAAAGCCGCACAACGCAAACGAGAGAATAGCAAGGGTACGCGGATCGAGCGCCTGCAAGCCGGCCGCGCTCACGCTTGCGGCA
The DNA here is from genome assembly GCF_003368325.1 of Paraburkholderia caffeinilytica. Classification (NCBI taxonomy): domain Bacteria; kingdom Pseudomonadati; phylum Pseudomonadota; class Betaproteobacteria; order Burkholderiales; family Burkholderiaceae; genus Paraburkholderia; species Paraburkholderia caffeinilytica. Next base: position 665,822 of record NZ_CP031466.1, on the reverse strand, counting down.
TCTTTCAGATACGGCGACAGCGACGCGTAAGCGACGAATTCATTCAGAATGATCTTCTGGCCGAGAAAATTGCCGGCGATGGCAGCCTCGCTCCACGGCACGCCAATCAGGTACGCGAGCGGGGCGAAGACCGTCCCGAGCACCGACTGCATCGACAGTTGCGGATGCCCGAACCAGCCGCCTATCCCGCCCACAATGCCGTTGAGCAACGCGATCAGACTGACGAACGCGATCAGCATGGCACCGACCATCACGGCGATTTTCAGGCCCACGGTCGCGCCGGAACTTGCCGCTTCAATCACATTCGCGGGGCGCTTTTCGTCGAAGCTGAGGTCCTCGAGTTGCACGCGGCTCGCTTCGGTGGTCGGGTGAATGATCTTGGCGAACAGCAGGCCGCCTGGCACTGCCATGAACGACGCGGCCAGCAGATATTCAATCCGCACCCCGAGACCGGCATAGCCCGCCAGCACCGAACCGGCAACCGCCGCCATGCCGCTCGACATCACCGCGAACAGTTCGGCCCCGGTCATGTCGCGCGTGAACGGTTTGACCACGGCCGGCATTTCGCTTTGGCCGAGGAAGATCGTCGTGACGGCTGAGAACGACTCGAGCTTCGATACGCCGAGCAGCTTCTGGAATACCGTGCCGAGCACGATCACGATCCAGCGCATCAGGCCGATGTAGTACAGCACGGAAATCAACGCGGTCACGAAGATGATGGCGGGCAGCACCCGCACGGCGAACACGAAGCCGCCGTCGCCGAAGACCTGGAACATCTTCGATTGCACGAGGCCGCCGAACAGGAACTCGATGCCCGCGTTGCCATAGCCGAGTACGTGATTGACGCCGGACGCGGCCGCCGCAAGGACTGTCTTTCCGACTGGCACGAAAAGAATGAACGCGCCGATGCCGATCTGCGCAAGCAGCGCCGCGCTTACAGTCCGTAAGCGAATGGCGCGCCGGTTGGTCGAAAAGATGAAAGCGATGAGTAGCAGGACAGCAATACCGAGGATGTTCCGAGCGATCAGTGCCATGTTTCGTGGTCTTCTTGTGAAAGTGGCAATGATGCTAAACGAAACTGGCGCTGGAGGAAAAACTTTAAATATGACGCGGCGACCGTTTGCCAGGCAGCGTCGCGAGATTGATGCACGCCGCATCTAAGCGGCATCTAAGCGGCATCGAAATGGCCGCGGCACGTTAGCGGTTCCGCGCACCGCAACGTGCCGCAGCCGACCTCAGATCACTTCCAACGCCAGCGCGATCCCCTGCCCGCCGCCGATACACAACGTGACGACGCCGCGTTTCAGGCCGTCGCGGCGCATCGAATGCAGCAGGCGCGTCGTCAGGACCGCACCGGTTGCGCCGATTGGATGGCCGTGCGCGATCGCGCCGCCTTGCACGTTGATCAGTTCGTCGGCGATGCCGAGTCTGCGCGCCACCGCGATCGGCACGGCGGCGAAGGCTTCATTGATCTCGAAGCGTTCGACGTCCTCGAGTTGCCAGCCTGCGCGGGCGAGCGCCATGTGCACCGCCGGCACCGGACCGAGGCCGAACATGCCGGGCTCGACGGCGGCGACGCCATACGCCGCCAGCCGCGCGAACGGCTCGATGCCGCGCGCCTCGGCAAACCCGCGTTCAGCGACCAGCATGGCGGCTGCGCCGCTGTTCAATCCCGGCGCGTTGCCCGCGGTAATCGTGCCGTCCGGACGGAATGCCGGACGCAGTCTGGCGAGCGTTTCGACGGTGGTATCCGGGCGCGGCTGTTCATCGCTCGTAAAGTGCTGCGGACCTTTGCGCCCCTGGATTTCGACGGCGACCAGCTCCGCGTCGAAGTCGCCGCGCACCTGCGCCTCGGCAAAACGCTGCTGCGAACGCGCGGCCCAACGGTCCTGCGTTTCACGCGTCATATCGAACTGCGCGACGAGATCCTCGGTATGCCAGCCGGAGTGCTCGCCGGAAAACGCGTCGTTCAGGCCGTCGCGCAGCAGGCTGTCGTGGATTTGCGCGTTGCCCATCCGGTAGCCCCAGCGGCTGCCGTCGAGCAGATACGGCGCGCGGTCCATGTTTTCCATGCCGCCGGCCACAGCGGCGTCGCCGAGGCCGAGCCAGATTTCCTGCGCAGCGGACGCAATCGCCTGCGCGCCCGAGCCGCACACGCGATTGACCGTCAACGCGGGCACGGCCACCGGCACACCGCCGCCAATCGAAGCCTGACGCGCCGGATTCATTTTATTGCCGGCCTGAATCACATTGCCCAGCACCACCGAGGCCAGCGCAGCCGGATCGAGGCCGCTGCGCCGCAGCGTCTCACGCACCGCGACCGCGCCGAGTTCGGTTGCGGGCACTTCTTTCAGCGCTCCGCCGAATGCGCCAATCGGCGTTCTCACCGGATTGCAGATCACCACTTCTCGCGTACTCATCGTTCATCTCCAGTTGGACTACTACTTTCGCGGCCACATCCACATGCATCAATTCGCCGACGCGGCCGTGACCGTTTCCGGGACATCCCAGCCGCCGCCGAGCGAGCGATACAGCGCGACGGCTGCGAGCGCATGCTCGCGTTTGGCCTGATTCAACGACTCCGCATCGCGCAGATAGGCCTCCTGCGCGGTAAGCACATCGAGGAAATCGGTCGCGCCGCCCTTGTAGAGCTCACTCGACAGACGCAGCGCATGGTTCGATGCGTCGAGCGCACCGCCCAGGCGTTGCACCTGCACCGCGCCGCTCACCAGGTCGCTGCGGTTGTCCTCGATCTCTTTCAACGCCTGCAGCATGGTCTGCTGCAAGCCGAGTTGCGACTCGCGCATCCGGCTCTCGCTCGCGTCGATATTCGCGGTGATGCGGCCGGCGTTGAAGATCGGACTCGTTGCGCTCAATGCGGCGCTGAAGAGGTTGTCGGTCAATGTCGGCAAGCCGAGGTAGGACGAGGCCAGCAAGCCGTCAGCGAGATTGAGCCTGAACTGCGGATAGCGCTGCGCCTTTGACACGCCCACTTCCGCCGCGCGCTGTTCGACCGTGGCATAGGCATTGCGCACGTCGGGCCGCTGCAGCAGCGCCTCGGACGGCAGCGTCTGCGGCACGCTTTGCGCGGGCACCGGGATGTCGCGTGCGTTGGCGAGCAGCAAGCCGTCGACGCTCTCCGGCGTGCGCCCCGAAAACACCGCGATCAGACTCAGTTGATGCTGCACGGCCGACTGAATACGCGGAACCTGCGCCTGCAAATCCTCCAACTGGTTCTGCGCGCGTGCGACGTCGAGTTGCGTCGACAGTCCGTAGTGCAAACGCTCCTGCGTGAGCTTTAGCGCACGGGCACGGATCTGTTCGTTGTCGCTGAGAATCTGCAATTGCGATTGCGCCCAGCGCAGATCGATATACGCCGCCGCTGTGTTCGCCGCGAGCGCCAGACGCAGTTGATTCAAAGCCGCCTGCCGACCCGACACTTGCGCCTCAGCGGCGAGAACAGCAAGACGTTCGCCGCCGAAGACGTCCGGCGTCCAGCTCGCCGTCAGGCCGACGCCGGCCTGACGCACGTAGCCGAGCGGTGGGGGTGTGTTCTGCCGGGAATCGGATGCCGTCGCGCTAGCGTTCAGTTCCGGCAGCAAGGCCGCGCGATTCTGCTTTGCGAGATCCTGCGCCTGCCTGACGCGCTCCACCGCGGCCTGCACGTCGAGATTGCCCGTCAGCACGGATTCCACCAGTTGATGCATGACAGGATCGCCGAATTGCGCCCACCATGCATCGGCGCTCACGCTGTCTTGAGGGGCATCGACATTCCACGCCGCCGGCGCGACGGTCTGAACCGTATGCTGCAGGTCCGCGTGCGTTTCCGGTTGCACCGCACACGCCGCGAGCGTCAGAAGCGCCGCGCTCGCCAGTACTTTCATAACGATTGGTTTCATGCTGAGTTCCTCAATGAGCATCGGGCGGCGGCGCGCTATTGCCAAACGGGCGCGAGAACAGCACGCTCAACAAACCGACGACGAAACAGAGCGACAGCGCAAAGAACGTGTCGGAAAACGTGAGCACGAGCGCTTCGCGCATCAGCAGCGCATGCAACGCCCCGAGGCCGGCATTGGCCGCATTCAGCGCGTCGCCGCCCACTGCCGCGAAGTGCGCGCTTTGCTGCTGCAAAATCGACTCCACCACCGGACGGCCCGCGCTCAGATGTTCGTCGAGTCGCTCGTAGTGGAGATTCAAACGATCGTTGAGCATCGTGCTGCTCACTGCAATGCCGATCGCGCCGCCGAGATTGCGCATCAGGTTGAACAGGCCGCTTGCGGAACGAAGCCGCGACATCGGCAACGAACCCAGCGCCATCGTGACAATGGGTGGAATGCAGAACTGCTGGCCAATGCCGCGCAACGCCTGCGGAATCAGCAACTCCTGCCAGCCCCATTGATTGGTCAGCGGCACATACAGATAACAGCCCACGCCGAACAGCACCAGGCCGAACACCAGCAAAATCCGCATGTCGATGAAACGTGCGACCACCGAATAGGCGACCATCGCCAGCAATTGAAAACATCCGACCGACAGCAACGCCACGCCGATCTGCAACGAATCGAAACCGCGCACACGCGACAGAAACACCGGCGTCAGGAACACCGCGCAGAAAATCCCGATCCCGGTGATGAACGACAGCAGACTGCCAATGCCGAAGTTGCGGATCGCCAACGCGCGCAAATCGACGATCGGCTCTTTCGCGGTGAACGCACGCACGACGAACAGGAATCCGCAGATCGCCGCCACCCACGTGCATGTCAGGATCACGTGGTCGCCGAACCAGTTCTTGCGCGGGCCTTCCTCCAGCACGTACTCAAGGCAGCCGAGAAAGCCGGACATCAGCAGGATGCCGAGGTAGTCGCCCTTTTTCAGCAGCGACAGATCGACGTTGTCGAAATGCACGTACTTCGGCACCAACAACGTGACGGCGACGCCGGGCACCAGGTTCAGATAGAACAGCCAGTGCCACGACCATTGCGACGTGATCCAGCCGCCGATCACCGGACCGATGGTCGGCGCGAGCGTGGCAAGCGCGCTGATGGTGGTGGACGCGATCAGGCGCTGCTTGCCGGGGAACAGGACGAACGCCGTGGTAAACACGGTTGGGATCATCGCGGCGCCGAGCGCGCCCTGCAACCCGCGGAACAGGATCATCGAGTTGATGTCCCACGCGAGACCGCACAACATGCTGGTGACCGTGAAGCCGAGCGCGGAAAACGCGAACACCCAGCGCGTCGAGAACACGCGGGTGAGCCAGCCGGACATCGGAATCACCAGAATCTCGGCGATCAGATACGAGGTCTGCACCCACGAGAGTTCGTCCTGGCTCGCGGACAAGCCGCCGCCGATATCCTTGAGCGACGACGCCACGATCTGAATATCGAGCGTCGCCATGAAAAACCCGACGCACATCAACGTGAACGCCAGGACCTTGATTCGTGTCGGCAGATCGGCGGGGTTGGCGAGAACTTGAGTCATGATGGGCTTATCCGCGCGCAGCGGCATCGAGATGCACCTTCACCGTCGCGGAAAGGCCCGGCCGCAGCACGCCTTGCATGTCCTTCGGCACCTCGAGACGCACGCGCACCGGCACGCGCTGCACGATCTTCGTGAAGTTGCCGGTGGCGTTCTCCGCCGGCAGCACGCTGAACGTCGCGCCGGTCGCGGGCGCGAGACTCTCGACCACGCCGTGAATCGGCTTGCTCGACGCGTCGAGATCGACGTCGACGCCGTCGCCGACATGCATCTTCTTCAACTGGTCTTCCTTGAAGTTGGCGTCGATCCACAATCCGCTCGACGGCACCACGGTCAGCAGCGACACGCCCGTGTTCGCCAGCAGGCCGACCCGCGCGGTGCGATTGCCGACGTAACCGTCGATCGGCGAGCGGATCGTGGTGTATTCCACATTCAATGCCGCAACCCGCTGCGCCGCCTGTGCGGTGGCGATGCGCGCCTGCGCGTCGCCGATCTGGGCGTCCAGCACGGCGATCTGCCGTTGCGCCGCGATCAAGGCTGCGCTGCTGCGGTCGACCGCGGCATGCGCCTTGGTCAGATCGGCGTTCGCGCGTTCCACGACCTGGTTCGATACCGCATCGTCCTTCACCAGTTCGCGATAGCGCGCCTGGTCGGCGGCGCTGCGCGTCAACTCGGCGCCGGACGCCTGGACCTCGGCGGCCTGCTCGTTGATGGTGGCCAACTGCAAGGACTTCTTCGCCTGCAACTCGGTGATCGCCGCCTGCGCGCTCTCGACTTCCGCGCTGGCCTGCGCGAGACGCGCGTCGTAATCGCGCGCATCGAGCCGGATCAGCACCTGATTCGCATGCACGAACTGGTTGTCGCGCACCAGCACGTCCGTGACGAAGCCGTTCACCTTGGGCGACATCACGGTCACATCGCCGCCGACGTAGGCATCGTCCGTCGATTCGACAAAGCGGCCGACGAAGAACCAATACGACGCCGCAAGCGCCAGCACGGCGAGCACCGTGATGATCGCGAGCAGCATCCACGGAATGCGCCGTGCCGGTTTGGCGGCGTTTGCCACGCTGGGCGGTGCGATAGTCGAGGGTGTAGTGGACATGATGTTCGTATGTGCGTATGCACTCGTTGAGCTGAAAAAATGGCGCGTTGGATTGCGCCGGGCTTGGTCCGCTTCGCGCGGGTCTGATTCAAACGGAATCGCTTGTGATGGCGAACAACTCGGAGCGCAATGCCGCCGCGCGCTGTTCGCCGAAGCGGTCTTCGAATTCGGCTTGCGCCGCATGCCAATGCTTGCGCCCTGCCTGCAACCGCTCTTCGCCGGCCGCCGTCAACGCGATCGACAACGCCCGCGCGTCGGCCCCGAGTGCTTCGCTCGACACCAGTCCGTTGCGCCGCAGCGGCTGGATCGTGCGGACCAGCGTGGTGCGCTGCATGCGCATGGCTTCGGCCAACTGCTTCATGCTCATCGGACCCACGCGCTTCAGGCGCCCCATCAGCGAAAACTGCGTGATGGTGAGGCCGACATTCTCAAGGTGGCGGTCGTAGAGTTGCGACACATAGCGTGCGGCCTGGCGGATCGCAAAGCAGTCGTCGTCGATAAGCCCGTCCATCGCTGCGCTTCCTTTTCGTGAGTGCGTATGCACATTATCAGACGTACCAAAGCTCGTCGAAACGAGCTCATGTGTCTGGTCTATCCGGTGATGTTGAACAGCTCGGAACGCAGCGCCTTGGCACGTGCGCGGCCGAACTTTTCTTCGAACTCGTCTTGCGCGGCACGCCATGCGATGGCCGCCTGATCGAAGGTCGTTTCGCCCTTCTCCGTGAGACTGAACAGAAACGTGCGGCCGTCGTGCTCCGCCGATTCAGCGACCACCAAGCCGTCGCGCTGCAACGGTTTCATGGCGCGGACCAGCGTGGTGCGCTCCATGACCATGGCGTCCGCGAGGTCCACCATCGGCAGGTTCGGCGTGCGCGCGAGCTTGGCGAGAATCGTGAACTGCGCAGCCGTCAGCCCTACCTCGCCGAGATGGCGCTCGTAGATCTGCGTGACGTGCCGCGCCGCCTGGCGCAGCGCGAAACAGTTGCATTCGTCGTAGGAGAGAGGACGGGTCATGTTGGGCAGTGTATATGTGCATACACACAGAGTCAAGTTTTTGTGCCCGTTCCAGATGAAATAAAGGCGACGACCGTCGAAGGCAGCAGGCTAAAGCGCCAACACCGTCACCCCCACCTCCACCCGATGCGCCCCGCCTCCCAGAATCATCCCGCGCAGCAACGACACGTCGCTGTAGTCACGCCCGATTGCGAGCGTCACGTGATCCATATCGGCGAGCACGTCATTAGTGGGGTCGAGATCGATCCAGCCACTCTCCGGGCAATACACGGATACCCACGCATGCGAGGCGTCCGCACCGATCAGGCGCGGCTGCCCGGGCGGCGGATCGTTGCGCAGATAACCGCTCACGTAGCGCGCCGGCAACCCCAGCGAGCGCAAGCAGCCGATCATCACCTGCGCGAAGTCCTGGCATACCCCGCTCTTCAATTCGAAAGCGCGCTCGGCGGGCGTGTCGAACATCGTTGCCGAAGGTTTGTATTCGAAGTCTTCGTGAATCCGGTGCATCAGATCGATCGCTCCCGCCACGATCGGCATGCCGGGCGGAAAACTCGCCAGCGCATAAGCACGCAGGAACGGCCGCGGCACGATGTTCGGCGACGCGAAGCAGAACTCCACCTCGGGCCGGAACTCGCCGCCTACCCTGAAACGCAACGTGTCCGCCACGGCTTCCCATTCAGGCGTTTCATCGGGATCGAGGTCGGTCCAGCGCGGCATGAGCGCCACCGTGGTTTCACTGACGAGTTGCAGGCGCTCGTGCGGGGCGTCCAGCGCGAAGTACAACACGTCGTTGCCGAATGCGTCGATGCGGCTGGTCTGATACGACGGTTCCGGCTCGATCTTTTCGCTGTGCGAGACCACCCGCTGCCACGCGCAGGCGATCGGCCGGATCGTCGCGAGATGCTGGGCGGTCTCCACATACGTGGAGTAGTGGTAGGTCGTGCGATGCGAGACGGACAACACGGTCGGCGCGTTCTTCATGGCCACACCTGCAATGCCACCGTACTGGCATGACTGAAATAGCGCGCGCTGATCTCGTGCGCCGCCGCGCCGACATAGCCGCCAATCTGATCGCACACCGCCATCAGATTGGCGTATGAATCGTTTTCGTCGATGGCGCACAGCGCTTCGAGCGTCGGCAACGATGCGGCGGGCGGCATCAATTCCGCAAACGGACGATGCCGCACGCTGCCCGCGGCCACGGCAATCTCGTCGAGCTTCTTGCGCAGACGCTCATACACGCCATAGACGCCGCGCGGATTGGTGGGCTCGATCGCCAGCAGGTCGAGCAAGGCCGGCACTTCGAAACGGCCCGGATAGAGCGAGCGATAGGTCAGCGTGCTGTCGAACAATTGCAGCAGCAGATCGAACCCGGCGGGTGTCGCGAGCTGGCCTTTGTCGGCGACCACGCGCAAGAACGACGCCATCGCCGAGACGCGTTCGATGTGCCGCCCGACGAATAGCAGACGCCACGCTTCGTCGCGTGTCATGCGGTCGCCTTGCGCGCCGCTGATCGCCGACAATTGCACCGACAGGCGTTCGAGCGCGTTCATCAGCGTTACACGGTCATAGCGGTCGTAGCGTTCACTGCGCTCGGCGCGGCCGTTGCCCTTCGCGCCGCCCTGCGGTGAGCCGCCACTACCGCTGCCGCTACCATTCCCGTTGCCGTTGGAGCCCGCAGCCGGCATCAAGGTCTGCAATGCATCGCGGAAATCGTTGCGCGCCGCGAGAATCGTGCGCCAATGATCGTTCGACAAACGCCCGCGCACTTCGCCGTTCGCACGCGCCTGGTAGTTCAGGTTCTGGCCGATGCTCGCAGCGCCCGTGCTGTCGCTCAGATTCGCGACCAGCGCGCGCTCGAATGCTTGCGGCGAATACGGCGAGGCCATGTCGCCGGATTGCACGAGACCGCAATGCATGGCGAGCTCGACCAGCGTGGGGAACATCGCGTCGGCGTCGTTGCCTTCCAGCGAGCCGAGAATCAGGCGCAGCAGCCGCACATTGTTTTCGGCGCGTTCGCCATAACGTCCGGCCCAGAACAGATTTTCCGCCGCACGGCTCGACACGGTGCGATGCTTGCGCGCGAGGTCGGCGGGTTGCATCGGCGAAGGCAGCAGCGTGAAAGTCGACGTCGGCTGGCTCGACAACACCCACGTATCGACACTGCTGCCGCCGTATTGCATCGACACCGTCGCCTGGCGCTCGGCGGCCATCCGCGTGAACCCGCCCGGCATCACATGCCAGCCCCCGTTGACATCGGCAATCGCATAGACGCGCAGCACCGACGGACGGCGGCCAATGGTGCCGTCTTCGTAACGCGGCGTGCAGGAAAAGCGCTGCGACTGCTGGATCGTATAGGTGTCGGGCATCGCTTCGATGCGCTCGCGCCATGTCGCGAGCCGTTGCCTGCCCTGCTCGATCCCGGGCGGCGCATCGCGCGGCGCGACCGGCCACGTCGGCACGATGAACGCCTCGTCCAGCCGTGCGAACGCGTGTTCGCGCGCCGCCTCTTCGCCGCACCACCAGGTCGCCACGCTCGGCAGCAAGAGGTCTTCGCCGAGTAAAACCTCGGCGATGCCCGGCAGAAATCCATGCAAGGCCGGCGATTCGACAAAGCCCGAACCCGGCACGTTCGACACGATCACATTGCCCGCGCGCATCACCTGCAACAGGCCCGGCACGCCGATGCTCGAATCCGCCCGCAGTTCGACCGGATCGCAGAAGGCATCGTCCAGACGGCGCAGCACGACGTGCACCCGTTCGAGACCGGCGAGCGTCTTCAGGTACAGCATGTCGTCGCGCACGGTCAGGTCTTTGCCTTCGACCAGCGTGACGCCGAGATAGCGCGCCAGAAACACGTGCTCGAAGTAGGTTTCGCTATAGGGTCCAGGCGTGAGCAACGCGATATGCGGCAAACCGTCGGCGCCCGAACTGCCGGGCGCCATCGTGGCCTGTGCAGCCCGCGCGAGCGTCGCGATCAGTTGCGAATAGGTCGGCGCGAGGCGGCTCACGCGCATCGCGCGGAACGGTTCGGCGAACAGCGTCGCCACGATCAGCCGGTTTTCCAGCGCATAACCCAGGCCGGACGGCGCCTCGGTGCGGTGCGCCATGACGGTCCAGTCGCCACCGGGCGTACGCGCCAGATCGACGGCGACCACCTGCAGATATTGCCCGCCAGGCGGCGTGAAGCCCTTCACCGAGCGCAGATAACCCGGATGCCCGAACACCAGCGCCGGCGGCAACTGGCCACGCTCGAGCAAGGTCTGCGGTCCATAAATATCGGCGACGATGGCATTGAGCAGATGCGCGCGCTGCGTCACGCCACGCTCGATATGCGCCCACTCGGCCTCGCTGATCAGGAACGGCAGCAGGTCGAGCGCCCATGGCCGCGGCTCGCCGTTATCCGCGTAGACGTTGTAGCTGATGTCGTTGTCGCGGATCTGCTGCGCGACCGACGCGCGGTGATCTTCCAACCGCGCGATGCCGTCCTCGCCGAGCTGCTCGAAGAATTGCCGCCACGGTTCGCGCAACGCGCCGGAGGTGTCGCGTAACTCGTCCCAATGTCCTTCGTAAGCCGGCAACAGCCGCAATAAGGAAGAAGCGTCCGCGTGCGCCGCGGACGTTTCGAAGGGAAAAGTCGATTGAAAGGCCAAGGTCGTGTCGTTCTTAAAAGTATGCCGCCGCTTTCAGTCTACCAGGTTACCAGTAGCGCAGGTCCAACGTAAACGGAAACTCGAGGCTGCGCTGCGGTACCCCGACCGTGAGCGGCCCCGGTGTATGGCCGGATGCGAAGAAGCGTGCGCGCCGCCGGCTTTCCGCCTCGTAGGCGTTGACCGGGAAGGTCTGATAGTTGCGCCCGCCCGGATGAGCGACATGATACTGGCATCCGCCGACCGAGCGGCCAGTCCATGTGTCGATCAGGTCGAAAGTGAGCGGCGCATCCACGCCGATGGTCGGATGCAGCGCCGACGGTTGCGACCAGGCGCGAAAGCGCACCCCGGCCACATATTCGCTGACGCGGCCGGTCGGCTGAAGCGGCACCGGCACTCCGTTGACAGTCACCACATGGCGGTTGTCGTTCAACCCGAGCGCGCGCACTTCGAGCCTTTCCACCGACGAATCCACGTAGCGCACCGTGCCGCCCGCCGAGCCCTCCTCGCCCATCACGTGCCAGGGTTCGAGCGCGTTGCGAATGGTCAGCGAAACGCCGTTCACCGTGGTCTCGCCGACCAGCGGGAAGCGGAATTCGAAGTGCGGCGCGAACCAGCTGCTCTCGAAAGCGAAGCCCGCCTGGTTGAGTTCGCCCAGCACGTCGTCGAAATCCATCTTCGCGAACGTGCCGAGCAGAAAGCGGTCATGCAGTTCCGTGCCCCAGCGCGTGAGCCGCTGCGTGTAGGGCGTGTGCCAGAAGCGCGCCACCAGCGCGCGCAGCAGCAATTGCTGCACGAGACTCATGCGCGCATGCGGCGGCATTTCGAAACCGCGCAACTCGAGCAGGCCGAGACGGCCGGTCGGACCGTCGGGTGAATAGAGTTTGTCGATGCAGAACTCGGCGCGGTGCGTATTGCCCGTCACATCGATCAGGATGTTGCGCAGCGAGCGGTCGATCATCCACGCCGGCAGGTTCGCGCTGTCGCGGCCGCCGAGCAGATCGATCTGCCGCTGCAGCTCGCGAAACGCCACCTCCAGCTCATACACCTGATCGTTGCGTGCCTCATCGACGCGCGGCGCCTGGCTCGTCGGCCCGATAAAGAGGCCGGAAAACAGATACGACAGCGACGGATGGTTGTGCCAATACGCGATCAGGCTGGCCAACAGATCGGGACGGCGCAGGAACGGACTATCGGCCGGCGTCGCGCCGCCGAGCACGAAGTGATTGCCGCCGCCGGTTCCCGTATGCCGGCCGTCGGTCATGAACTTCTCGCTGCTCAGATAGCTCTCGGCCGCGGACTGATACAGGTACTCCGTGTTGTCGACCAGCTGTTCCCAGCTCGACGCAGGATGAATGTTCACCTCGATCACACCCGGGTCCGGCGTCACCTGCAAGACCTTCAGACGCGCATCGCGCGGCGGCGGATAGCCTTCGAGCACCACCTGCATCCGCAATTCGGCGGCCGTCGCTTCGATCGCCGCGAGCAGGTCGAGATAGTCGTCGAGTTCGGTGAGCGGCGGCATGAACACATGCAGCAGCGAGCGGCCGCTGTCGAACGCTTCGGTTTCCGCTTTCGGACCCGCGGCACGTTTCGGATCGCGCGCTTCGACGCAGATCGCCGTGCGCAGCGTTTCCTTCGACGACTGTCCACGCGCCGGCGGCGACTGATCGCCCGTGCGAGGGGCAAAGGCCAGCACGCCGCTGCCCGCCATGCCGCTCAGCAAGTCCGCCGCTGACGACGACAACGCCGCCGCATGCCGCGCATCGGCGGCGCTCATGGTACGGCGGGATTCGCCGGCGCCGGCGCCGTCGTACTGGATGCGCAGTTGCGCGGCCGGGCGCAACGGCACCGGCGGGGCAAACGGATCGTGCGCGTGCTGATACGGATAGTCGGTCTTCGACACCCACGGCAGCGAGTCGAGCGGCAAGCGGTAGCCCATCGGCGAATCGCCGGGAATCAGGAACATGCGTTCGTCGCGCAAGAACCAGCGGCCGCTGACCCACTTCGGCGCTTCGTTCGGCACGTCGCGTTCGCGTGCAAGCGGCAGAACATAGCCGGTCACGCCGCCCAGTCCCGCATCGAACACGCGCCGCAGACGCACGCGCTCCAGTTCGTCGTCCAGACGCGCATCGAGCGGATCGACGTTGACCGGCAAGCGGCGCTCGCGCCACAGGTAGTACCAGACGTCTTCGAAGCCGGGCTGGATGCAGTCCGTGTCGAGCGCCAGCTTGGTCGCCAGATGCGAGAGGAAACGTTGAGCGTCGGCGGCCGTGTAGGTGCCCGGCTCGCGCTCGTCGGCGAACAGCGTGGGGTCTTGCCAGCATGGCTCGCCATCGGCGCGCCAGTAGAGCGACATCGCCCAGCGCGGCAACTGTTCGCCCGGATACCACTTGCCCTGGCCGATATGCAGAAAGCCATTCGCGCCGTAGCGTGAGCGCAGCTTGTCCATCAGCGCGACCGCGTAGCCGCGTTTGGTCGGGCCGAGCGCGTCGGTATTCCATTCGGCGGCGTCGCGATCGCGCACTGACACGAAGGTCGGCTCGCCGCCCATCGTCAGGCGCACGTCCATCTCGGTCAGGCGCTGGTCGACCTGCGCGCCCATTTTGAGCACGTCGCTCCACACTTCTTCGGTGAAGGGCCGGGTGACGCGCGGCGTCTCCAGTACCCGTTCGATCGACATGGTGTGCTCGAACTCGACTTCGGATTCGTCGACCGCGCCGGAAATCGGCGCCGCGCTACCGGGTTCGGGCGTGCAGGCGACCGGAATATGGCCCTCCCCGGCGAGCAGGCCGGAAGTCGGATCGAGGCCGATCCAGCCCGCGCCCGGCAGGTACACCTCGCACCATGCGTGCAGGTCGGTGAAGTCGACTTCGGTGCCGCTCGGGCCGTCGATGGATTTGACGTCGGGCGCGAGCTGCAGCAGGTAGCCGGAGACAAAGCGCGCCGCCAGCCCCAGCTGCCGGAGGGTCTCGACCAGCAGCCAGCCCGAATCGCGGCACGAGCCCGAGGCGTTCACCAGCGTTTCCTCGGGCGTCTGCACGCCGGGCTCCATGCGGATCAGGTAGCGGATCTCGCGTTGCAGCCGCTGATTCAGTCCGACGAGGAAGTCGGCGGTGACCATCGGCTGGCGGTCGATACTTGCGACGAACTCGGCGAAGCGCGGCGTCATCGGCCGCTTGACGAGATACGGGGCGAGCTCCAGCGCGAGGCCGGGCGCATACTCGAACGGAAATTTCTCCGCCGACGGTTCGAGAAAGAAGTCGAACGGGTTGTAGACCGCCATCTCGGCGACCAGATCCACGGTCACCTTGAATTCGCGCGTCTTCTCGGGAAATACGAGGCGCGCCTGATAATTGGCAAACGCGTCCTGCTGCCAGTTGATGAAGTGTTCCGCCGGTTCGACCCGCATCGAATAAGACAGGATGGGGGTCCGGCAATGCGGCGCAGGCCTGAGACGCACGACCTGGGGCGACAGCGCAACCAGCCTGTCGTAACGGTAATGTGTGACATGATTCAACGCGACGCGAATGGACACACCGGACTCCTGGACAAGGGATGGCAGCCCGCCAAAAAGCAAGCTTCATGCCGTTTATGAAACAAGCCCGAAAAACCACGTGAACTGACTGTACCGCCCGGATGACCGCCTGCTGCGAAGTTTGCCGCGTCTGCCGACCGTCCGGTCGATCGATCAGCGCGCCTTTCCACCGCCTTTTCGACGGCCGCGCACCAAAGCGGCGCAGCGCCGATGCACAATCATGCACGTAATGTGCGTTAAACCAGTGACGTCTGGCAAATGCGGCATGAGGATTGCGCGTTGGCTTCGCTCCGTGACCGCCACCCACCACCCGGGTTCGATCGATGAAAACCTTCCACTGCAATCGCTGTGCGCATCTCGTGTTCTACGAAAACGTTCGATGCGAACGGTGCGAATCATTGCTCGGATACGTGCCCGAACTGGCCGAGATCAGCACCTTCGAAGAAGCCGACGAAGGCCGCTGGCGCAGCCTGCATCCCCGTGCCGGGGGCGCGCTGTTCCGGCAGTGCCATAACTACGCGGTCGAAAATGTCTGCAACTGGATGATCCCCGCCGACTCGCCCGACACGCTGTGCCGCGCCTGCCAGCTCACGCTCACGATTCCGAACCTGAGCACGCCGGACAACCGGTTCTACTGGTACCGGCTGGAGACGGCGAAGCGGCGTCTGCTGTACACGCTGGCCGCCCTCGGGCTCGACGTCCCGTCGCGCCAGGACGACCCGGAGCATGGCCTGGCATTCGAATTCCTCGAGGACGGCGACGACGGCGAGCAGGTCATGACCGGCCACGACAACGGCCTCATCACGCTGAACATCGCCGAAGCCGACGACGCCTACCGCGAAAAGGTGCGCAGCGCGATGGGCGAGCCCTATCGCACGCTCCTCGGCCACTTCCGCCATGAGACGGGCCACTACTACTTCAGCCAGTTGATCGAGAACGAGCTGCGCTGGCTCGCGCCCTTCCGCAAGCTGTTCGGCGACGAACGTGCCGACTACGGCGAAGCGCTGACGGCCTACTACCGCGACGGCGCACCGAAGGACTGGCAGGCTTCGACGATCAGCGCCTATGCGACGATGCATCCATGGGAAGATTGGGCCGAGACGTGGGCGCACTACCTGATGATCGTCGACGTGCTGGATACGTCGACGTCTTACGGCCTCGCCTTGTTGCCCGACGACCCGAGCGAGCCGACGCTGACCGACCGCACGCCCGTCGAAGATGCGAGCTTCGAGAATCTGATGAAGCGCTGGTTTCCGCTCACGTATGCGCTGAACAGCCTGAACCGCAGTCTCGGCATGCCCGACGGGTATCCGTTCACGCTGGCCGCGCCGGTCGTGGACAAGCTGCGGTTCGTGCATCGGGTGATCACGGCCGCGGGCGACAAGACGCAACCGCGCGAAGCGGTGAAGCCGGCTCGTAAAGCTGGGACGAGGCAGGCGCCGTTAAAGACGGCGCAGGCTGGCGCGTTGCAGGCGGTGGCGCCGGTCGCGCAACCAGCGCCACTGTCTGCGCCACAACCGGTCGCACAACCTGACATGTCACAAGAACCGGCGCAGGCGCCCATGCTGGAGACAGCCCCACCGTCAGTGCCGCCTTTGCCATCCGCACCCACCGCCGCCAAAGCGGCCCCCGCCAAGCGGGCCGCACGCCGGCGCTAGTCCAGTCGCGGCACCCGCCGCACGCGGAACGCGTCGAGAACCCACAAAAAAGCCCGCTGCCGAACCGATCGGCAGCGGGCTTTCCCATCGGAGCCCAATCCGGCGATCGCTCAATACGCGACGTAAGGCCCCGTGCCGCCAGGCGTCGTCTGCTGCTCGACTGCGGCGTACACGTTACGTCCGTAGAAGAACGGCAAGCCCCAGTCGAAAATCGACGACGTCACGAAAGCCGGTCCGGCCAGCAGCGGCAACGCTGAATCGCCGCTGTACGTCTGCGAGATCGTCGTCGCATTGCCGACGCTGAAGTTCACCGTGCTCGTCGTGCCGTTCACTCCCTGGATCATCGCACTCAGCGACTCGGTCGACGCTGGGCAGTAGTACGCGCTATTGGGACTCGCGCAGGTCGGCAACGCACTGGTCTGGAAGAACAGGCCCGTGGAGCCGGAGTCCAGGATACTGCTCGAATACGTCGTGCCGTTCTGCACCGTCGTAAAGGTGCCGCTCGACGCACTCACGCCAATCACCTGCGCGCTGCCCAGCGCATTGTTGCTCTGCGTGCCGATGCCGAACACCAGTTGCCCGCTGACCGTCTGCGCGCCGCCCGACACCGTCGGCAGGCTCAACATCGAACCGTTGTTGTCGGCCGCGAAGTACGGAATCGGATTGGCGACCTGCAGCGCTTCGGCAAGCGGAATCGACGTGCAGGTCGTGCCGCTGCAGCCGTAATACGTGCCGGCCACCGCCTGTTGCACACAGTTCGCGCCGCAATCGTGCTTGAACACGCCGATGCCCAGAATGCCGTTGGCCTGCAACGTACCCGGCGTGTTGCGCGATGCGCCCACGCTCGCGCAATCGGACGGCACCGAAGCGTAGTTCGGGTCGATCACCTGAATCGGCAGCGAGGCCGCTTTTTCACCGGCGATCTGCAGGTCCGCGAGCTTCACCGAACCCCACGTGTAGCCGTCGAAAAACTGCATGCATTCGGCAACCAGATTGCCCGAGGCGTCCTTCTGTTGCGGCAGCGTCATCGACGCGGGCAATTGCGAGGCGAACACGCGCACGCCCCACGAACCGGTATCCACCAGAACGTGATCGATGGTTTGGCACTGGCTGGTGCCGGGCGCGCAAATCGTGATGCTGACGAACGGCATGTTCGGCACGTTGCTCACGCCGGCGTCGACCGTCACGCGCACTGCGTTGGCGGCCACCACTTGCGGCGAAGGCGAGGTGTTGGTGACGGTGGGACCGGCCGACAGGCTGGTCGTGCCGGAACTCGCCGAGGAGCCGGAACCGCCGGAGCCGCCGCCTCCGCCGCCGCAGGCACTGACCAGCAACGCGAGCAGCGCCGCGCACAACAAGGTTACGAACGAAGACGTATGACGCATGATTCGCTCCGTTATTGAATGACGCCGACATCGACGCCCGCGGGCACCGCTTGCGGCAGATAGGCATGGCCGGCAAACGCACGCAGGTGGCCGCCGGAATAGACCACCAGATCGCTGCTGGACACCGCGAGCGGCGTGCCACGCCGGGTTGCGGTAGCGGCGACGTATTGGTCGAACGACGTGCCGAGCATGGATTGCAGATCCGGCAGCGTCGGGCCCTGCCATGCGACACCGAAGACGATGCCGTTGGGCGCGACGTACTCGCGCACCAGCGTGCCGGACGGCATGGTAATCAGGTGTACCGAATACGCGCTTTGCGTAGTGACCGTATGGGCCACTGCGTGAAGCCGCGTCTGATCGCTGTCGACGGTACTGACGTTCTGGCCGAGCGTGGCATGCGCGGCAAACGACAGCGCGCAGCTTGCCCCGAGCATTGCGCGAGCAATGCTTGTAGAAAGCATCGGTTTCAAGAGATTTCCTTCGAGGTGAAACGCTCGTGGCCGGCGGCTGAGCCGATCAGGAACGGGAATCCAGGGGGCGCACTCCTGACCGGCGGTGCCGGTTCTGCATTCACACCGGTTGGGTTGCGTGAATGCGTCTACGGAGTGGCAGCGCGAAACTTTAGCTATCGCGAAGGGGCATGGCAATCGTTTGCGGGACGATTTAAACCTTCTACGCGTCCAACGCCGTTCGAACCTGTTTGAAATTTGAGGACAGGATCACCAAGGGGCGTCGCTTGAGCGCAGATTTTTCCGATACGTCCTGTTTAAAGCGAACACACGCATGAAATAACGGGGACGCAGCGAAAAAATATCGATACGTGTCGCATGTGGCGTGCAATGTAAGCGCCCGCCGAATAACTTGCGCCGAATGGCCTATTTCATCTGATAATTGCGGCGTGCGCAGACTGCTTTTGTGTGAAGAGAAAATCGCGGTATGAGCAATGGCATAAACAATTAGAAGCGGCAAAAAAATGCCGCGGATAACTTGATGGTCATCCGCGGCACCGGTTACTTCATTACCGCTTCATTGCGATTTCCGCGAGCCGCGCCGGATTCGAATCGGGCGATTCGACGCGGCAACGTCCGTTATTTCTTCTGCTGCTGTTGCAAGAGCGATTTAAGCTCCTGCACGTTTTCTTCCACGCGTTTTGCGATCACCGCATACGACTCGGCTTGCGTCTGATAGGCGGCTTGCGCCAACTGCTGCATGTCGGCGAGCGACTTATGCAGGCTTTGCTGGATCAGTTCGGCGGCTTTCGCCGGAGGCGCGGCGCCGCCTGCCGACAATTGCCCCGTGAGCGACTGCAATTCGCCCAACGTGGCGCGCAGCATATCGGTCTGTTTCTGCGCGAGCGACTGCATGCCCTGGAATGCCGTCTGATTCGCCTGAACCAGTGCTTCCACGTCCTTGCGTCGCGCTTCCATGATGGCGGGTACGTCGAAGCCGGGAAGCTTGAACTGCTCCAGCATTTTGGTGAAATCGCCAAACGGATTGGCGGCGTCAGGTTGGCTCATGCGAAATCCTCCTCAACGATTGAATACTCGCCCACGGTGCATCGCCGCGATGGGGTTGCCGGGCATCTGCACCCGTGGCGTCGTGTGCGCCGCATCGCCCGCCGTGGCGTGCTGCTTCTGGGGTCGGACGGCACATTGCGTCAATCATGCGCCATCCGGCCATATTGCGCCAGCGGGCACACCCTGGCGTCGACGGTCTCGCGGCCGGCCCGTTGTGCGGCTTGGGTCGCGCAAGATGCAAGGCTCCGTAAGGTACAGGACAGCTTCAGTAACCCGGCAAAACGGCATGTCGTCTATCGTTCTCGATGTACCGGCGCGCCGTTGCGCCGGTGCTGTCTCAATGGGAGCGACATCATGAAAAAAGGATTGGTGAGCGCGGCACTGGCCGCCGTTTTGACCGTGGCCGCGACCGCCGCACTGGCACAGGAAGCGGTAGCGCCGCCGCCCGCTCAGGCCGCTGCGCACGGCGAGCCGCATCACGGCGACGGGCCTCACGAACCTCACGAGCCGCCCGGACCGATGGGTCCCGGTTTCGCGGTGGTCAACGACCTGGAGCAATTGCGCCGCCTGTATGCCATGAGCGGGCGCGAAGGCGAGATCATCGCCGTGTATCACGAGGTGTTGAACAAGACGCAAGATCCGATGCTGCGCCACTACGTGTATGACTCGCTGGCCCGCGAGCAATTGAAGCCGGCCAATACCGATCAGGCGATTGCCACGCTGCGCACCAGTCTGTCGGAAGATCTCGTGTTCGTGAACAAGCTGCCGCACGGCATGCCGGCAGGGATGCAGCCGCCTGCTTCGCAGTAAGGCGCGGACTCGATCATCAGGTAATCGAACGACGGCAATCCCGACCCAAGGCGAGGGACGCGGCAATGCGTCCCAATACAAAACCGGTTGGAAGCGCTTCCGTCGAAATGCAGCGCAGCCGTTCGGCGCGCTGCGTTCGCTTTCGCACATTGCCGCCTCACTGCCCACTTTTCATCTTCCCTCAGGTGATTAGGATGAGAGCACCGCAACGCTCATGCCTGGTGAACAATGCGCTATCCGCTCAATATGGCCGTCGCCGCAGCTCTGCTCGTCTTCGTTCTTTGCTGCATCGTCAAACTTGCCCTGAGTTGACACCCTGCGGCCGCTGTCACCCCGTGCCCTGCCCGCTGCGCGGCTGCACGCCGCGCCGTGACATTGCGCGAAATAATTGTTGAATGGAGTTCGGGAAGCGACTCGCCCATACTTCGTTTCGCTGCCGGTGCGTACGAAAAAAGACGCATGAGATCAAGGGTGCTTGCGTGAAAACGCGCGTGCGAATGCCATCCCGATGATCAACGATCCCACGGTTGCCCGATCATCGGAAGATGCATTCGAAGCTAACGGCACCGCGTGCCGACGACAGGATGAACATGTTGACTTCAGTGAGTTTCCTCAAAAAGAACGCCGCTCGTTTTGCATGCGTCGCAATGGTCTGCTGCAGCGCGCTTCTGACCGGTTGCGCCGGCGGCAGCATCAGCAACGCGACCCAGACCAGCGCAGAGCCGCAAGTGCGCCCGGACAACATTTATGTCTACACCTTCGACAGCAATCCGGATCAGGTGAAACTGGACAACGGCGGCATGCTGAAGAAATTGAAGTCGCACCTCGACGGCTCGTCCGCCGCTGACAAGCAGTCGGCCGATGCGATCGCCGTGCGTGAGCAGGTCGCCAACGAAATCGTGCAGCAATTGCAATCGATGGGGCTGCGCGCGATTCGCTCGGACGTCCCCGCTCCCGCCGACCAGAACGTCCTGCTCGTGCAAGGCAGCTTCGACACGATCGACGCGGGTAATCGCCGCCGCCGCGTGCTGATCGGCCTGGGCGCCGGCAAGAGCGAAGTCAGCAGCTCCGTGCAGATTCTGTACAAGCCGGCGGGCGGCACCGCGCGGCTGGTGCAAAGTTTCAGTGCCACCGGCGACAGCGGCAAAGCACCCGGCGTGGTCGAAACTGCCGGCGTGGGCGCCGCGGTCGGGAGCATCGCGACCTCGGCAGCGGTGGGTGGCGGCTTGCACGCCGTATCCGAAACCAAGAAGGCCGGTGTTTCATCGGATGCCAAGCGCCTCGCCGACGCCGTCGCAAAACAGGTGGCGCAGATTGGCGTAAGCGGGGGCTGGCTCTCGACGGAGCACATCAAAGGATAAGTAACCCGCAGCAGGCTTGAACGGCAAAAAGCGCGTGGCAGAGTGAATGGAATTCACACCCTGCCGCGCGCTTTTTTATGTTTTCACAGCCTTCGCATAACGCACGCGTCGTGCCGCGCTCAGGCGACAGCGTAACGTTCGAGCCAATGCGCGTACGGCGCGGGCAGCGTCCACGACGGACGTTCGATACCCAGCTTGCGTGCCGCGGCCAGGGTTTCCAGCAGGAAGCGGGGCTGGTGCGCACGCGCGTTGCCGGCACCATGCATCAGAATTCGCTGCGGCGTTACGAGAACCACACCGCGAAACGCGTGCCCGATAGCAGACTGCTCACGGTCAGGCGCCACTCGTGAGCTGTTGCGATCTCCTTGCAGATCGCAAGACCGAGCCCGGCGCCGTCATGCCGGGCATCCGGCGCGCGCCAGAACCGCTTGAAGAGAAACGGCAGGTGCTCCTGCCTGATTCCCGGCCCTTCGTCCTGAACCTGCACCGAGACGGCATCGACGATCAGAACGATCGCGCCATGCGCCGGCGAGGCGTTGATTGCGTTCTCGACTATGTTCTTGAGCAGAATGAATAGCGCGCTTCGGTCGGCCCAGATCGACGGCGGCGCGACGCTGGTTTCGAGCCGGAGCGTCACCTTCTTGCGGTCGGCCTTGCGTGCGAGATAAGCCACCACGTCCTGCACCACCTCGACGATATTCACTTCGCCGAAACTGAAGTTCTGCGACTCGCTGACTTCGGCGAGATGCAGCAGTTGCCGAACCTGACGCGCCATCAGATCGATTTCGCGAAACAGCAGTTCCTTGTCGTCGATCCCGGGTTGCAGTTCGATCTGGCCGCGGATCAAGGTGAGCGGCGTCTGCAACTCGTGCGCGGCGGACGCAAGAAACTGCTGCTGCACGGCGAAGCCATTTTCGAGTCTGTCGAGCGCCTCGTTGAAGGCGTGGATCAGCGGCTTGATTTCACTTGGAATGCCCTCGATGGAAAGCCGCGTGGTCAGGTTGCGCGGCGTGATGCGGGCAGCCGCACGCGATGCCTCCCGAAGCGGCCTGAGCACGCGATGCACGGTAAAGGGGAAAGTCAGGCCAAAAATGATCGTGGCAACGACAATGATCGTCTTGATGATCGCCGGCATCGGCTTGACCTTGCTGCCTATGAGCGCGTCGATGAAACGCTCGGCCGTTGCGGTCTGGACGTAGAAAACCGCTGGGCCGTGCTCAACTCGCAGCGTCAGGATCTCGAATGGCTTCGCAGCTATATCCACCCGCTGGATTTTGCCGACGGACCCGGATAGATCGTCCGCAATCCATGCTTCATCGCCTTGCGCGCCTTTCGAAGCCAGCAACACGCCGCCGCGTTCGCCAAGCACACGGTACTTCAGTTCCGTCGGCAGCACCTCGAAGATCCAGGCCGTCTGCGTGGGCAACTGCACGGAGGCCGGACGGCCGGCACTGTCGAACCGGAGTCCGCTCACGATCGCCGTCGCGCTTTCCATCTCCTCGTGCCGCCCGAGCATCTGCTGGGGGAAATGACTGAATGCATAAGTGGCGGCCGTCGCCAGCACGGTCAGGCTGATCGCGAGAGCAACGATGCTGGTCAGCCAAAGCCGCGCGGACAAACTGCGAATCCAGTGATTGAGCATGGTGAGCAATGGGCCGTTGATTCAGTGCTGGCCGGTGGACGCGGCGGCCAGTTGGAACGCGAAGCCCGCACCGCGAATATTGGCGAGCCGCGTCGTCGCGCCGACCGCGTTCAACTTCTTGCGCAGACGATGCAGCGTGACTTCGAGCGCGTTGGGCGTGACGGCTTCGCCGAGTCCCCACGCGGCATGTTCGAGCGCCGCATGCCGCACGGTGGCGCCCGCCGCCTTCACGAGGCACAGCACGATCTGCAACTCGGCAGGCGCCAGCAGAACGGACTGCGCGCCGCAGCGCATGGCGCGTTGCCGCGGATCGACCGTGATGTCGCCAAACGAAATCACCAGATCCGTCAGCGCCACCGGACGACGCATCAGCGTACGCACGCGCGCGACCAGCTCACTCATGGCGAAAGGCTTGGTCACGTAGTCGTCCGCGCCGTTTTCCAGACCGTCGACGCGGTCGTGCAGCGCGTCGCGCGCCGTCAGCATGAGCGACGGCGTCATCTGCCCTGCCGCGCGCAATGCCCGCAGCAAAGTCAGGCCGTCGCCGTCCGGCAACCCGCGATCGATAATCAGCACCGCGTAGTCGGCCCGGCTCACGCCATAATGCGCCTCCGACAGGGTGCCGAACACATCGGTCTCGATGCCCGCAGCCGAAAGCGCCTGACGGATCATGCCGGCCAGGCGTTCGTGGTCTTCGATCAGTGCGATTCGCGACATGCGGTAATGCTCATTTGAATTCGTAAAGGTAGCCGACCCTGGCTTGCGGAATATAGCGCTTGCCCACCAGCGGACTGTCGGTGATGCCGCTCCCAAGGTGCGCAACACCGACGTCCAGGATCAGGATCTGATGGCGCGTGAACTTATAGTCGATACGCGTTCCCACCGAGATGTCGTAAGTCGCCTTGCCGGCATATGCCGGGCGCCCGGCGCGCGCTTCGGACGAGCGCACGCCGTAATAGTAATCGACATATTTGCGGCTCAACCAATCCACGCCGGCGTGCGGCTCGAACTCGAATTTGCCGTACTCGAAGGACTTGCTGAAGTCGATCGCGGCTTTCTGCCCCCTGTTTCCGCCCTCCAGAAAATCGCCCGAAAGCGTGCCGTATGCGGTGTGCCATGCGAGCGCCGGGCCGTACCAGAACGCACCGTTGCGGTTCTGCATGCCGCTCAGAATCGGCGCATCGGACGCTTTGTAGCCGTCGCCGATCGCGTATTGGCCACGCAGCGCGAGGCTCACATTGCTCCACTTGCCGATCTTCAGATCGACAGCCGTGCCAAATGCGTGGACCCATTTGTTGTCGAACGAAATCAGCGGAATCGGCGTGTATTTCGTGCCGTAGCCTTTATAGGGCGCCTGCTGGATGCCCGCGCCAACGCCCAGACCCCAATGCGTCACGTTGGTGGAATTGTTCAGCACGGTGAAGCCCGTGTCGTCCGCCGTGGGTGGCTCCGGGCTCTGGCCGTCGGCCCAGGCGGCGCCCGAACACGCGCAGAATGTTGCGAACGATGCGATAGCCAGTAACAGCCTGTGCTCACGGCGAAGCGTTTTTTTCACGTCGAGTCCTTCGAGTCCTGAGTGGATGGATGAAGCGCCATCGACTCTAGAACCATCGGACTTACTCGTTACTTACTCGAAGCGGTGAGAACAGGCGTGGTATGAGACAGGACGTGGGATGGGGAACGATCGTTGTTTTAAGGCTGCCGGGAAGACTCGACGGTCGTAAGTGTCGGGTAAGTCATGCGAGCTCAGCATCGAGGCCGCTATCCGATCGCCGGACCTCACTCGATGAAACCCACTACGACGACCGCGCTGCGTGCAAACGCCGTGCTCCTCTGCCTCTCGACATGCATCGCCACCATGCCGGGCCTGATCCTTTCAGTGCTATTCGGTCTGTTCGACGACAACGCGCCCTTGCTGCCCTATCGGGGTGCCACGATCGGACTTGGACTGCTCGTCATGTTTTCGCTGAGATGGGCAGCACGCCGCGCGTTCGACGTGGCTTTGGCGGCACATCAGGTGAGATTGCTCGACGAGCCATGCGACCAGGCATCGATAGACGCGTATTGCGCGCGTGCGTGGCTCGTGCAGTTGCATCTGGAACTGCACGGGCGTCACTGCATCGATTGATCGATCTGGAACTGCGCTGGGGGAGCGACGGCCCGCGGTCGCTTACGCGCCGCCCTTCTCCATCGCACGCTGGTACGCGGGGCGCGTCTCGATGCGATCGACAAACGCAGTGATATTCGGGAACGCATCGCGCCCACAAAACTTCAGGCACGTCTGCGCGACGAACGAGAGCTGAATATCGACGCCCGTCAATTCATCGCCCATCAGATAATCGCGGCCGGCCAATTCCTGATTCAGAAAACCGAGGTGATTCTGCAGCTCACTTTCGATTCTCGGTTGCAACGGAGCCGCACCGTCGCCAAGACGGGCCGTGTACACCTTCAGCATCAGCGGCAGCATGGCGCTGCCTTCCGCATAATGCAGGAACTGCGCGTAACGATCGTACTCGTCGGTTCCGTATGCGGGGGCCAGGCGGCCGTTGCCATAGCGACGAATCAGATAGTCCACAATCGCGCCCGACTCGAAAATCACTTTCTCGCCGTCGCGAATCACGGGGGCCTTGCCCAGCGGATGGATCGCCACCAGTTCCGGCGGCGCAAGACGGGTCTGCGGATTCCGCTGGTATTGAACGAGCGTGTAGTCGAGACCGAGTTCTTCCAGCAGCCAGGTAATGCGGCGCGAACGGGATTCGTTGAGGTGATGGACTTCGATCATGGAATAGATTGTTGAGTCGGTGAGAGAAAGTGCGGCCAACGCCTGCCCCGAAACCGTTCGACGATTCACGTGGGCAGGCATGGAAAGGATCTCGCGAGCTGGCATCGGCATGACACCGCGCGGCACAAACTGGTGCGCCGATGCAGCAACGCGCCTCTGCTCGTCAGAACCGCAACAGCACCTTGCCCTTGCGCGCGCTCTTCGCGCTCACCGCTGCCGCTTGCGCCGCGTTCTCGACATCGAAGACGGCTTCCACTGGCAGCTTAAGCTCGCCGGATGCAGCAAGCCTAAGCAATTCGCCGATCATCCGTGCTTTATCCACACCCGAAGTGACCTCGAAAATCTTGCTCGCCCAGAAACCCTTGACCGTCGCCTGCTTGAAGATTGCATCGCCGGAGCTGAGGCGCATAGGCTCATTGGACATCGCGCCGAACGACACCAGGGTGCCGTTTTCGCCAAGCAGACCGAAGATGTCACCGCTGGCGTCGCCACCCACTGAATCGACACCTGCCAGAATCGGTGCATCGCCGACGATCTCGCGAACCCGTTTCTTCCAGCCATCGCTTTCAGTCGACACTGCATTGCCGATGCCAACCTCGGCCAATTCCGCAATGCCCGCCTCGCGCCGGACCAGATTCACCCCATTGATGCCACGTGCGTTGGCCAACATCGCCAGAGTCTTACCGACCGCACCGTTCGCGGTGTTCTGGATGAACCACTGACCGGACTCAAGGTGCAGATATTCGAGCAACATGACCGCACTCAGCGGCATGGCGATCAGTTGGCAACCTACTTCGTCGCTGATCGCGTCAGGCAGCGGGACCACCGCTGCCGCCGGCGCCAGAACGTAATCGGCCCAGCCCTCGTAGATGCCGGCCACCACCACGCGCTGACCGGGCTTCAGGTGTTCGACACCTTCGCCGATCGCGTCGATCACGCCGGCAACTTCGGTGCCGCCCACGGCCGGCAGTTTCGGCTTATAGCCATACTGACCGCGAATCGTCCAGAGGTCGTGATTGTGGATCGGCGACAAGGTCGATTTGATGCGCACCTGGCCCGCGCCGGGATTCGGCGTGGGACGTTCCGCGACCTGCAGCACCTCGGCGGGATTGCCGAAAGAGGAATAGATAACGCTACGCACAGTCGATCTCCTGGGATATGCAACGATGTGAAGGCTCCGTTCTGCGCGGAGCCAGTGGTTATGCGAGTGGTTCTGTGAGTGCTTATGCAAACAGTTCTGTGAGCGCTTTTCTCAGTGCTTTTCTGAGTGCTTCTTCCAGGGTTTCTGCTAGCGCTTTGGCTTCTGCTTCTGCTCGATAAACTTCAACAGCACCACGGCCTCGGCCGCCGCCATGTCATGCCGCGCGCAGTACGCTCCGTGTGACCGCCATGGCTTGCGCCATCGCACTGCCATCCCGTCGCAGCTTGGTGACGAGCGCCGCGCCAAGCCACATGTGATACAGAAGTTCGGCCGCTTCTTTAGCCCGGATCTCCGGCGAAAGCGAGCCATCCGCCTGACCCTCCTCGATCACGGACGCGAGGCGCACCATCAAGCGGTCGACGCCGTCGCGCAATACCACGCGCATCTCATCGGACAGGTCGCCTACTTCCGCGCTGAGCTTCACGACCAGACACTTTTCGTCGCCGTCCTGATCGAGTTGTTCCCTCTGCCACGCGCCCCAATAGCTCAGCAGCTTGTCACGGCCGTTGACACCGGGCCGACCGAACAACTCGTCGAGGCGTGCCGCGTAGTCGGCAACGTATTGCTGCAGCAACTCGCTACCGAACGACTCCTTCGAGCCGAAGTAGTGATAGAACGATCCCTTGGGGATCTCGGCAGTCGCCAGAATCTCGTTCAGCCCGACCGCGACGAAGCCTTTGCGCGCAATCAGCGTGCGCCCGGCTTCGAGGATGTGCCGGCGAATGTGGGGATGGCTAGCTCTCATAGGGAGGAGATTATGGCCTCAATTAGACCAGTCGTCTAGAGCGTATCCATACGACTCTGATCTGACAACACGGGTCAAACACCTATCCGGGCGGCGGCTGTTGCTCAAGCGCGTGTAACCGCGTGCTACCGCGATGGATGGCCTGCCGCGATGTCAAGCTGACATTAGCGTGCAGTAGGCGTCAGTGCTTACGGATTGTGTCGTCGCCGCGTTGCGATCGCGTGTCTGAATCGATTTACAACCGGATTGCAGTCGCCGTTCGCGCACTTTCCGTGCACTGCCCGATCGGTTTGCCAGGCGGATTCGTTGGGAAGCTGCGGGTGGCGCGTCGTAATTTGTCCGTCACCTGCCAGCAATATGGCGATGTCATGATGATGCTTCGTACCCGCCCCTGCGGCTCGAGAACTTGCAGCCGGATGCGCTGCAGTCCGACACCGCCCGGGCGGGCACGCCTCCCGCTGGACCCTCTTGCATCGAACCTCGATGCAAGGTTTAGCCCTTTGCGGGACGCCCCGTCTTCACCGTCTCCAGCGACGACACCGCGGCAAGCAGGCGCTGCGGCGCGGCCGACTCCAACATGATCAGGCCTGCTCGCAACAGCTCGCTCTTCTTCACCTGAACGCCGGCGTCGAGGCATTTCTGCTTGAGAGACGCGATCTTGTCGTAGTCCGATTTCGGCATCGTGAAGCTGTCGCGCACGACCTTCTCTTTCTTCGGCTGCTTGGCTTTCTTTGCTTCGGGAGCGCTGGCAGGCGCAGCTTCCGCGGTTGCCGAACGCTTCGGCTTGGCTGCTTTCTTGACCGCTTGCGCCGCTTCGGCAGTCGCCGCTGGTTTCGCTTTGGGCGCTTTCTTGACGACAAGGGCCGCTTCCGCTGCGACCGAACGCTTTGCTTTAGCTGCTTTCTTGACGACCGGCTTTGTTTCCGTGGCGGCCGACTGCTTCGCTTTCGCAGGTTTCTTAACGGCGGGCTTCGCTTCTGCGGTCGCCGCGCGCTTCACTTTTTTGGTTGCCTTCTTGACGACAGCCGCTGTTTCCGCAGTGGCCGCGCGCTTCGCTTTGGACGCCTTTTCGACGACAGGCGCCGCGTCCGCCGGCTGCTCCGGCGCGGCTGCCGGCTCCGCACCATCTACCGCATGCCTGGTCGAACTCTTGGGGAAGTGGAACGCCTTCTTGGTGTGCTCTTTCGTGACGGGTGTTGTCATATGCTTCTCCGCGTTGATAACCGTATAAACAGTATATACCGTTTATTTTGCTATCGGACATGGAGCGACCCCAATATCGAAACCCACGCGACAGGCAATCAGACGTTTACGACGACTCGCGACATCCCTCCTTCTCTCTACGCCGAATACCGCGAACTGTTGCCTACTTCAGCCCCTTTCCGCCCGTTGCCGATGACGGCCACGCGCCATCGCGGCCAGGCGACTTGCACCTGGGATTGTCCTTATCTGCGCAGCAACGGAATCTGCAGGTTGGCGGGCCGGTTCTCCTCGCTGTCGAAGCCCCGTCCATCCACGTGGCGTGCGCCCCAAAACAGCGTGTTGCCGGCTAGGTAGACCAGGTCGTATTCCATGAAGTTTTTGCCCTCGGTCAGACCGAAGGGTGCGAAGGCCTTGCCGAACACACTCTGCGTTTTGCCCACCTCCCACGCGGCATGGCCCCCGGATGCCGCTTTGTTCAGTACGTCCACAAAGCCTTGTACAAGGGGAGTCACTTCATAGGCCTCGTCGGCCACAAAATCCACCTTCTGCGCGCCCGGGACAATCAGATGTTCGCCACGCCATTGCACGTGGCCTTTGATCAGGATGCGCGTGAGCGGCACCTTACCGTAAGGATCGGCGAAGTTGACGATCGCAAGCACGAAGCTGTCGCCCGCCAGATAAGTGAAATTGCGCTGCAAGTAGAAAGGTTTAAGGGTGCCGTCCGGGTTCTTTGCAGCACTGGGCCTGATTTCGGGTGCGATGCTAATCCATTCGCCAACGAGACCTTGCTTGATCTGTTCCAGGTTCACCGGGAGCTCCTTCATTCGGGTTGAGGGTAAGTGATTACGATCTTCTGAATGTGCCGCTAACGCAGCGCCTCCTTGACGAAATCGAGGCGGTCCTGCCCAAAGAACATCTCGGTGCCGACAAACATCGTCGGTGCGCCGAAGAGACCTCGCGCAACAGCCGCCTCTGTATCCGACTTCAATTTTTCCTTCACGGCGGGGTTCGCAACGAGCTGAAACAGGAAGGAAGAATCGAACCCGGCCTCGTCGAGGACAGCCTGTACCGTGGGCAGGTCGCCCATATTGCGGGGCCGCTCCCACATGGCTCGAAATACAACGTCGACGTAACGCAGGAACAACTTCTCATCGTGCATCTGAGTGCCAGTCGCGCCGCGCATGAGCAATAGGGTGTTTATCGGAAAATGCGGGTTGTTGGTGTACTGAACGCCATAGCGCCGTGCAAAACGCGCAAGGTCCAATTGCATCCACGCGCCTTTCGCAGGAATTGTGGCGGGTGAAACATTGTTCGTGGCCTTGTGTATGCCGCCCAGAAGGACTGGCCGGTAGACCAGAACCGCCCCTAACTCCGCCGCAATGCCGGGAAGTTGTGTCCAGGCCAGGTAACTGGCCGGACTGCCGAAGTCGAAGTAAAACTCAACCGTTTTCACCATCTCTTTGTCTCCATGACACCGCTTTTCTGAGTCCCGACTCTGACTCGCATCAGACGCCTTGTGAAGGTCAATAGTGAAGAATCGTTAACTTAACGAAGGTTATGCTATGCTCGAATCGACCTTCACTTCCCCTCAAAATCGACCATGCGTTATTCAAGCTCGCATAAAGAAGAAACGCGACGCAAACTTATCGAAAGTAGTCGCGCTATCGCGAAGGAAGATGGCTTTGCGTCCACCAGTGTCGATGCGCTGATGGCGTCGGTTGGGCTCACGGGAGGCGCGTTCTACAATCACTTCCCTTCGAAGCAGGCGCTCTTCGATGCGCTGATCGGCGAGGAAGCATCCAACAGCGCCGACCTGCTTGCTGTAGACAACGGCACGCCCGGCGGCGATCTCGGCAAACGCCTGCGAAGCTACCTGAGCACGTATCACGCCCTGCATCCCGAGTCGGGCTGCGCACTGCCTACGCTCGGGCCGGAGATAGCGCGTGCAACGCCCGCCGCGCGCAACGAAGTCGAAAAATCGCTCAAGCGAATTCAGAAGAGCTGGAGCGCACACATCGACGAGCCGGATGCCGCCTGGGCGGTCATGGCGCAATGTGTCGGCGCCCTTTTGCTCGCGCGCACCGTGGAAAGCGAGCGCACACGCCGGGAAATCCTCAGCTCCAGCCGGCGTTTCCTCGGCGAAGCGCTTGGAATCGATACATTGAAGTGACGTTCGCATTTCGTGCTCGCCCAGGATCGACGACTTACCAACGCTCCATATACGGACGCAGATCCAGCTCAAATGTCCACGCATCACGCGGTTGCTGGTGCAGATACCAGTAGTTTTCGGCAATATGCTCCGGACGTAGAATGCCGTCCTGGTCCTTCAGGGCGTAGCGTTCCGGAAACGTGGTGCGAATGAAGTCGGTGTCAATCGCGCCATCCACCATGACGTGCGCGACGTGAATGTTCCGGGGTCCCAACTCCCTGGCCATGCTTTGTGCGAGCGCTCGAAGGGCATGCTTCGCGCCGGCGAACGCGGCAAAGTTCGACGCTCCCCGAACGCTGGCGGTCGAGCCGGTGAACAAAATGGTGCCGCGTCCTCGGGACACCATGCGCTTTGCGACCTCACGGCCATTGAGAAATGCACTGAAACAAGCCATCTCCCAGACCTTGAAATACTTTCGCGCCGTCTCTTCCAGAATACTGCAGGGCACGTTCGCCCCGATGTTGAACACCATCACCTCGATCGGACCATGTTCAGCTTCGACACGTTCGATCAGCGCGACGACATCCTCTTCTTTGCGGGCGTCGCTGCCGTAGCCGAATGCCTCGCCGCCCTGCTCGCGAATCCGGGCGACAAGAGGTTCCAGTTTGTCCGCCGATCTCCGTGTCACACAGGCGACGTACCCCTCGCGAGCGAATCGCATGGCGATGGCTCCCCCTGTGGCATCTCCTGCCCCAATCACCAGCGCAACTTTCGGTTGCGCACGGTCTGATTGCATACGGCCTCCTTTTAACGAACGATCGTTCAGTTAAAGGACGTTAATTAATTGAACAGGCCTTGTCAATCAGATTTTCTTCAGTATCTTCCGCACAAAGACCGGGGGGAAACGCCGCCACGCGTTCCACAGAACGGACACAGCGCCCTCATACACAGAAAGCTTGCAGGGGCACCCGAAGGAAAGCTTGTCGGCGAACTCTCAGCATGCATGCGTGCCGACAGCCATCCATCATGCACCAGGCGTTTCGCACTTCAGCACTTCAACGCCTCGTCATTCTGATAACCGCGGCGCGATGCTGTCATGCAAGGCGCCGCGGTCAAGACTGCACGACTTACTTCAGACGCGCTTGCAATTCGTCGGCAAGCTGCCTGGTTGCGGCCTTGGTCGGCGCGTCGTTGGCGAGTGCGTTAAGCAAGCCAAAGTCGTGGATCGTGCCGTTGTAGCGAACCGTCATAACTTCGTCGCCCGCTGCATCGAGCTTGCGGCCGTAAGCCTGGCCCTCGTCGGTCAACACGTCGAACTGCGCGACCTGAATGAGCGCAGGCGGCAGACCCTTCAGTTGCTCCACGGAGGCGCGCAGCGGCGACGCATAGATTTCATTGCGCTGTTTCGGATCCTTTGTGTACGCGTCCCAGAACCACTTCATCGACGCACGGCTGAGGAAGTAGCCATCCGGAAAGCTGTTGTACGAGCCGTTGTTGAAGTTGTTGTCCGTAACGGGCCACATCAACCCCTGAAAACGGATCGCCGGTCCTTGCTTGTTCCTGGCCATCAAGGTGACGACTGCTGCCATGTTGCCGCCCACGCTGTTGCCGACGACCGCGAGGCGGCTGCCGTCCACGCCGATTTCATTGCCGTGCGCCGCGACCCATCGGGTGGCCGCATACGCCTGATTGATCGCCACCGGGTAGCGCGCTTCGGGTGACGGCGTGTAATTGACGAACACAGCAACAGCGCCCGATTGCACGACCAGATCGCGCACCAACCGCTCGTGGGTCTGGAAGTCGCCAAGAATCCAGCCGCCGCCATGGAAGAACATGAAGACCGGCGGCGTACCCGTGACGCCTTGCGGCTTGACGATGGTAATCGGCACGCTGACGCCGTCCTGCTCGATCGTCCGGTTGGACACGTCGATACCCGACAGATCCACCTTGACGCTGCGCTGCGCATCGATCAACACCTGACGGGCCTGCGCAGGCGACAGGGCGCTGAGCGCCGGTCCCTTGCTGCTGTTCAGCGCCTTGAGGAACTCGCTCGTCATCGGATCCGGCGTGGCGGAGGCGACCGGGGTCGCGGCGTTGGCCAGGACACTGCCGGCAGCAAGTGCAACTGCGAGTAGCAAAGGCTTGAAGGTCTTCATGATTGTTTCCCGGTTCGTGACAGTGAGAGGCTGAGGCTTAGACGATCGTCAGGGTGACGTCGATGTTGCCGCGAGTCGCGTTCGAGTAAGGGCAAACGATGTGCGCCTTGTCGACCAGCGTTTGCGCCGCTTCGCGCGGCATCCCGGGCAGCGAGATCTCCAGTTCCACTTCGATGCCAAAGCCATTCGGGATCGGGCCGATGCCGACGCTGCCGTCAATCGAGACGCCAGCGGGAATGGCGATCTTGTCGCGGGCGGCGACGAATTTCATCGCGCCGAGGAAGCAGGCGCTGTAGCCCGCCGCGAAGAGCTGCTCCGGATTGGCACCCTCGCCGCCCGCGCCGCCCAGTTCTTTCGGCGTGGTCAGCTTGAAGTCGAGATTGCCCGCGGGCACCACGGCACGGCCATCGCGGCCACCGGTGGCATGAGCTTGAGCGCGGTAGAGGACTTTTTCGAGTGACATGATGAAGCTCCTTACAGAAGAGTGAGTGATTGAACTTACTATCTACTACTAGATAGATTCGTCGGCGAAATTAAACAGACGAACCAGGCTTTTTCCAGCTATTTCACATTTTCCGCCCATCTATCTACTCAAAGATAGATGGGCAGACCAAACAAAGAGGCGGCGTACCGCCTCGTACCTGACAGCCGCGACGCGAGCTTTACCGCGCGATCCGCACCGTCGCCTCGACGTCTTCGAGCCGGGCCTTGGTGTGGAACAGACGGCTTGCGAGCACGCTGCCCTGAAATGCCGCGTACAGCGCACGCGCCGCGTTTTCCGGTTTGCCGTTCACCGCCAGGGTCTTTTCTTGCACGCCTTGCGCGAGAACCTTGGCGAGCCAGTTTTCGTTCGCCTTGAAAAACGCCTGCACGGCCTGGCGAATGTTGTCGGGCAGCGATTCGATGTCCGCTGCCAGCATGCCGCACAGGCAGATCTGGTTGCCGTCGCCGAGGGTCCTGCCAAACAGCTTCGCGTACTTGCTCAGCTTTGCATCCGCCGGCAACGAAGCGTTAATGCCTTGGAGAGCGTTTAATACCTCGCTGCTGTACGCATTGACCGCCTCCAGAACCAGATCGTCTTTCGACGGAAAGTAGTAATGGATGCTCGAGGTTTTTACGCCGACCAGGCTGGACAGATCACGGTAGCTAAAACCGTTGTAACCACGCAGCATGATGAGCGTGATTGCGTGGTCGAGGATCTGTTCGCGCACTGTCGTTGTCGGTTCCATGGATCGAACTTTATCTACTCATAGATAGACTGTCAAGCGATTTTCGAGCGGTCTACGCAATGCGACGTGACGATCGGAGAAGGAAGACGGAGCCGCTATGGCATAGACTGCTTTCTGTCGCCGGCTCGAGCGTTGCCTACTCTACGGAATACCGTGGGAGACATCGTCCGCAACTGGAACTTCCTGCGGCGCTGAAAACGGCATTCCGTCAGTCCTTTCTTTCCGCTGGTCGAAGAGATCTCATCATGGAATATATCGAAAGCCTGCGCATTTTCCGGTCGGTGGTCGAACTGAGGAGTTTCACCCGCGCGGCGGATATTCACGGGCTGGCTCGCCCAGCGGTGTCGCGGGCAATCGCGGGGCTGGAAGAGCGGATCGGATGCCGGCTGTTGAACCGGACGACTCGACAGGTCTCGCTCACCGAAGCCGCGGAACGATTCTACGAAGGCTGCGTGCGTATCCTGGACGATCTGGACATACTCGAAGCCGACGTGGCCAACCAGACACGGGAAGCAGGTGGCGTCTTGCG
Organism: Paraburkholderia caffeinilytica; assembly: GCF_003368325.1. Taxonomy (NCBI): domain Bacteria; kingdom Pseudomonadati; phylum Pseudomonadota; class Betaproteobacteria; order Burkholderiales; family Burkholderiaceae; genus Paraburkholderia; species Paraburkholderia caffeinilytica. The sequence continues at coordinate 630,673 of NZ_CP031466.1, read as the reverse complement.
CCTTGTCGCCCACACGACGGCGACGGTAAGCCGGCTGGTTCCCCTGATCGCCGGGTTCAAGCGTGCCCATCCGAAGGTCACGCTCGACGTGACGTTGACGGAGCGGCCCGTCGATCTGGTCGGCGACGGGTTCGACCTAGGCATCATTCTTCCGCACATGCTGACGAGCGAAACGACGGTTGTGCGTCTGCTCGAGCGCATTCCGGTTGTCATTGTCGCGACGCCGCAGTATCTGCGGGCATCGTCAACACCAGGAGATCCATCGGAACTCGCCGATCATCTTTTTGTGTCGATGTCGCCTTCCATTCGTCGCCCTGTCATCGGTTTCCGGATCGGCGAGGACGAGCTGAACATTCCGCTGCGCTTCGATGTTTCGTCGAACAGCCCCGCCTTCAATCTGGAAATGGTGCTGCAGGGTTTCGGAATCGGTATCGTGCCGGCAGCCCTTGTAGAAAAAGAACTGGCCTCGGGGAAGCTCGTGCAGCTGCTCACCGATTCACAGCTTGTCGACGACAGCGTCGAAATCCAGCTCGCTTACAGCAACCGGACACTGCTGCCTGCCAAGGTGCGTGCGTTTATCGACTACGCGGCGACCTTCTTCGAGACGCTGGCGACAGCGCGCTAGTGCGGAAAAACGACCTGCAAAATCGACCTGCGAAGCGCGTCGGAAATATAAAGGGCAGCATCGGCCGCCCTGTCCGGTGACAAGGCCGACCGGATCCGGACCACGCTGCGCGGGCCCGGCCGGCGCCCGGCCCAGTTCCTAGTTGTTCCGCGAGCAATTGGTACACGAAACGACAACAAACTGATAACCCGGCCAGCATCGCATCCCGGCGGGGGCCGGATTACTCTGTGCGTATGCACTCAAACGATCTTCCGGACGACGACTGTTTTGCCCTGCGTCAGGCCTCTCGACATATTTCAAAGCTTTACGAACGTCATTTGTCCGAGGCGGGCATCACGCCGACGCAGTTCAGCGTTCTCAGGACGCTGAGTCGTTGTACGAATCTGACCATGGCCGAACTGGCCAAAGCGATGGTGATGGACAGAACGACCCTCGTTCGGGCGCTTAAACCCTTGCTCAGGCGCGGCCTCGTGGTTGCCCCTGCCGAGCGGCAAAGCAATCGGCGGCTGCGAGTCGTGCTCACCCGAAGAGGGATAGCGAAGCTTGACGAAGCGGCCGCTCATTGGGCAACCGCACAGGCCAGTTTCGAACGTAGCTTCGGCCAGCAACAGGCGACTCATCTGCGAAGCGAACTGTTTCGCATGACGAGCTACCTGTCCGAAAGGTAACCACAACGCAACAAACCTGTTCATCTCGCAGATCGATAAGTGACGCTTTGAACGCTAATGTGTGCATATGCACTTCAAGCAATGCGAAGACATATAACCCAGGTAAGCCAAAGGAGAACGGAAACCATCATGAAACACTACCGACCCCAGCTTCGAGCGAGCGCATGGTTGGCCTCGATAGCCGCGGCGTTAGCGGCGCTCGGTCTGGCCGGATGCGTCAACTACGCCGGCATCAAGAGCGACAAGCAGATCGAGCCTCCCGCAAAGCTCGAGACGAAGCAAAGTTTGCCCGCCGAAGGCGGACAGTGGCCCGCAATGGATTGGGCCAAACAGTTTGGCGACCCGCAACTGCCGGCCTTGATCGACGAGGCGTTACAGGGCAATCCGACAATCGACCAGGCTCGTGCCCGCATCGAGAAAGCGTCGTCATATGTGGGCAGCGCCAACTCGACTCTCTACCCGAACGTAACGGGCAGCTACGCGTGGACGCGACAGCTTTACACCGGCAATGGCATCGTTCCGCCTCCGTACGGCGGCACGTGGCAGAGCGAGAACAACGTGCTCGCCAGTGCTTCGTTCGACCTCGACCTGTGGGGCAAGAATCGGGAGAAGCTTCGTCAGGCCATCTCGCAGGAAAAGGTGGCCGACGCCGAGGCCGAGGAGGTGCGCATCTCCGTGGCCGCTTCGGTGGCAAGCGCCTACAACCATCTTGCGCAGCTCTATGCGTTGCGCGATATCGAAGTCCGGGAAGTGAAGAATCGCGAGGACATCGGGCGAATCACGGATGGGCGTGTTGGCGCGGGACTCGACACCAACGTGGAGCGGCAGACCGCCTATGGCGAAACCGCAACGAGCCGCTCCAGCGTCAGCGACCTCGACGGCCAGATTACGACCGTGCGCTACCAGCTGGGGGCCCTGCTTGGCGCGGGGCCGGACCGCGGTCTCAAGATCGCCAATCCGTCGCTCGGCGAAGGCGCCGGCGTCGCGCTTCCCGACAACCTGCCCGCCGACCTGCTCTCGCGCCGCCCGGACATCGTTGCGGCCTACTGGCGGGTGGATGCGGCAATCCACGACGTGAAGGAAGCGAAGGCTGAGTTCTATCCGGACGTCAACCTCTCCCTGGCGGCGGGACTTGACGCGTTTGGCTGGGGCCGGCTCCTCACGGCCGGAAGCCACCAGCTTCAGGCGGGACCGGCCATCCATCTTCCTATCTTCGATGCCGGCGCCTTGCGCTCGCAACTGAAGGGCCGCTATGCCGATTTCGACTACGACGTCGCAACGTACAACCAGACGTTGATCAACGCTTTGTCCGACGTCGCCACGCAGGTCACGCAGATCCACTCGGCCGACCGTCAACTGGTCGACGCACAGCAGGCACTGGATGCGCAATCGCAAGCCTATCAATTGGCGCTCGTTCGATACAAGGCGGGTTTGAACCAGCAACTGCAGGTGTTGAACGCGGATGACAACCGGCTCGCAGCCGAAACGGCCGTCGTCAACCTCGAAATGGATCGCCGCGGCATGCAGATCGGACTGGTCAAGGCACTCGGCGGCGGATTCGACGCTTCGCACGCCGGCCTTGCCGCGAATGCGGAGACACCGATTCCCGCGCAGGCCCACGGCACGGCAACTCACTGAACGACCCGATCGGCGCTCAGGCGTAACGGCCTGAGCGCGCACCTCAAATTTTACTGGAGCTACACATGAACGCACCTCAGTCACCGTCGGATAAAGAACCGGAAAAGAAGCCTGGCAAACGCAAACTGCTGCTCTCGCTGCTTGCCGCTTCGCTTGCGATCGCCGGCGCTGCGTATGGCGCCTTCTACTTCCTCGAGGCCCGTTTCCACGTGGATACCGACGACGCATACGTCAACGGCAACGTCGTGCAAATCACGCCGCAGGTCACGGGGACCGTCATCGGTGTCAATGCGGATAACACGCAGATCGTCAAGAAGGGCGAACCGATCGTCCAGATCGATCCCGCTGACGCCAGGATCGCATTGCAACAGGCCGAGGCCAATCTGGGGCAAACCGTTCGCCGGGTTCACGGGTTGTATGCCGACGACGACCGATACCGTGCAGATATCGCCGAACGCCAGTCGGATCTTTCGAAGGCACAGGACGATCTGAAGCGCCGCCTTTCCACCGGCATGACGGGGGCTGTGTCGGACGAGGAAATCTCCCACGCACGCGACGCGGTCAGCTCGGCTCAGGCCGCGCTCGAGGCGGCCCGGCAACAGCTTGGCGCCAATCGCGCGCTGACGGCCAACACGTCGGTCGACAAGCACCCGGACGTCCTGGCAAGCGCCGCCCGCGTTCGTGACGCCTACCTGGCTTATGCGCGCACCACGTTGCCGTCCCCCGTGACCGGCTATATCGCGCAGCGCTCGGTTCAGGTCGGGCAGCGCGTGTCGCCCGGCGCATCGCTGATGTCCGTGGTGCCGCTCGAGCAGGTCTGGGTCGATGCGAACTTCAAGGAATGGCAGCTTCGTCACATCCGGGTCGGACAACCTGTCGAGTTGACGGCCGACGTCTATGGCTCCTCCGTCGTCTATCACGGCAAGGTGGTGGGCTTTACGCCAGGCACGGGTTCGGCACTGGCGCTGTTGCCGGCGCAGAACGCGACGGGCAACTGGATCAAGGTGGTGCAGCGGCTGCCGGTGCGCATCGAGATTCCACCCGCGGAACTGGAGAAGCATCCGTTGCGTGTGGGTCTGTCAATGAACGTGGATGTCGACGTCAAGGATCCTGCCGTTGCCCAACTCGGTACGGAATCCACGTCGACCTATAAGACCGACGTTTTCGCGAAGTATGGCGACGAGGCTGATGCCGCGATCGCGCGAATCATCGCCGAAAACGAATGAGCCCCGCTCATTGGACCGCGGCGCGTGAAAGACGCCGCGCCTTTCTTGCCAGACACAGGACAGCCGTATCACCATGACCACCCATCATCCGAATCACCCCCCGCTTACGGGGGCGACACTCGCCCTGGGCTCGCTAAGCGTGGGCCTCGCGGGTTTCATGACCGTGCTCGACTCATCGATCGCCAACGTCGCTATTCCGACCATCTCGGGAAACCTGGGCGTCTCGGTCGATGAAGGCACATGGGTCATCACCGTCTTCGCTGCCGCGAATGCAATCGCGATCCCATTGACCGGCTGGTTGACGCAGAGGCTGGGGCAGGTTCGCCTGTTCGTCGGTTCGATCCTGCTGTTCGTATTTGCATCGTGGCTGTGCGGCATTGCGCCAACGTTGCCGATCCTGCTTCTTGCCCGCGTGTTGCAGGGCGCCGTGGCCGGACCGCTGATTCCGATGTCCCAGGCACTGCTGCTCAGTTCGTGGCCAAAAGCGAAGTCCTCGCTGGCACTCTCGCTATTCTCAATGATCGTGGTGACCGGGCCGATTGTGGGGCCGGCACTCGGCGGCTGGGTGACGGATAGCTACAGCTGGTCATGGATCTTCTATATCAACATCCCGGTCGGGCTATTCGCCGCCGCGATGGTCTGGATTCTCTATCGCAAGCGCGATACGCCGGCTAAAAAGCTGCCCATCGATGTAGTCGGACTCGTGCTGCTGATCGTCTGGGTCGCGGCGCTTCAGGTGATGCTGGACAAGGGCAAGGATCTCGACTGGTTCTCGTCGAACACGATCATCGTTCTGACGATCGTAGCCGCTGTGGGCCTTGCGCTGTTCATTGTCTGGGAGCTCACGGAGAAAAACCCCATCGTCGACCTCACCCTCTTCAAGCAGCGCAACTTCCTTGGCGGCACGGTTTCGATTGCCGTCGCGTATGGCATCTTCTTCGGCACGCTAGTGTTGCTTCCGCAGTGGATGCAGGAGTACCTCGGTTACCGGGCAGTCGATGCGGGGCTCGCGACCGCGCCGCTAGGTATTTTTGCGGTGATCGGCGCACCGATCATGGGTAAGATCCTGCCGCGCTCGGACGCGCGCATCATCGGCACGTTTGCGTTTATCGGCTTCGCGATCGTCTACTACATGCGCTCGTATTTCTACACGGATCTCAGCGAGGGATACATTATTCTGCCGACCCTGCTGCAGGGTATTCCGATGGCGCTGTTCTTCGCGCCGCTGACCGTGATCATCCTGTCGGGGCAACCGCCTGAAAAGGTGCCCGCTGCTGCCGGCCTGTCCACTTTCGGACGCATGTTCTTCGGCGGCATCGGCACCTCGCTGGCCGGCGTCGTGTGGAACAACCGGACGATCATGCACCATGAAATCCTGACGCAGCAGTCGAGTCCGACCAACCCGATATTCAATGCGCAAATCAACACCTATCACTCCGTGCTCGGCCTGAGCCAGCAAGCATCGTATGCGTTGTTCGATCATACGGTGCAGTCGCAGGCCGCCATGTTAGGGCTGAACGACGTGTTCTATGGCGCGGCGATCGTCATGATCATCATCATCCCGCTCATCTGGATCACGAAGCCTGGCAAGGCTGGCGGTTCGAGCGACGCAGCGGCGGGTGCGCACTGATCGACGGCTGGTCCAGCTGTTGGGAACGACGCGTGGCCCAATTAGCTCCTCCCGTGTCACAAGCATGGTTGCCCGCTTCGGCGGGCTTTTTCTTTGCCGCTACCAAGCCAGATGCCTTCGTGCACTTGAATGGAACCGCCGACGCAGTCTGAACCAAGCCGCCATGCCTTTAGGGCCGCTGACCTCTCACGCATCCAACGACTCGTCGAGCGGATCGACCGTCACGCCCACCGTGAGCGCATGCTCACTGCCGCCACCGCGGATCACGCCGCGCAGCGGCGCCACATCCGCATAGTCGCGGCCGGTCGCGAGCACCACGTAATCGTCGCCAGGCGCGCGGTTGTTGGTCGGGTCCAGTTGCAGCCAGCCGCCGTCCTCGGGCCACGCCGGATCGTAGACTTCGGCCCAGGCATGCGAAGCGTCGGCACCGATCAGCCGCGGCTTGCCGGGCGGCGGCTGAGTGAGCAGATAGCCGCTGACATAGCGTGCCGCAAGGCCGAGCGAACGTAGCGCGCCGATCAGCACATGCGCAAAGTCCTGGCAGACTCCACGCCGCATCGCCAGTGCGTCGAGTGCGGTCGTCGTCACCTCGGTGCTATTCGACGCGTAGGTGAAGTCCTCGTGAATACGCTGCATCAGCTCCCAGGCCGCTTGCACGAGCGCGCGACCTGGCGTGAAACTGGGCGCCGCATAGCGAGCCAGTTCAGTGTGGCGGGCGACATAGATCGAAGCAAAAGTGAATTCGCTGGCGGGATCGTACGCTTGCCCCGCACGATAGCTAAGTCTCGATCGGATGGTTTCCCAGGCACTGGCGTTGCAGATCGAGGGATCGACGATCGCCGGCGGCCGCTCGCCGGATGCGGCTGCCGCCAGTCGCGGCGACAGCACGCGGACCAGACTGCGACTGCGCACCAGCAGTTCGTCGTGCGGCTGGTTGAGCGCGAAGAAGTAACGCCGATTGCCGAAAGTGTCGATCTCTGTGTTGATCAAATCCGGCGAGGGTTTGACGTCGAGCGAAAAATCCAGCACCTGCTGGCGAGACGTTTCGCGTGGATGCAGCCACGACTGATGCTGCGCGTATTCGACCCGTGCAGAGTATTGATAGTGCGTATCGTGCGTTACACGCAGCAAGCGCCCTTCATCGCCATGCTGATCCTCGCGAGCGGATAGTTCGGATATGTCCATCATTAATTTCTCATTAGCCCCACAGCGTCGTTTCGGCTTCGCGCACATGGCTGAAATAGCGCTCGCCGATACGGTCGGACAGTTTCCAGACCGCCTCGCAACATGCGTTCAGGCGATCCAGCAGCGGTCCGTAGAGACCGTCTTCGCCTGGATTGCACAATTCGCGCAGCGGCCAGCTCGCAACGTCCGGAATGATTCGAGCCAGGTCCGATAGCGCGTGGCGGTCAGCGCGCTCCACCTTGGATAACCGTCCGCGCAGCGTCTGTGCCACCCAGGCCAGCGAGCGCGGGTTGTCGGTGTCCAGCACGAGCAGGTCGATCAGCGGCGCAACGTCAAAGCGTCGCTGGAATTGCGAGCGAAACGTGATCGAGCTGTCGAACAGTTCGAGCACCAGTTCGAAGCCGTCCTGCTCATGAACCGCGCCAGTTCTAAATGCCGTTGCGAGGACGGTGCCGAGGAACTCCAGACGATCGATCTGCCGCCCGATCGACAGCAAACGCCAACCGTCGTCGCGCGTCATGTGATCGGTCTGCGCGCCGGTGATGGCGCCCAGGTGTATGTTCAGGCGCGCCAGCGCGCGCAGCGTCTCGTGACTGGACGATTCACGCTCGCGGCCTCCGGTTTGCCCCGACTGACTGAAGTGCTGGCTCGCCTCCTCGATCAGCCGCCATTGTTCGACAGACAGGCGCTCGCGGATCGCCGTCGCCGTGGAGCGCATGCCCCGCAGGCTGAATGCGACGCTGGTCAGCCCTTCGTCACTGCTCACCAGCGCCTTGCGCAGCGCACGCTCGAATTCGCGCGGCGCCTGCGGGGCAGGCAAGGTCTCGCCAGGAATCATGCGGTTTTCCCGGCACAGCGCATCCAGAAGATGCAACTGCGCCGCGCCTTCCTCGTCGGCCTCCACACTGAGGCGTTCGAGCGCCGCGCGCGCGAGACGGGCACTGTTCGCCGCGCGCTCGGTGTAACGCCCGAGCCAGAACAGATTCTCGGCAGCACGGCTGGAAACGGTACGCGATCGCGCAATCAGGTCGTCGGGGCCGAGATGTTCGCGCAGCATCGTCGTCGCATCGACGGCGCCCTCGGTCATCACCCACGTGTCGACACTGCTGCCGCCTCGCTGCATCGACACATTGGACAACCTATCGCGGCTCGCAATACGCGTGAGCCCGCCCGGCACCACACGCCAGGCGCCTGGGCCGTCCGAAATCGCGAAGACGCGCAGCATGGCCGGGCGCGGCACGATGCGCTCATGCGCCGCGCTGTCCGCCGCGTCATGGCTCTGCCAGGTGGGCGCCTGCGAGAACGGCAAATAGGTCTGCACCGTGTAGTTGTCCGGCTGCGCGGCGATGAGCGCGCGCCACTCGTTGAGCATCGGCTCCGACAAGGTGCCGCCGATGACCGGCTCGAACCGGCCACCGCATTGAACACCGGCCGGATACGTCGGCTTGATCACGCACTGCGAAAGCTGCGGCATGGCTTCGTCGTAGGCGAGCCGCTCGCCGCACCACCACGTCGGCACCGCCGAAAGGAGCAGCGGCTCGCCCAGCAGACACTCAGCAAGCCGCGGCAGGAAGCCCAGCATGGCGGGAGACTCGAGGAAGCTCGAGCCAGGCGCATTGGCGAGCAGCAGATTGCCGGCGCGCACCGCCTGCAGCAGTCCCGGCACGCCCAACGCGGAATCCGAGCGCAGTTCCAGCGGGTCGAGATAGTCGTCATCGAGGCGCCCGAGCACGCCATGCACGGGCTCCAGCCCCTGCAGTGTCTTCAGGTACAGACGATTGTCGCGCGCGGACAGATCGCTGCCCTCCACCAAGGTGAGCCCAAGGTAGCGGGCAAGGTAAGCATGCTCGAAGTAAGTTTCGTTGAGCGGTCCCGGCGTCAGCAGCACGATGCGCGAGTTTCGCCCCGCCGGGCTCATGTCCTGCATGCTCTGCAGCAGAGCACGATAGCTGGCGGCGAGGCGCTGCACGCGCAGACTGTGAAACGGCTGCGGAAACAGACCGGAGACAATCAGACGGTTCTCCAGCAAATAGCCGAGCCCCGATGGCCCCTGGGTGCGTTGCGACACCAGGCGCCATTCGCCATCCGGTGCACGCGCAAGATCGAACGCGGCGATATGCAGCCACGTTCCTCCCGCGGGACGCACACCGTGCATCGGCCGCAAATAACCGGGATGCCCCGTCACCAGCGCGGGTGGCAGCAATGCGTCGCGCAGGATGGTTTGCGGCCCGTAAAGATCGTCGAGCATCGCATTGAGCAGCCGCGTACGCTGCAGCACGCCGCGCTCGATGCCGGCCCAGTCCTGCGGCGTGATGAGCAGTGGAAACAGATCGAGCGACCACGGCCGCGTGGCCCCGTTGCTGACATCGGCATGGACGTTGTAGGTGATGCCGTTGTCATGCACGCGGCGGCGCAGCGCCTCGACGCGCTTGTCGAGGCCGGCGAGGCCCTCGCCGCCCAACTGCGTGAAGAATTCGCGCCACGGCGGCGTCAGCGGTGTGGTCTGCGTCGCGTCCGCGCTGCCACGCAGTTCATCGTATTGACCGGCTTCGGCGACGCGAGCCCGATCGGCGGCCGATCCGGCGACACCCTGGCCTGAGCCGGTCTGAATCGGCGCCGCCCTTGAGCTACCGTCGGACGCCGGACCATTTGCTTGGGTAGAAAGCACTTCCAACATCTCGTTTTGTCATTGTGGTGGTTCACGCGCAACGCGTGCGACTCCCGCTGCGCACGCAGCCGGCGAAGCCGCTCGCGCGCCGGCCTGGCCCGCATGGGCCCGCCCTATTCGCGACGAGGGCCGACGTCTCCGGCCGGTCCTCGCGCGATGCAACTCACTCAGCGCCCCGTCTGGCTCGTCTGGCTCGTCTGGCTCGTCTGGCTCGTATGCCGAAGGTCCAGGGTGAACGGGAACTCCCGGCTCGGCATGGCCGGCTCGACCTCCATCCTGCCCGGCGTATGGCCCATGTTGAAGAAGCGCGCCAGGCGCCGGCTCTCGGCCTCATAGGCATTGACCGGCAACGTGTCGTAGTTGCGGCCTCCCGCGTGCGCGACGTGATATTGGCAACCGGCCAGCGAGCGCTTCATCCACGTGTCGACAATGTCGAAGGTCAAGGGCGCATGCACGCCGATGGTCGGATGCAAGGCCGACGGTGGCGCCCATGCCTTGTAGCGCACACCCGCCACGTATTCGCCGACCGTGCCGGTCGGCTGCAACGGCAGCGCCTGCCCGTTGACGGTGACGACATGGCGATTGTCGTTGAGCCCGCTCACATGCACTTCCAACCTTTCGAGCGACGAGTCGACATAGCGCACCGTGCCGCCGGGCGCGCCCTCCTCGCCCATCACGTGCCACGGTTCCAGCGCACCGCGCAGGCTGAGCTGGATGCCGCGCGCCGCCACCTGCCCATACAAGGGAAAGCGGAACTCGAAGTGCGGCGCGAACCACGCCGGGTCGAACGGGTAGCCGGCTTCATTCACCTCGGCGATCACGTCGTCGAAGTCCATTTTCAGGAAAGCCGGCAACAGGAAGCGGTCATGCAGCTCCGTTCCCCAACGCGTCAAGCGCACCTTGTAGGGCTGCTTCCAGAAGCGCGCGATCAGGGCGCGCAGCAGCAGTTGCTGCACGATGCTCATGCGCGCGTGCGGCGGCATCTCGAACGCGCGCAACTCGAGCAGGCCGAGGCGCCCGGTCGCCGAATCAGGCGAGTAGAGCTTGTCGATACAGAACTCGCTGCGGTGCGTGTTGCCCGTCACGTCGATCAGGATATTGCGCAGCACCCGGTCGACCAGCCAGGGCGGCATGTCGGCGCCAAACAGCAGCTTGTTGCGCTCGATTTCCTTGAACGCGAGCTCCAGTTCGTAAACCTGATCGTTTCGCGCCTCGTCCACGCGCGGCGCCTGGCTTGTCGGGCCGACGAACAACCCCGAAAACAGATACGACAGCGACGGATGGTTGTGCCAGTACGCAATCAGACTGGCGAGCAGATCGGGGCGGCGCAGGAACGGACTGTCGGCAGGCGTCGCACCGCCGAGCACAAAGTGGTTGCCGCCGCCCGTGCCGGTGTGACGGCCGTCGACCATGAATTTCTCGCTGCACAACCGCGACTGGTAGGCCGCTTCATAGAGAAACTCGGTACGCTGCACCAACTCGTTGAAGTCATGCGCCGGATGGATGTTGACTTCGATGACACCGGGGTCCGGCGTGACTTGCAGCATCTTCAGCCGAGCGTCGCGCGGCGGCGGATAGCCTTCCAGTATCAGGCGAACGCCCAGTTCCCCGGCGGTCAGTTCGACCGCGCCCAGCAGATCGAGATAGTCTTCGAGCGCGGCAAGCGGCGGCATGAAGACGTACAGGTGCCCCGCGCGGGCTTCGACACACAGCGCCGTGCGCGTGATCCACGCGGCCGATTCGTGGTGTTGCGGATAGCGTGTGTCTTCGTCAGCTCGTCCCGGCCCCTCAGCGTCGCGACCCACGCCGCCGCGCAGCGGCTGCATCAGCGTGCGCGTGCTCATGCGCTCGTCTCGTCCCGCCGCCCAGGACGTCCCGCCGTCTACACCGGCCGTGCCTGGATAGCGTGCGCGCAGCGCCGCCGTGCCCGGCAACGCGGTGCGCGGCGCGAACGGATCCTGTTCGACCGTGTACGGATAGTCGCTCTCGCTCACCCAGGGCAGCGAGTCCAGCGGCAAGCGATAGCCCATCGGCGAATCGCCCGGATACAGATACATGCGTTCGTCGCGGAAGAACCAGGGTCCGGTCTGCCAGCGCGAACCACCGAGACCCGGCGCCTTCTCCGAAGGCTTGAGCGGGAGCAGGTAGCCGACCACGCTGTCGAGTTTCTGCTCGAATACCTTGCGCAGGCGGGCACGTTCGAGTTCGTCGTCAAGACGTGAATCGAACGGGTCGACGTTGACCGGCAGCCGGCGTTCGCGCCACAGGTAGTACCAGACATCCTCGTAACCCGGCTCGATGCATTCGCCGTCGAGGCCAAGACGGGTGGTCAGCGCCGCGATGAAACGCTGCGCATCGGCTGCCGTATAGGACGAAGGTTCACGCTCGTCGGCGAAGAGCGCCGGGTTGTTCCAGGCCGGCTGACCGTCCTCGCGCCAGAAGATCGACAGCGCCCAGCGCGGCAACTGTTCGCCCGGATACCACTTGCCCTGGCCGAAATGCAGGAAACCGCCTTGCCCGTATTCCGCGCGCAGCCGCTGCACCAGTTCGGTCGCGTAGCCGCGCTTGGTCGGACCCAGCGCCTCGGTGTTCCACTCGGCGCCATCGCGCTCGTCGATGGAGACAAAGGTCGGCTCGCCGCCTTGAGTCAGGCGCACGTCGCCGGCCAGCAGATCCGCGTCCACCGCTTGCCCGAGGGACAGCACGTCCTGCCATTGCTGGTCTGCGTAAGGACGGGTCACGCGCGGCGATTCATAGATGCGCGTCACGTTCATCTCATGCGAAAACGTTACCTCGCATTCGTCGATCAAGCCTTCAACCGGCGCCGCGCTCATCGGCTGCGGCGTGCAAGCGAGCGGAATGTGCCCCTCGCCGGCCAGCAAGCCGGACGTCGGGTCGAAGCCGATCCAGCCCGCGCCCGGCAGGTAGACCTCGCACCACGCATGCAGGTCGGTGAAATCGACCTCGGTGCCGCCCGGGCCGTCGAGCGATTTGACGTCGGGCTTGAGCTGGATCAGGTAGCCGGATGCGAAGCGCGCGGCAAGGCCAAGGTGACGGCATAGCTGCACCAGCAGCCAGCCGCTGTCGCGGCATGAGCCGGAACCCAGTTCGAGCGTCTGAACCGGCGTCTGCACACCGGGCTCCATCCGCACGAGGTAGCGGATGTCCTTCTGCAGCTTCTGATTGAGCGCCACGAGAAAATCTATCGTGCCCTCGATCGACCGGTCGATGCCCTCCAGATAGGAGCGAAACACCGGCGCAGCCGCTGCGACCGGATCGCATGCCAGGTACGGCGCCAGTTCCTGGCGCACCGAACTGTCGTACTGGAACGGAAACGTCTGGGCACTTTCTTCAAGGAAGAAATCGAACGGGTTGTAGACCGACATCTCGGCCACCAGATCGACCGTGACCTTGAAGCCGCGGGTTTTCTCAGGGAATACCAGGCGCGCCATGTAGTTGGCGAACGGATCCTGCTGCCAGTTGACGAAGTGCCCAGCGGGTTCGACCTTCAGGGAATACGACAGGATCGGCGTACGGCAATGCGGTGCGGGACGCAGCCGCACGATTTGCGGACCGAGGTTGATCAGCTTGTCGTAGCTGTAGTGGGTGACGTGATGGAGCGCGACGTGAATGGACATGGAAGATGCTTCTATTTTTATTCGACGGATGGATGTGCCGGACCAGCAATCTCTCCGGGAGCGCAGCGCGCACGCTTGCCTCACCCCGGGGTCTGGCGTCGCGAATCTCAAGACGCACCGGGCCCTGCAGCCGGAGGTGCCGAATCAGGCTCCGTCCCGTTGCATCGAGGCCCGGCGGTGTCGCTATGTGCCAGTTACCCGGCGGACTATTTTCGACCGATCAAGACGCCGATCAGCACGCCGATACCCAAGGCCACACCGGCCGTCGTCCATGGACGGTCATGCGCATAGTCGTTGGCGGCCCGGGCAGACTTGCGCCCCTTTTCGATGACGATGACCTGCGCATCGGCCGCCTTCTGTTTCGCGCGCTTGAGACGCGCGCGCACTTTGCCGGACACCGGCTCCGCGTCCAAGTTGGAAGCGTGTGCAATGTCTTCCGATGAGCCGTTGATCTCGCTCACTGCGCTACCCAAATTTGACATACCGCCTCCCTGAAAGCGTGGTTAAAAACAAATACGCATACCTCACCAGCGCAAGCGCTGATAAAGCGTTACATCGGTCCGTCAGTTTTAGCTCTGGCGCTGGCTTTGACTCTGGGATGCCTGGGACGGCAACACGCTGATCTCGACAGTCAGCGTCTCGGCACCCTGCCCGGTGTGAATCCCGGATACGGGCATCGCGCCGCGATAGTCGAGGCCGGTGGCGATGCGCACATAGCGCTCGTCCGGACAGGTGTTGTTGGCCGCATCGAAGCCGACCCAGCCGAGTCCGTCGAGATACGCCTCCGCCCATGCGTGGCTCGCCGTCTGCTTCGCGACGCCGTCCATCAGCAGATAGCCCGAGACGTAGCGGGCCGGCACATTGAGCGCCCGCGCCGCGGCGATGAAGACGTGCGCGTGGTCCTGACAGACGCCCTGACGGTTGAGCAACGCCGTCTCCGCATCCGTGCTCACCTCGGTCGTGCCGGGCTGATAAGCGATCCGGTCGTGGATCGTACTCATCAACGCATGCATCGACTGAAGCTGCGCGCCTTCGGCGCGCAGGTCGGCAGCAAGCGCTTTGACTTGTTCGCCTGCCCGGGTCAACGGCGTCTCGCGCTCGAAGATCCAGGGCGGAACAAGACCGTCGACCGTGCCGAAGATCCCGGCCCGGTCCTCCGTGTCGACCGTTCCCGCCGCCACGATGGCGATCTCGCGCATGTTGCGTTCGTAGCGCACGAAATCGACATGGTTACCCAGACCGTCCACGTAAGAGACGGTCGGCTCGACGCCGTCGACCGTGACTTGCCAGTCGAGAACGGTCTGGCCGGGGCAGGACTGCGGACGCAACCTCAGGCGTTGCAACGCATAAGGAACCGGCTGATCGTACTGATAGTGCGATGTGTGGCGAATAGCGATACGCATGGCCGGTCTCAATCGAAGTTGTAGGTTTCGGCGATTTCAAAACCGAGCCGGTTGTTCTGCCCGATGAAGCCCTCGAGAAACTCGTGCAGGCCCTGGGCAAAGATCTGCTTGACCGTGTTGTCCCGGAGCGTGGCGAGCGTAATGTCGGCTGTCTTGTGGCAGGCATGCGTGGCGCCGTAGTCTTGCGCCAGATACCCGAGGTTCTCGACGATGCTCAGGTAGCAGAAGTTCAGCGAGCGCGGCATGCGGCCGTTGAGGATCAGATAGTCGGCGATATTGGCCGGCTTGTACTGGGCGTCGTAGACCCAGCGATAGGACCGATGCGCGTCGACCGAGCGCAGGATCGATTCCCACTGGTAGTTGTCGAGCGTCGTGCCCACATAGGACACCGCGGGCAGCAACAGGTGGTATTTGACGTCGAGAATGCGCGCGGTGTTGTCGGCGCGTTCGATGAAGGTGCCGATGCGGGCGAAATCGAAAATCTCGTTTCTGAGCATCGTGCCGTGAAAAGTGCCGCGAATCAGCGCGGTCTGGCGCTTGATCTGATCGAGCACGACTGGCAGTTCACTCGCCGCAACGGGCTTTGCCAGCACCCGCTTGACCACCATCCACGCTTCGTTCACGCTCTCCCACGCCTCGCGGGTAAGCGCCGTGCGCACCATGCGGGCATTCGAGCGCGCCGCCTCGATGCACGACAGGACGCTCGACGGATTGTGGCCGTCGCGCAGCAGATAGTCGGAAACGGTGCTGGCGGTATAGGCGTCGTGTTTCTCCCGGAAACCCTCTTCCATGCCGGAGGTTACCACCACGGACGACCACGTTGCCTGCGCATCGGAGGTTCTGGTCAGCGCCATGCGCAGCCCGGCGTCGACGATCCGTGCAATGTTTTCCGCGCGTTCGATATAGCGGTGCATCCAGTAGAGCCCGCTTGCTGTGCGTCCAAGAAGCATGTCCTGTCCAACTCCAGTGTCTGTCTTTTGCTATGCGCCAGTCCTGTATCGGACTGGCGGCCTTCCGGGTTCCTGCGCGTCCAGTCTCTTCGAGCGGCCCTCGGACGACATGCGGCCGTCAGTCGGCCCTCAGTCGCCCTCAGTCAGCCAATACCCACGTATCCTTGGTGCCGCCGCCCTGGCTCGAATTGACCACCAGCGAGCCTTCCTTCAAGGCGACGCGCGTCAGGCCGCCCGGCGTGATGCGGATGCGGTCCGACACGAGCACGAAGGGCCGAAGATCCACGTGGCGCGGCGCGAGACCCTTTTCGGTCAGGATCGGCGTGGTCGAGAGCGCCAGCGTCGGTTGCGCGATGTAGTTGTTCGGACGGGTTTTGAGCTTGGCGGCAAAATCCTCGCGCTCCTTCTTCGACGCGGCGGGCCCGACCAGCATGCCGTAGCCGCCCGATCCGTGGACTTCCTTCACCACCAGTTCGTCGAGATGGTCCAGCACGTATTTCAGGCTGCCCGGCTCGGAACAGCGCCAGGTCGGCACGTTCTCCAGGATCGACTTGCGACCCGTGTAGAACTCGACGATTTCCGGCATATAGGAATAGATCGCCTTGTCGTCCGCGATGCCGGTGCCCGGTGCGTTGGCGATCGTGATATTGCCCGCGCGGTAGACATCCATGATGCCGGCGACGCCAAGCACGGAATCGGGCCGGAAAGTCAGCGGATCGAGGAAGGCGTCGTCGAGCCGGCGATACAGCACGTCGATGGCGCGGAACCCTTCGGTTGTGCGCATCGCCACGCGGCCGTCCACGACCTGGAGATCGCTGCCCTCGACCAGATGAACCCCCATCTGGTCGGCGAGGAACGCATGCTCGTAGTACGCGGAGTTGTGGATGCCGGGCGTCAGCACCGCGATGGTCGGATTCTCCTGGTTGCCGCCCGGCGGGCACACGGCGGCCAGCGACTCGCGCAGCAGTTGCGGATAGGCTTCGACCGGGCGCACCTTGACTTGCTGAAACAGCTCGGGGAAAAGCTGCATCATCGTCTCGCGGTTCTCCAGCATATAGGAGACGCCGGAGGGCGTACGGGCATTGTCTTCCAGCACGTAGAACTCGTTTTCGGCCGTGCGCACAATGTCCACGCCGATAATGTGCGTGTAGACATTGCCCGGCGGCCGGAAGCCGATCATCTCCGGCAGGAAGGCCTCGTTCTGGGCAATCAGCTCCTTCGGGATACGCCCGGCGCGCACGATCTCCTGACGATGATAGATATCGTCGAGAAAGGCGTTGAGGGCGATCACGCGCTGTTCAATGCCTTGCGACAGGCGCGTCCATTCCGGACTGGAAATGATGCGCGGGATGATGTCGAACGGAATCAGACGCTCGGCGGCCTCTTCCTCGCCGTACACGGCAAACGTAATGCCCGTCTTGCGGAAGACGCTTTCCGCGTCAGCCGCTTTCTGCGCGAGATTCGCAGGATTCTGGGCATCGAGCCATTGCTTGAGCAGCGCATAAGGCGCGCGGACCCCGTCAGCGGACGTCAGCATCTCATCGAATGGCTTCACTTCTGTTCTCCGTCGTTGTCGCTATGGTTGCTGTTGTTGTCGATGCAAAAGGCAGGAGCGACACGCCGCGTTAGCCCGCGTTGTCCTCGAGCACGCTCTGGGTCAGCGTGACCGACGGGATTGTCGGCCTCATGAGCGTGCTCGCGCGGCGGCGCACTCCGTACCAGCCGGCGACCAGGATCAGGGCCACGACCGGAATCGAGGCAACCGTCCACGTACCGTTAGGATAATCGAACGCCATCAGTACCAGCACGCCGATCAAAAATGCCAGCGTCAGCCAGGACGTCACCGGCGCGCCGGGCATTCTGAACGTGACCGGCTCAGCCTCGCCGCGGGCCACCGCCTGACGGAACTTCATCTGGCAAACCACGATGAATCCCCAGGTGCTGAGAATGCCGAGCGACGCCACGTTGAGCACGATTTCGAACACGCTCGACGGCACGAAATAGTTCAGCACGACGCCCACGATGTAGATCGCCACCGTCACCAGAATACCGGCATACGGAACCGACTGCGAGCTCATGCGCGAAAGGAAATGCGGCGCCGACCCGCCCATCGACAGCGCCCGCAGCACCCGCCCGGTCGAATACAGCCCGGAATTCAGGCTCGACAGCGCCGCCGACAGCACGACGACATTCATGACCGAGCCGACGCCCGGCACGCCAAGCGCGCCGAAGAACGTGACGAACGGACTCTGTCCCGCCTTGTAGGCACTCCACGGCAACAGACAAACCAGCAACACAACGGCGCCCACATAGAACACGGCAATCCGCCAGATCACGCTGTTGATGGCGCGCGGCAGCACCTTGCGCGCATCCTTGCATTCGCCCGCCGCCGTGCCGACCAGCTCGACGCCGGCGAACGCGAACACGACGCCCTGCACGAGCACCAGCGCAGGCAGCAGACCGTGCGGGAACAGCCCGCCGTTCTCGCTGATCAGATGCACCCCGGTGGAATGCCCGCCAACGTGCACCCCTGTACCCAGAATGATCGAACCGATCACAAGGAACAGCGAGATCGCGGCAACCTTGATGAGCGCGAACCAGAATTCCATTTCGGCAAACCATTTCACGCCGATCAGGTTCATCGCCGCGACGATGCAAAGTGCAATGAGCGCGAATATCCATTGCGGCACGGACGAGAACGCCGCCCAGTAATGCATGTACAGCGCGACAGCGGTGATGTCGACGATGCCGGTCATCGCCCAGTTCAGGAAATACATCCAACCGGCGACATACGAGGCTTTTTCGCCAAGGAACTCCCGGGCATACGACACGAAGCTGCCGCTGCTCGGCCGGTGCATCACCAGTTCGCCCAGCGCGCGCAGAATCAGAAACGAGAACACGCCACAGACCAGATAGACGACAGCAAGCGAAGGACCCGCTATTTGCAGGCGCGCGCCCGCGCCGAGAAAGAGGCCCGTGCCGATCGCCCCGCCAATGGCGATCATCTGAACCTGACGATTACCCAGCGTTTTGTGATATCCCGCTTCGTGCGATTCCAGCCAGCTTTTCTTATCCACGTCGCCAGTGGATACTGGGGAATTCTGGTTTTGCAGTGTGGACATAATCAGTTCGATCCTTTTAATCCGGGCACTTGACTTCGTAATCCCGGGAACATAGACGGAAGGATGTATGCGCAATGGCGCATCGACCAGGCTACAAATCAACAACAGGCCTCGCGGTGCGGCCGTTCGGCATGGCGCACCGGACTGATGTTTCTTTCGGAAAATTTCAGGCGCCCGGGCATCGCCGGTGACTCGGCGACCCTTGTCTGCGAACACGCATCTATGCGATCACTCATGTTTAAGCCTTGGGAGACCAAAGGCGGTTTTTATCAAGTCACCACTTCGTTTTGCATGGCCAGACAGACGAAAGGTATGTAGCCCAATTTATGGGAGCAACGCTCATGCATATTTCGACTAACACCTATCGAAAAAAAACATCGGTATTCTTGCAATGAGTAACGGTAGGCTAGCGTTGCCGCGTCGCACGGGTGCGGTTGTCGATTTACCCAACACAAGTGATAAATATGGAAGCAAAGTGGTTGGAAGACTTTCTCAGCCTCTCGGATACGAAGAGTTTCTCCCGGTCGGCGCGCAGCCGGCATCTCACCCAGTCAGCTTTCAGCAGACGAATCGTGGCGCTCGAAACGTGGATGGGCACAAAGCTCGTCGATCGCAGCGTCAACCCGGTCACCCTCACGCCCGCCGGACGGATGTTTCGCAGTCTTGCGGCGGACATCCTGCGCAGCATGCACGCGGCGCGCAATCTGGTGGGCGGATATGAACAGTTCGCCGAAAACGACCATGTGGTCCATTTCGCGGTTGCCCATACCCTCGTCTTCACGCTTTTTCCCGACTGGCTCAAGCGCCTGACCAGCGAGTTCGGCCACATCATGGCCCGGGTTCAGGCGGTCAACGTGCCCGAAGGTGTGCAACATCTCGTGGCAGGCGACTGCGACCTGCTGATCGGTTATCACCACCCGCAATTGCCGATCGCGCTCGATCCCAATCACTTTCCGTTCCTGACGCTCGGTGTCGAGCGCATCGTGCCTGTCTCGGCCGTGGGCAAAGACGGCCGGCCGCTCTTCGAGCTGCCTGGCAAGAGCAGCAGACCGCTGCCCCTGCTCGCCTATTCCTCCGGCGCATTCCTCGGCAACGTGGTCGAAATGCTCTTGATGAACGCGACGGAACCGTACGCCCTGTTCCGCTGCTTCGAAACCCACATGTCAGAGGCATTAAAAGGCATGGTCGTGGCCGGCCACGGAATCGGCTGGCTTCCGGAAAGCTGTATCGCCAAGGAGTTGAGCGAAGGAACTCTGGTTCGAGCAGGCTCGGACGTTTGGGCAACTGAGCTGGAGATACGCCTGTACCGCCCGGTCAAGGAGCGAGGCCAGGCGGCCGAGCAGCTTTGGGCTTTCATCAGCAACCAGCTGGTCGAGCCGAGGATTGTCAGATTGCCGGACATCATGACTGCGGCGTGAGCCGCGATCGCGGCTTGCGGCAAATCGATGCGCATCCATCGCCCGTACCGGACACCATTCCACAAACCGTACAGGTACTGTACCGGCCTGGTTCGTTAGAATGCTCCAAAGGTCCCATCGACCGACACCGGAGCCCCGCATGTTCATGTCCTATCTCAGCCTCAGCGCGCTGCCCGCCGGCATTCTGTTCGCGCTCGTCGCCACCATCACGCCCGGTCCGAACAACACGATGTTGCTGGCCTCGGGCGTCAACTTCGGCTTTCGCCGCACGCTGCCGCATGTTTCCGGGATCAGTGCCGGAGTCGTGCTGTTGATGCTGTCGGTCGGGATCGGTCTGGGTGAAGCTTTCGTGCATTTCCCGATGCTGTACACGGTGCTCGAAGTGGCGAGCGTCGCGTACCTGCTGTACCTCGCGTGGAAAATCGGCACGTCGGGCGAGCTGAAGCTCAGGAACGGCGATCGCCGGCCCATGAAGTTTCATGAAGCCATTGTGTTCCAGTGGGTCAATCCGAAAGCATGGATGATGGTGCTGACCGCCGCCACGACCATCCACGTCAGCGAAAGCGCCAGCATGAACGCCATCGCCATGGCGGTGATCTTCTACGTGATCGGCTTTCCGTGCATCTGCCTGTGGGCGGGCTTCGGTACCGCGATGCGCAAAGTGCTGTCGGACCCGAAGCGGCTGCGCATTTTCAATGTGGCGATGGCGCTGCTGCTGGTGCTCTCGCTGTATCCGATCGCGCTCAAGCTGCTCGGTCAGTCCGCCTAGGATTTCTCTGGCCGCACCCGATCGCGCTCAGGCTGCTCGGCCGGTCCGCTTGAGATCGGGCACGGCTAGATCGCACCCTGCCCGACTCGCTCGATGAAGCGCCACAACGCGTCGTCGGTCGAGTACGGCGCATTGAAACGGAACCAGGCGCTCGGCGCGTCGTCGGGACGAAAATAGGAGCCGGGCGCAAGCCAGATGCCGTGCTGGAGCGCGGCGGTCGCCACGTCCCCCGCGCGCTCCGCTTCGATCGGCAGCCGCGCCCACAGAAACAGGCCGGCTCGCGGCCGGTGAAACAGTTCGAGGCCGAGCGAGTCGAGCCGCTCTTCGACGGTCGCATGCGCGAGCTTGAGGCGCTCGTTGACGGTTTCGACGTGACGCGCATAGCGCCCTTCGAGCAATACCTTGTCGACGATCCGCTCGATCGCTTCCGACGAGGTCAATCCCACCGCCATCTTCGTGCGCGCCAGTTCGCGCAGGACGGCCCGCTCGGCGACCACGTAGCCGCAACGCAGCCCGGGCGTCACCGTCTTCGAGAAACCGCCGACATACAGCACGCGCTGCAAGCCTTCCATCGCGGCAAACAAAGGCGCGCCGGACGGCGCCAGTTCGCGGCTGACATCGTCTTCGATCACCCACATGCGCTGACGCTCGGCGATCTGCAATAGACGGAACGCCGCCGACATGCCGAAGGTCGCGCCGGTCGGATTCTGCAACGTGGTGTTGACGAAGATCGCCTTCGGCTTGTGCTGCGCGACCAACGCTTCGAGCACGTCGGTATCGATGCCGGCCGGGGTGCGCGGCACCCCATGCACCACCAGCCCCGCCAGCTTGAGAATCTGCAGCAGGTTGCAGTAGCCGGGATCTTCGACGATCACGGCGTCGCCCGCGCGCAGCAGCGTCCGGACGATCAGATCCAGCCCTTGCGTCGCGCCCTGCGTGAGCAGCACGTTGGAGACGTCCACCGGCAAACCGCGCCGGTCGAGTTGCTCGGCGATCCGCTCGCGCAGCGGCGCGAAACCGTACGGATGCCCATAGTCGCCGAGGCGCGCCGCCGGCACCCGGCTCATTGCCCGCAGCGCGTGCTGCAAACCCGTCTCGTTGATCCACTCGTTCGGCAGCCAGCCGCCGCCCGCCTTGATCGGCACCGAATGGTCGGCGAACACGTCGGACAACAGCCAGGTCGCGGTCAGGCTCGGCGGTTGCCAGTCGGTCGGGGCGGCTCGCGCAGACTGCCCGCGCGCCGCCACGCGATAACCGGAACCGCGCCGCGCCACCACGAGCCCCATCGACACAAGACGGTTATAGGCCTCCGTGACCGTGAAGGTGCTCAGTTCGTGGCTTTGCGCCAGTTGCCGCACCGACGGCAGCAGCGCGCCGGCGCGCAGCGACTGCGCCTCGATGGCGCGCGCGAAGCCCTGCACGACCTGCTCGACGAGCGTGGGTGCGGCGCGCCGGTCGCGCTCGAGTTGTAGTTCGATCATGGTTTGGACAGAGAAATCTCTCGCGACAGCCGGCTAAGCTATCAAATAGATGGCCAGGAAGGCGTCAGACAAAGCGTCGAATTGCCTCAGGGCGCGATCGACACAGTTACCGCATTTCCACCAACACAGTTAGCACCACACTGCGTCAACTGTTTATGCCGCCATTAAACCGCGAACGCTACAGTTTTGGCTATGCCCCAAAGGAAGTCCCTTGGGGGACCACTTCGAGGAGAAAACCATGACTTCGCGCCCCGTCATCGACGATCTGTCGTCTTTCTGGATGCCCTTCACCGCCAACCGCCAGTTCAAGGCCGCGCCGCGCCTGCTGGAATCGGCCAAGGGTATGTACTACCGCACCTCGGACGGGCGCGAAGTGCTCGACGGCTGCGCGGGTCTCTGGTGCGTGAACGCCGGCCACGGCCGCGAAGAAATCGTCGCCGCGATCACCCAGCAACTGTCCACGCTCGACTTCGCGCCGACCTTCCAGATGGGCCACCCACTGGCGTTCGAAGCGGCCACCAAAGTCGCCGAACTGATGCCGAACGGCCTCGACCGCATCTTCTTCACGAACTCCGGCTCGGAATCCGTCGACACCGCCCTGAAAATCGCGCTCGCGTATCACCGTTCGCGCGGCGAGGGTCAGCGCACGCGTCTGATCGGCCGCGAGCGCGGCTATCACGGCGTGGGCTTCGGCGGCATTTCGGTCGGCGGCATCGCACCGAACCGCAAGACGTTCTCCGGCGCGCTGCTGCCGGCGGTCGACCATTTGCCGCACACGCATAACCTCGAGCACAACGCGTTTTCGAAGGGCCAGCCCGCCTGGGGGGCGCATCTCGCCGACGAACTCGAGCGCATCGTCGCGCTGCACGATGCATCGACGATCGCCGCCGTGATCGTCGAACCCGTGGCCGGCTCGACGGGCGTGCTGATTCCGCCGCAAGGCTATCTGCAGAAGCTGCGCGAGATCTGCACGAAACACGGCATCCTGCTGATTTTCGACGAAGTGATTACCGGTTTCGGCCGCGTCGGCAAGGCGACCGCGAGCGAATATTTCGGCGTCACGCCGGACCTGATCACGATGGCCAAGGCGATCAACAACGCCGCGATTCCGATGGGCGCGGTGGCCGCGAGCCGCACGATCCACGACACGATCGTCAACAGCGGCGCGCAGGGCGCGATCGAGCTGTTCCACGGCTACACCTATTCGGCCCACCCGGCCGCGGCGGCCGCCGCAGTGGCGACGCTCGACCTGTATCGCCGCGAAGGCCTGTTCGAGCGCGCGGCGACGATGGCGCCGAAGTTCGAAGCCGCCGCGCACTCGCTGCGCGGCGCGAAGCACGTGAAGGACGTTCGCAACCTCGGCATGATCGCGGGCGTCGAACTCGAGCCGCGCGACGGTGCGCCGGGCGCGCGTGCTTATGAAGCGTTCGTGAAGTGCTTCGAGGCCGGCGTGCTGGTGCGCTTTACCGGCGATATCCTCGCGTTCTCGCCGCCGCTCATCATCGACGAAGAGCAGATCGCGCGCATCTTCAAGACGGTGGGCGACGTGCTGGCGACGGTGCAGTAAGCGTCATGGAGGGATGTCGCGCCTGAAGTGGGTGAGCCGTGCCTCACTCGTCTGCGGCACTCCCTCCCTACGACTAGCGTCAGTGCGACGCAAGTGAGGTGCGTGCACCGCGCTTCACTCGCCCGCGTCACGCCTTCCAGAGCGCTGGTGACAGTGACGTGCGCGGTGAAAATTCAGGGTGCCCGTTGCAGTGCAGCGAAACTTCAGAAAATTACCCGACAAGGCTCGCGCCGGGCACCGGGACGGCGTATGGTGACAGCAAGGGTTGGCGCCGTGGTCCGACCTGACGGGAGACATCCATGAAGATACCTACCGTTCGCGCAGGCGCGCATATCGAAGGCGTGCATTGGATCGCCGAATACGCCGAAGACGTTCACGAGATTCGCGTGTTTCGCGAAGGCCAGGAAGTGGATGTCCACAATGCACCGTCCACGTTGTTTGGCGACGAGGAAAATTCCGGGTCGAAGAGTACCGCTGATCATCGGGCTGTTGAAGCCGCCGTGCTGGCTTATTTGCGGCGGTTTGTGATTGAGCATGATGCGGAGGAGTGAGGTTTTTTTTGTTGCCTGCGGCGCCGTTTTTTTTGTTTGTGCGCTTAGGGTGGGGGGCTTTGCTTGATCTGGGTTTTGGGCTGTGTGTCTGCGGTGTTGGCCTTTCCTTGATCTGGGTTTTGGGCTGTGTGTCTACGGCGTTGGCCTTTCCTTGAATTGTTAGTGGTCTATTAGCGTTCGCCCCTGTGCGGGGCAGGCACTCACTTCTCTTTGCCGCCGCAAAGAGAAGTAAGCAAGAGAAAGCGGCTCACACCGCTCCTGCTAAGTGGGTCCCGCAGCCCACAACAGGTAGTGGTGCATCTGGAATCTGTGTTCGTGCCCCTGCTTGTGCTAGTGACAAGGGCGTCATACTTCCGGCGGCGCTACGCGCGCCGAAGCGTACTTCCGAAAACCGATCGCTGCGTTTTCGCGCTCACGCCTCCTTCGGCGCAGTGGCCTGGCGTTTCACCTCTGTCGCATCTGTCGCATCTGTCGCATCTGTCGCATCTGTCGCATCTGTCGCATCTGTCGCATCTGTCGCATCTGTCGCATCTGTCGCTCTGGTGCGTCGCCGAGGCGAAGCCGATGGCCCCACTGACCTGAACCGAAGCCGCTGGTTTCCCATGCAGACCCGTCCGCGACGCACGCAGTGCGGAGTGGGAGCTGATGAGTCCTTTGTCACTGGCGCGTGAAGGTGCGAGGGCACGGATTCCAGATGCACCACTACCTGTTGCAAACCACGGTGCCCGCTTAGCATTGGCGGTGTGAGCCGCTTTCTTTGCCTACTTTCTTTGCGGCGGCAAAGAAAGTAGGTGCCTGCCCCGCACAGGGGCGAACGCTAATAGACCACTAGCAATTCAAGGAAAAGCCAACACCGCAAGCGCACAGACAAAGACCACAAAACAAAAAAAACACCAACAATTGCCGCCGCCAAAAAGCAAACCAACACTTACTCAGAGGCCCTCAACTTCTTAACCTCCCCATCCGACGGCTGCACACTAGCGCCGTCAATATACCGATAGGAAGTCATAACGCCCTTGCCATCCTTGAGACCGGTCACGCCGACAAAAGCCCCCATTGTCGACTGATTATCCTGAGCGCGATAAGTAATCGGCCCGAAGGGCGTCTCCACCCCTAGCCCCTTGAAGGCAGCAGCCAGCTTATCCGAATCAGCAGACCCAGCCTTCTTGATCCCAGCCGCGATCGACATCAGCGCCGAATACCCAACCACCGACCCCAGTCGCGGATAATCGTGATACTTCGCCTGATACGCGTCGACAAACTTCTTGTTCGCCGCCGTATCGATCGAATACCACGGGTAGCCCGTCACGATCCAGCCCGTCGGCGCCTCCGCACCCAACGGATCGAGATAGTCCGGCTCACCCGTCAGCAACGACACCACGCCGCGGTCCTTGAACAACCCGCGCGTATTGCCCTCGCGCACAAACTTGCCGAGATCGGCGCCAAACAGCACGTTGAAAATCGCATCCGGCTTCGCGTCGGCGATCGCCTGCGACACCGCGCCCGCATCGACATTGCCCAGCGGCGTCGCCTGCTCGGCGACAAACTCCACGTCCGGCTGCGCTGCCGTCATCAGCTTCTTGAACGTCGCCACCGCCGATTGCCCGTACTCGTAGTTCGGATACACGAGCGCCCAACGCTTCTTCTTCAGCTTCACCGCCTCCGGCACCAGCATCGCCACCTGCATATACGTCGAAGGCCGCAGACGGTACGTGTATTTGTTGCCGTCGGCCCACACGATCTTGTCGGTCAACGGCTCGGCCGCGAGGAAGAAAATCTTCTTCTGCTTCGCGAAGTCAGTCAGCGCGAGACCGGTGTTCGACAGGAAACCGCCGAACAGCAATTGCACCTGCTCTCGCGCAATCAACTCCTGCGCGACGCGGATCGCGTCGCCCGGATTGCCGTTGTCGTCGCGCGACACCACTTCGAGCTGTTTGCCGAGCACGCCCCCCGCCGCGTTCACCTGCTCGAGCGCGAGATTCCAGCCATTCTTGTAAGGCCCCAGAAAGGCGGGCTGCGCCTTATAGCTGTTGATTTCCCCGATCTTGATGGTCTGCTGTGCACTCGCGCCAAAGGCCGCGAGCGATAGAACCGTTGAAATCGTGAGGCGAGAGATCCATCCTGCGCGCGTGGTCATGCGTTTCTCCGTTATCAAAAAGGATTGCGGGAATGCGGTCGTTTTTATCAAGCGTTGAAGCGTTGGCGATTCGTTCCGCGAGCCGTGTCGCGCGTTGTGCTGCAAGTGGTGCTGCGAAACGTGCTGCAATGCGTTCGGCGATTTCACTCTGCCGGCGGCGTCGCGCGGATTCTGGCGACGCTCGCCGTGACGTCCTGCCATGCCGGCTTGCCGCCGGCGAATTGCCGGCGCAGGTATGACACGAGTTCGGCAACCTGGGCGTCGTTGAAACTGTCGCGGTAAGCCGGCATCGTACCGAGTTCGGGCCGCGCAGGCGAGCCGATACCGTCGAGAATCACGCGAATCAGGTTATCAGGCGTCGTGCTGTGCAAATTCGTGTTGAGCGCGAGCGACGGATGCGCGCCGAACAATTGCGGCCCATTGCCAGTGTGATGACAGGCCGCACACGCGCCGTCGAAGAGACGCGCACCGAGGCCGGCTGCCGCACCGGTCATCGTGCTGGCCTGCTCGTATTGACGCGCCATCGCCACAGGATCCGCATTGGGCTCAAGGGGATTCAACGACGCCAGGTACGCAGCCATCGCGCGAATGTCGCTGTCGGGCAGCGCCGCCAGATCGCCGACGACCGGCGCCATCGGCCCGGCCGCGACGCCATGCAGCGGCGCGTGACCGTAGCGCAGATAGCTGAAGAGTTCGTCTTCGCTCCAGGGCACGGGCGCGTTGGAAAGCGTGGACAGCGCGGGCGCTTCCCATCCTTCCGCCATACCGCCGCCCATGAAGGCCGCACCGGTTTTCTCGGCGCCGAACGCATTGCGCGGGGTATGACATGCGCTGCAATGGCCGAGGCCGTTCACGAGATACGCGCCGCGATTCCATTGCGCGCTTTGCGTCGCGCTGGCGGTAAACGTGTTGCGTCCGAGGAAGAGTCCGTTCCATGCGGCCATCAACGGACGCACGCTGAACGGATAGGCCAGCTTCGTTTCGGGCGGTCTGGAGCGCACCGGCGTTTGCGCCATCAGATACGCGTAGAGCGCCTGCAGATCGTCGTCGGACGTATTCTTGAACGACGTGTAAGGGAACGCGGGATACAGGTGGTGCCCATCCCGGCTGATGCCTTGCCGCATCGCCCGCACGAAAGCCTCGAGCGACCATGTGCCGATGCCCGTCTGCCCATCCGGCGTGATGTTCGTGCTGTAGACGGTGCCGAACGGCGTATCGAGCGGTTTGCCGCCGGCGTTCGGCACGCCGTTGTGCGCGGTATGGCAAACCGCGCAATTGCCAAGCGCCGCGAGTAGCTTGCCGCGCGCGACCAGTTCCGGCGCGAACGCGCTCGCAAGCGGTGGCGTAATCGGCGCAAGGGCTTGCGGCGTCAAAGCCAACGCACCTAGCCAGCCGGCCGCGCCCGCTGCGATTGCGCCGAAAAAGCCGAGCCGCCAACGTTTCTTTTTACGCGCTGCCGCTTCTTCCGCCTGCGCATCGGCGAGCGCGGCGCGAATCGTCTCCGGCGTGAACGGCGGCCTGCGAAAACGCACACCTGTTGCGTCGTATAGCGCGTTGGCGATCGCCGCGGCGCCAGGCAGCGACGCCGATTCGCCCGTGCCCATCGGCGGCTCGCCGTGACGCGGCATCATCACCACATCGATCACCGGCACTTCGCGAAACGTCAGGATCGGATACGCGCCCCACTCCTGACTCGTGACAGCGTTCTCGCCGAACGTCACCCGTTCTTTCAGCGCGCGACTGGTCGCCTGAATCACGTTGCCGTGTATCTGATGACGGACGCCGTCGGGATTCACCATGGTGCCGGTGTCCTGGCCGACTACCACGCGTGTCACCGCAAGCTCGCCGCTCTTGCGATTGACTTCGATGTCGGCCACCCACGCGGCCCATGCCGCACCGAAACCGGGGAATTTGCTATGCACGTAGCGGGCATAGGCAAAGCCTCTGCCGCGCGCAATGTCGCCCTCGTCCGGGTCATCTTTCAAGGCGACGTTGCGCGGCGACCAGCCGGCCTTCTCAGCCACTGCCTTGACGAGATCGATCGCGCGCGGGTCGGTCAGGTGCTTTAACCGGAACTCGACCGGATCCACGCCCGCCTCGGCCGCGAGTTCGTCGATAAAAGATTCATGCGCGAAGGTGTTCGGCAAGGCCGACACGCCGCGCAGCCACGACGCGCGCACGATCGGCGGCGTGTCGTCGCAGACGATGCGCATGGTCCGGTAGTCGTACGGCGGCACGGCCGTGCGGTCGCCCATTTCGAAAACCTGGGGCTGCGCGGAGAGGGTGCCGGTGAGCAGCAGCGCCAACGTGGGGGCGTCGTTCGACGGATAACGCGTCGCGAAGTCGTACGCCGCGAGTTCGCCCTCGGCATCCAAAGCGCCGCGTACATCCATCAATTGCGCGGCGCCTTTGGGCTCCCATGCATGCTCGTCTTCGCGCGAAAGTTGCACGCGCACCGGGCTGCCGGTTGCGCGCGATAGCAGCGCGGCGTCGGCGGCGACATCGTCCGCGCAATTGCGGCCGTAGCACCCTGCCGCGTCCATCCGCACGATTTCGATGTGCGCTTCATCCAGCGCCATCAGCAAGGCGAGATCGGCACGCAACGAATGGGGATTCTGCGTGCCCGACCAGACTTTCAGCCTCGCATCCCGGTAGTCGGCCACCGCACACGACGGTCCGATCGACGCATGCATCTGAAACGGCCATACGTAGGTGCGTTCCAGCGTTCGAGCAGGGTCTTGCGCGAGTGCCGCGTCGATATCGCCTTCGATCACCAGATCGCGTCGCCTGGCCGGATTCGCCCTGAGTGCCGCTTCCACTTCCTCGCTGGTTTCGAGCGGAGGCAAACCCTCCACTGCTTTCCATTGCACCTGCAAGCGCTTCACCGCCTGCTGCGCGACTTCTTCGCGCTCGGCCACGATGCCGACAAAATCGCGGATCACCACCACCTTGACGATGCCAGGCATGTCACTGATCGACGCATCATCGACATGCAGCAAACTGTTGCCGACGAATTCGCCCTGCGCGACACCGGCATAGGGTGGACGAACAACGCGCCCGTGCAGCATGCCGGGCACACGCACGTCATGCACGAAACTCAGTTCGCCGGTTGCCTTCGCCGGAATATCGACACGCGGCGTGCTCTTGCCGACGATCTTGTATGCATCGGGCGATTTCAAAGGCGCATCGGCGGAAAGGTCCAATTCGATGTGCCGTCCGGTGATCAATTCGCCGTAGCCAATGCTTTTTTCCGTCCCGCCATCACGCGTGAAAACTACGCCGTCTCGCACGTCGAGTTGCTCTGTGCTTACGCCGAGGCGCGCCGCCGCTTCGGCCAGCAGAAATTGCCGAGCTTGCGCCGCTGCGTGCCGTAGCGGCACCGCCGATATCTGGATCGTCGCGCTTGCAATCGTCGGCCCTTGATTCGGCGCTTCACTGGTGTGGCCGAGTACGACGGACACGCGCGTCAACGGCACATCCAGTTCCTCCGCGACGATCTGCGCGAGCGCGGTGCCGATGCCGGTACCGAGATCGACGTGACCGTTGAACGCCACCACGCTGCCGTCGTCGCGCACCACGAGGAACATGTCCGCCTCGGTGGGCACGAACGACGAACGCGACCCCGGCTGGCCGATCGCGGGCTTCACGGGTGCTTGCGGCGGCCGCGTGATGATAAGCACGCTCTGCGCGTCATAGAGCTGTCGTCGTGACGGCGGCGGAGAACGACGATCGACGCTGAAATCGGGCCCCGTCATGCGCGCACTCCTTGACGCACGGCAGTTTGCGCGGCGAGCAGTTCAGCCGCGCGCTGCACCGCGCGCACGATCTCGACATGCGTGCCGCACCGGCAGAGGTTGCGCGACAGTTCCCGCCGGATCGTCTCGACGCCCGGATGCGGATCGCGATCGAGCAATGCCTTGGCGGTCATGATCATGCCGTTCAGGCAATAGCCGCACTGCGCGGCCTGCTCTTCGATGAACGCCTGCTGCACCGGATGCAGTGCGTTACGCGTACCCAGTCCTTCGAGCGTGGTGATCTCGCGCCCCAATGCAACCTTCGCGGTCGTCACGCACGAACGCGTCGGCACGCCGTCGAGCAACACCGTACATGCTCCGCATTCGCCGAGCCCGCAACCGAACTTCGGGCCGTTCAGCGCGAGATCGTTACGCAGCAGATAAAGCAGTGGCGTGTCGGCAGCGGCGCTGACGAGATGCGTCGCGCCGTTGACGTGCAGCGCAAGAGGCGCCGGGCGGTTCATGACAATGCCGGCGACGCCGTGCGGCGCGCGTTCAAAGCACCACCGGCACTTCGGTCGCCGGCGGTGTATTGCGGCTGCGCCGGCAGCGGATCAAACCGTCGATCATCACCATGCCGACACCGGGAATATCGCCAAGTTGCACGCTCTCCAACAGAGTATCGGCGGCCGTGTGCTGTGCACGGTCCATGAAGACGAGGTCGGCGGGACGGCCCACTTCGATCAGCCCTTGCCGCAGATTGCGTTGCCGCGCGGTATTGCCAGTCGCGAAGCAGAAGGCGATTTCCGCGGGGATGTCGGCGAGACTGGAGATCAGCGCGATCATCCGCAGAATGCCGAGCGGCTGGACGCCGGAACCCGCCGGACTGTCGGTGCCGAGAATGATCCGATGCGGACACTTCAATTCGATCGCATGACGCGCGGTGAGCAAGGCGATCCGTTCATTGCCGTTGTGGACGATCTCCAGCGCGCGGCTCGACTGCTCGCACAGATCGCATACGTGCCGATAGGAAAGCGACGTATGCCCGCCATTGATGTGGCCGATCACATCCGCATCGGCGGCAAGCACCACGTCCCGATCGATCAGGCCCGAGCCCGGAATCGATGGGCCGCCTGTGTGAATCGTGCTTTGAATGCCGTATTTGCGGGCCCACGCAACCATCTGCGCCGCTTCCTCACCGCCTTTCACGCTGCCGAGACCTACTTCGCCCAACAGCTTCACGCCCGCTTCCGAGAGTTCCCTGAAATCCTCCTCCACCATGCCCTTCTCGATCACCGGCGCACCCGCCATGACTTTCACGCCACCGCCGACACCCGCGCCGCGCATCCCTTCGAACGAACGTTGAGCCGTGATGGCAAGCGCCTTGACGCCGATCACGTCTTTCGGACGGCCAGGCAAATGCACTTCGCCGGCGGAGATCATCGTCGTCACGCCGCCGTTCAGATTCGATTCGATCCAGCCCATCTGATTCTGGCGCGGCGTCCAGTCGCCGAATACCGGATGCACGTGCGAATCGATCAGGCCCGGAGCGACCGTGGTGCCTTTGCAGTCGACAGTCGTCCGCGCGCCTTCGAGATCGCAATCTTTCTCGCGGCCGATTGCGACGATCACGCCGTCGTCGATCACCAGCGTGTTCGCGTCGAGAATCGGCTGGTCGATATCGCCGGATAACAGCAGGCCGATATTCGTCACCGCGACCTTGCCCGACAAGCCTGTCAACGTCTCTGCTGCCATCTGCCTCTCCTTTCGCACCGACTGCCCGGCATCGCACGTGTACACACCCCGCACGCATGCGATGCCAATGGAATCACACGCTCAGATAAGCGCGCCTGACCGTTTCGTTCTTTGCGAGTTCGCCGATCGTGCCGCTGAAGCGGATCTGCCCTTTTTCGAGAACATATGCGCGGTCGCTGACCAGTTCGGCGAAGTGCAGATTCTGTTCGGACAACAGAATCGAGAGCCCTTCGCGCTTGAGTTCGAGAATCATGTTGGCCATTTGCTCGACGATCACGGGCGCGACACCCTCGGACGGTTCGTCGAGCAGCACCAGATACGGATTGCCCATCAGCGTGCGTGAGACGGTGAGCATCTGTTGTTCGCCGCCGCTCATCTGGCCGCCGGGACGTGCCGGCATTTCGCCGAGATTGGGAAACAGGCGGAACAGCTTGTCCGGCGTCCACTCAGGCGCCCCGTCACGCGGCGGTTGACGGCCCGTATCGAGGTTCTCCATCACGGTGAGATCGGAGAACACGCGGCGGTCTTCAGGAACGAAGCCCATCCCCATGCGGGCGATCCGATACGGCGGCAGCGCCGTGATGTTCTGCCCGCGAAAGCGCACCTCGCCTCGACGGTGCGGCAGCAACCCCATCACCGCTTTCATCGTCGTCGATTTGCCGGCGCCGTTGCGGCCCATCAGCGCGACCACTTCGCCGCGGCCGACTTCGAGGCCGACGTCGAACAGAATGTGCGCGCGGCCATAGAACGCATTGAGGCCGGTGACTTTCAGCATCGGCTCGCTCATTGCAGCGCTCCCTGTCCTTGATGGCCGCCTGCCGCGTCGTGCAGCGGGGCGCGTGGCTGAAAAGTCTTGCCGGTGCCGAAATAGACTTCCTGCACGCGTGCGTCGTTGCGGATCGTTTCGGCGTCGCCCTCGGCAATCAGCTTGCCACGCGCGAGCACGATCATGCGATCGGCGTACGCGAATACAACGTCCATGCTGTGCTCGGTAAACAACACCCCGATTTTGTGCTCGCTGACGAGACGCTTGGTCAGCGCCATCAGTTCGTTACGCTCCTTTGGCGCCATGCCGGCGGTAGGTTCGTCCATCAGCAGCAGCTTCGGGCGGTTTGCCAGCGCGATGGCGAGTTCGACGCGTTTGACGTCGCCATACGCGAGCACGCCGCAGGCGCGTTTCGCGTCGGCGCCCATGCCGACCTGTTCGAGCAGCGTCATGGCTTCATCGGCATAGCGAGAGCCCGCGGGTTTCCAGAGGCCGAAGGTTTTCCGTTCACGCGACACCAGCGCCATCTGCACGTTTTCGAGTACGGTCATCGAATTGAAGGTCGCGGCAATCTGAAACGTGCGGCCGACACCCAGACGCCAGATGTCGCGCGGCCGCATGCCGACCAGTTCATGATCGTCGAGGCGAATCGAACCGGAGGACGGCTGCAGTTGCCCGTTGACCATGTTGAAGCAGGTCGACTTGCCCGCGCCATTCGGACCCAGCAAAGCCAGCAGTTGACCGGCTTCGAGATCGAAGGAAACATCGTCGACCGCTTTCAGGCCGCCGAACGATTTGGAGAGGCCGGACACGCGCAGCAAGCTCATAGCCCCTCCTTGATCGCCGTTCCCTGCGATGGCGACGGAACACGCTCTTCCGCCTTGTCCACCGCATCGTCGCCAAAACGCTCGCGAATGAAACCGACGATGCCCTGCGGAAACGCAATCACCAGCAGCAGGATGGTGACGCCCAGCAACGCCTGCCAATAATCCGTTTGCCGCGCGACGGTGTCCTGCAGCCACGTGAACACCGCTGCGCCGACGATCGGACCCGTCAACGTCTGCAAGCCGCCGAGCAGCACCATCACGAGGCCGTCCACCGAACGGCTGACGCTGATCACCTCCGGTGAAATCGTTCCTTTGGAGAAGGCATAAAGCGATCCGGCGAGTCCGCAAAACAACGACGCGACGACGAACGCCGCCCACTGCACGCGTTTCACGTCGATGCCGATCGCCTCGGCGCGCAGCACCGAATCGCGCGACGCCCGCATCGCGTAGCCGAGCGGGGAGAACAGCATCTTGCGCAACAGCCACACGCCGATTACCGCGCAAGCGAGCGTCAGATAATAGAAAGCCACCGGCGACGACAACCAGTTCGACGGCCACAAGCCGAGAATGCCGTTACTGCCGCCCGTCACGTCGTCCCACTGGAACACGACTGACCAGACAATCTGCGCGAACGCGAGCGTCAGCATCGCGAGGTAGACACCGGAGAGACGCACGCAAAACCAGCCGAACACGAGCGCGCCCGCTACGGCGAGCAAGGGGCCGAGCAGCAACGCGGCTTCCATCGGCAGATTGAGAACTTTGAGAAACAGCGCGGCGCCGTAGGCGCCCAGGCCGAAATACGCGGCATGGCCAAAAGAATGCATGCCGCCGGGGCCCATGATGAAATGCAGACTCGTCGCGAACAACACGGCAATCAGGATCTCAACGAGCAGCACAGGCATGTATGGAAACGCATTGGCCGCCAGCGGCGCGAGCACCAGCACCAACAGAACGAGTGCCGCCAACCACTTCAGGCGCTTGCCTGCAAGCCGCAATGGCGCTTCGGGCGCGGCCATGCCGCGCACTGCGGCACTCGCCTTCCCCAGCAAGCCCCAGGGCCGCACGACCAGCACCACCGCCATCACGACGAACTCCGCGACGAGCGTAAAGCGGCTCAGCGACAAGCCGATACCGAACACCGACACATGGCCGATGCCGATGCACAGCGCCTTGATCTCGGCGATCAGCAGCGCCGCGATAAACGCGCCCGGAATCGACCCCATGCCGCCGACCACGACGACGACGAACGCATTGCCGATGGTCTCCAGATCCAGCGACAGATTCGCCGACATCCGCGGCCCTTGCAGCGCACCGCCCAGGCCGGCGAGAAACGCGCCGACGAAAAACACGCCGGTGAACAGCCACGCCTGGTTGATGCCGAGCGCGCCGAGCATCTCGCGATCCTGCGTCGCGGCACGCACCAGCGTGCCCCACCGCGTACGCGTCAACGCGTACCAG
Organism: Paraburkholderia caffeinilytica; assembly: GCF_003368325.1. Taxonomy (NCBI): domain Bacteria; kingdom Pseudomonadati; phylum Pseudomonadota; class Betaproteobacteria; order Burkholderiales; family Burkholderiaceae; genus Paraburkholderia; species Paraburkholderia caffeinilytica. The sequence goes on along the minus strand of NZ_CP031466.1, from coordinate 595,457 downwards.
AGCAGCAGCAACACCACCGGCCCGATCACGATCAACGCGATATCGTAGGTCGGCAGCGGATGGCCGAGAAAATCGACGGCGCCGGCCAGATGCGGCGCACGCGGACCGAACAGGTCTTCCGGACCCCACAGCCACAGCGCGGCGTCGCGAAAGATCAGCACCAGCGCAAATGTCGCCAGTAAGTGAAACAACTCGGGGGCCTGGTAGATGCGCCTCAACACGATCATTTCGACCAGCGCGCCGAGCACCGCGACAACCAGCGCGGCAGCCAGCACCGACAGCCAGAAGCCGCCCGCCGTATGGCCGAAACGGCTCGCGATGCTATATGCGACGTAGATGCCGAACATATAGAACGAGCCGTGCGCGAAGTTGACGATGCGCGTCACGCCGAAGATCAGCGACAAACCGGCGGCGACGAGAAACAGCGTCGACGCGTCGGCGAGTCCGTTGACCAGCTGTACCAGCAAATTCGAAAGCATCGCGACCCTTAAAGTAACTCAGCGCAAACCGTCTTCGCCTTTGATCTCACTCACCTGCAAGCCGCCGATACGCGGTAAGGGCCGGCCCGAGGCCGTCACCGCGACCGCCACGACAATTTCATTCGCGCGCGGCGCGTCCGACACGCGCGCTTCGATTGCATCGAAATGGCTGCGCACGAAGGCGGCGTCCTTGTGACCCAGCGGCACGTCGATCGCGGTACCGAGCGTACCCATTTTTTTCGCCGAGGGCACCAGTGCCGCGCCTTTTTCGACCGCGACCCGCAACGGCGCGCCGAGCTTGGGATGCAGAATCGCCGCCGCATGCTCGAGCTCGCCCGCCTCGCCGACGATCGCCGCCTTGCCGTAGCTTTGCGCGTCGCCCGGCTTGATGCCGAGCGCTTCCACACACTTGTTGCCGAGCAACGCACCCAGTTCTTCACCGGCTTCGATCAGCGCGTCCAGCTTCGCTTCATAGCGGCCCGCGTAGGGATTATCGATCACCGCAATCGCGACTGCACGACGTGTCGGCGGCTCGATGGCCTGCCCCATTTCAATGCGCGTTTCATCGACCTGCACGACCAGCTTGCGAAGCTTGATTGCCATTTCGATCTCCGGGTTTCGATGCGTGTTGTGCCTGACTGCTTCAGCTTATTGCTTCAGCACAGTGCTTCAACTCATTGTTTCAGTTCGACGCTTCGGCGCGTTGCGTGAATCGGGCGCCGCTCAGCGCAAGCCGTCCTTGCCCACAATCGCCTCTTTCGCCAGCCCGCCGACGCGCGCGTGCACGCGCTGGCCCGTGCTCATCACGAGGATGACCACCAGTTCATCCGCGGCGGGTGCGCCGGGCACACGCACTTCGATCGCGTCGAAATGGCTGCGCACGTAGCTTGCATTGACATGCGTCAGCGGCACGTCGAGCGCGGTGGACGGTGCGCCGACCTTCTTCGTCGACGGCACGATCGCGTTGGTCGGCACGCCGTTTTTCTCCAGCAGTTCGCGCATCGCATAGCCGCCGGGAACATGCCACAACGCGCCATGCTCGAGCTCGCCGCGCGAACCGACGATCGCGCCCTTGCCGTAACTTTCGATCGACGCGTGCGGCACGGCCATCGCCGCCAGCAGCCGTTGCGCCATGTCGAGGCCGATCGGCTTGAGCGCTTCCATGGCCGCCTCGATTCTGGCTTCGTAGCGGCCGGCGAACGGATTCGTCATCACCGCGGCAATCGCGCCGCGCCTGAGCGGCTGCGCGGGTGCGGGGCCGAACTCGTGGAAAATGTCTTCGACGTGCGTCAGCACGCGGCGTATTTCGAACACGGAGCCTCCGTTATTATGCGGGTGCGCTGCGCAAACAGCGCGCCATTCCGATCAGTACCACCGGTCACGCGCGCCTCGCCTTGCAGGAACAGTGCGGCGCCTTCGATCAAACCTTGTTCGTGCAAACGCTGCGCCGCGTCGACGCCGCGTGCCAGCGCGAAATCGATCAGCGGTTGCGGCAAGGGCGGCACGTCGACAGTCACGAGCAGGTCGCCGAGATCGCTATCGTCCTTCAACGAGGAAGCCGGCCTGCGCACGATACCCGCATGGTCCAGATTGACCGCGTTGGCGATCATCGTCGCGGCGGCATCGGCGGTGGCGGCGTGGCGGGCGAGCACGGTCACGCTGTCGGCGATCCCCAGGCTGAAGCTGCGGCCCCGCCAGCCGCTGGTCGCGACGCCGCGAATCGGCATGGCGGCGTCGAGCGTCAGGTTTGCGTCCAGAGCCAGACCGCCTGACGCCTTCTCACTGGAGAACATCGCCAGATCGGCGAATACGCCCACCCGGTACTGCTGTCCTTCCGTCAAATGAAGCGCGATGTCGCCGCCGTTGTTGATGAAGGCGCGCGAGATGCCTTCGCGCGCGAACGCCGCGATCAATTCGTCCGCGACGCTGCCTGCAACGGCCGCCATCGGCGTGATATAGCGCGCGCGGTGCGGATGACATGCACGCCACATGCGGCGGGCCACGGCGCCTTTCAATACGCAATCGCCATGCGCCGCATCGCTCGGCACAGGCTGCCGAAGCAGCTTCAACTCGCCGACCAACTCGGGCAACACGTCCACAAAGCGCGCCCAGCATGCCTCGTAAGCGGCCTGCACCGCCGAGGGCTCGCCGTCCGCGCTGAGGATCAGATCGATCGGACCATGCTGCCAATGCCAGCGGGTCGCGTCGAGCCGGGTTCGGGTTGCGTTCATCGTGTGCGTCGCGTGCGTCGTGTCGATTGTGCCGGTGGTGGTGCCGATGATGACGTCGCCGTCAGCCTGGCATGGGCGGCATGGCCGGCGGCCACGGGTTGTCGGGATGACGCGCGAGCGTCCTGCGCGCGAGCGGTGCGCCTTCCGTATGCTCCGGTCCATTCGCCAGCACGCTTTCCAGTGAGCGCACCGCGTCGAGATGACCGCCGAGATCGCGATACGCGTCATACGTCATGGTGAATTCGATCGGCGCGACGATCGCGGGCGTGGGCACGCTGCCGAACGATCGATCGGGCATGCGCGAGACATCCACCATCACGGTGATGCCGCCGCCCGGCCACACATAGGCTGGCGCGCCGCCGCATGTTACGTTCACCCGTTTCTGTTTGATCGCGCGAGTGAGCAGGACCGGGTTCTCCGTTGCCCCCGCACGCAGGCTGCCGCCCGCGCCGCCGAGAAACAGCACCGTAGCAAGCGACGGCTCGCAGTTTTCGCCGATTCGTTCGACCGTGCGGCGCACGGCGTCCGGCATGGCGGCGATGCGCGGCACGAGGTCCTGATCGAGTTCATACCACTGCGCGTGTTCGCCGGTGGTCGACACCATCAGCAGGCGCATGCCCGGTTTCGCCGCCGCCGGATCGAAGCCTTCGACGATCGCCAGCGGGTCCTGAATGTCGGTGCCGCCCCAACCGATGCCCGGATTCGCCACCTGGAAGTAGCGGCCGGGCGTCGATTTGCGTCCGCGAATCTTCAGACCTGAGCGCGTCATGCCGAGGCAACGGCCCGCCTGGTGTTCGGTGAGCACACCGGTGATGTGGTCGTCGACCACCACCACTTCGTCGACATGACCGAACCACTGTTTGGCAAAGATACCGATGGTGGCCGACCCGCAGCCCACCCGCATGCGCTGCTCTTCCACGCCGTCGACAATCGGCGCCGCGCCCGCGCGAATCACCAGACTCGCACCGCCGTCGATGGTCAATTCCACCGCTTCCTTGTTGCCGAGCGCGAGCATCATGTCGCACGTCACGCGGCCTTCCTTCTTGCTGCCGCCCGTCAGATGATGAACACCGCCGAGGCTCAGCATCTGCGAGCCGTATTCCGCCGTGGTCACATGGCCGACGATCTCGCCATGGCAGCGCACATTCGATTGCTCCGGCCCAAGAAAGCGGTCGGTATCGATCTTCACCTTGAAGCTGCAATAACTGAAAATGCCCTCGGTGACGACGGTGACCATGTCGACGTCGTCGAGTTTCGAGGAGACGATGAAAGGCGCGGGCTTGTAGTCGGGATAGGTGGACGACGCGCCAACGCCGGTGACGAACAGCGCCTGTTCCGCGGCGGGATCGTGCACCTCGGACGACGCACCAAATTCGACCGTGGTATCCGCATTGCCTGCGATCGCTTCAGGCGAACCCGCGGCGCGCGAAAGAAACACCACAGGGTCGACGCGAATCAGCCGGCCATCCGCATTCGCATAACGATCGCATGCGCCGGTGCGGCCTTCGGAAATCTGGCACAACACCGGGCACGCATTGCATTCGATCTTGTTCGACGCCATCCGCTCGCTGCGCGGCGCCGCTTTCTCGAGCACGGTCGGACCCGGCGTCGAGGCGGTTTCGCCGTCGACGCGCTCCGCACCGAAATCGACCTTCGTATGCTCTGTCATGGTGGGGTTTCCATACGACGACATTACAATCGGTCCTGCCCGGCTGACAAATAGCCCCTGTTTGAAGGGACTTTTGCGTGGCCCATGTTTTTCCATGTTGCAGCCACTCACCGTTCGTGTAGCATCCACTACACCAAACTTGCTTGAAATCTACTCGATCAAAATAGACTGCGCAACGAGTTTCCCGGTAGTTTCCCGGCCGCGTCTGAATGCTGCGGCGCGGCATCCTTTCGGGAATCACGATTCAATCTACGCTGAAGCCCATGAGCTTGCAGAGCATTTCGTCGCGCGTGACAGCGGCTGTATGATGAAGGCGCGCCCTACCTGAGCGCACCAGGCGGCTGCCGCGCATGCCGTTCAACCTGACGCTAACAAAGAGATCCGAGACCGCCATGAGTCCCACTGCCGCCCGCAAGCCGGGCGCTATCGGCATCCGAGCGAAGCAGGCGCAAGACACGCGCGCCAAGATTCTCAAAGCGGCAATCAAGGTCTTTGCCAAGCAAGGCTATGCAAGCGGCCGGGTCGAAAGTATCTCGAAGGCCGCGCGTTCGCACGACCGGATGATCTATTACTACTTCGGCAGCAAGGAACAGTTGTTTGTCGAAGTTCTGGAGACGATCTACACACAGTTCAACGAGGCCGAAAGCAAGCTCGATCTCGATCTGGACGATCCCGTGCACGGCCTCGAGCAGATGGTCGAATTCGTCTGGCAGTATTACCTCGATCACCCCGAGTTCGTCACCCTGCTGTCGAGCGAGAATCTGCATCAGGGCAAGCACGCAAAGAAATCCTCAAAGCTGAAGGAGATTTCGGGCTACGCGATTTCGGTCGTGCAGAAGTTGCTGGACGCGGGCAAGGCGCAACACGTCTTTCGTGCCGACGTCAAAGCGCGTGACGTGTATTTGATGATCGCGTCGCTCGGTTATTTCTATAACGCCAATCAGTACACGCTGGGCGCGTTTCTCGGTGAACCGCTGATGGACAAGGCCGCACTCGCGCATTGGCGCGAAGTCATCAAGGATACGGTGTTGCGCGCGGTGCGCTTGCAGTTGCCGGCGGACACGGCAGCGATGAATGAAAGCAGGATCGCCTGAAGCGCGTTTCGTCTGACGTACGCTTCAGGCTGCGCATCGCGCTTTGGGCTGTTTCTTTCGGACGGGAGGTGGGAGGCAAGATCCGCGGGACGGTGCAAGGTCCTGGCATACGGCGAATGCGCTGGCTCGGCGAGACGCCGAGCCAGCGCCGCGACGTCGTTATGACTTTGCCGCTGCCGCGGCGTCGTCTTCGCGGAACAGCTTATCGGCCAGATGGAACGCCGAATTGGCTGCCGGCACGCCGCAATAGATTGCGGTTTGCAGCAGCACTTCCTTGATCTGCTCACGCGTCACGCCGTTGTTCTTCGCGGCGCGCAAGTGCAGTGCGAGCTCTTCGCTGCGATTGAGCGCCACCATCATCGCAATGGTCAGCAGGCTGCGCGTATGACGCGGCAAGCCCTCACGCGTCCAGATTTCGCCCCATGCGTAGCGGGTGATGAAGTTCTGGAACTCCTCCGTCAACTCGGTGCGGTTCGCGAGCGACCGGTCGACGTGCGCGCTGCCCAGCACTGCGCGCCGCACCCCGAGTCCGGCTTCGTAGCGGTCTTCGTCGTTCATTTCTGCTCCGTCAGGAAGTCGAGCACGGTCTTCGTGAAGATTTCAGCCTTCTCGATGTTGGAAATATGCGAGGCGTCCAGTTCGACATAACGCGCGCCCGGAATCGCTTGCGCCAGTTCGCGGCCTTGAGCCGGCGTTGCGGCCAGATCGTGCGTGCCGCTGATCACCAGCGCAGGCACCTTGATGCCGGGGGCTTCGGGGCGCAGATCGGTGGCGTCGATGGCATCGCAGTTCGATGCGTAGCCTTCCTTGTCGGTGTGCACGAACACGTCGCGGATCATTGCCAGCACCACCGGCTCACGCTCAATGTAGTCGGCGGTGAACCAGCGCGGCAAGACCGCGTCCGCCAGCGCGAGCATGCCTTCGGTGCGGGCTTTGGCCGCGCGCGGCACCCACACTTCCGGCGAACCGATGCGCGCCGCCGTATTGCTCAGCACGACGCGCTCGAGACGATTCGAATGACGCGCGGCCAGCGCGACGCCCGTGAGGCCGCCCATCGACACGCCGCAGAAATTCGCGCGCGCGATCTTCAGCGTATCCATCAGGCCGAGCACGTCGCCGGTCAGTTGTTCGATCGTATAAGGACCCTTCGGCGCTTCCGAGTGACCATGACCGCGCGTGTCGTAGCGCAGCACGCGGAAGTGCCGGGACAGCGCCGCGACTTGCGGCGTCCACATCGACAGATCGCTGCCGAGCGAATTCGACAACACGATCCACGGTGCATTGCCGTGACGGTCACCGTCGATTCGATAGTGCAGCTCAGTACCGTTGACTGCGGCGTAGGGCATGCCGGTTACTCCTTGGAAGTGGCGCGCCTCGCGCGCGCGTGATGAAGGGCCAGCGCGGCGTCCACATAAGCGTGCGCCTGGCCGACGTATTGAGCGGGATCGAGCAGTTGCGTGAGGCGCTCGAGCGAAAGATGTTCGGTTACGGCGGGGTCCGCCGAGAGCACGTCGAAGAGCGTCTTGCGCTCGGCGATTGCGGCTTTCGATGCGCGCTCGACCAGATGATGCGCATCGAGCCGGCCGATGCTGTCGCCGAGCGCGAGCATCACCGCTTCGCCGAGAATCAAACCGTGCGTGACATCGAGATTCGCGGCAAGGCGCGGGACGTTCACGTTGAGACCCGTGGCGATCTGCTCGATGTTGGCAAGCGCTCCGCCTGCAAGGCGAGCGAGGTCCGGCAGCGCGTCCCACTCGGCTTGCCAGCCGCCGAGCGCGCGCTCGTGCTCCTGCACCATGCCGGCAAACACCGTGGCCACCAGCCCCGGTGCGCGTGTCGCCGCCGTCAGCACCGCCGCGCAGCCGACCGGGTTGCGCTTGTGCGGCATCGTCGACGAACCGCCCTTGCCTGCCGCGGCGGGCTCGGCCAGTTCGTCGATTTCGGTTTGCATCTGCAGGGAAATATCGCGCGCGATCTTGCCGAGTGTCCCGATCAGCATGCCGAACAGCGCCGCGGTTTCAGCGATGCGATCGCGCTGCGTGTGCCACGGCAAGGTGGGCACAGCGAGCCAGAGCTCTTGCGCCAATGATTGCGTCACTTGTGGCGCCGCGTCACGCAGGCTCGCCAGCGTGCCCGCCGCGCCGCCGAATTGCAGCACCAGCACACGCGCACGCAACGCATCGAGCCGCTCACGATGACGCAGCAACGCGTCGAGCCATTGCGCGAATTTCAGGCCGAGCGTGATGGGCAGCGCCTGCTGCAACCAGGTGCGGCCGATCATCGGCGTCGCGCGATGGGTCGCCGCGAGTTTCGCCACGGCATCGCATGTGGCTTGCAAGCCGCTGTCGAGCAGATCGAAGGTGTCGCGCAGCTGCAGCACCGTTGCCGTATCGATGATGTCCTGGCTTGTCGCGCCCCAATGGACGTACTTCGACGCTTCCGCATCCGCCGCCTTGACGCGCGCGGTGAGTTGTTTGACGAGGGGAATCGCGAGGTTGCCGCCGAGCGCCGCGTCGCGTGCGAGTGCCGCGGCGTCGAGTTGATCGGCCTGGCAGGCGGCCTCGATCGCGGCCACGGCGCTGGGCGGAATCACGTTATGTGCCGCTGAGGCACGCGCGAGCGCCGCTTCGACGTCGAGCATCCGCTGCAGCGTGGCACGCGGCGCCCAGATGTCGTTCATCGGTTGCGTGCCGCAAAGAAGGCCGGTCAGACGGGCGCTGGAGTCGAGCATGATGACGTCGATAATGAGATCGGAAGTGAGGATTTCGCGGCGCGATCTGGACGCGCTGCGAGCTGCGCCCCTGGCGCTATCTATCGAGAGCGTACCGCACACGGCGTTGCGGCGCATTGTGTGCCGAATGCTGCTGCGACGGCTCGCCGTATTCACCTTGGCGTCGCACTCTGGCGTCGCGCCCTGGCATCGGTTTGAGCGCGTTCTGACAGGGGCGGCGGCACGCTTGCGCGGTGTGAGCTTCGGCTTCGGCTTCGGCTTCGGCTTCGGCTTCGGCTTCGGCTTCGGCTTCGGCTTGCAAGTATTCGACCGCGCGCGAGCCTTCGTGCGGACGGCGGCGCGTCTGGACGTAGGCTGCACGAGCCACCTGAGTGCCGCCGATCAACGACACGACGGAAAGCGTTTGACTTCGCTGCGAACCTTCGCGCAGACGGCTGCCGCGCCTGTGCTTAAGCTGCGCGAGCCGCCTGAGTGCCGTCGATCAACGGCACGCCGGTCAGTTTGTGCAGCGCATCGAAGTCGATGTCCGAGAAGATCTCGCGCACCACGAGGCCCTGGTCGGTGACGTCGATCATCGCCAGATCGGTATAGATGCGGTTGACGCAGTTCACGCCCGTGACCGGGTACGAGCATTCCGCCGCGATCTTGCTTTCGCCCTGCTTGGTCAGGTGCTCCATCATCACGTAGACCTGCTTCGCGCCGATGGCGAGATCCATGGCGCCGCCGACAGCCGGAATCGCGTCGGGCGCGCCGGTGTGCCAGTTCGCCAGATCGCCCTTCGCCGACACCTGGAACGCGCCGAGCACGCAGAAATCCAGATGGCCGCCGCGCATCATCGCGAACGAATCCGCGTGATGGAAGTACGCGCCGCCCGTGAGCAGCGTGACGTGCTGCTTGCCGGCGTTAATCAGTTCGTCGTCTTCCTCACCTTTTGCGGGTGCCGGGCCCATGCCGAGCAGGCCGTTTTCGCTGTGCAGGAAAATCTCCTTGTCGGCAGCGAGGTGGTTGGCCACCAGCGTGGGCACGCCGATGCCGAGGTTCACGAAAGCGCCTTCAGGGATATCCTGGGCAACGCGCTTGGCCATTTCATCGCGGGTCAGTTTTTTCATGTCGGTCTCCTCAGGCGGCGGTCACGGATGCAAGCTCGGCTTGATGCACAGCTTGCGGCACTTCGACCACGCGTTGCACGAAGATGCCAGGCGTCACGATGTTTTCCGGATCGAGTTCACCGAGCGGCACCACTTTCGACACCTGCACGATGGCCGTTTTCGCCGCGCTCGCCATGATCGGGCCGAAGTTGCGCGCGGTCTTGCGGTAGACCAGATTGCCCCAGCGATCGCCCTTGAACGCCTTGATCAGCGCGAAGTCCGCATGCAGCGGCGACTCCAGCACGTAATGCTTGCCGTCGATCAAACGGGTTTCCTTGCCTTCGGCGAGCTTGGTGCCATAGCCGGTAGGCGTGAAGAAACCGCCGATACCCGCGCCTGCTGCACGAATGCGTTCCGCGAGGTTGCCTTGCGGAACCAGCTCGAGTTCGATTTCGCCGGCGCGATAGAGCGCGTCGAACACATACGAATCGGTTTGACGCGGGAACGAGCAGATGATTTTGCGCACGCGTTTGGCTTTGAGCAGCGCCGCGAGGCCGATGTCGCCATTCCCGGCGTTGTTGTTGACGATGGTGAGTTCGCGCGAGCCCTGTTCGATGAGCGCGTCGATCAGTTCGGACGGCATGCCGGCCGTGCCGAAGCCACCGATCATGACGGTCGCGCCGTCGTGGACATCGGCAACCGCCGATTGAAGTGACTCGAAAATCTTGTTGATCATGTCGAATTTCCTTTTGAGGCGCTGCGTGCCGACAGGCTTTTGGCCTTTGCAGGCAAAGGCTTGTGCGGGACGGTCTCCAGGCCGGTGCTGGCGGCGGCTCGCCGATTGGAGGTGCGGGCTGGCGCCTTTGGTTTGTTCGCCTTCGAATTGTTCGTTATGTGAACATGGATTCGTTTAGCGAACGTTCAGCGGATTATGGTTGCCCTTTGGGCAGGTTGTCAAGGCTGGGGATTGCCCTTAATCATAGGTTTTTTTGCCTGCCCGGCAGGATGGGTTCTGGCTTTCCTGAACGGTAGCTTTTTTTGATCTGTTTGCCTTGCGCGGTGCTTTTTGTTTGTTTTGCCTGCGGCGTTGGGCTTTCCTTGATCTGGGGTTCGGGGTGTGTGTCTGCGGCGTTGGCCTTTCCTTGATCCGAGGTTCTGGTCCTGTGCTCGCGGCGTTGGCCTTTCCTTGTATTGTTAGTGGTCTATTAGCAAATCAAGGAAAGGCACCAAATCCAGATCAAGGAAAGCCCAACACCGTAAGCCCACAGAAAAAGACCACAAAACAGGCAAGCAAATCAAGAAAAAGCCAACGCCGTAAGCAAACAAAAAAGACCCACACCACACGCACCCAGACAAACAAAACGCCGCACAGGCAAAAAAACACACTATCCCAAACCAAGATTATTAAACTACCCTTTATCCACATCCCGAATACCCAAACCCCCAAGCGCCGCAGGCAAAAAAAGCAGCATGTCCGACACAAACCTAGATCTAAACCTGATCCCCTACCTGGTCGCAATGGAGGACACGCGTAATGTCAGCCGCGCAGCGGAACAACTCGGCGTCAGCCAACCCCGCGTCAGCACCGCGCTAGGCCGCCTGCGGGAATACTTCGACGATCCGCTCTTCGTTCGAACATCGAAAGGCATGGAGCCCACGCCGCGCGCGCTGGCCATCCTCCCCGCCGCCCGCGACGCGCTTCTGCGTATCGAAAAAGGCATGCTCGACGTGCAGGACTTCGATCCGGCCACCAGCACCCATACCTTCTCCATCGCGCTCTCCGACGTCGGCGAAATCGTCTTCCTGCCGCGGCTTCTGCAACTCTTCGCCGAACGCGCGCCCCATGCGAATCTGCGCTCGGTGTCGCTCTCGCCCTCACATGTGGAACGCGGACTCGAATCGGGCGACGTCGATCTCGCCGTGGGTTATTTCCCCGATCTGTCAGGCAATAACTTCTTCCAGCAGCGGCTCTTCACCCATCGATTCATCTGCCTGATGCGCACGGGGCACCCCCTCGCGAAGGCCCCCCTCACACTGCCTCAGTACGTGGCGTCGGGCCACGCCGTCGTGCGTGCCGAAGGGCGCAGCCAGGAAGTCCTCGAACATTTTCTGGAAAAGAAGCGCATCAAGCGCCGCGCCGTACTCGAAACGCCACACTTCATGAGTCTGCCGTTCATCCTCGCGCGCACCGACCTGATCGCGACGGTGCCGCACGCCATCGGCTTCGCGTACGTGTCGGAGCATGCGTCGATCACGCTGGTCGAGCCGCCGCTGCCGTTGCCGCGCTTCGATCTGCGGCAGCATTGGCATCGCAAGTTTCATAACGATCCGCGGGGGAGCTGGCTGCGCGGCATCGTCGCCGAGCTCTTCAACGACGATATGGACGAGTGGCCCAAGTAAGTCCACGCCCCGACCGCGAGAGGGGGCATCGGCACGATGCGGCGCAAAACATGGAACAATGGCCGCACTCATTGAACCCGCGCGCTCCGTTGAGCGCCGACGCGCAATTCCAGAGGAGCGACGGATGGCCAGCAGCAAAGCAAAGAAAACCAAACCCGGGGCCGCGGCGGAGCGCCCCAGCCGCGAAGAAGCTGAAGCAGCGGTACGCGTGCTGCTGCGTTGGGCCGGCGACAATCCCGAGCGCGAAGGCCTGATCGATACGCCATCTCGCGTGGTGCGCTCCTATGAGGAGTTCTACGCGGGTTATCAGATCGATCCGCGCGAGATCCTCGCCCGCACCTTTTCCGAAGTGGACGGCTACGACGAAATGATCGTGCTGAAAGATATCCGCTTCGAAAGTTATTGCGAACACCACATGGTGCCGATCATCGGGCGGGCGCACGTTGCGTATCTTCCTGGGCATCGGGTGGTCGGCATTTCGAAGCTGGCGCGCCTCGTCGATGCGTTCGCCAAGCGTCTGCAGATCCAGGAAAAGATGACCGTGCAGATCGCCGATACGCTGAACGACGTGCTGCAACCGGCAGGCGTCGGCGTGATTCTCGAAGCCGCGCATCAGTGCATGTCCACCCGGGGCGTGCACAAGGCCGGTGTCACGATGGTCACCTCGCGCATGCTGGGTACGTTCCGCACCGATCCGTCGACGCGCCGCGAGTTTTTGTCGATCGTGGGCAATCCGGGCGTGGTGGCCATTCCCAATACTTAATAGCGGTTTGGTCGAACCGTGAATCAGGCTGCAGCGGCGTCCGCCGCCACTGCACGCCGGCTGGCTTCGCGCTGCATTCTGTGACTGAGGCTGCTGCGCTGCATCCTGCGACCGAGGCTGCTGCGCTGCCTCATCCGGCCTGGTTTCATGCCGCCGCGGCGAACCGCAGCGCGCTGCCCGCAGGCCGCTGCCTCACGCCGTGCCGGGCGCGGTACGCATCTGGCCGAAGGTGGCCAGCAACACGGCGCCAAGCACGCATGCAACACCCGCAAGTTGCGCCGCACTCACAGACTCCCGCAACACGACAGCGGCCAACGCCACCGCGCTCACCGGCACGAGCGCGGTCATGAGCCCGGCTTCCGCGCCGCTGATGCGCGCAGCCCCCGCATACCAGAGAACGAAACCCGCCACGGTCGGCACAAGCGCGTAGTACAGCACACCGGTCATGGCGTCCGCATTGAACGGCATACTCCAGGGTCTCTCGAAACATGCCGGCACGAGCGCCACCGCGAAACCGATACCGCACATCAACGCCGATAGCGGCAGCGGCGCAACCGTCGAGTGCAACTTGCGATTGAGCAGGATAAAGAGCGCCTCGCAGACGATCGCCGCGAACACCAGCGCGTTGCCCGCCAGCGAGCTGGCCGCATGCGGCGCGGTGAAATCGTCGACGCGCACGGTGCACACCAGCACGCCCAGCGTGGCGAGGCCGATCGCCCCGATCAACGCGGGCGCGGGGCGCTCACCCAGCGCGAGCATGGCGACCACGGCCGACACCGCCGGCAGGGTGCCGGCAATCACGCCTGCATCGGCGGCCGAGGCGAGCTTCATGCCACTGATGAGCAACACCGTATAGCCGACGCTGCCCGCCCCCGCCTGGGCGATCACGAGCAACGTATCGTGCCGGTCGAGACGTGGCCAGCGCACGCCACGCCAGCGCATCACCAGCGCAAACAGGGGAAACGCGATGGCAAAACGCAATGCGGTCGCGCTGAACGGCGGCAATCCGCTTGCAATCGATTTGCTGACGACAACCGTGCTGCCGACTCCGATCATCGCCAGCGCGCAAAACAGGTATCCGATGTACCGTGAGTTCATACTGCTGTCCTGTTCCGTTGAACGAGCAGACACATTAGCGGCGGCGAACATGCGCGGTCTTGAACGAAATTGCAGAAAAGGCGCCGGTCAAAGGGACGAGGCGTACCGTCAGGTCGAACAGGCGGGCGGCTTCATGTCATGCCGGCGCGAATCGGACTTGTGCTCAGGTACGACATCCCGGCGCCGTACCCAGGTCCATCGAGTATCCTGATCGAAACGGGATCCCCTTGGACGCGAACCGAACGCGCGCGTAGACAAACGCCCCCGCGAACACCCTTTGCGGCCCGGCAAGACAAACGCCCGCCGCAGTACGCGCCCAACCGTCACAACAGGAGTTCCGCAATTGGTAGAGTTTCCGTCGTCAGCAGTGTCGACCTGGGGCGGCGTGTTCGTTTTTGTGAACGTCCTGTTGACACGGCTCGGCCTGCCGATCCCCGCTGTCCCCGTGCTGCTCCTCGCGGGCTCGGCGATTGCCGCCGGCACATTGTCTTTCTGGACAATCCTGTTCGCCGCCGTGCTTGGCGCGCTTATCGGCGACGGTACATGGTTCGCCGCCGGCCGCATCTATGGCCGCAAACTGATCGCCGCGCTCGGCCGCATCTCGCCAGCCGTCGATTCCAGAGTCGACAAGGCCCGCTCGCTATTCGAGCGTTTCGGCGTGGCGCTCGTCTCGATCTCGAAGTTCGTCCCCGGACTCGGGCTCATCACTCCGCCGCTCATGGGCACGACCGCAGTGGACAGCCGCATCTACGCCATGTGGGACCTCGCCGGCGCGTCGATGTGGGCCACCTTCTGGCTACTCGGCGGCGCCGCGGCGGAAAGACAGTTGCATATGCTGCTCGCGTTCGTCAAAGCGCGTGGCGGCACGGTAGTCGACGTCCTGCTGGCGGCGGCGTTGGCCTATCTGCTGTACCGCCTGCAGCAGCGACGCCGCGAACGACGCCGTTTCGCGGATGCGGCCTCCGCGACTGCGTTGCATGCGACACCCGGTGGATGGCGCCGCATCACGCCGCCCAAAATCCTGGATGCCCGCCCATCCGCATCGGCTGACGAAGCGCCGCGACCCATTCCCGGTGTGCAGGCGCTCGACCCGCACTCGCCTGAGCAGATCGATGGCGCGCTGCTCGTCCATGACACGGTGATTTACTGCATTTGCCCTGACAGCGCGACCGCGGTCGAGATCTCGCAACGGATGCGCCTGAGCGGCTACACGCGGATTCGCGCACTGAGGGGCGGCCTCGACGCCTGGCAAAGGCGCGGGTTCCCCGTCGAACCGCTCGAGCAAGTGGACGCCCCGGTCGCCCGAAAACGCCCACCCAAGCAGTACGGTGAAGTACCTGGCACGGTGACGCTGCGCGGGTTCGCTCCCCGGCGCAGCTAAAGCAGCGAGGCAGCCGCATCACAGTTTGCGCAACAGTCCCGCCGCCGCGCGCATCCGGCGCTTGCGCTCCTTCCTGAACCAATCCAGCGCTGCATCCGTATCGCTGGACCCGGCCAGCAAGCTCGCATTGTCGCGCAGCAGCATCTCGCTCGCGACAATATCGTTCAGCGTACCGAAACGCTTCTGAATCTGCTTTAACCGCTTCAGGATACGTTTGTGGCTGCCGCTGAGAACCGGCTCGAAAAACTCGAGCAGATAACGCACTTTTTTTCCCGCCTTCCTGACGTCGTGAAATGCGGTGTAGTTGGAGCGCTTCGCGTGCGACGCGCGTTTTATGCGTTTATTCAGCGAACGTTCGGAAACGGCCACGCGTCTGTCGACGAATTTTTGCAGCGGCACGCGCTCATGGGCCATGTTCAATTCCTTGTTGGCGCTGGTCAGTGCGTCTTGCAGCAGATGCTTGACGTCCGCGTTCGACAGCGTTTCACGGCTCGTTGCCAGCGCGCCGCCGCGCGCCGCCTGGAGCTTCGGCGCCATCTCGTGCGCAATGCGCTCGTTCTGTGCGATCAGTTCGATCAGAATGTCCCAATCGCGCGTCTTGCCGGCTGCCGTCGCCAGATATTTATACAGCGCCCGCTGGCGCGTGTTCTCACCTTTGTCCAGCAAGGGTTCGAACGCCCACCACAACGAGCGCAACCGCCGCAGCGAGACGCGCAATTTGTGCAGCGCTTCCGGCGACGCGTCTTCGCGCACCGCGTCGGCGTGTTCGATCGCCTCATCGACGAGAGGCGCGGCGTACGACGCAAAGGCCGCCTCCGCCGACGGTTGCGCGTCCGCGCCGGCCGGCTTGCTGTCCGCAGCCTGTTTGTCGATTTTCCGGCTCGCTCGCTTCATCGGACGTCCTTCTGAAGGCACCTTTTGTGTCAGCCTAGCAAAAAAAGGTCCCGGTGGATATCCGGCGGCGCGTCGCCTAAACTGCACGAGGATCACTGCAAAAAAATGCGCATTGCATGGAGCGCAATGCGCCGCACGTCGTGGCCGCCTTAGTCTCGCGCGTGCACGCATGTCTGTCTGTTTGAACACGATCTTGGCGGCAGTCAAGCCGGAAAATCTGCTAGGCTGCCTTGCCACAGTTGCGCGCATAGTTCTTTTCGGAGCGCTTATCGTTTCACGCCGCCGCGCAGGCGGCAGCCTTTCCTGTACCGCCAATCTGTACTTACCTTTCCGCGAACGCCGTCCCGCATAACGGTCACGCCATTGTCATCATTGCGACATATAGGCACAGCAGGATCGGCAGTTCCGCGACAAACTTTTGGGGCTCATGCCATGCCGGAACTTTCGTACCCACAACCGGGCGCTGCAAGTGGAAAGGGGCGCAGTATCGGCCTGATCGTCTTCCTCGTTGTGATTGCGATCGGCGCTGCTTATTGCGCCATGCATCTGGCCGACGATTTGCAACCGGTTCGCGAAGCGTCGTTTTTGCCCTACCTGCTGCTCGGCATTGCGCTCGTGATCGCGCTCGGCTTCGAATTCGTCAACGGCTTTCATGACACGGCCAACGCAGTCGCCACGGTGATCTATACGCATTCGCTCGCACCGAACATCGCGGTGGTCTGGTCCGGGGGATGGAATTTCCTCGGCGTGCTTACTTCAACGGGCGCGGTCGCGTTCGGCATTCTGCAGCTCCTGCCCGTCGAACTGATTCTGCAAGTGGGCAGCAGCGCGGGCTTCGCAATGGTCTTCGCCCTGTTGATCGCGGCGATCATCTGGAATCTGGGCACCTGGTATTTCGGGTTGCCGTCGTCGAGCTCGCATACGCTGATCGGCTCGATCATCGGCGTCGGTCTGATGAATCAGATGTTGCACGGCGCCAACGGTACGAGCGGCGTGGACTGGAATCAGGCGCTCGGCGTCGGCAAATCGCTGCTGTTTTCGCCGCTGGTCGGTTTTCTCGCCGCCGGCTTGCTGCTGCTGATCCTGAAGGCGGTGGTGCGGGTCCCCGCGTTGTATGCCGAGCCTAAAGGCAAGGAACCGCCGCCGTTCTGGATTCGCAGCCTGCTGATTCTGACCTGCACGGGCGTTTCGTTCGCGCACGGCTCGAACGACGGGCAGAAAGGCATGGGGCTCATCATGCTGATCCTGATCGGCACGGTGCCGACGGCCTATGCGCTGAACAAGGCGGTCACGCCGGCGGAAACGCAGACCTACCTCGCGGTCGCCCATCAGGCTTCGGCCACGCTTGCCAAGTACACCCAGGGCGCGGCGCCGTCAGCCAATCCGCGCGCCGATGTCGAAGCGTACGTGCGCACGCGTCAATTGACGCCCGCCACCTTGCCGGCCCTGGTGCAACTGACCGATCTGATCGGCAAGCAGGTCGGCGAGTCCGGATCGATCTCATCCGTGCCGCAAGACATCGTCGATAACGTGCGCAACAACATGTACGTCACGTCCGAAGCAATCCGGCTGATGGCGAAGGCCAAGCAGCCGGCCTTCGCGCCGGCGGACGCCAAGGCGATCGACAACTTCAGGGCGCAAACCGATCACGCCACCAAGTTCATTCCGACGTGGGTGAAGGTCGCCGTGGCCATCGCCCTGGGTCTCGGCACAATGGTCGGATGGAAGCGCATCGTGGTCACCGTTGGCGAGAAGATCGGCAAGCAGCATCTGACCTACGGACAGGGCGCGTCGGCGGAAGTGGTGGCGATGCTGACGATCGGCGCGGCCGACATGTACGGCTTGCCGGTCTCGACGACGCACGTGCTGTCCTCAGGCGTGGCCGGCACCATGGCGGCCAACGGTTCCGGCTTGCAATGGGGCACCGTGCGCAGCCTGATCCTCGCGTGGGTGCTGACGCTGCCGGTCTCGATCGCGCTGGCCGGAGGCTTGTACTGGCTGTTCCGGATGGTGTTCTGAAACGGCTGAAACCACGGCTGCCGGGAGCAAACCCGGCAGCGGCGGCGAAACAAAAAAGCGCGGCCTTGCCGCGCTTTTTTTGATCTCACCGAACCAGCGATCGATCAATACACTTCGGGCACGATCATCTCCGACGGCACCGGTTGGCGGCTGTATTCGTCGTGATGGACCCGGGCGGGCAACTCGACGCGCGAATGCTCGACCTCGTGATACGGCACCTGGCTCAGCAGATGGTGAATGCAGTTCAGGCGCGCGCGCTTCTTGTCGACGGCCTGCACGACCCACCACGGCGCCTCGGGAATGTGGGAACGCTGCAGCATGACTTCTTTCGCCTGCGTATAGGCTTCCCAGCGGCGCCGGCTTTCCAGATCCATTGGACTCAGCTTCCACTGCTTCAGCGGATCGTGGATGCGGTTCTGAAAGCGGATTTCCTGTTCTTCGTCCGTGATCGAAAACCAGTATTTGAGAATCTGCACACCGCTGCGCACCAGCATCTTTTCGAATTCCGGCACCGAGCGGAAAAACTCTTCGTACTCGTCGTCGCTGCAAAAATTCATCACACGTTCCACGCCCGCGCGGTTGTACCAGCTGCGGTCGAACAGCACCATTTCGCCGCCGGCCGGCAGATGCGACACGTAACGCTGGAAATACCATTGCGTGCGTTCACGATTGTTCGGCGCCGGCAACGCCGCCACGCGGCACACGCGCGGGTTGAGCCGCTGCGTGATGCGCTTGATCGCGCCGCCCTTGCCGGCCGCGTCGCGTCCTTCGAAAATCACCACGAGCCGATGGCCGGTCTGCACGATCCAGTCCTGCAGTTTGACAAGCTCGCCCTGCAAACGGAACAACTCGCGGAAGTACATCTTGCGCGCCTCGCGATGCTCGGGCGTGAAGCCGTCCGCGCCGTCGATGATACGGTCGTCGACCTCCATTTCGAGTTCCTCGTCGTACGCATCGATGAGGTCCTCCTCGAAACGGCGTTGCCGTTCTGCCATGACTTCGGCCTCGGGTCTCGGATCCAGCTCTTTCATTGCGACTCTCCTGGCAGCGGAAATAGTTAGGCGCGCGGCGCATGCGCGTCGCGAACGGGGTCGATTATCGAAGCGCCAAGTGTCAGCCGTGTTACCGGCACGGCAGCAACGCCATCGGGCTTCGAGTGCTCACTGGCGGCTTGTGCGCCTGATGGCCATCCACGATAGCGAGTTTAGCGCGACCGCCGGGCGCTAACGCAATGGCTTCGCGAAGCTGAGTTCGTGGCCGTCGGGATCGGTAATGTGGAAATAGCGCTCGCCCCACGGCGCATCGGACGGTTCGAGCGACGGTTTCAATCCCGCCGCCAGCGCCTTCCGGTAGAGCGCGTCGACGTCCGAGACATACATGATCACGCGGCCCCACCAGTTGACTGGCGCGCGCGTATCGACGATCAGATTCAGGTACGAACCGCCGAATGCAAACGAGGTAAATGCTTCCTGCGAACCGCCGAATCTGAGCGGAAAACCGAGCGCTTCGTAAAACAGCACGGCGCGCGGCATATCGCGGGTGGCGAGCGTGATGGCGCTGAGGGACTCGATGCGCGGCCCGGTTGGCTCTGTCGAGTCGGTCGGCGCGCTCGCTGCACTCGACGAGGCGGAGGCTGCGGCTGTGCCTGACGTGGCGGGTGAGTTCATGGTGGCTGTCTCCTTGGCACGGCGGCGCCTGGCGGGTTCGCGTGGCATCTGCCCGAGCGCTGCGGCAAAACGCGTGGACATTGGCGCCGACATTGACCCGGGCGTTGGCCGGCGCCTCAGCCAGGGTAGCGACTCCCCGACTCCCCGACTCCCGCTTCGGCGTGGGCCGACACACTTGAAAGTGTCTCACAAGCAGCCTCGCGCACGCCGCCCCGCCCGCACTTGAAAACCCGTCCGCCGCCCCGCATCTGGATTCCCGTCCCTCCGGAGCATCGCCATGGGAAGCCGTCCACGCTTCATCGATCACCTGTCGCGCGCCGCATCCGACGCCCCCGGGTCCGATCCACATAACGCTCTATCCGACGACGCCCTGCTCGACACCTATTCCCGCACCGTGATCGGCGCGCTGGAACGCGTTCAGCAGGCGGTCGCCTTCATTGCCGTCGAACGCCGGCTGCCCGGCGCGCCTTCCGGGCGCGACAGCCGCGGCGCGCGCGGCGGCACCGGTTCGGGTTTTCTGTTCACGCCCGACGGCTATCTGCTCACCAACAGCCACGTCGTGCACGGCGCCACGCATATCACGGTGACGCTCGCCGACGGCGCGAAATTCGACGCCGATCTGGTCGGCGACGACCCGGGCAGCGATCTGGCCGTCCTGCGCATCGGCTCGCCGGAGCCGTTGCCGCACGTCGAACTCGGCGAATCGTCGAAGCTGCGGGTTGGCCAGATCGCCATCGCGGTCGGCAATCCGCTCGGCCTCGCGCAAACCGTGACGACCGGCGTGGTCTCGGCACTCGGCCGCTCGCTGCGCTCGAATTCGGGCCGCATGATCTACGACGTGATCCAGACGGACGCCGCGCTCAATCCCGGCAATTCGGGCGGCCCGCTGATCAATTCGGCTGGTCAGGTGATCGGCGTGAACACCGCGATCATTCCCGGCGCGCAGGCGATCTGCTTCGCCACCGCGATCGATACGGCCAAGTGGGTCATCATGCAGATCTTCGCGCACGGCCGCGTGCGGCGCGCATACATCGGCGTGGCGGGCACCACGAGACCGCTATCGCGCCGCATGCAGCGCTATTTCGGCCTGAGTTCGGAGAGCGGCGTGCATGTCATGGAAATCGTCAAAGGCAGCCCGGCCGCGCTTGGCGGTCTGCGTACCGACGATACGATCGTCGCGATCGATGCGCTTGCCGTCCAAGACGTCGATAGCCTGCAACGCACGCTCGATGTGTCGCGTATCGACAAGCCGGTCAACATGACCGTGCTGCGTGGCGCGCAACGGCTCGAATTGACCTTGACGCCCGTCGAGCAGACAAGCTGATCCGCTCGACGACCTGCGGCGGCAAACGCCTCGCGCTCAAGCGAGCCCGGGGATAAACGATCTCTCACGCCCGGTCAATTTCGGGGATAAAAAAGAAAGCCTCGCGCCCGGTTGAGCGCGAGGCTTTCTTTACATGCGGCGCATCCGCAAAGATGCGCCGCTACGATGCACCTGAACGATTCAGGCCAAACGCTTACTGGATCACTCGCGTCACACCACGACCGCGCGGATCGGCTGCGGCTTCCGGCGTATCGCCATTCACCTTGATCGCCTGGATGTCGCCGCTGAAATCCTGCCCCTTCAGGTTGTAGCCCTTGGCTTCGATCTGCTTGGCGAGCTCGCCGTCGATCGGCTTGTACGGCTCCCAGAAAATCGTGTTCGGCGGCAACAGCTGGTGATGGAAACGCATCGCGCCCACAGCTTCCTGCAACGGCATGTTGAAGTCGTAGACGTTGTTGATCACCTGGAAGATCGACGTGAAGATGCGCGAGCCGCCCGGCGTGCCGATCACGAGCGACACCTTGCCGTCTCTCGTCAGAATCGTCGGGCTCATCGAGGACAACGGGCGCTTTTTCGGATCGATCGAATTCGCGTCGCTGCCCACCACGCCAAACTGGTTCGCAACGCCCGGCTTCGCGGAGAAATCGTCCATCTCGTCGTTCAGCACGATACCTGTGCGATCGGCCACCACGCCCGAGCCGAAGTAGCCGTTGATGGTGTACGTGTTCGACACGGCATTACCCCACTTGTCGATCACCGAGAAGTGCGTGGTTTCCGCTTTCTCCGGCATCGACGTGCCGAGACCGGCCTGAATGCTCTTCGTATCGGTAGGCGAGTTCGGATTGACTTCAGCGGCACGCCTGGCGATATACGCATCGTCGGTCAGTTGCGCGACCGGCACCTTGTAGAAGTCCGGATCGCCGAGATACTGCGCACGATCGGCGAACACGCGCTTCTCGATTTCAGCAATCAGGTGCACGTACTGCGCGGAATTGAGCTTGACGTCCTTGAAGTCGGGCGCAATGTCGGCCTTCATCTTCAGCAACTGCACGAGACCGATGCCGCCCGAGCTGGGAGGCGGCGCGGTAATCACGCGATAGCCGTTCCAGTCCGCCTGGATCGGCTCACGCCACACCGCCTTGTACTGCTGCAGATCGGCCTTCGTAATCAGACCGTGACCGCGCATGGACGCTGCAATCAGATCAGCCGTCTTGCCCGAATAGAAGTCTTTCGCTCCCTGATCCGAGATGCGCTGCAGCACGGCGGCGAGATCCGGTTGCTTGAAGTTGACGCCCTGCTTCAGGTTGCCGAAGTAGGTGTCGAAGTTGGTCTTGCCGGCAAAGTCTTTCGCGGCGTCGTCGCGGCGTTGCTGCAATTGCTCGCTGACCTCGAAGCCGTCGCGCGCGTAGTGAATTGCCGGTGCGATCACCTGCTTCCATTTGAGTTTGCCGAAGCGGCGCTGCGCTTGCCACATGCCGTCGACGGTGCCCGGTACACCCACTGCGCGATAACCGGACAGGCTCATGCCCTTGATGACTTCACCCTTGTCGTCGAGGTACATGCTCTTCGTCGCGGCCAGCGGGGCACGCTCGCGATAGTCGAGGAAGTACGGCTTGCCGTCGACATACAGCGTCATGAACCCGCCGCCGCCGATATTGCCCGCTTCCGGATACGTCACGGCAAGCGTGAAGGCAATCGCGACTGCCGCGTCGACCGCATTACCGCCTTCCTTGAAAATCTGTTCTGCGGCGTCGGCGCTGTACTTGTCGGCGACCGCAATGGCGGACGCCGTGAGAATCGCCGGCTGCGCTTTCGCGGGTGCTTTGGCAAAGGCCGGCGTGACTTCGAGAAAACCGCTTGAAACAGAGATGAGTGCGACCAGCGCAAGTCCGCTAACGGACGGCTTGGCGTTGTGAAACAACTTCATTGGATATCCCCCAAGACGACTTTTTCATCTGACGATAACGAAAGCTGCCTTCGGCTTATAACATGCCGTTCCAGCGATTGCGAAGCTTTTGCACGCATTTGGTGCATGCTGCGGCACACAAAAATTGCCCAGTTTAATAACGCTAATTGTCGCGAGTAGCGTTATTCGAAGCGGCATTGCGCGCGGTTAATGCACCGCGTCACAAGACGTCGCGCGGCGCGCATTGAACACTCAGGCGCTCCCGCGGCTGCCGCGTGCGATTTCATCGCCGGCACCATGCGGCAGGCGCGCGGTCACCGGAATCGACAGGAACGAAAACAGGCCGACCACGAGGAACGCCGGCCAGAAGTCGGAGAACACGATAGCGGAATGACCCTGCGCGTTATGCGAGATTTGCAGCACGATGCCGGCAATCGTCACGCCGAGTCCCAACGAAATCTGCTGGATCACGCTCGCCACGCTCGTCGCGCGGCCGACGTCGCGGCTCGGAATATCCGCATAGGCCAAGGTATTCAACGAAGTGAATTGCAACGATGGGAAGAAGCCGCCGAACAGCACCACACACCAGATCAGCCAATGCGGCGTGCCGGGAAAGAACAAGCCGTAGATCGCAATCGCCAGACCCGCGCAACCGGCATTGAACATCAGCACCGTGCGAAAACCGAACCGGCCGAGAATGCGCGACGCGGCCGCCTTCATGAAGATCGAGCCGAACGCGGACGCGCAGGTGATCGATCCCGACTTGAACGCCGTCATGCCCAAACCTTCCTGCAACGCAAGCGGCAATAGAAACGGCACCGCGCCGAGGCCAATGCGGAACAGCGAGCCGCCCACCACGCTCGCGTGAAAACTCGGAATGCGCAACAGCCGCAGATCGAGCACCGGCAATTCGACGCGGTTCGCGTACAGCACGTACGCCGCCAGCAGCAGCACGCCGATCACGCACATGCCGACCGACACCGTGTTCGACACCAGTTCGCCCCCCACCAGCGAGAGTCCCAGCATGAACAGCGACGCCCCGCTCGCCGACAACACGAAGCCGGTCCAGTCGAGCCGGCCGGGATGCGCTTCACGCACGTTGGCGATGTGCTTGTTCGCGAGCCAGATGCCCAGCAGGCCGATTGGAATGTTGACGAAGAAAATCAGACGCCAATGCAGGTACGTCGTGATGAAGCCGCCCAGCGGCGGCCCGACTACCGGCCCGAGCAGCGCGGGCACCGTCAGATAGTTGACCGCGCGAATGAAGTCCGACTTGGGCACCGAGCGAAAGATGATGATGCGTCCCACCGGCACCATCATCGCGCCGCCGATGCCTTGCACGAAGCGCGCGACCACGAAGGTGCCGAGCGACGTGGACGCCGCGCACATCAGCGAGCCGGCCATGAAGATGCCGATCGCGGTGCGAAAGACGGTGCGAGACCCAAAGCGGTCGGCGACCCAGCCGCAAATCGGAATGAAGACGCCGAGGCCGATGACGTAAGCCGTCACGGCAAGCTTGAGGGTGATGGGATCCTGGCCGAGATCGCGCGCCAGAACGGGCAGCGACGTCACGATGACCGTGCCGTCCACGTTTTCCATGAACATCGCACACGCGACGATCAGTGGAACGATAAAAGCGCCTAAAGCAAGAGGCATTGGCATGACGACGGGTTGCAAAGCCGTCGGTGTAAAGCTGCGATTATGGCATCGCATCGACAACAGATGTTGTTAGCCGAAGCCTTTTCGTACTCGCGATAACGGCGCGCCACTCCGCGGCGGCTAATCGTTGCACGCGCAACGAGGCAGCACGGGCCACGCAAACCAGGAGTAAAAGAACGGAGAGGAAGCGACGCGATAGAGAGCCGGCATGCAGCCGGCTCACCATGCAATACAGCGGCGATTCAGGAGCAGGACTTAACGCGACGCACTGACCAGCGGTTGCAGTTGCGGCAGAATCTCGGTGCTTGCGCGAGCAACGTCGTTCGGGAAGTCGATCTCGATCCACGGCGCGCCGGTCACGTCGGCCGTGTCGAACACCTGGCTGCGCTCGAGCAGCAGGTCGCGCACCGCTTCTTCGTGCGGCATGTTGGCCCGGCCGCTATCCACATAGCCCGCGACGATCTGCGTGAAACGTTGCGCGGTTTCCTGGCGGAAGCGGAAGAAGCCCACCGATTCGCCGATGGTGTCGTACTCGAGATTGACGGCGAGCTGCTTGCGCAATTCGACCGGCACGCCGTCTTGCAGGCACAGCTTGACGGGTTCGTCGCCGGCTTCGAAATCGCGGTCGATCAACAGGCGGTTGACCGATTCGCCTTTCACCAGCGCGCTCAGAATGCGCTCGTCGTAGAGCACATCGGCGTCCATCAGCAGCACGTCGCCGCCGCGCGTCAGCGCCTCGGCCACCGTATGCACCGTCAGCACGCTGCCCAGGTCGTAACGCGGGTTCAGCACGGTTTCCACCTTATGCGGCCAGTTGATCCGCGCCAGTTCCGCCTGCACCGATTCCGGCTGAAAACCGAGTGCCAGCACGACGTCGGTCACGCCGGCGGTTTCCAGCATTTGCAGATGCCGTTCGAGCAGGCTCATGCCGTCGAACTGCAACAGGCACTTCGGGAACTGTGCCTGCGGCGGTTGCTGAAGACGCAGGCCGAGGCCCGCTGCGAGGATGATGGCGCGCATGCGCAGTCCTTTAAAAAATTCGGAGATTAATCGACAACCGGCACGCGCGCGGTGGCGCGCCGCCGTTGCCAGCTTCGTTCGCTGAAGTGCAAAACCAGCAGGCCGGGCAAACCGAGCAGGATTTCACGCGCGCGCTTGGCGAGCGACAACGCCAGCGCTGCGTCCGGCGGCAAACC
Source organism: Paraburkholderia caffeinilytica (assembly GCF_003368325.1). NCBI lineage: Bacteria > Pseudomonadati > Pseudomonadota > Betaproteobacteria > Burkholderiales > Burkholderiaceae > Paraburkholderia > Paraburkholderia caffeinilytica. The sequence continues at coordinate 569,858 of NZ_CP031466.1, read as the reverse complement.
CACGAGCGGGGCGAGCAGCAGATAACCGCCTTCCTGCACGCCGAGCGAGCCCGGGATCATGAACGCCGCGCCGCGAATCGCCTGGCCGAGACTTTCGAGCAGGAGCGCGTCGACCCAGTCGACCGGATGGCCGAGCAAGCGCAGCGCGAGCCACACCTCGACCGTGCCGACGATCCAGCCCACCAGGCTCAACGCGAAGCTTGCCGCGACGCGGCCGCGCTCGCGGTAGATCGCCTGCACGGCGGCGTCGACGGCTTCGGCGCGCGTCATCAGCGACGACCAGTCACGCTTGCCGAACACCTTGGAAACCACGCCCAGCAAACGGCCGAACAGGCCGCGCCGCTGCGCGTAATAGAAGCCCGCGATCATCGCGCCCAGCACGCCGGTGGCAATGAGTGTGGCGGTTCGCAGATCGTGAAGCGCGCCGTGCGCGGCGTACGCGCCAAACAGCAGCAGCCCGAGCAACGCGAAGACGATTTGCGCGAGCGCCTGAGCCGTGGTGCTGACCGTAATCGCGGCGGCCGCGTCACGCATGCGCATGCCGCGCTGGGACAATTGCCGCACCATCACCACCGGGCCGCCGATCTGGCCGGCCGGTAACAGGCTATTCACCGATTCGCCGATCCAGCGTGCGAACAAGGCGTCGCGCACCGTCGCTTCCTGATGCACACCGTCGCGCTGACGCTGGAACAGCACCGAGATCGCGCCGGCGTCGAGCACCAGCGGCACGAGGTGAAACGCCGCGACCAGCACGAGGCCCCAGCCTGCCGCGGTCAGTGCCGAGGCCACGGAGCCGAAGCCCTGCCACGCGAGCAGGCCGACAAAGAGCGCCGTCCCGATCGACAGCAGAATCAGGGCCGCGCGTGTCATGCGCGGTCCTTGCCGCGTTTTGCCATCTGACGGAAAACCTGGCGGAAGCCGAAGTACGCGATCGCGTCCTTCATGTTCGAAATGAAACGGCGCCACGGCCGCATGTTCGGATCGGTGACGTATTCGAAGGTCAGCGACACGCGCATTTCGTTTGCGCCGGCCGGCGTGATGCGATGACGCAGCGTGTCGCCGTCAAAAAATACGAGGCCGCCCGGCGGAATCTGCACCGAGCCGGGTTGATCCGGCACGTCCGGATTACGCGTATGCAATTCGTAATCGAGCCGGCATGACGATTCGTCGATCACGCCGAGCAGCAGCGTATAGCGGCGGCCGTCATAGTACGAAGTATCGTAGTGCCAGCCAATGTGGTCGCCGGCCCGCGTGTAGTAGTACAGCGCATAGGCATGCGGATCGTCCGCGGGCGACACCTGCAGCTTGTCGCCGCTCAGTTGCTCGAGCCAGCCGATCAGTTCCTTCGAGCGATACAGTTCGGCGATGAACGGCGCAAGACGGTCGATCGTATGACGGCTGACGCTGCCGCCCTGCTTGTGGCCCGGCAGATAGTTGCGGTTCACTTCGTCGAGGAGGCCGCGCGCGCTCTGCACGAGTTGGGCGGTCACGTCGGGCGCGAGGAAATCGTCCAGATACAGGAACGCGCCCTGATCGACGAAGTCTTTTGAGAGACGGCGGGTGTCGAGCGCGCGCGTGCGGCTCGCCACGGCGCGGTCGGCATTCGGCGCAGGCGCGGCCGGCGTGGTCGACAAGGAGGCCGGCGAACGTTCAACGGAAGTCGGAGCGATCACGTCGTTTTCGGCGTGCATACTCATTCACTGGCCCACACTTGACTGGTTTCAGACGCCTTGACGGGGGCGGCCGCCGGGCGTGCGGCGCGGCGCGTGACGCGCCAGTAATCGATCACCACCCAGACGGCAAAGAGCGGTGCGCCGATCGACGCGACCACCACGAACGGCATGACGACGCTTGTCAGCGTGACGATGGGCAGCAGGTACAGCACGTCTTCAGTTTCGAAACCGCCCACCGACGCCTGCTTCGTGCCTGCCTTGCCCGCCATCTCCTCGATACGCATGCGCAGGAAGAAGATCAGCGCGACCGCAACACCCGCCATGGCACCGAGCCAGCCGGGTGAAACTTTCAATGAGCCGACATGCGTCGTGCCGACACCCATGCCGACGAACAACATGACGGTCACAAGCGCATCGCAAGCCAGATCGTAAAAATGACCGATCCGGCTCGACTTTCCGCCGATGCGCGCAAGTTCACCATCTGTATGGTCGACAAAGTTCGACAGCACGATCAGGAAGGCGCCCGCGTTGATCCAGGCGAATCCGCCATGGGCGAGACACAGCGCGCCGGCGAGCCCGATCAGCAGGCGCAGCGTGGTCAGATGATTCGGCGTGACCCAGGTGTTGACGAGCGGCGTGACTAGTCGGCGGGCGAGCCTCGCATCCCATGTTCTGGGGGCCGGAACGTTAATTGGAATTGTTGGTCGCGAATTCATAACCCGGAAATATATACGGGATCGCGAAAGCTTGCTTCGTTCCTTAACGTTTTCTTAAGGACACATTGTTGCCGGTGCGTGTCAGCCACTGCGCAAGATGTGCCGAATCGCGTTAAAGTGCGAATCCAGTTGCGCCTGTCACGCCGAACCACTTCGATGCGCAATGCCTTTCCGGCGCGCGGCACAGCGCCGCCGCCCGTTGCGAACTCACTACATCGAACGCGGGTCGACTTTCACGTATATGAAACACTTCTTTTCGTCTGTACTCCTTGCGCTGACCGCTGCCGTGCTGCCGCTCGGCAGTCATGCTGCCGCCCTCGACGCACCGCTCATCTGCAATGAGAGCGGCCATCAGTTCATTGCCGATCTTGCCCAGCAGCAGATGATCGATCCGAAGCCCATGCGGGTCGAAAGCAATTCCATCAATGCGTTTTCGCCGGCGCAGGGCGCCGACCTGACCGCATTTGGCTTTCACGTTTTCGCGGTGGTCGGCTACGAAAAAGACGATCCAATGTTCCGCGTCGGCGACGGTGAACCCGTGGCCCGCTCCGCGTATGGCGTCGTGGTATTCGGCGGCGAATCCAAGGTCCAGAACGCGCTCGCCGAGGCTGGCAGCACGGCGATCGTGCACCGGGTTGCGCCGCTTGTGACGGCGATTTTCTGCAAGCGGAGTTGAGGCAGCGGGTCGCGCTACCCCTTTCGTCCCCTACAGCCTGATCCCCGCCGGGTCGGCCGTGAGATATCCCACCGTCGCGCCGAAGCGGTCCTTATAGTTCGCCCGCACGAGCGGATCAAGGGTCGATTGGACCTTGTCGTGCAACGGACTTTCCCAATCGCCGACATGCTGGAAGTTGCTCATCACATACGTCCAGCCGTTGATTTCGTCGACTGCATGCAGGCCGGTCGACTCCGCGCCCGCGGGACAGGACAACACACGTGCCAGCGTCTTCGTGTCGACGTTGTAAGCCCACAGAAAATTGTTGACGTGCATGCCGCTGTCTTCACCGATAAAGAGCGTGCGCAATTTCTCCGAGAACTTGAGGTTGTCCGGATTCGCGATGCGCTCCGGGTTCGCCGTGTTGCCGAGGGCGTCGGCGGACGATAGATCCTCGCCGACCAGCGCCGCGGGCGCGGCCATGTCCACCGGCACCCAGTCGCTGTTGATCGCGCCGCCGCTGCGGTCGCGCTGGCCGCCCTTCATGTTCAGCGCGTAAACCGCGCCGGCGTTGATCGCCTTGTCGACGGCGACCTCGGTCGATGCGGCATGGCCGCGCACCATCGATTTCTCGATGCGCGACATCGCCGAATACAGCACCTTGTCCTTGATATTGACCGTCGTGCCTTCGAGCTTCGTGAACCCCATGCTGCCGCCCGCCAACGCCGCATAGCGATGCGTTTCGAGGAAGGTCGCCGCCTTGGTCATGCCCGATTTGACGCGCACCCAGTTGAAAGTGCCGTTGTAGTTGATCTTCGTGTAGGTCGAATCGGCCGGGTCCCTAGTCGCGACGTCCATGATGTTGCTCGCGCTCAGCTGGTTGGCGAGCGCCTCGATTTCGTCGCTGGTCGCGTGGCCCAGATTGATCCAGGAAAGCGTTGCCGCGCCCGCGCCGCTCGACGACACCTGCGTCCATTTCGCGACGTATAGCGTGCCCGCCGACAGATCGGCCACACGATCGGCGATGAACATGAAGAGGCCGCCGTTGGTCGCGTCGTCGCCCATCAGTACGGTGCGCTTGTCCGGCATCACCTGAATCAGTTCGTGCGAGATGCGGCCGAGGCAGTAGTGTTTCCTGATCGTGCCGGTGCCATCGGGATTGACGGTGACTTCCGGCAGATGGCCATAGTGATAGGGATTGGCGGTGGTTTCGTCGCCGTAAAGGCTGCGGCTGAAGCCCTTGAACTGACTGTTGGTTGCGATCGTCGTGGCGTCCGGCTCGTACTCTTCACTCGACAGATGCGTGTTCCACGGCGACAGGCTCGCGCCGCAGGTGATCCACAAGCCATGCGCCTTCGACGTATCGACGTTGTGGTAGCCCACCAGTGCCAGCTTGCCGGTGGCCGGGTCCTGATCGAGTGTGAGCACGGCGATCGGCGACGGCAACTGGCCGTACATCGACTTCAGACTCTGATCGCGGGTCGTGTATTCGAACTGCACGACCGCGAATACCGCATTGCCCTTGAGGCCCTTCACCGTGGGTTTGTCGAGGCGGATTAGCGAACTGCCGTCCGGGCAGTCCGAATAGAACTGGCGTTCTTTACCCGCTACCGATTTATCGAAGACCGGCTGATTGTTGATGTCGAAATAGCCGCCGGCCAGGATCGTACCGCCCTTGATGCTCGGCACCATGTCGCCGGTGACGAAGAACGGCTGGTAAGCGAGCCTGAAGGTACGGCTGCTGCCGTCGCTCAGTTGCACGGAGAGCATCGAGCCGACCGTGGTTTTCGCCATCGCGGCGGGGTCCGCCAGCGTCGGCGCGGCCATGCCGCTGAACGCCGCCGAGACAAAGTTGGCCACGGGCTTGACCGGCGTCGCGAGTTCCTCGCCTCCGCCGCACGCGGTCAGCATCGACGCCGTTGCGAGGCCGCCTAACGGCAGCATCGGCGCACCGGCGAGTAGTTTCAGGGCCTTGCGGCGGGAAGGGTCGAACGGCTCTGCCATGTTGTCGTGATCCAGGGTTTGGGTAGCGTGGGTGAAGGCACAGCCGGCACGCACTCAGACCCGGAACCGCATGGCTCACGCTCGCGCCGCTATGACGCGAGGATTCTATGAAGTCAATATGAAAGTATATTGACAGGCTTTAGTAATATTTAATTCGGCTGTTCGTTAGCCGACCTCTGCCACAGCCGATCTAGCCCGGACGGCGGAATTCGTTTTCGACCCACGCAGCGGCGCTCGCCTTGCTGAGCTTGAAGTTCGGCGCGACCTGCACTTGCGCGATCTGTTCGCCGAATGTGTCGAGCGCGGTCAGCAGCGCGTACGGTTCGTCTTCATCGGGAACGATGTCGAGCGTGATGTCGAGTTCGCCGCTGCCGTCCGCGCTGGCTACGCGCACTTCCTTATGCAACTGGGCGCGCAGTTGCTGCTCATGGCGACGCAATACCTCGGACGCGGTTTTGACCAGCGTGTTGAACGCCGACGTGTCGAGCGGCTTCGGATCCTTCTTGTTGCGACCCATCGTCCACGGGCCGACGAGCGCCGGTTCCGCTTCGCCGTCCTTGATCATTGCGACGGCCCAGCCTTCATCGTCTTCGTTCTTGATGACGCGTGCGGTCCAGCCGTCGTCTCGCCACAGGCGGTCTTCGTGCTGGGTTTCGGGCAGCGCTTCTTCCAGATGCTCGAGCGGGGTTTCGTGCATGTCGGGCGCACCTTCCGTCGGGGAGTCAGCAGCGGTGTCGGACGATGGAAGGGAGGTATCGGTCATTACAGGTTTACTCACGTTCGCGGGGCGGAAACACATCTCAAGCCTGCGATTCTACCCGCCCCACCCCCGCCGAATGCGGCCCTCTGACGAACGGACAAGCCAGGGCACGCTCTTCGTCAATCGGCACAGTGCGTTTCGTCACTTGCGGGAACTTATAAATCGACCATAAATAATTCCAAAAAAACGCGGCCCGAAAGCCGCGTATAAAAAATGAAAAAAGCACCCTTGGTCAGAGGGTGAACCGAATTGTAGAACTGCAATTCGCCTGGATAGACCACGGGAATTGAAAGAGTGCATTGCAGAAATCGGAGTGAATCGAGGTCCGCGCAACGATCCGCTCAAATCCTTACTGAATATGACGCAGCGGGAACGTCGCGATGCGGCAACACTCACAATTTGACAAATAGTTACAGCGCCATCCCACATAAATATTTTTTCCTCTATTTATCCGCACTTACACAATTCCCTATTCTCCATTGCGAATTAGAAAATGCATTGTTGCGCCATACACGCTTAAAAATATAAATAGCAGGCATACACTTCGCAGCGGATCGTCAGGCAGCCGGCGGAATCGGCTGTCAGCACTGGAATGCGATTCTCTACGCACTGTCCCGGAGTTAGCCAGTATGACTCCGTCGTCGACTACCTGGCGCCGCTGTCCGAAGCGGGCGCGGGCTATGGCAATAATCTCGCCGCTCACCCGTTCGACAACGACAATCTGGACAACTCGTTCTCGATCAGGAATGCCGTGAAGTACACGAGCGCGAACTACGCCGGCCTGAAATTCGGCGGCCTGTACGGCTTCAGCAATTCGGCCGGCCAGTTCTCGAACAACCGCGCATGGAGCGTCGGCGCTTCGTACGACAACGGCCCTGAGCCTCGCCGCGTCGTACACGTTCACCGACGGCAAGATGTCCGGCTCGAACGGCTCGGGCGATCCAAAGTGGCACACGGTGTCGCTGCAAGGCGACTACTCGCTGAGCAAGCGCACCGATGTATACGTCGAAGGCGTGTACCAGCACGCATCGGGCGAACTCGGCAACTTCGGTGCGAACGTGGAGGCGATCAACACGCTGGCGCCGTCGTCGACCGGCAACCAGGTTGCCGCGGCCGTCGGCCTGCATCATCGCTTCTGAGTTTTTCTGGTGGCACATGCGGGGCGGCGTACCGGTCCGCTCTGCAGCTGAACCCGCGCGTGGCACGATCACGCGTGGTTTTTTCATGCGGCTTACGTCCTTACGTTTCGACGTAGCCGTGGTGACGGCTCAAGCGCGCGATGGGTATACTGGGACCCGTTGCCTTCCTTGCCGTAACGTCGTTGCGGTTGAACGGCGGCTTCGTCGCGAAGCATGACGTTGCGCTCAGTCGCGTCGCGCTTCGCCCGCGCCCCAAGTTCCCGTGCACGATCGGGGACGCCGACGATCAGACCATGAAAAGACTTCTCCTGCTTACCTCTGCTGCCGCCATCACCGCCTTTGTCGCTGCCTGCGGTTCCTCCAGCGGCCCCGCCCGCGATGCGTCCCAGCCGATGATGTACGTGTCTTCACAGCGCGCGCCTGCTTATATCGCCGATTGCCTCGAAAACAAGCTCTCACGCGTGCGGATGTCGCACGTAGGCAACGCGACCGAGATCGCTGTCGGCGCCGATTCGAACAACTCGTATTTCGTCACGCTGACGCCGTCAAACGCCGGCTCGGTCATCAAGGTGATGCATCCCGCGAATGCACCTGACGATCCGCCAGAATCGGAAATGCGCTTCGATATTGCGCGCTGTGCGACCTGAGTTTTCTGGTCACATCGCTACGTTGTCGAAAGCCACGCCGATGCGCGAATTTTTATCTCGTGTGTCGGCTATTTTTTTATCTGTTCATCTGCGAACATAGCCGCCCCTTGGCTTTTATCCGGCGCGCTGCGCCGTGAGGTTCGATGGCATCCAACAAAGCACATCACGCGACTGGGTTTGCGGCTGGCGTTATCGCCGCGGCGGTTGTCGCGCGCGTCAGCGGCGGTGGTTCGTTTCATATCGGCGTGTTGTTGAGTTTCATCGCCGGAGTGGCGGGGAGTACGGCGCCGGACTGGCTGGAGGTGGCGTGGTGGTCACGCGCGCGAAGGCTGTGGATCACGCATCGTACGTTGACGCATTGGGGTGTGGGGTGGGTCGCGTTGCTCGCGGGTTCTTATCATTGGCTTGGGCATTCTATCTATGCTGCGCCGGTGTTTGGGTTTGCTTGTGGTGGGTTGATGCATTTACTCGCCGATTGGCCTAATCCGCTTGGGGTGCCCTGGGTTGCTGGGCGGCATTCGTTGAATCTTTGGAATAGTGGGCACTGTGATTTGATTGTTGTCGCGGGTTCGTGGGTTGTGGCGTGGTTTGTTGGTGAGCATGTTTGGTTGCATGGTGTGCATGGGGTTTCGGTTTTGAGGTTTTTGAGGATGGGGTAGGGGTGCTTTGTGCCTGCGGCGCTTGTTGTCTGCTTGTTGTCTTTGTGCCTGCAGCGTTGGCTTTTTTTCTGTGTTGTTCGTGTGCGAGGTGGTTGTTGTCCGCTTGCTTGCGGTGGGGCCTTTTCTTGTCCCGTTCGTCTGTGAGGTGCTCGTTGTCCGCACGCTTGCGACAGTGCCTTTCCTTGATTTCTTCGTGGTCTATTAGCGTTTGCCCCTGTGCGGGGCAGGCACCTACTTTTCTTTGCCGGCTGCAAAGAAAAGTAGGCAAAAGAAAGCAGCTCAAACCGCTAATGCTAAGTGGGCACCGTAGCTCGCACACGGTAGTGGTGCATCTGGAATCTGTGTTCGTGCACCTGCATATGCTTGTGACAAGGGACTCATCAGCTCCCACTCCGCACTGCGTGCGTCGCGGACGGGTCTGCATGGGAAACCCTCGGCTTCGGTTCAGTGTGGTGGGGGCCGTCGGCTGTGCTCGTGCTCCTGCCCGCGCTTGTGACAAGGGTGTCATTCTTCCGGCGGCGCTGCGCGCGCCGATGAGTACTTCATCAAACCAGCGGCGGGTTTTTTGCCTAGCGTCGCTTCGCGGACGCGTAGTTGGCGGGCGTGATCCCCTGTAATCGCACGAACGCTCGGGTCATGTGGCTCTGGTCGGCGAACCCCGCCGCGGCAGCTGCATCCGCCAACGTCGCGCCACGTGCGATCAGTTGTCTCGCAAGCATCACCCGGCGCTGCATCCTGTATGCGTGCGGCGGTAAGCCGGTCTCGTGCGCGAAGGCTCGCAGCAGCTGGAAGCGGCTCACGCCGGCGTCGGCAGCAAGGTCGGTTAGCGTGAGCGGTGACGAAGGGTCATCGTCGATGCGTGCCCGCGCTCGGGCAATCGGGCCCAACGGCTGTGCCAATCGCGAGCGCGCATGCGTGGTCGCGTGAGTGCGAACCAGATACCCAAGCAACGCGAGCATCGCCTCCTCTCGCACCAGGTCGTCCGGCACGCATTGCGCTTCCACCGATACCGCGAACAGGCGCTCGAATAGCATCTTCAGCAACGGATCGTGGATCGCCGGTTGCGTCAGTTCGATCTCGCGTGTGGCCACGTCGCTCAACTCGATCGCGACATCGCTCAGCATCGACGGTTCGAAATACAACATGCGCCATGCACGTCCGCGCTCGTCGAGCGGGCTGCCGTCGTGCACCTCCCCCGGATTCACCATGATCGCGTCGCTCGCCCGCGCTTCAACCACGCCGCGCCCACTCGACGATCGATGCCCGCCGGCAACGATCACGCCCACGCCAAAGCGATCGTGCGAATGGCGCGGAAACGAATGCGCCGTTTCGGCCACCGTCGCTTCGACGCCGGCAATCGCGCAACGAGGCATATGAACGCGGCCGTATGACATGGATCGCCTCTCAGAAGTCAACAGGCGTTCCGCGCGGCACAACACGCGCGAACCTGCGCGGCGAGTTGCATGGCGGCATATCTGGCGAAGCGGAGGGCGAGGAGGCGCACGGTGAAACGCGCGACGAATGACGCGTCGAACCGCAGCGCGGCACGCGCGCCAAGCCCCACTGCTGGGCGCGAGGTGACACGTGAGCCGGCCCGCCCATCAACCGCCCGCCTCGTCCGTGCCCGTGCGCTCACTCTCGCGGATCTTGCCTTGCGACACACTGCTGCCCGGCGGCACGCTATGCGTAAGCCACACATTGCCGCCGATCACGGAGCCGCGCCCGATCGTCACGCGGCCGAGAATCGTCGCGCCGGCATAAATCACGACGTCGTCTTCAACGATCGGATGGCGCGCGTTGCCCTTGACCAGCGTGCCGTCGACATCCGCGGCGAAGCTCTTCGCGCCAAGCGTCACGGCCTGGTAGACGCGCACGCGCTCGCCGATGATCGCGGTCTCGCCGATCACGACGCCGGTGCCGTGGTCGATAAAGAAACTCGGGCCGATAGTCGCGCCCGGGTGAATGTCGATGCCGGTCGCCGAGTGCGCGATCTCGTTGATGAAACGCGCGAGCAAAGGCACACCGAGGCGATGCAGCGCGTGCGCAAGACGATGGTGCGTCATCGCCCATACGCCCGGATAACACAGCAGAATTTCGGTGATGTGCTGCGCGGCCGGGTCGCCGGTGAAAGCGGCCTGGATATCGCTGACCAGCAACGCGCGAATACCCGGCAGCTGCGTGCCGAACTCTCGCGCGACATTGAATGCGCGCTCCTTCAGATCCGCATCGGGCGTTTCGCCGAACTCGGGCAGAAAGCGCAAGGCGCGGCGAATCTGTTCGGCAAGCAATCGCAATGTGCTTTCGAGCGTGTGGCCGACGTAGTAGTCGACCGTTTCGTCGGTTAGATCGGGCGCGCCGTAGTGCGTGGGAAACAGCGCCGCGCGCAGGCCGGCGACAATGGCGATCACCGCGTCGCGCGACGGCAGTTCGCGAATGCCGAGCGGATGCCGCGTGCGGTGCAATTCTTCACGCGACGCACGCAAGTCCGCGACGATCTGTTCGAGACCCCAGTTGTGGGAAGGCACATTAGGCATAAAAGGACAGCGCCGCGCGACAAGCACGGTTCAGAGTGATTGTCCCAAGAGATTACCGCGTTTTGCCATGTCCCGCGCGGCGCCGTCAAGCCGGCCGGTAGCCCGTCCGCGCAGGGCGAATGCGCGTCAGATGGTCACGCTGCTCGCATCGATCCAGCGCACGGCCCAGTCGCGCGCGTGCGCGATAGCGGTGGCTTCGTCAGGAAAACGCAAGTCGGTGGGGAAAAAACGGTTGGCGACCAGTTCGCCGTCGCTCGAGCGGGAGATGACCACATAAGGTTGCCAAGTGCCATCGCCCGCGCGCGCCGGCGCGCAATTCAGCAAGTAGCCGCGATGTGTGAATGCAGCATCGAAATGCATGTGTCACCCGCCCTGACGGCCTCGTAAGATGTTTTGAGTAGCGCGCGTCTGTTCGTTGCCGGCCACGTGAAAACAGCCGGACGCATGCCTTCAATTTAACCGCGCTTCGCTCGTCGGAGTAAGATCATACTCTGTAGAAAATGGGCGTCCATTAAAAAAAACGAAAAGAATCGCGGACGCAATCGCCACGCGAAATGCCCGCATATGTCATTGCATATGTCACCGCACATAGTCACAGCACATAAACTGCGAGGCAACCGCGGCACACCTCACACGCACAAAGATGTTGTGCGAGGCGGAACGGGTTTTGCTGCACTTCAACCATGTCCTCTCAATGGAGAATGCATGATGAACAGCGATATCAACACGCCGGCAGACGCCGGCAAACAGCCACGCACCACCGGCCCGAGCACGACGGAACTGCACAACGACCGCACGCACGACAGCACGGTCGACACCGACGGCAAGAATCTCGAGGCCGCCCGCATCGCCGGCTACAGCCCGATCTCGCCGGACGAGATCACCACCTCCAACGCGACCCTCGTCAACAGCGTGCCGGAGGCGCAGGACGGCATGGCCGGCTTCGACAGCCGGGTTGGCGGCAATCATCCGCTGCTGGCGCTCGAACCCGGCTGCACGGTGATCGACAAAGGCATGGTCGATCCGCAGGGCGTCGATTCAGAAGACGATCCGTTCGACGAATCGCGCTCGATCCGCAGCCGTCGCGAACGTGGCCGCATTCATTACGCCGTCAATCACCTGCGACCCGCTCGCGTGATCGAATTACATCGGGCGAAATAAATATTCGCGCGCCGCGTATGCGTTTGAATTATGCCGCTCGCGCCGATTAATCAGTCCATTCCAAAGTGCGCACCGTTTGAATGACGGTGCGCATTCCGCGCATTGATTAGAAACTCAGGGTTGCAGGACCTGCAAGCCGAACAGGCTTTTTCCGTCCGTCGAACGCCGACACAATCGAGTGCACCTTCAATACCGAATGGAGCAGCAGATGAAGAAAATTGTCGTAATTGGCGCGACCGGCATGGTCGGCCAAGCGGTGAGCGCGGCATTGAAAGCGCGTCATGAAGTCATCGAAGTGGGGGCGACGCGCGGCCAGTATCGCGTGGACAGCACCGACCCGGCGAGCATCGAGCGGCTCTTTGGCGAGATCGGCAAGGTCGACGGCGTCGTCACCGCCACCGGCAAGCTGCATTTCGGCCCGCTGCCGGAGATGAGCGCCGAGCAATTCTGGATCGGTCTGCGCGACAAGCTGATGGGTCAGATCAACGTGGTGCTGGGCGCCCAGCGGTTCGTGAACGACGGCGGCTCGTTCACGCTGACAAGCGGCATTCTCGGCGACGAACCGATTCGCGAAGGCGCGAATGCAACCACCGTCAATCTGGCCCTGGAAGGCTTCGTGCGCGGCGCCGCGATCGAATTGCCGCGCGGCATCCGCATCAACGTGGTGAGCCCGACGGTACTGACTGAAGCGCTGGATGCTTATGCGCCCTACTTCCGCGGCTTCGAACCTGTCACCGCCGAACGTGCTGCGCAGGCTTACCTGCGCAGCGTGGAAGGCGCGCAAACGGGCCGAGTGTATCGCGTGGGGTATTGAGCCTTCAGAAAGCTCCGTGAATGTCCGGCTAGCCGGTTGCACCCGTCTGCGCGCCGCCGCGCTGCAGGAAATCGAAGTCGCAGCCTTTGTTCGCCTGCTGCACGTGCGCCTGGTGCAAGGCCCCGTAGCCGCGCGTAAACCGCGGCTCGGGCCTGACCCAGGCGGCCTTGCGGCGCGCCAGCTCTTCCGCCGGTACGAGCATGTTGAGGTTACGCCGCGGCACGTCCAGTTCGATCAGATCGCCGCTTTGCACCAGCGCAAGCGGACCGCCCACAAACGACTCCGGCGCAACGTGCAATACGCACGCGCCGTAGCTCGTCCCGCTCATCCGCGCGTCCGAGATGCGCGCCATATCGCGCACGCCCTTTTGCAGCAGCTTCCGCGGGATCGGTAGCTGGCCCCACTCGGGCATGCCTGGCGCACCCACCGGCCCCGCATGCTGCAGCACGATCACGCAGGTCTCGTCGACGTCGAGCGCTTCGTCGTCGATGCGCGCGGTCATGTCGTCGTAGTCCTTGAACACCACCGCGCGGCCGGTATGCACGAGCAACCGCGGCTCGGCGGCGCCGGGTTTGATCACGGCGCCGTCGGGCGCGAGATTGCCGCGCAGCACCGCGAGGCCGTTGTTGGGCAGAAGCGGCGCGCTGCGCCGGCGGATCACCTCGTCGTTGAAAATCGTCGCGCCTTCGAGGTTCTCGCCGAGCGTGCGGCCGTTCACGGTTTTCTGCGAGCGGTCGATCAGGTCGCCCAGTTCGGCGAGCATGGCCGGCAACCCGCCCGCGTAGAAAAAATCCTCCATCAGATACGCACCGGTCGGACGAACGTTCGCCAGCACCGGCGTGCGACGCGAAATTTCGTCATAGCGGTCGAGCGTCAATTCGACGCCCGCGCGGCGCGCGAGCGCAATCATGTGCACGATCGCATTGGTCGAACCAGAGAGCGCGAGGCAGGTGGTCACGGCGTTGTCGATCGAGCCGGCGGTGATCAGGTCGGATGGCTTCAGATCCTCCCACACCATCTCGACGATACGCATGCCGGTCTTCGCCGCCATCTGCGCGTGCCGCGAATCCACCGCGGGAATGGAGGCGAAACCTGGCAACGTAAAGCCGAGCGCTTCGGCCGCGCTCGTCATGGTCGACGCAGTGCCCATCGTCATGCAGTGTCCCGGCGAGCGCGCGATACCGCCCTCCACACCTTGCCAGTCTTCTTCCGTGATGGTCCCCGCTCGCAACTCGGCCCAGTACCTCCAGACGTCCGAACCGGAGCCGAGCGTGACGCCGTTCCAGTTGCCGCGCAGCATCGGCCCAGCGGGCAGAAAGATCGCCGGCAGATCCATCGAGATCGCGCCCATCAGCAAGGCGGGCGTGGTCTTGTCGCATCCGCCCATCAGCACGACGCCGTCGGCGGGATACGAGCGCAGCGTCTCCTCGGCCTCCATCGCGAGGAAGTTGCGATAGAGCATCGTAGTGGGCTTCTGGAACGGCTCGGAGAGCGTCTGCACGGGCAGTTCGACCGGAAAGCCGCCTGCCTGCCAGATGCCGCGCTTCACTTCCTCGACGCGTTGCTTGAAATGCGTGTGGCAAGCGTTGATCTCGCTCCATGTGTTGAGGATCGCGATCACCGGTTTGCCCGCGTATTCCTCGCGGCTATAGCCCATCTGCGCGGTACGCGAGCGATGGCCGAACGAACGCAGATCGTTCACGCCGTACCAGCGGTGGCTACGCAGTTCTTCAGGGTTCTTTCTCTTCGTCAACGTCTGCTCCACGATGTCTTGCGCCGTTCGCCACTCTCCTCACAGCAATGGGGATTTCCTGCGAGGCGGGGGCCGTCCTGCGCGGCGTGCTGCCGCGATCCAACGCCTCAGCGCTCCCGCTCCTTCACGCGCGAAACGATCTGCGTAGGGCTGACGAATTGCAGCGCGATCAGCACCCAGATCAACGTGATCGCCATATAAATCATCGCCATCGCGTCGATCGATTGCGGCGCGCGCACGCCGGTTGAAAATACAGCGTAGTACAAGGCGACCACGAGCGTTTGCGTCGCGGGACCCGCCGTGAAGAACGTCAGTTCGAACAGGCCGATGGTGCGCACCAGCACGAGCAGCCCGGCCGCCAGCATGCCGGGCACCAGCAAGGGCAGCAGCACGTAGCGGAAATATCGAAACGTGTTCGCGCCGAAAATACGCGCCGCCGCTTCGAGATTGGGATCGATCTGCTCGATGAACGGCGTCATCACGAGGATCACGAACGGCAACGCCGGCACGAGATTCGCAAGAATCACGCCGCCCAGCGTGCCGGCGAGGCCAATCTTGTACATCGCGGTCGCCATCGGAATGCCGTAAGTCACGGGCGGCACCATCAGGGGCAACAGGAAAATCAGCATCGCCGTGCGCTTGCCGCGGAACTGCACGCGGGCGAGCGCATAGGCCGCGGGCACGCCGAGCACAACCGACAACATCACCACGGCGCCGACCACTTCAACGGTGACCCACAACACGCTCGCCAACTGGAAATCGCTCCACGCCTGCCCGTACCAATGCAGCGTAAAGCCTTGCGGCAACAAGGTGCCGAACCAGCGCGTCGCCACCGAATTCACCGCGACGGTCGCAATCAGCAACGCCACGTTGGCGAGAAAGAACACCATCGCGCCCCGTACCAGCACGTGCCAGATGCGGCCGGACACGCTGGCGCGCTGTTTCACGCGCTTGCCGGGTTGCCCGGCGCCGTCGTTGTTTTCCTTTGACGCGGACACGGACGCGGACCACGATGGATGCGCGGCATGGCGATCGCTAGCCATCAGCCTTTGCCTCCCGTCGTCGGACCGCTGTAGAAGAAACGGCGCGCGCCCAGCATCGCGGCGACCACCAGCAGTTGCACGAAGCCCATCACCATCGCGATCGCCGAAGCCAGCGAATAGTCGTAGCTTTCGAACGCGGCCTCGGCTGCCGCAATCGACATCACGCGCGTCGGGCCCGCGGGCGCGCCGAGCAACACCGCCGATGGAAACACCGAGAACGCCTGCACGAACGATAAACAGGCGGCCATCGTCAAACCCGGCACCAGCAGCGGCAAATAGATGCGGCGGAATTGCTGCCATGGACTCGCGCCGAGCGTGGCGGCAGCGCTCGCGAGCGTCGGATCGATGCCGGTCACGTAGGACAGGGTCAGCAGAAACGCGAACGGAAAACCCGACACGATCAGCGAGATCAGCACGCCCCAGAAGTTATGCGTCAGACGCACTTCACGGGTGTAGAGATGCAATCCGTGCAACGCCTGCGGAAACCAGCCGTTCGGTCCGAAGTACGTGAGCATGCCGTCGGCGATCAGCACGGTGCCGAGCGTGACGGGAATCACCAGCAGCGTCGTGACGAGTTTCTGATAGGGCGAATGGCGGCGCAGCGCGAACGCCACCGGAACCGACACGCCCACATTGATCAGCGTCGCCGGCACGGCGAGCTTGAGCGTGACGAGAATGGTCGGCCACATCGACGTGTCGGTGAAGAACGTCAGATAGTTGGCCCACAGGCCGCCACCGTTCATCGGCCGGAACGACAGCACCAAACCATACGCAAACGGATAGATGAACAACGCGACGATGAAGATCAAGGCCGGCGCGACCAGCCACGCTTTGGCGTCGCGCGGTGCAAGGGGTGCGCGTGGCGGCGACAGCGTGGGCGTGTTCATGCAGCCTCTCCGTCGTACACGAGCGTGCTTGACGGCGGCACGCGCAGGCTGATGCGTTCGCCCTCTACGAATTCGCCCGCGATGCGCGCCCACAAGTCGCCGAACGCGGTCTTCACCCACAGTAGCGAATCGTGCCCGCCGTATTCCACGGTGGTCACCAACGCGTCGAAGGCGTTCTCCGCGCCAGGCGTTGCGCGCTCCATATCCTCGGGGCGCAACGCGACGCTCACGCGTTGGCTGTTGAAACCGGCCATCGGCGTGCCGCTCAGACGCACGCCGTTCGCGCTCACCGCGACCCGATCGCCTTGCGTGCCGTCGAGCGTGAATTCGGCTACGTTTCGATAACCCATGAAACGCGCGACATGCAAATTTTGTGGCCGCGTGTAGACCTCTTTCGGCGTGCCGACCTGCTGCACGACGCCCTCTTTCATCACGACGATGCGATCGGCCATGGACAGCGCTTCGTCCTGATCGTGCGTCACGTAGAGCGTCGCGCGTTCGAGCTGGCTATGGATGCGGCGAATCTCGGCACGCATTTCGATGCGCAGTTTCGTATCGAGATTGGACAGCGGTTCGTCCATCAGAATCAGTGGCGGCTCGATCACGATCGCCCGCGCAATCGCCACGCGCTGCTGCTGACCGCCCGACAGTTGTCCGGGCAGCTTGCGCTCGTGACCGACCAGTTGCACGAGCTGCAATGCTTCACGCGCACGGCGCACGGCCTCGCTCTTACCGACGCCACGCATCTTCAATCCGAAGCCGACGTTGTCGAGCACGCTCATATGCGGAAACAGCGCGTAGTTCTGGAACACCATGCCGAAGCCGCGCTTTTCCGGCGGCAGCACGTCGATGCGTTTATCGTCGAGCCAGATGCCGCCGCCGCTCAACGGTTGCAACCCGGCGATGCAATTGAGCGCCGTCGATTTGCCGCAACCCGAAGGTCCGAGCAGCGCAACAAACTCGCCGCGCTGGATATTCAGATCGAGCCCTTGCAATGCCGCGACCGCCTGGCCCTCCGCGTTCGTGAAACTGCGGCTGACCGAATCGAGCCGTAACTGCTCAAAGTGGTGCTTCATGGCGGTTTCCTGATACGCGTGGCACGCGTGACACGCGTATCGCGAAAGCTGAATCGAACAGACGCGCGTGACGCTTCATCGCGATTTCCTGCGTGCATGACACGCGAATGTCAGTGGACCGAACGAACGCGCGCTCGAATTCGTTCTGCGGCTATTTGGTCTTCTGCGCACCTACATCGCTGTCCCACTTCTTGAAGGCCGCAACCATCGCGGTCGCATTCAGCGGCAAGACATGCGGACGCTCGGTCAGCAGCTTCGCGTACTCCGGCCGGCCGTATTTCTTCAACACATCCTGGCTGTGCTCGGGCGCCTGCTCGACGCTTATGCCCTTGATCGCCGGCCCGGGATAGAAATAACCGTCGTCATAGGTCAATGCCTGCTGCGCCGGATCGAGCATGAAATTCATCAGCTTGTAGAGCACGTCGAGTTTTTCCTTAGGCACGCCCTTCGGAATCACCATGTAGTGCGCGTCGTTCACCCACGTCATGTTGTCGAATGCCTGCACGCGGAATTCCGCCGGCACGATGCCGAGCGCGCGTGGGTTGATGTCCCAGCCGGTCACCGTCACGGTCATGTCGCGTGTGCCCTCGCCGAGTTCCTTCATCACCGCCGAGGTGCCGCCGGGATAGTAAGGAATGCAATCGTTCAGCTGCTTGAGAAAGGCCCACGTCTTGTCCCAGCCGTGAATCGGGTCCTGCGGGTCCTTGTCACCGAGTATGTAAGGCAAACCCATCAGGAACGTGCGGCCCGGACCGGAGTTCGCCGGCCGCGCGTAGATCAGCTTGTCCGGATGCGCCTTGCACCATTGCAGGAGTTGCTCAGGCGTTTTGGGCGGATCGCTGACTTTCGCGGGGTTGTATTCGAGCAACGGCCCAGCCGGCATATACGCGACTTCGAGGCCGAAGCCTTGCGCGAGGTCCTGCATCTTGCGCGGACCGGGCGCGTATTTGTCGAGCACGCCGGGAAAAGCCGCCGCATTGTCCGGCAATAGCTTCATCCAGAGATTCTGCTCGATGCCGGCGGCCAGCGCGTCGGTGCCGGTCAGGACGAGATCGATATCGGAGCGGCCCGCGGCCTGCATCGCCTTGATCTTGCCGGGCAACTGCGGCGCGGGCGCATTGGTGAACGTGAGATTGGCGACGAGATTCGGATACTTCGCCTTGAAGGCCTCGAAACCCTTCTGCGTGAGTTGAAGATCGCCGGCCACGTCGACGATATTGAGGGTTACCGGATCGGCCGCATGCGCGGTGGATCCCCATGCGGCGCTTGCCACGAGACATACGGACACCAGCCTGAGCGCCAACCTGCCTGAAACAGTCATTGCGTCTCCTCGCTTCTTGGTATGGAAGTCCGCCGGCCAGATGCGCTGCTGGCGGTGTCTCTCTACCAATGGAACATAGCGAAGCGGAACTGCCGATGTCAAGCAAATGCTCGCTACGACGCTTTGCTCGAAAAATCGGCCATTCTGGCGGGGAATCCTTATAGTTCAACGGCTTGCACGTGTCATCCAAGGGCAAACCCGAAGTTGGCGCACAAGTGGAGCAGCAGGTTGTCAGGCAACCTGCGCTTGCAGTGCGAATTCAGGCTGCGCGCACGTCCCACGCACTCACCCGCCCTGAACGCCCTGCGTATTCACATACAGCGAATACAACCCGTGGCTTGCCGCCATGAACAAGCGGTTGCGATGCCGTCCGCCGAAGCACACGTTCGCGCAACGCTCAGGCAACGCGATATGGCCGATCGGCTCGCCTTGCGGCGTGAAGACGCGCACGCCGTCGAGTTCGTCGGTACCCATGCCCCAGCCGCACCAGAGATTGCCGTGCGTGTCGACGCGAAAGCCGTCCGGCGTGCCCGGGCCGGCGTCGATCAGCACGCGGTTGTTCGACAGCGCGGCGCGCTCGCCGCTGCCGTCGACATCGAACGCGCGAATCTTGCGCGGCTCGCCACGCGATTCGACGATGTACAGCACCGACTCGTCCGGCGAAAACGCGAGGCCGTTCGGGCCCAGCACGTCGTCGGCGACCATTGTCACCTCGCCGGATTGGCCGTCGATGCGGTACACGCACGCCGGCAATTCCGACTCCTGCCGCTCGCCCTCGTAAAAGCTGTCGATGCCGAAGGTCGGATCGCTGAACCAGATCGAGCCGTCCGACTTCACAACCACATCGTTCGGCGAATTGAAGCGCTTGCCGCGATAACGGTCGGCAAGCACGGTTGTCGAGCCGTCATACTCGGTTCGCGTGACGCGCCGAGTCAGGTGCTCGCAGGTGACGAGGCGGCCCTGGCGGTCACGCGTGTGGCCGTTCGCATTGTTCGACGACTGCCGAAACGTGCTCACCGCGCCGCTGGTTTCGTCCCAGCGCAGGATGCGGTCGTTGGGAATGTCGCTCCACAGCAGATAGCGGCCGTCGCCGAACCAGACTGGTCCCTCCGACCAGCGCGTGCCCTGATACAGACACTCGACTGAAGCGGAGGCCAGGATCAGCGACTTGAAGCGCGGATCGAGCACGCGAATGGAAGGATCGGGATAGCGTCGGCTGGTGTCGGTCATGCGTAGGTTCTGGACGATGAAAGTTGGGGGGAAAGCGAATCGAAGCGCGTTGTACCTTGCATGCCGGCGCGCGGCGCAGGCGCCCGCAATCGAAGCTAGGGCGACACAGACCCCTGCGCGAACTGACGCTCCAATGCGAGCAGGATCTGCGTCGCATGATCGATCTTCGCATGATGTTCGGGCGGCGTCGAACTGAGCAGCGGCAGGATCGGCCCCATGTCGGCAATCCAGGTTAGCATCGGGTTTACCATGTTGTCAAACAACTTGAGCATGAGCGACACCTGTCAACCTCGAACCGAAGCCGGGGGTGAAGCAGGTGAACTTCGCCAAGCCAGCGCATCGCTTTTATATGACAATAGCGCGGCGGGCCGGCGTGGTTGAATGGCGGTGGGTGAAACGGAAACGGCAGATCCGGAAATCGGTATCGTTTTTCCCGGAATTTCGCCTAAACGTCATTCGGACTGGTTTGACAATAATGCCGCCAATCAAAAGCATCCAAAGCGCGCCTACGAGAAAATTACCCACTTTAGCAACCCGTGAATGTTAATCAGGTTGAACAAATCCGATATAAGGAGTAATTGGTTCGTAGGGTTGCAGAACCAGCGCTGATGCCGTTTGTTTAGAAATCGCTCTCGGCTCGCTAAATAATTTTTAGTGATAGATTGCGAAGATAAAACAGCCGGGCGGATCGCCGTGCCGCAATTAACCGCAACGGGACGTTTGCGAGTCTGAGAGAACTAAATTGTCGCTACACTTTATCGAGGAAATGGCACCGCTACTGAACGCCGCAGATGAAGCGGAATGGTTCGGCGCGATCGCGGGCCTTGCCGAAACGTGGGGCTTCGACAGGCTTTTGATCGCCATGCTGCCGCGCCCGACGATTCGCCTTGAAGACGCTTATGTGCGGAGCACCTATGCGCCGGCGTGGCGGCGCACCTACGACGAGCAGGGGCTCGTCCATATCGATCCGACAGTCTCGCATTGCGCGACGCATGCCACGCCGCTGATCTGGTCGCCGGACATTTTTAAGACCGCGCAGCAGCAGTCGATGTACGAGGAAGCCCGCGCATACGGCCTGCGCTCCGGTGTGACGTTGCCGATTCACGGGCCGAACCAGGAAGCCGGCATGATGTGCTTCGTCAACGACAGCAATCCGAGCGACGCATTCTGGCGTCACGTCAACGTTGCGCTGCCGAATCTGGTGTTATTGCGCGATCTGGTGATCGATACCAGCCAGCGCCATTTGAATACGCATACCCAGACTTTATTGCCCAAGCTCACGCCGCGCGAACGCGAGTGTCTGAAATGGACCGCGCGCGGCAAATCCACCTGGGAAATCTCCCATATCCTGAACTGCTCGGAAGCCGTGGTGAACTTCCACATGAAGAACATCAGGACGAAATTCGGTATGAACTCGCGGCGCGCGGCGGCCGTGATCGCCGCGCAGTTGGGGCTTATTGACCCGGGTTGAGCAAGGCTGCGGCGTCGCGGCTGTACAGGACGCGCTCGGCACGGCCCAGGTCGGCGTCCGAAACGGTTTTGGTGAAGTAGAGGCCCAGCAGGATCGACACCGGTGCCGGAATTTCGGCGCCCGATTCGAACCGGCTGCCACGCGACTGCGTGACGCCGAAGCGCGCCCAGAAACGGCGCTGGCTTTCCTTCTTCTTCTTGCGGTAGGCAATGATCAGAACGCGATCCACCGCCGATGACGGCTCTGCCGCGCGGGTTTGGACCAAGGGTTGCGGTTGCCAGTGGTTCTCGATAAGTTCCATTTTTGTGTCCCGTCGGTTGAGGGCTGAGGCTTATCTCGAATTCTGCGTTATCCGATAAGCATGCACACCTATCCAGGTAGGTAGGTGGCAGAACGATTCAAAATGCATAAGTTTTCTTGCGTATTGGGTACCCCAACACGTTCAGGAGAACGTCATGCAAACAGCAATTCGGATTGGAATGCGGCAGGAATTTGACAACGCGGACATCAACGAGATGTACCGATTAAGGGCGCGGGTGTTTCACGGGCGGCTCGGATGGGACATCCCGACCATAGCAGGCATGGAGATCGACGGCTACGACGCCCTCGGGCCGCACTACATGCTGATCCAGGGCGACGATCGGCACGTGCGCGGCTGTTGGCGCCTGATGCCGACGGAGGGGCCGAACATGCTGAAGGACACCTTCCCGCAATTGCTGCATGGCGCGGATGCGCCGGTCGGGCGGCATATCTGGGAACTGAGCCGGTTTGCCATCGAAACCGGCGGTGAGGAGCAGTCCTTCGGCTTTGCCGACCTGACGATGCAGGCGATTCACGAGCTCGTGACGTTCGCCGACCGGATGGGCATCACGCGTTACGTCACGGTGACCACCACGCCGATCGAGCGGCTGCTGCGCAAGACCGGGATCGAGATCAGCCGGCTCGGGTCACCTCTGCAAATCGGCGTGGAACGCGCCGTGGCGCTGGATATCGCGGTCAGTCCGAAGACCCGCACCGCACTGTTCGGGCCGATAGCCGCCGCCGCCTGACACCCGGATACGGCTGGGGCCGCAGTTGCGGTGGACCGGCTGCAGTGGTCCGGTTGCAGTGTCAGGTCTAAGCGATCCAGTTGCGACGATCCGGTTGCGGACGATCCCGTCGCGACGGGCCAATTGCAGCCGTGCGATTGCGGCGGACCGGCAGCCCGGTTACCTGGTATTTGCGACCCGCGGGGGAGACACGCGGGAAATCAGGAACCGAACATCCGTTCGAGCGCGTTCTCGAGATGCACGCGCATCGCCTTCCCCGCTGCGGGGCCGTCCTTGCGGCGGATCGCGTCGAGCACGGCCCTATGTTCGGCCTGCACGAGCCGCTGCCGCTCCACTGTCTTCACGAGCGACAGATTGCGCGACAGATTCATGCTGAACAGAATCTGCTCCTCGATAAAAGACATGACCGTGATGAAAAACGGGTTTTTCGAGGCGCGCGCTACCGCCAGATGGAACAGGAAATCGTCCTGGGCGCCAATACCCCGGGTTTCGATGATGCGTTCCAGCTGGTCCCACGCATGCTGGATCGCGGCGATGTCGTCGGCGTCGGCCTTGAGCGCCGCCTGTTCGGCTGCGCCCGCTTCGGTCACGATGCGAAATTCATAACAGCGGCGGATGTCGGACAGCGTTTCGAGCGGCGCAAACCGGCGCACATCCGGGTCCGGCCGCCGTGCGACCGTCGTGCCCGAACCATGCCGCGTCATGATGATCCCGTCCGCCCGCAAGCGCGCCAGGGCTTCGCGCACGGTCGGCCGTGACGTCGCAAAGTGTTCGGCCAGCGCATGCTCGGTGGGCAGCCGCTCGCCTTCCTTGTACTCGCCGTCAAGAATGCGATTGAGGATGTCGCCGTAGATCTTGTCGGGCAAGCCCGTCGTTTTGCGCTCGTTCATCCGCGGGGCCGAAGCAGCTTGTCTGAGTAGGTCCCGATTGTAAGGCAAACCTGGCCCTATCTTGATTCGACGCCTGTCCTCCGGCTTAACAGGAATGCCGCAAACGCCTACTACACGGCGCTTGCCGAGCCGAGCGCCGCTATCACAAAATTTGACAAGTGTTTGATTTACATCCTGTCGGGACGCATCTTTTTCAGCGATCATTTACGCTTGCACTGGTCATCAATCGTCAACGTGCCCGGCCGGACACAACGGCTGCGGCATCCGAATCCTTCTGACGTGGAGTCGATATGTACACACGCATCCTTGTCGCGGTCGACGGCAGCCACACCTCGCGCCGTGCATTCGAAGCGGCGCTCGCGCTCGCGAAATCCAGCGGCGCTGTCATGCAACCGCTCTACGTCGTCGAAAACACGCCGATGTATTTCGAAGCGCCCGGTTACGACCCGTCCAATCTGCGCAACCGCCTGGTCGAAGAGGGCAAGGAACTCTGCGCGGAATTCGCCCAGGCCATGGCAACGCAAGGCGTCAAGGGCGAGTCCATCGTGGATGAGGCCTCCTCGAACGACGACGTTTCGGTGGTCGTTCTAAAAGCGGCCGCCGACTTCAACGCCGATCTGCTGGTGATGGGCACGCATGGCCGGCGTGGTTTTCAGCGCCTGATTCTCGGCAGCGTCGCAGAGCGATGCGTACGTCAGGCGACCTTGCCGGTGCTGCTGATCCCGTCCGCGGCGGGCAAGATCAGTGAAGGCGCCTGAGCGCAGGATGACGCACATTGCAACTGCGTGTGCTTGCCACGTCGGGCAGCACGCGCAGGGCTTCATATCCAAAAAAACAGAGCAGAGCATGCTCTTCAGAATGCATAGCAGTCCATAACCACAAGCAGCAACGCGAGTGTGACTTCGCTCAAGACGCCCAACTGCGCGAACGCGTCATTTTGTCGCTAAACGGGGGGCATGTGGGGTGGGACAATCAGTCGTTACCCTGACAAATGGCTGCAGAACATGCTTACTCCTACCGCTGTGACTCGCACCGCCGGCGCCGCCGATTCCACCATGACTTCGTCGCCGGCCCGTGGCAGCCGCCGGGCCGCACCGGCCAAGACACCCGCTCGCACCGCCGCTCGTTGTTCGAGCTGTTCGATGCGGGCGCTCTGCATGCCACAAGGTTTGTCGCCTATCGAACTGACGAAACTCGAAGCGCTCATTTGCAGCGCGCGCTCAGTGCAACGCGGCGAAGCGCTGTATCGCAGCGGCGACCGCTTCGACAATATTTACGCGGTGCGCTCCGGCTCCATGAAAACCGTCATGGCGCACCGTGACGGCCGCGAGCAGGTCACCGGCTTGCGCCTTGCCGGCGAAGCGCTCGGTCTCGACGGCATCGGCGAAGACGTGCATGCATGCAGCGCCGTTGCCCTTGAAGACAGCACCGTTTGCATCGTTCCCTACCCCGCCCTCAAATCCTTGTGCCGCGAAATCGGTTCGATGCAGGACCGCCTGCACAAACTGCTAGGCGAACAGATCGTCCGCGAAGCGGGGCAGATGATGGTGCTCGGCTCGCTTTCAGCGGACGAACGCGTCGCGGCATTTCTGCTCGACGTATCGGAGCGCAACGCGCGACGCGGCTATTCGTCGGCGGAATTCAATTTGCGCATGACGCGTGAGGACATGGGCAGCTACCTCGGCATGACGTTGGAAACGGTGAGCCGCACCCTGTCAAGATTTCAAAAGCGCGGCCTCGTCGACACACAAGGCAAACACATCCGGATCGTCGATCTGGAAGGCTTGCAGAAGGTGTAAGCCATACGCGCAGGACCTGGCCCGCCTCGCCACGTCCCCGCCTATCCGTCTTTTAGCGCGCATTCGTCTTGGCATGGCTCCTGCGAGCGGGTACAGTCTTTAGTCCGTCCCCCGCAAGGAGACCTGGCGAAATGAATCGCGACCCCGCCCCGCATCACCCGCTCGTCCAGCGTCTGATCGACGCGCGTCAGATTACCGACGCACTGTTTTCCATCGTCAAACCCGAATTTCTGTACGAACGGCCGATCCGTGAGCGCCACCGGATCGTGTTTTACGTCGGCCATCTGGAAGCTTTCGATCGTAATCTTTTCGATCAGCGCCTGTGCGATCTGCCGGCGTTCGACTCGCACCTCGATCAGCTGTTCGCCTTCGGTATCGATCCTGTCGACGGCGGCTTTCCGACCGATCAACCCGGTGACTGGCCCTCGCTCGAGGCTGTGCGCGCCTATGGGTTGCGCGCCCGCGAGCAGATCGACCGCGAACTCGATGCGCTCTCCGCACGCGTCGGCCGCAAGGGCGCCGACGCCGACGCGGCCGAGCAGTTGCTGAACGTCGCGATCGAGCATCGGCTGATGCATGCTGAAACGCTCGCGTACATGCTGCATCAGCTACCGCTTGCGCAGAAGGTCACCGGGTTGCGGCAGCCGGTGCTCACGCACCCTGAACCGCGCCAGGCGTTGTCGTCGATGGTCAGCGTGCCGGCCGGCGCAACGGTGCTCGGCATGTCGCGCGACAGCGGCCATTTCGGCTGGGACAACGAGTTCGGCGAAATGCACGTCGAGGTGCCGGCGTTCGAGATCGACCGCCATATGGTGACGAACGGCGCGTTTCGGGAGTTTATCGAGGCGGGCGGTTATCGCGAACCGGCGTGGTGGGCGGACAAGGATTGGGCCTGGAAGGAAGCCGAGCATATCGAGCACCCCGCCTGCTGGTCGCAGCAAACCGGAGGCGATCGAGGCAGCGCCTGGATGTTGCGCACGATGTTCGACGACGTGCCGCTGCCGCTCGACTGGCCGGCGTACGTGAGTCACGCCGAAGCCAGCGCGTACGCCCGCTGGGCCGGCAAGACGTTACCCAGCGAAGCGCAATGGCAGCGCGCGGCTCACGGCGCACCGCATGCCGCCTCGGGAAATTTCGATTTTCGCAACTGGGACCCGCAACCGGTGGACGCCTATCCGGACAACGTCAGCGCGTTCGGCGTGGAAGGTCAATTCGGCAACGGCTGGGAATGGACCTCCACCGTGTTCGACGCACTGCCGGGGTTTGAAGCGTTTCCGTTTTATCCGGGCTACTCCGCCAACTTTTTCGACGGGCAGCATTACGTGATCAAAGGCGGTTCGGCGCGCACCGCGAAATGCATGTTGCGGCCGGCTTTCCGGAACTGGTTTCAGCCGCATTACCAATACGTGTATGCGGGCTTTCGGTGCGTAAGCGTACCGAATAATCAGCCATAGCCTGACGGCCTGAAATGCGTCGAATATCGCCGTGCCGAAATCAGTGCGCGACGCCGAAAAATGCTTCCGCGCCTTCGGCCGGCGTGAGTCCCACTCTGAAGTAGCCCTCAAGGCGTTCAGCCGTCACGTCGTTCAGGATGAACGGCGGGCTGAGAAAACCGACCGAAACAGCATGGTCGTACCATGCCAGCATCCATGCACGCAGACCTGATTCGTCCTGCGGAAATCCGCTCGACAGGTTTTCAGCCATGCGCTGCCTCCTTCGCCATTGTCTCGCCGTTCTGCGGCAACACGGCGGCGCTCATCGAAGGACGAGCGTCTCCGGGCGGAAACACATGCCACATTCCATCGCTGTGGCGAAAGAAAAACAGGGCGAGTGAACCGGCCGGCCGTTGCACCTCGAGGCACACACGACGAGTCCGGCCGGATCGCGAACGATGTATCGACAGCACGCGGACCGACTGGCGGCATTCCGTGCCCAGCAGCTTTCCAACCAGCCCACGCAACGATTTTTCAGCCACGATGTCTGCACTCCATGATGCAAGTGAAGCCATCGTAAGGTGCCGGAAGCGGCGGTTCCGTCGGGAGCAACGGATTGTTCGCTAAGGAACAGCTGATTCGTATGTCAGGATTCCCCTAATCCGACCGCTACACTGATCAATACAGCGTCGGTTATTCGGCGGCAACACCCTATCTAAACGTATCGACACCCAGTTCAGACTGCCGTTGCGCCGAGTCAGCAGAGAAAACGCAGGCAGCGCATAAGGATTTCCTGACATCAAGTTCAGCATTGACCGGCCTCTCTTTCTTCATGTCCTGACAGCGCCGCGATAACTGTCCGCATAGGATGAAGATACATCAATCGTCCTGTTGCTGAGCGTGGTCATGGTTCCGTATTTGTCTGAGCGAGAAAACGAGGTTGAGCATATCAACGCGAAGTGCATGCAGCTATTCGATGTGTGGTGCGAAAGCAGAAGCGTCGTGCCGCTGACGTATTTGCTAAAAGGCTGGCCGCTGACGAACAGCGATCCGGAAGCCATCCGGCGCCTCGGCAATGCACTACGCGACCTCAGACGGCATCATCTGCTGGACGCCAACAGTGCGTCATTTCAGGAGCTCTGCGAGTTATCGGATTGCGTCGAAGATCTCCTTGTCCAGTCGTCCACGGCAACGCGGGCGATGAGCAACGGGTAGCGTGAACGGGGATATTGAACCCGCGTAACGCAACTGGTATGGGGGAAACAGCGTGCATTTCAACGAAATCAGTAACGAAGAGTGGCTTCTGCTGGCGCCCGTTCTGTCGGATGACGCCATCGTCCATGGGCAGCGCGGCCGGCCTCGCGCACAAGTTCGTCTCGTGGCGAATGCCGTGCTGTGGGTCCTGGTGACCGGCGAACCCTGGTCCAGGTTGCCCGCCATCTATCCCTCGGTGCCGACGTGCCGGTCGCGGTTCGAAAAGTGGCGTTCGACCGGCGCTCTTGCGGAAATGCACAGGCTTCTTTCGAACGGCGGCCGCACGTTCCGTTGCGGTCCGGATGGCCTGTTGAAACCGCAACATGCCCAACCGCGCTCCGTTGAGCGTCAATCCAAGGATGAAGGCCTTCGCAAGGTGTACTGGACAAGTCAGGCGTCCTGGCAAACACCGCATGCCACGCGCCAGCCGTCCCATACCGCGGATACGTTCACGCAAGTCGCACGGCAGCTCCAGGATTCTTCGCATGCTGTGCCCGATCGCCTCGAACCCCGCGCCCCGATGACACTCCCTCAATCCATCCATCGGCCTGCCTCGCCGTGGATGGGCCTCGCCTCGCAAGGCAAACGTGATTCCGACCCGCGTGGCTACGTCATGTACGTGGCCGCCGATCGGGTGGCGAACGCCCGGTTCCGTGGCTGGGCCGAGATCGTGCGGAACGCACAGCGAGTCGCCCGTTCCGGGTTAATCGGTCCGAGCTTCACGAGCTTCGAGGCCGCACAGCAGTACGCGCTCGAATGGGCCCGGCGGTGGATCGACGAGGAAAGCGGTGTCGATAAAGACGAGGGTAACGCCGCGAAGTGCGATCCGTGGCAACGGAAAGTCCGGTCCGGGTGAGCCATGCATCGGGCGTGTGCCCGTGAGGTTTGCGCGGGCACCGCGGGGCAACATCCAATGGATTGCTTACCTCAGCGACCCACGCCCGTCACCAGTTGCAGCGGCGTTTCAATGAACCGCGACAAGTCGCTCTGCTTTCTGCGTTCAGTGACGGCCTTCAACGCCACGTCGACGCCGAACACAGCTTGCCGATCGGCAAACTGATTCATCGTCGCGAGCACCCGGCCGTCGGCGAGCAAGGGCTTGATCGCGTCGCTGTCGTTATACCCGGTGACATAGACCCCGCCGGTTCTCCCCGCATCGCGAACGGCATCCACCGCCCCCATCGCCATATTGTCGTTACCGCACATCAACGCACGGATCTGCGGATAGTCTCCCAACATCTTCGACGCGGCATCCCGTCCTTTCCCGTAGTCCCAGTCGGCGGCCTGTACGGCGACGATCTTCATGCCGGCCGCGCTCATTGCGTCCTTGCTGCCGGCCGTGCGTTGCTGCGCATTGCGGTCGGCGGAAATGCCTTCGATGATTCCGACCTGATCGCCGGCCTTGAGGCGTCCGGCAAGATAGTCGCCCACCTGCTTCGCGCCGTTGCGATTGTTCGGCCCGACGAAGGGCACGGAGATATGGGCGGCATCCTGAGACGCGTCATCGAGCGGGTTATCGATGGTGACCATGATGATGCCGGCCTTGATCCCTCGCGCCACAATCGCTGTCAGCGCCTTCGAGTCCGTCGGCGCGATGACGATCGCGTTCATCCTCGCCTTGATCAACTCGTCCACCATTCGGATCTGCGCGGCAGTGTCGCTCTCCGTTGCCGTACCGCGAATGGTCAGCCCGAACTGCGACGCAAAGTGCTGCTGATAGTTTTGCGCAGCGTTGGTCATGGCTACCGTGAACGGATCGGTCATCGACTTCAACACAAGGGCGATCTTCCGCTTGCCGCCCTGCATGGCATCGACACGAGCCCCGCCTGTCAGGCCTGCCGCAGCAAGCGTGCCGGCAACCAGCACGCGGCGGCGCATTCTCTGCGTCATCGATTTTCTCTCCTTGAACCACACGGACGAATGCTTGCTTCGCGTACACGCAGACGACGGATCAAACCGCCGCCACCGCCGTTGCGTCCCGATCGCCGGCACTCGTTAGCCGCTGCAAAACAGAAGCGATTTCGTCGAACAGCGGCCGGCTGCCGATATCCTCGCTCAGGCAAGTCTCTTTCAACGCTACGAGCTGCGCCGCTACGTCTGCATCCCGCCAGACGCATCGGTCGATCAACTCCTCGAGCAGACAACCATATGCCCTGACTTCCAGCCGCTGCATCGCAGAGCGCAAGTCCGGATCATCAATCGCATAGAAAGACGCCGCGCCAAAATCTCCCAGCAACGCGCGGCCCTGCCCGCAATGCAGAATATTGTGCGCATACAGATCGCCATGCATCACGCCTTGCCCATGCAGATGACACGCCGCCGACGCCATGCCGTATGCCATGCGTAGCACCGAGGCCGACTCGAAGCGCGTATCGGCGCCGTAGATGTCACGCGTGCATGACTCGAGGCTCGGTGGTCCGGCAAGGTTCGTGAATTGCGGGTCGATCAGTTCCATCACCAGGCCATGTGCGCCCGTCGGATGGTCTTTCACCTTGCCCACCACCGGAATCAGATTCGGATGATCGCCGGCACGAATGCAGGCCGCCATCTCGCAGTCCGGCAACCCATCGCTCGTGACCGCGCCCTTGAACAACTTGACGGCCACCGGTCTCTTCGCATCGCCATGACGGGCAAGAAGCGCCGCACGATAAATGACACCGGACGCGCCCTCGCCTAACTGCTGTTCGAGTTTCAACTCGTCCCATCGAATATCGGCAATTGGCGTATCGGTCAGCGCCGCCGTCTCCGCCGCTTCGCTGAACGGATTGCCGGCGAAAGCCAGCCAGGACAGCCGCGGCAGGCGCAGCAGCCACGCAGGCAGTCCGCTGAGTTGATTCGCCGCGAGACGCAGCAGTTCGAGCCGCGAGCACGCGGCCAGTTCTTCGGGCAGTGTGCGCAACCGGTTACCCGCAAGCATCAGCTTCTGAAGTTCCGTACAGGCGCCGATTTCCGGCGGCAGTGCCGCGATCTCGTTGTCCGTGAGGATCAGCCAGCGCAGCAGCGGCGGCAGCGATCGACCCGACACCTTGCGAATGCGATTCGCCTTGAAGCCGACCATGCTCAGTTGCGAACACTGCCCGAGGACTTCCGGCAATTCAGTGAAGGGATTGTCAGAGGCAAAGAGAATGCGCAGCTTGCCGAGCCGCGGCAAATCGTCAGGCAGCGTTGAGAGCGCATTGCCCGATAGGTCGAGAATTTCCAGCGTGTCGGCCAGATCGAAAATCTCACGTGGAAATTCGCTCAGCCCGCACGCCAGTTTGAGCCGGCGCGTACCCGCCAGTTGTCCGGCCCGCAGTTGTTCGAGGGTGGCTGTCACAGTCGTGGAGAAGAGTTCAGTTGCCGGTAAGCGATGTGCCGAGGGTATCAATTCTACTGAGTCGCGGGCCGCACGCGGAATTGGATAGCAAGATCCGGCGTGACCTCAGCGAGGGCGAAGGTTAAGCTGTCAAATATCGGAGCCATTGCAGAGCGCGTTCTCAACCTCGCGCGAAGCCATCTCAGCCTCCAGCCAGCCGGGAAACCAGCAAAGTGACATACGCATACAGACTCATGAATTCGCCCGTCGGCGAGCTGAAGCTCGTTGCAAACGGTAACCGGCTCGCCGCCATTCTGTGGGAGAACGATAAGCCGAACCGGGTGCGCCTGCCCGAAATGGCCGAGGCCAACGACCGCCCGATCCTGATCGAAACCGAGCGGCAGTTGACCGAGTATTTCGCAGGAGCGAGAAACCGGTTCGACCTTGAACTCGACTTCCAGGGAACGGACTTCCAGAAGAAAGTTTGGGCGGCGCTTCTGACGATTCCGTTCGGCGAGACGCGCAGCTACGCGGACATCGCTACGCAAATCGGAAACATCAACGCGGTGCGGGCGGTGGGCGCCGCGAACGGCAGGAATCCGATCTCCATCGTGGCGCCGTGTCATCGCGTGATCGGCGCGTCCGGCGATCTCACCGGCTTTGCCGGCGGACTGGCGAACAAGATGTTTCTTCTGTCGCTCGAAGCCGGGCAGACTTCGCTGGAAGCGGCGGCGGATTCGAATGCCGCTGCGACCGCAACCACGACTGCAAGTGCAACTGCAACTGCGACTGCCACTGCGGCTTCAACCGCAACGCCGGAAACGGTGGTCCGGGAAACGCCTGTGAAGCCGGCACGCCCTGCGCCAGGCTGCGGGACGCAGACCTCGTTGTTCGGCAACTGAGCCGATGCAGGGTATGGGATTCTTTTTTCATGCCGAGGCGGGTCGCAGCACGACGGGCCGATGATCGCACGTGCAGTCCGACCGCGTTCGCGAACTGATCGAAGCCAACATCGACGCCTACACCTAAGCATAAAGCGCCTATCCTTAAGATGCCCTTTGGGCGTCAACCAGGAGGATGACATGCGCTTGCTTCTCAACGTACGTATACCGCACGAACCGTTCAACACGCTGGTGCGCGATGGCACTGCCGGCGAAGTGATAGGGAGAATACTTGAAGAAATAAAACCGGAAGCCGCCTACTTCACCGAGCAGAACGGAGCACGCGGCGCGGTACTCGTCGTGAACCTCGACGATCCATCGGGAATCCCCGCACTCGCGGAACCATTCTTTCTGAAGTTCAACGCGGACTGCGAATTCCGCGTCGTCATGTTGCCGGAGGACCTCATGAAAGCCGGACTGGATAAGCTCGGCTCAAAATGGAAGTAGCGCATACACTCGTATCAAACAATGTGCTTGCCGCCTGCGGTTCATGAGACGCACCGCGGACGGCAACGCACGCAAAGGCGCAGACCTCTGCTCCGATCACCCGAGTTCGAATGACGTCACGCCAAACACGCGTTCGATTCGAACAGCAGGCGGTTCCCGCGTGTACATCCGCGCGGTTTCAAAGACGCTCGTCATGCCATAACGCTCGGCCAACGCGACGGCGGCGGGATGGGTCTCCGGCGCATCGAGGACGATGACCTCGCCCGGCATGCGCGCCACCAACGCGTCGAACAGATCGCCCGCGATCTCGTCGTTGTCAGCGAAGAGCGGACCGATCTTGCCTCCCGCTCTGCAACGACGCAGGACACCGTAGCCCGCAACCTGACCGTCGCGCACCGCGGCCAGCGCAGTGGCGTCAGGTTGGCCGAGCCACGCGGCGAGAAAGCGCTCACGCGCGGCGGGAAAGCACTGGCGATCGTAGTCAAGCAACCGCTCGAACGGCAGCGCCGACGCATTCAAAATGGTCGAGCCCGACGCACCTTGGGCGAAGGCGTGAACGACACCCTGAAAGCGAATGTTGCGATACGCAAGCCGAAAACCGGACGTTCTGTAATTCGCCTGCTGGGCAACGACGCCGTCCAGTCCGACATTGCGGTTGCCCAGATACTCCATGCCATGCTGCCAGACGCGCATGCCAAAGCCTCTGCCGCGAAACCCCGGCTTTACGATATACAGACCGATAAAGCCGAAGTGCTCGCCGTAGGCAACCGCCGAAATGCAGGCAACCGGCTCGCCGCGCCACGCTCCGATAAAAAAGCCATCCGGGTCCCCGGCACGAAAGCATTCGGCATCGTGCAGGCCGGGGTTCCATCCTTCCGCGGCAGCCCATTCGATCGACAAGGCTACGTCGTCGGCCGACATGGTGCGCACGATAAAATCACGATGCTCGTCCGGGTTCATCGCGATCGCCCCGGCAAGCGTTCCAGCCGCGCGACGCCCGGCCCTCTGGCGCCAAAGCCCCGCAGCGGTTTGGGATTGGTCAGCAACCGGTCCGGATCGATCTTCGCCATGTTCTGATCTCCTTTCTCCTTTGATGCCCGCCTACGCCGTCGACATGTTCGCCGACATGCATCGACAGATTACACGGCCCGGCGCCGGATGATTCTGCCAATCGCTTCCGCCCGCACCTAAGCTTCTCCTAAGCCTTGTCCGCTAAGATCGAGGGTACGATTCATTACACGTTCCTCAAAAACCTCACTGCATGAATACACTCGAAGCGTTCAATCAGGCGCTCTTTCTGATGATCAACGCCACGCCATCTACACCCGTCTGGCAGATCGATATGGCGAGAATGATTGCCGACTACGTCATTTATCTTGTGCCGCTGTCGCTGATCGCGATATGGGTCTTCGGCGCCGAGCGTCAGCGCGAAGCCGCCGTGCGCGCGTTGTGCGTGACCCTGCTTGCCCTCGGGCTCAATCAGATTGTCGGCCTGGTCTGGCCGCATCCCCGGCCATTCGTGATCGGAATCGGCCATACGTTTCTGGAGCACGCGCCCGACTCGTCGTTCCCAAGCGACCATGGGACTATCTTCGCCAGCGTCGCGCTGACCTTGTTGCTGGGCGGCGTGAGGCGGTACGGCGTGGCGATCCTGCTGGCCGGGCTCGCGGTGGCGTGGGCGCGCGTGTTTGTCGGCGTCCACTTCCCGCTCGACATGGCCGGCGCCGTCGCCATGGCATGCGTGACGTTCCTGCTGATCGCGCCGCTGTGGCGGGTTGGCGGAGCCATGATGACACGCGGCCTTGTTACGGTGTACCGCAAGCTGCTGGCGTGGCCGATCGGGCGAGGCTGGCTGTCCTCGTAGCGCCTCGCGTAGCGGCAGACGGCAACGCTCAGAAATTCGTGAAGAAGGCCCGGGCCGCAACCATGCAGAAGGAAGCGACCAGTTCGCCGTGATACGCCTGAAGCACGGCCGAGGCGCCGCCGTCGGTCGCACCACCTGCTACGGCCTGATTCGCGAGCGTCGCCTTCGCGCTGGCGAAGCCCTGCTTGATGGGCGCGTACGGATCGCTAGGCCCGGAGATCGGAGAGTCCACGTCCAGCACGGACGTAAGCCCTGCCGGCACATTGGCGTTCTGCCAGTAGGCCTGCTCGATGCGTGCGTTGAAGAAAAATACGGTGGGATCCGAGCCGCCGCCGCACAGCAGAACCGGCGCACGCGGCAGCCAGTTGCGCAAGTCATTGCGCTTGAACGCCTGGCGCAGCGGGTGCATGGGATTCGCAGCCGGCGTCGAGGCCACCGTGGTGTTGGGAAACGCGCCGTCGGGATTGGCCGCGGCATCGTCCAGAAGGCTCAGGCGATAGGCGTTGCGCACGAGATTGGCGTTGCCGAACCCGGCAGCAAACAAAGATGTCAATGAGGGCGGCACGAGCGGTGGCGAAGTCGGCGGTGTCATCGAAGCATATTGCGGCGCGGGCGGAACGCTGCTGAAGAGTTGCGTCGAGGGCAGTTTCCCTTTCGAAAATAGCGTGTCGAGCGGCTGCAGGCTCGGCAGAAGATTCTCGATGCCCGGGGCATACGCCGCTTCATAGAAATCGCCGGGTTTTCGGTAGATGTTCTCGTAGGCATGCTGGTAGCCCGTCACGATCAACGTCGTGAACAGCGTCGACCCCAGGTTCACCTCGCCTTCGATGAGCGCGTCCGCGGTCGCGGCAAGCGCATACGGACCCGATCCCGGCGCGGACGCCGTGACCTTGACGCCGGCCGCCTGCAAGGCACGATGCGTCGCCAGCGCCACGAAGCCGCCTTGCGAATAGCCGGTGACGAAGAGCTTGCCGTTCTCGCGCGTCCGTCTTTCCGGCTTCACTTCGCTCAGCACAGCCCGCGCCGCCCGAAGCGAGTCGATCACGTCGGCGGATTGCTGATCGGCGTTCAGGTAAGGGTGATACGTGAGGTCGGAGCCGGCATAGCCCGCGTAGTTAGTCGCCACCACGATATAACCCTGGGCCGCGTACATGGCGGCAACGCTGATGCCCTCCCCCGCGCCGTCGCCATTGCCCGGATCGGTTTGCGTGATATCGGCGATGTTGTATTTGCGGTACGCGGTCGTGCCGTGCGCATAGAGCATCAGCGGACGTGGCCCGCCGCATGCCGCCGAGCGTCCGCTGGGAATCATCAGCGCGCCGCTGGCCGTGGTGGGCTCGCCCGCGCCGCCGACGGTGCGGTAGCGGAAAGTCACGATCTCCACACTGCAAGCGGGCGCGCCGGCGACCTGCGCGAGCTGCTGACCGGACGCGTTCGACGCAAGCAGTTTCGAAAACGCCCCAGCACTGAGCCGTAGCGTGACGCGGTGGTCGAGGAGCTGGCCGCGGGCGTTGCACCCCTCATCGCAACTGGAGCCCGCCTGGACATAAGCAGTGGCGCCCAACGTGAAACATGTCAGCAGCACGAGGGCCGCGTTTCGCATCGCTACAGGCATGTGAGGCTCCGTCTTGTTGGCGCCGGTTGGCGCTTGTTGGTATTACGGCGGTTGGGCGGCCTTACAGAGTGAGAGGAGTATAGGTAAACCTGGCCTGGCGGTGTGGGTTCGTGCGTGCCGGCTTACGTCCAGAGCGTGCGGCCAAAGAACGTCAGCGTGCGGTCCCAGGCCTGCTGCGACCAGACCGGATCGAACTGGGTCCTGGAGATTCGGCCCGGACCGACTGCCGTTTCGTTCGCGAACGCATGGTACGCAAGATAGCGATGAAACTCGACGTCGACGTGGGCCGCGCTGAGCTTGGTTTCCAATGCGTCGACGGTTTCAGCCGGGAAGAATTCGTCTTGCGTCGCCCAGTGACCGAGAACCGGAACCTTGATTTTCGAAGCGTCGATGTACTCCAGCGGCGGGAAGCCGTACCACACCACACCAGCCGATACTTCGGGGACGTTGCAGAGCGCGAGCAAGGTAAGCGCGCCGCCCATGCAATACCCGGTCACGCCGACCTTCGCCGAGTGCTGCTTCAGATACTGGACGGCGCCGCGCACGTCTTGCGTCGCGGCATCGCCGAAGTCGAGTCCGCTCAGCAAATGGTTCGCCTCCGCCTCTTCAACCGTCGACTTGCCGCGGAAGAGATCGGGCACCAGCACCAGATAGCCGGCCTGCGCGAGCCGGTCCGCCACGCCGCGAATCTGGTCGTTCAAACCCCACCATTCCTGAATCACGACGATGGCAGGCGCGCCCTCCAGTTTCCGCGGCCTGGCCAGATAACCCTGGACGTCTTTGCCGTCAGGGCGGTTAAACGTGATCATCGATCCTGTAGCCGGTTGCATCAGTTGCTCCTCGAAGTAGCCGAAGCCGCTAGCATAGGCCAGAGTGGCGGGTTTTGCAGAGCTCAAGCTTTGTTGCAATCCGGTCGATATCCTGTGTGCTGCCTTCACGAGCATGTATGTGCTCCTTTTCATTCGACCTGGATCATCTTTTCGACCATGCGCTTTCTGGATCGCCTATTCGTTCCGTCCCAATCGCGATACGCCGAATTGTTTGCCGCGCGCTTGCGCGCCTTGGGCGACACCCGTCAGTGGCAATACGACGCGCCGCAAAGCCGCCTGACGCTGCCGCCCGTTGACGGCAGAATTCCGTCCGACATCATTAATTTGCCCAATATGTACCGCGAGTACATATCGGCAAAGCGCGGCATGCGTGCGGACACCCTTCAGCACCAGGCAACAGGAATGATGCAGCACTACATCCCGGAGACGCTCGCTGAGGCTCGCTCGCATCTGAGGCCTGTGATTCGAAGTGCCACCGAGCGGGGGTATATGTACCTGTCGCTGGGAGAGACGGCGAAGCGTGACATCGTCTTTCGTCCACTCTGCGAGAACCTGGAGATCGGCATCGCCTATGACAGCGAATATACGATTGCCCGGCTGACGGGTTCCACACTCGCCAAATGGGGCGTTTCATTCGAAGAAGCTTACGAGATCGCCATTGACAATCTCCGCGCTGAGTCGACCCGATCGTTCACGCAATTGCAGAACGGCGTATTGATGTCCGCGTACGATGACCATTACGACGCGGGCCGCCTGCTGCTCACCGATCTGCTGCACCGTCAAGGCATTTCCGGTGCGCCGGTCGTGATGGCCCCCAACCGCAAAGTATTGCTACTCACCGGCGAGCACAATGATGCAGGGCTTGCCACCATGGTGTCGATCGCTGAATCAGCGCTCCAGGAGCCGCGCCCGCTGCCGCCCCTGATGCTCCGCTGGAACGGCGAACGCTGGGAAAAATTTGCGCCACAGGCGCTTGCCCAAAAGCTGGCGCTCATGCGGATCAAGGAAGTCGCCAGCGACTACGAAGCTCAGAAGACCCGCCTCGATCAACTCTTCCAGCAACGGAAAACCGATATATTCGTCGCAAAGTTCACAGCGCTTCAAGCTCCCGACGGTTCGGTCCATAGTCTCTGTGCATGGACCGAAGGCGTGCGTTCGCTATTGCCTGCCGCCGACAAGATTTTTCTCTTCCGCCCTTCCACCAATCAGCATGTGCAAATGCCATGGGAAGAAGTCGTCGCGGCCTGCGGTCACTTGTTGAAACCGACCGACCATTTACCGATACGTTACGAAGTCGATGCTTTCCCGGAGCAGGCAATCTTCGAAACATGGGTTGCAAAGGCGGAGCCACCGGTCGAAAAACCGGCGTAGCGAACCAACACCACTTGCCTCAAGAAAGGGAAGACGCCGCCGGGTCGATGAACCATGCTGCAATGATCGAAATTGCCCAACGTCGCCCCTCGAACTCATACTGCGGCTTACCCGTCGTTTCCGGTTCAGGCTATTCATGTTCGTCCTCGCTCACCTTGATAGAATCCGCTGCGTCGGATCCCGCGGCCGCCTGAAACTATCAGCGATGCTCTCCCTGATTACCGGCGCCCTGTTGAGCCCGATCTTCGGCAGCGTCGGCGCGCCCGGTCCGTCGACCGCCGCCCTCACCCACGTCCGAATTCTTCGCGTATCCGAAGACGTGGTGAGAAGGGCCGCTGGGCCTTTCTTATTGAAGAATCCCTTGCTCCCGGGATGGGTGCCATTGGATCGCAAAGAGCGCTGGCTCGATCCGCTCGACGCAAAGAAACGGAACTGATGCGCGGGACGATAGGCATTAAGGATTTCCTGACCGAAAAATCAGGAAACCAGCGGCCTATAGTCCGGACTACCTGACGGCGACACTCAAGCGCGGCGTTTAAAGTGGTTCATTACAACCCATCGCCGGATCACCGTCATGACCGACTACTTTTTGCCACCCGAGAAAACAGTCGAACGCATCGACGAGCTGTGCATACGTCTATTCGAGCTTTGGTGTGAAGAAAGAAAACTGGTGCCGCTCGCCTATCTTTTGCACTGCTGGCCATTGACCGGCCACGATGCCGTCGCGGTCAAGCGTCTGGCCGACGCCATGTCGGACCTGTGCCAGTTCCAGACGCCGAAACTCGGCACTCGTGAGTCGATGCTGGCCCGCGAAATAATCGGCTACGCCCGCGAAATCATTGGCGAGCCATTGCCGCGTGGCAACACCGCCGCGAACGGCGCCGGCATCATGTGGATGCGGACGCGGCTCGCGAACGCAGCGGGTCAAATGCCGGCGGTTACCGTAGCGGACCTCCTCGACGGCCCCTTATAGACCGCGATTCTGCTACGAGTGCAAAATACAGAAGCAAGAAACACAGCACTCGCGGGGAAATATGCTGGCGAATAGCGTTGGTTCACTCTTTGCCTCGCCCAGCCGATTCAGGCACAGCGTGGTTTTCCGGCTGCTCGCTACCGTGCTGCTGTTCAGTTGCGCCGTCACGTTATTGCTGAGCGCGCTGCAACTCTATCGCGACTATAGCCGCGGGGTCGAGCTGATCGAAACACGTCTGTCGGACATCGACAGAAGCAATCGCGACAGCCTTGGCGAGGGCCTGTGGCAGCTCAACCGCACGGAGCTTCAGCTTCAGCTGAACGGCATCCTGCGGCTCGCCGACATGTGCGCCGCCGAAGTGCGCGAAACCGGATCGAGCGCGACACCGCTGGTGGTGACGGCTGGCGAGCGCAGGACGGGTGCCGTGATATCCCGCGAATTTCCGATCTTTTATCGCATCCACGGTGCTCAGCAGAAGATCGGCACCCTCTATGTGCAAGCAACGCTTGCCAACCTCTATCAGGCGCTGGAGCAAACCGCGCTGGTCATTCTGATCGGTCAGGCGACCTATACGTTCATCGTTGCGCTGTTCACCATCTACATCTTTTCGCGCCTCGTGACGCGGCATCTCGCCACGATTGCCCGTCTGGTCGGCGAATACGACTTCCGTGCGGCGCCGAAGCCGTTCGTCCTGCCGCGCCGCAAGCCGCGCTGGCCAGACGAGCTCGATCGCGTGGTCGCCGCGTTCAACAGCATGGGCGCGCGGCTGCACGACGCCTATCTCGCCGAGCGCGACGCCACTGCACAGCGGCAAGCGCGGCACCTCGCCGAAGCCGCCAACCGGGCCAAGAGCGAGTTTCTCGCGAACATGAGCCACGAGCTGCGCACGCCGCTGAACGGCATCCTCGGCTATACGCAGATTTTGCTGCGCGATGGCAGCCAGAACGAGCGCCAACGCAACGCGGTCGAAGTGATCCATCGTAGCGGCGAGCATCTGCTGACGCTGATCGACGACACGCTCGATTTCGCGCGCATCGAAGCCGGCAAGCTGCGCATTGAAATGGCCGATGTGGCGCTGCCGGGCGTGCTCGATACGATCCGCGACATCATCGAAGTGAAGGCGGAGCAAAAACACCTGCGCTTCGTATGCGACCTGTCCCCCGACCTGGGCTGCGCGGTGCGGGCAGACGAGCGCCGCTTACGGCAGGTGCTGCTCAATTTGCTGGCGAATGCGGTCAAATTCACGGACACCGGCTGGGTCAGCCTGCAAGTCGCCCGTGCGCCTTCCGGCGCGGTGCGCTTCTGCGTGAGCGACTCGGGTATCGGCATCCCGGCCGACAAGCTCGGCGCGATTTTCGAGCCTTTCGAGCAGACCGGCGGCCCCGAACGACGCGCCGGTGGTGCCGGACTCGGTCTTGCGATCAGCCAGCAGTTCGTGCGCGCAATGGGTAGCGAAATCCACGCGGAGAGCGTGGTGGCGCATGGGAGCGTCTTCTGGTTCGATCTCGCGCCGGCCGGCACCGACGCGCCCACCGCCCGCCCCGCCCCGGCAACGCCGGCCGCGCGGCGCGCAACGGGTTATGCCGGGCCACGCCGTAAAGTGCTGGTGATCGACGACGAGCCCGTCAACCGGGCGGTCGTGGTCGAGTTTCTGGATCAACTGGGCTTCGACACCCTCGAGGCCACCAGCGGAGACGAGGGACTCGCCAAGACGCGCAGCGAGGCGCCGTCGCTCATCATGACCGACATCCTGATGCCGGAAATGGATGGCTTCGAAACCACGCGCCGATTGCGCCGATTGCCGGGGCTCGGCGATATTCCGATCATCGCCGTGTCGGCGAATCCTTCCTGGCGCGACGAGAAGCGGAGCACCGACGCAGGCGCGAACGCGTTCCTTTCCAAGCCGGTCGACTTCGACCGGCTGCAGGCCCATCTCGCCGACCTGCTGGCGCTGAAGTGGACGGGCTCGCCGGCAACTCGCCCGCAGCAATCCGACGCATCGCGCACGCACCCGCCCGTGTTGCCCGACGACGAACTCGACACTCTGCATCGT
The DNA here is from genome assembly GCF_003368325.1 of Paraburkholderia caffeinilytica. Lineage (NCBI taxonomy): Bacteria > Pseudomonadati > Pseudomonadota > Betaproteobacteria > Burkholderiales > Burkholderiaceae > Paraburkholderia > Paraburkholderia caffeinilytica. Next base: position 528,501 of record NZ_CP031466.1, on the reverse strand, counting down.
CTCGCCCGTCTGGGCGACATGCGTGCCATCGCCGAATGGGCCGACAGGCTGGCGGCCCTCGACGAGCGCAATCTGGTATTGACTACGGAACTGCGCGCACTCGTGAAAGGCTATCAGTCAAAGGCCATTCTGCGGCTCGCGGAGGAGTATCTCGAGAGGAAGTCCAAGCCATGAATGACACAACGATCGCGGCGGAGCCGGCCACTATTCTGGTTGTGGACGACGCGCCGATCAACATTGGCGTCGTGGCCGACAGTCTCGAGGACAAGGGCTTTCGCGTGTTCGTTGCGCTCGACGGCGAGGAGGCGCTCGAACGGGCGCAATTTTCTCAGCCCGACCTGATTCTGCTCGACGTAAAAATGCCGGGCATAGACGGCTTCGAAACCTGTCGCCGGCTCAAGCGTAACGAGCAGACCCGCGAAATTCCGGTGATTTTCATGACATCGCTCGCCGATACCGACGACCTCGTCGAAGGATTCGCTGTGGGTGGCATCGACTATGTCACCAAGCCGTTCCAGATCGCCGAAATGTTGGCGCGCATTCGCACCCACCTTACGCTGCGCGCCATGCACAAGGCGCTCCGTTTGCAGAACGCCAGTCTCTCGAACGAGGTCGCGGCTCGACAGCAGGCACAGGAAGCCCTCTCTCGCGTGCGCGACGAACTCGAAGACCGCGTCGCCGAACGGACCGGCCAACTCGCGCGCGCGAATGCAAGCCTGCTTGTCGAGATCGACGAACGCAAACGGACCGAAACGAAACTCGTGTCGAGCGAAGCGCGCTTTCGCACGATCGTCGAGACGAGCCCGGTGCCCTTGTGCATTACGTCCATGGACGATGGACGGATCCTTTATATGAACGGGCCGTTCCGCTGGCTGTTCGGTTTCGACGCGAACGATTGCGGCACCACCCATATGGGCGACTTCTATGTCGACCCGACGGAGCGCGACAGGACGGTCGAACTCCTGCGCCACGAAGGCGGATTCACCAACAACGAAATCCAGTTCAAGAATTCGGAGGGTGAGCGCTTCTGGGCAACGGCGACCGCTCGCATTGCGACGTTCGCCGACGCCCCGGCGATCTATGTCGGTCTCAACGACGTCACTGCGCGCAAACAGGCGGAAGAGAAATTGCGCGCCAGCGAAGCCAGTCTGGCGAACGCCCAGCGGCTGGCCAAACTGGGCGACTGGGAATGGAATGCCGCCGCCGGCGTGACGCACTGGTCGTATGAAATGTACCGGATCCTCGGTTTCGAGCCGAACAGCGTGAAGCCGAGCTATCGAACACTGCGCGCTGCGATCCACCCTGAGGACCGGCCCGCCATACGGCGCGCCGTGCGCGCGGTGATCACCGACCGGCAGCCCCATTTTCTCGATTGCCGCCTGACCGGTGCGGACGGCGAGCCACGCATCGTGCAGCTTCACGTCGAAGCACCGCACGAAGGGCCGGGCAACCCGCTCAAGCTGGTCGGCACGATTCAGGACATGACGGAACGCAAGCGCGTCGAACAGGAACTGCTCGAATCGCGCGAACGGCTACGCGAGTTGTCCGCGTACATGGAGGCGGTTCGCGAAGAAGAGCGAAAGTGGATCGCCATGGAAATTCACGACGAACTCGGGCAACTGCTGACCGCGCTGAAAATGGACGTGTCGCTGCTGCGGATGCGGCTCGACAGCGATTCGGAAGCAGCCAGAAAAACCGAGGACATGCGCGAACTGGTCGAGAAGACCATCTGGATGGTGCGCAATGTTGCCAGCCACCTCAGGCCGGCTGCGCTAAACTTCGGCATCCTGTCGGCACTCGAGTGGCTCGTGGACGACTTCGTTCGACGCAATCGCATGCCGTGCCAGTTGTCGATTCACGGCAGCGAACCCGTTCTGCCGGACGCGCATGCAACAGCCGTGTTCCGTATCGCGCAGGCTTCGCTGACCAATGTTGCGCGCCACGCCGACGCTTCGCGAGTCGACGTCACGCTCACCGCAAGCAATGGCGCCTTGACACTCAATATCCGCGACAACGGATGCGGCTTCGATCTGCCCGTGGCGCGCCGCCGCTATTCCTATGGATTGCTCGGCATGAGCGAACGCGCGCGGCTGATTGGCGGCACATTGCACATTGAAAGCGCGCCCGGCGCGGGCACCACCGTCTCCATTCACATCCCGCTCAGGACCGAGAAAAGCACATGATAAAGATCCTCATTGCAGACGACCATGCGATCGTGCGAGGTGGTCTGAAACAGATCATCGCGACTACCACCGACATGATCGTCGCCGACGAGGCGGCCGAAGGCGCCGAAGTACTCGAGAAACTACGCGCCCGGTGTCCAGACCTGTTGCTGCTCGACATGACGATGCCGGGCATCAGCGGCATCGACCTGATCCGGCGCATCAGGGCCGAATACGTCGGCCTGCCGGTACTCGTGCTGAGCATTCACAACGAGGCTCAGGTCGTCTCGCGCGCGCTGCGCGCCGGCGCAACCGGCTACCTCACCAAAGACAGCGACCCGGAGATCCTGCTTGCCGCGATTCGCAAGCTGGCCGAAGGCGGCAGATTCATTGATCCGAAGCTGGTGGACTCGATGATTTTCGGCACTCATTCCGGCGACACCCCGCCGCACGACATGCTGTCCGATCGCGAATTCCAGGTGTTGCAAGCCTTGGCCGCTGGAAAGAGCATCAACGATATCGCTGAAGCATTCGCGCTCAGTGCGAAGACCATCAGCACCCATAAAATGCGCCTGATGCAAAAACTGGGGATCAGTAATAATTCGGAATTGATTCGCTATGCGATCAGACATCACATTAGTACGGAATAAAATTCAATTAAGGGAATCCCTACATGAACATAAGGATTCCCCGTCCCCGAAATCGGCAATGGCTGATCGACAAATTTTTTTGACGCCTTTATGCTTCACCAAAGCTTTTCGTTTTATGATCATTTCCTAACGAAGTCGGCACACTTAAAATAATCCCGCTGAGTGAAACCACGCCGACGCGTTGTTAAATTCAAGCATGCGGCAATAATGTCCGCATCTCGCATTGCGATCCGTAAAATTGACTGATTAACGTCTCTCAGGTTCTGGCATGCATTCCTCGGACGCCAGAGTCTTTCCAGCCGACACAATGTGTCGGCTTTTTTTTGCCGATTGCTCATTGAAATAGAAATCCTGCAGGCTCTCCAAGTCATTAACTCAATAGAAGAATCAATTCTTGCTAAAACTTTCTCACGGTTAAACCCTTTGCAAACAACCGCCACTGTACGGACCAGATAGTTGACACTGCCATGACCGACAGACCCAGGTGTCGGAATTGAGAGAAAAGATCGATTGATTTTCTCGTATAAGATATCCAGAATATATTTGTATGAATAATAAACGGGTGCCGGATAAGGCAAAGCTTTGTGACGTATTCGCCCTGTTTGCGACCGCAGCCCTGGTGCTTCAGACTTGAGCCACCGCCGCAACGTCGGCTCACTCAATCGCGGACCAGCAGAGGCGCATCGGTCCGCGTCAGAAATTGCGGGTCCCTGCGCCACTGGGTCGCCTGTTCGAACGCATAGCCCAACGCCAATAACCGCGCTTCGCTCCAGGCGGGTCCGACAAACGACAAACCAACCGGCAAACCACGCACTTGCCCGGCCGGCACCGTCAGATGCGGATAGCCGGCCACTGCAGCCGGCGTTGAAAAACCTCCATTACTACTGTCGCCGTTGATGAAGTCGGTCAGCCAGGCGGTCCCACCCGTCGGCGCGACAATCGCATCCAGACCATGTTGCTGGAGCACGCGATCCAGCCCTTCGTCACGCGATTGCGTACGGCAAGTTGCCAACGCTCGCTTGTACACATCGCTATCGAGATCGCCCAGGGCCTCAGCTTGCGTGAAGAGTTCCTGACCGAAGTAAGGTTGCTCGAGATTGCGATGCGCGTTGTTGAAAGCCATCACATCGGCCAGGTTGCGAACCTGCGCATGCGGCGCGAACGCCTCCAGCCACAGCGGCAAGTCGTATTTGAATTCATGCAGCAACACGGAAAGCTCTTCCTTGTCGTAACCGACGCGCGGCAAATCGACCGGATCGATCACGTCGGCGTCGAGCAGCCGCAACTGCGCGATAGCCAATTCGATCTGCTGGTCGACTTCATCGTGACCCGTGAAAAACTCTTTTGCGACGCCAATCCGCGCGCCTTTCAATGCGTCCTTGTTCAACGCTCGCACGTAATCGTCCGGCGCGGGCGCCGCCGACGTTTGCGAATCACGCGTGTCCGCTCCGGCAATCGCCGAAAGCAGCAGCGCCGCGTCGTGGACCGATCGGGTAATCGGACCAGGCGTGTCCTGCGAGTGCGAAATCGGAATGATGCCGTCACGGCTTATCCGTCCGACAGTCGGCTTGAGTCCGACCACCCCGCAGATCGACGCGGGAGACACAATCGACCCGTCCGTTTCGGTGCCGATCGCCATTGCCGCCAAACCCGCGGCGACGGCCGTCGCGGAGCCCGAGCTCGAGCCGCTCGTGTTCCGGTCCAGCGCATAGGGGTTGCGCGTCAGGCCGCCGCGCGCGCTCCAGCCGCTAGTCGAGCGCGTGGAGCGGATGTTCGCCCATTCGCTCAAATTCGTCTTGCCGATGATGACCGCACCCGCTTCACGCAGGCGGCGCACGAGGTCGGCATCGCGGGTTGCGCGAATGCCGGCGAGGGCAAGCGAACCTGCCGTCGTCGCCATCTTGTCGCCCGTTGCGATGTTGTCCTTGATAACGACCGGCACGCCATGCAACGGGCCGCGACGCCTGCCCTCATGGCGCTCGGCGTCCAGCGCCGCCGCGATCCGCATGACGTCGGGATTGAGCTCGATCATGCTGCGCAACCGGGGGCCACGGCGGTCGATCGCTTCGATACGATCCAGAAAATAACGCGCTGCCTGTGTCGCGCTCATCTCGCCACCCGATATCAACGAAGGATGCGCGCCGGATGCCGATATCGGCGAAGTGGCGCTGGCGCCTTTTGACATTAGCCCGGCGGCTACTAGGCCAACTGATTCGAAGAATGTGCGTCGTCGCATGGAGAAGGTCGAATTGACGTTTGTCGTGGCGTTCCGCACGGCGTGACAGGTCGGCTAGGCGCGCTCCCTCTCGCGACCGCTCACATCTTGTGCGTCGATAAAAAGATACTGGTTTCGGTGCTTGCGATTCCGTCGATCAAACGAATCGCGCCGAGCACCCGATCGAAATTCTCCAGCGAGTCCGCTCGCAACTCCGCGATGAGGTCCCACCGCCCATTGGTGCTGTGAATGGTTGCGACATTGGGATGGCCACGCAGCACCTTGAGCACGTCTGCCGCGCGGTTGCCTTCGACAGCAATCGACATCAGCGCCCGAATCCGATGCGCCTCGGCCGCCGGCTTCAGCCGCACCGTATAGCCCACGATCACGCCGCTTTCCTCGAGGCGCGTGAGCCGGTTCTGCACCGTTGCACGCGCCACGCGCAGGTGCTTTGCAAGCGCCACCACCGACATGCGGGCATTGTCGCGCAGCAGCGAAATGAGCTGCCTGTCGATGTCGTCGAGATTGATCATGATGGTTTTCTGTGTCGCCGGCGACGGCGTTCCGCTGCCCGCACCTGTCCTCATCCGCCCTTACATTACCTGGCGATGTCTTCATGCGGCAATGTACAAAATGCTATTTCAGGCGAGCATTTTGACATCTTATCTGTGAAATTTGTGAGGTTTGCTGTCTTTTTGTTGGCGAGGTCTGAAGGAATAATTCCGTCATTGCTCCCACACCGGAGCCCACATCAATCACGGAGACATGACCATGACCCGCTTTCTCGACGTACCCGCCACCTATCGACTCGTCGCCGATATCGGCGTGCCGCGATTTTTGAGCGAACTCGCCGATACCATCCGCGCCGACTATCTCCGATGGCGCGAGTTCGACAAGTCGCCACGCCTTGCATGCCACTCCCAGCTAGGCGTCATCGAATTGATGCCGGTTGCCGATTCGAACCTGTTCGCCTTCAAGTACGTGAACGGCCACCCGATCAACGCCGAACGCGGCATTCACACCGTGATGGCGTTCGGCGCGCTCGCCTCCGTCGATACCGGCTACCCGTTGTTGCTCTCCGAACTTACCCTGACCACCGCCTTGCGCACCGCGGCAACGTCCGCGCTTGTCGCAAGGAGCCTGGCCCGCCCGGACTCACGACGCATGGCCTTGATCGGCAACGGCGCGCAAAGCGAATTCCAGGCGATCGCTTTTCACACACTGCTTGGCATCAGTGAGATTCGCGTGTTCGATGTCGACGCGCGTGCAACCGATAAGCTGGCGCGCAATCTCGCCGCATGGCCGGCCCTGCGTGTCGTCCGCGCGGCATCGATCGCCGACGCGGTGCGCGGTGCCGATATCGTCACGACCGTCACCGCCGACAAAAGCTATGCGACGATCGTCACGCCGGACATGATCGAACCCGGCATGCACCTGAATGCAGTCGGCGGCGACTGCCCGGGCAAGACCGAGCTGCATGCGGACGTGCTGCGCATGAGCCGCGTGATTGTCGAATATGAGCCGCAGACGCGAATCGAAGGTGACATCCAGCAGCTCCCGGCCGATTCGCCCGTCACCGAACTGTGGAGAGTCCTTGCCGGAGAGGTTGCGGGCCGCGAAAGCGCCGGGCAGGTCACCGTGTTCGATTCCGTCGGCTTCGCACTCGAGGACTACTCGGCGCTCCGCTATCTCCACACACTGGCACAGCACCACGACGTGGGCATCGATATCGCATTGATTCCGGCAATCAGCGATCCTAAAGACCTGTTTGGCGACCTGATAGAAACAGCAGCCACGCCAGCCGCCTTTACCCCGGCACGCGCCAACGCCTTTGCGCGCTAACCGAACCCGCTATCCGGCCGTTTCGCCTCCGCTTTCCGCAACCCGCTAACGAACCCCATGAGCCTTCTGTCGATGCAGGCGCCCGCCGCCGTTGTCATGATTCGCCCTCACTGCTTTCATCCGAATCCGGAGACGGCGGCCGACAACGCTTTCCAGCGTGCCGGCCACGCCCTTAGTTTCGCAGAAGCGACAGCGCTCGCCGCCGCGGCACGCGACGAAGTCAGCGCTGCGGCGGCAAGCCTGGAAGCGGCAGGCGTACGCGTTCATGTGTTCGACGATTGCGGGAGGAACGAGACACCCGATTCGGTCTTTCCGAACAACTGGTTCTCGACGCACGCGGGCGGCCATGTGGCGCTCTTTCCGATGCACTCGGTCAACCGCCGGCGCGAGCGCAGGCACGATGTCATCGAAATGCTCAAGACCGAATACCGCGTGCAGGACGTGATCGACTACTCCGGGCTGGAGCACGACGATGTTTTTCTGGAGGGTACCGGCGCCATGGTGCTCGACCACGTCGCACGCGTTGCGTATGCGGCGCGCTCGCATCGCGCCGACCCGGTGGCGCTCGAACGCTTCTGTACGCATTTCAACTTCGAGCCGATGTGCTTCGATACCGCCGACGCGGACGGCCGCGCGGTCTACCACACCAACGTCATGATGAGCGTGGCGACGGAATTTGCGCTGATCGGGCTCGAGCTCATTTGCGACGACAAACGCCGCAGCGAGGTACACACGCGCCTGCTGGAAAGCGGCCGGACGGTTATCGCGCTCACGCATGCGCAGATCGGCAATTTCGCCGGGAATGCACTGGAATTGTCAGGGAAGGATGGCCGCGTTCTCGCATTGTCGGAACGGGCGACGTCGTGCCTGACGGCCCAACAGAGAACACTCATCGAGCGTTCCGCGCAATTGCTGCCATTGCGCGTGCCGACCATCGAACTGGCTGGCGGCTCGGTGCGCTGCATGCTCGCAGGGATTCATCTGGCTCGACGTTAAGGCAATCGCTGCCGTGAAACCGGTGTCAACCTGATCCGCGCTGATCGTTGCATTCGCAACGGGTTAGGCATTCGAATCCTGAACGGAGAACGGCCGAAACGGATCGATCGACGCGCCGCCGCTCCCACCGGCGGCGCGTCGAGTCTACACAACCCTTATTGGCCCGTATACCCGAGCGGAACAGTCGCATTGGCCTTGGCGACCGTCGCGTTGTTCGACACGATGTACTGCGGCACCTCAGTGAGAGTCAGCGTGACCTTGCCGTTGGTATAGGCAAGCGTGCTGGTATTGCCGTAACCATCGATCTTCGTCACATTGCCCGACGTCCCGGCGCTGTCGACCTGGAGCGAATAGCTCGTCGAGTAGGTCTGGCTATAAAGGCCGCTGCTCGCAGGCCACTGCGCGTTGCTGTGCGTCCATGCGGCCGTCACCACCTTGCCGTTGCCGAGTTGCTGGAACGCGTACGCAAAGGTTCCGGAAGGCGTGCCCGTGACCCGGCCCAAGGTGTTCGTGCCGTCCAGCACACGCGTCATCGTGGCAAAGGCCATCGCTTCGGGTTTCGGCGAGAGGTTCGATGCACCGTAAGCACCTTGCGCGTCGTTCAGGTCGAAGAACGAGCCGTATCCCACTTCGCCCGGATAGTCAGGACCGTAGAAAAGCGTCGTCAACTGCGCGCCGCCGCCGAGCACGATGATGTGCGACCGCACGCCAACCGCGGCGTGGGCGAACAACTGATTCTGCGACGGCACCGTGGGGCCATAGTTGAGCCCCGGATCGTAGCTCGTGCCTGCTTCGGTGAAGAAGAGCTTCATATTCGGCTTGCCCGCCTGCATCACCGAACGCAACTGCGTCATCTGGTTGTCGAGCGCGTTCGCCTGGTTCGCCGGATCCGGATCGGAATCCTGCAATTCGGGCGGATGGGCCGGATAGGTGCCCGCATTCCAGTAGCCATGCGTCGAGACTGCATCGATGTAATTCCACAGACCCAGCGCGCCGAACTTCTGCAGATAGCCGGTGGTGCAGGTGTCGCAATTCGCGGGGAACGGGTTGCCCGTGCCCATCACGACGGCATTCGGATCGGTGGAGTGAATGCCCTGGTAGGCGGCCTTGTACATCGCGACGAAGTTTGCGTCGCTATCCGCCCAGCCGAGGCTCGGCTCCCACGTCACCTGATAGTAATTGCTTTGCTGGTTCGGGTAGTTTGCCGCGCGAATCTGGCTCGTATCGGTACCGACCTTGGCCATGAAGCTCTGGAACTCAGGCATGTTCAACGGCGCGTAATAGCTATCGTTGAATTGACCCGTCTTCGAGTCCCATGCAGGCAATCCATCCAGACGCACGATGCGCATCTGATCCGGATTGGCCTTATAGAACGGGTCGAGGTCATTCACGCTTGGCGTGTACGTATTCGGTCCATTGGGTTCCATGGCCGATACCTCACGGTCGTCGATGGTCCACGAGATGCCCAGATCGTGCAGCGCGGCGATGTTGCCGTTGAAGCCCTGCATGCCGAAGCGGTGCTGATCCTGATGGGCATACGTGACGGTGCCGAGTACAGACGTCAGGTTCGGCAACACGCCGAACGTCGCAATACCCACCGGACGCGTTCCGGTGTTGGGCAACGTGCCGCCGTTCGAGCGCAGCGTCGCGGTAAGCGCGCCATAGCCTGACCACGTCGACGTGCACGGAATCGAGTTCGTTTGAACGCCGGTGCTCACCGCAAAACTACCCTGCGCCTTGATCGCACCGGTCGAATCGGCCACGGACCAGACAACCGTATCCGCGCTCGGCGCGTTCGTCGTGATCGCGAGCTTGAACGGTGCGTTGTTCTGGAAAATGCGCATGCCGTCGGTGGTGGGCGTGTCGGCGCTGATCACGCCGTTGGCGGTTCCGCCTGCCGTGTGCGTGGGCGTGCCGCATGAGAGGGTTGCGCTGCTTGGCGTTGGCGTCGGCGTCGGAGTCGGGGTCGGAGTCGGAGTCGGAGTCGGAGTCGGCGTTGGCGTTGGCGTTGGCGTTGGCGTTGGCGTCGGCGTCGGCGTCGGCGTCGGCGTCGGCGTCGGCGTCGGAGTCGGAGTCGGAGTCGGAGTCGGAGTCGGAGTCGGAGTCGGAGTCGGAGTCGGAGTCGGAGTCGGAGTCGGAGTCGGAGTCGGGCTCGCGGCAACCGCTCTCACCCAGCATGATTTGTCATAGCCGTATGCGGGATCTGTCTGCGAGACCGCGCCGACGTAGCATCCAACGCCGTTGCTAAAGGTGGCGGGGGCCGTCAGCATGACAGACGGCGAGGTGGGCGGAACTGCACCGAACACCACCGAGCCAGTCCCAAGGAATTTGCAGGTGCCGTTCTCCTGTGCGCACAACGTGTATTGCAGTCCGGCAACGGTGATGGTGCTCGTAGCAGCCTGCGCGTTTTCTGCACCAAACCATGCAAACACGGTTGCTGCGGCAACCCCCAAAAGTTTGAAGTTTCTCGTCATTGTCCGTGTGTATCGCTAAAAACCAGGTTGTCCCCGAGGATTGAGCAAGATCGATCTAAGCCGTCCCGCTTTGGCGTTCTTGAGTACAGAGAGAATTGAAGCGGCGAACGCGACGATTGCGTTCATTGCCGATGAAGCTCGCGCTTCTCATGCTCCACGTCCGCCGGCAGATACCGTTGCACATTCGAACGCGCGCTGACCGCCGCCAGGCGACGGCGCATCCAGCATTTTTATCCGTCACCGATCGACAGATAAAAATTACGTCATCCTTACTATTAACAAAAAATCTTTGCGTGATGAAGTTCTATCAGTGATTGATGGCAAACCCGGTATCCTCGATGTCAGTCGGGCAGAATCAAGGACATGGAAGACGCGTTATGAACTCGAAACCAATTAGGTTTCGAGCCCAATTGCGGCAACGGGACACCCGTTAAAATCGCTGACGGATCGCGTCAAAGTCGCTCGACTTATTCGCAACCCGTTCGTTTGATGGACGCTGATCCAGCGCCGCGAAAACGCCTGTCCACGAAACCTTTACTTGATCGATTCCGCTTCCGGCGCTCGCTCGGCATTACTTACAGCAGAGTTTTGGCAGACGAATTATAAACGTTTCATCCGTGTAATGTCGCCGCGACCATGAACGATAAGTAGTAGTTCAAAGAATCTTCCGGCAAATGCTCCCGATGATTTTCCAAAGCGATGAAAATGGAAAATCTCTGCCTCACCGGGGCGCGGAAAACGCAGGTCTTCGACTTTGTTTCGAAGAAAAATAAATCGGTCCATGCAAGGAATGGCGCGGCCGATTTTTATATTATTAATATCAATACGAGCCAGCGCGAGGAACAAAGACAGCAAGAGCTGAACGATGCGAATTCAACGAAACGTGGAACGCGCACCGCATCTTTCTTCGTCCGGGCATCGCCTCGCAGTGAACCGGTCAAGGCGTCCAGCGATAAACAATGACGCTGGAACCGTTGTAGTTGTCTTTCGTGATCACGTACTCACCGGCCGATCTCAGGTATGCCCTCAGGCCATACATCGCATCCACGTCGTTGCCCACGTCCACGGCGCCCGCACTCGAGTTGATCAGCGTCGTGTCGAGATGACCCGTTGTGAGATTGAAGGCGTCGATGTTGGGCACCGTATGCACGTAACCGACAAAGAGATAGTTCCCTGCTGCCGTGATCGACTTCGGATTGGCACTGGTAAGGTTGATCACCGGATCGGGCTTTGTGGTGTTGCCCGCGCTCCAGCCGTGATACACCTCGATCCTCGATTGAATCGCCGTCCAGTCCCAGCTCCCGGCGATCCCTTGCGCGAGAATCATGGTGTCGCTCTCCGGCAGATAGATGATGCGCGTCAACGGCCGGATGCTCTGTGGAATGGAGATGGCAATGCCTGGTCCCCATGCGGGTTTGCCGGTGCCATCGAAGCTGACCAGCGGGTAGTGGTAGATATGATTCGTCCTGTCCAGACCGGCCCATATGTCTCCCCTGCTGTCGATGCAGAATCCACCCGTGATCTGTCGCGTCGTATTGAACGCAGGACCTGGAATCGACGCGTCCGGAATCGCGATATAGCCGCTCGCCGCATTGAAATGGAAGAAGTAAAAGATGCCGGGGTTCTGACCGGACGCGACGAGGATCCGGTTCCCGCCGACGCTGACGAGCTGACCGAAATGCTCGTCACGCTGCGTATCGTTCATGTTGAGGCGTGGATCGGACGGATAGCTGAACGGGTCGACGGTGTTCGCGACGAAAGTGCCACCCGCGGTGCCGGTGTAAATGTTGGTGCCGCCATAGAAGTAGGCGCCATCCGTAACCGGGTCCGGTGCTGCGACCGCCTCGAAGTTGAGAGACTGAAGTTTCCATTGCAGATTGCCTGCACTGTCATACGCGTGAATGTCGGTGCCGCCGTTGCGGCCAAGATCCCAGCCGCCGCCCCACGGGTTGTTGAGCACATACAGATTGCCGGCTGCGTCTTTGCCGATCCCGGCAACACGGGTGAAGCGCTTGTCGCCGACCTGGCCTTTGACGCCTGTGGTGCCGTCGAGATAGCCGCCCTGAATGCCGAACGTGCCGACCAGGGTCGGCGTGCCCGAGACGTTGTAGAGCTTGATATTCATGTCGGGACCTTGATCGCCGACCATGAGCTGTCCCGACGATGGGTCGAAGTACAGCGCGGACGGCCGCGAAGCCGCGGGCATCTGGATCGTGTTCAGCGTCGCACCGGCTGCACTGAATTCGACGATCGCAGCCGCGCTTTGCTGCGCTACCCAGAGATTTCCCGCGCTATCCAGAGCAAGCGCGCCAGGACCCGAGACGCTGATGTCCTGCTGCCATGCGCCGTCGGTGGTGTAGACCCGGACGCGATTGCCCGGGAAGTCGCTCGCATAGAGAAGAGACCCGGTCGTTGCGAGTCCGGTGATGACGTCGGCATGCTTGACGGCGTTCCAGGCGCTCACGGAAAGGAGGAGATCGCGTTTCTGAGTCGCGCGGTTGTATCGCCCTACCGCCCCGCTGCCGTACGCGGTGCTGTACTGCAAGGCGGCGAAAATCGACGTGGCATTCCCCGTGATGGCCCCACCCTGAAACTCGCTGTTGATCCCAATCGAACCGATGCTCTTGCCGTTCTGGTAGATCGCGACGCCACCCGTGTTCTCGTCCCATAGAGATGCCGTATAGATCACGCCTTCGGGCGCCACCCACATCGAGCGCGCGGCATTGCCCACGTGAGCGGCCTGGGTTCCGAATGTGTTCGCCAGCCAGTCCGTCGTGTATTGCGCCTGACACAGCGGCGCAATCGCAATGATCAGTACACCAAGCAATACAGCACGAATCCATTTCTTGATCATAAGTGGCGCTCTCCTGACAGTTGCCCCCGATGAGACGAATCATCGTGAGTCTTCAACCACAAAACGTGGGAAATTCAGCAGGCATATTTCTGCCGGCCATTCGCAAGCCCGCGAGTATCGCTCATATTTTTGCCTTGCTTGTGCTCGAAACGATTCTCGCGCGAGTGTGCGCCAGTGGCATGACGACTTCGTGTGCGCTGAAGGTTGCCTTATTCAGGGAGCGGCCCGTCAGAACCTGGCTGAGTCCGGTTTCAGCATGTCCATGAACGCCCGCACCTTGGCGCTCAGCAAACGGCGCGAACTATAAAGCGCCCAGATTTCCACGGGCGAACCCGCCTCCGCGCCCCAACAAGCCAGTCGTCCCGCCGACACATCCTGTTCGACCAGGAGGCGCGGCAGGAGCGCCACACCCACACCTTGCAGCACAGCCTCGCGCACCATCAGCAGCGATGACATCCGCAGCACTGGCATCGGTTTGATGACCCTCACATCGCCGCCTGCCGTGCGCATGTTCCAGAGCACGCCGGACGGCGCCGCGACCGACATGACCGCCGGCACCTGCAGCACGTCGGCTTCGCCTGCAGGCATCGAAGGTATCGAGCGTGTCGAAGGTATCGACAAGGTCGGCGAAGCGACCACGAGGCGCTCATCGCCGAGAATGCGCCGCCCGACGAGCTGCTCGTCAGCTGGCGGATCGACACGGATCACCAGGTCGTAACCGTCCTCCGCCGGATCCGCGACGCGGTCTTCCGCGATGACTTCGAGCTCGACCTGGGGATAGGCCAGTGCAAAGCGCGCAGCGATCTGACACAGCACGACGTGCGCGAAGACGACCGGCGCGCTGATGCGCAAGCGTCCGCGCGGCACCGGCGCACGCGACGCGACCGCTTCGCCCGCCTCCTGAATCTCCGTCATGAGCCCCCGCGTGCGCTCGTGGAGTGCGAGACCTTCCTCGGTCAGACGCAGCCTGCGCGCGCCCCGCTCAATCAGCCTCACGCCGAGGTCTTCTTCCAGCTCGGCTACGCGCCGCGACAGCGTGGCCTTGGGACGGTCGAGAGCACGGCTGGCCGGCCCGAAACCGCCGTGCAGGGCCACGGCATTGAAATCCGCGAGCGAAGTCAAATCCATGATCGTTCCATATACGAGACGAGGTGTCTGAATTCTGGCACTTTCTGCCATTCAGTGGAACGACTATTGTTCGTCTCACGGACTAACCCAGTCCATTCAACCCCAGGAGAAAGTCATGGCAATCCTCGTAACTGGCAGCACCGGCGTGATCGGCAAGCAGGTTCTCGACCATCTGAACGGCAGCGGCGCCGACGTGCGCGCACTGACCCGCTCGCCGGAAAAGGCCCAATTCCCCACTGGCGTCACCGCAGTCAAGGGGGACCTGTCCGACATCGACTCGATGCGGCGTGCATTGGACGGTGTCAGCACGCTGTTCCTGCTGGTTCCCAACGCCGCGGACGAGCTGACACAGGCGCTGCAGACCCTGAGCGTCGCGCGGGAGGCCGGCGTGAAAGGCCTGGTTTATCTGTCGGTTTTCAAGGGCGCGGAGTACGTCGACGTACCGCACTTCACCGGCAAGCACGCGGTCGAGCGCATGATCGAACACTGCGACCTGCCGGCGACGGTGCTGCGTCCCGCCTATTTCATCCAGAACGACGTGAGGCAGAAAGACCCGCTGCTGACGCACGGTGTCTACGGCATGCCGATTGGCGGTCAAGGTATCTCCATGGTCGACGTCCGCGATATCGGCGAAGCCGCGGCACGCGAACTCCTGCGCCGCGAGCGCGCCGCCAATCCGTTGCCGCGTGAAACGTACGAACTCGTCGGCCCTGACGCGCTGACTTCGGAGAGCATTGTTGCGATCTGGGCCGAGGCGCTGGGACGTCCGGTCCGCTACGGCGGCGACGATCTCGACACCCTCGAACAGCGTCTCAAGGCAGTCGCGCCAGGTTGGCTTGCCTACGATATGCGCCTGATGATGCGCCGCTATCAACAGGACGGCGCAGTCGCTTCGAAAGCGGAAGTCGATCGTCTGGCTGCGTTGCTCGGGAGGCAGCCGCGATCCTACCGGGACTTCGCGGTTGCCACGGCCGCCGCGTGGGCGAAGCGCTGATCGATCGGCAGAAGTACGGGCCTCAATGAGTACGGACCTCAACGCCCGTTGCAGAAAACGGCCGTGAGAAAAAGTGGCACGACGTCGCGAACGACCGCATCGCTGCCGGCCCGCCGTACGCTCGCCTCGACCGACGCGGCAGAGCCGGTCACCACCACGCCGTACGTCGGGTGCGTAACCGGTTGGCCGCTGCCTTGTTTGAAAATGGGATCGTTTTGCTCATACCCGAAGACGGCATGGACATGAAAGCCGAATGCCATCAGGTCGCTGCCGCGGGCGGGACGAAACGCGTTGACCGAGTTCGCTTCGATGCGCATCGGCTTGGGATCGATCGACTGCCCGTCCAGAAGCGGAGCAATGAAATCATGCGGGCTCGACCGGCAGTCCAGCTTTGCATCGAGCGCGTAGGCATTGCACACGGCTGCAGAAAATCCCGCACCCAGCGACGCAATGGCGGTCAACATGCGGAGAGCGGACAGTTTCATCGTCGTCGCGTGATCGTTTTGCTGGATGGCCCGGGAAGCTCGAGAACATGAGACAGCAGATCGTCGAGATCCCAGAATCGAACGGCCGACCCGGTGAGTCTGTACGGTGACGCTCAGATCGCTCGAAGCGGAGGCGCACTGCATGCAGTATCGCTCATGCTCGGACACCGCATGGCGTTCGCTGCAGCAGGTGATCGATCGCTCACAACGGAGATCCGTACGTCGCCTGTCGCCTGCACGCGAATTGTGCAAGCCCGAACGCGGTCGCGCGAGGGCTGTCGCGCCGACTAGAATCGCTCGATCAATCCAAGCTGCACGCCCTTGACCGGCGCCCCAGGATACGCGACCGGCAGCCCGGTTACGTTGACACCGCGCAGGGTAAATTGCGCATCGTCGTGATTCGACAGATAGGCCGCGCTGAAATAGAAAAGCATGGTGCGCGAAAGATCATATTCGAAGGCCGCACTGAACTGGTCGGCGCTCGCCCCCGCCCGGGTGAAATCGCGCACGTGCGCATAGCCGGCAGACGCCCGGACGTGCGGCGACAAACTGTATTGAGCCGAAAGGGAAGCGCCCGCGCCGTGATAGCGCGGCGTCCCCCCATCGCCGTTGAAGAATGCGAGCCATACACGGATTTTTTCGGTGCCGTACGTTGCGCCGCCAAGGTTCGCACGCAGTGCGCCAATGCCATGCGTCTGCTGACGTGCGTAGAGCAGCTTCAGCGTATCGATCTGATATTCGGCCGTCACGTAGTATCCGTCGATGCCGTTCCCGTCGTTTTCCGATGGATCGCGCGTTGCGACCATGACCGTGCCGTCGAATCCGGCAAGCAGTGGAGAGAGATACGTGATCGCGTTATTCGCGTACGGCGTGATCTTCGACAGGTTGTTGAGTCCTGACGCAATCGTGCCGGCACCAAACGCATCGAGGCTGCCTTTGAACGGTATGTAGAGCGGCGAGTACTGCCGCCCCACCCTGACCTCGCCCCACGCGCCGCGCGTCCCGATCCATGCCTGGCGATTGAAGAGGACCCCGGGTGTCTGAAGCGAGCCGTCGTTGCTGCCGAAGCCGTTCTCCAGCACGAACACCACCGCGGTGCCGGCACCGATAGGCTCGCTGCCGCGCAGCCCGACCCGCGAGCCCCGATAGGCGCCGGAGTCAAGACGCGCGGCCCATCCCGAGCCGGGATTGGTCACTTCGATGCTGGTGTCCAATACGCCGTAC
This sequence comes from Paraburkholderia caffeinilytica, assembly GCF_003368325.1. Classification (NCBI taxonomy): domain Bacteria; kingdom Pseudomonadati; phylum Pseudomonadota; class Betaproteobacteria; order Burkholderiales; family Burkholderiaceae; genus Paraburkholderia; species Paraburkholderia caffeinilytica. Next base: position 511,477 of record NZ_CP031466.1, on the reverse strand, counting down.
AGCGTGACGGCGCCTTCGCCCTCTGCCGCGGCGGCACGCATACACACAAGCAATCCGGCGCCGCCGATGCTCGCGCACATGACCGCACGATAAATCCACCACGCGCGGCGCGTCATTGGATCGGGCTTGCGTAGCGATAGTTTATGGCCCGAGATGGCGCTGCCGCGAAGATGAGTGCGTCCATACGTTTTCCGGATGATGGCGTAGCGAGAGAGAACGTCGTCGTAAAGCAAGCTTACTATGATGCGTGGGCCGCTTCACGTTCCGATGTGAAGCGGCCCACGCATCGTATGTCCAGCAGCGTCCGGCACCGGCCAGACCGCCGGCTCCCCGCTCCCTGCTATGCTTCACACGAAGTCGGCTCCGAAGTCGGTCCCGAAGTCAGTCCACTGCGCCGGGCCAGCATCCGACGCGCAGCGCTACCGACTTCCAGCGCGCCAAACGCCACACAGCCATGACCAGCTCCTCTCACTACGACCTGCAGTCGCTACGCCTTTTCGTCGTCGTAGCAGAACTCGGCAGCCTCACAAAAGCGGCCGAGCGCACCTGCATGACCTTGTCGGCGGTCAGCAAGCGCATGACGGATCTTGAGCGCAGCATCGATTGCACGCTCATGCTGCGGCGGCCGCGCGGCATCGAGTTGACTGCCGCCGGCAAGGGGCTGCTCGCCCATGCCCGGCAAGTCGCCGACCGCGTGAACCGGATGGCCAACGAAATGAGCGACTACGCCGCCGGCGTGCGTGGACACGTGCGGGTCTGGGCCAACACGTCAGCGATCATCCAGTTCCTGCCGCACGACGTGCAGGCGTTTCTCTCCGGCAACCCCAGCGTGAAGATATCGCTCGAGGAGCGCTTGAGCGACGATATCGTCGCAGCGATCCGCAACGGCACCGCCGACATCGGCATCTTCGCGGACAACGTCCTGGCGCCGGGCATCGACAAGGCCGCCTATCGTCAGGACAAGCTCGTGCTGCTGGTGCCGAACGGCCACCCCCTCGCGGCCGTCGAGGAAGTCGCCTTCGCCGATACGCTCGACTTCGAGTACGTCGGCCTGAACGAAGGCAGTTCGCTGCTCGCGCGCCTGCTCGATGCCGCATTCAGCGCGGACCGCACACTCAAGCTGCGCATCCAGGTGCATAGCTTCGACGGCATCTGCCGGATGATCGAGCACGGGCTCGGCATCGGCGTCTTACCCGAGGGCGCCGTGCGCGCCGACATTCTCGCGGCAGGCCTGCGCGCCGTGAAACTCACCGACGCGTGGGCGCATCGCACCTTGTGGATCGGCACGCTGTCGCGCGAAACACTGTCGCCCGAAGCGCTGCGCTTCCTCGACTTCATGACCGGCCGAACAGACAGCACAGACGGTTAAGCTCGCCGACCCTTTCCGGAACGGAAAGGGTCATTGAGAAACCATTGATTTTCAGCACACGCGGGTTGTCGCAAAGTACGCGTCAAGAGAACGACGTTTGCAAGGAGACAACCATGACGAAGCCGTTAGAAGGCGTTCGCGTGCTTGAAATGGGCCAGCTCATCGCCGGTCCCTTTGCTGGAAAAATGCTCGCCGAATTCGGCGCGCATGTCATCAAGATCGAACCGCCCGGCACGGGCGACCCGTTGCGCAAATGGCGCCTGCTGCATGAAGGCACCTCGGTCTGGTGGGCGGCGCAATCGCGCAACAAGGAATCCGTCACGCTCGATCTTCGCTCATCCGAAGGCCAGGACGTGGTGCGCCAACTGGTCGCGCAAAGCGACGTGCTGATCGAAAACTTTCGTCCCGGCACGCTCGAAAAATGGGGCCTCGGCTGGGATGAACTGCACGCGCTCAATCCTGGCCTCGTGATGCTGCGGGTGTCGGGCTATGGGCAGACCGGTCCCTACCGCGACCGACCCGGCTTCGGCGTGATCGGCGAAGCGATGGGCGGCCTGCGGCATCTAAGCGGCGAAACCGGCCGCACGCCCGTGCGCGTGGGTATCTCCATCGGCGATTCCCTCTCGGCCTTGCATGGCGTGATCGGCATCCTGCTCGCGTTGCGCCATCGCGACCACAACGGCGGTGCGGGCCAGATGATCGACGTCGCGCTCTACGAGTCGGTCTTCAACATGATGGAAAGCCTGTTGCCCGAATACTCGGCGTTCGGCTCCGTGCGCCAACCGGCGGGCAGCAGCCTGCCCGGGATCGCTCCGTCGAACGCCTATCGCTGCCGCGACGGCAAATATGCGCTGATCGCCGGCAATGGCGACAGTATCTTCCGGCGTCTGATGGAACTGATCGGCCGCCAGGACCTCGCCGACGATCCCGCACTCGCCCAGAACGATGGCCGCGTCAGGCACGTCGCCCGGCTGGATGCCGCGATCGCCGACTGGACGCTGGACCGCACGCTCGACGACGTGCTCGCCGCGCTCAATGACGCACGCATTCCCGCCGGAAAAATCTACGATATCGCCGACATTGCGAGCGACCCGCACTACCACGCACGCGACATGATTCTCGACGCCCGCCTCCCCGATGGCACGCCGGTGCAACTGCCCGGCATCGTCCCGAAGCTGAGCGCGACGCCAGGCACGGTGAACACGTCCGCGCCCACGCTCGGCCAGCACACCGACAGAGTGCTGGACAACCTCGGCATCGACACCACGACCCGCGACGCCTGGCGCGCCCGCGGCATCATCTGACCAGGAGCACTGCATGAGCGGCAAGCGTCTGTCTATCCAGGAAGTCGCCACCCGCGACGGCTTTCAGAACGAAGCGAGGTTCGTCGACACCGATGCCAAGATCGAACTGATCGATCGTCTGAGCGCGTGCGGATACGCCAAGATCGAAGTGACTTCGTTCACCTCGCCGAAAGCGATTCCCGCCTTGCGCGACGCCGAGGCGGTGATGCAACGGATCGCGCGACGTGCAGGCGTTGTCTACACCGTGCTCGTTCCGAACCTGCGCGGCGCGGAGCGCGCGCTGTCGTGCGGCGTCGATGAAGTCAATCTCGTGATGTCGGTCAGCGAGAGCCACAACCGCGCGAACTTGCGCATGAGCCGCGAGCAGTCGTTCGCCCAGTTGCGCGACGTAATCGGAGTCGTCAAGCAAACGCGCGTGGCGATCAACGTATCGTTGTCCACGGCGATGGGCTGCCCCATGGAAGGCGATATCGATCAGGCTGACGTGCTGGACTGGATGCAGCGCTTCGCCGATCTCGGCGTGCACGGCGTGACGTTGTGCGATACCACCGGCATGGCTTACCCCTCGCAGGTTGGCGCGCTGTGCGCCGCCGCCCGCGAGCGCTTCGCCGCGCTCGAACTCACGCTGCATTTTCACAACACGCGCGGCATGGCGCTCGCCAACACGCTCGCCGCGCTGGAAGCCGGCGTCGACCGCTTCGACGCGTCGCTCGGCGGTCTCGGCGGCTGCCCCTACGCGCCGGGTGCAACGGGCAACGTCTGCACGGAAGAACTGGTGCATATGCTCGAGCTCGACGGCTACGACACCGGCGTGGATCTCGCCGCCGTGCTGTCCGCCTCCGCCCTGCTTCCGGGGCTGATCGGCCACGACGTGCCGAGCCAGTTGCTCAAGGCCGGCCAGCGGCTGGATCTGCATTCGATGCCTTGCATCGCCGCCGACGGCCTGCCGGAACAACGCGTATTTTCATCCGGAGCATGACATGGCACTCATCGACCACCTCGATCACCTCGTCCTCACCTGCGTCGATTTCGCTGCAACGAAGCGCTTCTACACCGAGGTCTTGCAGATGCAACTCGAGACGTTTGGCGAAGGACGTAGCGCATTTCGCTTCGGTAATCAGAAGATCAACGTCCACGTGCGCGGCGCCGAATTCGAGCCGAAGGCTCATGTTCCCGTGCCGGGCGCGCTCGACCTGTGCTTCATCGCCACCGTGCCGCTCGACGACGTGATTGCGCATCTGGCCCGCTGCGAATGGCCGATCGTCGAAGGCCCGGTTGCGCGCACCGGCGCCACGCAGAAGATTCGTTCCGTCTATGTGCGGGATCCCGATCTGAATCTGATCGAGATTTCCGAGCCGATGGGATGATGCGATGACACCCCGCAATCCACGACCCCGCGATTTTCACATGCCGCCTGGCGATCCGAGCAACGTGATTTTGCGGCCCACGCTGCTCACGGCGACAACTCGCAACCTTATCGACGCGCCCATGCTTCGCGCCGATCAACGTGGTGAACGGCGCATAAGCCGACCCACGAACAAAGAAACGGAGACAAACATGAACACCCGAAATCTGGACGTGGGCGGCAGCGCGACCGCTCATTCTCGCATGGCTTCACCCGAACCGGGCGTAGCTAGCGACACACCTGCCCTGCATGCCAAAGCCACGACGCTGGGCGGCTGGATGGACAACATGCCGGCGGGTTCGCTGCATCGATTTGTGGTGTGGGTGATCGGCATAGGCTTGTTCTTCGACATGTTCGAGATTTTCCTTGTCAGCTCAATCGGTGCGGCATTGCAGGGGGAATACGGTATCGACAGGCACAGCACGGACTTCAAGCTGCTGCTGGCTTCGGCGTTTATCGGCATGTTCTTTGGGGCATTTTTTCTGGGCAGCATGGCCGACCGAATCGGCCGGCGTAAGGCTTTCTTATTCAATCTGATCTGGTACAGCGGCTTTTCGCTGGTCGGTGCATTCTCGGTCAACGCCGAGATGCTGGTGATCTGCCGCTTCCTTACCGGCATCGGCGTAGGGGCGATCTATCCCGTGGCCGATAGCTTCCTGTCCGAGATCCTGCCTAAGGAACGCCGCGGGCGAATGGCCGCATGGGCGTACACCACGTCGTATGTCGCCGTGCCGCTGGTGGGATTCCTCGCGCTTTGGCTCAATCCTCTTCACTTCGGGGCCGTGGCGGGCTGGCGCGTTATCCTGGTCATCGGCAGCCTGGGCGCGGTACTGGTTCTGCTCGTGCAACATAAGTTGCCCGAAAGCCCGCGCTGGCTACTGGCGCAGGGCCGTGTCGAGGAAGCTCATGCCATGCTCCGGCGCTTTGCCGCCAGTGCCGGGGTGACGGTATCGACCATCTCCCCTGAAGCGACCGTCAAGCGCAAGCCGATGACGTTAGGCGAGCGCATTGCCTTGCTGCGCCGCCCGCCCTACAACAGGCGCTACCTGATGTTGACCATCTTCCATCTGCTGCAAGGATTTGGCTACTATGGTTTTGGCACACTGGCTGCAACCGTGGTGAAAAGCCGTGGCTTCGAGGTCACTGACGGAACGCTTTTTATCGCGTTGTCGTTTCTCGGCTACCCGGTCGGATCGTTGCTTTCGATCCCACTACTCAACTGGATAGAACGCCGCACACTGGTGATCGGCGCCATATTGTCCATTGCAGTTTTCGGCCTGGGATTTGCGTATTCCAACAACTCGGGGATGATTGTTCTCTTTGGTGTGTTGACGACATGCGCTTCGAACGTATTCAGCAATGCGTACCATGTCTACCAGTCCGAGATCTTTCCAGCCAGCGTACGTTCAACCGCCATCGGCAGTACGTACTCGTTGTCCCGCATCGTCAGCGGCATGCTGCCTTTCGTATTGCTCCCCGTATTGAATCAGCAAGGAGCAGGCGCTATGTTCGGCGTCATCGCCGCCGCGCTGCTGGTCGTCGCGATCACATTGCGGATTCTCGGCCCCCGCACGACACGCCGCAGCCAGGACGACATCAATCCGGGCTAAGCAGCGGCTCGTCGAATTTTTTCGGTGTCCGGCGCGTACAGCGTCATTCCGGACGGCGGCGCGCCGATCAACATCGCCGACAACGGTATGCCGGCTATCCTGGCGAAGATGCGCGTCGCTTCCCGTTCACGCGCGTTTGGCCAGATAAGCGTCGACCAACTCGACCAGTCGTTCTCGCCCGAAGCTTTCGTCGTGCCCGGCGTGAACCACTTGCACGGGCAATTCGCGCAGGCGCTTCATGGTGCGCACATAGGTCGGAATATCCGCGCCGCCGATCTCATCCAATAGCGGGCCGTCGTAGATCGCATCGCCCGAGAACAGCGTGCCGGATGCCGCTTCCCATAGGCCGATGCTGCCCGGCGAGTGGCCGGGCAGATGCAGGACCTCGAAATGCCGGTCGCCGAGATCGACGATGTTCCCTTCCTTGACGATCTCGGTGACCGTTGCAGCCCGCACGCGATAGTCGGACATCGCGTAATCGGCGCTGGGAAGAGCCGTGATCAGATCGCCGTCGAACGGATAGCCCGCTTCGCGATACCGGCGAATGGCGTCGCCGCCCAAAACCGAAGCCAGAAGGGTGCCCCGCTCGCGCGGCGCACGCAGGTTGTCTGCCTCCAGTTCGTGAACCAGCGTGTGTTCGAACTCGTGATGTCCGCCGACATGGTCCGAATGCGTGTGCGTCGCCACGGCGGTGACGTTCTTCTGCAGCAGGTGCTTTGCGGCCTCCTGAAGACTGACGATGCCCATCCCCGTGTCGATCATCAGATCCCGGTCACGGCCGCGCACATGCCAGATATTGCAACGCATCAACGGGACGACATGAGGCTCGCGGAGCAGCGTGATGTCGTCGCTGATGCGTTTGAGTTCGAACCATCGGTCGGCAATCGGTAGTTGGGTCATGCTGGGTCGCTCCACGAGTGAGAGTCGATACTCTGACATACTCCGCATCAATGCGCGGCGACGATGGCATCCAGATGGCCTCCATCCACATCGTTTCCGGGCGGAACGGTTCCAGGCTCCATAGTGCAGCGCACGGCCGATGTCGCCGTCTTCGGACCGAACACCCCCGCCACCCGGCAGTCACGCCATTTTTCTCGTCGCCGACAATATTTCCGATCGTGAATCGTCTACAGACGTATGGAACCGCCGCGCCCCCCGAAATCGATGATCGAACGAGATACCGACATCACTGCAACTGTGTTGCGTGAGCGTACGAAACTCGGGAATTTCATCCGGCGTCGCGTGCACGATCAGGGCGACGCTGAAGACATCTTGCAGGATGTATTTCACGAGTTCGTGCAAGCCTACCGCCTCCCCGCGCCGATCGAACAGGTTAGCGCGTGGCTGTTCCGCGTGGCGCGAAACCGCATCATCGACCGCTTTCGCAAGCACCGGGAGGAAGCGCTGACCGACCTGGCCGGCGATTCCGACGACGCCGAGTATCGACTGGATCTCGCCCTGCCGGCGACCGACGCCGGCCCGGAAGCCGTCTACGCAAGGTCGGTGCTGCTGGAGGCGTTGCAAGACGCGCTCAACGAGTTGCCGGCAGATCAACGCGATGTGTTCGTCGCGCATGAACTGGAAGGCCGCAGCTTCAAGGAGCTGGCATCCGAAAGCGGTGTCGGCGTGAATACGTTGTTGGCGCGCAAGCGTTACGCGGTCCTGCATCTGCGCGTTCGCCTGCAAGCCGTGTATGACGAACTGGATATCTAAAGGAGCAGATAGATGAGTTTCAGACTGAAATGCTTCGGCAAGGCACTGTTGGTTCTGGTGGGCATTGCCGTGCTGGGATGGATGGTGATGGCGCTATGGAATTGGGTTGTCCCGGCGCTTTTCATCGGTGGCCGTTCGATCGATTATCTGCACGCGATGGGCCTGCTGGTTCTGAGCCGGATTCTGTTTGGCGGATTTCGCGGACACGGCGGCTGCCACGGACGCCGGCATTGGCGCCGGTGGGAACGGATGACGCCCGAGGAACGTGAAAATTTTCAGAAGAGCCTCTCGTCCGCCGACGGCAAGCGCCCGGAGGACCGCACATGAGCAACGCTTCGACATCCGCATGCAAACAGCCCGCCGGCGTGATTGCTCCCGTGGTCAACCTGAAACGGTGCGAAGGCAAGGGCGATTGCGCAGTAGTCTGTCCCGAGGACGTTTTCGACATCCGCAGGATCGATACCGCCGACTACCAGCAACTGGGCACGCTGCACAAATTCAAGCTGCGCGTGCACGGCATGAAAGTCGCGTACACGCCAAACGCCGACGCGTGCCGCGCATGTGGCTTGTGCGTGACGGCCTGTCCCGAACGGGCGATTACGTTAGCCAGGATTGGGGCGCCATAAAGAGACTGATGAGAGACGGATGGGTCAGGTTACCGTACCCGAACCGACGTTTCGCTCGTCGCTCCCCGTCGAGTGGATTTCCCCCCGGTTCCGGGCGCTGAACAGATTTACAAACTGTTCAAAACCCTGAATCGGAAGCGGCTTGCAAAAGAGGAAACCCTGATAGGCATGGCATCCTGCCACCGCGAGGAAATCCCGTTGCGCTTCCGTTTCGACGCCTTCGGCGATGACCCCCAGGTTGAAACTTCGGGCAAGCGCCACGATCGTTCTCGCGATGTCGGCGTCGTTGGAGTCGACCAGAATGTCGCGCACGAACGACCGGTCGATCTTCAACTGGTCCAACGGCAATCTCTTCAGGTAAGAGAGCGAAGAGTATCCCGTCCCGAAGTCATCCAGCGAGAAAGTCACGCCTCGCGCACGAAGCGCGCTCATCTTCTCGATGATGTCCTGCACGTTTTCAACGAGAACGCTTTCGGTCAGCTCGAGCTTCAGCCTGTCCGCCCTCGCCCCTGTCCGGTTGATGACCGCGAGCACACTGTCAACGAAGTCGGGTTCGCGGAATTGCCGGGCGCTGACGTTCACGGCGATGGACAGATGCGCCATTGGCGGCTGCGTCGCCCACAGGGCCAGCTGGGTGCACGCGGACACCAATACCGCTCGCCCCATTTCGAGAATCAGCCCCGACTCCTCGGCGAGCGGGATAAACTCACCCGGCGGTATCAGGCCGCGCTCGGGATGCGCCCAGCGCACCAGCGCCTCCGCCCCGGTTATGTGATCGCCGTCGACGACCTGCGCCTGATAGTGAAGGACAAAGCGGTTCTCCTCGATGGCGCTGCGCAGGCCCACCTCCAGTTCGGCTCGTCTCAGTACGGCCGTCTGCATCGTCGGGTCGAAGAAACACATGGCATTGCGGCCGCGCTCCTTCGATTTATACATGGCGAGATCGGCCTGCTTGAATAGCTCGTCGGTGGACGTCTGCTCCCCATTGAATACGGTGACCCCGATGCTGGCGGTGCTTCGAAACTGGACACCGTTGAGCTCGTAGGCACAGCCCAGCACGGCGAGAATTTTTTCTCCCACCGCCACGGTTTCCATTGTCGCCTCGGCCTTGTCCAGACTCAGATTGCCCAGCACGACAACGAACTCGTCGCCGCCGACCCGGGCGACCGTATCGCCTTCGTTGACACTACTCGACAGGCGATACGCGACCTGGCGCAGCAGCAGATCGCCTTTGTCATGCCCAAGCGTATCGTTCAGTGTTTTGAAGTGGTCGAGATCGATGAACATGAGGGCGGCGCAAACCTTGTTCTGCCGGCTGACCACCATCGACTGCCTCAGGCGGTCCAGAAGAAGCGCGCGATTGGGCAGGCGGGTCAGCGTATCGTAGAAGGCCAGTTCCCGGATTTTCTCCTCCGACTTCTTGCGCTCCGTGATATCGCGGCCGCTCGTACGAAAACCGATGAAGTCGCCCCGTTGATTGCTAATCGGCACCCAGGAGACCGACAGCCAGAGGACCGATCCATCCTTGCGTACGCAACGAAACTCGAGATCGTCGCCGCGAGAGCCCTGAAGCCCCTTTTTGAATTCCGGCGCAACGCGCCGGAGATCCTCCGGATGGATGAGCGTGAGGGCGAAATCGGACATTGCCATGCATTCAGCAACCGTATAGCCCGTGTAGTACTCAACCGAGGGGTTGATCCAGCGAGGCTTGCCGTCCGGTCCCCACCAGATTTCCAGGTTCACCGTGCAGTCGGCAATGGCGCGAAACTTCTCTTCGCTCTCACGCAACTCCCGCGTCATCGCCGAGGCAAGGCGCATGGCACGCTCCCGCCCGGTCATCATGAGCCAGGTCAGAAGCGCCAGCAGGAGACTCAAGCCCGTGCCCGTCCCCGCAATCAACACCTCTGCATTGCGCCCTAACCGGGATCGAAACTCGTCGGAGGCGCTCATCGACAGCATCCAGTCGTGTCCGTCCACGACCAGATATTCGTCTGCGGAGATGAGCGCAGGCGCATGCCGGTTGTTTCCATCCGGCGTGCGATGCAACAGCGCTGCCTCCGACGGCTTCACGCCATCGTAAATGGAGAGTGAAATGCCGGGGGGCTGCTCGCCGTAGAGACTGGCCATCACATCGTGCATACGGAACGATGTGTAGACCCAACCGACAATGTTCGCCCGGCGCTGCACGAGGTTGTCCTGCGCCTTGCCGGACGCGTAGATCGGAAGATACAGAATGAAGCCTGGCCGGGGGTCCGCGTCGATGTCGACCGAAAGGCGCACCGTTCCCGAGAGGACCGCCATGCCGGAATCGCGGGCCTTCTCCATTGCCGCGCGCCGCACCGGTTCGTCCCAGGCGTCGAAGCCGGGCGAACTGCGTGCGAGGCCGACAAAGGGCTCGCGCTGAATGATCGGGGCATAGTGTTCGCGCAGCCCGTCGGGACGAATCGTGTAGCCGGGAACGCCGCCCTCGCGCATGTCCGCTATATGGGCCTCCTTACGCGCGGCGGGCACCCATTCGACCACGCCCACGGCGTGGACTCCGGAAAAGTTCGCATCAAGATTGAGCGCGCTCACATAGCGCCGGAACTTGCCACGATCGATCGCTCCGTTCGCGGCGAACATGCTCTGCACGCCACGCAACATCAGCTCGTAGGTCGCCATCCGCTGTTCGATGCGGCCCACCGCGTCGCTCATGGTGTAATCGAACTGCGTGCGAAACTCTTTCCGGGTCGCCTGCCGTTCGTGATCCCACACTGTCCACGTCACGCCAAGCGATGCGGATAGCACCAGCAACGGCAGCAGGACAGAGCGCATCCGGATCACGGTGACGCCTTGAAGTTAACCATGGATTCAGCCAGATCCGGCCTGAAGTACTTTTCGAAAATACGGCGCACCGTTCCGTCGGCGCGCATTTCATCCACCAGCGCCCGCCACTTCTCCTGCTCGGCGGCCGGGAGCGCTTTCTTCGACATGATCAGACCGTGCGGCACCGAAGGATCGTTGAACTCGACGATCGTCGTCACGTCGCGGATCTTTTTCTCATCCAGCGCGGGATAGTCGAAGGGCTCGATAATCATGCCCTGGATCTGTCGAAGAATAAGCGCCTGGTAGAGCGGTTCGAGGCCGCCCGCGAGGCTTATGCGGTTTTCCGACGTGAGTCTGTCGACCAGTTCGTTGGCTGACGCGCTGTAGCGAAAACTGCGGATTACGCCGAGCTGCGCGTGCTTATCGCGTTCGAAGTCCGCGACGTTATGAATGCCGGAATCCTTGCGGACGAGCAGATAGTATTTGTTACTGAAGTACCACGCAAACGAAGCATATTGATTGCGTTCATCATTCGCGATGCCGGAAAGGCTGAAGTCGAGCGCGCCCGACTCGATCAGTTTCCAGATACGCGCACGCGACATCAGGCTGACCTTGATCTGGCAACCGCTGCGCCGGATCAACTCATCCGCGAAGTCTTTGTCGATGCCGCTATCGGTGTCGGGCGAATAGAGCAGCCCGTGGTCATGCAATCCAAGCGTAAACGGCCGGGAACAATCCGGTCCGCCCGCAAACGCATTGCTGACGAAACACACTGCAAACAACGCGCCGGCAAACCAGTTTCGAATCACAACGCCTCCGTAGCGAAACGACGCTCGGTTAAATTCTTATCCGCGATCACAATCCGACAGCACGTTCAGTCAGGCTCTATGCCAGATACCTGATTTTTATCACATATCCCGGGAAGTTTTCCCGCGCCAAGCCGTCGCGATGCGCCGCGAGCGCGCAAGATTTTCTTAGGCAAATCTTCTGTACGCATTGTCGGCACCGCGCCGCAGTTCTTGAGAGCCTCCCGACGACTTCTCGCCGCACTCGCCCGGTTTTGTCCGGCCCTGTGCGGCGTTGGCAGACATCGCATGTCAAACTGCGCGCGCCGCGCCGACCGGCCATGCACGGCATTTTCCGGGCGAAACCATGGGGAATAGTTTCGCTTAGGGGAAAACCCGTATAATCGCGGACGAGAGGTCAGACAACTATAGGACATCGTAGTGATCAAGACCCTGGCCGCGCCCTGCCGCGCAGCGCCGACCCTCAAAAGCCCTTCTTTCCCAGACCCGTGAACTCGACTGCGACTGCGACTGCCCTGCCTTTCCGAAACGCCCTGCTCGCGATGCTCGGCATCGGCCTCGTCAACATGCTGGTCGCACTCGACCAGACCGTCGTCAGCACCGCGCTGCCGTCGATTGTCGCCGAACTGCATGGCTTCGAGTACTACGCGTGGATTGCCAGCGCGTATCTGCTGGCGTCGGTGGTGACGGTTCCCGTGTTCGGCCGTCTCGGCGACTATTTCGGCCGCAAGCGTTTCGTGATCGCCGCGGTCATCACGTTCACCGTGGCGTCAGTGCTCTGCGGCGTAGCGAACGACATGCTGTTCCTCGTGATCGCACGCGGCTTGCAAGGGGTCGGCGGCGGGATGATGGTCGGCACGGCGTTCGCGTCGATCCCCGATCTCTTCCCCGATCCGCGCGCACGCGTGCGCTGGCAAGTGGTGATGGCGGCCGCGTACGGGATCGGCACCGCGGCGGGTCCGTCGCTGGGCGGCTGGATGAGCGAGCATTGGGGTTGGCGCTCCACCTTCCTGATCAATCTGCCGGTCGGCGCCGCGGCGCTCTATTTCGTCTGGGCGCATCTGCCCAATTTCCAGCGTCCGCACGAGGGCGAGGTCAAGATCGACTGGCTGGGCGCGGCGCTGGTCGCCGCCGTGCTGGGCGGCCTGCAGGCTTTCATCGAAGCCGTGCCGAAAGACGGTCTGACGCCCGGCAACCTGGCGCTGGCGGCCTTCGTGACCGTGGGCGCCATCGCGTTGCTGGCGTGCGAAAAACGCGCCACGCATCCGATCGTTCCGCTCGACCTGTTCAAGGATGCGCGACTCGTCACGCTCTTCGTACTCGGCTTCCTGTCCGGCTTCGTGATGTTCTCGCTGATCTTCTTCGCACCGCTGCTGTTGCAAGGCGGCTTCGGGCTGTCGCCGCAACAGGCGGGCCTGCTCGCGACGCCGATTGCCGCGTGCATTGCGCTCGGCAGTCTGTTGAATACGCGCATCGTCATTCACCTGAAGAAGCCCACGCGGATTCTGTCGACCGGTTTCGCGCTGCTGCTGTTCGCCGCGATCGCATTGGCGTTCGCCAATCCGGACACACCGCACGTGTGGATCGAAGTGCCGATGGCGGCCGTCGGCATCGGCCTGGGTTTCATCCTGAACAATCTGAACGTATTCGGCCAGGAGATTGCCGGGCGCGAACGCTTCGGCATCACGACGGCGCTACTGCAGTCCACGCGAATGGTGGGTGGGATGCTCGGCACCAGCATTGTCGCAACCGTGGTGCAGCATCACTACCGCGACGTCGTCACGCGCACGATGAGCGTGCTCGGCGAGCCGGCCGCCTCGCAATGGCGGCCGCGCTTCGTCGATCTGCGCATCCTGATCGACGAAACGTTACGCCAGAAGCTGATTGCGGATATGAAACCCTCGGGGCTCAATACGCTGGCGCTGATCGACACGGCACGCGATGCACTGGTGCAGTCGATTCATATCGGTGTGTGGCTGACGGCGGTGGCGGCCCTGGCGGCCGCGCTGCTCGTGCAGCGCATTTCGCACGTTGTGTTTCGCCGCAGTTGAGCCGCGCCGGTGACGCACACAAGGCGTTCGTCACCGCATCGCAGCCACGGATTCGAGCGAGCGGCCGCGCGAACCGCCGCTCAGGTCACGGAACACTCAACGCACCAGACATGGGCGCTTGTTATCGAACTTCCAGTTCGGAATCAGATACTGCATGGCCACGCCGTCGTCGCGCGCACCGAGGCCGTGCTGCTGATACAGCGCGTGCGCCTTCTCGATCTCGTCCATATCCAGCTCGACACCGAGGCCGGCGGCCTGAGGCACCTTGACCTTGCCGCCGACGATCCGCAGCGGCTCGCGCGTCAGGCGCTGACCGTCCTGCCAGATCCAGTGCGTGTCGATCGCCGTGATCTTGCCGGGCGCCGCCGCCGCGACATGCGTGAACATCGCGAGCGAAATGTCGAAGTGATTGTTCGAATGCGAGCCCCAGGTCAAGCCCCACTCGTTGCACATCTGCGCCACGCGCACCGAACCCTGCATGGTCCAGAAGTGCGGATCGGCCAGCGGAATGTCCACTGACTGCAACTGGATCGCGTGACCCATCTGGCGCCAGTCGGTAGCGATCATGTTGGTCGCCGTCGGCAAACCGGTCGCGCGACGGAATTCGGCCATCACCTCGCGGCCCGAGTAGCCGTTTTCCGCGCCGCAGGGATCTTCCGCGTAAGCGAGCACGTCGTGCTGATCGCGGCACAAACGCACCGCTTCCGCGAGCGACCATGCGCCATTCGGGTCGAGCGTGACGCGCGCGTTGGGGAAACGTTCCGCGAGTGCGGTCACCGCTTCGATCTCGGCGTCGCCGGCCAGTACGCCACCCTTGAGCTTGAAATCGTTGAAGCCGTAACGCGCTTGCGCTGCCTCGGCGAGCCGCACCACCGCTTCGGGCGTCATGGCTTCTTCAGTGCGCACGCGCTCCCAGTCGTCGCGCCCTTCCGCGCCGCTCTCGTAGGGCAGGTCGGTTTTCTTGCGGTCGCCGATATAGAACAGGTAGCCGAGCATTTCCACTTCGTCGCGTTGCTGGCCTTCGCCGAGCAGTGCCGCAACCGGGACGCCCAGATGCTGCCCGAGCAGATCGAGCAGCGCGGCTTCGAGTGCGGTCACCGCGTGAATGGTGGTGCGCAGATCGAAAGTCTGCAGACCGCGCCCGCCGGCGTCGCGGTCGGCGAACTGCGTGCGCACTTTGTTCAGGATCGCTTGAAGATTGCCGATCGACTGACCGACAACCAGCGCACGCGCGTCGTCGATCGTCTTGCGGATGCTCTCGCCGCCCGGCACTTCGCCGACCCCGGTATGCCCGGCGCTATCGCGCAGGATGACGATGTTGCGCGTGAAGAACGGGCCATGCGCGCCGCTCAGATTCATCAGCATGCTGTCACGGCCGGCGACAGGCACGACGCGCAGCTCGGTCACGATCGGCGTAGCGTTCGATTGGGATGAGTTCGTGGACATGAGAATGGACCCGGTTGAGTTAGTGAGCCGGCAAGTGGGCATGCGCGCGCTGGATCAGTGCGCCAACACCCCGTGCCGGACAGAAAGTGGGAAATGCGTTATTCACGGTCTATGATTTTCGCCGGTCAGTGGGCCTTGCTATGCAAAGACTCCGGCAACGCTTCGCGGTTCACACGGCGATTGCGAGTCAGGAAGCCGGCCGCCGCCGCGATCAGCGAAGCCACCCCCAATGCATATAGACCACCGGTGATCGAACCGGTGTGCTGTTGCAGATAACCGAAGGTAGCCGGCGCGAAGAACCCGCCGAGGTTGCCGACCGAGTTGATCAGCGCAATGACGGCGGCGGCCACACGTGCGTCCAGATAACCCTGCGGAATCGGCCAGAAGAGCGAAGACGCGGCCTTGAAACCGATCGCCGAGAAGCAGATGGCGACGAAAGACAGCACCGGATCAGACGACGTGGAGGCGAACAGCCCGCACGCCGCGATGACGAGCGCCACCGCCAGCCACGCCTGCTGGAAACGCCATTTCGCCGACAACAGCGCGAAACAGTACATCGCGACCATGGCGATGAGCCATGGGATGGTATTGAACATGCCGACTTCGAAGTCCGAAAGGCCGCCCATTTTTCGAATGATCGTCGGGAGCCAGAACGTCGCCGCGTAGATGGTCAGTTGAATCGCAAAGTACAGAAAGCAGAATAGGAGAATCTGCGGGTCTTTCAGCAGCTTCATCGCCGGCAGATGCGCGCCGCCGTGCGCTTCGCGCTCGGCCTGCTCCGCGGCGATCGCACTTTCGAGAACGCTCTGCTCCTCAGTTGTCAGCCAGGTGGCGTCGCGAACGCGCGACTTCAGCAGCAGCCAGCTGACACCGCACAGCATGATCGAGAAGCCACCCTCAATGAGAAACATCCATTGCCAGCCCTGCAAGCCAAGGCCGCGAATCGACAGCAGGCTGCCGGTGATCGGCCCCGACAGCACCGACGCGAGCGCCGAGCCCGAGAGAAAAACCGCCACGGCCTTGCCCCGCTCTTTCTGCGGCAGCCATTGGGTGAAGTAAAACACGACGCCCGGGAAGAAGCCGGCTTCCGCGATGCCGAGCAGGAATCGCAGCACATAGAAGGACGTGTCGTTCCAGACGAACGCCATGGCGGCCGCGACCAGCCCCCAGGTGCCCATGATGCGCGTCAGCCAGGCGCGCGCGCCGTACTTCTGCATCAACACGTTCGACGGCACTTCGAACAGCGCGTAGCCGACGAAGAACAACCCGCTCCCCAGGCCGTAAGCGGCCGCGCCGATGCCGAGGTCCGTCTGCATGTGGGCATTGACGAAGCCGATGTTCACGCGATCGATATAGTTCGCGATGAACATGATCAGAAAAAGCGGCAGCACGTGCCGCTTGACCTTCGAAACCGCGGACTCGAGCGGGTCGACGGCCGTGGTGAGAGCAGATGTCAAGGTTGTCTCCGTGTTCGGCCACTCCGGCGGCCCGATCGAGCGCAACGCGGCACATTCGGGCAGGCCGGATGACCCAGCACGAAGTGCGTGATACGTTGTCTGATGACAGTCTACCTCTTTCCAACCATCGATTCCAACGGAGTGTTTACCCTGTCATATGGGCCGTATTCACCGGGAAATCCTCGCCGCAGGACGGTTGCCGCACTCAAACAATACAATCGAATTAAGACGTCCGATGACATGATGAAAGCTAGGCTGACTGAGCCGGCTGGATCCGCTCAACCCGTCATCGCCGCCGGCATGCGAAGCACGAGATTCAAATCGTTCTCATTCGGACTGACGCTATGATGGCTATGTCGAGACGACAAACGACGTCGCTCGCACACGCAACGTGTGAATTCCCAGCCGATTGGTCAATAGATAAATGAGCAGCCTAACTGAGAAGGTGGTGGCCACCCTTTCCGATGAAATCCGCCGCGGCAGCCTGCGGCCGGGGGACCGCATCCCGACGGAAGTCGCGATGATGAAGCAGCTCTCGGTGAGCCGCTCCGTGGTTCGCGAGGCGATCTCGCGCCTGCAGGCGGCCAAGGTGGTCGAGACGCGTCACGGCATCGGCACGTTCGTTCTGGAGCCCGCCACGGAGCAGTCCATGCAACTGCCGGCCGCCGACCTCTCCAGCATGCTGGACGTGATGGCGATCATCGAATTCCGCATCGACGTCGAGGCCGCCTCGGCCGCGC
Source organism: Paraburkholderia caffeinilytica (assembly GCF_003368325.1). NCBI lineage: Bacteria > Pseudomonadati > Pseudomonadota > Betaproteobacteria > Burkholderiales > Burkholderiaceae > Paraburkholderia > Paraburkholderia caffeinilytica. The sequence continues at coordinate 494,145 of NZ_CP031466.1, read as the reverse complement.
TCGCGGCCACGCGGCGCACCGAGCAGAATCTCAAGCAGATTCGCGGCGCGCTGGAGCGCTTCGAGTCCGAACTCGAGCGGGGAAGTACCGACACGTTGGCGCACGACATCGAGTTTCATCTGCAGATCGCGCGCGCCAGCGGCAATCGCTATTTCTTCGATGTGCTCAGTCAACTCGGCCGCGCGGTGAGCCCGCGCACGCGGCTCGGCAGCGCCGAGATCGCGGAACTCGACCATATCGAGCACCTGCGCAATGTGCTCAGCGAGCATCAGATGATCTATCGGGCGATCGAACGCCAGGACGCCGACGACGCGCGTGCCGCGATGCGCATGCATCTGAGCAACAGCCGCGAAAGACTTCGGCGCGCGCACGCGTTGAGCAAGGCGGGCGGCTGATCGGTCGCGCCGCCGCACGCTGCGAAGCGCTCGCCTCGCGCGGTGCGGCGGCCAGCCGGCGTACTTCGGCACAACGTTGCCCTGCCCGGCCGCCGGCAATCCCGATTGCTCCGGCTCGAGCAGAACCTACGGAGCGGGCTCTTCGACATCCAGCCCGATCAACGCCGAACTCAGCGATTTGCCGTGCGCGTCGAGCGCAAGCGAACGCGTCACGCCTCCGCCGAGCGCATCACCGAGTACGAAGTTGAATGCGGCAATGCCGGGCAGTTCATAGCGCACGACTTCGCCGCGCACCACGTCGCTCAGATGCGCCTTGACCCGTTCCGCCGTCAACACCGCGCGCAAATGCTCGTAGTGCTTTGCGTCATAGCAGATGACCGAGATGTTCAGCGTATTGCCCTTGTCGCCGGTCCGCGAATGAGCAAGCTCACGTAGTTTCATGTCACGCCTCCACCAGCGAGAATGCCGGCTTGACATGCTCGCGCGGCAACAACACCGATTGCACCGCGACGACTTCGCGCGCCGCTTTAGTCACGCCGCCACCGCCCGCCGGGCCGTTCGTGTAAAGCGTCTCCACCTCGTTGCCGATCCGTATCGCTTGTGCCAGTGACTCGGTGCGCCCCGCGACGCGCGCTCTCACCTCATAAGGCTCGCCGCAGCCGCCGGCCACCGCTTCGCCATGCAGCGCGTTCACGCCGATCAGATCGAAGCGCAATTCACGCGTTTCGACGCCGGTCAGGGCAAGCCTTTCCCGCACGATATCGAGCGCAAGCCGGGCTCGCGCCAGCGCGCCGGGACCGCCGTATGAAATCTGCCCTTCGCCGATATAGCCGTCGAAGTAAGCGACCGACACCTTCAACGTACCGGTCCGCGGTGTGCCGCGCCCGCCGCTCACGCGAATGCGATCCGGCGCTTCCTGGGCAATGCGCACCTGCGTGAAATCGGCGACCACGTCCGGTTGCAGATAGCGCTGCGGATCGTGAATCTCGTACAGTAGTTGCTCTTTGCAGGTCGCCTCGGTGACCCGGCCGCCGGCCTGCGGGAGCTTGGTGATGACCACCGAGCCGTCCGGCGCGACTTCGGCGATGGGAAAGCCGAGCCTCGCGAGATTGGGAACGTCCTTGAAACCCGGATCGGCAAAATACCCGCCGGTGATTTGTCCCGCGCATTCGAGCAGGTGGCCGGTCACGGTCGCCTGGCCGAGCGTCTGCCAGTCGTCCATCCGCCAGCCGAACTCGTGGATCAGCGGCGCGACGAACAAAGAAGGATCGGCGACACGACCGGTCAGGACGATTTGCGCGCCGGCCGCAAGCGCCTCGACAATCGCCGCCGCGCCCAGGTATGCATTCGCGGACACGAGGCGATCGCTGTACGAAGCAACGCTTTCCCCGGACTCCTCAAAACGGAAATTGCCCTGCCGCACGACGTCGAGTACATCGTCGCCGGTGACGGCGGCAATCTTCACACCGCCGAGACCGAGCGCGCGCGCGATCTCGGCAGTCTTCTTCGCCGCCGCAAGGGGATTGGCCGCGCCCATGTTGGAAATGATCCGCACGCCACTTCCCGGAGCACGCATGGCAGCGGGAAGCACGGCCGCCATGCGCGTTTCGAGCAACGGGTCGTAGCCCAGCTCAGGATCCTTGCTGCGCGCCTGCTGCGCGATCGCAATGGTGCGTTCGGCGAGGCACTCGAACACCAGGTAATCGAGCGCGCCGTGTTCCGCCAGTTCGACCGCGGGTTCGATACGGTCGCCGGAATACCCCGCGCCTGCGCCGATTCGAACCGGCCGTCCATGTGGAGTCGCTATCATGCTGGTCGCATCCATTCAGTCAAACCGTCAAGCTCACAACGAGAATATCCCCAGCGCGACGCAGGCAATCGTCATGACGATCGACGCGCCGAACAGTAGAGGGAACGTGAATTTCTGATGGTCGGCGAGATCGATGCCGCACAGGCCGACCACCAGGAAAGTCGCCGGCGTCAGCGGGCTGACCGGAAAGCCGGTGGTCATCTGGCCAAGCAGCGCGGCCTGGCCGACATGCACGGCGGGCACGCCGAGCTGGCCGGCCACTTCGGCGATCACCGGCAGCACGCCGAAGTAAAACGAGTCTGGATCGAACAGCATGCTGAGCGGCATCGACATCAACCCGAGCGCGACGGGGATGTGGCCCGCCATCGCGGGCGGCACGAAGCCGACTGCCGCGTGTGCCATGGCCTTCAGCATGCCGCTGCCCTGCATCACGCCGGTGAACACGCCGGCCGCCAGCAGGATGCCGGCCATCATCAACGCAGCCCGTGCGTGCGCGTCGATCCGCTTGCGCTGCATGTCGACGTTCGGATAGTTCACCATCAACGCGATGCACAGCCCGACCATGAACATGATGGCCGGCGGAATCTTCTCGCCCATCACGACCATCGTGCCGAGCACGACGAGCGTCAGGACGATGTTGAACCAGAAGTTTTTCGGCCGGCGCAAGGCTTGCTCTTCGGGTGTCAGCTCGCGTTTGGGCATCGGTGCGGAACCGCTCGCGGCGGTGAGGCCGAGCCGCTTTTCCTCGCGCCGTCCGAGCCAGAACGCCATGCCGAAGACGAACACCAGGCCGATCAACTGCACGGGAATCAACGGATTGAACAAAGCGGAAACCGGCAGATGCAGCGAGGCCGACGCGCGGATCATCGGCCCCGTCCACGGCAGAAAATTGATGCCGGCGGCCATCGAAACCGCTGCGGCCAGCACGCGCCGATCCATCTTCAGACGATCGTAGAGCGGCAGCATCGCGGGAATCGTGACGAGAAAGCACACCGCGCCGGAACCGTCGAGATGAATCAGCAGCGCAAGCAAGGTGGTGCCCATCACGATCCGCGTGGGCCGCGTGCCGACAGCGCGCAGAATGCGGTCGATGATCGGATCGAGCGTGCCGGCGTCGGTAATGGTGCCGAAGTACAGAATCGCGAACACGAACATGCCGACGACGGGCGCCAGGCTCTTGAGTCCGTCGATCACGAATTTGCTTGTCTGAAAACCGAATCCGCCGATCAGCGAAGCGGCGAGCGGCACGATGATGAGCGCCACCAGCGGCGACATCCGTTTCGACAGAATCGCGCCGAGTAGCACGACGATGGTGGCTAGCCCCAGCAATGGCAGCATGTCCTTGTCTCCGATGTTGTTTTTTACTGCGATCCAGCGTAAGTTCGGGACGGCGATAAATCAATTGAAATGAATTGATCGCAGCTATTACGAACCATCATGGATCTGAACCTTCGGGACATTCGCGCGTTTATCGCCGTGGCGCAAACGGGCAGTTTCACGCGCGCGGCCACGCGCCTGCATCTTTCTCAACCCGCCTTGACGGTGCAAATACGCCGTCTGGAGGAGACGGTCGGCCTGCGTCTTTTCGATCGCAACAGCCGCAACGTCGCGTTGACACCGACCGGCCGCGAACTGCTGCCGCTGCTGCAAAAGTCCCTGCATGACATGGAGCACGTGCTGATCGACGCGCGTGCGCTCGGCGAAGGCTCGAGCGGCACGGTGCGGATCGCGTGCTTGCCCACTTTCGCGGCGAGCGTATTGCCGGAACTCGTGCAGGACCTGAAGAAGACGGTTCCGCGCGTGAGCTTTCATGTGCGCGACGTGGTCGCCAGCATGGTCAACACGCTGGTACGCAGCGAAGAAGTGGATATCGGTCTGACCGGCGGCGAGCTGGGCGACGCTGGCTTCGAGGTGCTGCATGCGGGCATCGACCGGTTGGTGGCCGTGTTTCCGAAGCGCCATGCGCTGGCACGCCGCAAGCGCATCACGCTGGCCGACCTTGCAGGCGTCCCGCTCGTGCTCACCGCGCAAGGCACGAGTGTGCGGGCGGTGGTCGACAGCGCGTTTGCAGACGCTCACGCCATGCCTGAGATCGCGTGCGAGCCGACCTACATGATGAGCGCGGTCGCGATGGTGCGCGCGGGACTCGGCGTGACCATCCTGCCGGCATCGGCCCGCGAGGTCAGAGCGGAACCTGAACTGATAGTCCGCCCAGTCGACGATCCCGCATTCACCCGCCCCATCGCCCTCATCAAGAAGCGCGGCAAGACCCTGCCGCCTGTCACGGAAACCTTCGTTGCCGTGTTGATCGACAAGCTCGGCAAGATTTCAACGTCCGGGCAAGCTTGAATATCGATGAAACAAATACCGGAGCGGCATCTTAAGGCAGGCCATTCATTATCTATCGCACATCGTCTGAAAGGGCTGCGGTAAATGCCGTGGATTCCCACTGGCTGCGTTTATTCCGTTCTCAAGCCCGCCGTTTGATTTCCGCTTGCCTGGCTTTCAATTTCAAATAGAACCCGAATCGCCTCGTTATTCATCTGATTTAATCGAAGCGACGCACGCTAGCATCGATATCGCGTGGGCTCGAGGAAACGTCCGCGCGCATTTTCCGAATAACGTCGAAAACCAAAAAATGATAATCAGCCAATTTCGAATGCTCGTGGTGGCCGCGGCCTCGCTCGCCACGGTCGCTCCGGCGTATGCAGGGTTAGGCGGCGCACCGACCTACCCCGTCACCGCCAGCAGTACCAGCGCAGGGGCGGCCAGCGTGGGCGGCAGCGCGGTGGCCCGCTTCGCGGCAAGCGCCAATGCGGCCTCTTCGGCCTACACCGTGAGTCAGACCACGCTCCCGTCGGGCACGGTCGTGAACGAGTACATCGCGGCGGGCAACACCGTGTTCGCGCTGAGCTGGGAAGGTCCGACCATGCCGCCGCTCAATACACTGCTCGCCACTTACTTCCCGTCTTATGTGCAGGGACTTACCGACGCGCACGCAGCGCAAGGCGGCGGCTATGGGGCAGCCGTCGTGCATCAGTCGGCTCTGGTTGTCGAGACAGGCGGCCATATGGGCGCCTTCGCGGGTCGGGCCTATCTCCCGCAAGCGCTGCCGCAAGGCGTCAGCGCCGACGACATCAAGTAAGTCTGTTCAAAATCAATCGAGAGAATAAAAGTGCGCAAAATCGCATGGGTGATTGCCGCGGCGCTCGGGCTGAGTCTGGCCGGCTGTGGCGGGGGTGGTAGCGGGAGTAGCAGCAGTGGAACCAGCAGCAACACATCAACAAACGCGGGCGGAAGCTCATCCACGACGTCGAGCACAACGAGTTCTTCGTCCAACGTCCTCGCGGTGGACGCGTCGGCTGTGCCTACCGCGGTCGGCCCCGGCAATACGATCGCGGTGACGGTGAGCGGAACGGGCATCCACAATCAGCCCATGGTCAGCGTCACGATCTGTACCCCGGGATCTGGCGCCGCCACCAACTGCTCGACGATCCCGAACGTGATCGTCGATACCGCCTCGTTCGGGCTGCGCCTGGTTCGCTCAGCGATTCCGACAACCACCTTCAATGCACTCACCGCCGAAACCGATCAGACGAGTGGCCTCCCGCTCGCCGAATGCGCGTTGTTCGGCAGCGGCTATGCATGGGGTTCGGTCCATCTCGCGGACGTTGCGCTTTCGGGTGAGACTGCCCAGAGCGTACCGATCCACGTGATCGGCGATTCGGCGCTGACCGTGAGCGCGCCGACCGAGTGCCAGGTTGGCCGTCAGCTCGCAACCACCGCCGATCTTGGCGCAAACGGTATTCTCGGCATTGGCGTGAGCCCGACAGACTGCGGCACCGCGTGTGCGACTACAGCGCTGTCGCAGTACTACTACACCAACGCCGGCACGGCCACTTCGGTGCCCGTCAGCGGGCAGATCACCAATCCCGTCACCCTGTTCGGGCAGGACAGCAACGGCGTGATCCTGGAGATGGCGCAGGTGTCCGACAGCGGCAGCGCGACGGCTCACGGTACGCTCGTGTTCGGCATCGACACGCAGACGAACAATGCGTTGTCAGGCACGGGCGCCACGCTGATCGGGACGGACGCGAACGGCGACTTCACGTCGAGCTACAACGGCGCCACGCTGAGGACGACGTTCTTCGATTCCGGATCGACAGTATTGTTCTTCCCGGACCTGTCGATCCCGATTGACAGCTCGTCCGGATACTACATACCGACGGTGACCGTGGGCCGGACGTCGACGCTGGCGGCAACCAGTCCGGCGAGCGTGACGCTCGGTTTCAATATTGCAAACGGGACGACGTTGAACGCGTCGGGGAATAACGCCTTCAATAACCTCGGTATCTATCTGTCGCGGCAGTTCGACTTCGGCATGCCGTTCTTTTATGGCCGGCACGTGTACTACGGCATTTCGGGCAAGGCGTCCACGGGTGGGGGCACGGGGCCGTACGTAGCATACGTTTCAAGCTGAGCGGCATAGGTTCCGCGCGATGAATATCGGACACGGTGCCGAAATTCATTCGCGCGGGACAGGAAAGTTTTTACAAGCAAACCGCGACATTGCGGATCTCAAGTTCTTCATTTTCCTGCCGATATGGGTGCTGGGGCGCAGAATCGTTCACACCCGCGCCGGCCTCTTCACCACGCGAACATGAAAATTAAGAACAACGTAAGCCGACGCGCAGCAGCCGTCGTGGCCGCCTTGTGCATGAGCGCGTGCGCGCATAACCCCGCCCCGCTCGCGGCGTCGGCCGCGTCGGCTTCGGCGGCAGATACGGCAATCGGCTCGCAGTCCGGCCCGTCCGCGAGCGCCACCGCGAATGTGCCGCCGGACGTGCTCGCTACCTGTCAGCGCTTCTCTGCCGAAATGAGTGCCGGCCATGCTGCAGACGCGGCCCGTCTTGCGAACGAATGTCTTGCTTCACACAGCCTGCCGGTCGCGTTGCGCACGCGAGTGCTGCAGGAGCTGACGCTAGTCGACATGGCGCTTCGGGATGACCGGGCCGCGCTCGACGCGCAGCTTGCCGCGGTCGAACTCATGCCAACTCCGACCGATGTGCAACTGCTGTTGCTCGCGCATCTGTATGAAACCAATCAGCGCGACGATGAATGCCTGTCGACACTCGACCGGCTCCGCGCGAAGCACGAGGCCACGCATGATCTCGATCTGACGATTGGCGCGTCCTACTACCAGGAACTCGGCGCCGCGTTAGCCGGAAAGAAACGTTTTAAGGAATCCCTCGACGCTTTCTCCAAGGCCATCGCGCTTCAACCTGCGCTCTCGGATGTCTATCGCAGACGCGCCCTCGTACGCGAGGCATCGGGCGACGCGGCTGGAGCACGCGCCGACTACGTTCAGTTCGCGCGCTGGGCGACGGACAGGGAGATTGATGCGTCGACACGCGCCAAATTCTCTTCACTAGGCATCGATCCCGCCAACGAACGACGCCACCCCTTCGGCGACACCAATCCGTTGTACAACATCGCTGCGGAACAACTCGACAAGGGACGGCAGTCACTGAAGGCTTCCACGACTGCGCAGGCCAAGGCAGAGGCCTACAGCGACATTTCGGCATTCTCGGACGGCATCGGCCGGCATGTTGACGCACTGGCGGCGATCGACAAGGCGATCGCACTCGCGCCGGACGACGTGAGCTACAAACAATCGAAAGTCACGACCCTGGTCGATCTGAATCGCATCGACGCCGCCCTCGCGTATGCCGCGCCAATCCGCAAACGGGCGCATGACGAAGCTGCCGCATCGCCCAACCCTGGCTCGGTCTTCAGCAAATATCGCGAAGTCTCGAGCTCATCGGCGCTGGCCTACATGCAACAGGGCAAATGGAGCGAGGCGATCGACGCGCTGATTGACGGCGCCAAGGGGTCGGAGCCCGCCGACCAGGATTACATGGCGACGCTCTATCTCTACGTCCGGGCAAGAAGTGCCGGAGCCGCGCCCACCAATGCGTACTTCGACGACTACATCCGGCGTGCGTCGCAACCGGTGTTTGGAAGTTATCGCCGTTGGCTGCTGCTGTATATGCAGGGCAAACTCCCGGTCGAACAGGTATACGGTCAGATCGTATCGCTCGACAATCCCGTCGCCATCCAGAACGCGCTCGCCGAAACCTGGTTCATGGCCGCGGCCTATGAACGCTACGTGAAACACAACGACGCGGCAGCCCGCGCTTTTGTCGGCCGGCTGAACGATCTCCAGCCCTATGGAACCAACGAGTGGATGATGGTCCAGCGAGGCGGTGCGTGACATTCGCATCCGCCAGCCGGCTTCAGCGCGCGCGGCCCGCCCTGTCGCGAATGGCTTCGTTGCTCTCGTCGCTCACGCTAACGGCGGCCGCCGTGGCGCCTATCGTCGCAAGCGCGATGCCGTCGATTGTTCAGGACGCCGCTCGTCCGGCATTTTCGTTCGCGGCCGTGCCGTCCGCGTCGTTCAGCGACCCGACCACGCCTTGCGCACTGCGCTTCGGCGCCGGCCAGGAATGGGCCGCCTCGCCGCTCGCAAAGCCCGCGCAATTGCTCGCGTTGTGCCGTGCGGACGCGGCTGCCGGAAATCGGGACGCGCGTCTCGTCTACGGGCAAATGATGCTGTTCGGCTTCGCCATGCAGCCCGACGATGCCGGCCTCGCCATTCTGAAGCAGACCGCCGTGGACGGCTCGCCGGCCGCGCAGCGCGTGGTCGGCTCGCTTTACCACGATGGCACGCGCGTGCCGAAGGACTATGCCGCTGCTCGCCGGTGGCTCGCGCTCGCGGCGGACAACGGCGACGGCGCCGCAGCCGGCACGCTCGGCCTGATGGACTACAACGGTGAAGGCGGTGCGGTCGACTTCGCCTCCGCGTACACGGAGTTTGTGCGGGCCGCTGAAAATGGCTATCCGCATGGCGCGACCAGTGCCGGTCAACTGCTGGCCGGCGGCCGGCCAGGCGTGCCTCGCGACGTTCACGGCAGCGTGACCTGGTTCATTCAAGGCGCGGTACACGGCGACCCCGACGGCGAGTTTCTGCTCGGCATCTCGCTGTTGCGCGGCTGGGGTGTTGCGCAAGATGCGCACAACGCAGCGGGATGGCTCAGCGCAGCAGTTGCGCAGGACCATATCGAAGCGCACGCCGTGCTCGCCGATCTGTATCTGGCCGGCTCGGGCGTCCCTCGTGACGACCCACGCGGCTTCGCGCTGATGTCGATTGCGGCGCGGCACGGCTCGATCTACGCACAGCGCCGGCTTGGCGAACTGTACTCGGGCGGCGTCGGCACCACCCGCAACGCAGCCTTGGCGCGCGTCTGGCATCGAAAGGCCGCGCTCGAGGGCGACGCCACGGCGCAATTCGAACTGGCCGTCGAGTACCGCTTTGGGCTCGGCGGGTCCGTCGATCCGGATGCCGCAATCGGATGGATGCGTGGTGCGGCTCAGGCAGGGGTTGCATCGGCTCAAAACGATCTCGGCGTCATGCTGCAGCGTGGCGAAGGCGAAGCGCGCAATCTCGCCGAAGCAAAGCAGTGGTACGAACGTGCGGCCGCGCAAGGCCTGGGGGTCGCGTCGTTCAATCTTGCGTTGCTCGCCGATGCCGGATCCGGCATGCCGAAAAACCCGGCGCTCGCCTTCCAGCTCGCGCGTACGGGCGCTGAACGCGGCTATGCGCAAGCCGCCGTGATGGCGGGCAAAATGCTGTTCGCCGGCGAAGGCGTGCCGGCCGACAAAGCGCAGGCACTGGTCTGGTATCGCAAGGCGGCCGATCTGGGCAATCTCGACGGCGAACGCGCAACGGGCTGGCAGTACCTGTACGGTGTCGGCACACCGCGCGACGAAGCACTCGGCGAACACTACCTGGAACTCGCCGCGCAAGCCGGCGACCCACAGGCGCAGACGATGCTCGGCTTGTATTTGCTCAGTCGTCCGTCGTCGGTCAGCAAGGACAGCGGAAAGGAATGGCTGGTCAAGGCAGTCGCGCAAAAATTCGGTCCCGCCTACGCCGCAATGGGAAACCTTTATGCCAGGGGCGAAGGCACGACGCCCGACCAGGCCAGCGCGCTCACATGGTTCACGCGTGGCGCGGAATCCAACGATCTCGTCTCGCAGCGCGTGCTGTGTCTCGCCTACGCGAACGGCTCGGGCGTCGCGCGCGATGCGCCGGCGGCACAGCGCTGGTGCCTCGCAGCCGCGCAGGCGGGCGATGCATTCGCGATGCGTCAGTTGGCTGTCGGCATCGCAACCGGCAATGACGCGTCCGCCCGTGAGCGGGTCTACTGGCAGTGGCGCCTCGCGAATACCGGAGACGCCGCCTACGAATCGATCCTCGGCGACTCGTACGACCAGGGCAGCGGCGTGACGGCCGATTTCGGCGCGGCGATGTACTGGTTCCGCCGCTCGGCCGCGCAGGGCAATGCCTCGGCGCAAGCCTCGCTCGCGTGGCATCTGTTTACCGGACTCGGCGGTGAGCGCGATGACCAGGAGGCCTTTGCATGGGCCAGCCAGGCGGCGGGCGGCAGTTCGTCCGCGATGGAAATGGTGGGCGCGGCCTACCTGAGCGGACGCGGTGTTGCACAAAACATGACCCTTGCGCGCGGATGGCTCGAAAAGGCCGCCGCCGCGGGTTCGTGTGAAGCGGCGGACGATCTCGCGAATCTGTACGAGACCGGCACGGGTGTGCCCATTGATGACGAGCTGGCGCTAGGCTGGCATCGCAAAGCTGCCGCGTTGGGATGCGATGCGGCGGTCATCGCGCTTGCACTGCGCGCTCAGGCTGCGGGACAGACGCACTCGCTCACTCAACGGTCGCCGTACTGGCTCGCGCTCACCGCCGGCGAGCCAGCGTCGGATGCGAAAAGCGGCTTACCGACATCGGCTGCCGCAGAACATGGCGAAGCGGCGTGGAACGCACTCTCGACGCTGAACGGGGCGTTGCGGGGCGAGCCATTGCGGCAGTACGAAACGGGGATTCGCTACCTCTCGGGCGACGGCGTGATGCGCGATAAAGCACTCGGCGACGCCTGGCTTCAGCGCGCGCAGGCGAGCTTTGCCGCCAGACCCGGCTTGCGCGCCTATGCCGACGCCACGCGCGTTGTCGAACAGCGCGTTGGGGCGACGCTCACCGCGGCAGAGCGGGAGCGGGCTCAACGGTTGGCGCTCAATCTGATCGCGACGGTGCCCGCCAGCGCGACGGTGCTGGGAACTCGCTAAAATCGAAATCGCGGCCGGCCGCCCACGTTCACGCCGCCCACCCACCGTCACAGCGCGAAAACTCGTAGCTTTATTGATTTTCTGGTGGCGGCGCTGGAAACCTGGTGGATCCTTGAGCTGCTGAGCTCACCTGGAAGGCACCTCTCATGGAATTCCACGACGACGACCTCACCCATTTCGAAGCCCACGGCGCCGCCCCGCTGCCGGCCCCGAACGACGACGGCTACGTCGAGCACGAAGGCGCGCGCATCTGGTACGCGTCCTATGGAAGCGGCAAACCGGTGATCCTGCTGCATGGCGGCCTGGGACACAGCGGCAACTGGGGCTATCAGGTCCCGGCGCTGGCCGGCTCGGGGCATCGCGTGGTGGTGATCGACAGCCGCGGCCATGGCCGCAGCACCCGCGATGCGCGCCCCTATCTGTACGAGCTGATGGCCTCCGACGTTCTGGCCGTGATGGACGCGCTTCAGCTCGACCAGGCCGCGATCGTGGGCTGGAGCGACGGCGCCTGCGTCGCGATGGTGCTGGGTCTCCAGGCGCCCGAGCGGGTTGCGGGGGTGTTCTTCTTCGGCTGCAACATGGATCCCAGTGGGACGAAGGCATTCGTGCCGACGCCGATCATCGATCGCTGCTTCGGACGGCACGCCAAAGACTACGCGCAACTCTCGGCCACACCCGGCGACTTCGACGCCTTTGTCGGGGCGGTCAGCGAAATGATGAGAACGCAGCCCAACTACTCCGCGCACGATCTCGGCCAGATTCGTGTACCGGTGGCGATTGTCCAAAGCGAGCACGACGAATTCATCAAGCCGGAGCACGCCGACTATCTCGCCCGCAGCATTCCCGGCGCGAAGTTGATTCTTTTGCCTGGCGTGAGCCATTTCGCGCCGCTGCAGCGGCCAGCGCAATTCAACCGAGTGATGCTCGCTTTTCTGCAGCGGGTTCTTCCCTGATCTGAGCGGTCACGGGCGAAGCCTCGCTCCGTTCCGCATGTACGCCGCCCCACTATGTGGCCAAGGCACCAAAATTTCACGATGCGATATGAGCCCTTGCCTCGTAAAAAATCGTGGTGCGTGGCACAAATTCTCCATTTCGCAATGTCGCCCCACGTTGCACATCGCAAAATGACGATCGTAACCGTTTATTTTTAAACGGTATTTTTTGATAGAAAGAACCGTCTAACGCCCTCTTGCGTCATGACTCGCTGACGTAGACTCTTTTACAAGAGCCGACGCTTCATAGGACGCAGCGAAAAGGGTGCGGCAAAAGACGGGACACAAACGCAGTCGCAGCGAGTCCCCCGCCCCTACCAAAAGCGTCGCGGCACAGCGGTTTTTAATTGGCAATCGGGAGACTAAAAATGAAAGGCTTTCGCTTTGGATCGACCCAGGGAGCGTTCTACATTTTGCCGGGCCAAGATGGCTGGGAAGCAACCTACGGCAACGAAACGCTCGGTGAATTTTCCTGCCCGGAACAGGCAGCCGATGAAGTCGCACGCGGCCTGAGCTGCCCGCAGCTGACGGAAATCGACACGTCGACGCTCGAAATTCCAGAAAAACTCAGCGATTGGGAAATCGTTCACGTGTAAGGGCAGGCATGACCGCCACTCACGTAAGCGTAGAAACGACGATGGCGCTCCTGAGGAGCGCCATCGTCTTGCTTACTGCTTACTTCAGTGCCTGCTTCGGTACCGTGAGCAACAGCTTAAGTACCTCACTCAGCACTACATTGAGCGCCTTAAGCGATCGCGTCCACGATCTTGTTCAGCGTGGCGCTCGGGCGCATGGCCTTGCTCGTCAGGTCGACATCCGGACGGTAGTAGCCGCCGATCTCCACCGGTTGACCTTGCGCCGCACCCAGCTCCTCGATGATCTTCGCTTCGTTGTCGGCCATCGCCTTCGCCACGCCGGCGAACTGCGCCTGCAGGGCGGCGTCGTCGGTTTGCGCGGCGAGTGCTTCCGCCCAGTACATGGCCAGGTAGAAGTGGCTGCCGCGGTTGTCGATACCGCCAACCTTGCGCGCCGGCGACTTGTCGTTGTCGAGGAACTTGCCCGTTGCCTGATCCAGCGTCTTGGCCAGAACCTGCGCCTTCGGGTTGTGATACGCGCCGCTCAGGTGTTCGAGCGAAGCCGCCAACGCCAGGAATTCACCGAGCGAGTCCCAACGCAGGAAACCTTCTTCGACCAGTTGCTGAACGTGCTTCGGCGCCGAACCGCCGGCGCCGGTTTCGAACATGCCGCCACCTGCCATCAGCGGGACGATCGACAGCATCTTCGCGCTGGTGCCCAGTTCCATGATCGGAAACAGGTCGGTCAGGTAGTCGCGCAGCACGTTGCCGGTGACCGAGATCGTGTCCTTGCCGGCGCGGATGCGCTCGATCGAGAACTTCGTTGCTTCGACCGGCGTCATGACGCGGATATCCAGACCGCTGGTATCGTGGTCCTTCAGGTATTGCTCGACCTTCTTGATGATCTGGGCGTCGTGCGCGCGCGCCGCGTCCAGCCAGAAAATAGCCGGCGTGTTGGTGGCGCGCGCGCGGTTGACCGCGAGCTTGACCCAATCCTGGACCGGCGCATCTTTGGTCTGGCACATGCGCCAGATGTCGCCCGCTTCAACCGCCTGCTCGATCAGCACTGTACCGGCTGCGTCGCTCACGCGAACCACGCCGTTCGCCGGAATCTGGAACGTCTTGTCGTGTGAACCGTATTCTTCAGCGGCTTGCGCCATCAGGCCGACGTTCGGCACCGTGCCCATGGTGACCGGATCGAACGCGCCGTTCTTCTTGCAGTCTTCGATCACAGCCTGGTAGACGCCTGCGTAGCAACGGTCCGGAATCACGGCCTTGGCGTCGTGCAGCGCGCCGTCCGCGCCCCACATCTTGCCCGACTCGCGAATCATGGCCGGCATGGACGCGTCGACGATCACGTCGCTCGGCACGTGCAGGCTGGTGATGCCCTTGTCCGAGTTGACCATGGCCAGTTGCGGACGTTGCGCGTATTGCGCCTTGATGTCGGCTTCGATCGCTTCAACCGTTTCAGCCGGCAGATCCTTCAGGCGCGCGTACAGGTCGCCGATACCGTTGTTCGGGTTGAAGCCGGCTTGCGCCAGCGCGTCGGCGTGCTTGGTCAGCACGTCTTTGTAGAACACCGACACCACGTGACCGAAGATGATCGGATCCGACACCTTCATCATGGTCGCTTTCAGGTGCACCGAGAACAGCACGCCCTTCGCCTTCGCGTCGTTGATCTCGGCTTCGATGAAGCTGCGCAAAGCGTTTTTGGAGAGCACCGAAGCGTCGATGATCTCGCCCGCCTGCACGGCCGTCTTTTCCTTCAGGACCTTCGTCGAGCCGTCGGCGGCGATCAGTTCGATCTTCACGGCGCCGGCTGCTGCGATCAGCGCCGATTTTTCGCTGCCGTAGAAATCGCCGCCGCTCATGTGCGCCACGTGCGACTTCGAGTCCGCGCTCCACGCGCCCATCTTGTGCGGGTGCTTGCGTGCGTAGTTCTTGACCGACAACGGCGCGCGGCGATCCGAATTGCCTTCGCGCAGCACCGGGTTCACCGCGCTGCCCTTGATCTTGTCGTAGCGAGCCTTGACGTCTTTCTCGGCGTCCGTGTTCGCCACGTCCGGATACGGCGGCAGCTTGAAGCCCTGATCGCGCAGTTCGGTGATCGCAGCCTTCAGTTGCGGCACCGAAGCGCTGATGTTCGGCAGCTTGATGATGTTCGCTTCCGGACGCGTGGTGAGTCCACCCAGTTCCGCCAGATCGTCGGAACCCTTCTGTTCCGCGGTCAGGTAGTCGGGAAATGCAGCGATGATCCGGCCGGCAAGCGAGATATCGCGCGTTTCAACGATCACGTCGGACGAGCGCGTGAACGCCTTGACGATCGGCAGCAGCGAATAAGTCGCCAGTGCAGGCGCTTCGTCGGTCAGGGTGTAGATGATCTTCGGCGATGTGGACATGTTTGATGCTTTGCTTGGTGAAGTGATAGACAGAGCGTTGGTGGCGCTGTGCCGCAACGTAGCGACAAAGCAGCAAGAACGCAGCGCGACCCACGGCACTACTTTTTACGGCCCGACCGTGAGTATATGCGCGTTTTCCAGTACTCGCTGCTAAACAAACATATTCCGACAACGCCATGAACGGGGGCGAGCCCCGCCAGACAAGGCTTACAGCCGATTACCCTATGTCTTAAGACAGATGTCTTATAGATGACCTAAGATGCGAAATAGATTGTGAATGCGAATCAGATGCATTACCATTCGTACGAAATCGCAGTTTGAACCATCCGTTTAACCACCATTCGCTCGAACCTAGCCGTTTCGCACATCTTTGGTGCGCGGCGGCGTCACTCTGCCTAAATCAAACAACATGCAGAATTCATTTGTCGCGGGACGCCCAGCGCGCCCAACCTTTATGCGCGGCCACCGCCGTATTCCGTCGCTGCTCAGTGCGGGGCTCTTCGTCAGCGTCGGGTTGTCGTTGTCTACTTTGTCGTCTTCGGGATGGGCGCAGGTCGCGGCTAGCGACACGGCCGCCACCCTGCCTGCCGTGAGCGTGTCGGCAACGAAAGACACCGGCGCGGCGCAGGCCGACACCGTCAGCGCCGGCGCGCTGGGTTCCCGCAAGCAGGTGGACACGCCGTTTTCGACGCGCGTGGTGACGAGCGACGAGGCGCAGGACCTGATGGCCGCAACCGCCAACGATCTGTTCAAGTACGACCCGGCGGTCGCGACCATCAGCGAAAACGCGATCAGCGAGAACTCCATGTTCACTGTGCGCGGCATGCCGATCGACACGCTGAACGGCATCAAGGTGGATGGCCAGGCCTTCCCTTCGTGGGATACCGATCTCTCGCTCGAGCCGTTCGAGCAGGTCGAATTGCTCAAGGGCCTGTCCGGCTTCATGTATGGCTTCGGTTCGCCGGGCGGCATCGTCAACTACGTGCTGAAGCGCCCGACGGACGATCCCTACCGCAGCGTCTCGATCGGCTACAAGTCGGCCGGCGTGTTCAGCGAGGCGGTCGATCTGGGCGGCCGCTTCGGCAATGACAATCGCTTCGGCTACCGCCTGAACCTCGTCAACGAAGAGGGCAACACCGCCGAAGACCATGGCCATGTGCGCCGCCAGGTGGCCTCGCTTGCGTTCGACTTCCGCATTACGCCGGATCTGACCTTTACCGCCGACGCCTTCTATCAGAAGCGCAAAACCAACGGCACGCTATTCGGCCTGATGTTCGGCAGCGGCCTCGGCATTCCCGACGCAAGCACCGTCACCCATTCGCTGACACAACCGCAGAATTACTACCAGACCGAGATGGCCTCGTTCGGCACGGGGCTCGACTACCGCCTCTCCGAGAACTGGCATGCGAGCGTGAAATACCGCTTCGCCAAGGAAAACCGAACTAATTCGGACAGCTTCCTGTATGTCAGCGATAGCGCGGGCGATTACTCGAACACGCTCTATGCGGCAATGACGCGTTACTTCTACCAGAACGTCGACGCGATGGTGCAGGGCAAATTCAACACCGGCAGCATCAAGCACGACGTCGTCATCGGCGCGGGCTTCGAGACGCAGACCAGCGAGTACAGCAACAGCACCGGCTGGAATGACGGCTACTTCCTCGGCAACGGCAATCTGTACAGCAGCACGCTGCTGACCAACGCTGAAGTCAGCATCGGCTCGGAGCTCTACCGTCAGCAGCGCACCACGCAGGCTGCCCTGTACGCGAGCGATACCGTGCAGCTCACGTCGCGCCTGTCCGCCCTGGTCGGCGTGCGTTACACGCAATACCGCGAACATGTGTACGACCCGAGCGGCGCCGTATCGTCGCAATACAGCGCGGATCCGGTCACGCCGACCTTCGCGCTGATGTTCAAGACCGACCCGTACTCCACGCTGTACGCGAGCTATGTCGAATCGTTGGAACAGGGCGGCTCGGCATCGAACACGAACTCCAATTACCCGGCTACGTTCGGCCCGCTGAAGAGCAAGCAGTATGAAGTCGGCTTCAAGACGGACCACAGCAAGTGGGGCGCCAATCTCGCGTTGTTCCGCGTCGATCAGGGTTACAACTATACGAACTCGGCCAACATCTTCGTGCAGGACGGCACGAAGCGCTATACCGGCGTCGATGCAAGCGGCTGGCTCGCGCTGACGAGCGAATGGCGCGTGATGGGCGGTGTACTGTGGCTCGACGCGAAGGCGGTCGACGTGGACGATGCAACCGTCGAAGGCAAGCGCGTGTATGGCGCGCCGCGCTTCACCGCGACGGGCCGGATCGAATACAACCCGTCGTATCTGCGTCGGCTGACGCTGGCGTTCGGCGGCAAGTACGTCGGCAACCAGGCGGTCGACGCGGCTAACACGCAGTTCGTGCCGGCTTACGTCACGTACGATTTGAGCGGCCGTTACGAGACGAAAATCGCCGGGAAGGACGTGACATTCCGGGCCGGGATCAACAATCTGTTCAACCGTCGTTACTGGACCACTGCGTGGGGCTACTACGTAGCGCCTTCGCCGACACGGACTGCCGTGGCCAGCGCTACTTTGCAATTCTAAGCAATCCGTTTGAAGGGAGGAGCGTGCGTTGCAGCAGCGCGGGCGTCTCCTCCTGGTCAGCTCAGCTCAGTTCGCTGACGGCGCCCTGACCATGGCGGGAATTTCCGCAACCAGCGCGTCGATCGCGCAGCGCGTTTTCAAAGCCAGATACCGGCTCTTCGGCCACACAACGTGGATATCCTGCAGAGGCCGGAAGCAATTTTCCATCACCGCCACCAACTGGCCTGTTTGCACGTAGCACGCCAGCAACCAGCATGGCAGCCACGCCAGCCCAAACCCGGCGATCGCCGCATCGACAATCCCTTGCACGTCGTCGAAGCCAAGCTGCGGCTCGACGTCCGCACGCCGGATTTGCCCGTCGACATCGAGCACATCCCACGGGTCGGCTACGCCGGCCCGCGTATAGGCAATGACGGTGTGCCCGCGCAATTCATCGACATTGCGCGGCGTGCCGTGCTGCGCAAGATAGGACGGCGCGGCGCCGATGCTTGCGTACTGCACCCCTAGCCGCCGGGCCACGAGACTTCCGCTATCGCCCAGCGGCCCGATTCGCACAACCAGATCGAAGCCCTCCTCCACCACATCCACGAAGCGGTCCGTAATCGAAATATCGACCTTCAGTTGGGGATGCCTGCGCGCGAGTCCGAGCAGCACCAGCGCCACGCAATGATGGCCGAAGGCCTGCGGCACGCTCACTCGCAGACGCCCTTTCGGTTCGCGACGACCCGAGTCCAGATCGGCTTCCGCCGCCTCGAGTTCGGCGAGCGCACGCACGCAGCGGTCGTAATAGGCCTGGCCGTCCTCCGTGAGACTCTGGCTGCGCGTCGTGCGATTGAGCAGACGCACGCCGAGACGCTTTTCGAGCCGCACGATCACCTTTCCGACGGCGGAACGCGTCAGGTTCATGCGCTCCGCTGCCAGTGCAAAACTGCCCGTTTCGACGACACGCACGAATGTCGTCACGCCATCGAGAATGTCGCTCATCGCTCCACCTTATTGGTTCCTGCAGAGACGCATTGCCGGGAATTAACAGCGTCAATAGGGACAACAATTCCCTTCTATATTACACACTCCCTGGTGGCCAAGGCCATCGACTATCGAGGTGAATTGCCATGTCCAGATCCCCGAACACGTCGCCACGGCAAGACGAACGGCGGCACGCGAGCGCCTCGGCTGCCACTGCTGCCACTGCTGCCAAGGCCGAACATGACGCGACGGCACAGCGATCGCGCACCGCCCGAGTCATCTCTGGCGCACCTTCGCAAACGACGACCCGCATTTTCGTCCGCAAGAACACCCTGGCGTTGGGCGCGGTGTGTCTTGCTTCGCTGATGTTCGGCCTCGAAATCTCCAGCGTTCCGGTGATCCTGCCCACTCTGGAGCGTGTCCTGCACGGCGACTTCAAGGGCATGCAGTGGATCATGAATGCCTACACGCTCGCGGTGACGACGGTGCTCATGGCGACCGGCACGCTGGCTGACCGCTTCGGCCGCCGGCGGATCTTCGTGATCGGCATTGCACTGTTCGGCCTGACCTCGTTGATTTGCGGCTTCGCGCAGAGTGTGCCGGCGCTGATCGCCGGGCGTCTGCTGCAAGGCGCGAGCGGGGGGGCGATGTTGATATGTCAGGTGGCCGTGCTCTCGCACCAGTTCAGCGAGGGACCTGAACGCGCCCGGGCGTTCAGCGCGTGGGGCATCATTCTCGGCATCGGGTTGGGTTTCGGACCGATCGTCGGCGGGATGATCGTGGCCGTGCCGGGATGGCAATGGGTCTTCTGGGTGCACGCGCTGCTCGCCGTCGCTACCTTGGCGCTCGTCTTTGGCGGCGTGCAGGAATCGCGCGATCCGCACGCGCATACGCTCGATATTGCCGGCATCGTCACGCTTTCGCTGGCGGTATTCGGCCTCGTGTACTTCATCACGCAGGGCTCGGACATGGGCTTCACCAGTCCCCGTGCGATCTTGATCGCCGTGGCGACGCTAGCGGCCTTCGCAGCCTTTCTCCTCGCGGAGCAACGCAGTGCCCGCCCCATGTTCGACTTTTCGGTCTTCAGGATTCCGCAGTTTTCTGGCGCACTGATGGGTTCGGCTGGCATGAACTTCAGCTTCTGGCCGTTCATGATTTACCTGCCGATCTATTTTCAGATCGGCCTCGGCTACGACGGCGTGAACGCAGGACTGGCGCTGCTCGCGTATACGCTGCCGACGTTGCTATTTCCGCCGCTCGGTGAACGGTTTGTGTTGCGTTATGGATCGGGAATCGCCATCCCTGCCGGACTCTTTACGATTGGCCTCGGCTTCATCCTGATGCGATATGGCAGCAGTGCCGCGCACCCGGGCGCACTGACCATGCTGCCAGGCTGCGTACTCGCCGGCGCCGGTCTCGGCCTGACCAACACCCCCGTCACCAATACGACGACCGGCGCGGTTCCCCCCGAGCGCGCAGGCATGGCCTCCGGCATCGACATGAGTGCGCGCATGATTACGCTTGCGATCAATATTGCACTGATGGGCGCGATCCTGGTGGCTGGCATCCTGTTCAGCCTGAGGTCGAAACTTCCGACGACGTTCGACACCGCCCCACTCGGCCATCTGGCGGAGAAGATTGCAGCGGGGGACGTCGAGTCAGTCAAAGCGGGAATCCCGGCGTTGGCACAGATCGATCCCACCGGCACTGCCGTTCACAGCGCGCTGATTGAAGGTTTCGGCTGGGTCATGCTATACGGCGGCATCGGAGTATGGATACTCGCCGCGCTCAGTTTCGTGGTATCGGGAAGTGCTTCGAGAAGACTGAGAAAAGTAGCAACAGCCCCCGCAGGCCAACCCATTCAATGCGACTCGTGCTGAGCCGCCAGCGGTAGACGGGCCACCGCAACGCGGCCCGCGCGCGGGTTCGTGGGTTTGCATAGGAATCCGCACATTCGCTTAAGTTGTGATCGGTGTTAAGAACTACTCGTCGGCGCGCGAAGCGCCGCCGGAAGAATGACGCCCTTGTCACTAGAGCGAGCAGGTGCACGAACACAGATTCCAGATGCACCACTACCCTGTGCAAACAGAGGTGCCCACTTAGCAGGAGTGGTGTGAGCTGCTTTCTTTTGCCTACTTTTCTTTGCAGCCGGCAAAGAAAAGTAGGTGCCTGCCCCGCACAGGGGCGAACGCTAATAGACCACTAACAAATCAAGGAAAGGCCAACACCGTAGGCATACTGACGAACAAGCACCAACGAGACACAAAGCAAAACAAAAACAACCGCCACACCTCAAACCTCAACTTGGACAACATCTCCAGCCAACACAGCAAGCCCCTCCTGCAAAGCAGGAAACAAACTACGATTAAAATTATTCCACCGCAGCTCAAGAATAGTATCGTCCTTATCGATCTCCGTATTCAGCACATCATGAATCACCTCCCCCGAATCGATCCCATTATCGACATAATGAAACGACGCCCCGGTGAGATAAAGCGGCTCCACCTCCACAGTCTCCATTGTCTTCCAGTCCACCACCTTCTTCCCCCGCGCCCCATACAAAGCATCCAGCGTCGCATACGCACCACGCCGCTCATAAGGCGATTCCCCCCGCGTCACACCCGGATGAATATTCACGATCTTGCGCTCGAACAGCGCACCCGGCCGCAC
Source organism: Paraburkholderia caffeinilytica (assembly GCF_003368325.1). Taxonomy (NCBI): domain Bacteria; kingdom Pseudomonadati; phylum Pseudomonadota; class Betaproteobacteria; order Burkholderiales; family Burkholderiaceae; genus Paraburkholderia; species Paraburkholderia caffeinilytica. The sequence goes on along the minus strand of NZ_CP031466.1, from coordinate 472,538 downwards.
CAGCTCATCGAGAATAATCAATAAACCGTCCAGCACGACAATATCGGCCTTCAGTTCGACCAACGTATCGAGCAGATGTTTTTCAAACTGGCTCTTACCCGCCACGCGCCCCGCGGCGCCAAACGGCTCACGCCGATAGGCAGACGGAATCGCGAGCAGCAACTCGTTGACGGCCTTACCCTGCACACGCAGATTCGGTGGATAGAACCAGCGCTTGCCCGGCTCGTACGAGAACCCATACTCCTTCAACTTCTCGCGATCGGACGCGGAGTTCGCATCGTCGTCATAGATCACTTTCTCAAGCGAGTACTGATCGCCGAGCGCGGTGTCGTTCAGCGCTTCCACAAGCGATTCCAGCACCGACTTCATGTAACGCGTGCCGCCTTTGTACGCGATATCCTGCCCCGCCTTATCGGCGGCTGCGTTTCTCAAAGACCAGATGTAAACGAGTTTTTTCTTCGGCATGGTCGGCTCGAATGAGTATCCATAGTTGCAATTGAAATCAAAGCGAGAGGCGTTCGGACGGCACATGAAAACAGCCCGGTCCGCCGCAAGCGCGGCCCGCTTACCAGTCGTACTTTGCCGTAGCGATCACCGTGCGCGGGTTCCCATAGAAGCAGGTATTCGCCGACTGGCAACCGCTCACAAACCGGCGATTGAAAATGTTCTGCCCATTCACGGCGAAGCGCCAATTGCGCATTTCATAGTGAATCGCCGCGTCGTAGACGGTGTAGCTCGGTACGTACAGCGAGTTGTCGGCGGCGCCCGCCGCGCCGCTCTGATAGCGAATACCCGCACCGACGCCGAGGCCGGCCAGCGGCCCGACATGCCACGTCCAGTCGCCCCACAGCGAGGCCATCTGACGCGGCCGGGGAATATCCACGGGCCACTTGCCCAGCGTATCGTCGCCGGCCTTGATATTTTTCACGTCCTGGTACACGTACGCGGCAATCACCGAGAAATTGCGCGTGACGTTGCCCACCCCGTTCAACTCGATGCCGCGCGAGCGCACTTCGCCCGTCTGCACCGACGTGCTGCCGGTCGGATCGAGAGCGAGATCGGGCGTGACGACGTTGGTCTGGTTGATCTGATAGACCGCCGCGTTCAACATCAAATTCTTGCCGGCCGGTTGCCAGCGCAACCCCGCTTCGATCTGCTTGCCCTTCGTCGGTTCGGCAATGCCGCCGCCGGCGATCTTCACGCCGACCAGCGGATTGAACGACGTCGAGTAGCTGATGTACGGCGAAAGTCCGAAATCGCCGAGATACACGAGCCCGACGCGCCCCGAGAATGCATGATCGTTCTGCGTGAGCCGCGTGCCGCCCGCGAGATCGTTCTGCGTGGTGTCGCTCCAGTCCTCGCGAGCGCCGAGCGTCAGAACCCAGCGCTGCCATTTGATCTGGTCCTGCGCATACACGCCGAACGAATTGAGCGTCGATTTCGTATCGGTGCGGGGAAATGCGTTGGGGCCGCCGAAGATCGCGTTGGTGATCGGCGTATACACCGGGTTGTACATATTCAGGCTCGGCCCGGTCGCCATCGACTCGCTATCGGTCGTCGACTGCCGGTTGTATTCGAAGCCAAGCAGCACCGTATGGTCGAGCGGGCCGCTGCGGAATTTGGCCAGTGCCTGATTGTCGACGTCGAAGCGGCTGTAATTCAGCTGATACAAGCCGACGTAACGCAGCAGCGAAGCCTCGGTCGGGTCCGCCGGATCGAGACCGCCGCCGAATACCTGCCCCTGGTCGAGCGAAAGATGCATCAGGCGCGTGTTCTGCCGGAACGTCCACACCGGATCGAGCTGGTATTCGAACTGATACCCCACCGACCACTGCTTCTTGCGATAGTGCGAGAACTCCGGATCGCCCGTATAGAGGTCCGGCGAGATCTTGCCGTTCGGATTCGGTAACACGGTGCCCTGCGCCGGCAAGAAGTTGTTCGACGCGTCGCCCCAATCCTGCAGGTAGCTCGCCTCCACGGTCAGCGAGGTCCGGGCATTCGGCTGCCATTTCACCGAAGGCGCCAGCGCCACGCGCTGCTCCGGATTCGGCCCGGTCTGCGAATTGCCGTCGCGCCCCACGCCCTGGATACGATACGACAGCGTGCCGTCCTTATCGACCTTGTCGCCCACGTCGAAAGCGAGTTGCTTGCGCGCGTAGTCGCCCACCTGCATTTCGACTTCACGAATGCGCTCGCCGTTCGCGAGCTTGCTCTGCACGTCGATGATCGCGCCCGGATCGCCCTGGCCGTATAGAACGGAAGTCGGACCGCGCAGCACCGTGATGCTGTCGATCATGTACGGATCGACACGCCAGCTCGAGAGATTGAGCGTATTGGGCACCTGCAGTCCATCGACGAATACGGTCGGCGTAAAGCCGCGCAACACCGAATACCAGTCGGAGCGCACATCCGCGCCATACGTCGAAAAGCCCGGGACATAGCGCAGCGCCTCGTTGATGCTGGTCGCGCCGGTCTGCTCGATCTGCTCCGCGGTCACGACGTTGATCGTCTGCGGGATTTCCTTCAGCGCGGTGTCGGTCTTGGTGCCGGTGCTGCTGCGGCGCGCGACGAGGCCGACCGTCGCTTCACTCTCGGCGCTCCCTTTGACGCTGATCGAAGGCAGCGTATTGGCCGGCGTTGCGTCCTGTTGCGCTGCTTGGGTCTGCTGCTGTGCGTCGCTCGCTAACTGGCCCGCTTGCGTCGCCTGATCTGCCCGATCTGCCTGTTGCGCCTGCGCGTAACCGGCCGCCGCCGCGTAATACGCCACGCTTGCCGCGGCTGCGATCGTACGCCGACGCGTGCCTATTGCCCACTCCATCTCTCGATGCTCCAGGTTGTTATGCGGCCAATAGGCCGCGTTCTATCAAAGAGCGAAGGCCATGCGGCCCTTGCTCGTCCCGTTTTCTTCTGTTTGTGTGGTCCGGCGGGCCGACCGGTCTTGTGAGGTGTAGTGCGCGAGCGATGCGACGATTTCGTCGGAGCGCAGCGCCAGAACCGACAGCAGCGTGTCGGAAAGCCCGTGGCTGTCTTCGCAGCAGCCTTGCAGGTAAATGCGCGGCTTGAAACTCGTGGGCGTGGCGAGCCGGTAATCGCGTTCGACGTTGCCCTGTTCAAGCGCCTCACCCAGATGCGGCGCGAGACCTTCGAGCAATTCGACATGCGTGTCGCGGCGATACCCCGTCGCCAGCACCAGTGCATCGAATTGTTCGGCACGCGCATGACCGTTCAGGCGATCGCGCAGCGTGAGTTCGATCTGACCGTTCGCCGTGCGCACCGCCGTCTCGATGCCCGTGTTCGCCAGCAACCGGTGGCGCGGCTCCGCCGACACGTTCTGCATATAGAGCATTTCGTAGATCTGCTCGATCAGCGGACGGTCGACCACCGCATAGTTGGTGTCGCGAAAGCGCTCGATCAGCGAGCGGCGGCCATCTCTCGGCTGCGCGTAGACGATATCGGTAAAGGCCGGGCTGAAGATCTCGTTGACGAACGGGCTGTCGTCGGCGGGCTTGAGCGCGCTCGAGCGAATCACGAGACTCGCATCGACATGCGGATAGCGGCGCGTCAGATCGACGAACACTTCCGCCGCGCTCTGCCCCGCGCCGATCACCGCCACGCGTTTGCGCGGACCATTGGCGTCACCCACGACACGGTCGATCGAAGTCAGATACTTCGACGAGTGCACGATATTGTGCGAACCGAGTGCGGCAAGCGCCTCCGGCACCTGAGCGCCGCCGCCGATGCCGACCGACAGCGCGCGCGTCACGCGCTGCCATTCGCGGCCCTCTTCGTCACGCGAGAACACGCGCAGCGCTTCGACTTCGTTAGCGTCGCCGGCAGCCTTGACCGCTTCGATACCGATCACCGTCTGGCCATAGTGCACGCGCTCATCGAAGGACGCGGCCACCCAGCTGAGGTAATCGTGAAACTCGACACGCGTCGGATAGAAACTCTTCAGGTTCACGAAATCCGCCAGACGTCCCCGCTCGAACAGATAGTTGATGAACGTGAAGCGGCTCTTCGGATCGCGCAGCGTGACCAGATCCTTGAGGAAGGAAATCTGCATCCGGCAGTCGTCGAGCAGCATGCCGCGGTGCCAGCCGAACTCCGGCTGGCGCTCGATGAAGCAATGCGCGAGGTCCGCGCGGCCGGTTTGGCCGGCTTCTTCAGCGAGGCGCACGGCAAGCGCCAGATTCGACGGCCCGAAGCCGATGCCGATCAGATCAAATACGGTGTCTCTGTGCATGTCGCAGGTCCTTATCGGTGTGAACCGGCGCGCCGGATGCGCTGGCCGGAGAAAAATGTTTGTAGAGAGGCGCGGGCTTTAATCGGCATCGCATCACTCGGTAACGGCCGAGGCCCGCGCCATGATTCGCGCGCCCAGTGCGGCGAAGGTCGGCGCGGCAAAGACATCGGCAATCGACAGCGCATGGCCGGCTGCCTGTGCCGCGTCGACGAAGCGCACGATGTCGAAGGAAGTCGCCCCGGCTTCGAACAGATCGTCGTGATGCGCGGGCGTGTTGCCTTCGAAGAGATCGCTCCAGACGCGTTCGAGCGCCTCGGCGTGTCGCCTGGCTTCGCCGTGAGATGCTTGCGGGATAGCCGCGTCTGCCGCAACGCCAGGCTTTGCCAGTTCGAATCGCGCCGGCGACGCGCCGAGCGCTTCATGCGGCGCATCGACGAACTGCTGCACGACGTTCAGATAGTCGGACGTCAACGCCTCGACGAAGCGACCGTCGACCAGTTCATCCGCATACGAAAACGCCCCCGTTACACGTCCATCCGGATGCTCGACCACATCGAGCTCCAGTTCGAACACCACGCGATGCCGCACGTCGTTGAAATCGTCGAGCGTGAGACCGGCCCAGTCGCGCTCTGCCGCTCCGGCGGGGCGCAGGTAGTTGAACATCACCGAGAACAGCGGATTGCCGGGTTCCGGGCGCGGCGCGCGCGACGCCGCGACCACCTCGGCGAAAGGCGTATCCGCGTGAGAATAAGCCGCGAGGGCCGCGTCGCGAACCTCAGCCAGCAGCGTGGCGGGCGTGTCCGTTTGCGCGAGCCGTGTGCGTACCACCACCGCGTTGATGAAGAGCCCGAGCGCGCGGCGCGCGGCCTCGCCTGTCAATTCACGTGTCGACGCAAGAACGCCGACCGGCTGATCAGTCGCACCGGTCGCACGATAGAACGCCACGTTCAGCGCGGCGTGCAGCAGCATCGGCAGGGTTGCATGGACTTCAAGCGCCATCGCGCGGGCACCGCGCACCACGTCCGGGGCGAACTCGAACGCGAGGCGGCCTGCGGTCCAGCGCGGCGCCGCGGATCGGCCCGAAGGCGGTGAAGGCAAGACATGCGTCGGCGCGTCGGCAAGCACGTCGCGCCAGAAGGACAGGCGCGCGCGCGGCGCGGCGACAGGCAGCACCAGCGCATGAGGCAAAGACGAAGACGTGACCGGGACAGCAGGCGACGCACCGCGCACGATCGCCGCATAGATCGTGCGGACTTCCTCGAGCCACAGATCGATCGATTGTCCGTCCGACACGATGTGATGCACGACCAGCGACAACACATGATCGTGCGCGCCGAGACGTAATAGCCGCACGCGCCAGAGCGGCGCGTCGTCGAGCAGGCCGAACGGGGTCAGCGCGTCTTCGTCGGTGAGCGCAGCGGCGGCGGCCTCGAGGGCGGCGCTTACGGTGTTTGCGGTGTCTGTCGTGTCTGCAACTCCGAGCGGAAATAGATCGACCACCGGCAGTTCGAAAGACGCCGTCGCCACAATCCGCTGGCCCGGCAATTCCCCTTTACGTTCGACGAGACGCGTGCGCAACGCCGGATGCCGCGCGGCGGCCCCGGCAAACGCTTCACGCAGTGCATCGATATCGAGCGGCCCGCGCAGACGCAGCGCGACAGGAATGTTGTAGGCCGCGCTGTCCGGTTGCGCCCGCCACAAGAACCACAGGCTCAATTGCGCTGCCGACAGCGGCACGACGCCCGGCGCTCCGGCCGGCATGAGCGGATTCGCCGCACCGCTCGCGAATCCTGACTGCATTTCGGACTGCATTTCCGACTGCATTTCCGACTGCAATCCAGACTTGACATTCACCTCGACTACCGCCTCACTCCGCTCCGCCGCCATCACCCGCTGCGCGTATTGAGCAAGGATCGGCGCTTCGAAGAGCGTACGCACCGGCACATCTCGCGCGAGCCGCTCGGCCACGCGCGTCGCCACGCGAACTGCTGCGAGCGAATGTCCACCGAGTTCGAAGAAATGATCGCCACGGCCGACACGCTCCACCCCCAGCACTTCCCGGAAAATCATGGCGAGCGCCGTTTCGAGGCCGGCCGCAGGCGCCTGATACGCCCTTGCGACGCGCTGCGGCTCCGGCAACGCAGGGCGATCCACCTTGCTGTTGGCATTGCGCGGCAACGCATCGAGCACGACGATATGCGCCGGCACCATGTAATCGGGCAACGTGTGACGCAAATGCGCGTCGAGCTCGGCGGCGTCCGCCCGTGTGGTGCGCTCGCGCGCTTCGGCACTCAGCTCGACATACGCCACCAGGGCCGCTTGCGCGCCCTTGCCGTGCACGATCGCCACGGCTTCGCGCACATCGTCATGCGCCGCGAGCTGCGCCTCGATTTCGCCCAACTCGATACGCAGGCCACGCAGCTTCACCTGATGATCGACGCGGCCGATAAAGTCGAACACGCCATCCGCGCGCCGCTTGACGAGGTCGCCGGTGCGATAGAGCCGCGCGCCGGGCGCTCCGAACGGGTCCGGCACAAAGCGCTCGGCGGTAAGCGCAGGACGGTCCAGATAGCCGCGTGCGACGCCCACGCCCTCGCCGCCCAGATACAGCTCGCCGATCACGCCGACCGGCAGCGGATTCAGGCGGGCATCGAGCACGTGTGCAGAGCGCGCGCCGACCAGCGTGCCGATCGGCAGATAGGCACTGTCGGCGAGTTTCGCGACGTCGTCGGTGGGATAGAACATCCACAGCATCGGCGTGATGACGGTCTCAGTCGGCCCGTAGCCGTTGACGATGCGCGCGTTCGGAAACGCGCGGCGCATCAGCGCGAAGGCTTCGCGCGACGTCGCTTCGCCGCCCACCGTCAGCGATCGCAAGGTCGGTGGCGCGCCGTGCGCGAGCGCCCATTCGGCAAGCTGCGTCGCGCAACCGGGCGGCACGTAGGTCATCGTCACGCCCTCGCGCACCATCATCCGGCAGGTTTGCGCGGGCGGCCAGAGCGTGTCGGCGGTGATCGCCACCGCGGCGCCGGACATGTACTGCGAGAACCAGCCCTCGTGCGCGCCGTCGAAATTGACCGACTGGAACAGCAGGAAAACGTCATTCTCACCCGCACCGTAACGCTCTGCAATCGCCGCACAGTGCCGCGCAAACGATTGATGATCGACTACGACGCCCTTCGGCTTGCCGGTCGAACCCGAGGTGTAGATCACATAGGCCGCCTGGTGCGGCGAGACGGCCGGCAACACGATCGATGCAGACGATGGATCGTCACGCTGCGGTTCCTCGTCGATCAACCACAGGCGCAAGCGCTCCGATGCCGGCAGCGCGGCCAGGCTGGCGCGCTCGGTGATGACATGGGTGATTTGCGCATCGTCGAGAATCTGTGCGAGACGCTCGCGCGGATGGCTCGGATCGAGCGGCACGAACGCGCCGCCGGATTTCAGCGCGGCAATCAGGCCGACCAGCAGATCGACCGAGCGGCCGAGCGCCACCCCGACGCGCATCTCGGCGCTCACGCCGGCCGCGACGAGCCGCTGTGCAAGGCGCGTCGCGCGCGCGTCGACTTCGCCGCGCGTGAGCGAACGTTCGAGATCCGCTACACCGCGCGCGTGCGGGCGGGCGTGGGCATGCTCCGCCACGCGCCGATGAACCGGCGTGAAGGCATCCTGATGATCGACTACCGTGCTGTTCCACGCATTCAGCTGGACACGCTCCGCTTCGGGCAGCCATTGCAGATCGCCAACCGCCGTCCCGGGCGCCGCCGTCGCATTCGACAGCAATTCGATAAAACGCGCGGCGAGCCGCTCAACCGCATCCGCTGCGAAGAGGTCGAGCGCGTAGATGAAGTAGGCGTCGACAGAACCGTCGTCGCGCTCTTCGAAACTCAGTGTCAGGTCAAACTTGGCGAACGGTGCGCCTGACGGCAACTCGGTCATGCGAACGGCCGCAAGCGAAGGCAGGCGGCGACGCGCACCATAGGCCGCCATCACCTGAAACAGCGGATGGTGGCTCGCGCTACGCACCACGCCGAGCGCTTCAACCACCTGTTCGAACGGCACGTCCTGATGCGATTGGGCGTCGATGAGCGTTTGCTGGGTCGCACCGACCAGCGCGGCGAATGATTGCGTGGCGGGAACCGGGCTCGCGAGCGTCAGCGTGTTCACGAAGAAGCCGATGAGGCCGGCCGCTTCGCCGCGTTCCCGATTCGCAGCAGGCACGCCGATCTGAATCTGCGCCTCGCCCGATGAGCGCGCGAGCAAAGCGTTGAGTGCCGCAAGGAGCACCGCGAACGGCGTTGCGCGCTGAGCATTGGCGAGTGTCTTGACCTGCTTGACGAGCGCAGTGTCCAGCGCGAACCGATGCCGCGCGCCGCGCGCGCTCCGTTGCGCCGGACGCGGCGCGGCCCCAGGCAGCATCAGCACATCGCGGCTCGCATCCAGCCGCTCGCGCCAGAACGTCAACTGACGCTCACGCTCACCGGCATCGAGCCAGCGGCGCTGCCACAGCGCGTAATCCGCGTACTGAATCGGCAACGGCGCCAGCGACACGGCTTCGCTCTTCGCATACGCGTGATAGAACGACGCCAACTCCGCGAGCATCACGTCCGCGGACCAGCCGTCCGACACGATGTGATGTGTCGTCAGCGCAAGCCAATGCGTCGTCGCGTCGAGCCGGATCAAATGCGCGCGCATTAGCGGACCGAGCGACAGATCGAAGGCCTGCGCTTCATCGGCCTGGGCAATGACGGCCGCCCGAGCCTCGCGTTCATGCACGGGCAGCGTGCTCACGTCGCTCGCATGCCACGGGCAGCGCGACGGCGCATGCACGGTCTGCAACACACCGTCCGCGCCCTCTGTGAAGATCGTGCGTAATGCTTCATGGCGTGCGATCAACGCGTCGCACGAAAGACGCAGAGCGTTAGCATCGAGCGCGCCGTCGAGCCGCAAACGCTCGGTGATGTGATACGCCGCCGGCTCGTCGATCATGCGCGCGTGCAGCCACAGTCGCGTTTGCGCGAACGAAGCCGGCACGCTCGCGTTTCGCCCGGCGCGCGGCGGAATCGGCAGCACGCGAAAATCGATGCCGGCTGCGTCGAGCTTCGTGAGAAAAGCCTTGCGCTGCGCGTCCGGCAAAAGCGCGAAGCGTGTCGCGAGGGAAAGCAGATCCGGTTTGGCTGTCGTCATGCTGGGTTGTCTCAGTGCTCAATGCTCAGTGCTGGTCGGGCGTGGCGGCTTATTGCAGTTCGAATTCGCCGAGGAGTGCGTCGATCGCGCTCGCGGTGTCCTCTCCGGCACCCGCATCGCGCTCGGCCAGTGCACGATCGATCGCCGCGGCGCAGCGCTGCAACGTGCGTTCGTCGAAGAGCGTGCGCAGCGGCAGGATCAGCGTCCAATGCAGATTGGCCTGCGCGTTGGCCTGCGTCGCGAGCAGCGAGTGACCACCAAGGGTGAAGAAGTCGTCGTCGCGGCCAACCGCCTCCAGACGCAGCACGCGTTTCCAGATCGCGGCGAGTTCGCGTTCGGTATCGGTTTGCAACGATGCGAGTGCGCCCTCGCCGAACGAAAGGCTACGAACCGGCGCGGGCAGCGCATGACGGTCGCACTTGCCGTTCGGCGTAACCGGCAGCGCCTCCATCTCGATCAGTTGCGCGGGCACCATGTACGAGGGCAACTGGGCGCGCAATGCAGCGAGCAGGGCCTGCGTGTCGAGCGTACTGTCCACGCCCCGCGCGACATAGCCGATCAGTTGCTCGTCACGCACGATCACCACCGCGTCGTGTACGCCCGGCTCCGCACGCAGCAAGGCTTCGATTTCGCCTGGCTCGACGCGTTGGCCACGCAGCTTCACTTGCGTATCGATGCGGCCGAGGTAATCGAGCGCGCCGTCAGCGCGGCGGCGGGCCAGGTCGCCGGTTCGATAAAGACGCGCGCCTCGCGTGAACGGATCTGGGACGAAGCGCTCCGCCGTCAGCGCGGCGCGGCCGAGATAGCCGCGTGCGAGTCCCATGCCACCCAGATACAGTTCGCCGACCGCCCCTTGCGGCAGCGGTTGCAGCGCTGCGTCGAGCACATGCAGTTGCAAGTTTGCAATCGGATGACCGATCGGCACCGACATCGCGTTGGCATCGCTCGCGTCGCAGGTCCAGTGCGAGACGTCGATGGCCGCCTCGGTCGGGCCGTACAGGTTGTAGAGGCGCGCCTTCGGCAAATGCTGTGCGACACGCGCCACCAGTTCCGGTGCGAGCGCTTCGCCGCTCGCCACGATCCGCTCGATGCTCGCGCAGCGCGCCGCAGCGTTGAAATCGCCCAGATGTGCAACGAACGCGGCGAGCATCGACGGCACGAAATGCAGCGTCGTGACGCAATGCGTTTCGATTGCCGCCACCAGACGCGCCGGGTCGCGATGATCGCCCGGCGCCGAGATGGCGAGTTTCGCGCCGACCGCGAGCGGCCAGACGAACTCCCATACCGATACGTCGAAGCCGAACGGCGTCTTGTGCAGCACCACGTCCCCAGCGCGCAGGCCATACGCGTCCTGCATCCACGCGATCCGGTTCGCGAGCGCGCGATGCGTATTGCCCGCGCCCTTCGGCTTGCCGGTCGAACCCGATGTGTAGATCAGATAGGCGAGTTGCTCAGGCGCCACTTCCACCGGCGTGGCGAGCACCGCCTCGGTATCGAGTAGCTCGTCGACGGTCAGAATCCTGACGTCGGTGCTTTCAACCGCCGCGACGACACGTTCGCGCAGATGCGGTTGCGTCAGCACGACCGCTGGTTTCGCGTCGTTGAGCAGATACGCGATGCGCTCGGCCGGATAGTCCGGATCGACGGGCAGATAGGCTGCCCCCGCTTTCATTACGCCGATTAGCGCCACGACCATATCGAACGAACGCTCGACGCACAACGCAACCGCCGTATCCGGCCGAACGCCTGCTTCGACGAGCGCAGCCGCGACCCGATTGGCGTTCGCATCGAGCGCGCCATAGGTCATCTGCTGGGTGCGTCCTTGCGGATCGGTGAATTCCAGCGCGATTGCGTCGGCCGATGCAAAAGCGGTCTGCTCGAACTGACGATGCAGAGCTTGCTGCTGCGCTTGCGGCCACGATTGTGTGGTTGCGTTGGCGTTCGCCAGCGTGACAAGATCGTCAGCCGTCGCAATCGAGATCGTGCCCAGCGGGGCACGCGGATCGGCGATCAAACCCGCGAGGCACGCGGCAAATGCGCGATGCAAAGCGGCCACCCGGGTTGCGTCGAGTTTCGCGGCGTCGTAGCCGTAGTCGATCGTGAGCGCCGCGCCGGCTTCGATCACCAGCGTGAGCGCGAAATCGGTTGCTTCGATATTGCGCAGGTCACGCAGCTTGAGGGCGCGTTCGTCGCGCCCTTGCCACGCTTCATCGACCGGATAGTTCTCGAACACGACCAGCGTGTCGAACAACGCGCCGCCACCTTGCCCCGCCCACTGCTGGATTTCGTAGAGCGGCGTATGCGCGTGTTCCGCGGCGGCGGCATTGTCGCGCTGAAGCGCTTGCAGCCATGCCGACGCCGAGCGTTGCGGCAACGGCGCGGTGATGACAGGCAGCGTGTTGATGAAAAGACCCAGCACGGTGTCGACATCGGGCAACGCGTCGGGACGGCCGGCCACGGTCGCGCCGAAGGCGACGGCGGTGTGGTGCGTCATCCGTTGCAGGGCGAGCGCCCATGCGCCCTGCACCATCGTATTGACTGTGACCTTCAGGCGGCGCGCCGTTTCGGTGAGACGTGCCATCGTGTCGGCGTCGATGGATTCGCGGCGTGTGAGATGTCTGCCGACGTTCGAGCGCTCGCTTTCGCGATCCTGTTCGCGCTCACGGTCGGCAACCAGCGTCGGTTCTTCGATAAGCGCAAGACGTTGCAGCCAGAACGCGCGCTCGCTCCCGGCATCGCGCGCCGCGAGCCACGCGATGAAATCGCGGTAGCGCGTTTTGGCGGGTGCGGCGAACGGTTGCGCACGCCGCGGCTCGATATAGTCGCGCAGCACGTCAGCAAAGAAACGCGCCGTGCTCCAGCCGTCGAGCAGCAGATGATGGCGGGTCCAGACAAGACGCCATGCTTCATCCGTGATGCGGATCAGCGCGACGCGCATCAAGGGCGGCGAAGTCAGGTCGAAACCGCGTGCGCGGTCGTCGGTGAGCCAGGTTTCGAATGTATCGAGCGCACCCTCGCCTCGATCCCGCCAATCGAGGATCTCGACCGGCATGCGCGCCTGGCGATGCACGATCTGCACCGGCGTGGCTTCGTTCGGCGTGAAACCGGTGCGAAGGATGTCGTGGCGCGGCACGGCGCCTTCGAACGCGGCGCGCAAGCGTTCGACGTCCGGTTCGATCAGCGTCGCGACCAGTTGATTCACATACGTCGATTGCTCAGGCGCGAACAGCGAATGAAACAGAATGCCGTGCTGCATCGGCGAGAGCGGATAGATGTCGTCGATGGTGCGCAGATCGAGCGGCAGGCGTTCCAACGCGGCCTGAGTGAGGCCGCCCGCTCGCGCGAGCGGATAGTCACCCGGCGTTGCTCCGCCGCCGCGTTGCGCGAGACGCGCCGCGCAGGCGGCGGTCAACCCGGCCAGTGCGGTTTCGAAACGCTGTGCGAGCGTCTCGATCGTCGCGCGCTCGAACTGCGTCGCCCCATACACCCAATGGATTTTTAGCGTGCGGGCTGCGTCACCGTCGACATAGGCATGAATCGCCAGCGCGTTGCCGATCGGACCGGCCGGATCGCGCTCGCAGCCCGCGCCGCCGAAACGCGGCACCAAAGCGGCCTCGCGCGGTGCGTCGAACTGGCCGAGATAGTTGAAGGTCACATGCGGCCGCGGCACGGCGGCGAGCGCCGCGCGCGTCGTCGCGTCGCCATAGTGGCGCAACACGCCGAAGCCCAGGCCCTTGTTCGGCACTTCACGCAACGCGTCCTTGACGGCACCGAGCGTTGCCGCCGGCGTGCTTTCGACGGTGAACTGCACCGGATAGTGGCTCGTCAACCAGCCCGGCGTGCGGCTCACGTCGGCATCGTCGAACAACGCCTCGCGGCCGTGGCCCTCAAGCTCGATACGGCAGCAAGGCATACCGAGCGACTGCGCCAGCGCCGCGATCAGCAATTCGATCATCTGCGTGCGGTACGCCGCGTTTGCCTCCGTCAATGCGGCGCGCGTCAGATCGGCGTCGATCGTCTGAATGACGGTTTGCGCGTCTGCGTTAGTCGCCTTGGCGTGCGGATGGTCGAGCGGCAAGTCGTCGCAAGGTGCGGCGAGTGCGGCCCAATACGGCATGTCGGTGGCGAACGGAACGTTCGTTGCATCGGCCTCCGCCGAACGCGGCACATCGGCGGCGGCATGCGAATTCGTTGCGTCGAGCGCCGCGCGAGCGAGTCGCGCCGCCCACTCCTGCGCACTCGTGCCCGTCGAGGCAAGACGTACCGTGCGATGCTCGCGCGCTGCGCGGTAGGCCGCGTCGAGATCGTCCAGCAACACGCGCCACGACACGCCGTCGACGATCAGGTGATGAATCGCCAGATAGAGCTTCGTCATTCCGTCGGGCAGCAGCGCGGCGAAAGCGCAGACGAGCGGGCCGTGCGTCAGATCGAGCGTGCTTTGCAGCGCGTCGAACTGGGCGAGCGCATCGCTTTCGTCACGAGCGGAAGCGACCGCAAACGGCAGGACCTCGAACGCGCGCGCGGCGAACGTGAGTTGCCATTCTCCACGGGAACCGCCCGGCGCGAACCGGTGACGGAAAACCTCGTGATGCGTCAGCAGCATTTCGAATGCGCTGGCGAAGGCATCGGCGTCGAACGGCGCCTGGGCATCGAGTTCGATCGATTGATTCCAGTGACCGCGCCGCGGAATATCCAGCGCGAAGAAACGCAGCTGTGCAGGCGTGAGGGTCGCGAATGCTTCGGACTTCGCCGGCGATGCCTGTAGTTTGGATGCGGGTGACATCGAGTGCGCTTTCGACGCAACCGGTGCCGCCGCCTCTACCGCTGTCGCAACACAGGCGAGTTGCGCCAGGGTCGGCGCATCGAACAACTGCTTCGGCGTAAAGCGCACACCGCGTTTGCGTGAGCGCGCGATCACCTGCAACACCAGAATCGAATCGCCGCCCAGTTCGAAGAAGTTGTCATCGCGGCCCACGCGTTCGGCTTTGAGCACCTCCTTCCAGACCGCAGCAAGTGTTTCCTCTGTCGCTCCCTGCGGCGCATCAACTTGAGCCGCGGACGGCGCAGGCGTAGCGGCAAGCGCTCGCAATGCCGCGCGATCGACTTTGCCGTTCGCGGTCACGGGCAACGCGGCTACGATCAGCAATACGGCCGGCACCATGTAGTCCGGCAGACGCGCGGCCATTGCAGCGCGTAGTGCCGGCTCGTCGAGACGCGCACCGTTAGCCGAAGCGACGAACGACGCCAGGCGCAAACGCCCTTCGTGCTCCACGGCAAGCGTTTCCGCCTGGGCGACGCCTTCGAGCGCGCGCAGCGCCGCGCTCACCTCGCCGGGTTCGACACGATAGCCGCGAATTTTCACCTGATCGTCCAGACGCCCGAGAAAATCCAGCCGACGATCGGCGCGTAGCCGCACGCGGTCACCTGTCCGATAGAGACGCTCGCCCGGCGCGAACGGATGCGGTACGAAGCGTTCGGCGGTTGCGGCGGCACGGTTCAGATAGCCGCGTGCAAGGCCTGGACCACCCAGATACAGTTCGCCAATCCCGCCCGGAGGCACGCTCGCGCCGTGAGTGTCCAGCACGCATGCGTAGGCATTCGGCAACGGCAGGCCGAGCGGCACCGATTGCGCGGTATGTGCGGTATGTGTGGTTTGGGCCGACTGTGCTGACTGTGCTGATTGCGTTGGTTGTACGGATTGCGCGGCATGGCCCGCTTGCAATGAGCGAACATTTCGTGAGCGCAATGCAGCTTGCGCCGGCGCGGACGTGTCGCAGGTCAATGCGCCGACAGTCGCTTCGGTCGGGCCGTAGTGATTGACGACACGGCACGCCGGTTTCAGAACCGCGATGCGTTCCACAAGCGACCAGGGCAGCGTTTCTCCGCCTGTCACCAACGCGTGCGCGGGCAGCACGTCGGCCGCTTGCTGCGCATCGAGCAGCGCGTGCAGATGGCTCGGCACGATCTTCAATATGCCGACGTCGCGCGTGCGCATCTCATGGGCGAAGCGATCGGGATCGAACGCGCATTGAGCCGGCAGCAGATGCAACGTGCGGCCCGAGCAAAGCGCACCGAATAGCGTCGTATGACCGAGGTCGGCGGCGACCGTCGAGACCATCGCCATCGAAGCTCCGGGGGCAAAGGCGAGTTCGTCGAGCATGCCTTCGACATAGTCGGCCAGTGCGCGATGCGAGATCACGACGCCCTTCGGCGTGCCGGTCGATCCTGATGTGAAGATCAGATAGGCGGCTTGATCCGGCAGCGATGCCGCACGCGGGGCGTTGGCGTTGGCGTTGGCGTTGGCGTTGGCGTTGGCGTTGGCGTTGGCCTTCAGGCTAGCGTCCGATCCGGCATTCGGGTTGGCGCTAACTGCAGCACTCAGCCCTCCGAGCGAAGCGCCCTGCGCAAGTGAATCGAGATCGAGCGTCCTGGCATTGCCCACCGCCAGCGAGGCTTGCGCACCGCCCGCGGTCAGCATCCATTGCGCGCCGCAGGCGTCGACAGCCGCAGCCAACCGCTCGTGCGGCGCCGCCGGATCGAGCGGCACCGCGTAAGCGCCCGACTTCATCACGCCAAGCAGCGCAACCGCGAAGCGTACCGAGCGTTCAATGCATACCGCAACCGGCTGCTCAGCGCCAACGTTGCGTTGCTGCAAGGCCAGCGCAATGCCGTCCGACGCGTCATCGAGTTCGGCGAACGTAAGCCGCGTACCGGCGTCCGCAAGCGCGACGCGATGCGGCGTTGCACTCGCGTGACGCGCGAAAAGCGCGAGCACGCTATCCGCCTCGGGCTGAAGTGCCCGTCCATGTCGCGCCGCGCGATATTCAGCCCCGTCCGCGCAATCGAGTTCGGCAATCGCGCGCTGCGGATCACGCACCGCGTCGGCGACCAGCGCCGCATAACTGTTGAGCCACGCCTGCGCGGTCGCTTCATCGATGCCGTCGAGCGCATAGGCGACCACCAGTTCGATGCCGCGTGGATCGTCGGTGAAATCGAGTGCAAGATCGAAGCGGGCGGCGAGGTCGAGTCCCGGCGACATCCGCACCGACGCGCCCGGCAATTCCGCCGTCAATTCCAGATCGAACTGCTGAGCGAATTTCACCTTGAGCCATTCTTCGCCACGCCGCACGGGCGGCTTGACGGCGTCGAGCACCTGATCGAACGGCACGTCCTGATGCGCAAAGGCATCGAACGCCGAGCGGCGCACGCCGTCGAGCAACGCGGCGAACGATTGGTCTGGTGCGACACGCGCGCGCAACGCAAGCGTGTTGAGGAACAGGCCGACTAGCGGCGCGGTTTCCGCACGTTGCCGATGCGCGATGGGCGCCGCCACCACGACGTCGGTCGCGCCGGTCAGTCGATAAAGCCATGCGTCGAAGGCGGCCAGCAGCACGGTAAAGGGCGACGCCTGCGCGCGCCGCGCCGTGTCGCGCACCGCGGCGGAGATCGTTTGCGGCAGTCGCAATGCAAGCCGGCCACCGCGATAGTCGCGTTGCGGCACGCGCGGCCGGTCGAGTGGCAATAGAAGCGGCTCGGGCCCGGCGCGCAATGCATCGCGCCAATACGCGAGCTGTCGCTCGCCCTCTCCCGCGGCGAGCCAGTCGCGTTGCCATTGCGCATAGTCGGCATATTGGACCGGCAGTGCGGACAATTGCGGCTTGCGTCCAGTGGCGAACGAAGTGTAGGCCGCTTGCAGTTCATCGAAGGCGCAGCGCGAGCTCCAGCCGTCGCTGATCGCATGATGCGTCGTCAACAGGAAGCGCTGCGCGTTGTTGGTCAGCGTGATGAGCGCGGCTCGCACGAGCGGACCATTCGACAGATCGAACGCCGCGCCGACGTGTTGCTCCGTCAACGCTGCGAGCCGCGCTGCGCGCTCGGCTTCGCTGCCGGTGTGCAGATCGAATTCAGCAATCCGCACCGGCAGGTCGGCGTGAATGCGCTGCATAACCACGCCATCGCCGGTTTCGACGAGCGTGGTTCGCCAGGCCTGTTGACGCTCGATCAGGCAATCGAGCGCACGTTGCAGCGTGCCGAGGTCGAGCGCGCCCTGCACGTCCCATTGCACGGCGACGTGGTACGCCGAACCGGCATCCTGAGTCTGTGCGAGGACCCAGAAACGCTGCTGGGCGAACGATGCGGCACGGTCGACGAACGCGGCGGTTGTACGCGGCAGCACCGTGATCTGCTGATGCCGATTGACAGCCGTTTCAGCTTCACTGCTGTCGATCAGCGCCGCGAGCGTCTCGAGCGACGGGTCGTCGAACAAGGCGTCGAGCCGTAGATTCACGCGCCATTCGATCCGGATGGCCGCCTGCAATTGCATCGCCGCGAGCGAATCGCCGCCGCGTGCAAAGAACCGATCCGTGCGGCCAACCGGCGTGGGATCGTTCAGAAGCGTTTGCCAGAGACCCGCGAGGCGCTGCTCGGTGACGGTTTGGGGCGCGACATGATCGGCGGATGTCGCAGCCGGCAATGCCGCCACGGCGTCGCGCAAAGCAGCGCGATCGAGCTTGCCGTTCAACGTATAAGGCAAACGGGTGAAGCGAGCGAAGCGATGCGGCAGCCACGCTTGCGGCAAATGCGCGGCGAGATGGGCTTGCAATGCTGCGTCGCTGAGGGCTTCTTCACTGCGTGCTTCTTCACTGCGTGCTTCTTCACTGAGCACCTCCCCACCGCGAGCTTCTTCGCCAGGTGCTGCATCGCCGTCCATTGCGCCGCCTGGCACCTTGTCGCCCTTCACCTCCTTCAGCACCACACAGGCAATCAATTGCGTCCTGCCGCCGGTTGCCTCGGCCAGCACGCCCGCATCGGCAATCGCCGGATGCGTCAGCAGGCACGCCGCGATCTCAGCGGGTTCCACGCGAACGCCGCGCACTTGCACCTGATCGTCGATGCGGCCGAGATAATCGAACGAGCCGTCCAGGCGTTCGCGTGCGAGGTCGCCAGTGCGATAAATCCGCTCGCCTGGCTCGCCGCTTTCGTCCGGCAGAAAGCGTTCGGCGGTAAGCGCCGCCCGGCCGTGATAGCCACGCGCGAGACACACGCCGCCGAGCAGCAGTTCGCCTGCCTCGCCTTGCTTCGCTCCACCCTCGATTCGAGCCACGCGACGCCCGATCGGCCAGCCGATCGGCAGCGATGCAAAGCCGTTGCTCTCCTCCAACACCGGCGTCGCATCCGGGTCGACCGGCCACAGCATCGGCGAAATCACCGCTTCGGTTGGTCCGTAACCGTTGACGAGCCGGACCGACGGGAACACACGCCGAATCTCGTCGAAGCTGTCCTGCGACATCGCTTCGCCGCCGAACAGCAGCACGCGCAGCGAAGGCGGCACGCCAAGGCGCTCGCAAACGTTCGCGAATTCGCGCAGATAAGCAGGCGGCAGCGTGGTGTTGGTGACGCCTTCACGCAGCATGAAGGCATGCGTGGCTTCCGGCGGGAACGGCGGTGGATCGCTGATCACCACACTGCCGCCCACGGCGAGCGGCACCAGCCATGCTTCGATCGAGACATCGAAATTCACCGAAGCGAAATGCAGCACACGATCGCTGCCGTCGATCGGCAACGACTCAGCAAGCGCGTCGCCGTGCGCGGCGAGCGGCCCGTGCTCGACCGCCACCGCTTTCGGCGTGCCGGTCGAGCCGGACGTGTAGATCATGTAGGCAGCCGCACGCGGATGCACCGGTTCGTCATCGCCGTCGAAACGCGCTGCGTCCGCGTCTGTCAAAGCGTCGTTTGCGACGTCGAAGCACTGCGCGAAACGCGCGCGCATGGCGGCGTCGGCGGACGCATCGACAATGCCGTGAGCGAGACCCGCATCCCGCGCGACCCAGTCGAGGCGCGCGGCGGGATGACGCGGATCGAGCGCGACGAATACGCCGCCCGCCTTCAGCACCGCGAGCAAGGCCACAAACAGATCGCACGACCGCGCGACACATACGCCGACGCGCACCTCCGTCGTGACGCCGGCCTCCCGCAACTGTGCGGCAAGCCGCGCCGCGCGGCTGTCCAGCTCACCTCGCGTCAGCCGCACGGTATGCGGCGTAAACGACGCAAGCGCGGGGGCATCGGGTTCGATGCGCGCCAAAGCGCGGATTCGATGGTGCAACGCAATCGGGAAGCTCGTCATAGGCGTGAAATCCGTTAGAACTGGCCGCGTCGGCCAAGTCGCAGGCCGCAATGGGCCGCTTCATTGGTGTGACGATCCGCGCCTGAAAATCTTTACCGTCACCGTCGATTTATTCGGACTGCATCGCTTTGATGCGACACACAGCGATAGACGGTAAATGTTTGCGGCGGCCGTTCGTCTATCAAGCGAGGGGCGTGTCTTTGCGCCCCGCCGATGTGCCGCCCGCATGCGCTGCTGCATGCACCGTCGCATGCGTTGCTGCATGCACCGCCGCATGCGCCACCGCATGCACCACATTTCCCCGATCCATTGCGACCCACTGCGACCCTCTGCCGATGACCGCTGCCAACGAGCGCTACCACGCGCCACCCACGCCTGCCCCCTCAACCGCCGCTGCCCCCGGCAAACCGGCCATGCGCCTGATCGTGGCGTTGCTCAAGCGCTCGCGCGGCGCCTTCGCGATCGCGCTCACTGCCTGCGTGCTGAACGGCATCGCGAGCGTGCTGCTCGTCGCGACGCTGAGCCGCGCACTGTCGCAACCCGGCGCCGCCGACATGTCGCTCGCCATGCGTTTCGCGTTATGCGCGGTGATCGCGCTCGTCACACGCGTTATCACCGGCGTGCTGTTCGCGCGACTGTCGCAGGACACGATGGCGCAGTTGCGCGAGCACGTCGCGCGGCGGGTCGCCGAGGCCGAACTGCACGACGTCGAGCGGATCGGCGCGGCGCCCGTGCAATCGGTGCTGACCGACGACGCCACCAACGTGTCGATGTTGTTCTTCGCGCTGCCCAATCTCGTGATGCACGGCTCGATCGTGTTCGGCTGCCTCGGCTATCTGGCGTGGCTCTCCTGGCCGGTCTGCCTGCTCGCGGTCGCCGCGATCCTGGTCGGCTCGCTCGGTTATCACGCGGGCGACAAGCGGGCGATTGCCTCGCTCGAAGCCGCCGGCCGCTCGCAGGACAAACTGTTTGGCTACCTCGGCGCGCTCTTCACCGGCGCGAAGGAACTGAAACTGCACCAGGCCCGCTCGCGTCAATTCGTCGACGGTCAGCTCGGTTCGGCGATCGACGAAGTGCGCGACCACCGGCGCCAGGCGTTCAGCGCCTATGCGGTCGGAGTCGGCTGGATCGTGTTCCTGTTCTACGTGTTCCTGGGTGTCGCCGCCTTCTGGCCGGCGCTCGGCGTGCACGCCGACGCGCCGTCCGCGTCGGGCTACGTGGTGGTGTTCCTGTTCATGCTGCTGCCGCTGGACGGCTTGCTGAACAACGTGCCGACGCTGAATGCCGCGCGCGTGTCGCTCGACCGCATCGAAAAAGTGATGAGCGAGTTCGGCGCGCTGCGCACCGCGCCGCCGCCGGATGAAAACGCCTCGCACGCGCCCTACCGGACGCTCACGCTCAGCAACGTCACGCACTCGTATTTCCATGAACGCGACGAACGGATGTTCCGCGTCGGTCCGGTCAATCTGACGTTCAGGCCCGGGGAGCTGGTGTTCATCGTCGGTGGCAACGGCAGCGGCAAGACGACGCTCGCGAAGGTGCTCACGGGTCTCTACGAACCGGAAGGCGGCACGATCGAGCTGGACGGCAAGCCGGTCGGCTTCGCCGAACGCGCCGCGTACCGGCAGCGCTTCACCGCCGTTTTCAACGACTTCCATCTGTTCGACGCGCTGCTGGGCATCGTCGATCCGAACGCCGCGTCGCGCGCGCAAGCCGATGCCCGCGCCAATGCACTGGTTGCGAAGCTGGCGCTCGACCACAAGGTGCAGGTGGTGAACGGCGCCTTCTCGACACGCGCGCTCTCCACCGGACAACGCAAGCGTCTGGCACTGGTCGTCGCGTATCTGGAAGACCGGCCGTTCTATCTGTTCGACGAATGGGCCGCGGACCAGGACCCGCAGTTCAAGGCGGTGTTCTATGAGCAACTGCTGCCGGAATTGCGCTCGCGCGGCAAGACGGTGCTCGTCATCAGCCACGACGATCGCTACTTCCATCTCGCGGATCGCGTGTTGAAGCTGGATAACGGCAGTATCGTCAGTGAGACTTACGGGGCGACGCAGGCTGTTGAAAATGCTGCCGTCGTGGCAAACGGTACAGTGGGATAAGTTGGGCTAGCTGAAATCAACGCCGGGCGTGTTTTACCGCACGCCCGGCGCAGTGGGTTGAACATCCGGCGGACGGCGAGACAGATGAAGTCCTCCGAGTCGCGCCCATGCGCTTGTACCCGCCGTTGTATCCGGCTACTTTCCCGCGGCAGGCACGGGCAGCGAAAGAAGCTTCTCCGTCATCGTATCGGCCATCCGCAGCGCGGACATCGGCCCGCCAAATCCCCAGATATTCCGTTCGACGAGACCCACACGCCCCGCGCTGCGGGCCGGCACGAAACGCCAGATCGGCGAATCGAGTTTGGTGGCGAGCGGCACACCGGGTTCGGTCGCGCTGACGAACAAGACGGTGAGGTTCGGCTTCTTCAACAAATCTTCCGACGTGACATAGGACGTGCCTTCCCGCGTCGGCTCCGCGGGCCACAAGTCGAGACCGAGCGCGTGCGCGACGCCGGCTGCCGTGCTGTTGCCGGTAAATGCCCAGTAACGGTCGGGCAGTCCCAGCTCCTGCAACCATGCAACCTGCTCGCCTCGGCGCCCGGCTTGCGCGAGACGTTGCGCGTCGCGCGCAAAGCCCGCGTCGACCGTGGCCTCGATCGCACGCGCCGCCGTCTCGCGGTCAGTCAGACAGCCGATGGTGCGGAGAATTTTTCGGCCCCAATCGAGTTGGGTCACGCGGGCGCCGTCTTCGGTGAAGTTCGGGCCGTATTTGAACAGCACGGTGGGGGCGATTCGTTCGAGCGCCGCAAAGATCGGCGCATGGCGCAGGCCGACGCCGAGGATCAGATCCGGTTTGGCCGCCGCGATCGCCTCGAGGCTCGGCTCCTGGCGCGTGCCGATATCCGGTACCGAGGCGAGGCGCGCCTCGTCATAACCGATCCACACCGGGTAGTACGCGGGATCCGCCATGCCGACCGGCGTGATGCCGAGCGCGGCGAGGTCTTCGGCAAACATGAATTCGAGCACGACGATGCGCTTCGGCCGCGCGGGCAACGAAGGGCTTGCTTGCGAGACGCTCGGGTTGTCGGCGAGCGATGTGCAGGCCGGCTGCGTTTGCGTGCCAATGCGGATCGCCCTGGCTTCGCCAGTGGCGCTGCTTTCGCCGTTTGCGCGAGTAAGGCCAGTTGCGCTACTTGCGTTGTTCGCGACTGCTGCCTTGATGGCGCGGCTTGCGTGTGTCACGGCCGTTGCATCGTCAGCGCCACCCTGCGCGAACGCATCAGCGTTGGCGAGCAGTGCGACCGCGACCGCCGTGGCGGCACAAATCCGCTTGAGCTGCCGCGCTTTGCTCGCGCGGCGCGTCAACGCGAAGCGTCCTGTAAAGCGATTTCCGCATCGCTCATCGTCAACAGCAAGGGGCAGCGTCCACACAGTCGCGTCTCTCCAGGAATTTCATAACGTACGCAGCACACGCGCCGTGCGCTAAACGGATTCGGTAAGCTCGCGGCGCGCGGTGTGGCAGGACGCACCGGCATGCGCAGAGGATTCGCCTCGCCATCGGCGGCGAGCGGGCCGAAGAGCCAGGCGGCGTCGTCGGTTAGATCGCACTGCGGCGCGCATTGTTCGAACAGATAATCCAGCAGATTGCCGGCGTTGCTCCACAACACGCGCGGCGCGATTTTCGTCATCGCACTGAGCGTCTCGATCACCGCGTTCAGATGATCGACGAGGGGCGCGTAGCGGCATGCCGGCGCTTTTGCAGGCGGTTGCAACGCATCCTGAGGGAAATAGAGCGCAACAGGCAGACCGCCTCGCAACACGACGCGGGTCCTTTCCATCGACAAATCGAGAGGACGGCCCAACACCGCCGCAGCCACAAAACCTGCGGTGGCCGCGAAACCGAAGTAGTACTTGCTCCATTGCGAAAGCAGCGCACGCGCATGCGCTTCGTGCTGGCCGCCGTAGAGCGTGACCATCGCATCGAGCAGGTCGGCGCGGTAGTGCGTCAACTCCGCTACGGCGATGACGGCCGGCTTGCCGGTTTCGTCCGCTGCTAACGTGGGTTCGTCGCCGGCATCAGGCGTGCCGAGCCAGACATGCTCCAGATAGTGCGCGATCGGGTGCGGCGCGAAGTCCGCGAAACACTGCGCGCTCGCCTCGTGACTACTCGCGATCGACGACGCATGACCTCGTTGTCCCATCACCGCTTGCCCCGCTTCTCGCGTCGAGCCTCCACGATCAGCAGCGCAAGCAGATAGGGCGCGCCGATCAACGCGGTCAGCACGCCCGCCGGAATTTCGCGCGGCGCCAGCAGCGTGCGAGCTGCGATATCGGCGACCACCAATACCAGTGCACCGCATGCGGCCGCGAGCCACAGACGCGTGCGATGCGCCCGCGCTCCCAGCATCGACGCAAGATGCGGCGCCATCAAGCCGATAAAGCCCACCGGCCCGACCGCGGCCACCGCGGCGCAGGCCGCCAGCGTCGCCACGGTCAGCACCAGCGGACGCAGCACGCCGATGGGTAAGCCGAGCGCCGCCGCCTGGTCGTCGCCTAATGCAAGGAGATCGAGCGGCCGCGCGAGCAGCGCAAACACGGGTACCGCCAGCACGCACCACGGCAACAGCGTCGTCACTTCGCCCCAACTGCGTCCGTAGGTGCCGCCAACCAGCCACACCACGAAACGCGCGGGTTGCACGCTTTGCTGCGTGATGAGCCACTGCGAAAGCGTGGTCCATAGCGTGCCGATCACGATGCCTGTCAGCGCCACCGCGAGCGGCGCATAGCGGTGCCGTCGATTGAGCAATAGCGTGAGTGCCAACGTGATGCCACCGCCGGCGAGCGAGGCGACAGCCAGCGTCGAATGTCCGGCGAGCGGCCACGCGACGAGCGCCGCGAGCGTGGCGAGGCCCGCGCCTTGCGTCACGCCGAGCACTTCCGGCCCGGCAAGCGGATTGCGCACGATGCTCTGCATCAACACCCCGCTCGCCGCCAGCAAAGCCCCCGCCAGCAACGCGCAGATGAGCCGCGGCAGGCGCAGGTCCAGCAGCATGCGCGCGAGTTCGTCGCGCTGATCGAGCACGGCCAGCCAGCGATGCCAGCCGATCGTGGCCGGGCCGAACGATGCCCCCGCGCAGACGATCAGGATGCCGAACATCGCCAGAATCGTGGCCGTCAGCGGCCACGGCCACGCATCGAGCATCCGCACAAAGCGTGTCCCGGCGCGCACGGCGGGACGATCCTGCCCGGCATGCAGCGCGCCCGACCACGCCGCGCCGCTGCGAATCATCGCCAGCATCAAAGGCGTGCCGACAAAAGCGATCGCCACACCGGTCGACAGCGTCGCGTCGAGATCGAGCGCCTGCACCGCGCTATCGGTAACGAGCACGAGCGCGCCACCCACCAACGCGGACAACGGCACCAGCACGGCCAGACGCGAGGCCTTTGCACTGCGCGCCTGCCGCAACAGATTCGGCGCGATCAAACCGACATACGACAGCGGTCCCGCCACGCTTACCGCCACGCTCGCGAAACCGACTGCCACCACCATCGCCGCGAGCCGCGTCGCGTCGACGCGCACGCCGGCCGCCGCGGCAGCGTCGTCGCCGAGCGCGAGCGGGTCGAGCGGACGGATCACGAACGGCAACGCGATGAGCGGCAACACGAGCCAGGCGGCCGCGATCTTCAGACCCGAGGCGCCAGGCTGATAGAGACTGCCGCTCGCCCACAGCGACACGCCCACAATGCTTTGCTCGAAGAACGCGAGAATCAGCGTGGTGAGCGCGGAGAACAGCAGCATGCACACGCTGCCGGCAAGCACGAGCCGCAACGGCGTCGCGCGCCAGCCGCCCGCCGCGGCGGCCACGCATGCAGCGGCAGCGAGACCGCAGACGAACAGCAGCGGCACCGACGCCACACCCGCCAGCGACGGCACCAGCATCGCGGCGAGCAAGCCGAGTTGCGCGCCACCGGTAATGCCGAGCAGATCGGGGGAAGCCAGCGGATTGCGCGTCAACGACTGGAACAACGTCCCTGCCACAGCAAGGCAGCCGCCTGCGACCAACGCCGCCAGGATGCGTGGCGCGCTCAGGTCGAACAACAGAATGCCGGCGAGTTGCGCCGCATCGCTGCCCGCAGGCGCGGCGAGCCACGTGCGAAAGCCGGGCGCGAGGCGCATGGCGGCCACCACGACGATCAATGCGACGAGCGCGCCGCCGATCATCCCTGCGCGGCTTGTCACCGGTGCACGCCAATCATCGATTGAGGACTCGTGACGGCGCAGGCGTTTGCGCGCTGCGAGCGTCGTCATGCGGCGAGGTCCTTGCTGGTGGATACGGAATCGCTCACTGCTTCATCGTCGGATTCAACGCCGGCACTCTCCACCGCGTCGCCCTCGTAAGCCGGCACGCACATCGGCGCGCCCGTCTGCGGATGTGCGATCTTGAGCATCGGCACGCTGAAGGTTTCGTTCAGATGCTGCGGGTCGAGCATCGCATCGGGCGAGCCGTGGGCGACGATGCGGCCCGCGCGCATCAGCACGATTTCATCGCTGTAGGCGGCCGCCTGGTTCAGGTCGTGCAGCACCCAGACGATCGTCAGACCGCGTTCGCGGTTCAGGCGCCGCAACTCGCGCAGAATATCCAGCTGATGATGGATGTCGAGGTAGGTGGTCGGCTCGTCGAGCAACACGATCGGCGCCTGTTGCGCGAGCGCCATCGCGATCCACGCTCGCTGGCGTTCGCCGCCTGAAAGCGCGGCGACGTCGCGCGCGGCGTCGTCGGCCAGACCGCTGGTGACGAGTGCTTCGTCGATCGCCGCGTGGTCCGCGCGCGACAGTCCGCGCAGCCAGCCACCGTACGCATAGCGGCCATACGCAACCAACTCGCGTACGGTCAGCCCAGACGGAATCTGGTTGAATTGCGCGAGCATCGTCAGCGTGCGCGCCAGGTGGCGTCGCCGGTATGAAGCGAGCGGCTTGCCGTCGACTTCAACGTTGCCGGAGAGCGCCGGCTGCAAACCGGCGAGCGTGCGCAGCATCGTGCTTTTTCCACAGCCGTTCGGTCCGCACAATGCAGTGACGCGGCCGGCCGCGATGGTCAGGTTCAGACCGTGGAGCACGACATGATCGCGGTAGCCGACCGTCAGCGAATGCGCCGCGAGTGCCGCGCCCTGCGTTTTCGTCATTGCGCGGCCGTCCGCTGTTGGCCTTCGCTGTAGCTCTGCGCCATCGCCACAACGACTTTGCGCGGCCCTTCGAACGGATCGCGTGCGTGCGCCGTCAACATGTTGTCGAGCATCAGCACGTCGCCCGTCAGCCATGGGAAGACGACGCGCTGCTGATCGAGCACGCCGCGAATCTCCGCGAGCGCATCGGCTTCGAGCGGCTCGCCGTCGCCGTAATAGACGTTGCGCGGCACGTTTTCAAGCCCGACCGAATCGATCAGCGCGTCCTGCATGTCTTCATCGAGCGACGAGAGGTGGAACAGATTCGCCTGGTTGAACCAGACCATCTCGCCGGTGCGCGGATGGCGCGCCACCGCCTGACAACGCTCGCGCGTACGCAGCAGCAGTTCGCCGTCGTCACTGTCGCGCCATTCGCATTCGATGCCGCGCGTGCGGCAAATCCGCTCGACCACGCCCGGGTCGTCCGAACCGAAGGCCTGTTGCCACGGCAGATCGAGTCCTTGCCCGAAGTTGCGTATGTACAGCAGTTCCCGTTTCGCAAAGCGCGCGACGAGCGCCGGGTCGAGTGTGCGATAGATCGCGCGGCTGTCGGCAATCGGCGTCGCGCCGCCCGAGCGCGCGGCGAGCGCGCAGTGGAACCAGATACGCAGCGGCCATTCGCGCGTGTACGACTGCTCGTTGTGCAAAGGAATCGAGCGGTGCGGCGGATATTCCGTCGACGTGTACACCGCGCCCTCCACCTGGCTGCGCGGCGTCGAGGCGAATTCGTAGCCGATCAACGGATGCCCGAACGACCCGGCAAAGCGTTGGAAGGCATCGATCGAGGCCACGCGAAAGCCGGTGAACAGCACGCCGCCAGTCCGTTCGAGCGTGTCGCCGGCGATCGCATGCAACAGCGTCACCGCCTCTTCCAGTGAAATCTCCGCGCCTGAACGCGGCGAGACGACAGTCGGCAGTCCCGGCTCGATCGACAAGTCGGCGAGCGTGGGCAACGGTATCGAAAGCAGGGTCATGCGAATTCCTCTTGCAGAAGCGATGCGCCCGGAGCGTGTCCGGGCCGGCCCGATTACGCTGCGCGCGCCTTCGCGGCGGCCTCGTCCATGTGGCGGCGCAAGCTGGCCGGACGCATGTCGGTCCACACCGTGTCGATATGCGCCAGGCAGTCGGCCTTCGGGCCGCGCACGCCCACTTCGCGCCAGCCTGCCGGCACGGCGCGGAAGGTCGGCCAGATCGAGTACTGCTCTTCGTCGTTGATGACGACCGTGTAGACGAGATCGTCCGCCTCGCCGGTTGCGGCGGAAGGCGTGTGGTGTGCTTGCGTCATGATGAATGGCTCAGTCGATGAATGGTCAGGATGCCTCAGCAGACCGCTGATGAACGATCCCGGAACAGCGGCGGCGGTCTCTCGCTCGCACGCCGCATCTACTCAATTGACGTTTGATGCGCGCGTTTTTTTACCGCCGACGGGCGCGGCCGCTGCAGAACGCGGGACCGCTCACGCCGCGATTGCGGGCGTCGAGGCAATCGGCGCAATGCTTCTCGGCATCGCGCACCATGAAATGCACCAGCGTTTGCGAGACATCGAGCGCGCGCGCCGTGCTTTGCAGCGTTTCCTCGCGCAAGCGCACCATCTCGAACGCCGCGCGGCTGCGCGCCGGCAGTTGCTCGAGCGCGTTGTAGACGTGCCGCAGCGTGTCGCGCACGAGCAGCGCCGCCTCGGGCGAAGGCTCCGGCGAAGGCACGTGCAGGCCGTCGTCTTCGTCCGCGTGATAGGTGTTTTCGAGGCTCTGGCGGCGGAACGCGTCGATCGATGCATTGCGCACCATGCGGGTCACGTACGCCACAGGTTGCCGCACGGCATCCTGATCCGGAAAGTCGACCAGCTTGATGAAGACGTCATGCACCACGTCCTCCGCGAGACTCGCGCAACCCACGAAGCCGCGTGCCAGATTGACGAGCATCGGCCGGTTGGCGATCAGCACCTCGAGCAGCGTGCTCCTCTCCCAATCGACTGAACGAGAGTGACTGTGCGCCCGCCGCGGACCCGAAGGACAGGCGGCACCGGCGCCAAGAACAGACATCGGTATCGCTGTTGAAGGCTCTCGCCGGATGAGCACCTCAGCCATAGATTCGCTCCGCATTTCTCAAGGAAGAGCGCCAATCTAACGTAAACGCGAATCATTCTCAATCAAGATTTGGAATAACCTTACACTTTCGATAGATTTGTCTGATGAACTGGGTTTGCGCGGGCTGCGTGGCCAACGAGGGGCAGGTGGAAGCAGACGCCGGCGTTGGCAGAGCGAAGCAAACCGATCCGAATCTGGTACAACTGATGGCTGCGATTGTGGAGTCCGGATCCTGAACGTCGACGTACTGAACGTGCTGGAGTAATCAATGGCTAGTGCTGACTCGCAGGTAACACGATGAACGCATTCCGCTTTCAAACCGTGCCGACGATGGTCGTCGAGTTTGGCGCGGCTTGCCGTCTCGGCGCTTTGTTGCGCGCGCAATTTCCTTCGCTCGCACGCCTGTGCGTGGTGACGGATGGCTTTCTTCACAAGAGTGGCCTGCTGAATCCGGCGCTCGCCGATCTCGCGGCGCACGGCTGGGATGCCACCGTGATCGACGACGTGATCGCCGATCCGCCCGAGCACATCGTGCTCGAGGCGACGTCGCGCGCACGCGAGGCCGGCGCGGAGATCGTGCTGGGACTCGGCGGCGGTTCGTCGATGGACGTGGCGAAGCTGATCGCCGTGCTGGCGCCGCAGGATCAACAAGCGCTCGTCGACATGTACGGCGTGAACAAGGTTACGGTGTCGCGCCTGCCGCTCGTGCAGATGCCGACCACCGCGGGCACCGGCTCCGAAGTCACGGCCGTGTCGATCGTGACGGTGGGCGAGGCGAAAAAGATGGGCGTGGTCGCGCCGCAACTGGTCGCCGATCTGGCGATTCTCGACGCGGAGCTCACGCTCGGGCTGCCGGTTGCCACGACCGCGGCAACCGGCATCGACGCGATGGTTCACGCGATCGAGGCGTACACGTCAGCCCATTTGAAAAACCCCGTGTCCGACATGCTGGCGATGAAAGCGCTCGAACTCCTGTCGCGCAATCTGTTGGCTGCATGCGAGAACGGCCAGAACCGCGCGGCGCGCGAAGCGATGCTGCTCGGCGCGGCGTTCGCCGGTCAGGCGTTCGCCAATGCACCGGTGGCCGCGGTGCATGCGCTCGCGTATCCGATCGGTGGCATTTATCACGTCCCGCACGGTCTTTCGAATGCACTCGTGCTGCCGCACGTGCTGCGGTTCAACGCAGAAGCGGCGGCGCATCTGTACGCCGAGCTTGCGGATGTGATCGTGCCGGGCGTGACGGGCAGTGCCGAAAGCAGGACGCTGGCGTTGATCGAACGGCTCGAACAGATGATCGCGGCGACCGCGATTCCGGCTCGATTGCGCGACGTGGGCATCGAGCGTAGCGGACTCGAGCGGATGGCAAGCGACGCAATGTTGCAGACACGGCTTCTGGTGAATAACCCGCGGCAGGTTACTGGGGCCGATGCGTTGGCGATCTACACCGCTGCGTTTTAATTGACGGTATGAGGCGCCGGTGAGAAGGGCGCCGCTGCGCAGTCCGACGGCGGCTCCGCGCCGTTACGCCCGCCGGACACGTTACGTAGCATGCATGTGGAACACGGTGTGGCCGCTTTAAGCGGCGGCGTGTTTTTGTCGCGATAAATTCTTCATATCAATATTTTATCAACTACATATTCGATGAATTGCTGAAATGAAGCCGTAACCCGCGTTTGGCTTGCAACTTGCAGTGTTGCCCACCGCCAATCGTGGTTCAACGGGGAAATCATGCAAAAAATCATCGGTCAGACAGCCATTGCTGTTGCGACATCCGCACTGCTCGCGCTCTATGGATGCGGATCCAGCAATATCGGTACTCACACAAGCGGGCTTGGCGGGAGCGGACTCGGCGGAACGTCGGGGGCTTTGGGGACGTCGGGTTCCGGCACTTCGGGGACGTCGGGCGGCAGTTCGGGGACTTCGGGTAGCTCAGGCGGCTCCAGCAGTTCAGGTACGAGCAGCTCCGGCACCAGCAGCTCGGGCACCAGCAGCTCAGGCACCAGCAGTTCAGGCACCAGCAGTTCAGGCACCAGCAGCTCCGGCACCAGCAGCTCCGGCACCAGCAGTTCAGGCACCAGCAGTTCAGGCACCAGCAGCTCCGGCACCAGCAGCTCCGGCACCAGCAGCTCCGGCACCAGCAGCTCCGGCACCAGCAGCTCCGGCACCAGCAGCTCCGGCACCAGCAGCTCCGGCACCAGCAGCTCCGGCACCAGCAGCTCCGGCACCAGCAGCTCCGGCACCAGCAGCTCCGGCACCAGCAGCTCCGGCACCAGCAGCTCCGGCACCTCCGGCACATCCTCCACGCCTATCGGCAACATCGTCACGCAAGGCAGCAACCTCATCACTGCCGTGGGCACGACCGTCGCCGATACGGGTTCCAAGATCACCGGCACCTCGGTCCCCGGCGTCAATGGCGCAACGACCGCGAATCTCGGCGCTGCAATCACCGATCTCGGCAACGGCGTCAAGGTGCTCGGCAACGGCACGGCCGCAGGTCTGGGCACGCTGGGCAGTTCGACCAATCCGCCTGGACCGACCCTGACCTCCACATCGGGTCTCGTGACCGATGCAGGCGCGGCCGTCAAGGCTGTCGGCGGCGTAGTGAAGAGTCTCGGAACCGGGCCGCTTGCGCCGCTCGCACCGGTCACGTCGACCGTGGGTACGGTTGTCGGCGGCGTGGGTGACGGCGTGATCAAAGTGGGCTCGGGATTGAATTCGGCGCTGACCAGTGCACCGGTTCAACAGCTCGAGACCCAACTGAGCACGCTCATCAACCCGATTACCCTCGTGGCCTCGAATACGACGCAGACCGTCGGCAACACCACGGGTCTCGGCTCGCCGCTCAACAACTCGCTGAGCACCATCGGCAACGGAGTCGATTCGGCCGGTCAGAAAGTGTCCGGCGCGACCGGCGATCAGGTGGGTAAGGACGTTGGCGGCGTAGTGAGTCAGTTGGGCAAGACGGTCACGAGCACGGGCGGACTGCTGACCGGCGCGACGACCAACCCGTTGGCGCCGATCGCCGGCGGGTCGGGCGGGTCGGGCGGATCGGGCGACGGTCTCAGCATCCCGCCGCTGACCGGCCTGATCGGCAACCTCGGCTCGCTCGGTGGGACCGGTAGCACGGGCAACCCGCTCGCGCCGATCACCGGACTTCTCGGCGGCCTGAGCTCGCTCGGTGGCACATCCAGCGCCGGCGCTCCGCTTGCCCCGGTCACCGGAGTTCTCGGCAACCTGGGTTCGCTCGGTGGTACGTCCAGCGCCGGCGGTCCGCTCGCCCCGGTCACGGGTCTCGTCACGACGCTGACCTCGACGCTGGGCGGCGCCGCGGGCCAAAGCTCACCGCTCGCCCCCGTCACGGGCCTCGTCACGACGCTCACTTCGACGCTGACGGGTGCATCATCCGGCAAGGCCTCGCCGCTCGCGCCGGTCACCGGCCTCGTGACCGGCCTGACCGGCAGCGCGGGCAGTGCGGGCAGTGCGGGAAGCGGTTCGAGCGGCACGAATCCGCTGGCGCCGGTGACGAACCTTGTCACCGGATTGCTGGGTGGCGTCGCCGGTAAATAAGCAAGCGGCAATTCGGCACAGCGGCCGGAACTTAAAAAATCAGAAGCCCGGCCGCTATCTATGTCATGACGACGAGGA
Organism: Paraburkholderia caffeinilytica; assembly: GCF_003368325.1. Taxonomy (NCBI): domain Bacteria; kingdom Pseudomonadati; phylum Pseudomonadota; class Betaproteobacteria; order Burkholderiales; family Burkholderiaceae; genus Paraburkholderia; species Paraburkholderia caffeinilytica. Next base: position 439,982 of record NZ_CP031466.1, on the reverse strand, counting down.
TGACATGAACTCCACTCTGGATAACGTTGCGCACGTAGAAGAGCAGCGGCCGCGTTCGGCGACGCCGTTTTCCGTCGGTCTGCTTGGCATCGCCGTCGGCCTTCTGACGCTCTGGCTGCTGCGCGACAGCACCGCGCTCGACGGCGCGCGCCGCAGCACCGCCGCCTGTCTCGCGATCATCGCCACGATCGCGCTGTACGAGCTGTTTGTCGCTCGCGTCTATTTGCGCCCAAGCGCCGGACTGACCGGCCAGGCGGTTCGGCCGCTCAGCATTGCGCGTGTGGGCATGCGTCTGGCCGCGCTGGCGTCCGTGTATGTCGGCATCGGTTTGTTCTACTGGCTGTTGCCCGAATATCACGGCACGTTCTACACCCCCTTCTGGTCTCTGATCCGTACGCTCGCTCCGTATCTGATCGCGGTCGCGCCGTTTTACTTTGCGTGGATGGACCGGCGTCAGCGCGAAGTCGACGATGCCTATATGGTGTGGGGCCGCCTCGTCTTCCTCGGGCAGCGTCCGGGCAATTGGAAGCCCGTGCGTGAAATGCTGGCCGGATGGATGGTGAAAGCGTTCTTCCTGCCGCTGATGATCACCTATCTGTCCACCGATGCGAACCACATCGGCGCATCGCTTGCGACCGCCATGAACGCGCCGTTCTCGCTTGCGACGTTCAGATTCATGTACGACCTGTCCTTCACGATGGACCTGATGTTCGGCACGGTAGGTTATCTGTGCACGCTGCGCATTCTCGATACCCACGTGCGCAGCGCGGAGCCGACCACGCTCGGCTGGCTGGTTGCGCTTATCTGCTACCAGCCGTTCTGGTCGCTGATCTCGAGCCAGTACATCCACTACGAAGGCTCGATGTTCTGGGACAACTGGCTGATCTCCATGCCCATTGTCCGAATCGTCTGGGGCGCTGCGATCATCGCCCTGGTCTTCTGCTATGCGCTTTCCACGATCGCGTTCGGATTGCGGTTCTCGAACCTGACCCATCGCGGCATCATCACCTCGGGCCCGTATCGCTTCACGAAGCACCCGGCCTACATCACGAAGAATCTCTCGTTCTGGATGGTCTCGGTGCCGTTCGTCGAACCGTTAGGTTGGCAAGTCGCGCTCACGCACTGCTTCGCGCTGACGGCCGTGAATCTGCTGTATTTCATGCGCGCCAAAACCGAGGAGCGGCATTTGATGAACGATCCCGACTATCGCGCCTACGCGGAATGGATCGCGAAGAACGGGCTGTTCGCCAGGATCACACGTGCGTTTCAATGAGATGTTTATGCTACGAACGGCGTCGAACGCATCTTTTGCGACGCACCATTCTTCAATGACGTGACGACGGCGATGAGCCTTCTTGACCACCGGCAAGCGGTTAGCGGTAGAAGCAGACGATAGCGCGATTGGACGCTTTTCCGCGCGCAGCGGGGACTCGCCTCAAGGGCAAGGCGCGCAAAACGTTACGTAACGTCTTGCACCCGGTCTTGCACCCGCGTTCACGGTTCGCTGTGCAGTGCGAGCACGCTGGCCAGCCCGGCCTTCGGGCGCGAGAACAGAAAGCCTTGCATCAGCGTTTGCGGCCATGTGCTCAACCATTGCAACTGTGCTTTGGTCTCGACACCGTTCACCACGGCCCGTATGTCGAGCGCATGAAGCAGATCCAGTAACGCCGACATCACCACGCAGGCGCGAGGATCGCGTGGAACCGCTGCCATCAGCTCAGGCGCGATCGTGACGGTGTCCACATCGAGCGCGCCGAGCAGTGCGAGCGAAGATGCGGCATTGCCCCATTTGCCCATCGAGATACCGGTTCCCGCAAAGCGAAGGCCGGCCGTCAAGGTCCGCAAAGACAGCAGACGTGCCGCATCGGCGCTGTCGGGCACTTCGATTTCAAGCAGATTGCCCGGCACGCCATACGAGCGCGCGATGCGCGTGAGGTCATCGGCAAACGATTCGAGCACGGCCACTCGCGCCGGCACCGTGATCGCGACCGGCAGCAGCGTCATCTTCGACGAGAGGCAGTCGCGCAGTTCACGGCACACGCCGTCGATGACGAACAAGGCCATCTCCCGCGCGACCTGCGGGTGCTCGAGCGGCATCATGAAAATGCCGGGAAGCAGCAGCCCGTAGTCGGGATGCGTCCATCGTGCCTGCGCTTCGAGACGCACCAGCGCGCCGCCCGCCGCGCGATAAGTGCCCTGAAACACGAGATGAAATTCGCCCGCGCGCAGACCCTGGCAGACGCGGCTTTCGAGTTCGTTCAGCGCCATGGGATCGTCGCGCGAGTCGTCCCAATCAGTCTGTTCAGCGCAAGCGTTGCGCATGCCGAACGTCGTTGCGAGCGATACAGGCTTTTCATAGTCGAGCGATAGCATGGCGTAGGCGAAATTATTTAACCCGGCTAACGCATGCACATGTCGTGCCAAGCGTCACGCTCACTGCACACGCTAACGGTGACGCTATCCGATAAGCCCGATGGGACAAGGGCTTACGGCGACACGATCAAACGTATCGAGGCGCAATCCAGATCGCCAGATGGTGGGTTAAACGCGAATGTTACGTAGCGTTCCGCATCGACGTTACGGGGTATCGCAAAGAACGTTGAACGCGCGAATACCACAAGTCGATCGTTTCAAACTTGGAAACTGTTTCATGCATAGCGAATAAGATCGCCAAACAACAAGCGATGAATTGAGGCATCGCACCGCAACAATAAAATTTGACCGAGAAAAAAAGATTTACTAGTATCGGCACCAAACGCAGCATGTAACGACTGCGCATTCCTCACACAGTCATTCAAGGCGGCCGATGCTTCAGATCCCCCTCACCGATGCCGATTGGGCGCGTGTTCAGAGTCTTTTTCCCGTGACTCCGTCCGGTCGTGGGCGACCTCGTCGCAGCGATCGCGAGATCCTGAACGCGATACTCTGGGTACAGCAAACGAAGGAAAAGTGGCACAGGCTGCCGGCGACTTTTCCGCCGCAACAGACTTGTTATCTTCGGTATATGACCTGGAAAAAAACAGGCGTTCTTGACCTTGTGAATGAACGCCTGCCCTTGTGCGACCAGACGCTTTCGACTTGCTGAATCGACGGTAGAAATTGCTTTGCATACCGTATCGATTCAAAGGCGAACAGATGTTTCACGAATGGCCTTTGTGGTCGCTCGCGCCCATCGGCGTGTCAGGCCTTGCCGCTCATTCGATCCATCACCGCCAGTAGATCGGCGAGCGACTGCTTGCATTCCGCTGAGTTCGGCGTGCCGGCGCGCAACGCGCTCAGCGCACGGTCGATCGCTTTGTCGACGGTGTGCCAGTCGGCTGCGGCTCGAGGCTTCAGCGAAGGCTCGGCGTCGTCCCACGCGAGCTCCAGATCCTTGATACGCGCCTTGCCGCCCGCGAGATTGCCTTGGTCGACGAGTACCGCGGTGTCGGCGGCGATCTTGCGGAACGACGCAAGATCGCCGAGCTTCGACGCCTTGACTGGCTCGGCTGCCTCGGCCGACGGAAAACCGATCCTGCCCGCCTCGCGATGCCCGAAGCTGATGGCCGAGATGGCAATGAAAGAAGCGATGACTGCTTTGTTGAGCGTGCGTTGATTCATGATGGTTCTCTTCCGTTTGATCCGATATACGATTGAAAAAGGGCTGCGTCTACGGCTTGTCGAGCGCCGCGCGCTCAAGGTTCACCCGCGGCGATAACGCGCGTGGACCGCTGTTCGACTGCACTCGCGAAGATGACCAGCACGACGATAGCGCTCAGAAAGACCACGCTCGTATTGATCGTGCCGAGGCCGACACCGCCGTACGCGCGCGACTGCGAAAGCAGATCGCCGAACGAGGCGCCCAACGGCCGCGTCAGAATGTAGGCGAGCCAGAAAGTCAGCACCGGATTTCCGCCGACGTAGTAGATCGCGCACACCAATGCGATTAGCGCACCGAATGCCGCAACGCCGATCATGAAGCCGAGTCCCAACGCTTCCGTCGCAAGATCGCCGGCCGCAGTGCCCAATGCGAAGGTGAACAGCACAGCGGCCCAGTAGAAAATCTCCCGCCGCGTCGTGTAGATGGTGTGAATCGACAGTGTCCGCTCACTGCGATACCAGAGCGCGAACACCACGGCCAGGGCAAGCGAAAACGCGATCGTGCTGGCATAGAGACTGATGCCGAGCTTGTCCGTCAGTGCATCGGTGATCTGCGTGCCGACCACGCTGACCAGCACCACGGTCAGCCAGTAAATCCAAGGCACGTACTTGCGCATGCGAAGCTGCAAGGCCAATGCGGCAATCAGCAACGTGAGCATCATCCCGCCGGTGAGCGCAGTGCCGAGCCCCACGTGCACGGCCAGATAGTCCGCGCCGGTTTCGCCGACCGTGGTCGCCATGATCTTGATCGCCCAGAAGACAAGTGTTGCCTCGGGCACTTTGTTGCGCATCTCGGCAACACGATAAGTCGAGGTCGCTAGCAAGCTGGTTCTCCCATCAATAGTCATTAATTCGACGTTATGAGCAGGCGCGTCCGTGCCAACTCGATGCGGCGAATAATGCAATGGGGAACCTTAGGAAAACCTTACGGAAGATGCCGATGCAACCACCGGCGCGCGGCAGCCAAATGGATGATCAATCGGGCGATTCAACACCGCCCCGATGCGCTACAACGCCTCGACAAACCCTTCGCACGGTACTTCTTCGCGCAGAATGTAGCCGAGCCCGCGCAAGGTCATGATCTTCGCGCTGGAACCGGCAAGATGCTTGCGCAAGCGGTGAATGTAAATGTCGATGGCATCGGCGCTGGGTTCGTCGTCGAGCGTGAAGACCTTGTCCATCAACGTGGCCTTCGAGACCGTCTTGCCCTGCTTCAGCATCAGCGTTTCGAGGATGGTGTGTTCGCGCCGCCGTAACGGCAAGGGCTCGTTTTGTAATACGAATTCACGCGAATCGAACAGGTAGCGCAGATCGCCGCAGTCGATCGACTGGCCCTTGTCGCCGGCCGCCTGGCGGCGGATCAGCGCCTTGATGCGCGCCACCAGCTCGCGCGCGTCGAAAGGTTTGACGACGTAGTCGTCGGCGCCGGCCGAGAAACAGGCCACTTTGTCGTCGGTCGAGCCGTTGGCGGTGAGCATCAGCACCGGCACGTTGTCGCGCTTGCGCCGCAGACGCGCCAGCACGTCCTTGCCGCCGATGCCCGGCAGCCGCAGGTCGAGCAGCACCGCGTCGTAGCACTGCACGCCGAGCAGCGTCTCCGCCCGTTCGCCGTCCTGCGCCCAGTCAACCACGAAATTCTCGACCTGCATCAGGTTCATCACCCAGCGCGCGAGGTCAGCGTCGTCTTCAACGAGCAGCAGTTTCATAGGGTTCCCCTGATTTGGCGGCGCATCAGGCCGCCGCCGACCATAGTCGCATCTCGACGGTGGCGACCAGGCCGACACCGTCCTCTCCCGGCTCGAGCGTAACCGTGCCGCCTTGCCGCCGGGCGATCTCGCGCACGATCGGCAGGCCGAGGCCGGTTCCGTCAGCGTGGTTCGACGCGCGATAGAAACGTTCGAACACGCGCGCCCTCGCCTCAGCCTTGATACCCGGCCCGTTGTCGATCACACGCACGATCGCCATGTCGTGACTGCGTTGCGTGTGCACCGTGACGCGGCCGCCGGGTTGCGTATAGCGCAACGCGTTGTCGACGAGATTGGTCACGAGCGCCGCGGTCAGTGCTTCGTCGCCGGTCACGTATAAACCGTCCTCCAGTTCGGCGCCCAGATCGATTTCACGCGACTGCGCGAATGCGATCAACTCCTCCAGCACGCCCGCGATCAATGCGCTCAGATCGACCCGTTCGCGCGTACTGGAGGGCGCAGCGGATTCGGCCTGAGCAAGCAGCAACAGTTTGTTGGTCAAGGTAGTCAGCTTGCGGCTGCTTTTATGCATGCCGGCCAGTGCTTCGCTGAGCGGCGCGTCCCGATTCTCGCGTTGCCGCGCGAACTGGATCTGCGCCACCAGCAGCGCAAGCGGCGTGCGCAACTGATGCGCCGCGTCGGAGATGAATTGCCGCTGGGTTGCAGCCTGCTGTCCCATGCGCGCGATGCACTGATTGATCGCTTCGACGATAGGCTTGAGTTCGACGTGCAAGCGCGCCACGCGTATCGGTTCAAGTTGCGACGCGTTCCGGTCGGCGACGTCGTCTTTCACCTTCATCAAGGGCCGCAATTCGAAGGTCAGCCCGAGATAGACGAACACCATGGCGAGCACCAGCGTGAGCACCTCGCCAAATAGTTGCGGCCGCAGCAGGCGCCACAGCATGGCGTCGCGCGAACCTTCCGTTTTCGCAACCGCGACGACAACTTCCTCGGTACGGCCCGAGTCGTATAGCTGCCGCACGTAAGTCGCCGCGCGCACGGGCCGGCCGTCGTCGAGATGCGTGGAATAGAGCATGGGGACGTCGCTCACGCCGCGCGGCAGCGGCAAGTCGGGACTGCCGGCCAGCAGGCGGCGGCCGCTCGCTTCGACGCGATAGAACACGCTATCCTGTTCCGGCGACTCGAACAGCTCGAGCGCGGCCGGCGGAATCTGGACCGACACGTGGCCGTTATCCCAGTCGATGTCCTCGCCAATGATGCGTATCGACGATAGCAACGCGTTGTCCTGAACCAGGTCGGCCGTGGTCTGCGCGTTGCGATACGAGATCATGCCGGAAATGGAAACGAACGCCGCCAGCGGCAGCAGGAGCCACCACAGCAAGCGTCCGCGCAAACTGCCTGAAAACACGATTCGTCGTTCCTCTCTGCTGGATGTCTCCGCTCTATCCCACGTGTGCGGTGGGCGTTCGATGAATCGCCTGCCCAAATTTTAGGGGTACAAATCCTTCTCCAAGCTTTCGATCACGCGTTTCCTGGGCCGATTGCGGGTTTGTCCCGACTCCTTTCGAGGCCGCCGCTTTGAAGGGATTGATTCAAACGGGCCGAGGTTCTTCGGTCGCCGCACGCGGAAACGAGACGCTCACGTGCACGCCTTTGCCGCCTGCGCCCGGCTTGAGCACGATCTCTCCGTGGTGCGCGTCCGCGATTTCACGCACGATGGCGAGGCCCAGCCCGGTCCCTTCGGTATCTGCCGACGCCCGGAAAAACGGCTCGAACACGCGACCGCGCGACTCGGCGGGAATGCCGGGGCCGTCGTCCAGCACCGCCACGGTGGCCGTACCGGCGTCCGCGCTGACAACCACCGTGACGTGACCGCCACGGCCGGTATAGCGGATCGCGTTCTCCGCGAGGTTGGCGATCAGCGCCTGAAGCAGGCCGCGATGCCCCGCCACCGGCGCGGGACCGTTCAGTTCGGCGCCCAGATCGATGTCCCGGTCCTGCGCGAGCAGCGCCAGATCTTCCACCACTTCCATAGCCAGCGGCACCAGATCCACCGTTTCGACCGCTAGTTGCGTGTTGTCGGCGGCCTCTGCCTGCGCGAGCAACAGTAGCTTGTTGGTAAGTCCGACCATTGAACGATTGCTGCGGTGCATCGCGGCGAGCGCCTCGTCGAGCGCGGGATTCAGGCCGTCCTGCTGGCGCGCGAACTGCAACTGCGTGCCGAGCAGCGTGAGCGGCGTGCGCAACTGGTGCGCGGCGTCGGCGATAAAACGGCGCTGCGCGGCGACCTGCACGCCGAGGCGCGCGATACATTGATTGATCGCTTCGACGATCGGCCGCAATTCCGTATGCAGGCGCTCGACACGAATCGGCTCGAGTTGCATGGGGTCGCGGTCGGCGACGTCTTCCTTCACTTTCATCAGCGGCCGCAATTCGAACGTCAGTCCGATGCAGGCCAGCGCAACCGCCAGCACGATCATCTCGATCTGCCGCACGAGTTGCGGCTGCCACAACTGCTGCGCCATCGCGTCGCGCGAGCGCACCGTCTTGCCCACCGTCACCCGTACGCGGCGGGTCGCGCCGTTGTCGTACATCAGGCGCACGAGGCCGACCGCGCGGACGGGCTGGCCGTGGAGCTGGGTGTCGTAGTGATCGGCCGTGTCGGGCGAGAGCGCCGCGCGCTGCGGAAAGTCCGGCGTACCCGCCAGCAGGCGGCCATCGTCGACCCGAACGCTGTAGAACACCTGATCGCGATAGGGCGAGACGAACACTTCAAGCGCGGCGGGCGGCACGTCCACGCTTAGAAAACCGTCCACCCATTCCACTTCACCGGCGATCATCCGCGCCGACGAGACAAGCTGGTTGTCCTGCACCAGGTCCGCCGTGCGCCGCGCGTTGTCGTACTCGGCCTTGCCGGTGACGAACACATACAACGCGAGCGGCACCAGCAACCACCACAGCAGGCGCATGCGCAGGCTATTGGTCATCTTCTTTCTTGCGCAGCAGATAGCCCAGCCCGCGCAACGTGACGATCGCGGCCGAACTGCCGTCGAGCTTCTTGCGCAGCCGCGAAATGTAGATTTCGACCGCGTCCTCGCTCGGCTCGTCCGCGAGCGTGAAGATCGCGTCGACTAGCGCGGGCTTGGTTACCGTCTTGCCCAAGCGCAGGATCAGCGTTTCGAGCACCGAGCGCTCGCGCGGCGTGACGTTCAGCGGCGCGCCCTTCAGCGTGAACTGGCGCGTATCGATGTCGAACGCGAGATCGCCGCACACGACCTCGCTCGCCTTCGACGGCGACTGGCGGCGGATCGCCACCTTGATTCGCGCGACCAGCTCGCGCACTTCGAAGGGCTTGACCAGGTAGTCGTCCGCGCCGGCGCCGAGCAGCTCCACTTTTTCGTCGATCGAGCCGCTCGCCGTCAGAATCAGCACCGGCGTGGCGTCACCGCGCTGGCGCAAACGGCGCAGCACATTCTTGCCCGACAGCTTCGGCAGATTCAGGTCGAGCAGGATCACGTCGTAGTGATTGGTGCGCAGCAAGCGGTCGGCGGCGTCGCCGTCCTGTACCGCGTCGAGCGCGAACGCCTCCTGCTCCAGCATCTTCGCGAGCCAGTGCGCCAGCGTGGGGTTGTCTTCGATGAGCAGCAGCTTCATAGCGGGAACGGCGAATTGGCTAACGCAATGCGCGGCAAAAGTCAGGACGCCGATTGTGCCGTAAAACAGGGGTTTTGCGCGCGGCTTGCGTGATTTGTGGCCCACGTTATGGGGTTTGCCAGGGGGCGGCCACGCGATTGCGGTGGATTCTCGGGTTAACACCCATGATTTGCCCACAGCACCGAAAGCTGCCAGAAGGTTTCCAATTTCTATAATCGCCGTCATTCATCCAGAAAGCGCCGCATCCGCACATCGCCGCGGCCAAACCTAAGGAGACTGCACCATGCGTACCTTGCGCCAGATTGCCGCTGTGTCAGGTGTTGCGTTCACCCTCGCCGCCGCTTCGGCCGCAGCTCATGCGGAGAAGCTCACGATCATGGTCGGCGGCGCCACCAAGATCATCTATCTGCCGGCCAAGCTCACGGAGCAGCTCGGCTACTTCAAGGACGAAGGCCTCGACGTCGAAATCCTCTCGCAACCGGCCGGCGTGGACGCGGAAAACGAACTGCTGGCGGGCGCGGTGCAAGGCGTGGTGGGCTTCTACGATCACACTATCGACCTGCAAAGCAAGGGCAAGGAAGTCCAGGCGCTGGTGATTTTCGGCCAGGTGCCGGGTGAAGTGGAAATGGTCTCCACCAAGGCCTCGGAAACACTCAAGAGCATGGCCGACGTAAAGGGCAAGACGCTCGGCGTGACCGGCCTCGGCTCGTCGACCAGCTTCCTCACGCAATACCTCGCGCAACGCGCGGGCGTGCCGTCCACGCAATACACGCTGCTGCCGGTCGGCGCGGACAACAGCTTTATCGCCGCCATCAAGCAGAACCGCATCGACGCGGGCATGACCACCGAGCCGACCGTCTCGCAACTGCTGAAGACCGGTGACGCCAAGGTGCTGGTCGATATGCGCACGCTGGAAGGCACGCGCGCCGCACTCGGCGGCACGTATCCGGCTTCGAGCTTCTACGTGCAGCGCGCGTGGGCCGAGTCGCACAAGGACGACGCCGCGAAACTCGCGCACGCGTTCGCGAAGACGCTGAACTTCATCGCGACGCATAGCGCGGAAGATATCGCGGCGAAGATGCCGAAGGACTACTACGGCAATAACAAGGACCTGTACGTCGGCGCGCTGAAGGCGTCGCTGCCGATGTTCACGAAGGACGGCAAGATGCCCGCCGACGGCCCGGACACCGTGCTGAAGGTACTGTCGGCGTTCAATCCTTCGGTGAAGGGTAAGCATATCGACCTCGCCAAGACCTACAGCAACGACTACGTGTCGGCAACGGTCAAGACCGCGGCGAAGTAACGCCCTCGAAGTAACGCCCTCGAAGCACAGCCCCATTAAACATCAAGAGAACTGCGAGGCACCAGCCGATGAATCAACCTCTGTCACGCGATACGCCCGCCATCGAGATGCGCAACGTATCGTGCCGTTTCATCTCTCCGGATGGCAAGGCGACGATCGCATTGCGCGACTTCAGCATGTCGGTGGCGCGCGGCGAGTTCGTCGCGGTTGTCGGCCCGACCGGTTGCGGCAAGTCGACCACACTCAGCATGATCACCGGCTTGCTGAAGCCGACCACCGGCGAAGTGCGCGTGATGGGCGCGCCGGTGGACGGCATCGATCCGCGCATCGGCTTCGTGTTTCAGGCCGACGCCGTGTTTCCGTGGCGCTCGGTGATCGACAACGTGGCGGCCGGTCCGCTGTATCGCGGCCGCTCGAAATCCGCCGCGTACGACGAGGCCAACGAATGGCTGCGCCGCGTGGGCCTCGACAAGTTCGGCAAGCACTATCCGCATCAACTGTCCGGCGGCATGAGAAAGCGCGTGGCGCTGGCGCAAACCTTCATCAACAAGCCGGAAATCCTGCTGATGGACGAGCCCTTCTCGGCGCTCGACATGCAGACCCGCACGCTGATGCAGGACGAGCTGCTGCAACTGTGGGGCGGCGCCGGTTCGGTGGTGTTCGTCACGCACGATCTGGAAGAAGCGATTGCGCTGGCGGATCGCGTGTTCGTGCTGACCGCGCGTCCGGCCACGCTCAAGAAAGTGTACGAAATCGATCTGCCGCGTCCGCGCGTCACGTCGGAGGTTCGCTACGACCCACGCTTTATCGAAATCTCGCGCGACATCTGGCACGACCTGCGCGAAGAAGTGCAGATCGGATAACCCAAGGAACGGCAAACATGTCTACTACCCCTCAACAAACGCTGCCTTCGGGCATCGATCCCGCGTCGCTCGCGCAAGTCGAACGCGTCGCGCAAAAACGCATCCGCCAACGCCATGCGCTGGTGATCACGCTGCGCATTGTCGTGCTGGTGGTCGTGCTCGGCGGATGGGAATTGTCCGCCCGCCTGAAGTGGATCGATCCGTTCTTCTTCTCGATGCCGAGTGCGATCTTCGAACAGATCGTCGACTGGTTCGTGAACGGTACGTCGCAAGGACCGCTCCTGACGCAGGTGTGGGTCACGCTGGAAGAGACCGGGCTCGGCTTCATTATCGGTTCGGTGGCCGGCGTGTTCTGCGGCATCGTGCTCGGCCGCAACAAGCTGCTCTCCGACGTGTTCAGCCTCTACATCAAGATCGCCAATTCGATTCCACGCGTGGTGCTCGGCTCGGTGTTCGTGATTGCGCTCGGTCTCGGCATGGCTTCGAAGGTGGCGCTGGCGGTCGTGATGGTGTTCTTCGTGGTGTTCGCCAACGCGTTCCAGGGCGTGCGTGAGGCGGATCGCTACATGATCGCGAATGCGCAGATTCTGGGTGCGTCGCGCCGTCAGGTGACGACCTCGGTGGTGATTCCGTCGGCGTTGAGCTGGATTCTTGCCAGCTTGCACGTGAGCTTCGGCTTTGCGCTGGTCGGTGCGGTGGTGGGCGAGTTCCTCGGCTCGAAGCAAGGTATCGGTCTGCTGATCTCCACCGCGCAAGGTGCGTTTAACGCAAGCGGCGTGTTCGCGGCGATGATCGTGTTGGCCGTGGTCGCACTGGCTGCGGACTATCTGCTGACCGCGGCCGAACAACGGCTGTTGAAGTGGCGGCCGACGGCGGTTTGAGTCGACTGTCAGGTCGTATCTGGAGAAAGGGCGCCGCGGCGCCCTTTTTTTATTCCTTTTTGTTCCGCCTCGCATTCATTCAGCATAACGGACCGAATACAACATACTTTCGAAGCGGCGCGTTTTGCGCTACGTTTGCAACGCTGGCATCACCTGATCGAGCTGATCACGATAGTACGCACAAAAAATCCATCCAATCCCCTGCAGGAGCGATGAATATGAGTGACGTCCACAACGGCGAAGCGGCGGCAAGCGAGGCAAACACGGCGAATGCGACAACTGCGGCAACCGCGCCGAAGGACCGGATCGAGCATGTCGTTCTGCTGTTGATGGAAAATCACTCCTTCGATCAGATGCTCGGCTGTCTGGACGAAGTGCACACCGGTCTGGATGGAATACGCAACGCCGCGTCGAAGTCCAACGATGACGGCAAGGGCAATACGTTCTTCCCCAAGGCGACCCAGGAGCGGCAGATGCGGCACGATCCGGATCACGGACACGAGGCCGTGCTGGCCCAGATCGCGGGAGAAAACGGCGGCTTCGTTCGATCGTTTGCGAACGACTACCCGAAGAGCACCCTCGCCGCGCGCCAGGACATCATGGGCTATTACCCGCGCGGTTTTCTCCCGGCGTTACACACGCTGGGCGAGCAATTCACCGTCTGCGACAAGTGGTTTTCATCGCTACCCGGCCCAACCTGGCCGAACCGTTATTTCGCGCTGACGGGTACGTCGATGGGCGAGGTGGGAATGCCCGCGGGACTCGATGCGCTCAATCCGCGCTGGTACACCGAGCAGGATCAGGACACGATTTTCGATCGCTTGAACGACGCGGAGAAAACGTGGAAGGTCTACTTCTACGACTTCCCCGCGTCGCTGCTGCTGAAAAACCAGCGTCGAGCGGAAAACCTCGCCCATTACCGGCTGTTCGACACGTTCTTCGAGGATGCAGCCGGTCCCGCGAACGAGTTTCCGGCGTTCGTTCTCATCGAGCCGAAATACTTCGGCGAAGCACAGAACGACGATCATCCGCCGCACAACACCATGAAGGCCGAGAAGCTGATCGCCGATACCTACAATGCGCTGCGTTCCAATCCGGCATTGTGGGAGAGCACACTGTTAGTCATCCTGTACGACGAGCATGGTGGATTCTTCGACCATGTGCCTCCGCCGTCGAACGCAGTGGCGCCCGACGACAACACGGACAGCTTTGACTTCACCCAACTCGGCGTGCGGGTCCCCGCCATTCTCGTTTCTCCATGGTGCGATCGAGGCGTGTGCCATGCGCAATTCGATCATTGCAGCCTCCTGAAATACCTGTGTGACAAGTGGACGCTTGCACCGCTCGGCAATCGCACCCAGGCCGCGGCAAGCATCGGACTGGCGATCCGCTCAGCGGGAATTGCCCGGACCGATACGGCGCCTTTTATCCGCGTGACCAATCAATCGCTGATTGCGGAACACGTGGAGCTGGAAAGGAAGTCGTCGAACGGCAATCAGCACGGACTCCATCATTTCGCGGATTACTTGCACACAGAACTGGATAAATTAGCCGCGGATCTGGTGCTGTCAGCCGCGCACCTCGCGCTGACCGAGACCCGATGGGTTCGGTTAAAGAGCGCACTCGGCTCCGCGATGATGCGTTTTGGGCAGTGGCTCAGCAAAGACTTCTATCAGGTGCGCGATGATCGTGAAGCGCGCACCGGGCAGGCCTTCACGCGACTCGCACAGTCCACGAAGGCCCAGGCGAAGACGCCGCAAGACGCTTCCCCGGTTGCGGCATCGCGCTTGTAGCAAACCGTGCGCGCAAGGGCCCATCAACCAAAGCACGCCTTTTTTATTTCAAATTTCGCAACAAACAATACCTGAATTGATGATTACTCCGGCCAGATCGCAAAACTACAATGCAATCACTGACTGCGAACAAGACTGCTCGTAGCAAGATAAAGACTGAACTGGAGGTAGTTCATCATGAAATCGCTCATTCAAGCCGTTGTTATCGCCGCTGCGCTGGCCGCTCCTGTTGCCTCGTTTGCACAATCCAACCAGCCGGTGACCCGCGCCCAGGTGCGCGCGGAACTGATTCAACTCGAAAAGGCCGGTTACGAGCCGGGCCGCTCCGACCCGTACTACCCAGCTGATCTCCACGCTGCGCAAGCCCGTGTCGCCCAGCAAAACGGCACCGCACAAGCCGCGGAAAGCAGTTACGGCGGTGGGATGAATGGCGCGTCGCAGTCGGGCCGTCCGGTTCCGGCGAACGGTCCGGCGTCGGTTTATTTCGCCAACTAAGCTTTGCCAACCAGGCTGACACGCGAGGCGGCAAGCTCAACAGGCTAGCAATCGGGCTGTTCAGCGGAACAAATCGCAGCGGCTTCGCTGTGTACCCTGATCGACCGCCGCGCGCACAAAATAGTCACGCACCTTGATTCAAACGAACTGGCCCGCGACCGAGTATCCCCGATCGCGGGCCAGTTCTGTATTCGATACCTCCGTCATCGGGCTCCCGATGACTTCGCCTGGACCGTCACGGTCTGGGCGCTTTTTGTTTATGCCGTGCTATGCCTGATCGACCCCTCTGCGGCGCAAGGCTGCTGGCGTCATTCGCGGGCGATCAGATCGCCGACCTGGCCACGGCCCGTAACGAGACAACTCGACAGGAAATTTTCACCCTGGCTGCTCGCCCCGGCGTCGCCGAAACCCTTTTTCATCGCGTTCGACTTGACCAGCTCCGCGCCTTGGTGGCACGTAATTGTCCCCATCTCTCCGGCTTGCGCGCGCATCAGCGCCCTATCCGCCATCAAATAGCCAAGCAACAAGACCACTGCAATATTGAACGCTTGTCTCATGGTTCGTCTCCTCTTTTGAAGAGACTAACGCGAACCATCGATGCAGGATGCTAGGGGTTTCCCGATTGGTGGCCGCTGCGCAATCAGGTTGCGCGCGCAACGATGCGAACGGGTTCATATAACAAAGCCGTTGCTCAAAGACGCGCTTCAATCTGCTTGAGCCGCGTCTCAACCGACTGACGCACCAGCCCATTCGACGGCACCAGGAGCAGCGACGACGCGATGATCCGATACACGTCGTTGCGCCGCACCTTGGAGACTTTTGCGGGATCGAGCCAGGCGTCGTTGTCCACCATCAACAGCAGCGTGTCCAGTCCAATCAGAATCGGCCACAGGCAGGCGAGACGCAAACGCACGGAAAACGCGGGAATCGCCACCGTGTAGTCCAGCGCCTCGCGAAAGTGATCCAGCGCCTTGCGCACGAGTTCGACCATCAGCGGCCGGGCGCGAACGGAGTTGACCGGCTGCAACAGATCTTGCGCGCTTAGGCCATATTGATCGAGCATCGTCTGCGGAAGATAGCAGCGGCCGATCCGCAAATCCTTGCCGCAATCGCGCAGCACGTTGGTGATTTGCAGCGCTTTGCCGAAACGCACGCCGCGGCGCGCCATGGTCTCGGGCCGCTCTTTTAGCGTGCCGGGCATGTGCGCGTAGGTCATGCCTGTCCAGAATTCGCCGACGCAGCCCGCCACCAGATAGGTATAGCGGTCGAGTTCGTCGTACTCGCGCAGCGCGGCGATCTGGCCGGAACGTTCGTCGGGGAAGGTGCGAAGGTCGAATTCCATGCCCTCGGTCAGCGTCGACACGATCGCGCGGACGGCCTTGCGGTCGGACTCGCTCAGTTGCGACAGCACCTCGAGCGCGGGTCCTAGCGATTCGAGCAGAACCTTTTCATCGGACTGGGCCTGTTGGCCCGCCACTTCCGAAGCCATGCGCTGGAACAGCGCGCCGTCGTTCGAGGCGCCGTTGACCTGATCGCGCAGCGACAGCAGCAATGCAAGACGTTGCTCGGGCGAGATCAGCGCGGTGTCCGCAATCGTGTCGGCGGCACGCGCCAGCAGGTACGCGAGGCCGATCGGATCGCGCATCCCGACGGGCAGCACGCGCAGGGTGAGATAGAAGGAGCGTGAAACGCCTTTCAGGAGCGGGCCGAGAATAAAGGCCCGGGTCGGATTCGGCATGGGTGGGATCAGATCAGTATTGGGCAGGAATCAGGCGCTGCCGAATTGTATACGGCGAAGCGCATTTGCCGTGCGAAGGCAATGCCCGTCCATCTCTTACCGTACCCCTTAGTTGCATCGACTTGAAAAAAGCGCCAGCGCGCTCCCTTCGCACCGCCCTCCAAGCCACGTCGCTCCGCTCCCCTCGCGCACGCCGCGCGCCCGCCTCCCGCATGCTGCCCACCCGGAGGTGGCGGCCCCAGACTTGATCCTCCTCGTCGAATGCTCACCCAGGTCTTGCCGCCCACCCGCGGGAACACGAATTGCTGACACAGTTAGATTGAGCAGTACATCGTCCGCCTGATTCCATTTGCACGCCGTCGCTCCTGCGCACTTTGAACGACATTTCGACAATGACTATCCACGAATCCCAGACGTCCTTCCGCTCCGACGTGGAAACAGGTATCCCGGGTTTCGATGAGATTCTGGGCGGCGGTCCGGTCAGCGGCGAGGTCTGTTTGCTGGAAAGCATGGCCGGTGCGGGCAAGACGATCCTGTCGGCCACGCCGACGCCGCGACCCAATGCGTAGACGCCCATGAAAACCATTCTGGTCGTGGACGACGAGTTCGACATTCTCACGGTCCTGCGACTGTTGCTGGAACGGCATAGCTATGCCGTATTGACGGCGTCGAACGGGGCAGCCGCGCTTGAACAGATTGGCAAGACCCGGCCCGACGTCATCGTGTCGGACTGCATGATGCCGGTCATGTCGGGGCTGCAACTATGCGCCGCACTGTACGACGACCTCGATCTGCGCGCGATTCCGATCATCCTGTGCAGCGCGGCTGCGGATATCCCATTGCAACCGAATCCCAGCATCGAATACGTGCGCAAGCCGCTTTCATTCGACGCCCTGCTTGCGATGCTGCAGCGAATGGGGGGTTGACGGCTAGGTAAAACCCCGAATTCCTGGCAGGTGTCACACGGACTAATCTCGGCACATTCATTAAATAGAACGTCGTTCTGTTAGACAGAACGATATGGCACGAGACACTCTCAGGAGGATTCCATGGCAAGCCTGCCGATCGACGCACCCGGCGCGTCGCCCCATTCAAGCGCCGGTGCGCAGGGACTCACGACCGGCATCAACGCGCGCATCGACCGTCTGCCCGCGACGCGCACGGTGTGGATGCTGGTGTTCCTGCTGTCGATCGGCGGCTGGTTCGAGTTCTACGATCTGTTTTTCACGGCCTATGTCGGCCCCGGCCTCGTCAAAAGCGGGCTCTACGCGACAACCACCGCGTCGTTCTTCGGCGTCTCCGGGCTGGGCGCCTTCGTGGCGGCGTCGTTCGCCGGGCTCTTCATCGGCACGTTCTTCCTGGCGGGCATGGCGGACCGCTATGGCCGCCGAACTGTGTTCACCGTCTCGCTGCTGTGGTACTCCGCCGCCACGCTGATCATGGCGCTGCAAACCACCGCGCCGGCCATCAACTTGTGGCGCCTGATCGCGGGCATCGGCGTGGGCGTCGAACTGGTGACGATCGACACCTATGTCAGCGAACTCGTGCCGAAACATCTGCGTGGCCGCGCCTTCGCTTTCGTTCATCTGGTGCAGTACACCGCCGTGCCCTCGGTCGCCCTGCTGGCGTGGTGGCTGGTGCCGCAAACGCCGTTCGGCGTCGGCGGCTGGCGCTGGGTCGTCATCATCGGCGCGCTCGGTGCGGTCGTGGTGTGGGCCATCCGCCGGCGCGTGCCGGAAAGCCCGCGCTGGCTCGCGCAGCAAGGCCGCACCGCCGAAGCGGAACAGGTCATGCAGGCGATCGAAGCGAAAGTCGCGCAGCAATACGGGAAGCCATTGCCCGCCCCTGTCCCGGCAGTCGAGCCGGCCACCACCAAGGCAGCCTTCCGCGAAATCTGGCAACCGCCCTATCGCAAACGCGCGATCACGATGCTCGTGTTCAACCTGTTCCAGGCGATCGGCTTCTACGGTTTTGCGTCATGGGTGCCGACCTTGCTGGTTTCGAAAGGCATAACGATCACGCACAGCCTGATGTACTCGTTCGTTATCGCGGCCTCGAATCCGTTCGGACCGCTGATCGGTATGGCGATCGCCGACCGCATCGAACGCAAGACCTTGATCGTACTGTCGGCACTCGGCATCGCCGTGTTCGGCAGTCTGTTCGCGGTGCAAACTTCGCCCGCCATGCTGATGACGCTCGGTGTGCTGATCACGCTATCCGGCACGCTGCTTTCGGTCGGCTATCACGCGTACCAGACCGAACTGTTCCCCACGCGCTTGCGGGCGCGCGCCGTCGGCTTCGTCTACTCGATGTCGCGTTTATCCGCGATGTTTTCCGGCTTCATGATCGCCTTCGCGCTGCGCCACTTCCAGGTGCCGGGCGTGTTCGCGTTGATCACCGTGTCGATGGTGATGGTGATGGGCGCGATCGGCATCTTCGGACCGCGTACCAACAATCGCAACCTCGACGAAATTTCGCATTGAACGCATTGAACGCATTGAACAAGAGGCTTCAAAGATGACACTGCCGTTGACCGGAGTGCGGGTACTGGATTTATCGAATGTGTTGGCGGGACCGTTTTGCGCCTATCAACTCGCGCTGCTCGGCGCCGAGGTGATCAAGGTCGAGCATCCCGAAGGCGGCGATCTTGCGCGACGCCTGGGCGCCGACAAGGAAGCGTCGATGCGCAACATGGGCGCCTCATTCGTCGCGGTGAATGCGGGCAAGCAGTCCATCACGCTCAATCTGAAGGACCCGCGCGGCAAGGCCATTTTGCGCGAGCTCGTCAAAACCGCGGACGTGCTGGTGGAAAACTTCCGGCCCGGCGTGATGACGCGGCTCGGCCTCGATTTCGACGCGCTGCGCGAGGTCAATCCCAGGCTCGTGTATTGCGCGATTTCCGGCTTCGGCATGGACGGCGAGTTTTCGAAACGCCCGGCCTACGATCAGATCATTCAGGGTATTTCAGGCGTGATGAGCGTGACCGGCGACGCCGACAGCGCGCCGTTGCGCGTCGGCTATCCGGTATCGGACACCGTGGGCGGCCTTACGGCTGCGTTCGGCATCTGCGCTGCGTTGGTCGACGCCCGTGCGAGCGGACACGGCCGCATGCTCGACGTCTCGATGCTGGAAGCCACGCTGGCGACGATGGGCTGGGTCGTGTCGAACTATCTGAACGCCGGCGTCACGCCCGCGCCGATGGGCAACGAAAACTTCACCGCCGCGCCTTCGGGCACCTTCAAAACCGGCAACGGGCCGCTCAATATCGCCGCGAACGAGAACAAGCAGTTCGCGAGTCTCTGCCATCTGATCGGCCGCGCCGATCTGCTCGACGACGCGCGCTTTTCCGAGCGCAACGCGCGCAAGGCGAATCGCGCGGCATTGAAGGCCGAAATCGAAGCGGCGCTGGCCAGCGACAGCGCGACGAACTGGGAAGCCAAATTCTTCGAAGCGGGCGTGCCGGCCGGGCGCGTGATGTCGGTGCCGGAAATTCTCGCGCACCCGCATCTGGAATCGCGCGAGTTCATCCGCGAATTTGCCGGGGATGGCGCCACTGAGCGGCAACGCGTCACCCGTGCGGGATTTCGTCTCTCGGATGCCGACACTGCGCCGGCCACGCCCGCGCCGCTTCTATCGGCTCACACGCGCGAGCATCTCGCCTCGCTCGGCTACGACGACGCACAAATCGACCACCTACGCTCCGAAGGAGTCATCTGAACATGACGCAAGCATTCGACGCCGCCAAGCTCGCCGCCGAGTACTGGAGCACCTCGATCATCGATATTCATCCCGGCTCGATCAAGGTGCGCGGATTCCCGATTCAGGAGTTGATCGGCAACGTCAGCTTCCCGCAGATGATCTGGCTGATGCTGCGCGGTGAACTGCCTGATGTCGCGCAGGCGCGTTTGTTCGAAGCGGCGCTGGTGGCATCGGTGGATCATGGCCCGCATGCCCCTTCGATTGCGATTTCGCGGATGGCGACCAGTTGCGGTTTGCCGCTGAACGGCGCGATGGCCTCGGCCATCAATGCGCTCGACGATGTGCATGGCGGCGCCGGTCAGCAGGCCGTCGAACTGTATGACTCCATCGCCGAACGCATGGAAGCGGGCGCTGCGTTAGAAGAGGCCGTCGAGCACGGTGTCGATGCTTTTACCGCAGAACGCGGCAAGTATTTGCCCGGCTTCGGGCATCGCTTTCATCCGGTCGATCCGCGGGCAATCCGGCTACTTTCCCTCGTGGACGACAGCGTCGAACAGAAAAGTATCAGCGGACGATACGCCGCTATCGCCCGCGGCATTGAAGCCTTGCTCAAGCAGCGCAAGAACAGACCCGTGCCGATGAATATCGACGGCGCCACCGCCGTGATCTACGCGGAACTCGGCTTTGCGCCCGAGCTGGCACGCGGGGTGTTCTGCCTGTCACGCGCGGTCGGCATTCTGTCGCATGCCTGGGAGCAACGCGGACGCAACGAGCGCAACAAAGGTCCGATGCCGCGCCAGATGAACTACACCTACACAGGCAAGCCCGAGCGTCACCTGTCCTGAACCTCGGCCGCGCGCCGCTGCGCGTTGCGCATGGCGCGCGAGTCGCCGCCCAAAGCATCGGTCGCGCGTGTGGCGCAATCGAACAGCGCGCCGAGATTGCCCTCGAGGAACGCCTGATCGATGCGCGAACTCGGGCCCGCGAGCGTCAGCACGCCACGCAAACTCTGGCGCACACCGAATACCGGCATCGAAATCCCGGCCGTCTCCCGATCGCGCTCGCCGATCGACACACAGTAGAAGTCCTCGCGAATCTTCTCGTACGGCTCGCCCGGCATGCCGCCGAAGGCCAGCAATGCAAGGCCGCCCGAGCCGCTTTCCAGCGGCAGCACGTCGCCTTCGCGCACGTGGAATCGCACCGCATGCGTCGAATCCACACGATGCAGGCACACTCGCACCGCTTCGTCGCGCACATAGAAGGACACGCTTTCGCCGCTCGTTTCCGCGAGTTCGCGCATCAACGGCACCAGAATATCGCCGACGTTCAGGCTGCGCTGGTATAACGCGCCGAGCATGAAGGTGGCGGAGCCGAGTTGATAGCGGCCGTCGTCCAGACGCAGCAACAGGCGATGCTGGATCAGCGAGCCCGCGAGCCGCAACAGCGTGCTCTTGTAGAGCCCCGTGCGCGCCGCGAGTTCGGCGAGCGTGAGCGCGACGTCGTCCGGCCTGAAGGCGAACAGAATCGCGCAAGCCCGATCGATGACGGCAACGCCCTCGCTTTCCTTTGAGTTTGATTTGTCCGCAGGCGTTGGCATGAGTTAGCGTCAATAACGTTGCTTCATATCGAAGCTCAAATTTTACGCCATGACGCGGGGCTGTCATACCCGCCAGCAGTTCTTCAAGGGCGAAACGGCCGGGAAACGGGGGCCGAGGTGGAAGAAATTGCGGCCGTCGAAATCAAAGCCTAAGCGGAAAAAGCAAAAAGCCGCGACGCGGCCTAGAAATGAAAATGCCTAAGTCCACGGATAGCCGACCGTCTACTGCTAGTCAGGTATTTATCGTAGCCCTTAGGCAAACGAAAATATGTGCTTCGAAAGGTGTTTTGTCAAATGGCATCAGTGACTTCCGCACGCTGACGCGGACAATAAACTCACCTGATTCAACGCAACGCCATCAGGATCGACACGGCACCAGGGGCCTTGGTGTCGCATGATTCGACTTTCAACCGTAAGCGAAGAACGCAGGCCGATCTTTCTCGCGGTCTGCCCGTTTTCGCGTGGCCCGCTCGCCGCCTTCCAGTAGTCAGCGCGTTTGCACCAGAAATCGCTTCATGTGCTGAACGTGCCCGCACTGTCACACCAACGCCGCCACCAGCGCCCCGACCTTGGCAATCGCCGCATTGCAACGCGCCGTATCGCCACTCGCCTCCGTGAGGTAGGCCGTCACGAGAATCGGCCCGCGTCCCGGCGGCCACAGAATCGCGACGTCGTTTGCCGTGCCATGATCGCCCGTGCCGGTTTTATCGCCGACGCCCCAATCCTTCGGCAGCTTCGCGCGAATCCGTTCGCCACCGGTCTGATTGGCGGCGAGCCAGGCCAGCAACTGGGCGCGCGACGACGAGGACAAACGTTCGCCCAGCAGCAGTTCGCGCAGATTGCCGAGCATGGCGTTGGGCGTGGTGGTGTCGCGCGGATCGCCGGGCGTCGCTTCGTTCAGCGTCGGCTCGTTGCGGTCCAGACGTGTGATCCCGTCGCCGATACTGCGCACGAACGCGGTCAAGGCGGCGGGCCCGCCAAAGCTCGCCAGCAGCAGATTGGCCGCGGTGTTGTCGCTGAGCGTAATCGCTGCCTTGCACAAATCGGCGACGCTCATACCCGCGTCGCCGGTGCGCTCGCGGGTGTGCCGGCTGGTGGCCGGCGAGTACGGCACGAGATCGCCTTTGGAAAACACGACGCGCCGTTCCAGCGCCTCTTGTCCGCGATCCACCCGCGTCAGCACGAAACCCGCCGCCAGCAGTTTGAACGTGCTGCACATCGGAAAACGCTCGTCAGTCCGCAAACCGGCGTGCAATCCGGAAGTCGTGTCGACGATCGAAACACCGAGCCGCCCGCCGCTTTCCGCTTCGATCTGCGCGAGCCGCTGACGCATGGCATCCGCCTTGGCCACGCCGCCGCCCTGCTTTGTAGCGCCAGCCTTCACCACTTTGCCGAACGCGCCGCCACTGCCAACCGCAATCCCAGCTATCGAAACGCCGAGCATCGCGCCCGCGAATTTCCGTCTTGTGATCATCGCCGCTCCTTATGTGAAGCCGCAACTATGGGTTTTTCGGCGCCCGCTGGCAAACGATGATAAGTTAGTCCAACCCCAAGAAAAACTTATGCCTTCGCCATGAGACCGTATCTCCCGTTGAATGCGCTGCGCGCCTTCGAGTCATCGGCGCGACATCTGAGCTTCACGCGCGCCGCACTCGAATTGAACGTCACCCAGGCGGCCGTGAGTCAGCAGGTGAGAACGCTTGAAGAACGGCTGGGCACCGCGCTCTTCAAACGTCTGCCGCGCGGACTGGCCATGACCGACGAAGGTCTCGCGCTGCGCCCTGTCCTCACGGATGCGTTCGATCGCATCGAGGCCGTGCTCAAGCAATTCGACGGCGGCCACTTCCATGAGGTGTTGACGGTCGGCGTGGTGGGCACCTTCGCGGTGGGCTGGTTGATGCCGCGACTCAAGTCGTTTCGCGAGGCGCATCCGTTCGTCGAGTTGCGGCTGCTGACGAACAACAATCTGGTCGACCTCGCCACCGAAGGCCTCGACTTCGCGATTCGTTTCGGCGACGGCACCTGGCCAGGCTCGCTCGCCACCCGGCTGCTCGACGCACCGCTCGCGATTCTGTGCGCACCTGAAATCGCCGGGCGTCTGTCCGACCCGTCTGACCTCGCCAACGAAACCTTGCTGCGCTCCTATCGCGCCGATGACTGGATGAGCTGGTTCACGGCCGCCGGCATCCCGCCTCGGCCGATTCGCGGCCCGGTGTTCGATTCATCGCGGCTCATGGTGGAGGCGGCCATGCAGGGCGCGGGTATCGCACTCGCACCGGCGCTGATGTTCGATCACGAGATCAACACGGGCCGGCTCGCGCGCCCGTTCGAGGTGGAAGTTCATGCCGGCAGCTACTGGCTGACGTGGTTGAAGGGCAAATCGATGACGCCGGCAATGCTGCTGTTCAGTCAGTGGATCGTCAAGGAAGCGACCTCGCGCACACCAGGCTAGCAAGCCGCCGCGCGGCGATGGCCGTTCATGGCGGGCCGCTCGGCTTGCGGCGGAAACACGTTCCACGAACCGTCGTCATGACGGAAGAAGAAGATCGACAGCAGGCCGCCCGGCCGCAGGGCTTCCACGCAGACGTAGCGCTGATGCTGCGACGCGCGATGGCAAAACCGCACGACTCGTGCGGGCATCGACGGGGTCGGCGCAAGCCATTTATCGACGGCCCAGTGCAAGGTCTTTTCTGCGGCAACCATGATGCTCTCCTCGAATCCCTGAATTTCCCGGCTCATTCCCGCTCATTCCCAACCCATGCCCGCTCGCTCACGCGAACCGGACGGCAACCTGACCATGCTTCGTAGCGCGTTCGACAAACGCCTTGACCAGACACACCAGCGTGAGCATGCCGGCACGGGGATGCGTCAGGCAGCAATGCACCTGTTCGCTGCGGCTTTCGCCAAGCAGGCACCACGCGCAGAAGTGCTCGCAGTTGTTCGTCAGCAGGCGATAGTGGTTTTCGCCGAGGCGGGAGCGCGCGCGGCGCACAGCTTCATCGCCGACGTAACGGGCGCTCGGGGTCGGGCGGATCTTCAAAGGATGACCGGCGGCGAAGCGCGTTAATTCCACTTCTTCCACCGGGCCGCGATGCGCCGAGCTCGCAAAACCCGCGTAATGAACGACGCGGCCATTGCCGACGTAAATGCCGTGATGTTCGTAGCCGGGCCGTTGCGTAACGAGGTGCGCGCCGACCGGCAGGTCGATGGTCGACGTTTCATTGCAGCATTCGTCCTGGCTTTCGCTGCTCGTCGGAAGGTTGTTCGTGTTCATGACGGGTCTCGCTTCAATATCCAACACTGTTGCGAGATCTTTTGCATCATCCGGGCCATGTGATGAAAAGCCTTTATTTAAAGGGCTTTCAGGAATGGCGAGGCGTCTTGAGCGCGGCAGGTGTCCGCTACGAGCCGACACAAATCAGGCCGATCTGTTGGCGGACATCGATCATTTGAGGCACTGATTGAACCGCCGGGAGTGTGTTCGCCGAGAGTCCGCGAGTCCGGCCAATGTGTTGGGTCCCGCACCGGTGTGAACGCCCGGGTGTTGGCGGCATCCCGACCTCTTCGCCACCGCACGAACAGGCGCGGCCTGCCCGGGCGCGCGGAATCGCCCGCCGATCAATGCATTGCGAGAAAGCGCCCGCTCGCGCCGCAAATTGGCATAGCACTTGCACCATCACGTTCAATTCCTTTTCAACCGCGCGCCCGACGCACGCGGCCAACCGGAGAACGACATGGCTTCCATCACAGTGAACGATCTCTCGCTGAATCTCGCACTCGACCGCAAAGCGATGGCGGCGATCCGCGGCGGCGGCGGTGCGCCGTGGGTGTACGGCTGGATTCAGCCCTATGTGCGGGAAACGCCGAGCATCGGTCCGGTCGTGAATCTGTACGACATCTCGAACAACTTCTATGCTAACCAGATGATCAACACGTTCCAGTCGGTCGATGTGCGCAACACCGGCGCGAACTCGAACATCAACGTCTCGCCGGATGCACGCAGCAGAAACGACATGGTGTAGCCCTTGTGAACTGTCCGAGCCAATTTCGATGGACGTCGTCCGCGCGCTCCGACGTGGGACGCGTCCGTGAAATCAACGAAGATGCCTGTCTCGCCCAGCCCGAACCCGGGCGCTGGGCCGTCGCCGACGGCATGGGCGGGCACGCGGTCGGCGATCTGGCGAGCCGTCTGGTCATCGACGCGCTCAGCCGGCTCGCGCCGCCGCTCGCCATGAAAGCCGGTATCGCCGACGCGCGGGCCCGGCTGCAAAAAGCCAACCGCCAACTGAGGGACGAGGCAGCACGCCGCCAGGTGCAACGGATCGGCAGCACCGTCGTCGTGCTGCTCGCGTGCGACCGCTTCTGCGCCTACCTATGGGCCGGCGACAGTCGTCTCTATCTGTATCGCGAAGGGCAGTTGCGGCAACTCACGCGCGATCACAGTCAGGTGGAAGAACTCAAGTCGCTCGGCGTGATTACCGACGAAGAGGCGCGGCATCATCCGGCGCAGCACATGATCACGCGCGCGGTCGGCGCAACGGATGTGCTCGAACTCGACGACGATGCGATCGAAGTCGCGGACGGCGACGTTTTCCTGCTATGCAGCGATGGGCTCAGCAACGAAGTCAGCGATGCCGAAATACTGGCGGTGCTGACCTCGGTGGCGTGTGAGCGGGCGTCCGATGAACTGGTCGAACTCGCCATTGCGCACGGCGGCCGTGACAATGTCACCGCAGTGGTGGTGCACGCCGAAGATCCGTATGCGTCCGACAAAACCTTGCTGAACCCCGCGCCTTGAAACACGCACCGGGCACACCCATGCCCACGGGACACATGCTCCGGCTCCACGTCTCACTCAGCCGTCCAGACACGCGCGCAACGTTCGCGCGAGACGACCTGCTTCATCCGCATCGGCAATGTTCGCGAAGCCCATCACGAGGCCGCGCCGCGTGTGCCGCGTGCGGCCATTCGCGTACCAGATCGAAAGCGGCAGCACGGCGAGCCCCGCCTCGCGAGCACGCGCGGCGACGGCGACGTCATCGACCGGGCCATCGGAGCCTTCGGCGAACCGCACGGCAAACTGGATTCCCCCTGGCGGCAGATCGACAATCAGCCGTTCGCCGAACGCCTGCTCCAGTGCGCGCACGATCAGCATGCGCCGCTCGCCATACAACGCACGCATTCGCTTCAGATGCCGCGCAAAATGCCCCTGCCCGATGAAATCCGCCACGGCCGCCTGCAATAGCGTCGGCGATCCGGCGTTCATGCTGCGCGCCACGCGCCCGACGCGCTCGACGGCTCGCTCCGGCACCACCACATACGCAAGCCGCAACCCAGGAAACATCACCTTGCTGAACGTGCCGCAATAGATCACGCGATCGCGCCGGTCGAGGCTCTTTAGAGCCGGTAATGGCCGGCCCAGATAACGGAACTCGCTGTCGTAGTCGTCCTCGACGATCCAGCTGGACGCTTTCTCTGCCCAGTCCAGCAGCGCCATGCGTCTTGCGAGCGAGAGCGTGTGCCCGAGCGGACTCTGATGCGACGGCGTAACCATGGCGAAGCGCGCCTGCGCATCCAGCAGCATGCCGCGCTCGACGTCGATCCCCTCGCGATCCACCGGCACCGGCACGAGCTGCACACCAGTCTCGGCCAGAAAACCACGCGCGAGCAGATAGCCGGGATCTTCGAACCACACGCGATCGTTCGGGCGAGCGAGACTGCGCAAGACGAGTTCGAGCGTCGCACGATAGCCGCCGGTAATGAACACCTGTTCCGGCAAGCAGGTCACGCCGCGGGACAGCCCGAGATACGTGGCGATATGTTCGCGCAGCGGCCGGAAGCCGGCCGGATCCGGGTACGCGAGCATCGCGCGTTCGCCGCTGCGCGCGTGATGCGAAACAAGCCGATTCCATACCTTGACCGGAAACGCGTCGAGCGCGGGCAGCCCTGGTTGCAACGGCCGCGGTTCGCCGCTCATGGTGACGGTCACGGCCTGCTGACGCGGCGCCGCTTCACCGTCGCGCGCGCCAGCCGGCGTCTGCGGCGTGACGGCGCCTTCAGTACCTTGACTACCACGCGCCTCCTGACTGTCTTTCGGCGCACGCGACGCGCGCGTCACCGATGCCGGCAGCGACGGCGATACGAACGTGCCCGCCGCGCCGCGCATCTGCAAATAACCCTCGTCGACGAGGATCGTGTAGGCCAGCTCGACCGTGCCGCGCGCCGTGTTCAGCTGCGTGGCGAGGCCGCGCAGCGCGGGCACGCGATCGCCGGGACGCAGATGCCCTGCGGCGATCGCGGTCCTGAAACGCTCGCAGATCTGCAGATAGACCGGCAACTGCTGCTGCCGGTCGATTTCGATGGTCAATGCGGGAGTCGGTGCGGCAGTCGGCGCGATCATGTCGGTCTCACGGGCAAAGGGAGCGGCAACCGGCATGGACTAGTCGGACCGGCGATTCTTGGCACTTTTGGATAGAACATGATTCTTCCACAATGGCCTCACGCAATGCCACCGCGGCGAACACATTCACGCAACATGAAACCCGCCCGGCGCCCCGCGTTCACTTACTTTCATCTGGAGAATCTGCCATGAAAATCGTCGTAATCGGTGGGTCCGGCCTGATCGGCTCGCGTCTCGTCGCGCTGCTCAGCGAGGCGGGCCATGAGGCGCTCGCCGCGTCGCCGCGCACTGGCGTGAACAGCGTGACGGGCGAAGGCCTGAGCAACGCGCTCGCGGGTGCGGACGTTGTGGTGGATGTGACGAATGCGCCGTCGTGGGAGCCGCAGGCGGTGCTCGACTTCTTCCGCACCTCGGCGCGCAACCTCGGCAAGGCCGAAGTGGCCGCAGGCGTGCGCCATCACGTCGCGCTATCCATCGTCGGCTGCGACCGCACGCCGGAGAACGCGTATTTCACTGCCAAGGTCGCGCAGGAAGAAGTGATCGAAGCGGCAGGCGTGCCGTACACGATCGTGCGCGCGACGCAGTTCATGGAGTTCATCGGCGGTATCGCGGATTTCGGCACGGATGGCGGCACGGTGCGCATCGGCGACGGACTGTTTCAGCCGATCGCCGCAGACGATGTCGCGGCGCTCCTCGCGCAGGTCGCGCTAGCCGCGCCGCTGAACGGCACGGTCGAGATCGCCGGCCCGGACCGCCGGCCGTTCGCGGAGATTGTCGCGCGCTATCTGAAATCGGTAGGCGACGCGCGCCCGGTGGTGACGGATCGCGACGCGCTGTATTACGGCGGCCGTGTCGAGGAACAATCGCTCGTGCCGCTCGGCGACGCGCGGATCGGCCGCGTTAGTCTCGACCAGTGGCTGGCGCTGGCTAAAAAGGGGTGATTGCGGGTTGGTGCGAAACCTGAATCGACATGACTACATGGGCGCCGGTCACTGAAGCTCCTCGGGCACCGGTATAAGGCCCAGCCCGGCGAAGAATCGCATCTCCGCCGTTACTTCCACGGCGGGGGTGAGATCGATTTGTCGTTGATATGCACCTGTCCGCTGTCGTCAATTGTTGTCGCAAAGACAACACGGTGAGCTCCTTTGCAGGGCTACTGCCGCACGACGACCACGCTTACTCTTTGTCCTGACGGTGGCCGCGCACGCTGCCTGATGCGAGCCGGAAAACACGACACTGTAAGAGAAACGCGCAAACGCGCACAGCAAGTCTCCACAGCCTTGCGCGCACGTCATTGGCCGCGGCAGCAACAGCTGTTGCGATGCGTGTTACGCAGCACCTCACCAACCGAGGAACGATCCGTGACAGAAGAAGATATCCGCAACAACGCATTTGCGATGCCCGTACACAACCCGGCGTATCCACGTCCGCCCTTCCGCTTCATCAATCGCGAGTACTTCATCATTTCGTACGAAACGGACATGGATGCGCTTAAGGCCGTCGTTCCGGAACCGCTGACGGTCGACAACGCAATCGTCCACTACGAATTCATCCGCATGCCCGATTCTTCGGGGTTCGGCGACTACACGGAAAGCGGCCAGGTGATCTCGGTGCTGGATGAGGACGGCAATCGCGCCAACTTCACACACGCGATGTATCTCGACGACGAAGGCCCGATCGCAGGCGGCCGCGAAATCTGGGGATTTCCCAAGAAGCTGGCTTCGCCGAAGCTCTGCGTGGACGGCAAGGACACCCTGCTCGGCACGCTCGATTACGGAACGCAGCGCATCGCCACCGGAACGATGGGCTACAAGTATCGCCCGCTCGAGACGGCTGCCGAGCGCCGCAAGCTCGCGGATACGCCCAACTATCTGCTCAAGGTCATTCCGCACGTCGATGGCTCGGTGCGCATTTGCGAACTGGTGCGCTTCTTCCTGCGCGACGTCGATGTGATCGGTGCGTGGGAGGGGCCTGCTGCGCTCGAGCTGCATCCGCATGCACTCGCATCGGTTGCCGATCTGCCGGTTCGCAAGGTGATCGGCGCACGTCACGTCATCGCAAATCTCACGCTCGATGTCGGCGAAGTGGTCTACGACTATCTCGCCCCTGCCGAGTCGTTGAAACTCGCAGTCAACCAGTAAGCTCTCGGAGGACGTATGGCATTGAATGATAAGGTCGCGCTCGTTACGGGTGCAGCAAGCGGTATCGGTGAGCAGTGCGCACGCAAGCTCGCGTCAGACGGTGCGACGGTCGTGATCGCGGATCTGAATCTCACGAACGCTCAAAAGGTCGCTGAAGATATCGTTGCTAACGGCGGTAAAGCAATCGCTGTTGCAATGGACGTAACCAGCGAAGAAGCGGTCAATGCGGGTGTCGCCGAAACGGTGAGCCGGCTGGGCGGCGTCGACGTGCTCGTGTCGAATGCAGGCATCCAGATCGTCAACCGGATCGAGGACTACGCATTTTCCGACTGGAAGAAGATGCTGGCCATTCACCTCGACGGCGCGTTCCTGACGACCAAGGCCGTCATCAAGCATATGTACGCGTCGAACAAAGGTGGCGCGGTGATCTACATGGGCTCGGTGCACTCGCACGAGGCGTCGCAGCTCAAATCGGCGTATGTGACCGCGAAGCACGGGTTGCTCGGTCTCGCCCGGGTTGTCGCGAAAGAAGGCGGCCCGCGCGGCGTGCGCGCCAATGTCGTGTGTCCGGGCTTCGTCAGAACGCCGCTGGTCGACAAGCAGATCCCCGAGCAGGCGAAAGCCCTGGGAATCTCCGAACAGCAGGTTGTGAGGGACGTCATGTTGAAGGACACGGTCGACGGCGAATTCACGTCGCTAGCCGATGTCGCGAACACGGTTGCATTCCTCGCCGGCTTCGAGTCGAGCGCCCTCACCGGACAATCGATTGTGGTCAGCCACGGCTGGTTCATGCAGTAAGGAGACAACCATGTATCCGAGCCAGCGTAACAAGCTGCAGCAGCCCCATCGCATCAAGCTCCCCGCCTATGACGAAATCGGACTCGTGCTGCAGGGCGGCGGCGCCCTGGGCTCATATCAGGCCGGCGTGTATGAAGGAATGGCCGAAGTCGGCGTGGAACCGACGCGAATATCCGGGGTATCCATCGGTGCGTTGAATACGGCGATCATCGCCGGTAATGCGCCTGCGGACCGGGTGGAAGCGCTGCGCGGCTTCTGGAACACGATCAGTCAGCCGGCGGACTTCTTCTCACATATCGGTGCGCATTTTCCAGCGTGGCCGGGGTTTGAAAATATGGGACGCAGGTGGTCGAGCGCATGGGCCGCGACGCGCACGCTGATGGAAGGTCAGGACGGATTCTTCTCCCCGCGCACGCATGTGTCTCTCGCGGGGCTCGCCAGGAAACGTCCAGACCAGGTCAGCTATTACGACACGTCGGCGTTGCGTGAAACGCTTTTGCGGTACGCAAACTTCGACCGCATCAATGACGGAAACATTCGCGTATCCGTTGGGGCGGTCAACGTGCGAACAGGCAATCTCGTCTACTTCGACAATTCGACAATGCGTCTGGCGCCGGAGCATTTCATCGCCTCCGGCGCGCTGCCGCCGGGCTTTCCAGCCGTCGAGATCGATGGAGAGTTCTACTGGGACGGCGGGCTGGTTTCCAACACGCCACTTACCGAGATCATCAAGGAAAGCCAGCATAAGGACACTCTCGTTTTCCAGATCGATCTGTGGAGCTCGCGAGGCAAGCTGCCTGGTGACTTCCTCGACGTCAGCGAGCGCACCAAGGACATTCAATATTCAAGCCGTACGCGAGCGATCACCGCGTTCATGTCGCAGAACCAGAAGCACGCGCAGATGATCAAGGCGCTGCTCGAGCACATTCCCGAAAAGGTGCGGCTTGCGCATCCGTTGTTGCGGGAGGCGCAGAAAACGGCGGATGGCAGTGCGGTGAATGTCGTGCACCTGATCTACAAGAACAAATCGTTCGAGGGGCACTACAAGGACTATGAATTCAGCAAGGATACGATGCGCGAGCATTGGGCGAGTGGTCTGGAGGATATTCGCCGCTCGTTCGGACAACCCGAGTGGTTCGATATCCCGAGCCGCGAAATCGGCTTCGTCACGCGGGACGTGCACCGCTATCGGCAGGAGGTCGACGAAATCGCCGGGCTGGGCAAGCAAGCTTTGCCGCCAGCGAAACGCTCGCCGGAGGAAGAACTGTCTGGCGCAAAGTAGCGCGTATCGACTCCCTCCCTCAGTCGTTCTATTTCTGCTGATCAGGCAAAAATGAACCCAACATCTCTGCCTCGACTGCGCCATGACGCGACGTCATGGCAACCCGGAATGAAAACAGTCCGGTCATATGGCGAGCGCGGCACCGGGGCGTTATATGCATCCTGGGAGTCGTATCAGGGCTTCAGCCGTCTGATGCCGGACGCGGCGGCGTCGCCCAATACCCCGTGTTTTGATGCGACCAATACGCTTGACGAAAGCCTGATCGCGCTTCTTGATTTGCGTGCCTCACAAGTCAATGGTTGTTTGTTGTGCGTTCAACATCATCTGTGCCGTGCCCGTAAGGCAGGGGTGCCTGCGGCGAAAACCGAGAACATTGGCGCATGGCGCTGTGCCGGTGTGTTTTCTCCGTGTGAGAAAGCGGTACTTTTCTGGGCTGAACATCTTGCGGCCAGGGTCCGACAGTCAGTTCCTGACGCAGTGTGGCCGAGCTTGCAAGGCTACTTCAGCAACATACAGATTGCCGCATTGTTTATGTACTGGGGTTGCAGCGAGTTGTGGTCGGGCGGCGGCGTTCTTCGCTCCTGCACCGTCAATCTGACGGCCAGTGTAGGGCGCGCATTGGGCAGCCCAATTCAGGCAGAGCGATGAACGATCTTCAAGACGGGTACGTGAATGCCACAAGGAGAGCACCATGTTGTCCCATGAATTGATCGCACGGTACGGAATGCTAGTCGTATTCCTGAATGTGCTTGGTTCTTCGCTTGGCCTGCCGTTGCCTGTCTTACCGACATTGATCACGGTTGGAGCAGGCACTGCGCTCGCCATACACGCCGCGTCATCGACACTGCTGCATTTCTCGGCGATCCTGGGCTCCGCTGTGATTGGCGGTGTGCTGGGCGATCTGATCTGGTTTCAGGGTGGCAAGCGGTACGGCGAACGCACGCTTCATACCGTTTGCAAACTGTCGCTCTCGCGCGAAACGTGCGTCAGGAAGACCGAGCGCTTCTTTGGGCGCTGGGGAGTCCGCGTGCTGATCGTTGCACGCTTCGTACCTGGCTTGTCGCTCGTTGCCGTGCCGCTGTGCGGCGCAATGGCCGTCAGGTTGCGTTCCTTTGTCCTGCACGATTGCGCCGGCGTTGCGCTGTGGGCATCGGTTGGGCTGGCCATCGGTGCGCTATTCGCGTCACAGATCGATGTGGTTTTCGTACTTATCTCCCATCTTGGCTGGCAGGCGTTGATCGTGATCGGTATCGCACTGGTGTTTTACGTGTTGTATCGATACTGCCGGAGAATCATGCTGGCAAAAGCGCTCGAGAAGGCACGGATCAGCGTGGGCGAATTGCATGCATTGCTCGCGAACAATCCGCGGCCAGTCGTGTTCGATATCCGCTCCGCCGAGCGGCGAATGCTCGATCCGTTTGTCATTCCAGGCGCCGTGTTTGCGGATGAACGGAAACTGCCGCAAATCGTGGAGCGCTATGGAGCGAACCGGACGCTCGTCATCTATTGTTCATGTCCAAACGAAGTCTCCGCGGCGTGGATGGCCAAGCGGTTGCGACTGGCCGGCGTCAAGCTTGCATTGCCACTTACTGGCGGTATCGATGCGTGGCGTGTGGCGGGCTTCGACGTCGAGCCGATAATAGCGATGAACGACGCAGCAATCAGTGGAGAAGAGACAAGACTTTTCGCGCATTGATTACAGCCGTGTCTACAAAGCGCAAGGGCGGCCCACGGGAGGCGCCCCGACTGCGAGGGTCATTCCAGAATGACAAACCGTTAACTGACGTCGAAGCCATCCTCCAGAGGGATGACTTGCCCTGTCATCTATCCGCCGGGTGCTATCACGGCAATGGCCAACTCCCACTCGTTGACCAATCGAGGACCTCGGCTACTCCTCGTGCCGGTGAAGTAAGGCCCTCAGCACGCCCGCACATCCACCGCAAAAAAGCAGCGCACGATGTCACAAATGACAGTGCTGATACGTCTGGCCTAGTATGGACTCCCCGACCCGCGCTCCCATCTCAGTTCTCCCATTACGCTGCCCCGCCGCCAGCGCCGACGATCCCTTTGCAAGCAGATTCGCGACCAGTTACGCAGGCGTCGTTTCCTTTCTGGCCGTTGCCAGCGAAGGCAGCTTTGCCCGTGCGGGCGATCGCCTCGGCATCGGTCGCTCCTCGGTCAGCCGCAACGTACAGAAACTCGAGGCCCAGCTCGACACACGTCTTTTCCTGCGCACAACTCGCAGTACGTCGCTGACGCGCGAGGGCGAACTCTTCTATGAGAACTGTCAGCCGGGTATGGAGCGCATCGCCCAGGCGCTGGAAGACATGCGGGAGCTGCGCAACGGGCCGCCGCGCGGCCATCTGCTCATCGGCTCCACGCCCGGCTTCGGCCGCAAGATTGTCGCGCCGCTGCTGCGAGGTTTTCACACGCAATATCCCGAGATCGCCCTGGAACTGGTACTGAACGATCGCCCCGCCGACTTCACTGCCGATCGCGTCGACGTATCGTTTCGCGATGGACGCATGGAGGACAGCGGAATCGTAGCGCGGCAGCTGATCCCGATGCAGATGATCGTCTGTGCGTCGCCCGCCTATGCAAGGATTCACGGCTTGCCGCGCCATGTCGGTGAACTGGTGGATCATCGCTGCATCAACTTCCGGACGGCGTCCGGCCGCGTCAGGGCGTGGGAATTCAAGGTCGACGGCCTCGCGCAGCGGCACCAGCCTGCCGCGCTACATACGTTCAACGACGCGGATCTGATCTTGCAGGCGGTGCTCGATGGGCTGGGCATCGCGCAGTTACCGGCCTATCTGGTTTGCGATCTGATCGGCAACGGGAAACTCCTCCCTTGCCTCGCGCAGCATGCACCCGAAGACGGTGGCCACTACCTCTGCTATCTGAGCCGCAAGCATCTTCCGGCGCGGATCCGTGTGTTCATCGACTACATGACCGAGCACACGAGAGCACTCGATCTGCAGTGTCTGACGACAATGACGACGTTATCGGCGATCGAATAATGACGCCTCAAACGACGCTGTGTTGACTGATGCTTCTGATGCAACACGGCGAATCCCTCGGCGACCCTACCGCATGACGTAGCGCACGCCTAAGATGCTTCCTGTAAAGACGGCACGCCAATCGCGGCCAGTCCGGTAAAACATTGTCAAGCACATACGAGGCGCGCCATGACAACATTGCGTCCACCGCCGCTGACATTGCTCGATAAGTATTACGGGCAAGACGCGCAAACGCTGTATTCGACCACGGTCACCGTGACCGGCGGCGACGCCGGTCACGGACGCGCGTCGGGCATTGCCCGCTCCGACGACGGCCAGCTCGCAGTCGACTTGCGAATCCCGGAGGCACTAGGCGGCCCCGGCGGCGGCACCAATCCGGAGCAGCTATTCGCGGCGGGTTACGCGGCCTGCTTTCATGGCGCGCTGAGTCTGCTGGCAGCGCGGTCAGGCATTCCGATTCCCGGCGCCTCCGTGGGCGTCACGGTCGACTTCGGCCGCGACCCGATCGACGGTTTGTTCAAGTTGACGGCGCACACCCGCGTCCGTTTGCCCGGTGTCGAGCGCGCCGTCGCCGGGGAACTGGTGCGCAACACGGAACGCTTCTGTCCTTACACCAAGATGGCTCGACACGGAATTGAGAACGTCGTCGCGCTTGTGCCGTCGGACGACGACAGCAACTCATAACGCCGCGTGCTTGATGCCTTGAAGACACCTGGACATGAACAAGGTCGGTTCTGTCGCAATCAGGCCGTCCGCTATGATGAGCGAACGGACCTGAACGATTGAAACTCTCGTTTCCGACTGCGTATGATGCGCCCGCGAGGGGCGCTCTGCCGTCACCGCGACCGGGCACGGCCGGTTGGCTCCGGTCGTAAGTTACCGGCCGTAGTAGGCAGAAAAAGACGCCTTGCCGAGCACCTTGTCACCCAACGCCTTGTTCAGTGCAAAGCCATGCAGGGCGGCGGTACCCGTCTTCGGAATACCCGCCGCGGCGTAGAAATCGTCGACCGACAATGCATACAGCGTGAAGAAATACCGGTGAGGCTTGTCGCCCACCGGCGGACAGGGGCCGCCATAGTTACCGTTGGCGCCAACCGCGCCGGTGTCCTGGAAGTCGTTCATGCCGGGACTGGCGCCGACAGGCAAACGGGACGGATCGTTGCCGACACCTCGCGGCAGTTGCGTAACGGCTGCGGGAATGTTGTAGACGGTCCAGTGCCACCAACCGCTACCGCTCGGCGCATCTGGATCGTATACCTCCAGTGCAAACGACCGCGTCCCCGTCGGTGCATTTTTCCAGACGAGTGCGGGCGACACGTTGCCACCCGTACAACCGAACGCGTTGAGCACGAATTTGTTATCGATCTTGCCGCCAGGAGCAATGTCGGGGCTCGAGAGCTTGAAGTCGGTCGACGGCTGCGCAACGGCCGACGCAGCCAGAAGGATAGACAGGCTGGTGGCGCACAAAAGACGGCAAAGTAGCTTCATTGAAATCCTCGCGTATGTGAAGTGGGCTTACTCAGTGAGCACCCGCCGCCCCAGCGCCGCCCTTGCCGGGCTTGGTGAGCCAGACCAGCGGAACGATCACAATGAAGATCATCGACGAGAGCCAGAAAATATCGTTCAGCGCGAGCATCGCAGCCTGCGCATTCAGCGAGCGTTCGAAAAACGCCGCGGCCTGATCCATGCCGCCGCCAAGCGTCGCGTGGAGGTTCGCGATCGCGCCCATATAGCCGGGGCTGTTCACACTCGACTGTTCGGCGAGTTGCGCATGGTGGAGGATCGTTCGGTCGTTCCAGCCCGTCGAGATCAATGACGTGCCGACGCCGCCTGCGAACACGCGCACGAAGTTGGACAGGCCGGCGGCCGCCGGAATCTTGTCGGGTGACAGCCCAGACAGGACGATCGCGGTAAGCGGCGTAAAAAATAGCGCCATGGGAATGCCTTGCAGCAGCGTCGGCAGCACCAGGGTATAAGGGTCGACGCCCGTCGTGTAGTGCGAGCGCATGAAGAACACGCCTGCAAAGCCGAGGAAGGCCAGCGTCGCGAGCACTCGTGCATCGGACTTCGGCATGATCTTCGCCATTACGGGTGCAAGCAGCACGGCGAAAATCCCTAGCGGCGCGGTGACGAGACCCGCATCCACGGAACGATAGCCGAGATAACCCTGGATCCACTGCGGCAAGATCACGAGGTTCGAGAAGAACACCGCGTAAGCGACCGAAATCGCGATCGTGCCGCCGCGGAAATTGCGTCCCGCGAAGAGGCGAAGATCGACGATCGGGTTCTTCTCCGTGAACTCCCAGATCAGAAAGAACAGGAAGCTGATCGCCGCGACGACCGCAAGAATGCAGATCACGGGAGAGCTGAACCAGTCGAGATCCTTGCCCTTGTCGAGCATGATCTGCAGTGACGCGACCCACACGACGAGTGACATCAGGCCAACCTTGTCGATGGGCAGTTTGCGCGCCGGCGTCTCGCGGTCGCGGTAGATCATCCACGTCACGGCTGCGGCAAACAGACCCACTGGAATGTTGATGTAGAAGATCCACGACCAACTGTAGCTATCGGTGATCCAGCCGCCCAGCGCAGGACCCGCGATCGGCCCGACCGTTGCCGTCATCGCCCACAGCGACAGCGCCGTCGAACTTTTTTCCTTCGGATAGGAGCTGAGCAGAATGGCCTGCGAAAGGGGAATCAGCGGGCCCGCGACGGCGCCCTGCAGTACGCGTGCAGCGAGCAGCACGATCAGATTCGGCGCGACCCCGCACAGCCACGACGAGAACACGAACAGCACGATCGCAGCCACGAACAGCTTGATCTGGCCGACGCGCTGCGTGAGCCAGCCCGTCAGCGGAATCGCGACGGCATTGGCCGCCGAGAACAGCGTGATCACCCAGGTGCCTTCGTCGACGGATACACCGAGGTTACCCGAGATGGTTGGAATCGCAACGTTGGCAATGGATGAATCGAGCACGTTCATGAACGTTGCGAGCGCGACGGCGATTGTCGCGAGAATCAGCTTTCCGCCTGTCAACGGATGCGGTGCAAGTTGCATTGGGGAATTCATCTCGCTTCCAGTCTGAAGTTTTCGACAGGTCCGGCGCATTGATCCGGCCTGTCAGACTATTGAATGAACCAGAACGCGACTGCGCGGCGCGCCCTGGGATGCGATTCAACCTGCTCGCTGTTTAGCACCACTCTTGTCGCTTGCGTCGCGCTTTGCGGAAGGCATCGACACTGCGACGTTGTCCGTGGACGCAATATGCAAACGGACAATGTTCTGCGCGATGATCTTCTCGATCTCGGCGTCTGCCTGCGCGCCGTATTCGGCAAACACATCCGTGCGATACGACGTGTTCATCGCCGCGCCGAGCTGCGGGCCCGTGTCGTCACGCGTATCCACATCGACATCCATCGACAGGCCAATGCGCAGCGGATGCGCTTCGAGTTCCTTCCGATCGAGCTGGATGCGCGCGGGCAAACGCTGGACGATCTTGATCCAGTTGCCCGTCGCGTTCTGCGCCGGCAAACTCGCGAACGCGCTGCCCGTACCCGCCGAAAAGCCGACGACGCGGCCGTGATACTTAACCTTGCCGCCATACACATCGGCCGTCAGCGTGACGGGTTGACCGATGCGCATGCTGCGCAACTGGCTTTCCTTGTAGTTCGCGTCAACCCACACGCCGTCGAGCGGCACGATCGCCATCAACGGCGTGCCCGGCGACACGCGCTGGCCGACCTGCACCGATCGCTTCGCGACATAGCCTGTGACGGGCGCGGGCAACGTGTTGCGCGCATAGGCAAGATACGCATCGCGCACTCTCGACGCGGCGGCTTGCACGTTCGGGTGCTGTTCGATCGTCGTGCGGTCGGTCAACGCCCGGTTGGCTTGTGCCTGTTGACGCGCGGCGTCGAGCGCGGCGCGCGCCGCCGTTACGGTGTCGCGCGCGTGCGCGATGTCTTCGGCCGACACGGCGCCCGTATCGGCGACGGCCTGGCGGCGCCGCAGATCGTCCTGCGCGCGGGCCAGATCGGACTGCTTCTGGGTGACGTTCGCTGCGTAGAAATCGTTGTTCACGTACAGGCTGCTCACCTGCCGCACGGTCTGCCCCAGCGTCGCCTCGGCGTTGCCGAGCGCGACTTTGGCATCGGCGTTGTCGAGCGTGACGACGGGGTCGCCCGCCTTCACGATCTGCGTATCGTCGGCATTCACGGCAACGACGGTGCCTGCCACCTGCGGCGTCAGTTGCACGAGGTTGCCGCTGACGTACGCGTCGTCGGTGGATTCGTGATAGCGCGCATAGGTCATGTAATACGCGCCGTAAGCCGCCGCCGACACCACGACAGCCACGCCGAGCAGCGCGAGCAGCACCTTGCGCTTGCGCGTGTCGGGTTCCGTTGCAACAGAAGCTTTCGTCTGTGCCGCGTCATGTTTCGCGCCCGCCGCCAGGGTCCCCCGGCGCTCCGTTGCATCGATTTCGCTCATTTCAAGTCTCCAGACAGATTCGGTAGGCAGCCGCTCAGCGCGCGGCGACGACAGGCGTGTTGGGTGCGGACGCATCGGCGCGCGGCGCGGCTCCGGCGTTTGCGTCCGACGTGTCGACGAAACCGCCGCCCAGCGCGGCAGCCAGTGCAATCTGCTGATCGACGCGGTTCATGCGCAAATTCGCGACGCTCTGATTGGCGGAAAGCGCGTTGACGTCGGCGTTCAACACGGTCAGTTGATTCGTGAGACCGGCCTTGTATTGCACAAGCGCGAGTTCGGCGGCTTTGCCAGCGGCTTCTTGTGCGGTCTGCGCATCGACAAGCTGCGCATCCGTCGAACGCACGTCGGCGAGTTGCGTTGCGACTTCGCTCAACGCTGTCACGAGCGCCTGGTTGTAGGTCGCGACGGCATAGTCGAAGTCGGCATAGCGGCCCTTCAGTTGCGCACGCAGTTCACCTGCGTCGAAGATCGGCAAGTGGATTGCCGGACCGACCGATGCCGTGCGGCTCGCCGCCGTCAGAAAGCGGCCAAAGCCGAAAGCGTCGAGCCCGATTGCGGCGCTCAGGTTGATGTCGGGATAGAACTCGGCCTTCGCTTCCTTCACGTCGTGCGTCATCGCGTCGACGCGCCAGCGCGCAGCGACGATCTCCGGGCGACGGCTGACGAGATCGGCGGGCAGGTTGTCGGGCAGACGCACTTCGTCACCCGTGCCAAGCGCCGGGCGTGCGATCCGCAGGCCGCGGTCGGGACCCGCGCCGAGCAGCGCGGCGATCTGATAGCGCGTCGTGATGATCTGTCCGTCGAACGATTTCAGCGCAGCGCGGCTCGTTGCAAGATTGGCCTGCGCGGTCTTGCGTTCGACTTCCGTTTCCAGGCCCGCTGCGATTCGGCCCGCCGTGATACGGTCGATCTGCTCGCGCTGCGTGATTTCCTGTTGTGCGATATCGCGCAACGCATACAGACGCGCAAGCTGGTTGTACGTGCGGGCAATCAACGTGGTCAGCGTCAGCTTGACGACTTCCGCGTCGGCCTGGCTTGCCTGAAGCCGCGAGATTGCCGCCTTCAGCGCTTCGCGGTTCTTGCCCCACAGATCGAGATCATAGGAGACGCCCAGCAGGCCCTTGTTCTCCGTCTGCCACGAGCCGCCAAATGGAGGCGGCATGAATGTTGTATTCGAGAACTGTTGACGTGTGAGCGAATAGCTCGCGTCGACGCGCGGCATCGTGCTCGCCCTCGCCGTTTCGCTGTATGCCGATGCAGCCGCAACGCGAGCACGTGCCTGGTCGAGTGTCGGGTTGCCTTTTAACGCTTCGTCGATCAGCGTCTTGAGTTGCGCGTCGCCGAACTGGTCGGCCCAGTTGGCGCCGGGCCAATGACCCTGTTCGGCGGGAAGGCTCTGCTGCGTCGCATACTGTTGTGGGTCGGCCGTTTTCGCGTCGCTGTGGATGCCGGCGTAGTTCACGCACGCCGACAGCACCGCCGCCAACATCGCCGAGACACCCAGCTTCGGCACGCGTGATGCGCGCTGTCCGGTGTGTGACTGAATGCTCATTTTCTGGCCTATCAGATCGTTGAGTAAAAGAGTTCTTCGTAGAGAATCACGGTGCATATTCGGTGCGACCTCGGCGTCACGCAGCGCAATCTAAGCCGCGAATGTCCCGGCGATTCGGCTTCGCGCGGTCACGGAGGGCATGCACTCTCCCCTCGCAAGCGCAAACAACATCTTGATACCTGTCCACGGATTCCTTAAGCACCGGCGCACCTGCTCACTCCGCCCGACGCCTGATACACACCAGGTGCAGAAGTGTTCGCAGTTATTGGTCAGCAACTGATATTGGTCTTCGCCGAGGCGGGACCTGGCTCTCTCCACGGCATCGGTCCCGGTATAAATGGCGTCGGGTTCAGATTGAATTTTTATGCCTTTTCCTGCTGCAAATCCGTGCAATGGAATATATTCAATGGGGCGCCGTTTCGAGGAATGATGAAAGCCGCCATAGTGAATAACTTGTCCATTCCCCGCATAAATTCCGTGGTGTGTATAGCCGTCCCGTTCACTAATAAGATGGGCGCCAATTGCGATAGCGCATCCTGCGGTGGTCAACGCCCGCGAAGTTGCGAGCCAATCAACATAAGGAGTTTCCATGACGAGCCACCCATGTCATATCCGCGATGAGTTCAGTACCACCGGCGGACCTCGTTCATCAACACACCGAAGAGCCAATCACCCGCCTGCGGGCCGAAGGCAAAGCAAGTCCTTCCGAGGAAGCTCTCCTCAGGAACAGTGACCACCTCATCACAGTGGATTTACATTCACCCGCCGCCGACAAATGGGCAGCCAGGAAGATCGAGCGGTGCGGTCGCCATCAAGCACACTCATGCGGACTGCCAATTCAGCTGGATGTCCGCTTTACGAGCCGCATGTTTCAGTTCTCATGCCTCCCTGGTTACGGAAAATCGCGAACTGGGAGGCGGATATCAGACTTCAGAAAATACCGCTGAACGAGACCGCAATTGCAAGCCCGACACTGACCGCAGATAACATGATCCAGCCTGCAAACACCGACAGGGGTCCGAGACG
This sequence comes from Paraburkholderia caffeinilytica, assembly GCF_003368325.1. NCBI lineage: Bacteria > Pseudomonadati > Pseudomonadota > Betaproteobacteria > Burkholderiales > Burkholderiaceae > Paraburkholderia > Paraburkholderia caffeinilytica. The sequence goes on along the minus strand of NZ_CP031466.1, from coordinate 397,906 downwards.
AAACATGACGCTCTCCACTAACGACCTCAACGACCGGCCAACTCAGTCGAGTCGATCGCGATGCCATGTCGGGAATACTAGGCGCCGAGCCCCTACCTTGGTAGATACGCGTCACAACACTCACTGTTGTCTCGTAGACACCAATAGGTATCGCCACGATACTGCGCCCGAAGTCAGCCGGCCGCTAAAGAACCTGAAGTCGATACCGTCGTGCTGATCGGGCTCTTCCAGTGTCGATGGCCGTCCATGCTTTTCCGCATAGGCACGGGATGCGCGGAGTACCATCTGCATGGGAATCAACAGTTTCGACGAGGCGCTCCGGTTTTATCTGACTATTTAGATTGTCGCCAAACTGGAAACACCATGTGTACCTGTACGACCCTACCGTCACCCTCTGCGCCCATCTACCATTGAAGCGGCGTTGCCTCGTAGGCTAACCAGGAATCGGAACGCGCATCACGGACCTCGAGAGTGCCCCATGGACAACAACAAGCTGCAAGCCCCCCCGCTTTCCCTCCTCGACCGATATCGAGGCCGGGATTTTCATCCACTGTACACAACGACTGTCACCGTTTCGGGCGGCGAGACGGGACACGGCCGCGCATCTGGAGTGGCTCGTTCAGACGACGGAAATCTTGTTGTTGAACTGCGGCTGCCCGCTGAGTTCGGTGGACCCGGTAACGGGACCAATCCCGAGCAGCTGTTCGCGGCGGGCTTTGCGGCGTGCTTTCACGGCGCACTGAACCTGCTCGGGAAACGCGCCGCCATGGAGATCAGCGAGGCTGTTGTGGAGGTGCAGGTTTCGTTTGGCCGTGATCCCATGGACGGAGGCTATGCATTGGTCATCGACGTCCGGGTCCGGATGCCTGGCGTTGACCGACGCGTAGCGGAAGAGATGGTTCGAGCTGCCGAGCGCTTGTGCCCGTATGCAAAGATGGCCAGACAAGGGACCGTCAATATCGTGACCGTCGTTGGCTGACGCTGTTGGCTGACGTTGTTAGCTGACCCAACACCCCGCGAGCGGCGGTGGCGTGTGATCGTCTGTTGAAGACGTTCATTGCCACCGTCGCCACACATGGCTGCCCCACCCTGCTCACCGCAACAGCTTTGGTGATGCCTGCCGGTTAGCCGACGGAAGCCTGCGGGTTGCCCGCTGCCAACGCTTCGGTACGGTTCGGCGCGGGCGGGTAGATCCACTGCGTGTTGATCATCTGTTTGCGCGCCTTTCCTTCGGCGTGCGTCAGTTTGATCTGTCGATCCCAGCCTTCCGAGTAAACGGCCCCCCATTCGCCAAGGTCGAGGCAAGTCGCATAGAACGGCTGTCTGTATTCCAGCGTCGGCACACCGATCAGGTCTGCAGCCACGTTGTGCCCGCCGAATTGCCCCATCACGATAGCGTGTTGACAGGACATCAATGCATAGTGCCCGTCATCGTCGCTCCGGGCTCGCGCCACATCACCCGCTACAAACACATCGGGCGCTTCGGCCACACGAAGATCAGGCGTCACCTCGACGCGTCCCAGTGGGTCAAGATGCGAGGAAACTTGCGCGGTCAGTGAGCTGGCACGCATTCCACCGGCCCAGATCACGGTCATGGCTTCGATCCGGGCGCCCGACGCAGTATGAACCCCGCCCGCATCGACCGACACCACGCCAGATCCAAGTACGGCCTCGACGCCCAGCGAGTCAAAGGCTTCAGATACATACGGCCGAGGATTGGGGCCGAGATCCGGACCAATGTCGTTCTGCGATCCGATCACGACGACACGAACCGCCGCGTCAGCGCCAAACAGCTCGCGCATTCGCTTAGGCAATTCAGTTGCGACCTCGATACCGGTAAAGCCACATCCGACAACTGCGACCGTGTTGCGTGCCGGCGAATCCGGCAATTTCACCAGCTCTGCGAAGTGATTGTCGAGCGCTACCGCGTCCTCAATGCGATCGACCGAGAATGCGTACTCCGCCAGACCCGGAACCGGTGGCTTGTTCAACCTGCTGCCACTGGTCAACAGCAAGCGATCATAGGCGAGCGAACGCGTTGACCCGTTGGCTGATACGACATTCACCGTCTTGTCATGAACGGATATCGCTTCGACATTGCCTTCCAGAAAATTCACGCCCACGGCGTCCAGCAGCGGACGCAGCGGTGCGGCCATCCGCTGCGGCTCGCTTTCGTATAGCCGCGGACGGATCTGCAATTCCGGTTTCGGGGAGATCAAGGTGATTTCAACGTCACTGCTCCTTACACCGGCACCATCGAGCACGCGAGCTGCGCCTAGTGCGCCCCACACTCCAGCGAAGCCGGCACCCACTATCAAGATTTTCTGCGACATGATTATTGCCTTCGGTTGGAAAGTTACGAAGTCGACGATAAGCACCGAACTCATAGCAACAGGTGCCTGCTTTGTTCAGCGGCGAGCTCCGGGATGACTGAGCATGGTTCCCGGACTCGGAGAACGATGGTGGCCGCAAGCTCAATCGACAACACGGACATCGCTTGCGCGGCACCGTCAGGGTGGATCGTAGACTCGGACATCGAGGGCCAGTAGCCCCGCGAGCGAACTCACCATGTTGCCCCGACGACAACAATCAACGAATATCTCTTTGCGCATGAGGATCCGCTGCCAGTCCGAAGTCGCCGCTCGAATAGCCAGGAAGAACACCGGTGCGACGTGCAATCGCCAGACGAAACGCATGGCAGTGCAGAAACACTCGTGAGCACGTGGCCGATGGCCGCGTAAAGGGGCATGGATGGACATCGGTACAAAGGACGGATTCACCCGGGCCGGCTCGTTGTTTTGTACGTGGTAGCATGGCCGGCATCATCGGACGCGACGCCGTCGCGTGCACCGCCGGTCGCGAGAAAGGAGGAGAGATGAGTTTGGGGTCGCATTCGACATCGTCCCAAGGCTCAGGCACCCGCAAGGAGCCCGTGGTCTATGTGGTCGACGACGACGAGTCGATTCGCTTCGCCCTCGGCGGTCTGCTGCGCTCAGTCGGGCTACGGGTGGAGACATTCGAATCGTCGCGGGACTTTCTCGCGTTCCCGAAGGGCGACTCCCCGAGTTGCCTGGTTCTCGATGTCAGGCTGCGCGGCGAAAGCGGCCTTGCCGTTCAGGAACAGATTGCGAAGAGCGGCGTGCATATGCCGATCGTCTTCATGACAGGGCATGGCGATATCGCCATGACGGTCAAGGCGATGAAAGCCGGGGCAGTCGATTTCTTCGCGAAGCCGTTTCGCGACCAGGACATGCTGGATGCGGTTACCAATGCGTTGGCGCGCGACAGTGAGCGCCTCGCGGCCGAACAATCGACCGCGGCGGTTCGTGCCGCATACGAATCGCTGACACCGCGCGAGCGGGAAGTCATGGGGTTCGTCGTGGCCGGACTGATGAACAAGCAGATTGCCGCCGAGATGAATCTCAGTGAGATCACCGTGAAGATTCACCGGGGCCAGGCCATGAAAAAGATGGCAGCACGATCCGTCGCTGATCTCGTCAGAAAATCAGAATCGCTGGGCGTCAATCCACAGCCCCCGAAGTCGTCTTGAAAGACGACTTCGGGAGCGCTGTTCCGGCCTGTCGTCGATCCGCTACGGCAGATCCAGCGCGACGCTGAGCCAATGCGCAAAGGTGCTGGCATCAACCGGCTTGTCGAGTACAGCCAGTGCGCCATTCGTCATGGCCTTCGCGTTCAGGTCGGCCGCCGGAAATGCCGTGATGAATATCGTCGGCGGCGCATAGCCGAGTGCCAGTAGGCGGTCGCGCATCTCGACCCCCGACATGCCTGGCATCATGACGTCGGAGATCAGGCATGACGTCTGCGCTATGTAGCCGGATTGCAGAAATTCCTCCGCCGACGCGAACAGGCGTGTATGCCTACCGAACGATCGCACGAGCGTCCCCATCGCAAGGCGGACGGCCTCGTCGTCGTCGACAATTGAAACTATCTGAGCTGAACACAAGACCAGCCTCGACTTTTAGAATAGGGAGTGCACATAGTCAAAACACCGCCACGCTCTGCAAGAATGCCACCGCGCACTTCTACGATACTCAGCGTAATTCTCGTACCGATGACCGAGAATCATACAAACGTGTTAAGGCGCCGCAAGCACATCGCCCGATCCTGCTCGATGGTCGTCGAGACCAGGTGCGGCGTGTGGGTCCGCTGCGACGGCAGCCTCATACTTCAATATGACTGCGTACCGGGCATCGAACCGTGTGACGGGATCGCTCAACATTCGGATCGTCACACGCATGACACAGACAAATGCTCTGTGTGGAGTTGCGAGACTGGCTTATCCATTGCATGTCGGACGATCCGTGCCTGAAGCTCGCCGACACCTTGCAGCGGGTGTCCCTATCCCGCGGGCTATACGTTTGTATGAGTGTTCGAAGCCTATGTAGAGGCAGCGCTACCCGTCCGTAGAATGGTTTTGTGACGACCGCGCGCCTACCCTTGTCTCATGGCCGGAGCGCTCGCAACCCCGCGAGGCGTGACGACCATTCCTGAAGGGAAAAGCCATGTTCAACAGACTGCACAACCGGACCCTGATCGGTGGAAATGCATGCGACGAGTACGCGTTCATAGGTGGCCCGGCAGAAACGTGTATCGGCGAGCAGTGGATCTGCACCGTATTTGCCTGCAATAACGGGTGCAACGCAAAGCCCAAACGAACACGGTGAAGGAAGCGGGAGACATCAATGGATCAATCGGATACATTGCAGCGCGGCCTTCGCGTGGGTTTGCCCAGTAGCGCTGACGCCTTGTCTACCTGTTTCGCGACGAGTTACGCGGGGATCATCGCGTTCATGGCGGTCGCTACGGAGGGAAGCTTCGCCAAAGCCGGGGAACGATTGGGGGTTGGACGCTCGGCTGTCTGTCGAAATGTTCAGAAGCTTGAAATGCAGTTAAGCACGCGCCTGTTTCTCCGAACCACAAGGACAACAAGCCTGACGCAGGAGGGCGAGAGGTTCTTTGAGAACTGCAATCAGGGTGTGACCCATATCGTCGAGGCAATGAACGACATGCTGGATCTCCGCGAAGGTCCGCCTCGCGGCTTGCTTCGCATCAGTTCGACGGTTGGATTTGGACGCAAGGTGGTTGCCCCGCTGCTTTCCCGGTTCTCCAGGGCCTACCCCGATATCGCCGTCGACCTGCGTCTGGATGACAGGCCAGCGGATTTCGCTGCGGAACAGATCGATGTCGCGTTTCGCGACGGGTGCATCGAGGACTCCAGCATCATTGCCAAGCAGTTGATTCCCATGCAGATGGTACTCTGCGCATCCCGCGCCTACGCCGAAGAGCGGGGACTGCCATCGACGTTCGAAGAGCTGGGGCAGCATGACTGTATCAACTTCAGGTTCTCCAGCGGTCGCGTCTTCGAGTGGGAGTTCAAGGTAGAAGGCCATTTGCGAAAGTATCTGCCGGCCGCCAGATTGACTTTCAACGACGCAGACCTGGTGTTGACGGCAGTCCTGGATGGTCGTGGAATCGCCCAGATGCCCGGATATCAGATATGCGATTACATTGCACGCAATGAGCTTGTCATGGCGCTAAGGCAGTATGTGCCGGACGACCGGGGCCACTACATCTGCTATCTTTGCCGACAACACTTGCCGTCACGCATTCGCGTGTTTGTCGATTTCATGACGGAAGAGATTCGGGCGCTCGATCTGAATGACCTGAGCGTGTTCAACGCGGATGACACCGAGACTTCGGCGGGTAAGATGGCGGCGTGAATCCAGCCACACCGAATGGCGCCTCGGTCACCGAGGTGTATCATGCCGGAATTCCTGCACCTGCAGCTTTGGTAATCGATGAGATGCCATGCTGTAAATCGATTTCGGAGCGTACCCCGCGCCGATCATGCGGACGGATGTAGCGTCCAGACCAATGTCGGGTAGCAGTGTGCGGCAGATGAAAGCCTACATTTGTTTCCGGCGCCAATGGGTAACCAACTCCAGACCTTGTGGGACGATGGCGAGCGCGTTTTCTGCCGCGGGCGTCGCCCGGGCAAGGGCGACGGCCAAAACATCCTGCTCGTGCGGCCCGCCGCCGAACATCCACTACCGGCCAGCCTCGATCGCCTCACTCACGAGTTCGGCCTGAAAGACGAACTCGATGACGCATGGGCGGTGCGGCCGCTGGAACTGGTGCGCGAAGGCGGCCAGACCCTGCTGGTGCTCGAGGACCCCGGCGGTGAGCCGCTTGCACGGCTGCTCGGCGCACCCATGGAAATGGGAATTTTTTTACCGCTTGCCGTGAGCATTGCCGCGGCGTTGGGCAAGCTCCACCAGCGCGGCCTTGTCCATAAGGATCTCAAGCCCACTCATATCCTCGTGAACTGCGCCGACACACAGGCGCGGCTCACCGGATTCGGTCTCGCCTCGCGGCTACTACGCGAGCGACAGGCGCCCGGGCCGCCCGAGACCATCGCCGGCACCCTCGCCTACATGGCGCCCGAGCAGACTGGCCGGATGAATCGCTCGATCGATTCGCGCAGCGACCTCTATGCGTTCGGCGTCACGCTCTACCAGATGCTGACCGGCGTGCTGCCATTTACGGCCACCGACCCCATGGAATGGGTACACTGCCATATCGCCAGAAGGCCGGTGCCGCCCAGCGCACGGGTGGAGACCGTCCCTGCTGCGGTCTCCCACATCATCATGAGGCTGCTCGCCAAGACGGCCGAGGAGCGCTACCAGACCGCCGCCGGTGTCGAGCATGATCTGCAGCACTGCCTGGCCGACTGGCAGCGTCAGCGCCACGTCGAGGCATTCCCACAGGCCGAACACGACACGCCTGACCGGTTGCAGATTCCCGAGAAGCTGTACGGGCGGGAGCGCGAAGTCGACACCATGGTCGCCGCGTTCGACCGGATCGTCAGCAGCGGCGCGCCGGAGCTGGTACTCATCTCCGGCTATTCCGGCATCGGCAAATCCTCAGTCGTCAATGAACTGCACAAGGTGCTGGTGCCGCCGCGGGGGCTCTTCGCATCCGGCAAGTTCGACCAGTACAAGCGAGACATTCCCTATTCGACGCTGGTGCAGGCTATTCAAAGCCTGGTACGGCCGCTGCTCGGCAAGAGCGACGCTGAGCTGGCGATCTGGCGCGGTGAGTTTCTGGAGGCGCTGGGCCCGAATGCGCGGCTCATGACCGACCTCATCCCTGAACTGAAGCTTATTGTCGGTGACCAGCCGCCGATCCCGGAGCTTGAACCGCAGCAGGCGCAAAGCCGTTTCCAGCTCGTGTTCCGCCGATTCATCAGCGTATTTGCCCGGGCGGAACATCCACTTGCGCTCTTTCTCGACGATCTGCAGTGGCTCGACGCGGCGACACTCGACCTGCTCGAAGATCTATTGGCCCAGGCGGACGTGCAGTACCTGATGCTGATCGGCGCCTATCGCGACAACGAGGTCGAAGCCGCGCATCCGCTAGCGGTCAAGCTTAAGGCCATCAGGAACGCGGGCGTCAAGATCGATGAAATTGCACTGGCGCCGCTGGCCAGCACGCATGTCAGACAGTTGATCGCGGATGCGCTTCACAGAGAGCCGGAACGCATCGAGCCCCTGGCTCAACTGGTGCATGACAAAACCGCCGGCAATCCGTTCTTCGTGATTCAGTTTCTCTACTCGCTTGCCGAGGAGGGCCTGTTCCACTTCGACCATGACGCGGCGTGCTGGTCCTGGGATCTCGATCGCATTCGCGCCAAGGGTTACACCGACAATGTCGTGGACCTGATGGTTGGCAAGCTGACCCGCCTGCCGGCTGAGACGCAGCAGGCGTTGCAGCAGCTTGCCTGTCTCGGCAACGTCGCCGGGATCACGAATCTTTCGACCGTTCTCGGCATCCCGGAGGCGCAGCTCCACGCGGCGTTGTGGGAGGCGCTCCGTCAGGAGCTGGTCGAGCGCCTGGAGGGATCCTGCGCGTTTGTTCACGACCGGATTCAGGAAGCCGCCTATTCGCTGATCCCCGAAGCCTCGCGCGCCGAGGCCCATTTGCGGATCGGGCGGCTGCTCGCTGCACAGACTCCGCCGGAAAAGCGGGAGGAGGCGATCTTCGAGATCGTGGGTCAGCTCAATCGCGGCGCCGCGCTGATCACCAGGCAGGACGAACGGGAGCAACTGGCGAGTTTCAATCTGCTCGCCGGCCAGCGCGCCAAGGCGTCGATAGCCTATGCCTCGGCGCTCACCTATCTCGCCACCGGTGCGGAACTATTGAACGACGATTGCTGGGAGCGCCGGCATGAACAGATCTTCGCGCTGGAACTGAATCGGGCCGAATGCGAATTTTTGACCGGGCAGTTATCGGTCGCAGACGAGCGCGTCACGGCGCTGTCGAATCGCGCCACGACAACGCTCGAACAAGCCCTCGTCGCGAGCCTGCACATCGATGTCTGCACGACCCTCGATCAAAGCGACCGCGCGATCGCTGTTTGTCTCGCCTTCCTCCGGCGTGTCGGCATCGAGTGGCCGCCCCATCCGACCGACGAGGAGGTGCGGCGCGAGTACGATCGCATCGGGTCGCTGCTTGCAGGCCGGACCATCGAGGAACTCATCGACTTGCCGCCGATGGACGATCCGGCATCCCTCGGGACTGCCGGTGTTCTGAGCAAGGGTTTCTCACCAGCCTTGTATACCGATGCGAACCTGGCTGCCCTCATGAGCTGCAAGGCGGTCAGTCTCAGCCTCGAACGTGGCAACTGTGATGCGTCCTGTTTCTCCTATGTCATGCTCGGCAAGATAGCCGGACCGCGTTTCGGCGACTACCCGACCGGATTCCGACTCGGACAGCTCGGCTACGAACTGGTCGAGCGACGCGGGCTAAAACATCTTGAAGCTAGAACGTACGCCTGCTTTTCCGCTTTCGTCGTGCGCTGGATGAAACACGTGCGGGCTTGCCGTGATCTGCTGCGCCGCGCGTTCGAAGCGGCGAACCGCGTCGGGGACCTCCCGTCCGGGGCCTACGCGTGCAACAATCTGAACTCGGACCTCCTCTTCGCCGGCGAGCCGCTGCCTGAGGTGCAAGGCGAAGCCGAAAATGGCCTCGCGTTCGCCGAGAAGGCGCGGTTCGGTCTTGTCATTGACATCATCACCACGCAACGCTCGCTGATCCGGACTCTCCGGGGACTCACGCCTCAATTTGGCTGCCTTGACGATGAGCGGCTTGATGAACTTCGGATCGAGCGCCGTTTTTCAAAGACTCCGGAACTGGCGATCGCTGCGTGTTGGTACTGGATCCGGAAATTACAGGCACGCTATCTTGCAGGCGACTATTCGGTTGCCATGGATGCCGCATCGAAGGCGCAACCCCTGCTCTGGACCTCATCCTCGTTTTTTGAGGAAGCCGAATATCACTTTTACGGTGCGCTGGCCCACGCCGCGTTGTGCGACTCCGTCCCGGTCGGCGAGCACCCACAGCACCTGGACGCTGTAGCGGCGCATCACAGGCAACTGAAGATCTGGGCGGAGAATTGCCCGGACAATTTCGAGAACCGCGCCGCACTGGTCAGCGCCGAGATTGCCCGCATCGAAGGCCGCGTGATCGACGCCGAGCAGTTCTACGAGCAGGCCATCCGCTCGGCGCAGGAAAGCGGCTTTGTCCATAACGAGGCGCTCGCCAACGAACTCGCGTCCCGCTTTTACGCGGCACGCGGTCTCGAGAAAATTGCCCGTGTGTATTTGCAGGACGCCCGCTACGGCTACCTGCGTTGGGGGGCAGACGGAAAAGTAAAGCAACTCGAGGAGCGGTATCCGTACCTGGCGACGGAAGAGCCCACGCCCGGGCCGACGACCACGATCGCAACGTCCGTCGAACACCTCGACCTCGCGACGGTGATCAAGGTGTCGAAGGCCGCCTCGGGCGACATCGTTCTGGAAAAGCTGATCGACATGATCATGCGTACGGCAATTGAACAGGCGGGCGCGGAACGAGGTCTGCTGGTTCTGTCGGACGGCGGCGAACAACGGATAGCCGCAGAAGCGACGACAGGCGGTGACGCGACCCAGTTGCAGTTGCGCGATGTGCCGGTGAGCTCGGCGATGCTGCCGGAGTCGATCGTCTACCATGTCTTGCGCACCGGGGAGAGCATCTTCATCGACGATGCCGCAGCTGAGTCGTCGTTTTCTGCAGATCCCTATATCCGTGCGCATGGCGGCCGTTCCATTCTGTGCATGCCCCTGGTGAATCAGGCGAAGCTCACGGGCGCGCTCTACCTCGAAAACAATCTGGCAGCCCGCGTGTTCAGCCCGGCCCGGATCGCCGTACTGAAGCTGCTGGCCTCGCAGGCAGCAATTTCGCTGGAAAATGCCCGTTTGTATCGCGACCTCGCAGAACGTGAAGCGAAGATCCGGCGTCTCGTCGACGCCAACATCATCGGAATCATTGTCTGGAATGCCAGCGGAGACATTCTCGAGGCCAATGACGCGTTTCTTCACATGGTGGGATACGAGCGGGACGATCTTGTCTCCGGCCGCGTACGCTGGAGGAATCTGACGCCGCCGGAATTGCATCAAGGCGATGAACAAGCCCTCGCAGAGGCCATGCGGACGGGGCGCGCGCAGCCCTTCGAGAAGGAGTACATCAGAAAGGATGGCAGCCGTGTGCCTGTCATGGTCGGCGCGGCCACTTTCGAGGCGAGCCGGAAGGAAGGCGTCGCCTTCGTGCTCGATCTGACCGAGCGCAAGCAGGCGGAGGAAAAGGTCCACGAGAGCGAGCGGCGCTATCGCGAGGTGCAGACGGCGCTGGCGCACGCGAACCGCGTGGCCACCATGGGACAGCTCACCGCCTCGATCGCTCACGAAGTCAATCAGCCAATCGCCGCGACGGTGACCAACGCCCAGGCTGCGCTGCGGTGGTTGGGCGCACAACCTCCTGACATCGACGAGGTCGGGCAGGTGCTCAGCCGCATCATCAAGGACGCCAATCGGGCGGGAGACGTGCTCGGGCGGATCCGTGGGCTGATCAGGAAGACGCCGCCGCGGAAGGAACCGGTGGACATCAACGAAGCGATCCGCGAGGTGATCGAGCTTACCCGTAGCGAAGCCACAAAGAGTGGCACCTCTGTGCAAACTCAATTCGCCGAAGGTTTGCCGTTCATTGAAGGAGACCGTGTCGAATTGCAACAAGTGCTCCTCAACCTGATCGTCAACGCGATCGAGGCGATGAGCGGTGTCAGCGATGGCGTACGACAATTGCTTATCGGCACGGGGATAGCCGATTCGAACTGCGTGCTCGTGACAGTACGCGATTGGGGACCAGGCTTTGCTCCGCACACTACCGAGAGCGTCTTCGCCCCCTTCTACACCACGAAGCCCACGGGTTTGGGGATGGGGTTGTCGATCTGCCGTTCAATCATCGACGCGCATGGCGGTCGTTTGTGGGCGAGCGCAAACCAACCCAGCGGCGCGGTTGTTCAATTCACCGTGCCCGCCCATCCAGCCTTTCTATCGTGATTGCCACGCGGCGCGAGGACCTCCTGCAGTTGGGGCTTGCGCCGACGTTGGAATGTCCGGGCGCGCGTGCAGACTAGTGTCCGCAGATCGCGTGTGTGGCAAAAAGGCGGCACTGTCCACTGGGTGAAAGCCCTTGAGGCTGCCATCGGGGCTACGGCTCGTTCCAATCGCAACGCAGCGAACCGCACGCGTTCCTTGACCGGCGTGTCAGCGTGCAACGCGCTCAGGAAATACACGTGCGGCCTGTTTGATCACACTCCATGCCAGAAGATTCATGCGAGCCCCCGCTGTCTGTTGCTTTTCCGGCAACACGAAAACCACCGTGCGCAGTCTTCTATACCGAACAAGACACACATACGATATGCGTTCAGATTCACTTCGCGCGCTATCAACGCAAGCGATTTCTGAATCAGCCGGGAAAGGAAACGGATAACCGTCGCGCAGGTCTTCCCGCTCGAGTGCTACGACCACGACGAAATCAATTTCTCAGGATCACACCATGTTTTCCCATGAACTGCTTTCTCGGTATGGCGCGCTCATCGTATTCTTCAGCGTGCTTGCCTCATCGCTCGGCCTGCCGTTTCCTTCCATCACGACGCTAATGACGCTCGGCGCCAGCATCGTTACTGCGAGATATGACCTCGCGCGCACGCTGCTTCACTTCGTCATTCTGCTCGGCGCCGCAGTTTCCGGCGGTGTTCTTGGCGACTTCCTCTGGTTTCAAGGCGGCAAGCGCTACGGCAAACGCGCCCTCCAGCTGATATGCAAACTGTCGTTCACGAGGCAATCGTACATTGCCAGATTCGAGTACTTCTTTTCCCGACGTGGCGCGCGTGCGTTGATGATTGTCCGCTTTGTTCCCGGGCTTTCGCTGATCGCCGTTCCTCTTTGCGGAGCCCTGGCGATCAAAACACGTTCTTTTATCTTGCACGACTGCGCCAGCGTAAGCATATGGGCATGCGCCGGTCTGCTCGCAGGTGCGCTGTTGGCCGACCGACTTGGCGCATTGCTCGCACATCTTCACCAAGCCGGGTGGCAGGTGTGGTTGTTGGGCATCGTCGCTGCGGTTCTCCCTTGCTATGTGTGGCTTGCTCATAGGACTCGCACACGAACCCCGATGGCAGAGCCACCGGGCGCGCCTCTCTGTCCCGCCGGCATCGCGGGCTATTGCTGATCGACGCGAGACCAAATCGACACGAAAACCACATGGCGTCCCTCAGGCGTCGAATACGCCAGACTTATCTGGTCCGATATTCGTAAGGTTTGCATTTTGCCTCTTCACAAGGTACAAGGCTTCGCACAAAACAGCATGCCAGCAACACGTTATCGAATCGTCCATCAACTCATAGGATGACGTATCAACTATATGTTGTTGAGCGTCTGGTCGACCGTCTGCTAAGTCTTGATCGTCTGTGCATTGGCCTGGTAGTCGCGTTGCGCCGTGATCAAATGAACAAGCTCCGCGGTCAAGTCCACGTTCGAGCCTTCGGTCTCACCACCTTGGAGCACCCCATCGTTGGTCGAACCGGGGGTGGAAATTTGAGCAACGCCAGATTCAGACGTCTACGCATACGCGTTGTTTCCAAGATTCACGAGACCATTCGGATTGTCGAAGGTCGCGAGCACCACCTGGCCCAGGGCAAGCGAGGTGCCGTTCGAAAACGAGCCAGTCAATACCCCGTCAGGACCAACGGAGAACGACGCGAGTTGCCCTGAACTATTGCCGTCTGGCTGCAAACTGATTACGCCGTTCTTCCCACCGTACTGGGTCGTACCTGTCAGATCCAGCGACAAGGATTGCGTCGTGGCCCCACCGTCCGCACCGTTAGGGATGGTGAAGCTAAGGCTGGAGGCGCCTGGCGAAGTGAGGCGGCCCGAATTGTCAAACGTGATTGCTACCAGATCGCCTGTTGGGTTCGGACCGACTGGAGTCAATGACAAACCCGAGGTCGCATATACCTCATAAGAACCCGAGTGGTTGATGTGCCCGTTGACCGGGACGGCCTTCGCGTGCAGGAGGGCATACGCATGGCGCCGTCAGCTGTTCTCGCCTACGTCACTCCGTCGCGACAGGCTCCACTGGGCATGCCCTTGTCCGCAGAACGGCGCTCTGCCTTGCTTCGTTGGGCGGCTTCGAGCGAAGCAATCATTTTCGAGGACGACTACGACAGCGAGTACTGCTTTCACTCAAGACCACTTCCAGCGCTCCGGAGCCTGCCGGGCGCGGATTTCCGCGTCGTATTGGCGGGAACATTCAGTAAGCTGATGTTTCCCTCGCTACGGCTTGCCTTTGTCGTATTACCTCCGCGTCTCGTCGAGCCGTTTATCCGGGCGACGTCTGTCACTGACCGAAGTGCCAACGGCTTGACACAGGCCGTCATGGCAGACTTTTTCGGCGACGGACATTTTGATAAGCACGTGCGTCGCATCAGAAAGATCTATGCGACTCGCGCACAGGCGTTCGAACATACGGCTCTGAAACACTGGAAGGGCTTGATCGACGTCCCACTGGCTTCCGCCGGTCTGGACGTCGTGGGTCACCTGTCGCAGCTCGATGAACGCACTGCCGTTCGAAGATTGAAGTCGGCCGGTGTCGACGCGGCGCCGTTGGGCCGATACACGCGGCGCCATAGCGTGGGCCAAGGTCTGGTGATGGGTTTCGCGCCCTTCAATGAGGATGAAATGGACCGGGCCGCGCAACGCATGGCCGTGGCCTTACGCGAGAGCACATGAGCCGCTCAAACGAGGTAAGCTGACGCGTGTAGCCGCCACGTGCGGCAACGTCTGAATGCTTCCATTTCTCTGGGGCGGATGCATCTGGGCCCGCGTTCGCTGCGCAGATCCGCCGACACTGGAATCGCCCCCCGACGATGCAAACACTGATGCCGCCGGCAAGCTAAACGGGCAAAAGCAGAGTGTCGCCACACGAACGTGCTTACTTCTCCGGCACGAGAACAGGCGCACCCTTGTCCTTCAGAAGAAGCACCAGGAACTTCGCGGGTTGGGTCTGGCTCGCGTTGCGCCCGACGGTATGTACATCGTTTGGCCCTTCATAGAAGGTCTGCCCAGGCGTGAGCGTGACCTCCTTGCCGCCCTTGACCTGCATCACGATCGATCCCTCCAGCACATAGACGAAGGCGTCCGCGTAATGCCGATGAACTGGATCGACAGAACCCGGTGGATAGGTCACGGTGATCATCAGCGCTTCCTTGCCGGGATAGTCGTCGAGCGGCTTTGTCATCAGCGGTGTCACGACGGCTTCGGGAGCCGCCGCACAAGCCACGCCGATATGCGCGCCCGCGACGACGAGCATTGCGATTGCGGTGTTCTTGAGTGGAAACATGGTGTGCCTGCCAAATAACGCGTCCCGCACATGCGGGACGAAGGTGGAAAGGATTGGAAGAACCAGACGGTTCAGGCGAGATTCGCCTTATCGAGGCCGAATGCCTTGTCGGCCGAACCCGGCACGGTCCTGAACGCGACGTTCGCGCGATTCCAGGCGTTGATGGACATGACTTCGTACGTCAGGTCAGACAGTTCCTTCTCGGAGAAATGCGTACGGACATGTTCGTAGATATCGTCGGGCACGCCAGGCTCGGCAAGCCTGGTCAACGCTTCGGTCCATGCGAGTGCGGCGCGCTCGCGCGGCGCGAAGAGCGTCGATTCGCGCCAGATCGTCAGATGATGGAGGCGCAGTTCACGCTCGCCATGCAAGCGTGCTTCCTTGACGTGCATGTCGACGCAAAAGCCACAGCCGTTGATCTGCGACGCGCGGATCGAAACGAGATCGCGGATCGATTGTTCGATTGCGCTGTCCTTCAGTTGATTGCTGAATTCGAGGAATTTCTTGAACAGCTCCGGCGATTGCTGAATGTAGTTGATACGCTGTGTCATGGACTTCTCCTGGTGAACACTCGCGCTTGGCGGATGTCGTTAGCGGCAACGCGCCGCACGAAGTCATCGTAGGCCGACGTGGCGTAGCACGGTAGACCCGCAAACGGGAGCACGGTGTTGTCTCCTGGACACCAATCAAATGCAAGCTAGCGCAGGCGGGACGGAGAAATATCAGCGTTCAGGTGTTGCCGTGTGCCGCGGCGATACGCGTCAGCTTATCGGGATTGCGCTGCACGAGAATACGGACGATGCGCGCGCCGTCCGTTTCGAATGACTGCGCCGATTCGAGCTTGCCCTCGACAAATCGCAGCAGCGCCCATTGACCGTTGAGCACCACGCGCGTGACGCGGAGTTCGCTGCCGTAGCGCCGGTACGAAGCGTAGAAAAGCTGTGCGATGCGCCGGCCGCCCACCATCGGTTTCGGGAAGCTCGGCACCTTGCCGCCGCCGTCGCCGTCGCCGTCGCCGATCAGCATCGCGTCTTCGGCCAGCAAGGCATTGATCGCCGTGAAATCGCCGCGCTCCAGCGCCTGCGCGAAGGTCCGCAGCAGGCGGCGATGGGTTTCGCGCGGCACGGCATAGCGTGGCCGTTCTTCGCGTAGTTGCGCTTTGGCGCGGCTGACCAATTGGCGGCACGCGGCCTCCGTCTTGCCGATGGCTTCAGCGACTTCGTCATAGTCCGCGTCGAAGACCTCGCGTAGCAGGAATGCTGCGCGCGCCTCCGGAGTCAGCCGCTCGAGCAGCATCAGAAAGGCCACCGAGACGTCGTCGGCGCGTTCCCTGACCCCTTCTGGCGTAGCCGACGGGTCGGTCATTTCAGGTTCTGGCAACCATATGCCCGAATAATGTTCACGCTGAATTTTTGCCGCGCGAAGACGGTCGATACACAGGCGCGTCGTGACTGCGACGAGCCACGCCTCAACATTCTCGATGGCTTCCCGGGGCGCCGCATACCAGCGCAGCCAGACGTCCTGCACGATATCTTCGGCCTCGGCAATGGACCCCAGCATCCGATAGGCAATTTTGTGCAGCCGAGGGCGAAGCCCATTGAAGGCGCGCGCGTCGTCGTTCATGAACAGATCTCTCCAGCCGTGTGAATATATGAGCGCCAGTCCGACAACTCTCTGACACCAGGCTATTGCCACGCATGGAATTGAGATCGCCGTGTGAGACGTCGTTGGCCGGATGGTCCGAGCATCGTGCGGCGCCGACAATGCGGCGCCGGGATCGAACCCGGCCGTCATCATAGGCATGCCTTGTCCTCAACGGAAGACCAAAAACGGACGCTTCCGTGTTGTCTAAAGAACAACAATCACAACTTGAGTCAACCGTTTAGCATGAAGTCCGGCGGAAGATTTTCGGTCATATGTCACAGAACTCGAGCGTGCAACGTCTTAGGGGAGGAGCGGTCCGGCCGGTGTCAATTGGGCGTGGAACGTGGCGCCGGGTGCGCACGTTGTCCGCGTCCTTTTTTCATTACTCACCTGCTGTAGCCTGAGACACACAAAATGCACCTTGGAAAATCCTATAAGCTATTGGAGTTTTTGATCTGGACTCGACGACAAATCTACGGACTTCTCGTTTGCGGTTCCGTGCCGGTCGTTCTATACAAATTTTTTGCTCTTACATGGCTGTCGGTACCTCTGACGATCGTAGTTCTGCTCGGAACCGCGACGTCGTTTATCGTTGGCTTCAAAAACGTTCAGACATACAACAGGGCGATGGACGCCCTCGACATCTGGATTGACATATTGAGCAGAAGCCGTCGCTGGGGCCAAATTGCACGCGATCTTGTCAAAGACGAAGACATTTCCCGAAAACTGGTGTATCGGCACCTTGCCTGGCTGACCGCGCTGCGATATGAGCTACGTCGACCCCGTATCTGGGAAAGCACGAGCAAGCGTTCCAACGCTGAATATCGTCGGTTCTATCGTGTGCCGGAGTGGGAAAGAGACATTAGCGAAGTATTGCCGGAATATCTGTCTCCCTCGGAAACAGCGCAAGCGCTTTCCTCCACTTCTGTCGCAACATTCGTGCTGAGCCTGCAAGGCGCTTCGCTCAAGATGCTTCACATTGCGGGGCACCTGAATTCAAGCTTCTACATGGAGCTTCAACGGGCTGTGGGGGACTTCATCGATCTCCAGTCAAGATCGGAACGTTTCAAGAATTTCCCCTATCCACGCCAATATGCAACGGTCAGTTCTTTATTCGTGAGGTTCTTCTGTTTGCTCTTCCCATTCGGGCTGCTTCACGAATTCGATAAGCTGAATGATGGAGTGAGTGGCTTCATGCATGGCAACATGGTATGGCTGGTGGTGCCATGCAGCGTCGCAGTATCGTGGATGTATACGTCGCTCGAGCAGGTTGGGGAAAGCACCGAGAACCCGTTTGAAGGCGGCGCAAATGACGTTCCCATTTCAACGCTGTGCAGCATCATAGAGCGCGATCTGAAGGAGATGCTCGGAGAACATGCGGGCGATCCATCCAGCCAGCCGATCATCGCGCTATAGGGAGTCCGTTGTCCTTGCGTGGCGGCTGCGTCGAATTCGGCTAGCGACACACCGCACCCGCCTGATGGCTTGGTCGAGTCGCATATTCTTGGCTCTATCGACCGGGCCGTGCGCCAGGTATCGTGAGCGTCGTTCCTCATGGAGACGCACATGCCCGCCTCGCTTCGCTTCATTCACCTCGACACGCCCGATTCGCTTCTGCCCGCATTCGACCTCATGCGCCAGTTGCGCCCGCATCTGACGGACGCGCACTCGTTCGCCGCGCTGGTGGCCAGACAGCATGTGGAGGGCTATCGCCTGCTCGCTGCGTCCGACGCGGGCCGCGTCGTCGGCCTCGCCGGTTATCGCACATTGACCAGCCTGCTGTACGGCCGCTTCGTCTACGTCGACGATCTGGTCGTGGATAGCAGGCTGCAGCGTGGAGGCATCGGCGCGCAACTGCTCGACGCGGTCCGACAGATTGCGCGCGAAGCCGGCTGCGCGCAATTCGTGCTCGACACGGGTCTGCACATGGCACTTGCGCAACGCTTCTATTTCCGCAATGGGCTGCTCGCGCGAGGCATGCACTTCGTCGAACCACTCGATCAATGACATCGAGCACCCAGCCTCAATTATCGCCATCTTCTTCATCGTGCTCATCAGCCCCGTTTCTGCCCGTGGGCGGCGCATTGCGATTGCGAAAATCCTTCGAATGCAGACCATGCTTCTTCAGAAGCATTTGCAGATGCGAGCGGTTCATGTCGATGCGTCGCGCCAATTCCGCGACCGTGCCGCTCACCTCGCGCAGGCCACGCTCCAGGAAAGCCTTTTCCGCGTCGTCGCTGGCGGCGCGCTTCGCGTCGCTTAGCGACATCAGATTCGCCACGCTGATCGGCTCCTGCCCCGTCGCAGTGACCGCGTTGGCCAAAGCCTCGGCCGAGCCGGGCGCGGCCGGCCGCATATCCAGCGGCAGATGCTCGACATCCGCCATGTCGCCGGCCAGACACGACACGCGATACATCACGTTGCGCAGTTCACGAATATTGCCTGGGTACGCATAGTTCAGCAGGAAGTCCCGCAGTCTCGGCGTCAATCTGACGGGCCTGCGCTTTAGCGTGCCGGCGGCCTCGTCACCGAACCACGCAATCAGCAGCGGTATCTCATCGCGCCTCTCGCGCAGCGGCGGCAACGTGACATGAATCACGCTAAGACGGTAGAACAGGTCCTCGCGGAACTTGCCCTCTTCGCTGAGCTGCCGCAGATTGCGATTGGTCGCCGCGACGATGCGCGTATCGACGGCAATCGTTTCATCGGAACCCACGCGCTGAATCTCGTGCGCTTCCAGCACGCGCAGCAGCTTCACCTGACCGGCCAGCGGCAACTCGCCGATTTCGTCGAGAAAGATCGTGCCGGTATGCGCACTTTCGAATTTCCCCTTGCGGTCATTCGAAGCCCCCGTGAACGCGCCCTTGCGGTGACCGAACAATTCAGACTCCAGCAGATTGTCCGGAATCGCGCCGCAATTCACGGAGATAAACGGTTTGTCGGCGCGTGAACCGTTCGCGTGAATCACTTTCGCCATCAGCTCCTTGCCGGTGCCGCTCTCGCCGTCGATCAACACCGGCAAATCGGTCGGCGCCGCCTTCTCGGCGATTTCGAGCGATTCGAGCAAGCGCGGATTGTCGCCGAACGTCCCTTCGAAAATGAAGCTGCGCTCGATCAATGCCTTTCTGCGCGCACCACGCGATTGATCGGCCGGCGCCGCGGGCTCTGCAGCCGTCGCGGCCTGCACGAAGCGCTCCTTGTGCGAGAGCTGCATGACCTCGTCGCGCAGCGAAGTGGCTTGCCGGAGCAGCTTGTCGATGTCGGCGCGTTCGAGCCGGGACGACCAGCGCAGCGTCGAGCGCAAAATCTCGATGCGCTCGATCAAGCCTGCGTATGAAATCGCCGGACTGGACTCTTCTACCTGGTCGAGTATCTTCATCATGCACTCAACTGTTTCTGGACCAGCTGGTAGTACATGCCGCCGCGCTGGATCAGTTCATCGTGACGGCCCTGTTCGACAATCGCCCCTTCGTACAGCACCAGAATCTTGTCCGCGCGCATGATGGTGCTGAGCCGGTGCGCAATGATCACCGCCGTCCGGCCTTTCAGAATATCGTGCATGTTGCCGAGAATATTGCTTTCCGATTGCGAGTCCAGCGCCGAGGTCGCTTCGTCGAAAACCAGCAGACGCGGATCGTGATAGAGCGCCCGCGCGATGCACAGCCGCTGGATCTGTCCGCCGGACAGGCCAATGCCGCGTTCGCCGACAATCTGCTCGTAGCCGAGCGGCATCTTGCTGATGAACGCGTGCGCGTCGGCCATTTTCGCGACCTCTTCGATGCGGCGCCGCTCGGGCGCGTCGTCGCCGCTGGCGATGTTCTCGGCAATCGTGCCGGAAAACAGCAGATTGCTCTGCATCACATAACCGATTTGCGCGCGGTAATAGGCCTTGTCGACCACGCCGAGGTCATAGCCGTCGATGGTCATCTTGCCCTCGGTCGGTGCGTAGAAGCCGACCAGCAACTTGGCGAGCGTGGTCTTGCCGGAACCGCTGCGGCCCACAATCGCCACCAGTTCGCCGGGCTTGATGTCGAAGCTGATGTTTTCCAGCACATACGCCGAGTCGTTCTCGCCGTAGCGGAAATAGACGCCGCTCAGGCTGATCTCGCCTTGCAGTTCAGGCAGCATCACGCGCGAAGGCAAGTCCTGCGGATTCTGTTCCGGCTCGATATCAAGCACGTCGCCGAGGCGCTCCATCGCCACGCCCGCGTCATTCAACATGCTCCATAAACCGACCAGTCCCATCAGCGGGCCCAGCACGCTGCCCATGAACGCATTGAATGCAATCAACTGACCGATGGTCATTTCGCGCGCCAGCACCAGATTCGCCCCGACCCACAGGATGGCGATCGTCGTCGCCGCATTCAGCAACTGGCTGCCGAGTCCAACGAGAATGTTGAAGGCATGCGCGCGATACTGCACTTCAAGCGCCTTCGCGTACTTCTTCTCCCAGCGCAAGCGCACCGGCCGTTCGATGCCCATGCCCTTGACGGTCTCGACACCGGCAAGCGCTTCCATCAGAAACGACTTCGATTCGGTCGAGGCGGTGAACACCTCGCGCGCATAGTTCTTGATCTTCGGCGTGGCGAGCGCGGTCAACGCCATGATCGGGATCACGAACGCGATCAATACCAGCGTCATCTTCACGTTGTAGACGAACATGATCGTGAAGTAGATGAACACCATCAGCAGATTCAACGCGGTGGTCACCGTGGATTCGGTGAGAAAGGCACGGATCGTCTGGTTCTCCTGGAAGCGCGCGAAGATATCGCCGGTTTTTCGTTTGGCAAAAAACGAGAACGGCAGGGACATGGTGTGCTTGAAGAATTGCGACATCATCGCGAAGTCCATGTTGCGCACCATGAAATTCGCCAGATACGCGCGAATCGACGACATCAACTGCGAAAACACATTGGCGATGATCAGGCCACCGATCAGCAGATGCAGCAGGCTGACATTTTGATGCACGATCACGCCGTCGAGAATGTTCTGAATGATGAGCGGTGGAATCACGCCGAGCACCTGAATCACGAAGGTGGCAAGAAACAGGTGGCCAAGAATCTTCTTGTACGGCCTGAGGTAGCCGACAAAGCGTATCCACGGTGAACGCGCGGCCGACATCTGCAACAGATTCGGACCGCCGGTAAAGAGCAGACATGTGCCGCTCCAGCCGCGCTCGAAATCCTCAACCGTCATTTTCCGGAAACCGATTGCCGGATCGGCGACCCACACGTAGTCCTTCGAAAGCCCGTACACCACGACATAGTGGTAGCCCTCCCAATGCACGATGAAGGGCAGATCGAAGCCGCGCAAGGAATCGAATGTGCATTGCACGCCACGCGCGGTGAAGCCGAGCGATTCGCCCGCGCGCGCGAGACTGTCGAGCGTGGCGCCTTGCGTCGTGACGTTGGCGAGTTCGCGCAGTTTGCCGAGCGTCATCGGGATGCTGTAGTGGCGGCAGACCATGGCGAGGCACGCAGCGCCGCAATCCATTTCCTCAGCTTGTTCGACCAGTGCAAAGCGCTTGATGACCTTTTCACCGAATTCGGGTTTGGTCTGCAAGTCGAGCATCAAGGGCAATTTGCGCCGCTGTTCGAGACGCTTTTGCCGCTGCAATTCACGGTCGCCGTAACGAATCCGCTCATCCAGAACTTCGCGCAGCTTAGGATTGCGCTCCAGAATGAAATGGACGGTTCGCTCCGGAATCACCAGCAGCCGCGTATCGGTCGTGGCCACCACCGACGCCATTTGCTCCTGCCGCATCAAACACGCCTTCTCGCCGAAGATCTCGCCTTCGCCCAGCGTCGCCAGCGTGTAGTCGTGGCCTTCCTCATGACGGACGATGCGCACGCCGCCTTGCCGCACCACATAGAGCCGCCGGTCGTCACGCCCGTCCTGCTTGAGAATTTCCTTGCCGGCGGCCACCCGCTTCACGCCGACGCTGCGCACATATTCTTCGAGTTCCGCCTTGTTGAGCTTGCCGCGCAGATCGAACAGCTGCGCCACGAAACCGCCGGCCGAACTGATCGCCACATAGCTCGCGATAAATGCCAACGCGGCCTGATTGCCGGCGATCACCGGCTCGATCGCGGCGCGGGGAATGAACAGCAATTCGGTTTTCGCCGACGCCCGCACCGACGCCTCGTGCACATACGCGCGCAACATCGCAATGTCGGCGAAAATCTCGCCGGTCTTGCGCACGCCCATGCTGGTTTCCTTGCCGTGCTCCTCGGTGAAGATACGCACCGAGCCCGAACGAACCACATAAAGACCGTCAGCCGTCTCGCCCGCCGAGCACACCGTTTCGCCGAACGAATAGAAGCGTGCCTGCGCGTATTCGGCAAGACGCTCGATCTCGTCGCGCGAGAATGGCGAGAGAATTTCCACCGAGGTGAGAAACTCGGCAGCGGAGGGCGCGGTCTGGGGGGCATCCATGGGCTTGCGGACCTCGGTTCGGCTGTGCGGTACGTTGCGTTCCTTTGTTGCGATGCGAAATGCGAAACGTGAATCGCGCGGCTAGCGTGCTTCGATCACATGCTCCTGCGCGCGCGCGATCAACCAGCTCTCACGCAGCAGCCGTCTCACTTCCGAGGCGACATCCGCGTCGAGCGCCGCCGGATATTTCGCCGTCACGGCGAAGATCTCGAAGCACGAGCGATCCGCCGATGGAAACGGCCCAAGCAGATCGCCCACCGCTGCATTGAAAATCTTCGCCTCGATGTCCGGCTTCAACGATCCGCGCAACACTTTGCCGATCACGCCGCCGGCTTCGCGCGTATCCGCGATCGAATGTTCGCGCGCCATGTCGGCGAAGCTGTCGGGATCGTCGTGCAGATACGAGATCATTTCCTTCGCCTTGCCCTCGCTATCGAGCACGATGTGGCTTACCTCGATCGCATCGAACTTCGGCGAATTCAGCGCGAAGTAATCCTTGATCGCCGCCTCGTTGCCGACCACGTCGAGCATCTTCTCCTGATACAGGCCGTCGGTAATGAAGGCCTCGAATTCGTCGAGGCTCACGCCGAGCGCATCGAGGTACTGATTCATATCCGTCGCGCGATGCAGGCCGCGAACGCGGCGGAACTGGTCGGCGCGCT
Source organism: Paraburkholderia caffeinilytica (assembly GCF_003368325.1). Taxonomy (NCBI): domain Bacteria; kingdom Pseudomonadati; phylum Pseudomonadota; class Betaproteobacteria; order Burkholderiales; family Burkholderiaceae; genus Paraburkholderia; species Paraburkholderia caffeinilytica. The sequence continues at coordinate 374,366 of NZ_CP031466.1, read as the reverse complement.
GCTGGATTTCGTCGGCGGTGACGGCCATGCCCTGTTTCCTGGCCGCATGCACCGTGAGCTTGTCGCGCACGATCTGCTCGATCAGGCTATCGAACTGGCCGGTCAGTTTCAGAAGACGAATGAACTCGGCAACGTCCACGACTTCGTCATCGATTCGCACTATCGCGGTCATGGCATCCGCTCCTTTAATTGACGTGTAATCGGCGCGCTCATCCCGCCACCTGCCTGAATGGATCGAGCCCCAGGTCGATCAGCCGCCGCTCGCGCACTACGATCTCGGCGCTCGCCGTCATGCCGTAGCGCAGCGGATAGCGGGTGTCGGCAATCTGGTAGTAGTTCTTCTCGAGCGTGACTCGGCCTTCGTACACCGGCTGCTTGTCCTGCAAGGACGGCTTGGTGGCCGGTGAAATATAGGCGAGCGTGCCGCTGATCAGCCCATAGCGCTGATACGGGAACGCGTTGAACTTCAGCTTCACCGGCTGGCCCTCATGCAGAAAAGCACGATCGTGTTCGGCGATTTCGATCTTCAGCACGGGCTTCGCGTCTTTTGGCGCGATACCGCCGAGCGGCGCGTTCGCCTGGATCTTGTCGCCCCGCTGCGTGGAGGTCACGTCGGTGATGACGCCGGAGACCGGCGCGAGGATCAGCAGGAAGTTGTCCTTGTCGATGTTCTCGAAACGGATCCGCGCGGCGGCTTCGGCCACGAGGCGTGCGGTCTGCAGTTGCAGGCGCAGTTTGTCTTCGGCGTCGGTGATGTCGCGGACGGCCGAGTCGTACTGGAGTTGCAGATCGGTAGTCTGCTGGCCGCTGGTTTCGAGTTGCGCATTGGCCTGCGCGTATTCGTGGCTCAGGCGGAAATCCAGTTCCGCGAGTTTCGATTGCGCGACGCGGTAGGCATTGTCCGCTTCCATCGCGGCGGTGCGCTTCTGTTCGACCTGCAATTCGGCGATACCGCCGCCGCCTGGCTGCGCGAACAGCCGCGAGTAACGGTCCAGTTCCTGACGGGCCGCTTCACGCGTGCGCCGTGCGTTGTCGAGCACGCTGCGCGCTTCGTCGAGTTCGGCCTTCTGGCCCTCGGCGAGCTTGGTTGTGCCCTCGGAGACGCGATTTTCGTGCAGGCGCGCTTCCACTTCCATCTGCGCCTTCAGCGCCGCCGCCTTGCGCTCCATCAGCGCCTTCTTCTCAGGGAACTGCTTCCAGTCGCGCTCGGCGTCTTCGAGCTTGAGTTGCGCCTGCAACGCGTTGCTCGCCGCCTCGATCGCGCCGCGCGCATTCAGCCGCGCCAGGACGTCGCCCTTCGATACCGGCTGCCCCTCGGCGATGTACAGATCGGCGAGCTCGCCGTCGATCGGCGCATAGATGCGGCGCACTTCGGATTCCGGCGAGAGCGTGCCTTGCGCGCTGACGATCACATCCGCGCGCCCCACGAACGACCACAGCAAGCCGGCCACCACCAGCGCGACCATCGCCCAGATCACCGCGCGAGCGATCCGCACCGGCTCGGCGGTCAGGATCGCGATGCCTTCGACGCTGTGATCCTCCAGCGCCTCCGACAACGGCCTAGGGTGATTGTCGCGCTTCACTCTGCTCCCCTCCGATCAACGCCAGCTTCGCCTTCAGGAGTCCCGGGTCCAGCACCATGCGCAACTCGGTCAGCGAGCGGCGCTGCAGATCCGCTTCGGCCTGAATATCCGCGAGCAGACGGTCGAAGTCGGCGGGATGGTCCGCCTTCAGTTGCGTGTAGATGCGCATGCCCTGTTGCGCGGCGGACTGCGCATCGGCAAGCAGACGCGCCTCGCTGCGAAAGCCGGGTGAAATCCCCGCCTCCAGGCGCTGCGTGCCGCCGATGGAACCGCTCGCCCGATATTGTTTCCACAGGCTTTGCGCGCGCAGCATCAGGTCCTGAGCGCGAGCCAGCGCTTTGTCATGCAGGGCGGCGACGTCTTTCTGAATCGATTGCACGAGCCATACGTCGGCTGCCGGATCGAGGCTGGCGTAGAACGACAGCAGGCGCTCGTCATAATCCTTGCCGCCACGGGTCTTCTGCAAATCGGCGAACTGGTCCAGCAGCGCTTTCTTGTGCGCCAGTTCCGCGGCGATCACGTCGGACCACGGCCCGGCAGGCATGGCCTGCAAATCCGCCAGCGCCTGCTGGGTGTCGCCGCGCTGCCAGGCAGCGGTCGCCGCGTCATGACGCTGGATGACGTCCGCCGACGGGAGCCGGCTCGCGGACAATTGCTGAAACTGCGCCTGAAATGGCGGGGTGGCGAAACGCACCGTCTTCATCAAGGCGAGCAATGGCGTCAGTTGCCGGCTGAGCGCGGCGTTCAGCACCTCGGTGTAGTGGTGCAGATCTTCCCGCACGCGATCGAGGCCGGCGAGACGCGGGTAGCGCTGCGCATAGTCGTCGAGGACAGCAGGCAGCGCATCGGGTTTATCGCGCTCCAGTTCGCTGCGAATGGTGCCGTTCAGGCGGTCGATGGCGGCGAGATACACCGAGTCGTCGCTCTCCAGTTTGCGCAGATGGCTCAGCGCCTGCGCGTAAGGCTCCGCAAAAATGGGCACATACGAGGCGATGCGGTCGAGCGCGCGCTGATGGCTCCTGGCGTCGTCGTCCCAACGTTGCAGCAGGCCGCCGATGGTCGCCTCGTCGGCGTACATGCGGATCGGCGCATCCACCCCGCCTCGCCCCGCCACGAAGCGCTCGAGGTCCCCCACCCATTGCAATTCGCCCACCAGAGCGGTGGCATCCACATTGTTCGCGCTCAACGTTCTCATCTCCTTGAGCTGCGTGTCGGCCTGGTCGAACTGCGCCTTCTGCAGCGCGTCCAGCCAGCCGGGGAGTTTCGCCTTCAGCAGCGCTTCGCTCGCCAGCGCGCTGACTTTCGTGTCGGCGGGATGCTTCGCCAGATAGCCGTTTGCCGCTGTCACGGCGCTGGTGTAATCGCCGCTCGCCAGCAGGTTCCTCAACTCGCGCTCCGACGACCCGCGCAGGTAGAGTGTCAGCGCGACGGCCACCAGAATGGCGAAGGCCGCGCCGCTCCACCACATGGCGCGACGCGACAGGGTGTGATCGCCACCCGCAAAGGCCTTGCCGAGTTCTTCCGCGAGCAGACGCCAACGCTGTGGCCGGCCCTTCGCTGTGTTCGTTCCGTGCGCGCCGTTCGAGCTTTGTTTGCCTTGCGCGCCGTTTGCGCCATGCGTACCGTTGGCTCTGTTTGTGCCGCTCGTGCCGCTCGTGGCGCTCGCGCCGTTCTTACCGCTCGTGCCATGCGCACCGCCCGCCGGTGTGTCGCGCCTCGCATGCGCGGGTGCGGCCGGCGCCGCCTCGTTGACTTCATCCTCGCGCTGTAACCCGGGGTCCACGCAAAAGATATCGAGGAACGAATGCGCGGCGGCCACGAACGTGGTCTTGTCGGCATCGGCCGCTTCGTCGGCAGTGGGATTGAGGAATAGCTGGGTCACGGTCGGCTCGACTTCAGGGGGTTTTTGCAACGTCACCCTGTAGACGAAGTGGTCGCCGCCAAATGCAAGGACGTCCCCCTCCACAAGCGGCAGTGCGGTTTCGTCGAGCCGCTTTCCGCCGACGAATGTGCCGTTCGTGCTGCCGAGATCTTCGAGGTAGAGTTCACCGCCCTTCAGAAAGATATGGGCATGACGCCGCGAGATGTAGTTGACCTGATGCGGATAGCGATCCTTGTAGCGCGAGAAGACCTCGTCCGCCTTGCTGATGAGAAAGGGGAATGCCTGCACGTCGATCGGCTGAAGCTCGAGGTCGTCGCGCTGCGGCACCAGCAGCAGGCCGGGCGTGCTCGCCGCGCGTGCGGCGACGACCCGTGCCCGCGGCTCGATACCCACCCGATAGCAGAGCTCGCCGCCGAAGCACAGTTCGTCGCCGGCCCGCACCCGCGCGGGCGCTTGCCGCACCGCGTTGCCGTTGAGCGTCGTGCCGTTCTTGCTGCCGAGGTCGGCAACGTAGGCGGCGCCGTGTTCCATGAAAATCCTCGCATGGCGGCGCGACAGGCGGGCAATGCGTTCGGCGGGATAGTCGGTAAATGGCGCCTCGGTTCGGCCTATCGCGAACAGGCTGTCGACGATCCGGATCGCGTCGAGTGCGGGACGCTGCGCGGACGCAACCGGCGACAGCACCACGTCGAACGTGGCGTCCAGTGTCGCGCGCATCTCAGCAATCGGAGCTTCGCCGGCGGTCATTTTATCTGGATCACTAATCGTTTACCCGCTGCGACGGGAGCACAACAGAAACGGAAATAGGAACTTCGGCGAATGACGGCTGTTGTTCTGGTGAGCCGGGCGTAACCCAACTCCTTACAAATTTTAAGTCACGCATGGCAAGTGTCAATTTTCAGATCGTCGGTTGTAAGAGCCATTCATGCGTCGTATGCAGCCGCGATGCGCCACACACGCACCACGCTCCGGATTAGCTCAGTGTTCCTTTACTTCCGCCTGCACATCCACGCTCGGCCAACCGCCGCCCAGCGCCTTGTAAAGCAACACCGTGTCGGACAGAATCAGCTGATGATTGGCGAGCAGTTCCTGTTGCGCTTCCAGCAAGGTCCGTTCAGTTTCGAAAACTTCCAGTTGCGACACCAGGCCCAGACGCAATTGCGACTCGATCTGCTCGGCGACGGTTTGCAAACGCGACACCTCCTGCTGTAATTCCACACGCTGCGCCTTGTGCGAATTCAGATTGACCAGCGCGTTCTCCACTTCCTCGAATGCGCCCATGACGGCTACCCGATACTGCTGCTCGGCAACCGTCGATTGCGCTTGCGTGACTTTCACATGCGCACGCACGCCAGGATCGAGCAGCGGGATGTTGATGCTGGGCATGAATCCGTAGGTGAACGACTTCAGCAGATCGGTCAGTGCAAAACTCGCCGTGCCGCCGTGGCCGGTGAGGTTGATGGTCGGCAATTGCGCGAGCTTGGCCTGGCCGACCAGATCGTAGGCTTCCAGCACTCTGAACTCGGCGGCCACCACATCGGGGCGCCGTGCAAGGAGCTGCGCGGGCAAGCCTTCCGGCACTACGGGCAGTTGCACGCGTTGCTGCAAATGCCCTTTGGGCAACTGGAACTCGCCCGCCGGCACGCCGAGCAGCGTGCACAACGCGTTGTTCGCGACATCGCGCGAGCGGCGCAGTTCGAGCAGCTGATTCGTTAGACGGTTGATCTCGGCCTGCTGACGCAACACCTGGGTTTGCGGAATGAGGCCATTGCGGCGCTGACCATCGTAGATGGCGAGAATCTGCCGGTTCGTGACCAGCGTTTGCTGCTGCTGTTCGATCTGGTCGTCGAATTGCAGGATCTGGAAGTAGGTGCTCGAGACGTTCGCCACCAGTTCCAGATAACCGGCGCGCCAATCCGCTTCGCTTGCGTGGAACTCGGCTTTTTGCGCCTGCACGCCCTTCTCCACTTTGCCCCAGATATCGATGTCCCAGCTCACCTGCGTCGCGACGTTGTACTGCTTGGAAAACGTCTGGCCCGTAGTCTTCTGGAAGTCGGCGCCGCCGCCGAGATCCATGGTCGGCAACGCACCGGCTTTGGCCTCGCCGATCTGCGTGCCGGCCACGTCGATACGCGCGGCCAGCACCTTGATATCGAAGTTGCCTGCGATCGCTTTCGCGATCAGCGTGTCCAGATACGGATCGTGGAAGCCCTTCCACCAGTCCTGCTCAATGGTGGCGGACGCCGATACCGGCGAGCCTTTCTGATCCGACCACGACGCCTTGGCGGGCGTATCGGGCCGCTTGTAGGCGGGCATGCTGACGTCGACACACGCGCTCAGCGACAGTGCGCAGACCGTTGCGACGCAGAGTCCGCGCAGCGCCGCGGCCGTGCGGCTCGCACTCGCCAGCCCACGGTCCTGACAACGCCGCGCCGCGGCATTGAAAAAGCGCTGACGAACCATTGAATCAAGCAACGCTGACACGATTTTCTCCGATGACGCCGGCTACGTTGCACGAGGAGAACGCGCTTTTTTAAGTAAAGCATGTCCTGCCGCGCTTCACCATCGAAGCAGTGCAGGAAGGTCGGCGCGGGGATCGAGCGGTGACGCTGGGGTCGTGTGGAAAGAACGATTGGATGCGAAATCTTTTTGACGCGCCGCGGTTTCCCGGGCGACGCGTCCCGCGGAGGCCTGAGAGCCTCCGCGGCGGCCTGCGCCGTTCAATACACGTTGATGTTGTTGCTCGAGCTCACATGCGGGTCGATCGTGGTGGTGACACCAGCGACGAACGCTGCGTTGTTGCCGTTGGCGCTCTGGATGTTCATTTCGTTGCTGATCAACTGCGTGGCGGTGACGTTCTTGCTGTTGTTCGGTGCGACCACCGGGCTGAAGTTGAAATACGACGTGCTGGGGTAACCGTAGCCGTAGCCGCCGCGCACGGCGCTCATCGCCTTGCTGTCGAGTTGTTCGGTGATGGACAGGTCTTTGATCATCAGCGTGTTCATGGTAAATCTCCTGGAAGGGAACATCACAGTCTTGCGGTTGGGATCGAGCATCTTGTCTGCTCGAGTGTCACTAATGCATGGGCTGTGCCAGCTTTGCTTTCCGATCCTAAGAAATCTTTCGAACGGCCGTAGATAAAGGATTTCGGGGATGATCCGCCGCCCGGTGCAGCGCGACGGCGACGATGCGGCCGGTTGGAGCTGATGGATTGCAGCCAACAACGCCGCCGGATATGTTGGCTATGACGTGACACTGAAACGAGCCAGCCACGTTGTCGTGTCGAACCCGTGTCAGCGCGCAATCACGGTGATCTTCTTCGAATACACCGGCGGGTTGTGCGGTATATGCATGTCGTCGCCCATCAGCAGCTGCAGCGTGTGCTTGCCGGGCGGCAGTTGAATCGTCGTTTCCGTTTCGCCCGCGCCGAAATGCAGATGGTTGCGGTCATTTGGAATTTCCTGGTCCATCGGCGGCAGGTCGGTGTCGATCAGCAGATGATGGTGCCCGGTGTTTGGATACTTGACGCCCTTCGGCGCCACGCCCATATAGCGCAGGCCGAACCACACCCGAAAAGGCTTGTTGGCCGGCACGACCTGGCCGTCGTTCGGATAGCCGATATAGAGGTGCGCGCCGGCCGGCGACGGTGTCATGCCGGCTGTAGCGAGATTCGGCGAGGCCAGTGACGCCAATGTCACAAGTGCCACGAGCGCCGCGAGCGCGATGATCTTGTACATGTTGGTCTCTCCGTCCTGGCGGACCCGCTTTGAATGAACGGGACGCGCTAGTCTTTTAGCACGGTGATGGTGATCTTCTTCGAATACACGGGCGGCACATGCGGCACGTGGTTGTGGTCGCCGAGAATGAGTTGCAAGGTGTGCTTGCCCGGCGGCAACTCGATGCGCGCGTCGGTCTCACCCGCACCGAAATGCAGGTGATTGCGGTCCGACGGAATTTCCTGGTCGAGCGGCGGCAGGTCGGTGTCGATCAGCAGATGGTGATGACCGGTGTTCGGAATCGCCACGCCCTTCGGGCATACGCCCATGTTGCGCAGCCCCATGCGCACCCACAGCTTGCCGCCGTGAATCACCGTGCCATCCGACGGCCAGATGATGTATTCCTCGGCGCCAGGCGGCGAAGGCGTTTGTTCGGCAAACGCGGACGCAGATAGTGACGCGATACCGAGCAGGAGCAAAAGCGTGGCGCGCCAGGCCGTACAGAGCGCGGTACGCGTCGCCTTCGTTCCATGACGTATGTCGAGCACGCCGAGTGTGAGGGTTCTTCGCATTGCGCACTCTCCCGAAGAATGGTCATCGCCGCCACGGCTGAGCAAAGCGCGGACCGGACGCTCCGGCTGGATGTCGCGGGCGCTCGCGTCGTTTCACGCGGGTCCGCGCGGCGGGTTCGCGTCGCGGGTTTACGTTGCGGGTATACGTTGATGAGCCGCTACCTTATTAAAACGGGCGTACTGCCCTACTTTGTGAATTAGCTTAGGACGTAACTTGCCAAAAAGATACGCCACACTCGTTAACCGTATAACGCATTGACGATGCGCCGACCGTTGTGACGCGCAAACCGCGTGCTATCGTTGTTCATAGGTTGTCGATGGAGAGTCGAGCATCGATGTTGCGACCGCTCCACGCCAACGGCTGATGCCGGCGTCGCGGTCGTCGAAACCCTATGTTCTGTCCGGAACAAACAGGATACGAATATGTGGCGAATATTCCTGCTGGTGTGCATGGTCGGGGCAATTCAGGCGCATTGGGGCAGTGCTTATGCCGCGACGCAGCGTGACGGCGCGGAGCATGGCGCTGCCGCGACGCGTTCGACGGCGACCTCCCTCGTGCCGCTCGCACAGCAACCGGACACTCCGCAACCGGCGCGCATCGCGCTGGTGATCGGCAATGGCGCATACGGCGATCATGCAGGCCCGCTTGCCGACAATGCACCGCGCGACGCTGAAGCCATGCGCGATGCGCTGCGTGCGCGCGGCTTCGACGTCATCATGCGCACCGATGCGACGCCGCGGCAAATGCGGCAAGCCATCGGCGAATTCCACCGTCGCCTGCAGGAAGGCGGCGTCGGACTGTTCTATTTCGCGGGACACGGCATTCAAATCGGCCGGCAGACGCTGCTCGTGCCCGCCGGCCTCGACGCATCCGCGCCAGCCCGGTTGGTCAGCGAGGGGGGCGATCTGGATAGCGTATTGCAGGCGATGCGCGCATCGCGTGCAGGCGCACTCAATCTCGTGATTCTCGATGCGTGCCTGAACAACCCGTTCTCCTATGAGGTATCGATCGATACGGGCAGCTTGCCTGCGAATACCGTGGTCGCCTACGCAACAGCGCCGGGCCGCTTTGCAGCGGACGGCATGCGGCACGGCATTTATACGGGCGCATTGCTGCGCGAGCTCAACGAGGCTTCTTCATCACAGGCGCTTGTTGGCGTGTTGCAACGCGCCGCGACGAGGGTTAGCGCGCTTACCGGCGGGGAACAAACGCCGTGGATCGCCTCTTCGCTTGCCAATGACGCGAGCCCGAGCCGACCGGTATCTCGCAGCGCTAGCACGGCACACCTGCTCGCCGCGAGCGACGACACAATTGTCGCGCTGCACAGTAGAGGCATTCTGCCGAAGGACAGCAGCGAGCAATATGAAATTACCTTCTGGGACTCCATCAAGGACAGTAACTACCCAAGCGATTACGAGGCCTATTTGAAGGCCTATCCGAACGGCCGCTTCGCCACGCTTGCCCATGCACGCATCGACCGGTTGCGCGCTGCGGCGGCGGCAAGTGCGCCATCCGCATTGCCGCCGGTTGCACCATCGCCACCCGCCGCACGGCCGGCCGCACCGTCCAGCGCCGCGCCGCAAGATCACCCGCGAGCCGCCACGCCGGCGCCAACTGCACCGACCGCCTCACCCGCAGCCCCTTCCGCACCGGCAGTCGCGCAGAAGCCCGCGGCGCATCCGCCAAGCGCCGGCGAAAGCCGCGATTGCGCCACCTGCCCAATCATGATCGCCTTGCCTGCAGGCGCGTTCTCGATGGGCAGCAGCACCGACGACCCCTCCGAAAAGCCGGTCCATCACGTGACCATCGGTGCACCGTTTGCAATCGGCAAATACGAAGTGACCGTCGAGCAATGGAATGCATGCGCCGCCGCGAACGCCTGTCAAAAGCTGACGCCCGAAAGCAATACAAATAAAGCTGCGCCGGCACGCGATCTCAGTTGGGACGACGCGCAACAGTACGTCAAGTGGCTGAGCAAAACGACCGGCAAACCGTACCGCTTGCCTACCGAGGCCGAATGGGAATACGCGGACCGCGGTGGCACCACGACGGCATACTGGTGGGGCGACCAGATGCGCAAGGGCAACGCCAATTGCAAGGACTGCGGCGACCCGTGGCACAAGGAAGGACCCGAAACCGCCGGCTCGTTCGCCCCGAATCCGGTCGGCCTGTATGACATGAACGGCAGCGTTTGGGAATGGGTCGCCGATTGCTGGCACAACTCCTACCAGGGCGCGCCCACCGACGGCCACGCATGGGACAGCCCCAGCTGCGAGATGCGGGTCATTCGCGGCGGCTCGTGGCGCGAAGGCGCGGGTTATATGCTGAGCGCGACGCGCTTCAAGTACAGCGCGAGCGTGCGCCAGTCGCAGGATGGCTTCAGGGTGGTCAAGGATCTTAAGTGAAGCGGGGGCTGCAAGGGGGCCGCCGAACAGCGCACGCTTACCAGGCCATGCGTTTGCCAGGCCATGCGTGCTTTCGGTCCTGCGAGCGCTTCAGCGGCGTTGCGGGCGAACCTGGCGAATCGCTCAAGGCGTGTGCGGCCTCGTCGTGATCGGCGCGAAATCGGCGACGATATGATCCTGACCGTATTTGCCGGCGAGCTGCGCAAGCCGCGCATCCAGCGCGCGCAGATAATCCGCGCGTGATTCGCTTTCCGGCCGAGGCTTGTCGAATAGCTGCGCCGGCGTAATCAGCAGCACCACCATCTCCGATCCAAACGGTTTCGAAATGATCCAGTCGCCCGCGCTTCCGATCGTGGCCGCATAGTGCGGCGGCGCCTGATTGTCCTTCGCACGCGGACTCGGCACCATGTGCACGACGCTGCCGTCGAGCTGGTAGTAGTCGAGATTCACGTACGAGTCGTAAGCGGGCGTGGTGACGTCCACCACCAGCGGTTCGCCTTCGCTCAACAAGCCACCGGGTGGCCGCACATGCAGCGACGCAACGTGGCCCGCTTGCCAGTTGTGGGTCCAGTAGGGGGCGAGCGCCTTGACCGTGTCGCATTTGTCGTCGGCAAGCGGCTCGACCTGGAGCGTCAGCGTGTCGACGCCCGGCAATGCGCTCAGCGTGTCCTTCAGATGCGCAGCGCCGTAGCGTTGCGAGACATAGCCGCGCACCGTCAACGAGTGGTCTTGTGTCGACGCGGACAGCGCCGAACACGGCACCTGCGCCAAAACCGGCGCGACGGCGGCTAAGGTCAACGCGGGTTGAGGCGCGGGTGGCGCAGCAGGTGGCGCTGGCGAGGGCGCCGCGGGTGCCACGGTGGTTGGCGCGGCGGTTAGCGCTGTGGTGGTCTTGGCAGATGAGCTGGAAGACGGGCCGGTAGATGACCCTGCGGCCGGCCTTGCGGCGCCTCCGGCGACCGGTCCGGCCGTTGTGGACGACTCAGGCGCATTCGTCGCTGCTGAAGCCGCTTGATCCGTTGACGCCTCCGAAGCCGCAGCAGCCGGCTGCGTGCCACTCTGGCGATTCGGCGCCGACCGCAAGGCAAACACGCCGACTACCGCCGCACACACCACCGCGAAACTTGCGAATCCCACCTTGACCAAGGTACCCGACTTCTCCGCGCGCGCTTCGTTGTCGAACTCCGCGATGAAACGCACGACACTCGGCATGCGCGTGTCGCGATCGAACGAGAGCGCGGCCCGCAACGCGCGCCACTGCTTCGCATCGAGATTGGCCGGACGCTGCGGCTTGAAGTCCGCATTGCGAGCCTGCGTCGCCGACAAACGGTCGAACGGATGATGACCCGTCAATAGCTCGTAGGTAATGCAGCCGAGCGCGTAGATGTCATCGCGTGGGTCCGGCTCGCGATGCTCGATCATCTCCGGACTCGCATAGGCCGGGGTCAACGCGCCGAGGCTCCCGGGATCGAAGACGGTTGCATCGCTCTCCTCCTCCGGCCGCTGGAACACACGGGCGATGCCGAAGTCGATCACCTTCACTTCGGCATTCGTCGTGAGAAAGACGTTCGCGGGCTTGAAATCGCAATGCACGAAGCCGTGCTCATGCGCATAGGCGAGCGCATTGCACATGCCGCGCACAATCGGCAGCGCGGCGCGAACCGGCATTCCCTTGTAGCCCGGCGTGCGTAGTAGCTGGCTCAGCGGCTTGCCGGTCAGGTACTCCATCGTCAGGTAGACGATTGGCCCGTCCCGGTCGAAGTCGTACACCGTGATGATGTTGCGGTGCGCGAGCACCTGCGCCTTGCGCGCCTCGCGTTGCAGTGCGACGAGCGAATTCGGGTTGCCGCGGAACTGGACGTTGAGCACCTTGATCGCGAGATACGGCTTGCGATCCGACGCTTCGAGCTTGCGCAAGTCGAGCGCCTTGTACACCGTACCCATCCCGCCCACGCCCAGACATTCCTCGAGCACGAAACGGTTGTTCAACGTGTCGCCGGTGCCTTTGATCTGATCATGTCCCGGCGCGCCGGCGGCACTCGCCGCGCCCGCCGGGCTTGCGGCGTTGGCCGCACTGGCAGAGCGCGCCGACGGTATCTCGACGGTGGTCTGCATGCCGGTCTCGTCGCCACCGGCCGCCACGTTCGAAACGCGCAGCTGTTCGATGCGCCGCCGCACTTCGGCGTAGAGATCGTCCGGCAAGGGGGTTTCGCGATGCGCCGCGCCGAGCATCTCCAACAGCTGCGTGCGATCGAGTCCATCGGTCGTCAACGTGCTGTCGAGCTGAGCGACGAACTCGTCGCGTGACAGCTCGCCGCTCTGATAGTCGCGAATCACATGCGCAAGGCTAGCCATTTGTGCGAAGCGCCCCCGCTGCCGTTGGGCCGGACCGCATGCGACCGGAGCCTTTCGGGCTGATAGAAAACCTGTCGTAACCCGTTACATGTGCCGCTTCGATACTAGCTCCCGACCCGCTCTTTCGCAAACCAGGATTGCCCCGCTGCGTGTACACCCGGCGAGTGTCTTGCGACAGCCAACAGAATCCGATGCGTTGTTGGGCGCGTGCCGTCAGGCGACAGTCGCCCTCCAGTGGCTGCGCTACGGTCCCGACACGGCACCGTGACGCGAAATCCTTGTGCATCAAGCCTTCGACAACTTTCTTAGGATGCACGAATGAAACTGGCACAGCCCATGCATTAGTGACACTCGAGCAGACAAGATGCTCGATCCCAACCGCAAGACTGTGATGTTCCCTTCCAGGAGATTTACCATGAACACGCTGATGATCAAAGACCTGTCCATCACCGAACAACTCGACAGCAAGGCCATGAGCGCCGTGCGCGGCGGCTACGGCTACGGTTACCCCAGCACGTCGTATTTCAACTTCAGCCCGGTGGTCGCACCGAACAACAGCAAGAACGTTACCGCCACGCAGTTGATCAGCAACGAAATGAACATCCAGAACGCCAACGGCAACAACGTCGCGTTCGCTGCCGGCCTCACTTCGACGATCAACCCCTGCGTCACGTCGAGCAACAACATCAACGTTTAAAGCCTGATTCGGCGAAGCGGAAAAGCCCTCGGCAATTTCCGCTTCGCTCCGATCACGCCCGTCTTCCGCGCACCTTTGGAGAATCACCATGTCATCCCTCATGATTCGCGATCTGTCCCGCACCCGCGAGCTCGACCGCCGCGCAATGTCGGCGGTGACCGGCGGCACCGGCAGCAGCGTGCCCGGCCTGCCCTCGGTGGCCGGCCTTGGCGGCATCGCCAATGTCAACGTCTCCGTCAACCAGAACCTCAGCCAGATACAAACCGTCAATGTGGCTGCCCTCAACAACATCGGCGTGATCGGCGCAGGCTTCGTACCGTTGAATCTGAACGTCAGCCCGTCGCTGTGGGGCGCCAATTACGCCAACGTTTAACGGCGTGCAGTAGCGAAGGACCGGGGGCTTCCCTACTGCTGCCTGCCCGTAACCCGCAGGCGAGCCCAAAGCAGATTGCCTATACTGATAGTGCGACGAGACCTCAGCACACTTGAAGACACACCCGGGCGGCGACTGGAAAATCGCACCGGCCGCCGGCTCGATCGCTTCCCTGGAGCCGCCATGGCAAAGCTCGTTATCAAAGACCTCAGCGACAGCGTCGAACTCGACCGCCAGGCGATGGCCGCCATTGTCGGCGGCGCACGAATCGGTGCGCGCGCGAGCATCGCCGTGCAAGTGATGCCGGGATCCGCACGCGTCGTCGACTATCCGCCGGGTTTTCCCGCAGCGCATCAGGCCATTGCCGATGTTTCCGTTGCCGGGGGGCCGCGCAATTCGTTGCGTAGCTAGGGCTTTGATCAGACATTCGCAGCAACGGCACGCGCTTAACGCGCGTGCCGTTTGCGTTTGAACCATCGGCGTTTGTTCGGCTTGCCATTCGCTTGCGTGCCGGTGGTGCCGGCACACTGCATGACGCGCCTCGAACCAGATCGATACCGACATCTTCGACAACCGTTTTAAAGGGTCCTTCTTGTAGGACGCACGAGATGCCCGCAATTGGAAAAAAACGCCGCCGCCACGCTTTCCCGGCAGCTGGCGCGATGTGCGATCGACCTGGTGAATGTCCGCACGCGCCGACGTTAGAGAGCATGTACTCACCTATTATGCTTAGGACGCCACGTGGTTTTGTTCCGTTCGCCGATGGCTTGCGCTATCCGGACAGCAACCTGGCGAAGATGTGTTTGCGGCGCGAAGCATGGAAAAGCGTCACATAGCACGACCAGCGACAATGGCACGCCACGAGCCGGCATCGCCAAATCATATTGGAGACATGCAATGAAATTCATCGTGCAATGGGCCGGCCTGCCGACTGCGGAAAATTCCGTCATCGAACGCTTCATGAAAACCGGCGGCCAGGCGCCTGAAGGTGTCAAATTACTGGGCCGCTGGCACGCGATCGGCGGATTGCATGGCTTTGCGGTCGTCGAGGCCGAAGATACGCGCGGACTGTCGGCGCTGGCGCTCGAATGGGGCGATCTGCTGACGATGAGCATCTTCCCAGCGGCGACGGACGAAGACCTCGGCGCGGCATTGGGCGCACATCAGGCCGCGCGCAAGTGAGTGTGCAAGCTGAACGAACATGACGCCCAGCCTCGACACACCGCTGCCCAGCGGACAACTGCTGCCGTTTCGCAAGTCGCTACTGGCGATGCTTGGCATTGCCTTCGTCTCGATGCTGGTGGCGCTCGATCAAACCATCGTCGGCACCGCACTGCCGCGCATCGTCGCCGATCTCAAGGGCTTCGATCTGTATGCATGGGTTGCGACTGCGTACATGCTGGCTTCGGTGATCACCATTCCGATCTTCGGACGGCTGGGCGATCTGTTCGGTCGCAAGCCGTTTCTGATCGCCGCGATTCTGCTGTTTACCGGCGCGTCGGTATTGTGCGGGTTCGCCACCAGCATGCTGTTGCTAGTGATTTCGCGCGGTTTGCAGGGGATAGGCGGCGGCATTCTGATCGGCACGGTGTTCGCCACGGTCGCCGACCTGTTCCCCAATCCCAAGCTGCGACTGCGCTGGCTCGTGTTCGTCACGTCCGCGTTCGCGGTCGCCAATATGTTCGGGCCGACGCTTGGCGGCATGCTCACACAATACGGCGGCTGGCGGCTGGTGTTTTTCGTCAACGTGCCAGTTGGCCTCGTGTCGCTGCTGTTTGTGCTGCGTTTTTTGCCGCATCTACGTCACCTGCGACACAAAGGCCCCGTGCGGCTCGACTGGCTCGGCGCGTTTGTGGTCGCGGTCACGTTCGGCTCCCTGCAATTGCTGATTGAGTTGTTTCCGAAGTACGGCGTCGACACGATAACGATCGTGCTGGCCGTCGTTGCCGCGAGTTTTGCAATGACGCTGTGGCTATGGGAACGGAGAATGAAGTATCCGATCATTCCTGTGGATATGCTGATGGACCGTAAGCTGTCCGCGCTCTTCGCGATGTCGGTGCTTGGCGGTTTCGCGCTGTTTTCGCTGGTGTTTTATGTGCCGTTGTTGTTTCAGGGCGGCTACGCAATGTCCGCGCACGACTCGGGCATGTTAATCACACCGCTGCTGCTCGGCACGACGGTCGGCAGCGTAGTGAATAATCGTATCGTCACACGGATTCGCCGCGCGAACGGGATTATGTATGTCGGGTTTGCGCTGTCAGCGCTGGCGTGTCTGAGCGTGATCGTGCTCAGAGGTACCGAGCCGCATCTGGTGTGGATGTCGTGCATGGGCATCAGCGGCCTCGGGCTCGGTTTAGTGGCGACCAGTCTGACTGTCTGTTCGCAGCAGATCGTCGCGCGCGATCAGCTCGGTGCGGCAACGGCGTTGCTGCAATCGCTGCGTACCTTTGGCGGGATGCTGGGCACGGTGATGACCGGTGCGTTGCTCGGGCATCTCTATACGCAGGGAGTGCATCGCTCGCTGGCTTCGTATCAGGCGACGCAATGGTTCAAGTCGTTTGCGAGTCCCGAACTGCTGGTGGACCGCGCGGAGCAGGCGGCGTTGATCAACCGTCTGGTGAGCGCCGGGCATGCGGGGGACGCGATGATGAATTCTGCACGGGATGCATTAGTGCAGTCGATTCATATTGGGATTCTGGTGGCGGGGGCGGCGGCGTTGATTGGGTTGTGTCTTGCGTGGTTTGTGCCGCCGGTAAAGATTAGTTATTCGGAGGCGGAGTGGGGAGTAGATGGAGGGGCGGCGCAAGCGGATGCGCTTTCGTCGCAAGGCAAGGCGCTATAGACCGCGTCGGGGTTGGCGGGGCCAGGATGTCGCTAACTTGCCAGTACTCTCCCGATATCCGGATAGTGGTGCGCGCAACAAATACGCCTAACGCCGCCGGGCGCCTTGCTTTCGACGGCCCTCTGTTTTGCCGCCTGCATCTCGAGGTTTGGAGACACTAACTTGCGCCGTTTGACACGCTTCACGTCGATGCGAATTCGCGAGTAAAGCCCCCCTCTTCCTGAGTCTCAGCAAGCTACCTTCTGAAATCCTTTACGATCGAAATAGGCCATAAATAAAGGCGCATTCGACGCACTGCTCGAATGAACGGTCACCATAAGGCTTGACCGGATATTTGCGATTTCTTACCATAGGCATTGCCGCTTGCGCACCTACTATCAGATCGTTTTCACCCAAGCGCGCCCATATAAAGCAAGGCCAAAACTAAACAACGAGGTCTTCCGGGGTTCTTGCATGACAATGGATGAAGACATCGCGCACGTGGCGCGTGTAATGGCGCCGTCGCTGCGCGCCTTTCGTGGTGAACCTGTGTTGCCACCAGCCTATTGGCGAAAGCGGCTACAACGCATACAGGATGAATTTCGCCTCACCGAATTGCAGACGTTTCAGATCGAGCGTTTGCTGGGGGAGTTGGATCGGTTTGAGGCGGAGAGGGGAAGACGGGCATAGGCGCGTACTTCCAGCGCTCGCACACATAGATTGTCCAACCATGCCGCCGGGACCATCGCTAGTTTGATCACCGGTCAGGTCTCTGGCCGATCGAACCGGATCAAGATATCTCCATCACCACTACTGTGGCGCCGGTATCGGAAACGAATCTGCGCTTGGCGCCGGTCGTACAGGTACGTGGAATTTGGCGTATTTGAAGCTACGGCGTGACGCTCGCTAAGCATGCCACGCCCCCATCACACTACCGAACAGGAACGTAACCTTGAAACCTTCGATGCCGATAAATTTCCGTGTCCTTGCGCTGGCTTCAGCCTTGCTTTGCTTTTCGTCACACGCAACGGCGACAGCCTTAGGTCTGCATACTGGACATGACGACTCAATCGCCCAATATGATCAGTTCGGTGGATGGCTGGGGAAGCAAGTTCTATATCGGATAGCCTTTGCCGACGACGCATCGTGGCAAACCATTTCATCTCCCTACTTTTTGAAAGCAACCGCCGAGTGGCTATCTTCCGATCCAAATAGAGTGGAGACCATCAGCATTCCGTTGTTGCCCAAGCAACGGGGGGACGCCAACCTGGATGCAATCGCAGCGGGACAACACGACGATACCTTCCGCAAGCTCGCCCACAATCTTGGATCGACTCACAACCCCGCACGCATTGTCGTTCGGCTAGGTTGGGAAATGAACGGCACCTGGTTTGCATGGTCTGCTGTCGACAATCCGGGGTCTTATATAAACGCCTTCAGGCACGTAGTGTCTGTCATGCACAGAGAAGCGCCGCAATTGCGATTCGAGTGGAACGTCGCCAGCTCAGGCGCACCCAATTTTGACTGGTCCAACGCATATCCAGGTGACGACGCCGTCGACGTAATCTCAATGGATGTGTACGACCAGTACAACAGTGGATGGTCGGATATCCTCGGTCGCCCCGGTGGCTTGCGAGCATTTCGCTCTTTTGCACAAGCGCATCATAAGCCTGAGGCCTATACAGAATGGAGCGTGTCAACGTCCAAACACGGCCACGGCGATGCGCCCACCTTCATAGAGAATATGCATGCATGGTTCAATGTGCCTGGGGCAAATGTACTGTATCAAGCATACTGGAACACCAACGCCGGAGGCCCTGACGCAGCGATTTCCGGACCTTCTGCGGTCAATGTTCCTCGCTCCTCGCTTAAGTACAGAACTCTGTTTTCAAGTGGACACTGATTGGCGCCTGATCGCCTTTTTCGACGTACCCAATCGTTCGACGTAATGAAGCCATCTTTTCGCGAAAGCTTCGGTCGAAAATACGTGAGCGGCGCTTTGAGCCCGCTCTCCACATCGCTGTCGCAACTCATCATTTTCGGCCAGTTCGCATAACGCCATAGCCAACTGACGACGATCACCTGACGGAACCAGTTTTGCAACCGCCCCCATTGCATACAGTTCCACGGGCCCCGATGAGTAGTCAAACGAGACAATCGGAGTGCCGTGAGCTGCCGCCTCGCAAACAGCTAGTGAAAATCCCTCGTATTTCGAAACGGAACAGAATATCGATCCACTGGAATAGATTTCGCTTTTGTTTTCCCGATACCCAGGCAAAAAAACACACTCCCTTAAGCCTTTCTCTAGAATCAAGGTCTCCAGCAAGGGCCTCTGCTCACCTTCTCCATAGATTATCAAACTCCAATCCTTCAATTTATCCCGAACACTCACCCAGGTTTCGACAAGTTCACCAAAATTCTTTTGTGCGCTCAATCTGCCTACCGCAATAACCACCTTAGGACGCGATTGATTAAAAATTTTCTCAGAACACGACACCATATTATAAATTACAGATACGTTGTCTACATTATTTCGAATAAATAGTTCGCGATCCCGCTCAGTCAGCACTACAATTCCGTCGAGCCATCGATATAGCCAGTTGCGGAGAAACATCCGCAGCGACTTGTGACGGTCCTCCTCGTAACGCAGATGCTGGACCTCAATGCAAATGGGGCCACCAACGAGTGGTGGTAAAGCCCAATACCGGAAGAAATTATTTCCAATCAAAGCATCGATGTCTTTTAATTCACGCCGGATAAAATCTGAAATATTTAGACGCGTTCTGATTTTTTCAAAAACCGATACTGGACGGCGCAGGTTCAAGTGGACAACGTCGACACCTTTTGTCAGACGGAGATCGTGCTCACTCGAAAATAGACTCAGGACTGCCACATCGTGACACCCAGACAAAGCAGTGGTAATATCGAGAGCCACTTGTTCAGCGCCGCCTTTAAATCCTATATCCGGAACCGCGACTATAATTTTCACCTGGTCTCCTAGCGAAGTACAAAGCGAAATGCTTTACGTGCGGGACCATGAACGTGCATCCGTCTCGCCCATATAGCCAGTCGACTGCGCAGCCTTCTCGGATAAAATGCTGAGAATGCAACGGTCAATTCGCCTGCCTCCTCAACAAGCGGAGGGAAGACAAATTCCGTTCTCTCGCTCATTTGAGTCCGGTAACGCCGCGATTTTTCAAAATGCTCACCGCTCCCATCCATTCCACTATTTTTTACCAGTGACGACGAAGGATACAAGGTTAATCCATCTCCAGATATAAACCGCGCAAAATCAAAACGAATCGCCCAGGATTCGGACTCACCCTCTACCTGGTTGATCAGCATATCAAGCATATCGCGTCCCGCGCGACAAAACTCCAGGCGCCGAGATCGATCCTTTATAAATAGCGCGTATTCTCCGACATTCCAATCTACAGATTGCCATCTATCCCGCCACGTGGCCCAACCCCACGAGCAGATTCTCGGAATAAAAAAACCATTACCGAAACGCTCCCGCCCTTCAACCGGAGGAGAATAACCAGATATAGAAAAGACTTTATTATTATTTACATACTCATGCAATGCACCATGCATGTAAACCAAAAAGCCAGGTGAAACTTCAACATCATCCTCGATAACAATGACGGATTCATAGAATGACAAGGCGTAGCCAACCCCTCGAATTACTGAATTACCCAGTCCACAATTCTCGCTCGAAGCGAACACTTTCACGCTTCGAAAGCCTTGCGCATTTTGCGCTATATCGCGAACCTCATTCACTGGATTTTGTTCGCTCTCGCTTCGAGGGCCATCGCAAAATATCAACAAATCTATTTCACTTGCACCGTGAGCGGACCGCAGTGCCCATAACGTCGCTTCAAGATGCCGAGGGCGGTTATATGCGAACACAACAACAGGAACGTTTCCCCCAATCTTATTCATACAGCGCTCCTTTTAAATAAGATTCGTCGATCTCCCGAAGTTACGCTCGTCACAGCGATGACGGCACACATAAATATTAATACACACACAGCGTCAATCCAGTATATTTCAAACGCCGATTCGAGCCAAAGCAGAGACAGACCAATGACGTAGTACGACAACGCAGGGATTATTATAATAACCACCACCTCGCAAACCGACACCCGAGATTTCCATCTATAAATAGTCAGATAGCCCAAGACAGCAACAACCAAATAGCTGACTATTGCGCTGATTAACATTACATAGACTCCGCTCGGCGAAGTCATCAGCATCACAGTCGTCTGCACGATAAGCTGGACAAGCGTCCACCAGAAATCCGCAAGCGGAGCACCCGTACTTTGAAGATATGCCGAGATGGCACCCCCGGCAAATGTGCGAACCGACCAGAGCACAGCGAATAAAATCAGCCAGTCCGTGTGATTTATAAATTTCGATCCAAATATAAACCTCGTTAATGGTTCTGAAGCTAACGCCAAAGAAACAAAAAAACCTATATAAACGGCGTTGGACCAGCAAATTAAATTATTCGGTGTAAGCCGGGATTTTTCGGATGCCCCGCCTCTGTGACTCGCGAAAAACGGCATAGTCAACCTCCGCACCACAGGTGCAACGAAAGCGACCGCCTGAATAACCAGTTGCTTCATCGAAGAATAAATGCCGAATGTCTCTAGAGGCATGGCCGCCGCGACGATCAGTTCGTCAGCTTTGGCCGCCAACGTATTCGAAACCTGGCCGAGCATCTGCGCCACCGCATACGACACTATGACTCCACGCCTTCCGGCTGAACGTTCCTGGCCTCGTGGTGCTATCAACAAAGCAAGAGCGGTCTCATGCAAGAGCAACAATCTGACAACCTGCGACACGTAGAATCCGGCTATCACGGACACCACTGCATGTTCAAACAACGCCATGAAGACAGTTGTCGCCACACCGCACACTTTCCCGGCGAACTCAGCAAATGCCAGACGCTCGATATGCAGCTCCCGAACTGCGATGCCTTGAACCGGGCCGCTTATCACGGTCAATGGCATCGCAGGCGCAATCCACAGCAATGCATTTCCGATATCCGAGGCGCCGAAACAATATCGAGCCAAGCACGCACCAACGAGACTAATCACGACCGTTGCAGATATAAATATCGGCAGCACCGTCCGAACATCCAGCACCGTAAATTTCATATCCCTCTTATCTTGAATTACAAAGCTTTGCAGGCCGAAATCCGAAAATACGGTGGCGATGGCCACGATGATGAGGTTGATAGACACAATACCTAACGATGCTGCAGAAAAGGAGCGCGCAATAACACTGATCTGCAAGAGCTGAAGAACCGCCATTAAAATCGATGAAATCAGCTGCGCGCCGCCCTTTTTTACGATTGAAGACAACCTGATTTCCATGTCATCAGCCTTGAACAACCTGCGCCGTCAAAATTTTCTCGACGTATTTGACGAGAGACCTCCCTCCGCGACTACGTTTGAACAAGTCACGGTTTGCATCTTTTGGAATTGCCACGGCTAGCTCCTCGAGGCGAAGCGGATCATTCAAGCACTCCACCCAATCCGCCTTACTCTCCACTACCACAATGGCTTCATCTTTTTCAAATGGAATCCCCCTTAATGCCTGTGGAGTAGCAATTAACGAGCGTCCATTGTAAATTGCTTCCGCGACTTTGATATTTACGCCCGCCCCAAGTCTAATTGGCGCTATAAATATAGGCGAGATTCCCCACGCCTCGTCCCGATTTTCAAGGAATCCGTGTGTTTTGACTCGTAAGTTGGACCGACTCCAGCGATGCGAGCCATGGCCGACCAAATGGAACGTAACGTCATTATCTAATAGGCCGAGAATTTCATTCACAAACCAATTAACAGCTTCGATGTTCGGCCACCAATTCATGTTTCCAATGAAGACGATATCCTTGCCGGCTCGGGAAGAATCCCGCACCTTCGCCGGCTGATAGTCAAAGGACGGCAACAGTGTAAACCTGCTAGCAATGCTGCTTTCAGCGGCTGCCGATTCATCGGCAGAGAGAAAAATTACATTTTTTATTCTCTCATACGACCTGGATTGGAATTTAGCAAGTCTGGCTACATCGGATGCAAACATATTTCGCCCCAGTCGCCATTTCAATCCGCGACCCCGACTCGTGTGGAGCTTAACCTCATCGTTATGCTGTATTAAAATAGTTCTGGTTTTATCACTTATCATCCTTGAATAAATCGACGTTTCCAGATGATCAAAAATAACGAGATCAGCCCTTCCTGCAACAGCAGCAAGTTTGATCCGACGTGCCGCATCAAACGACAGAAAGTATAGTGCCTTCGCAGGCAAACCCGATACCATCGCGCCTAAAAATGCCGCGATAATTCTCAATTTTTTCCACTTAATCTGTTTTTCATGAACGTACACAGTCTGAACATCCATGAAAGCCCCTTTTAATATATCTACAACACTTCTCGTATATACGGAGCCACCATTCGCACCAGTCTCATCTTTAACGTGAGAGATGACAATCAATCGAGCGGAAGAGCACAGGAGCTCGTCACAATTACCTGATTTCATTATTCCCTCGATCAAATTGAGGCCGTAAGATCGCGCCGAACCAGACGCTTTTTTCGAACGGTACTCACATTAAAAAAATAAATAAGCATCACGGAAATTGGCTGAAGAAGCGCACCGGACAACACAAAATGCGTCAATACAAGAGCTGTCACAAGCGGCAACGAACCGACAGACAATGTTATGCAGGCGGCTATAGCCAGAAGTAGTGGAAGGCCGCCGAGCAAGCCATATTCGATTATTGCCTTCGGTATTGCCGAATAGTTGACCAGCGAGTCACCTGCACTTCCCAATCGGTCAGAGGAACCGGCACCATATCCCGCAATCAAGCTACTAGTGGTTCTCGTTGAGTATCGTGCCATTCGGGTAAACGGCTCGATAAACCTTGCAGATGCACTCGTATCAGAAGTGCCAAACTCGGCTACCCGGACCATTACCTCCGGCCGCATAATAACGGTTCCAACAAGAACGACAATTGCTGCCACCGTTAGAGCAATCACCTTTAAACTTTTTATATTTTTTATCAAGATGAAAGGTGTCACTGCAACAAGTAGCATCAAACCTGTCCCTGAAAATGTCACCAAAAGACCCAGCAAGAGTGTCGATAAAACCCACAACCTTCTCCAGAAACTCAGCTCGATAACAATCGCCAAAGCAACAAACTGGGAAAGAAACGACGCCTCGAGAAATACAAATGCATTCGACTTATACAAGTCTCCGCCATATGAAACTGGATAACTGGCTAAATAACCCTGCATTATTACTGCGTCAGGCAAATTCCCGATTGGATCCGTGTAGGGAATGTGCAAAATTAGCTGACTGAAATACTGCCATATTCCAACAATAGAAAATAACACCATTAGAAAAACAAAGTATCGCGCCACTTCGCGCGTATTCTCGCGCGTTACAGATCGTGTAGCGCCCATCGTCAGTGGGAGGTATAAGGCGAGCAAGTACAGCAACGAACTAATAGATGTTTTTCCGTAGGTACTCAACGAGCACAGCAAGATCAAGCCGAACGAAACCCAAAGAACGATTGCATTGAGTTTGTGCGGCACCGTTAATCCATCAATCGTGAGCCATAGGACCGTCGCCCAGTACAGCAGAAACGCTACCGGAAGCTGGGTGGCGCCAAGAGGAATGGCAAATCGCTGCGTCAGAATCGCCAAGGTCATCATCAGACACAGTGCCCGGACAGACCGTCCCACTCCAAGGGGTTTTATCTTGATCGCCATGACAGCTATTTCCCGTATGTGTATTCCGCGTGGCGATAGCCGCCATACGCGGACCCATAGCCGTACTTGCCGAGCGCTGGATTGACTCCGTTGAACACCACGCCTTTCGCGTACACACCGACCTGGGCTAGGCGCTTCGCAGACTCGCCTAGTTCAGCCACTTTCGTGGATCCCGCCAGCGCCACCAAAAAAGTAGCTCCGCAATGCGGCGCCAGTACCGCGGCATCCGCCACCGCCAGTACAGGAGGCGTATCGATAATCACAAGGTCATATTTCGAAGACAGGCTATTTATCAGGCCGACCAGACGCCCCGAGTGAAATATTTCACCAGGGTTGGTCGAAACAGCGCCGGCGGAAATGAACTCCAAACCTGGTACATCTGTCCGTTGGATCGCCGTACCCTCATCGACAACACCCGCTAACAATTCTGCAAATCCTGCAGAGCGACCTAAGCCTAGATAGCGATGAATATGTCCCTTCCGGACGTCAGCGTCGATAAGAAGAATTTTCCGACCAGATAGTGCAAGAACGGCAGCACAGTTTGCAGAGACAAACGACTTTCCCACGCCGGGTAGAGAGCCCGTAAACATCACCCGATTATTCGTTGACTCGACCATCGAAAATTGCAATGCGGTCCTGAAGCTACGAAGACTTTCAATGGCGGGATCGTTTGGAAACTGCACGGCAAGTAGTGTCGTCTTTCCACCGGCTGATCCAATTCTTCGATCAATGCGCCGCTGCTCCGTACTGATCGGCACCGTCGCATACACGTTGATACCCAGAATGCGCTCAATGTCGCGTGAATCGCTAACACCGCCAAATAGCCGGCTTCTCACCAGAGCGACTGCGAAGCCGACAAAGAGCCCCCCTAGGAACGCCAGCGGAATGATGACAATCGCGCGCGGCCATATCGGCTTTTCCGGAACTGGAGCGGCATCGACAAGCCTCACACTACCGACTTTGCCGGCCTTCACCAATTTCAATTGCTGGAGGTTGTCCTGAAGTGTTAAGTAGAGTTCCTGATTCACCTGCACGTCACGCGTATCACGCAATACGTTTTGCTCGATAAGCGGCCGCTGCTTGATCTGAGCGTCGATATCTTTCGAACGGGTTTCAAGTGCGGCAATTTGCGCATCGAGCGCTTGCATAGCCGGGTGAGTCGTGGCGAATCGCGAGCCGAGGTCAGTTCGCTTTTGTCGAAGCGCCGTCAACTGAGTCTCCACCTCTACCGACTGCTGCAACACGAGCCCAGCTTCGTCACCTAGATTGACCGTACTGAGATGCTGGCGCGTTTTGTTATATTTATCCTCCGATTGGCGGAGTTTTTCGGCGAGCAGTGGGAGTTGAACATCCAGAAAATCGATTGATCGCTGCGCCTCTTCGGTCTTCCGCAGCACGTTTTGTTTCACGTACTGTGCGCCGATCTCGTTCATGACACGGCTAACAAGTTCCGGGTCAGTTCCGTCGTAGGTCGCAGAGAGTACATCGGAGTCCTTGCCCTTTTGTGTGATATCCAGCTTTTCCTGGAGACGCGTGATCGTTTCCAGGCGAGACGAACGCGTCAAGTCAAATTGCGCACCCTTCCCACCATCAAGCGCCATCACCCGGAGGACAATTGGACCAGACGATGTCTGTACATTCAACGTTTCGCCTACCACGCCGGTAGCCGGACCATCAAGGTCAGCGCCTGACAATTCAAATCGCCCGTTGCCCAATACTTCGATTCGAAAGAGATCATCTTCCATGACGCGTGGAACATCGAACGTACTGACATCGATTGATTCAGCGCCCCAGACAAATCCTCCAATGCCAAACAGACCAGGCTCTGACATTTTTTTGTTGTGGCCTGCAATCCATTTCCCGACAATTGGAAAATATCGTGGATTTGCGTTTATAAACAAGTGCAGTTTGTCCACCGCAGCCGAGACCACCAACCGCGATCCCAATAGCTGGATCTCAGCATCTGCCGATGACTTCATGTCAAGCAAAGGGGCTATATTTGCAAGTAGACCGTTACTCGTCGAACTCGTGCCATCTTCAATCTGCACCATGACGTCTGCGCGGTAGATTGGGGAGCGAAGAAACGAGTAAAGCCCACCGAGGAGCAAAAAAACTCCAACAATTGCAGATATCCAATAACGATTTTCTATCACGACATCGACCACCGCTGACAGATCGAGTGCGTCAGAATCGTCCTCGTGAGACCGAAAATCCTGGGCTAGATTATTCATTTTTATCTTTCACCATTCTTGTGATTTCACCGACGTCGTTATGAGCAAAAGCACGTCGATGCGAACTGCTCACCGCGCCATTTCCAGGTATTCGATGTACTGGGCCCATCGCTCAACGGAAGCGTCAATAAGATTGAGAGACCGTTCAAACGCCTTCTGCCCCTTCTTATAGGGGTCTGGTATATCGAGGTTTTCATGATGACCGAGCTTGTATACCCTTCCAGTTAGTACCGGAGAGTGCCGCTCGATTGCACTCTTTTGCTCGTTATCCATAACAAGGATCAGATCTGCTGTTGAACATAGCCAACCGTTCAATTGCTGTGCCCTATGCGGCGAAATATCGATCTTTCGTGTGCGAAGCAATTCGATTGCAATCCTGTCCGCGGGCTGCCCGATCAAAGCTTGCAATCCTGCCGACTTCACACTGATACGCGGCAATGCATCCCTCAACACTCCTGCCGCCATAGGACTGCGACATATGTTTCCGGTGCAAACGACCAAGATGCTAGAGATGTTCATGCTTATGAATTCGTCGAAGATCGCCTGGTTGCGGCCGCATAACGTTGAAGAATCATTCGCCACACTGCAGACTAGAGATGGCCCCGAGACACAAGTCTCCCGAGGTGGCAGATCTCCGGCGCCCTTTTTGCGTGGAAGAATTGTTGTACTGCCCGTTACTTAACGACTGCGACAGACTGACGCCTGCTTCCCCTAAATCTGCACCGCTCATTGCCGCGGTAGTTGATCGAGGGTTTCTCCCTCCTCCCGTGAAGCCAGTGCGCATCTCCAGGCCGCTGACCAGATCGTCTGTAAGCAGTGAGTTCCGGTCCTGGCTGTTACGACTAGAAATGTTTGAACGTGGAGATGTCCGATCCGATCGCGTAGTGCCAGACGAGCGCGGCGCGAGCAGTTGCTCCGGAGAAGCCCTGCGGTTCATCGAACGTGGCGTTGACGATCCGTCAGCCGGATGCACTGCTGTACCTGAGGACGACACCAATGGATCGATCGGTAACAACGTTTTCGCTATCGCGGGCTCAATGCCGGCAGCGGAGAAAAGCGCCAGAGCTAATATCAAGCCACCAATTTTTGAGGTCATAGGAACAGCGCTCCCCGATGGATACTACCGGTTCAATGGCATTCAAATAGGTCGGCTCGGGAGGCAAATTTCCTCTAACCGGCCGTTGTCGCCGCCGATCTCTAGCTCGATACTCCGCGGCACCAATGATCCGAAATCGCTCTGCGACACAACCTAGCGACTTACCGCACCCGGAGACGAATACGTCAGTCGGGCTCGCCCCACTTCTAAAGCCGTAAAAACATGTTCCCGAAACCGCTCGCGCAGCAGTGTCGGATCATGGTTCCTGGCAACGTAGCTCTTGGCCTGTTCGGACAAACGCTCTCCCAACACGCTATCCAGATTCAAGCGAAATATTTGATCTGCAATCTCCCGCGCAGTCTCGGCAATCAATAGATCTCGTTCGTGCACGACGGAAAGCCCTTCAACCCCCAATCCATTCGTGATGACAGGGATTCCCATGGCCATAGCATCTAATATCTTCGTCTTGACTCCGGTGCCTTCCGCAATGGGCAAAAGTGCAATCGAGCAGCGCTGTACGACTTCCGAGAGATCAGAGATGAATCCGTGCATCGTCACACGATTGCATCCGCTCGCCGCCTCGATCGCTCGGGCGTCGTATTCACCGACAACGTGAACGTGAATATCCAATCCCTGGTCAAGTACGATCGGCATAATCTCGCGAACTATAAATTTCAAGGAGGCGAGATTCTGGGATGTGTGCAGATTTCCAATGAAGAAACATTGAACTAATTTCTCAGCATGACCGGTCATTCTCCAATCGTAGGCGGATGCTATGGCTGCCTGCGGATTTGCGTACACCCTCGCATTTGTGCCGTCACCGCGAAGCTGACTCGCCTCAGTTTCAGAGGTCAGAAAAGTCACATCGAACCGATTTGGCGTACTTATCTCACGCCTCGCCATCATTCTTCGCTCTCGCTCCAAAATCAGTCTTCTCAAGAGAGGCTCAACCACCAACAACGACTTCGGAGTTCGCTTCGAAAATGTCCCGAATACCGTCTGCTTGCATCCATTGACCAGAAACTGGCGATAACGCTCAGATAGAAGATCATCAAGATCGAGCACTTTCGGCACGTCCATGTCTTCACAGTACTGTCCAGTTCGCAACATGTCAGCTATGACAACGCTGATTCCGCTGGACACTAGTCTGCGCACAGCAGAACGCGTCCGTCTTGAGAAGAACAAATTCTCCTGTAACGAATGCAGGCGACGAGTAAGTATGTTGGTAAAAACCTCCAGAGCCCCGGGAAGCTGGACTAACTTAACGGACTTGCAACCCAATGCGAGGATGCTAGCCACGTCCGGTTTTTCGTCGCTCCGACAAAAAATCACCACATGAAGGTCATACTCCGGCGCGAGAAATTCAATGCTTTGCGCTATAAGCCGTTCTCGACCTCCCCTAGCGGGATACGGTGGTCGTGATGCGAGATATAGAGCACTCAGCTTTAGATTTTTCGAGATCATTTCGTCACGACCGCTGCCGTCAGACCTGCATTGATGGCCGGCAAGAGCAGACTGAGCACTCTGCTAAAGCGAACCAAGCCGTTTCCGTCCACATACACCACATCCTTCGGTTGTAGTTCGAACTGGTTGGCTAACAGCATCGACACCGGCGAACGGGCATTCAAGTGAAACACCTGTGGCCTGGTTTCGAGAGAACCTCGAATTACGTAGAGCTGCGCTGCGTCGGCACTGCTAGTGTTTAGACTCCCAGCCTGCGACAGTGCGTCACTCAAGGTAAGCTTGCCGCTCTTCATAGGGACCGCGGTCAATGGCTTATTGACCTCGCCCATGACGAAGACGCCGTTGTCGTCACGCGATACCACCCGAAGCAGATCGCCATTCTTCAGTAGAACTTTGGAGGGGTTTTGATCGCTATCGAGCATTCGAGACAGATTCAAAGAGTAAGAGACCCCGTCGCGGACGAGAATCATTCGGCTTTGGTCGGCAGACGAACTGAAACCGCCGGCTCGATTTATTGCCTCGTACAGCGACATCGGAATATCGTTTATAGGAACTGCGCCCGGTGTGTGTACCTCCCCGTCGACAAATACTTGCTTCGCCCGGAAGGAAGCGACTCGGACGGTGACTTGCGGTTTGATGAAAACCTTTGCGAGTTCGTTATAGACCAGCTGTTGGACTTCATCGGTACGGCGTCCTTCTACATGGATACTTCCGGCGTACGGAATTTGAATGTTGCCGTTGTCATCTACCAGGAAACCTTGGACCGGGTCGTATGGTCGAGAATTCGTTTGAGGCTGCGTACCAAGCGCCGCAGCAAGCTCGGGGTGGTCCCACACGGTTATTTGCAGGACATCTCCGACGCCCAGCGTGTACGGACTCGGTTTCACCATTAAGGCGCGAACATGGTCGACGCTCGCCTGCGCAGTTGTATCGCGCATTTTTTCTATCAAGGATGCGTCAATATCAGTTATGGGAATCTGTAGCTCCGCTGGCTGAGCAGCATCGTCGGCGCTGGATACAGGTAGGGCCGCGGAAGACGTCATGCGCATCCCCGGAGCAACGGCGCAGGCAGATAACAATGCGGTCGCCATCACTGTAGTCAACACGGAGGCAGCGCGGCCGACCCATCGCATTCCGTTGCCGCTCCAATTCCCCAGCGAAACTGTCATTGCATTCACCTCGTTTTACGTTCGTTTTTTTACTTTTGGCGGTTGAGCTGCCATTTACCAAAAAGCCCATTCCGTTTTGCATGCGGCGTCGTCAACGAGTTCACAGTTCACTTGATCGGACGATCGAACGCCCAATCAATACGAGCATTTCCGCAGCAATCTTTAAAGCACCAAATATGCCAACAGTTAGGCAAAGGATCCGGAAGAAAAACTGCTGCGACATTCCTTAAGAATGCTGCGTTTTCTGCATTTGAATCGATGGCGCGCCGAAGACAGCTCTTCGAATTTGGTGACAGCGACTGTCTCGTAACGTAACGTCTCGCCGTAACACGTAGCCTTCTTCTCACCCCTTGATCACCCCGCGCACCATCTATCAGCAACGTTCATTAACCATCGCATTTAACTGCCGCTTGACGTCGGACCGCGAGTCAAACCACGATCCGACTTTGAGGTGTATCTACAAGCCAATTGCGCAGACGCCCTACTTCGTCACCGTCCCCGTCCCCCCACTCCCCCCCGTTCCACCCGTCGTCCCACTCGTCGACCCACTACTCCCACTCCCGATCGGCGCCGCCGCCCCAGCCGCCTGCGCAGCGGAAGCCAACGAAGCCGCCGGCTGCCCATTACTCGTAATCGCCCCGGCCGCCAGCAACGCATCGAGATCCGCGTCCGCCCCAGGCGCCCCCGGCGTAAACGAAACCGTCAGGAACGACGAAGAAGAAAGCGTGATCCCATACGTGTTCTTAATCAGCGTCGCGACAGCCGCCTGCGCACTCGCAATCACCGTGCTGTTCGACAACGCGCTCTGATACGACGCGTTGGACGTGATCCCCGAAAGCAACCCGCTAACCGTCGTACCCAATTGCCCCGCCAGGTAGTCCAGCAACAATTCCGTCAGCGGTGTCACGTTGTAGGTACCCGTGCCGGCTGCAAACGAATGGATCGTGACCGCGCCACCGGTCGCCGTAATCGCGCAAGGACCGTCAAAGGCAAACGTGGCCGAGTAAGCACCGTTCGAATTTGCCGTTGCACTACCCGAACCGTTCTTGCAAGTCAGCGTGATGCTTGCGTTAGCCAGCGCTGCGCCGACAGCAGCCGTACCACCCACCGTCCCGACCGGCGAGCCGCCGCTACTGGTCCCGCCACCGCATGCAACCAGCGCACTGGTCGCAAGCACTATCGATCCGAACTGCAGCGTGCGCAGCGTCGCGCCATTTAGAAGCTTCATCGCCTACCTCCAAAGAAAGTCATTCACAATCGACCGGCGTCAACGCCCGTCCGTCGCTTACACCCTGCAAACCGTTTCCACAGACGCCGTGTGAAAGCACAGCACCCGTCGACACAGCAGGCACGCTCGCTTGCGGCTTCGGCTTCGTTCCGTCACTACCAGGCCGTCCGTAACGCAGATACGCATCACGCATCCGGTAAAGCTGGGTCGAGAAGTACTCACCGCTAAAGCGGCCCTGATTCAGCAAGTACTGCTGCGTGCTATACGGGAAGGTCATGTTTTCCGCCGCATTGGCCGTCAAGTAATTCGTCGATCCCACCCGCGTGCGGAAATCGAGCCCAAACTCTTCAGAGCCGTACACCTGACTGATCCCCGGCTTCATCCCTTGACGCAATGTCAACGGGAAACTGATCGCGGCGCCCACAAAGGTGCCCTGACCGCTGTGCTCGCCGTGCACGCTCACCGATACGTCGTCGAACCAGCGCGTCAGCGTCGCGACCGGTCCTTTGTCTCCTCCCACAAAGCGCGCCACGCCCGCTTCGATCCACAGCTTCCAGGACGGCTGCACCCAGCGATAAGTCAGTTCGGCGTTCTTCGCACTCGGCAATTCGTCATGGCCCGGCTCATGGTGCAAATAGGCGAGCCGCAGGCGAATCAGATCGGGACGGCCCGGCACGAAGACAGTTGTTTCGTTTTGCACACCGACATACGAGTAATCGAACTTGCCGACCGATGCCACGTTGAACACTTGCGGGACGATCCAGAAGCTCTGTGCCAACGCGACTGCATTCAGACCACCGCGCAAGCGGTAATTGCTAAACACGCGGCCTTCGTCCATGTTCTTCGTGTTGTAGATCGGCGCGATATAACTCGCGTACAGCTCCGCGCCACGCCACAGCGGTACGAACCCCTCGATGTTGGCGCCGAGCGAGATGTCGAAGTTGCCGTACTCAGTGCCGTACAGGTAACTGACGATCGGCTCGATCTGGATCCGCGTCAGCCCATGCGTATGCTCATTGCCATGCCATGCGATCGAATCCGCGTCATATGTCGGACGCGTGTGCATCGTCAGCGAGGCGCTTGCGGCTGTCGGCGCGCCGCCCGCAACGAACTGCGCAAATGCATCGCGATCGACAATGACTTCGCCCAACGGCTCATTGGCCTTCTTGATGACCACGTGAATCTTGTCGGCGCCATGCGGCGCATTCACGCTCGCTACACCAAGCACAATGCCGAGCGCGTCGGCTTCATTCTGGTTGTAGCGATGGTTCTCGTACTCGACCACCAGATCGCGACCACTCATCCCGACGCGCACGCGCTCGAGGCCGGCGGCAAACAGCTGCGCGGCGATTTCATCGAGCGCGGAGGTATCCAGCGTCTCCGGAATGGCAGGCGACTGCGCATCCGACGATTTGGCCGCCGTCACGTCGCTCAACATCACTGACGCGTACGACTGCAACGGCGGCACATATGTAATCGGCGCTGCGGCCAGCAAGTTGTTGTCGGCTGTGGCGGTACGCATATCCACCGGTTGCAGGCTGGCGAGACGGATTGAGCCGTCATCGTCGGCATCGGCATCGGCAGTCTGGGCGACCGGCACTTGCGAGCCTTCGCACAAGCCGTCCACACACCGCGCACTGCTAAAGCGTTTGCCCAGCGGAATCTGAATACCCACCGAGAACGACGTGCGCGGCGACACACCATCCGTCGAACGGATCGAACGCATGAATGTGCCAATCACGTTCGCATCGGCTAGCCACCTGATACGCGGAGACTGATAGCGCACGCCGGCATAAGGCGTCTTCGAATCGTCTTCTGCGAACAGCGACAAACCGGTGTTCCACAGCGAGACCTGCGCGCCGCCGAACAAGCCATCGAGGCGATCGCCCTGGCCGTAACCGGCGGTCAACGTCACAGGTCCAAATGCTTGCGACACCACGCCGTATTTCGAACGGAAGAAATGTGTCTGACCACCAATGTCGCTAATACCTAACGCAATGCTCGGCTGATACTTAAAGAACTTCGGTACTTCGACCTTGACGTCACCCATCAGGTGACGAAACAGAAAGTGGTCGGCGTTACTGAATGGCGCGTGAACATCAGCCGGGTAATTGGCGAGTCCGCCGGAAAACTCCACATAAGGCAGCAATCCCACCGCGCCCCAATACATTTGCGCGCCCGTCGCCTGCTTTCCATAGCGCGGATCGATGTAGTTGTTGTACTGCGCCTCCACCGTCCCTTCGGGCAACGCAAATCCGTACGGAATCACCAAACCACCCGCCTGCCCGAGGGCATTGAGCGCAGGGTCGGCCGCGTGCGCCGAAGCA
The DNA here is from genome assembly GCF_003368325.1 of Paraburkholderia caffeinilytica. Lineage (NCBI taxonomy): Bacteria > Pseudomonadati > Pseudomonadota > Betaproteobacteria > Burkholderiales > Burkholderiaceae > Paraburkholderia > Paraburkholderia caffeinilytica. The sequence goes on along the minus strand of NZ_CP031466.1, from coordinate 340,668 downwards.
GAAAACGCTAAAGCCGCAGCAAGCGCCAGCGCGTTCGGCGCCGATCGGAGTTGTTGTCCGCGTAATTTCATGGCCATGTATTTTTTATTGTGTGCAGGTGTCAGTACGCGTTGCTATGAACCAGACCCTTCGCTATTGTCGCGCCGACAATCCGCATGTCGAGCCCGAACGACCAATTGCGCAGGTAATACAGATCGTGTTCGACGCGTCCTTGCATCTTCTCGATCTGGTCTGTCTCTCCTCTGAATCCGTTGATCTGTGCCCATCCTGTGATCCCGGGCTTTATCCGGTATCGATGGATGTAGCCATTCACCACTTTCTGATAAAGCTCGTCGTGTTCAATCGCGTGAGGCCGCGGCCCCACTACCGACATATCGCCGCGCAGTACATTGAAGAACTGCGGCAACTCATCCAGGCTGGTACGCCTGAGAAACGCACCCACTCGCGTAATACGCGGGTCTCCTCGCGTGGCCTGTTTCACCACGCCCGTTTCGACGGCATGAGGACGCATCGAGCGGAATTTGTAGATCTTGAAGATGCGGCCATCCGCGCCCTTGCGCTTCTGCGTGAAGAACACCGGTCCACGCGAAGACAACTTGACGGCGATCGCAATCGCGATCAGTACGGGGGCAAGCGCAACCAGCGCGCACGCAGCGAACGCACGATCGAAAATCTCTTTCTTCACCAAAGCGCGAGCCGGCACGGGTGACGCAACCAGGTTGATCGCAGGCATGCCGATCAGATCGATCATGCCGCTATCGAACAGTGCAACGCTGCGCATATCGGGTACGAAGCGCACATTCACGAGGTCGTCGCGGAACTCGGCCACGAAGCGCGACAGCGTGCGTTCCTCGGAAAGCGGCAACGCAAGCCACAACTCCTGCACATCGTGAGATCTCACGTAGGCGGCGAACTTGGCAATGTTGTCGTACACCGGCACACCTGAGCCGATCGTTCCCGTCATCGGCCGCACATCGAAGGCGGCCACTGCGCGAAATCCGCTAGTCGTCGAGTCCTCGATATTGCGCACGACCTGGTGGCAGTGCGACCCGCATCCAACAACCGCAACCCGGCGGAGATTCATTCCTGCGTGCCGGACGCGTGCAAGCACGGCGTGCACAGCGAGACGCCACACGATCAGTGCGCCTCCCGTCATGGCCATCCAATAGGCGAACCAGAGACGCGAGATGAAATCCGTTCGATGCAGCGAGAACATCAGCGCGAGACCACAGCCTTGAACCACGAACCACGCGAGCGATACCTGACCGGCCATGCGCAGCATGGCCCGCCCACGCCATGAGCCGTACACGCCGAATGCGGGGAACAGAACCAGCGCAAAAGCCGCGGCAAACGCAACGAAGGCGGTGTCGATACGGCTTTGCATGAGATCTTCAAATCGCACTTGCGAAGCGGCCACCGCCCCAAGGACGACGAGCATCACATCGAGCAAGCGCGCGATCAGGCTTTGCAACCCCGGTATCGTTCTTCTTTGCTGCGCAAAATTCGCCGTATCCATTTTTATCCCCCGCGCTGGTCTCTCGCACCAAACGTTCTTGTCGAGCTGCTCAACTTGTGTTCGCTTCAACAGCTCGTGTCTCTCGCACTTCCACCACCACGCTCTTCGCGACAACAACACCCCGGCACGCGAAGAAGCGCGCAATGCAAAACAACCCGGATTTCACTCATCCAGCGCGAAACGAAGCGACTGGATGTTCCTGAACAACGATTGGGGGATTGACTACAAGCCGCTCGTACCCGCCCAGCCTGGGTACTCAGGCAAAACGCCGCCGCGACGAATCCGAACAAAAGATCACACCGCTTGTGCGTTGAGAAAACTGACCTGATAACCCCCGACCAGGCCAGTCGTTGATTCGAACTTCACCAACTCGAACTTCACCAACTCGAACTTCGCTAACACTTACTGCTTGTCTTGTCTGTGTTGTGCGTCGCGCAACCTATAAAGCAGCAAGCATGCCAATCTTCAGATTTTCTTGACGATTGCTCAGGGGATATCGGACAAACCCTTGTTAGATATAAGTTTTCGTTCGAACGCGTCTCTTAGGAAGCCGATGAGAAAAGACGCGGAATCGTGTGCGGTAACGCGCTCGTTACGTAACACCGCCCGTAACGGCCTCGTTCGATCCTGGGACGCCGGCGAGAGATTGCGAGACGCGGTAAATGTCTGATGAAAGAAGGATTGCGAGAGGGGTTTGCGCAGCGCGAGCAGCACTCTGAATGTAAGTCGAATCGCCTCGACGATCGATTCGTCAAAGGCGCACGCATCAGTACGGACACGAATAATCAACGATCGTTTCAAACAATTCGCGTCAGGACGCTCGTCTTTGGGCACATGGTTTGCTGAATCCCAAGGCGTCGATACTGCTTTTCGCAAGCTCGCCTGAACCGCGTGCTCCATGGCTGTCGTGACGGGCAGTTCCTGTGAACCCAAGCGGAGGTTATTAATATGTTGGGAACTATTCTTCTGATTGTGCTGATCCTTCTCCTCATCGGTGCGTTTCCGACGTGGCCGCATAGCCGCTCGTGGGGTTACGCCCCGACCGGTGGTCTCGGCATCGTGGTAATCGTTGTGATCGTGTTGCTCATTGCCGGCGTGATATAGCCGGCGTGAAGTGATCAGATCGGCAGTTCAACCCGAGCCGGCCGCCGGATATCGATGCAGTTCACAGCATCGATATCCGGCGGCCTTTCTTGTGTCGATCGTCGATACATATTTGCGCCGTCGCGCCGGTTTTATCGGCAATAGGCAGACGTTAGTTTGTCGTCTCCGACAACGGATACTTTGGAATGCTATTCACCTATTCTGATGATGTCCGCATGAGATCTCGCGACCATGTGCAATCTTGCGCGCTGCGCGAATGCCAACGGCATCCGAATAGCTAGCTGGGCATGCCGGATGCTGAAATCCTTTCAACCTGAGCCCTTCACCCGAAGGTCGCTCCGCGTGGCCCTGCCCGTCCCAGCGGCCGCGCATCCGCAGACGTTCGCACCCTGAACGTTACCCTCCTCACGTAAGCGCAAAATCACGCGCCGGCGCACCTGCCTTTTCACTTGCGCTGTACAAAACGGTGCGTAAAACTAGGCCTATTACGATTAGCCCGCGCAAAATGCCATATCTGCACTCGCACACAGACGCTGCGCAGGAGCAAGGAGGGACCGATGGTAAACAATGAGTACACACTGTCACACCAGGAGGTGGTGAAGGCAGTGATCATTCATCAGAACATTCATGAGGGCTTCTGGACGCTGAACATCAATTTCAACGTCGCCGCCAGTCATGGTGCGCTCATGCCGGACCCTTGTCTCGCCGTAACGATCAAGGGCATCGGCATCATGCGGGCGTCGCCTACCGACCCACTCGCGATCAACGCCGCGCTCGTCAATCCGCCGGCGCCTGAACCTGTTGAAGCTGCGGTGCACGTAACAGCCGCCGTCAATGGTGCGCACCAAGGCAGCATGCAATTCTGTCGTGACGTGTATCGCAACATCGCGGTACAAAGCGCGATCAAAGCGCCGACCAAGTCAAGCTAAGGTCCGCCCGCTATCTCGCAACGCGGACGCAGAGGTCCGGCGCCGATCAGCATTCGATTGAGAAAATGCGTCCATGCCCGGCAAGCGCGTCTTCCGGCACGGGTAATGCCGGAATTCGCCTGCGTGCCGCCCTCGTGTGAAGGCAGCAAGACACCGGATGGCAGCTTGTGGCCGCGCAAGACCGCCGGCCTGAGGCCGGCGATCCGGACGGTTGTCCCGGGCATGAATGCACCCTGAAAATATACCCGGACGCCCGCTGGATATGCTTCCTAAAGCAATCCTCCCATCCAGCGGATGCAGGACGTTCTTCCATTAAAATGGCATTTTACTGAACAAAATTCCGAGAATGCCATGACCACCCGAAATCGCCCACTGGACAATCAGGATCGAAAGATCATGCGCGAGTTGCAGAAGAACGCGCGCCTGAGCAACGCTGAACTCGCCGACCTGGTCGGCATGTCGACCACGGCGTGCTGGAATCGCACGCGTCAGCTGGAAACGGAGGGGTATATCCGCGGCTACGTCGCGTTGCTCGATCAACAGAAGCTCGGCTTCGCCGACGTGGTGCTGCTCGAAGTCACGCTCGACCGTCACGACGACGACGCCCTGGCCCGCTTCGGAGCCGAACTGGCGACGCTCACCGAAGTGCTGGAGGCGTATCTGGTGTCAGGCGATTACGACTATCTGGTCAAAGTGGCGGTCGACGGCACGGCGGGCTATGAACGCTTTCTACGCGAGAAACTCTATAAAATCGCGGGCATCCGTCACAGCCGCTCGATGTTCGCGCTGCGCTGCATGAAGAGCATTCCGTCGATTGCGATCTAATTCGGTTTGCCGACAAGACCGTATAGAAGCGCCGCCCAGCCCGATGCGAACCGCCGCGCGATCGCTGCCTCCACAGCATTCGCGCGCCCCGGCGCTTCCAGACATCACCGTGCGCCAATCAGTGCTTGTGGTGCAGCCAGTCCTTGATCGGATGCGCGTGCAGCCAGCGGGAAACCGGCCGGTCGTCGTGTTCCCGCCTGTAACGTACCGCGGCAAATATCGCGATACATAGCACCACCACGATTCCCACTACAAAACTGGTCATCGACTCGGTCATGGCAACCTCCTTTGAGGTCAGAACCATGCCTGTATTTTAGGTGACCGGAGAAATAGCGACTGCGGCGCTCATTCGTCTGCGGAGACCGCGACTCGTCGCAGCACGGTCATCGGACCGAGCGCCTCGATGACTTGCATCTGCGCCGCGTCGCGCACGAAAAGCGATCCGGCAAACCCCAGTGCATTCACCGAGATTCCCTCGACACGTTCCGACGACCTCGGCACGAGCAGCATCCATCGAGGGGCGACAAGCAGGTTGTACGGCGCCGATTGGTGCAGTTCTCCGTTCACCTCGATTGCTTGCAGGCCGACCGCTTCGAGCAACGCGTGGTAGCAATCGAACGCGGCGTGTACCGCGTGCCTTGAGGCGGCAGGAGCCAGTTCCAGACGGGCAAACGCGTGCCTGAAAGGCAGGCCGGGTACGTTGCCAATCGAACCCTCCATGCACGCGGAAGCAAGAACGGACTCAATAGGCAGCGGCGGACCTGATTCTGCGAGCGGCAGCGGCACGATCTGCAGATGCTTGTGGAGTTGACTCGCGCCGGCGTCCACGCCGCCGTTGTAGAAACCCAGACCATGGAACTCGTCCATGCAAGCGATCAATGCAGCAAAGTCCGCCAGATCGAGCAGCGCGTCCTGCGATTCGAAACCACGTGTGACAATCAGCAGATGGTGGTCGATGACGTTGAACTTGTTGAGCAAGGCGACGTGCGTGGCCGATATATCGGCCACAAAAAGGTCCGGGTCATAAGGAAGGAACGGATTGAATGCGCCGCGCGTACCGGCGTTGGGCTTAGGCGCGTGCCGGGCTTCCTCCTTGCGAGCGAGGCTGGAGACCCGGCGGACGAGGAAGCGTACGCCACAGTCTTCGATCAGCGCCTGGGTTGTCTCGATCGGTCGCAGTGCGCCACGACGCAGCGCATGCTCAGTCTGGCGCAGGATGGCCGGCCATAGCGTGCCGGGCTGAAGACGGAGCGGCTCCATGGATCAGGCCAACCGGCACTCATGCCGCAGACGCGCATGTCGCAAACGCGCATGTCGCGTAATGACAGCCACCGCACCTACGCTTTGTAACCGATAGCACGTAGCAGATCCTTGCGCCATTTCACGTCCTCCTCGTTTTCCACGCCAAGCGGCGGGAACCCGTCGACCACCCCCAGGATACCGCGCCCCTGATCCGTCTCGGCAACCAGAATCTGCGTGGGATTCGCCGTCGCACAGAAGATCCGGCATACCTCCGGCACCGCCTTTATCGCGTTGAGAACATTGACCGGGAAAAAGCCGTCGCCCAAAAAGATCAGAAAGCTGTGGCCCGCCGCAATCGCCATGGCATTCCGGCTCGCCAACTCGACCAGATCGGCGGCGGTGCCGGACTGGCGCACGAGGCGCTTACCCGACGCTTCACAAAAGGCCAAGCCAAACTTGATACCCGGCACGGTACCGACCATGGCCTCGTGAAGATCCTCGACAGACTTGATGAAGTGGGTTTGTCCCAGGATGAAGTTCGTCGCTTCGGGTTTGACGATTGTTACCGTAAGCAGTTGCATATCGGACCTCGCTCAGTGGCGTCAGGAACACCGGCGGGAGGCTGCTTTCGTCGGCGGATCGCGATTCGTCACATTCGCCGGCCGGCGACTGCCTTCCACAATCAAGCCTAGTACGAACGACTCGTCAGCGGAAGCGCGGGTCGCCAGTGGCGTCGTCACAGCCAGTGAGCGCTGGGCGAGATGAGACGCATGACCGCGCATTTGCTGCACTAGAATGGATTTTCAGACTACCGGATCGTGCTGGCGAGGTATCCGGCCAACGCAGACGGGACTCATGCTGGAGGGTGTAATGCCGACGTACCAATATCGTTGCGATAAATGTGGCGAGTTGTTCGAACACGCTGAACATCTCGCTGAACACGAGACCGCCCATCCGCGCTGCCCCAAGTGCGGAAGCGAAACGTGTCAGCACGTGCCGACGCCCTTTGTCGCCAAGACGTCACGAAAGAGCTGAACGCAGCGCGACTCACCGGTTAGCGTCTGCCTGGCCGCTATCGCGCGAGTCGCGCTGCGTTCGTCACGTGTTTGCTTCAACGGCTGTCAGGCAACAGGATCCGCTCGTCCACCCGGCGGATGTCCGTGTGGCCGCAAAAGGCCATGGTGATGTCCAGTTCCTTCTGGATGATCTGCAGGCACTGTGTGACGCCCGCCTCTCCCATCGCGCCCAGGCCGTAGAGGAAGCTGCGGCCGATCAGCGTGCCTTTCGCGCCGAGCGCAACGGCTTTCAGCACGTCCTGTCCGCTGCGAATGCCGCCATCCATCCACACTTCGATGCGCGAGCCAACCTCGCGCGCGATCTCCGGGAGCGCCGAGATCGAAGAAGGCGCGCCGTCCAGCTGACGGCCGCCATGGTTGGAGACGATCAACGCATCAGCGCCGCTGTCGGCGGCGAGGCGCGCATCTTCGGCATCCATGATGCCTTTCAGAATGAGTTTGCCGCCCCACAGCTTCTTGACCCATTCGACGTCGGCCCAGCTCAGCGCCGGATCGAACTGCTCGGCGGTCCATGAGCTCAGGGACGACAGATCGCCCACGCCCTTCGCATGGCCGACGATGTTGCCGAAGGTGCGCCGCCGCGTGCCGAGCATGCCGAGGCACCAGCGCGGCTTGCTCGCCAGGTTGATGAGGTTCGCAGGGGTCAATTTGGGCGGCGCCGACAGCCCGTTCTTGATGTCCTTGTGACGCTGGCCGAGGATCTGCAGATCCAGTGTCAGCATCAAGGCGCTGCACCGTGCAGCGCGAGCGCGCTCGATCAATCGCACGATGAAATCGCGGTCGCGCATCATGTAAAGCTGAAACCAGAACGGCTTGCTGGTCTCGGCGGCCACGTCCTCGATCGAGCAGATGCTCATGGTGGACAGGGTGAACGGAACGCCGAACTTCTCCGCCGCGCGCGCAGCGAGGATTTCGCCGTCGGCATGCTGCATGCCGGTCAACCCCGTCGGCGCGAGCGCCACGGGCATGGCGGCCGCCTGGCCGATCATTTCCGTGCGCGTGCTGCGGCCCGCCATGTTGACCGCCACGCGCTGCCGCAGCTTCAGGCGATGGAAGTCGCTTTCATTGGCGCGATAGGTACTTTCGGTCCACGAGCCGCTGTCGGCGTAGTCGTAGAACATGCGCGGCACGCGCCGTTGAGCAAGCACGCGTAAATCTTCGATGCAGGTGATGGCAGGCACGGTTTCTCTCAGCGCAGGGAATAAGCGATGAGTGTACGTGCTTAAGACAGTCGCCCGGTATCCCGGGAATTCCTGGGGACAGTTCAACGCCAGTACGCAGATGCTCCCGCTGCGCCGGCTCAGGCTCTGCGTAACGGCTTCTGGCAAGCCGGCCGCCCGCACCGCTCGCCGCGTCAAGTCCCGTTCAACACACTTTCTAAATGCGAATGATTTGCATTTACCAGAAAATTGGCTCATCATCACGTCCATGCCATCCGCTGTCCGCAAAAACTTGAAGCACGCCGTGACGCACATCCGGCGTCATCGCCTATCCGTCGCACGCAACATGTGGCGGCCTGCGACGCGGCCCTCCTCCGGTCAGGCCGGCGCGACTCATTGGACCGTGTCCATTCAGGAGCAACGATGAACTTCCGCTCTCACCACAACAGCCGTCCCGAACTGGTCGACGATCACGTCGCGGATACCGCCGACGCACCCGATCGCACGGTCCTCAGCGCCGTGCGCACCTGGCTGCGGCCGGCGTGTGAAACGGCGCGCGGCGGCGTGCACTGGCGCGACATCCTGAGCGGCGTGGGCTTGCGGCAAGACGGCATCGAGCATTTCGATCTGCTGATGCGTTCGCTGAGGCACGTGTCCTATCGTCCGCTCGACATGCGATGCCGCTGCGCCAGCGATCTCGGCAAGGACGAAGCCGTGATTCTGCAAACCATCGCGTTGCTGCAGAAAACGCATAGCGGCGCTGCGTTGCGCATGCTGAGCGAATGGCTGCCGGGGCCCGCCGTCAGCGGCGTGTTGAAACTGATCCGCTGGTTCGCCATCGATCTGCTCGATGCCGGTGTCGAACTCGACGTGCAAGCGCGCCGCGTCACGTATATGCATTGAGGACCCGAGCGTATGCCGTTGGAACTCGTTTATCTCGCGCCTTCGCGTGCGCATGGCAACTCGCCTGGCGTCGACTCGCAGGCGGCGAATAGCGCTAACGCGTTGCAAGCCGATCAACCTGTTCGACCGGTTCAAGCTGCTCGCCCCGTCCATGCGATCGCCCGTGCCGTCACGCCCGAATTCATCTCGCGGCCGCTAACGCGCCGCTATCCGCACAGCGTTGCCGCACCCCGCGCGGGTGAGTTGCATGTGTGGCGATTCCGCTGCGAATGGCTACCCGTGCCGGTGCAGGAAGGCGAGACGTGGCTGTCGAAGGGAGAGCGCGAACGCGCCCGGCTTCACCCGAACTCGGCGCTACGCAAACGCTTTATCAGCGCACGCGTGGTGGTGCGCTGGATCGTCGCGAATCTGTTCGACGGCGAGCCACATGCCGTCGATCTGCAGGACGACGGCAACGAGAAACTGCGCGCGCGGCATCCGCACGACGGTCGCGGCATCACGATCGATATCGCCTACGGCGGCATCTGGATCGTGATCGGCATCGCGCCGACGACGCTCGGCCTGAGCGTCGTCGTCCCCTCGCCCGGCGCGAGTCTCGACGAGACACAGGAAGGCTCACGCCAACGCGCGCGTTACAGCAGCTTGTGCAATGCGTTGCGCTACGCACCTGTCGATATCGATCTGGCGCTGCTCTCGAGCGACACCGCGGCCTGCGCGTTCGATCTTGCTGAACATGGCTGCTGGCATGTGCTCGATCTGCCGATGTCGGGCAAGATTCGTGCAGCCGTTGCACTCGCGCAGCCGGTCACGCAAGTGCATGCCTTTGGATGGCCGAAGGCTTGTGTGTTTGGTGAATCGAACGCGTAGTACAGCGCCTACACAGAAAGAATCGGTTCGGACGTCAAGCGCGCTGTCGCAACGGGCTATGCGCGACGCTACCCGATATGACGTTCGAGCCGGTTCGATCTTTAGATGCGCGTCGCTTGCCTCGGTACGCCGAATCGCAACGCAGCCTCATTGTGCTCGCTCACCACGGTGTATCAGATCTCTGCGCGCAACGGCTCCGTTGGATCGGCCACACGGCGATCGGCCTGCGCGGGGCGCAGCATGGCGATCAGAAACGCCGCCACGAGGCCGCTCGCTGCAAGCACATAGAGCCCCGCCGCGACCGAGTGAAACGAAGCCTCCGCCGCGTTACGCGCGGTCGGCGCAAAGAAGCCGCCGAGATTGCCGACCGCGTTGATCACGGCGAAGCCCCCCGCCGCCGCCGTGCCGCCCAGATAAGCCGCCGGGAACGTCCAGAAGATCGGCTGCACGGTCATGATGCCCATCGTCACGAAACACAGCGCCACGATCGCCCCCACGGGACCCATGTTGGCCGAGACCGCAAGACCGCACGCAATCGAGAGCGCCGAGAGCACCGCAAAACCACGCCGGTGTCCGGTACGTACCGCGAAACCCGGATAGAACGCGCCCGCCACAATGGCGCACGCCCATGGAATGGCCGAGGTCAGCCCAACGTGCAACCCCACTTTGACATGCAGAAGCGCGCTCACCTGGGTCGGCAGATAAAACGCCACGCCGTAGCCTGCAATCTGGATCGAGAAGTAGAGGACCGCGAAATGCAGAAGCTTCGGATCGGCTAGCGCGGCACGGAAGCTCATCTTGCCGGTCTGCTGCTTCAGCCGGTCTTCAGCAGCGAGTGCGCGCGCGAGCGCTTGCGCTTCTTCGCGCGGCATCCATTTCGCGTCTTCGGGGCGGTTGCACAGGTAAAAATAAGCCCACACACCCACCGCCGACGCCAGCAGTCCCTCGACAAGAAACATCAATTGCCAGCCATGCAGGCCGAACAGGCCGTCGAGCTCGAGCAGCAAGCCCGACAGCGGACCTCCCAGCATCAACGCGAGCGGTGAGCCGAAATAGAAGAGCCCCATGATCTGTCCGCGCGCACGCGCCGGGAACCAGTATGTCATGTAGAGAACCGCGCCGGGGAACAGACCCGCCTCCGCCGCACCCAGAAAGAAGCGAATGAAAGAGAACAGCGAATCGCTCCTTGCATACGCCATGGTCGCCGAAATCAGCCCCCATGTGACCATGATGCGCGAAAGCCAGACACGCGCGCCGACGCGATGCATCATCAGATTGCTGGGTACCTCGAAGAGCGCGTACGCAATGAAGAAAATGCCCGCACCGAATGCGAATGCCGCGTTGCTCACACCGGTCGACGCCTGATAGGCCTGCTGGGCAAAACCGATATTCGCCCGGTCCAGATAGGCCAGCATGTACATCAGGATCAGAAACGGCACGAGCCGCCACTTGGCGCGCCTGATCGCGCGTTCCAGCAACGCCTCTTCGTCCCCGTTGACGGGGTGCAGGTTCGTCTCCATTTCGTCTCCTTGTTGTTCCCTTGACGGGATACGGCTTCCGGTCTTGTGCCGGTCATCGTGGGCCGCGGTTCAGATCATTCAGATCACTTTGCCGGGATTGAGCAGGTTCTCCGGATCCAGCGCCGTTTTCAGGCGGCGCATCAGTGCGAGCTCAGCTTCGCTGCGCGTGTAGGGTAGCCACGGTTTCTTGGTGAGGCCGATGCCGTGTTCGGCTGAAATCGTTCCACCGAACTGTTGGACAAGACCGTAGACAATGGCGGTAATCTCTTCTTTCGGTTGCGGCACGGCGCCCGGCACGCAAGCAACGATGTGCAGGTTGCCGTCGCCGATGTGTCCGTAGAAGAGCGCGACCGCATCGGCAAAACGTGCCCGCAATGCCGCGAGACAAGCGCTGACGTATTGATCCATCACCGCGACCGGTAAGCCAATGTCGAACGGCTCGTGCGGTCCGAGTACCTGGGGAAATTCAGCACAGGCATCGCGCGCGCCCCAAAACGCCTGAACGTCTGCAAGCGATTGGGCGAGCGCCGCATCGGCGAGCACGCCGCCTTCCATCTGGCGCGTCAGCCAGGCTTCGAAGCGCGGGGCATCGAACGCCTCCTCCATCCCCTGGGCTTCGATCAACACGTAGCAGGCATGCTCGCCGGGTAGCGGATTGCTCACGCCGGGCACGCGCTGCGTGACCGTCCGCCAGTAATCCGGCCACATTACCTCGAACGCGGACAGGAGCGGGCCCAGGCCACGGCGCGCCGCGTTCAGCAGCGCGACCAGCTTGTCGTAGCTTTCCACCGCGCACAGGGCCGCCATCGTGCAGCCGGGCTTGGGAGACAGCCGCAGCACGATGCGCGTGATGATGCCGAGCGTCCCCTCACTACCGATGAACAGATGCTTGAGGTCATAGCCTGCATTGTTCTTCAGCATCTTGTTGAGATTAGTGACCACGCTGCCGTCGGGGAGCACGACTTCGAGCCCCAGCACCATGTCGCGCGCCATGCCGTAACGGATCACTCGATTGCCACCCGCGTTGGTCGACAGATTGCCGCCAATCGCGCATGAGCCGCGCGCACCGAGATCCAGTGGAATGAAGAAACCGGCGTCGTCCGCTGCCTGCTGCACGCTCTGCAATGGCGTACCCGCCTTGACCGTCATGGTTGCCGATGCCGGGTCGATCTCCTCGATCCCAACCATACGCTCGAGCGACAGCGCCACCGCCCCTTCGATAGGCCGCGCGCCGCCGCACAGGCCGGTCAATCCGCCTTGCGGCACGACCGGCACGCGATATTGCGCGCAGATGCGCATCGCGGCGGCCACGCCGTGCGTGTCGGCGGGACGCAGGACCGCGAGCGGCCGCTGCGGTGCGAGCGTGCTCCAGTCAAGTTCGTTGCGCGCGGGGATGTCCTCGCCCGTCAGCACGGCGGCTGCGCCGAGGGCTTCGCGCAGCGCGGCGAAGAGCGTCGCGGCCATATCGTCGGCCTGCTCGGGCAGGCAGATTTCGTGATCCATCGTGTCTTCCTCCTGGTCCTCGCACACTTGCTGCTGCGTGAATTTCACGCTGCTGCGCCGGATAGCAGTGCACGCGGCAGCGCAGCAGTCGCATGCGCGTCAATGCCGACAAGTGGTGCCCGTACCCGGCGCCAGCCGTCGTTACCCTGGCAAGCGGCCACCCACGCCTTGAGAAGCGGTACGAAGGACTGGCCGTCAACGGCTCGCAGCAACGCCGTAATCACGCCGGAGTCCGGGTCCCGTGCGCTGTCATAGGACGCGCGAACCTGCTCCGGCGCGATATTCGCAAGCCCGCAGATCGATCCCGCGCCACCCGCCGCCCGTGCGCGTCCGATCGTATCTTCCGCGCCTACATAGACATTCAGGCCAGGATGATTGCGAATCAGCGCGAGCGAATGGTCGAGGTTCCCGCTACTGTCCTTGATGCCGTCAATCACGCTGCCGTAGCGCTGGCGCAGCGTCGCAATGGCCTCGTCGTCGAAGCCCACTCCGGACACCTGAGGAATGTGGTACAGGATGACGCGCAAGCGCGAATCGCCGACCGCGTCGATCACCTGCCCGATCGCTTCGGCAACGCCGGCGCTGCTGACACCCTTGAAGAAGAACGGCGGTAGTAGCAATACGCGACGGCAACCCTGCGCAAGCGCATGCCGCGTCAGGGAGATCGCGTCGCCGAGTGCCGCCGCGCCCGTGCCGACTACCAGTTCGCTGCTTTCGATTCCCCGCGCGAGCAGTCCCTCGAGGGTAGCGCTGCGTTCATCCACGGTGAACGACGGACCTTCGCCTGTCGTGCCGAACAGCGTAATGCCGTGTAAGCCGCGCCGCAGCAGATCGGCCGAATGCTGTGCCAGCAATGCCACATCCACCCGGTTCGCCGCATCGAGTGGGGTCGTGACCGCCGCCAGCACGCCCTGCCCTTCAAAAGCCATGCCTGTCTCCTCTCGTCATAGACACTGGCGGCGCGAAGCCCGCCCTATCCGGTCAACATCGCCCCGGAACGATCCGGTTACGTGCCAACTACGAACTGACATGTTAGTTAGAAATCGGAGAGGCGTCAAAAAAGAATTTGCAGGGAAGGGAACCGGGGGATTGCGGCCGCCCCGGTTGATCCGGTTGATCCGGTTGATCCGGTTGATCCGGTTGATCCGGTTGATCCGGTTGATCCGGTGGATCCGGTTGATCCGGTTGATCCGGTTGATCTGGTTGATCCGGTTGATCCGGTTGATCCGGGTGATCCGGTTGATCCGGTTGATCCGGTTGATCCGGTTGATCCGGTTGATCCGGTTGATCCGGTAGGTCCGCGCTCTGCTAGCCGAAGTTACCCATCGAGCGCTGCCGCGCGTTCTCGATATGTGTATTGAGCAGATCGACCGCCTTGTCCACATCGCGCTCCTTGATGGCCGCGATCAGTTCAAGATGCTCCGTCATCGTCGGGACCACCACGTCGGGCTTCAGGACCACGTGTTCCAGGCGGATCAGCCGGATGCGCAAGCTGTTGACCCGGTAAATCTGCGACACGATTTCGTTGCCCATTGCATCGATCATCATGTCGTGCAAACCCCAGTCGACTGTTTGCGCGTCGTTGAGAAGACGGTCGTCGATTTTCTTTGCCAGGGCCCGGCGCACGATATCCTTGTGTGCGCGCTCGATCTTGTCGAGGTCGGCGTCGGAAGCCGTACGGGTAAAGTTCGCCACTGCCTCCCGCTCCAGCATGAGGCGAAGTTGAAACGCATTACGGATCAGCCGTAGATCGACGTGACAGACCTGCAGCCCACGGTTCGGCACGGTCTTGATCAACCCCTCGGCTTCAAGTCGCGGCACCATTTCACGAATCGCGCCAAGCGGCATATCCGTGAGAACCATCAGCTCGCGCTGCGACACGAATTGCCCAGGCCGGATATTGGCGTTCAGGATTTGCTGCGTGAAATTTTCATAGGCGACGAGGCGGAGAGACTTTCCCTGGCTTTCGTCGGACTCGGCTTTTACCGATCCCATTGTATTCATTGCCGGTCTCGCGTACGTGTCGATTGCAACGTAACATGTTAGCACGTACTTATACGGGCTCTGGTGCAAAACGCGCAGGTGCATGCCTTTGGATGGCCGAAGGCTTTGGCGTTTGGCGAACCGAACGCTTAGTGCAGCGTGCTGCGCTGCAAACCTGTGCGGTCATTCACGCGGCTGATCGCAGAACGGAGAAAAAAGGCAGACTCTGTCGCGACAACGTCGGCAAGGCTCTGCGGTCAGAGCGCGCGGCTGAAGCCTCCCTTTGATTAACTTAACGGGCGAACATTTTCGTCGACCACGCTACGCATGCGGAATAGCTTTCTGGCGCCGCGATCCAGCGAGCGGCAATCTCGCGCATGTCGTCGGGAATCCGATCGTGCAGGGCCACCTGCATGCCGCCGCGCGGCAGCACGATCAGATGCTGCAGGCCGCGCGCGATGCCCACGCCCGTGGTTTTGACGAGCGCCTCTTTGGCAACCCATGCGTCGTAAAACGCACTGACCTGCTGCGCGACGTCCAGCCGCGCAATCCACGCCGCCTCGCCCGCATCGAGCGTCAACGATGTGATCGAACGCCAATCGAATCGATCGGCATACTGCTCGATATCGACACCGACGCGCCGGCACGGCGACATCGCGATCAATCCATGCGCGCCCGCATGGGAGACATTGAAATCGTACGCATCGGAATCGGCGAGACGGGGACGGTGATTGGCATCGAGGGTCAAGCGCACGGCGTGGGCCGCGATGCCGAGACGCCGCGCGAGTTGCTCGCGAAGCGCCACCCGCACCGTTGCAAACCGCAGCGTGTCTTCGTGGCGGCGAAAGCTTTGGGCCCTCACGCGTTCTTCGTCGCTGAGCGGCGCAAAGGCGGCGTTGTCCAGCGACGCGTTGAACGCGAAATCGATCCGCCACAACGCAATGTCGGGCGGCCCGTCGTGAGGTAACGCAAGAGGTTCGATCGAATACATCGCAAAGATTCGGACGTGAGAGGCGCGGTCGCAAGGGAATAGGTGCGACTCTACCCGATATGACGTCCAAACCCGTGCAATCTTCAGATACGCTGCGTTTCTTTCGGCACGCCCATCAGCAACGCCACACCGCTGACGAACAACAGCGCGGTCAGCAGATACAACGCGTTGTCCATGGTGCCGGTGTGCGTCTTGATCAGACCGATCACCCACGGGCTGACAATCCCGCTCGTAATACCAATACTGCTGATCAGCGCGATGCCGGCTGCGGCCGCGGTGCCGGATAGATAGCCCGACGGCACGGTCCAGAAAATCGGCAACGCGGCAAAGATCAGCACGGCCGCCAGCGAGAGAATCGCAAGCATCGCCGGGAAGCTGCTCAGATGCAATGTCAACAGAGACAGCGCGATGCCGCCGCCGATCGTGCACACCGCAAAGTGGCGGCGTCGTTCGCCACGACGATCCGAATGCCGCGCGATCAGAATCAGGCCCACTGCGCCGACCGCATTCGGAATCACGGTGTACAGGCTGACCGCCAGCACATCGTGCACACCGAAGTCGCGAATCATCAGCGGCATCCAGAAGTTCAACGTCAGCGAGGCGCAGGTGAGCGAGAAATAGATGAACGCGAACAGATAGACCCGCGGATTGCGCAGCGCTTGGATGACGGCACGCGATGAATGCGCGTCCGGTGCAACCCGGCGGTCTTCATCGCGCTGCGCGATCAGTCGCGCCTTCTCCGCGGTGCTGAGCCACGTTGCATGTTGCGGGCCGTCGACCAGATAAAACGCCGCCAGCAGGCCGAGAACGATGGCCGGCGCACCTTCGATCGCGAACATCCACTGCCAGCCGAACAGACCCATCACGCCGCCCATATCGCGCATGATCCAGCCGGACACCAGGCCGCCGAGCACTCCCGCCACCGCGACACCCGCGAAGAAAATCGACAGCACCGCAGCGCGCCGCCGCGCCGGATACCAGTAGGTCAGATACAGCACAATGCCGGGGAAGAACCCCGCTTCGAACACGCCGAGCATGAAACGCAGCAGGTAGAAGTGCGTGGGCTTCGACACCAGCATCATGCCGACCGACGCAATGCCCCACAGCAGCATGATCCGCGTGAATGTGCGCCGTGCGCCGAAGCGCGCCAGCAGCATATTGCTCGGTAATTCACACAACACGTAGCCGATATAAAAAACCGCTGCGCCCAAACCATACATGGCGTCGCTGAAACCGAGGTCGTGCTTCATCTGCAATTGCGCGAAGCCGATATTGATGCGGTCGAGAAACGACACCACGTAGCACAGAAACAGAAACGGAATGATCCGCATCGAAACCTTGCGATACAGCAGGTCGTCGTGCGCAGCGGCGGATGCGCCCGGCTCGAGCGCGGGGGCGAGGGATTGGCTCATGCGTTATCTCCAAACGTGAGGGTCCAACGGACCCGATGGGTCCGGCGTCTTGATGCGCCGCGTTTCTGTTTTCTACTGGAACGGCATGCGGCGGCACAAGTGCGTCGCGCGCCGAGGTGGACTGCGCGTGGCTCGAACGGCCACGCACGTGCAGCGTTTAATCGTTACAAGTCGTCGTGACGCGCGCTCAAGCGGCCAGCGAATGCGTGTGCGCGCCTTGCGCCGAAACATCGGTCACGCCTTCACGGGCGTGCCGCATCGCTTCGAGCAGCGTCGCGTGATCGCCGATATGGTTGGCGAGCAACAGGATCAGTTGCGCGTTGGCCGACTGACTCTGCGCGTCGTCCAGATCGCGATGCATATCGATCAGCGCCTCGTAGAAATCGTCGGGGCGGGCGAGGTTGGGTTGCGTGTTCAATGCCATGACTGTCTCCTGCCATTCTCTTTTGCCGATGTACTGCGTATGTCGCCTATTGCGCGCCGGCTGCGTTCGCGGCGTTTTCGCGCTGTGCTGGCTTCGCTGCGCCAGCTCTGCCTTCAGGCCGTGCCTTCCACACACAACGCTCGCTTCAACGCGCCTTCCACAAAGCCCACGTCGAGTTGCCGCCGGCGCGCACACACGTGCTGATCCGGGCGGACCAAATAGAACGTGCCGGGTTTGGCGTCGTAACGCGCGGCTGCGAGACCGTCGACGTCGTACACCACCTTTGCACCCGAAGCCGCCGCGACCGGCGCATCGCTACTCGTCACCACGACAAGCCTCAGCGGAACCGGCCCGCGACGCAATGCGTCCAGCGCAGCTTGCGTCGCCTGATCGATACCTTGCGAGCCGCAGAACAACACGCCCGTGAATTGCTGACCGAGTTGCTGCAACAGCCATGCCGGTTGCCCCTCGGCATGAACCGGCGCATCGACGCACGACGCCCCCGGCACCATCAGACCTTCGAAACTGTCGCTGTCCGCCGTATTCAGCGGGGAATCGCGCAACACCGCCGGCACCGAGAGGCGGCCGCTATTCGTCAACTGCCGCGCAAACGGATGATGCCGTGCGAGCTTCAGCACCGCATCGCGGAACACGCGGCTAACCGGGCTTTTCGGCGTGATGAAATCGGTCGAGCGCGTGGAGTTGCGGATGTTTTCGTCGGCGGCGAATTCGCGCTCGCTCGCATAGGTGTCGAGCAAGGAATCGGACGCATTGCCTTCGAGCACCATCGCCAGTTTCCATGCGAGGTTTTCCGCGTCCTGCACGCCGCTATTCGCGCCGCGTGCGCCGAACGGCGACACGCCATGCGCGGAATCGCCCGCGAACAACACGTTGCCGTGCCGGAAACGGTCCATGCGCAAACACGAAAACGTATAGACGCTGACCCATTCCAGTTCAAACTTCGCATCCGGACCCAGCAATGCACGCACACGCGGGATGACACGTTCCGGCGTTTTTTCCAGCACCGGATCGGCGTCCCAGCCCAACTGGAAATCGATCCGCCACACGTTGTCCGGCTGACGATGCAACAGCACCGATTGATTCGGGTGGAACGGCGGATCGAACCAGAACCAGCGCTCGGTCGGAAACTCCGCTTCCATCTTCACGTCGGCGATCAGGAAGCGGTCTTTGAACGTGACGCCATGGCTATCGAGTCCCATCAGATTGCGCATCGGGCTGCGCGAGCCGTCTGCGGCCACCACATAGCGGCCGTGTAACGGATACTGGCCATTGGGTGTATCGACGGTTAGCGTCACACCGGCTTGAGCAGTGCCAGGCGCACCGCTCTGCTGCACGCCGACCACTTTGCTCTTCCAGCGGATCTCGAGATTCGGCAATTCCTGCGCGCGTTCGAGCAGAAAGCCTTCGACGTAGTACTGCTGCAGGTTGATGAACGCGGGCCGGTTGTGGCCCGCTTCCGGTTGCAGATTGAACGTGTACACCAGTTCGTCTTTCAGGAACACCTTGCCGACGTTCCAGCTAATGCCCTTGTCCACCATCCGCTGCCCGCAGCCGAGCCGGTCGAAGATATCGAGCGAGCGCTTCGAGAAGCAGATCGCCCGCGAACCGGTGGACAACGAACAATCGTCGTCGACCAGTACGACCGGCACGCCTTGTTGCGCGATATCGATTGCGGTAGCGAGACCCACCGGTCCCGCACCGACCACGATCACGGGATAGGTCGTCTGCTCCGCATCGCTTTGCCCGCTTTGTTCGCGGCACGGCCGATAGTCGAACGACAGCGTCTGGTAGTTGATGCTCATCTTGTGTCTCCGTCCTTCTCTGCTCTGCTTGACGCTTTCCGGCGTTTCTATGGGGTTATCAGGCCTGCAGCGCGTCCCACATTTCCTTGTCGCGTTGCGCGGTCCAGATGCGCGGATGCGTGATGCCGCTCGCTTCGTCGAAGGCACGTGAAACGTCGAACGGCAGGCAGTGCTCGTAGATGAACACGTGGCCGAACTTCGGGTCCATTGCCTTGCGCGTGTGCGCCATCGCGGCCTTCAAGTCCAGTTTCTGTGCAACCGCTTCACGGCCTTGTTGCAGCAGCGTGGTGACGAAGTCTTTCGTGTAATCGAGGCCCTTGTTGACGTCTTCCGGCGTGGTCAATGCGGGGCCGCGGCCCGGCACCAGCTTCTCGGCCTTCAGCGCGCGCAGCGCTTCGAGCGTGGCCGGCCATTGTTCGAGTTGCGCGTCGCCGCAATAGCAGGCCGCGTCGTATTCGACCAGGTCGCCGGAGAACAGCACCTTCTGCGACGGCAGCCACACTACGGTGTCGCCCTTCGTATGCCCGGCGCCCAGATGCGCGATGCGCACTTCGAGCTTGCCGAGGAACAACGTCATTTCTTTTTCGAACACAAGCGTGGGCCACGTCAGGCCCGGCACCGTTTCGACACCGGCAAAGAGACGCGGGAAGCGCTCGATTTCCGACTTCATGTCCGCTTCGCCGCGCTCGACGATCATCTCGTACGTGCCGCGGCTCGCGATCACCTGTTGCGCGCCTTCTTCGAAATAGGCCGACGCGCCGAGCACGCGCACGGCGTGATAGTGCGACAGCACGACATATTTGATCGGCTTGTCGGTGACGCTGCGAATCTTGGCGATGAGGTCTTGCGCCATGGCCGGCGTGGCGGTGGTGTCGACGATCAGCACGCCGTCGTCGCCGATGATCACGCCCGAGTTCGGATCGCCTTCAGCGGTGTACGCGTAGGCGTTCTCGGACAGTTGCGTCCACGTGACTTTTTTGACTTCCAGATCGGCCTGGGATGCGAATGCCTTTGCCATGCTTGTCTCCCTCAAAAGTTGGATGTGAGGCGAGACGGCCGGCCGCGCGTTCGGATTTCAGAGGCGCGGGCTGACGGTATTGGGGGTTATCTCGCCCCGTTTTGACTCTGTGACTGCACCGGTATGTCGGGGTGAATGCATCTTATGGCTGGGCCAGTTTATTTGTCAATAGCGAAATGCATCGTCATACGCAAATTCTGGAACGTCTAAGATAAGAACAGGAAGGCGCGGTTTTCGCGCAGGGCTTCGGCTAACATGGACCCTTTTTACGGACGAGCGCGGGTGTGAGCAAAGCAGTGAAATCGGCCACCGGCAAAGGCGCGGGCGGCGGCGAGACACCGGACGGCAGCAAGACGCAGCGCGGGATTCAGAGCGTCGAAGTGGGCGGCCGCGTGTTGCTGGCGCTCGCGCAGGCGCGCAGCCCGCTGGCTTTGTCCGATCTCGCCACCGCCGCGCAGATCGCGCCGGGGCAGGCTCATGCTTATCTGGTGAGCTTGACGCGGTTAGGTCTGATCAAACGTGACGAGTTGTCGGGCCGTTATGAACCCGGTCCGCTGTCGTTGCGGCTCGGATTGATGCATCTGGAGAACCAGCCGGCGTTTCGTGCCGCCGTGCCGCGCGTAGCGGCTTTGGCCGAGACGATCGGGTTCAGCGTCGCAATCTGTATTGCCGGGCCGCAAGGGCCGACCATCGTCCGCTATGAGCATGCGGGCTTTCCGTTGCACGTGAATCTGCATGTGGGCACGGTGATGTCGCTGCCGGCAACGTCGACAGGGCGCGTGTTTTGCGCTTATCTGCCACGCGAGGCGTTGGCGGGGATGTGGGCGAATCAGTCGGGTTCGGTGGATAGCGTGATGACGCCGCCCGATGAACGTGCCACGTTCGAAGCCGCTTTGGACGCTATCCGCACATACAGGCTGGAATGCAGCGTCGATGCGCCGAGTCCGGGTATCAGCAGTTTGAGCGCGCCGGTGCTCGATGCGGACGGCCGCTTGTGCCTCGCGCTGACCGTGATCGGCTCGACGGGCACGATCGACGTCGCCGCCGATGGTTCGACGGCTCGCGCGCTGCTGGCTACAGCTCACGCCATTGGCGCCGAACTTGCGGCCACGCCTTCTTTGTTGGCTTCTTCCGTATCGTGACTGACTCTCCCGACCTCTCTTCCATGGCCTCCGGCGCTTCCGCCGATGCAAAGCCGCAGCGCGGTATCCAGTCGCTCGATAGCACGGGCGAATTGCTCGGCGCGCTGGTTGCGGCTGCGCGGCCATTGAGCTTGCGCGATCTTGCGGCTGCGGCGGGCATGCCGCCGGCCAAAGCGTTTCCGCATCTGGTGAGTCTGCTCAAGATCGGCTTGCTGAACCGCGATACCGCCGGCTGCTTCGAAGCCGGACCTTTAGCGCTCGAGCTCGGTTTGATCGGCTTGCAGCGTTTGTCGCCGACGCGGGAAGCTGAGCCGGAAGTGGTCGAACTGGCGGCATCGACGGGGATGAGCGTCGCGATGGCGGTGCTCGGGCCGCTCGGGCCGACCGTCGTGCGGCTGGAAGAGTCGGCGCGGCCGCTGCATGTGAGCTTGCGGGTCGGCACGGTGATGTCGCTGGTGAATACGGCAATCGGACGGGTGTTTGCCGCGTATGTCGCAGACGATGTGCGTCACGGGCTGTTGGCGCAGGATCATTTGCGGCTGGCAGGGGCTGAGGCAGCGGAGATTTTTGCGGGGACGGCGCAATCACCGCAGCAGCTGACAAAAGCCTACACACAGCGCCTCACGCAAATCCGCGCGGACGGCATCGATACCGCGTTGAGCCGGCCCGTGCCGGGCATCAATACCTTGGCCGCGCCGGTGCTGGACCATACCGGCAGCATCTGCCTCGTGCTCGCCGTAATGGGGCCAAGCGGCAGCTTCGATAGCGATCTCGTGGGCGGCCCGGCGCAGACGTTGCGCGCGGCAACGCTCAGGTTGTCGCGGCGGTTTGGGTGGATGGCGACGGCGCCGCGGGCCGAATAAACCGTCCCGGGAAGGGAAAAGTAATCGTTTTTCTAGAAAACAGGTGTTTTGTAATCGTTTTGAGAGCCGAGTAATCGAAACGATGCGCAGACGCCGTATAATCGTTTTTTTGAAAAACAGGCGTTTTGTAATCGTTTTGAGAGCCGAATAATCGAAACTGAGCGAAACAGACTGTCCTCGCACGCGTCCCAGCCACCCCGGATCGAAAATCATGCCGCAGATCGGTTATCAATGGCTATCCAACACGTACGGCGTCGTACCGGTCCACCCGTTCGCCGTTCAGAGCGAAATCGGACGGATTCGCTCCACGTCCACCGACGGTGATATTCGGCGAGAGGTTTACCCCGAACCCTACCGTCCGGCCGCCAGCCTGACCGATAACCTGACGTTCGCCTTCAGACACGAGGGCATTCATCTGGAGTTCCTCGCACGGCTTTATGCGCTGCAGCCGGTGCGCCACGAACTGGAGGCATGGATCGCCCGCGAACCCACGGGCGCGTATGCGCGCCGCGCCTGCTTCTTCTATGAATGGCTGATGCCGGAGCCGTTAAACGCACCTGGCGTCTCCCGGGGAAACTATGTCGATGCGTTGAATCCCGAGGAATTCATCGTAGGCACGCCGGCTAACAACGCGCGGTGGCGTGTGCGCGACAACCTGCCGGGGAATCGAGACTTCTGCCCGGTGATCCGACGCGTCGACGCGGTTCAGCGCGCCGAAGCGTACGACCTTACCGCGCCACTGGCCGCGCTGGAGGCGGACTACGGCATCGATCTGATTATGCGCAGCGCCGTCTGGCTGACGGTCAAAGAAAGCCGCGCGAGCTTTCTGATCGAGCACGAGCAGGACAAAGAGGATCGGATCCGCCGCTTTGCCGCGGTCATGGAAAGCGAATGCGGACAGCATGCCAATCCGTTCGACGCCGAAACGCTCGACGTCTTGCAACGTGGCATCCTGGGGCAGTCGGCTCTGCGTTACGGCATCCGCCGCTCCCCGGTGTACGTGGGACATGTGGCGCGCTATCAACCGGTGGTCGATTACATCGCACCGCATTGGGAACACATCGAGACGATGCTAGCAGGGCTCAGCCGCTTCCTGGAGCGTACCGAAGGGGGGGCGTCGATCGTACGTGCAGCCGCGGCATCGTTCGGTTTCGTTTATGTACACCCTATGGCCGACGGTAACGGCCGCATTTCGCGCTTCCTGATCAACGACATTCTGCGTCGCGACGGTGCGGTGCCTACGCCGATCATCTTGCCGGTGTCCGCAACGATCACCCACAGCACGCGCGATCGCGCCGCCTACGACAAGGTCCTCGAACGCTTCTCGCGCCCCTTGATGAAACACTATGCAGATCAGTACACGTTCGGCAAGACCGAGATCGCGGAAGACGGTGTCGAATACAACCTGCACTTTCGCGCCTACGACGACGCACTGCCCGCCTGGCGCTATCCCGATCTGACCGCACACGTCATCTATCTTGCTGACGTGATCGACATGACACTAACGCATGAAATGCGCACCGAAGCGCGCTTTCTGCACGCCAACGACTCGGCACGGCGCGCCATCAAGGAATTTCTCGAAGCGCCAGACAACGATCTGGACAACATCATTCGCAGCGTCCGGCAGAACGGCAACAGCGTGTCGAACAACTTGCGCAAGCGCTATCCGCTGTTCGACGATCGGCCTGCGTTGGGCGCACAAATCGTGCAGGCTATTACCGAAGCATTTTCGGACGAGAACGATCGTTAGCCGGCGCCGAAGCAAGATCACTTGCCATCGGCGTCAGTCCGCTGCGCCTTCGCCGCGCCACAGTCACTCATAGTGCAATGCTTTGGGCACCCGGTAAGCGGTGCCGTCATATTCGAGCGTCGTGGTGGAGTGTTTCGACGGACGATCAGTCGATACGCAGTCTTTGCTCGTCTGCTTACTGACGCTTTCCTTCGAGGTTTCGCCGACGCGCAGCGTCGCGTAGCCTGCGCTGTTGGTCGGACCGATGGCGAGCGTGCGCGTGGTGGCCGAGAACGTGCCGGCACAATTGCCGTCCCATTCGCCGGAATTGTTCTCGACAGCCAGATCGTCGACCACGCGGCGCAGCGTATGGCCGTCCAGCACATATAAGCTCAGCGCCTGAGCCTCGTACGGATTGACACGCGACGCGCCCTCGTAGGTCACGCCAACGCCGAACGCACGCAATTGCGCGGTGAGTTGATAGCGAGCGGTATCCAAGTCGATTTTTCCCCTCGGGGTATTTTTTGGCAATGCGCGGCGCATCTGCGGGTTCAGCTGATCTGGCGGATTTTATGGTGTGCGCTGTTCGTTGTAAAACGATGACGCGAAAGCGATACCGCACCGAAAATATCTTGTTGACTCGGCCCCAAGGGCCAACTCCATGATGTGCGTGGTCAGCAAACGAAGAGGTGACTCATGCGTTGTTCCACCCCATTTTTGAGTGCTTCGGAAGCAGCGAGGCAGCTCGGCGTCTCGGCCAAGGCCCTACGACTCTACGAGCAGCGAGGCCTGGTGACGCCAACACGCACTGTCGCCGGATATCGCACCTATGGCCCCGACGAGATGACTCGTGCCGCGGAGGTTGTGGCCCTACGCGTACTTGGCCTCAGTCTCGCCCAGGCGGCGCAAGTGTTGAAAGGCGATCCTCAGAGCCTGGAACCCGCCTTGGCTGCCCACGAAGCGACGCTTGAAGCTGGAATTCGGCAGCTCGTGGATACGATAGCCAAAGTCAAAGGGCTTCGGGCCGATCTCGCCCGAGGTCAGGTGCCTGCCGACGGAGAACTGGCACGCCTGCTTAACCCTTCCACCGGATTCAGCACGGCCTTCGATCTGCCTTGGCCGTGGGGCAGCGAACGGTTCGAACTTCGCGAAATCCGGCCGCTGAATTACATCATCGGCCCGTTGGGAAGCGGTAAGACACGGCTGGCGAAATGCCTGGCTGCGAACCTACCGAATGCCGTTTTCCTGGGCCTCGAGCGGCTAAACGATGGAAATGCCGTGACCGTAGCCCGCCTTGAAGCGGATGCGGCGCTCAAATCTCGAGTGGATCAGACTCTGGCGTGGCTCATCGGAGAAGGCGCAGCAGAATCGGAAGCCTTAATCGCCCTGCTCGTCGGCTTGGAATCTGAAGAGTCAGCCGCCCTCGTGGTCGACATGGTGGAGCAAGGGCTGGATCATACGACGCAGGAAGCATTGGTCATCCATCTTCGCCAACGCGCCAAAGTGAGTGCGCGCCCGCTGTTTCTGATGACGCGCTCTTCGGCGATCCTGGATCTGGCTGTAACCGGCCCTGATGAGTCAATTATCTTTTGCCCAGCCAATCACAGTCCGCCCATTCTCGTCGCCCCCTATCCAGGCACACCAGGATACGAAGCCGTAGCGACCTGTTTAGCCTCGCCGGAGGTTCGTGCACGGACGGCGGGCATGATCGCCTGGCGTCCTCGAGCAGCGTAATTGTTCACGTATTCGTCGCAGGGGTCGTGCGGCGGACCTGACGAGAGAAACAGGTCGCGTCCCGGTATGGAATGGCCAATTGATCAGTTGCTGCCAGAAAGACCCGATGCGTTCAGGATGGCACTTAAATCTTCCGGATAGATCGTTTCTGAGGTGCTCGCTAGTTCAGCCAGCGACCACCAACGGCTATCCGCCATAACCTCGCGTTCGAGCGCGGTCCACTGCGCTCGCGAAAGTACGTTGCTCGACACGCTTACGAGAAAGAAGCGCTCCTCGGCCCAAACATATTCACCGTCAGGAAGTTGCATGCGGAAAGCACGTTCGGCGACATGTCGACCGACATCATTTCGCTCAATACCGGTTTCTTCCAGGAGTTCTCGACACGCAGCTTCCTCGAAGCTCTCGCCTTCTTCTAGTCCGCCTCCTGGTGTTGCCCAGTAGGCTTGGTCTGCAAGCGCCCCGTACTTGTGAACAAAACGAAAAAGCAGGGTGCGCTGAAGCGAGTCAACGACTAACAATCGAGACGACAGCCTTTTCCGCATGGCAGTCCTTGTACAATTCTGGCTGGCCGTCCATCTTAATCAATCCCCCGCCGCTTCCGGCTCATGCGACGACAACCGCGCCTTCGCGTGCCGCATTTTTTCAAGCGTCTTGGGCCGCGCCTTCAACGCGACGCCGATCGCCAGCGCATCCATGATGCACAGATGCACGAGCCGGGACACGCCCGGCGTATTCGGATCGATCGGACTCGGCACGCGCAGCAGCAGCGGAATATCGACCAACCACGCCAGCCGCGAGCCCACATTAGTCAGCGCGATCGTCGTCGCGCCTCGTTCCTTGGCGATCTGAATGCTTTCATTCACTTCGACGCTGCGGCCCGAATGCGAAATCGCAAACGCCACATCACCCGGCTCCATGAGACCCGCGTAAAGCCGTTGCAGATGACCGTCGGTAAACGCAGTCGCCGCGATATCAAGCCGCAAAAACCTTAAAGCCGCATCTTGCGCGACGAGTCCCGAACCCGAACCCACACCGAAGAAGAAAACCCGCCCAGCGCTCGACAACGCCGCAATCGCACTCTCAACCACCGCCGGATCCAACGCAGCGCACGCATGCGTGATCCCATCGACTGCTGCCTCACCCACCTTGTCCATCAACGTCTGCACGTCGTCGTCACGCGCGACCGCCGTCGACGCATACGGCACCCCGCCCGCGACGCTTTGCGCCAATTGCATCTTGAAGTCGCGCAGACCATGCGCACCGATCGCGCGGCAAAAGCGCGTGACGGAAGGCTCGGACACCTCCGCGCGCTGCGCGAGCTCCGTGATGCTCGCGCGCATCGCAAAGTCGACGTCGCTCAGCACCATCTCGGCAACTTTGCGCTCTGCGGGCCGCAGATTGGCCAATGCGCTGCGGATGTGGGGAATCAAGTTCGGTGCGGACACCCGGTGTTCCTTAAGGGTTAAATGAATCCGCGTCGCGTCGCAGCTTCAATCGGCTTACTCAGCTTGAATCAGCCTCAAGCGGCAACACGCGGTTCAGACCAGCCTGCGTCCACTCTCCGTATCGAACAGATGAATATGCTCGGCCGGCAGACGCAGCGTGACGCGCTGACCGGGCTCGACTTTCGAGCGCTGGCGAGTCGTCACGCACCACGTGTTGCCGCCTATTTTCCCGTACAAATGGGTCTCGGCGCCAGTCGGCTCGACCACTTCGACTTCCATGGCCGCGTCCGGCTTGTCAGCCATCGTTTCAATGTGTTCGGGACGGACACCGAGCGTGACCTTTGCGCCGACCACCGCCGAAGCCGGAGTGCCCTCCAGCACGATCTCGGCGCCGTCCGTGAGTTTCAACGCGAAACCTTGCCCTTCCGTCCGATTGACCAGCACGCCTTCCGCAAAATTCATCGACGGCGAGCCAAGAAAACTCGCGACGAACAGATTCGCCGGATGGTCGTACAGGTCGAGCGGACGGCCCACCTGCTCGATCCGCCCCGCGTTCATCACGACGATGCGGTCGGCCATCGTCATTGCTTCGATCTGATCGTGCGTGACGTAGATCACCGTATTCTTCAGACGCTGATGCAGCGCCTTGATTTCCGTGCGCATCTGCACGCGCAGTTTGGCGTCGAGATTGGACAGCGGTTCGTCGAACAGAAACA
This sequence comes from Paraburkholderia caffeinilytica, assembly GCF_003368325.1. NCBI lineage: Bacteria > Pseudomonadati > Pseudomonadota > Betaproteobacteria > Burkholderiales > Burkholderiaceae > Paraburkholderia > Paraburkholderia caffeinilytica. The sequence continues at coordinate 312,743 of NZ_CP031466.1, read as the reverse complement.
GCGACGGCTCGCGCACCACCGCGCGGCCCATCGCCACCCGTTGACGTTGACCGCCCGACAGCGCACGCGGCAAGCGATCCAGATAACCGCCGAGGTTCAGCATCTTCGCCGCCGCTTCGATCCGCGGCTTGAAACTCGCCGACGATTCCTTGCGAATCCGCGGCCCGAACGCGATGTTTTCGTAGACCGACAGATGCGGATAGAGCGCGTAGCTCTGGAACACCATCGAAATATTGCGCTGTTGCGGTGCGAGCGTATTCGCACGCGTGCCGCCGATCATCAGATCGCCGCCGCTGATTTCTTCCAGCCCCGCCACCATGCGCATCAACGTGCTCTTGCCGCAACCCGACGGGCCGACCAGCACGACGAACTCGCCGTCGTCGATGTGGAGATCGATGCCGTGCACCACTTGCGTGTCGCCATAGCGTTTGAAGATGCCGCTCAGTTGCACTGCTGCCATGCTGTCCTCATCGTCGTGCTGTCATGCGAACGTGCTGCCTTGCTTTATCGAGCAAAGAGCGCGCCGTGCTATCGGGTCAAAACCGTTCAAAGCGAATCCAATCCATTCAGAGCGATTCGAGCGTCAATTCTTCCGCCATCAAACGATTGCCGGCCATCAGTCCACCGTCCACCGGCAACGCGACGCCGGTAATTACACGCGCCATCGGCGACGAGAGGAACAGCACCGCATCGGCGATATCGTCCGGTGTCGCGAAGTCGCGCAACGGGTACCACTTCTTCAGATCCTCGAAGACCTGCGGATTTTTGTCGACGCGCGCCTGCCACGCCTGCGTCTTCACCGTGCCCGGACAGACGATGTTCGCGCGGATGCCGTACCGGCCGAGCTCGATCGCCAGCGCTTTCGTGTAGCTGATGAGCCCCGCCTTCGCCGCGCTATACGCCGGATGCCCGAGTGCGGCCATGCCGTTCACCGAACCGATCAGCACCAGCACGCCCTTCTGCCGTTCGATCATCGACGCGCGCACCGCTTCCACCGTGTGGTACGTGCCGTTCAGATTCAGATGAATGTCGCGTTGCCAACTGACGGCGTCGGTCGTGGCGAGCGTCAAACCTTTGGCCGCACCCGCGTTGGCAACCAGCACGTCCACCGGACCGCGCGTTTTCACCGCGTCGGCGACCGCTTGCTGCACTGCGGCGGCGTCACCCAGGTCGACCGCGATCGGCGTGACATGCGCGTCGCCGAGTTGCGCAACCAATCCGCGAAGCGCGACCGCGTCGATATCGAGCGCCAGCACAGTGTCGCCCTCCTCCACAAAGCGCTTGCACAACACGCGGCCGATCCCACCGCAAGCGCCCGTCACCAACACCACACGGTTCATGTCCTTCCTCGCTCCTCAACCTCGTTGCCGCACCGGTCTAGCGTGTAAATTTCCTACAAAACCGATCCGGAACAGTTGTCTAGCCATCCCGAAGATTGGGTATCCGTGACTTCGCGTTACGCAGAATACCCCTGCTTTACAGCATCTTATGCACAAAACTGACTGAGAAAAAATATGGCAGACCCTACGTGACAAGCTATTTTTCGTCATGTAGGATTTTTTCAAACAATTTAACCCAAAGCGGCCGGCGACGGCAGCAGACCACCCCCACCATCGTTGGATGGGACCGGAGCAAGAGCTTTGCATGGGCCCGGAGTAAGTGCTGAAGCACTCACTCCGGCCGACAGCAAGAGCGCGAACTCCGATCGACACAGGAGAGAAAAATGTCGTTGCATGCCCGTGCTTCCCTCGCGCTAGGCAAAGTTGCCGTGGCGCTCGCGTTTGCAGGTATCGCCGTCGCGGCTCACGCCGACACGGTCCGCGTGACGGTCGCGCATTACAGCGATGCGACCGCGCCGTACTTCGAAAAGATGGCCCGTAACTTCGAGAAGGCCAATCCCGGCACCACGATCAAGATCGAAGACGTGAACTGGGACACGTTGCAACAGAAACTGCAAACGGACATCTCCGGCGGCGCCAACGCCGACCTGGCGATTGTCGGCACGCGCTGGCTGCTCGACTTCGTGAAGGACGACGTCGCCGAGCCGCTCGACGGCTACATGGACGCGAGCTTCAAGGGCCGCTTCATCGGCCCGTTCCTCGCACCGGGCGAAATCAACGGCAAGGTGTACGGCCTGCCGATCGCCGCTTCCGCTCGCGCGCTCTACTACAACAAGGATCTGCTCGCGAAGGTCGGCTATCCCGACGGCCCGAAAACGTGGAATGACGTGATCGAGGCCTCGAAGAAACTGAAGGCACAGGGCGTTGCCGGCTTCGGTCTGCAAGGCAAGGAAATCGAAACGGACGTCTACTATTACTACGCTCTGTGGACCAACGGCGGCGACGTGGTCGGCAAGGACGGCAAGGCCGCCTTCAATTCGGCGGCTGGCGTCAAGGCGGCCACGCTGTACAAGACGCTGATCGACGACGGCCTGACGCAGCCTGGCGTGACCGGCTACAGTCGCGAAGACGTGCAGAACCTGTTCAAGCAGGGCCGCGTCGCGATGATGATCTCCGCGCCGTTCCTCGCGAAGCAGATCAAGAAGGAAGCGCCGAACCTGAAGTACGGCATCGATCCGATCCCGATGGGCACGACGCACGCTACTTATGCGGTGACCGACTCGATCGTGATGTTCAAGAACTCGAAGGTGAAGAAGTCGGCCTGGAAGTTCCTGGACTATCTGTTCACGAAGGAACCGCGCGTCGAATTCACGACAACGGAAGGCTTCCTGCCGACCACCAAGGCTGAGGCGACCGATCCGGCATTCAATGATCCGGATACCAAATCTTTCGTCGCGCTGCTGCCCACGGCTCACTTCGCTCCGACTGTGACCGGTTGGGAAGACACCGCGAAGGCTGTGACCGATTCAATGCAATCGATCTACCTGGGCAAGGCGAAGCCGGCGGACGCGTTGAACACCGCGGCGGCGCAAGCAAACAAGTCGCTCGGCAAGTAAAACGCGTCGTCTCGTAGCGATTTGCTGAAATTTGCTGAACACGGAACGCGCGCCGCCGTTGCGAAGGCGGCGCGCGTTTCGGTTGTCATGTCCGTAATGCACTATCCGGCCCATCCCGTCGCGTCCGCTTTTTAGATGTGGGCGCGTCTTACGATCGAGCACGCATGAGCCGTTCCGCTTCTTCGCGCCTGCAAGCGCCCTGGTTGCTGATTGCGCCGAGTCTGGTGTTGGCGCTTTTCATCATCAGCTATCCGATTTTCAACATCGTGTGGCAATCGCTGCACGAGGTTTCGCGCTTCGGCGCGATCCGCGATTTCACCGGTCTGCAGAACTTCTACACGATTTTCACGGACCCCTCGTTTCTCGCCGCCGCCAAACGGACGATTATCTGGACCGTGTTCGTGGTGGGCGGCACCGTGCTGATTTCGGTGCCGGTTGCGCTGGTGCTGAACCAGGATTTCTATGGACGCGGCGTGGCGCGCACGATTGTGATGCTGCCGTGGTCCGTCTCGCTGACGATGACCGCCGTGGTGTGGCGCTGGGCCTTCAACGACGACTACGGCATGGTCAACGTCACGTTGCAGCGGCTTGGATTCATCAACGGTCCGATACATTGGCTCGCGACGCCGGAACTCGCGTTTCCCGTGGAGATCGCCGTTGGCATTCTGGTGTCGATTCCATTTACGGTGACGATTCTGCTGGGCGGGTTGTCGTCGGTACCGGGTGATATTTACGAAGCGGCGCGAATGGATGGCGCCAGCGCATGGCAACAGTTTCGCAAGCTGACGATGCCGCTCTTGCGGCCGTTCATCAACATGGCGATTCTGTTGAACGTGATCTACGTGTTCAACTCTTTCCCGATTATCTGGGTGATGACGCAAGGTGGGCCGGATAACGGCACGCATATTCTCGTTACGTATCTCTATGAGCTTGGGTTCCGGCTGGGACGTCCCGGCGAAGCCGCAGCAGTATCGCTGATCATGCTCGTCATGCTGTTCGTTTTCTCGATCGCCTATCTGCGCCTGCAGCCCGCGAAAGAAGGAGAGACGTCATGAGTCTTAGCGTCAAGATGAAGCGCTCGCTGTGGTGCTGGTTGGCGTTGTCGCCGCTGATTGTGGCGGTGTTGTTTCCGTTTGCTGTGATGTTGTTTACTGCGTTGAAGCCGGCTACTGAGATCTTTGTTTATCCGGCGAGGTGGTTGCCGGTGCATTGGCAGTGGAGCAATTTTTCGGATATGTGGGTTGCGGCTAACTTCGGCGTGGCGCTGAGGAATAGTTGCGTGATTAGCTTCTTGTCGACTGCGTTGGCCTTGGCGGTGAGCTTGCCGGCGGCTTATGCGTTGGCGAGGTTTCCGTTTCGTGGGAAGGGGCTGTATTCGCAGTTTCTGCTGGTGACGCAGATGCTGTCGCCGATTTTGCTGGTTGTTGGTCTGTTCCGGCTCGCGGCGATGATTCCTTATGGGGATGGGAATCTGGTTGACTCCAAGATTGGCGTCATCGTTTCTTATGCGGCGTTCAATATCGCGTTTGCGGTTTGGATGTTGTCTTCTTACTTTCAGACGGTGCCGAGGGATTTGGAGGAGTCGGCCTGGTTGGAGGGGTGTGGGAGGACCAGGGCTGTTTTTAAGGTGTTTTTGCCGTTGGCTGTGCCTGCGATTGTTGTTACGGCGATCTTTACTTTCATCAATGCCTGGAATGAGTTTGCGGTTGTTTATACGTTGATTCGGTCGCCGGAGAATAAGACTTTGACCGTGCAGGTTACGGATATGGTGGCCGGGAAGTACGTCGTCGAGTGGCATCTGGTGATGGCCGCTACCCTCTGTGCGACGTTGCCGGTTTCGATTGTGTTTGCCTGGTTGCAGCGGTTTTTGGTGAAGGGGTTGGCGTTGGGGGCGGTGAAGTAGGGGTGGGAGTCGGCGAGGGAAATTGGCCTGCCGTCGCGAAACCATTCTGAAGAACTAGCGCCGCCGTGTGCTGCCGCTATCCGCGGCACGACTCGTCAAGTCCATTCGAGATTTGAGGACGGCTGATTTTCGCGCAGAGGAGGGGCGTTTCGCTCGCCTTTCGCGGGTGCCAGGCGCCCACGCCCCAGACCGATACGGCGACACCATCCATCAGAGGCATCCAGATGGCATGCGGCGCAACCTGATCTTGAATTTAACTAACTCATCAATTATTCTGAATTGATGAACGCGAAACGCTCGCCCGCGAAGCCACTCGGCCGCCGCCCAGCGGTCGAGGATTTCAACGTGCGAGAACATCTGCTCGATACCGCAACGCGGCTCTTTGCCGAACGCGGCATTGCCGCCACCACCGTCGCGCAGATCGCGGCTAACGCGGATGTCGCGTCGGCGCTAGTCCATTACTACTTCACTAATCGCGAACGATTGCTCGATGCGGTGGTCGACGAGCGGCTTGCCCCGGCCGCGGAGTTCGTCTGGCGGCCTGCAGCAGAAGACCCCTCGAGCGATCCGTTCGCGCTCGTTCATGAATTCGTCGCGCGCCTGTTCGATGTGACGGAGCGCATGCCGTGGTTGCCGCCGTTGTGGCTGCGGGAAATCGTCAACGAGGGCGGCCTGCTGCGCGAACGGATGCTGCAGCGCATTCCATTCCACAACATCAAGCGCTTTGGCGCTCACGTCGCGCAGGCGCAGCAGGATGGCACCGTCAATAGCGAACTCGAAGCGCTGATGCTGTTCAACTCGATACTCGCGCTGGTGATGTTGCCGCTTGCCACTGCGAAGATCTGGCAGAGCGCGCGCGGTCTGCCCGTTATCGAGCGCGACGCGTTGCGCCGGCATGTGAGCGCGCTGCTGATCGGCGGCATGCAGCCGCTGTCGCGTGCGGCGCCGTCGAAGCGCCGCGTAGCTTCACGGAGCAAGTCATGACCCGGCTTTTGCGTGCCTGCGTTTGTATGCTGTTCGTCGCACTGACGCTGGCCGCCTGCTCGCATCACGACGACAACACGTATCAGGGGTACGTGGAGGGCGAGTTCGTGTATCTCGGTTCGTCGCAGTCCGGCACGCTGACGCAACTGTCGGTCGGGCGCGGGCAAACCGTCGCGGCAAGCGAGCCTGTCTTCGCGCTCGAATCCGTCGATGAAGCCGCCGCGCTTCAGCAAGCTCAACAGCAACTCGTCGCGGCGCGCGCGCAATTCGCGGACATCCGGACCGGCAAGCGCCGTCCCGAGGTGAACGTCACCCGGGCGCAACTGGCGCAAGCCGTCGCCAATGCCCGCAAGGCCGCGCTGAAACTGACGCGCGACGAAGCGCAGTACCGTGTTGGCGGCATCGCGAAGGCGCAGCTCGACGACTCGCGCGCGGATGCCGACGCCACCGCCGCGCAGGTCCGCGAGCTGACCAGCCAGGTCGAGGTCGCGCTACTGCCAGGCAGAACGCAGCAATTGTCCGCACAGAGTGCGCAGGTTGCGGCGGCGCAGGCAGCCGTCGCCCAGGCGCAATGGAAGCTCGACCAGAAGCGCGTCAGCGCGCCCGCGGAAGGACTCGTGTACGACACGCTATATCGCGTCGGCGAGTGGGTCCAGGCCGGCAATCCGGTCGTGCAGATGCTGCCCCCGCAGAATGTGAAGGTGCGCTTCTTCGTGCCGGAGACCGTGGTCGGCAAGCTCGCGCTTGGCCGTGCGTTGACGATCCACTGTGATGGCTGCGCGGCGGACGTTGCGGCGAAGATCACTTACCTGTCGAGCGAGGCCGAATACACGCCGCCCGTGATCTACAGCAACGAGAATCGCGCGAAGCTGGTGTTCATGGTTGAAGCCCATCCGTCCGCCGCTGACGCAGTCAAGCTGCATCCTGGCCAACCCATCGCGGTCACGCTGAAATGAACCCGCCCGCGCCGCAACACGCGATCGACGTGCAGAAGCTCAACAAGCGTTTCGGCGACAAGCATGTCGTCATCGATGTGTCGTTGCAGGTCGCGCGTGGCGAGATCTTCGGCTTTCTCGGGCCGAACGGCAGCGGCAAGACGACCTCCATCCGCCTGATGTGCGGCCTGCTGACGCCGGACTCGGGCACCGGCACATGCCTTGGCTACGACATCGTGCGCGAGAGCGCGCAGATCAAGCGCAACGTCGGCTACATGACGCAGCGCTTTTCCTATTGGGACGACCTGACGATCCGCGAGAACCTCGACTTCGTCGCGCGCATCTATCAGATGCCGGGCCGGCGCGAGGCGGTCGACCGCTCGCTCGAATCGCTTGGACTGCAAAGCCGCGCGAACCAGTTGACGGGCGCGCTGTCCGGCGGCTGGAAGCAGCGCCTCGCGCTCGCCGCCTGCATGCTGCATGAGCCGCAATTGCTGTTGCTCGACGAACCGACCGCAGGCGTCGATCCCGCCGCGCGCCGCGACTTCTGGGAAGAACTGCATCGGCTCGCCGCGCGCGGCATTTCGGTTCTCGTCAGCACGCATTACATGGATGAAGCCGAGCGTTGCCACAAGCTGGCGTACATCGCCTACGGCAAACTGCTCGCGCAAGGCACGGCGAAACAGATCATCGAATCGCAACACCTCGCCACCTGGACCATCTACGGCGAGCACCTGAGCAAACTGGCGGAGCAATTGCGCAAAACCCCCGGCGTCGATCAAACCGTCGTGTTCGGTTCAGCGCTGCATGTAAGCGGCCTCGACCACGCCGCGCTCGAGGCCGCGGTCAAACAGGCCACAGAAGGTACGGCGTTACGCACCGAGCGCATCGAAACCGGGCTCGAAGACGTCTTCATCTCCCTGATGGCCCGTTCGACCGACAACTACGGAGCACCATCGTGACCACGCGCGTACTGTTCTCGCTGACGCGCTGGTGGGCCGTCGTGCTGAAGGAGTTCCGCCAGTTGCGGCGCGACCGCGTCACGTTTGCGATGATCGTAGGCGTGCCGATCATCCAGCTCACGCTATTCGGCTTCGCGATCAACACCAACCCGAAGCATCTGCCGACCGCCGTCATCGTGGGCGACGAGAGTCCCTTCTCGCGCAGCTTCGTCGCGGCGATGAAGAACTCCGACTATTTCGACATCGTCGAAACCTTGCCCAATGAGGAAGCCGGCCGCCGCGCGCTGGCTCAGGGCCGTGTGCAGTTCGTGCTGAGCGTGCCGGTAGACTTTTCGCGTCGTCTGCTGCGTGGTGAACACCCGTCTCTGCTGGTCGAAGCAGACGCCACCGACCCGACCGCGACCAGCACCGCCGTCGCAGCCCTGCCTGGCCTCGTGCAGCCGGTCGCGAACAAGAACATTACCGGGCCGCTCGCGCACCTGAACGGCAGCCCCGCCGCCTTCGACGTGGAGGTCCACCAGCTGTACAACCCGGAAGCCATCACGCAATACAACGTGGTGCCGGGCCTCATGGGCGTGATCCTGACCATGACGATGGTGATGATGACCGGCCTTGCGATCACCCGCGAACGTGAGCGCGGCACAATGGAAAACCTGCTCGCCACCCCCGTGCTGCCGATCGAAGTAATGACCGGCAAGATCGTGCCTTACGTAATGATCGGACTGATTCAGGCGACGATCATTCTCACTGCGACACGCTTTGTGTTCCATGTACCGTTCCTCGGTAGTGCCATTGCGATCTATCTGGCCGCGCTGCTGTTTATCGCTGCGAATCTGACGGTGGGTATTACGCTGTCGTCGCTGGCGCAGAACCAGCTGCAGGCGATGCAGTTGACCATCTTCTATTTTCTGCCGAGCCTGCTGCTGTCAGGCTTCATGTTTCCGTTCGCGGGGATGCCGGGGTGGGCGCGCTTCATTGGTAATCTGCTGCCTCTCACGTATTTCAACCGGTTGATTCGCGGCATTCTGCTCAAGGGGAACGGCTGGGTGGATCTGTGGCCGTCGGTATGGCCGGTGGCGCTGTTCACGATCGTCGTGATGGGCATTGCGCTGCGCTTCTATCGGCGCACGCTCGACTAGGGAGACGGGTCGATGAAACCGCTCGCTTTCGTTTCCGTTGTCGCGCTATTTGGTTGCACGGTTGGACCGGATTTTCAGGTGCCTGCGGCGCCAGATACGAAGACCTATACGCGCGAGGCACAGCCCGCCGCCACGGTCGCCGCAAACGGTGCTGCAGGGGCGTCCCAAACGTTTAACGCTGCCCAGCGGGCCACTCCGATGTGGTGGACGCAGTTTCAATCCGACGCGCTCGATCGTCTGGTCGAGCAGGCCTTACAGCAGAGCCCGACGCTCGCGCAAGCCCGCGCGAAACTCACCGAGGCGCGCGAAAACTACAACGCGCAATTTGGCGCTAGCGAATTTCCCAGCGTCGACGCGAACGTATCCGGTGTGCGGCAGCAAATCGATATCGCGCAGTTCGGCATTCCCAATGCGCAGAATCCGGGGCCGTTCACGCTGTATAACGCGTCGGTCAGCGTGTGGTATGCGCTCGATATCTTCGGCGGCAATCGCCGGGCGCTGGAAGCGCTGATGGCGCAAGTCGACTATCAGGCGTTCGAATTCGAAGCGGTGCGGCTCTCGCTCGCGGGCAATGTCGTCTTGACTGTGGTCCGGCGTGCATCGCTGCAGCAACAGATCGCGCTGACACAAAACCTCGCCGACACTCAGGCACAGCAACTTTCGATCATGGAAGGACGCTTTGCAGCAGGTGGTGTCTCGCAGCTCGATGTGCGCACCCAGCGGACGCTGCTTGCGCAAACCCGTGCTTCGTTATCGCCGCTCGCGACGCAACTCGCGCAAGCCGATCATCAGCTTGCGATCCTGCTTGGCATTGCGCCGTCGAAGGCGGATTTCGGCGACATCACGCTCGATTCGCTGCATCTGCCGGATACGTTGCCCCTTACCCTTCCGTCGACGCTCGCGCGCGAGCGGCCTGATATCCGTGCGTCGGAGGCATTGCTGCATCAGGCAAGTGCGAATATCGGCGTGGCGACAGCGAACCTGTATCCACAGTTTGCGCTATCGGCGGGGATCGGCTCGGAGCGCACCAGTATCAAGGACGTGGTAAGCGGGTTGAACATCTGGAATTTCGGCCTGAATCTGACACAGCCGATCTTCCACGGCGGCGAATTGCGCGCGAAGAAGCGTTCGGCGCAAGCGGCTTACGATGCGGCGCTCGCCGACTATCAACAGACGGTGCTGCAGGCGTTGCAACAGGTGGCGGATGCGTTGACAGCGCTCCAGAACGACGCACATGAACTGCAGGCGCGTGACGATGCCGCCCAGCAGGCACAGGCGAGCCTCGACATCGCGCACGCGCAGTATTCGGCGGGCGGGGTCAGCCAGTTTGGCTTGCTCGATACGCAGCGGCAGGTGTTGCAAATCGCGCTCGACCGCACCCGTGCGCAGGCCGATCGATTCGCAGATACGGCGGCGCTGTTTCAAGCGCTGGGTGGGGCATGGCAGGTTCCGGCGGCGCAGTAAGCCGTCGGCAGAGCAAGTCCGCCCGACCGCGGCATATCGCTCGGCGTTGCCTTTGATCGCCATCGGACCTTTGCTTTCAGGCGCGGAGCGATTCCCTACGCCGTACCCGTCGGCAACCCGATTCGACAGTTTTCCAGCCCGGGCGGCTATGCCTCGTCGTTCAAATCGCATGTGCCAAGGCCGCCATACCAGATCGAATTATTTTCGGGGCCGTCGCTCCCCAGCCTCCCGATTCTCAGTCACGGCTCGGCGAACGGCTTCCAAAAGGTCGGGGCGCGCCTCGGGGTCGGGGACTTCGATCAGCTTGCGCGGAGCCCGGGCTTGGGGCTTCAGCGTCACACCGTAAAGTTTTTGCGGCGCAGTCATGGTTCGTCTCCGGCTTAGGTGACAGCTAATTCGGACGGCAGGCTCGGTCCTGCTTCTGGTTTCCGAAAATCAGGCTTTCGGAACTTTACTGAGTAGGGAACTGTGGACTCCGTGCGTCGTGCGTCTCCAGGCTTCGTCGGCGCGTTGCTGGGCCGATTTCACGGTATATGCGACCCCTTGCTTGCCCTTCGGACCTGGCGAAAACGCCGAAGTCAGACCGGAAAATGTCCGGCGGACGGTCTTGGTGACCATGGTGCGCTCCGCGTTTGTGTCGGAATGATAAGTCTAGGTCTTTACGTGCAACCCGCGATACTGTACGTTTACACAGTAGTTTGGCGAGTCCACCATGGACGCGAGAGGACGCCTCGGGCGAAACCGTGCCCGTACGGTCAAGCCACGCCAGCGGGGCCCGCGTCAATCCACTACGCCCTTGGGAGAGCGCTGATGGGAATCGGGGAAGCTTGCTGGATTATCCACAGCCTTCGGCATCGCCAACGGGAGCCAGGGCGCACTGGCGTCGCTGGAGCGGGTCCAGTAGGAACAGGATGCGTTCGTCCGTCGGGAGGATTGAAATGACAGATGACCTGCGACGACAACTCTGCGAAGTTGAGCAAGCCCTAGTGGCGCTTGACGGCGTGATTGCGGTGCGAAGGGAGTACATTTCGCTGCTTCAGCGTTTGGGATCTCGCGACAAGGAGCTAGCGTCCCTGGACGCGCTTATGACCGCCCGGTCACGTCTGCAGTCGCAGCGAGACTGCCTTGCCACCGCTATCGCTAGCGGGGCCCGTTGACTAGCGTCGGGGAGTGTGTGGGTCGTATGTCGATTAAGACAGGCGATCTACCGGCGTTTGTGACAGAGTTCGCGCCCCGCGTAGACGGCAGAAAACAGGCCGATGATGACGGCCGCTACGGCCAACGATTCATCCTGTCGTCCTGAGGAGGCCGACGACGTCGCGTAAAACCAGAGGCCTATTCCGATTGCCGTCATGAACATGCCAAAGACAAGCCCCCACACCGGCCCCGCCGTATCGGGGCTCCCTATTCTGTGAGACATTTTCATCGTTATACTCCCCGTCCCGCACCGACATTTTTCCTGATTGCTACAGCCCGCGAGTTCCGCATTGGCACGATTTTTACTGTAGCGTACGCGGCCAAAAAGGCGTCATCAACAGGCCAAATTATGATTGAGGTCTTTCAGAGTCTTGCGATTGACGGACCGAGCGCGTACTACCGGCCATGAGCGGTCACCCAGAGCCGCAAACATAATGTCCGAATTGCGCTGGACGTCGGCCGCCCAGCGGACAGTTGCATTCGGCTTGACCGGGTTGCTCGCCGAATTCAGGAACCACAGAGCGTGAAGTCGACGTCTTTACTCTCGATGACTCCGCCCCAGCGGCCCGGCGCCCTTTGATTGCTCCAGTACAGATTGGTGTGCCTGATCACGGCATCCGGTGGCGGCGCGCCCCTTTCCGTCATGTCATCCGTCGTATGGGCATCGCTGACGAGGATCGCGTCATAACCGCGCGCGAGTGCGCCATGCAGAGTCGAGCGTACGCACATGTCCGTCTGTGCTCCGGTCACAATGAGTTTGCCTACTCCGAGACTGGATAGCACCTCCTCGAGATCGGTGCCTTCAAACGCGTCTCGATAGCTTTTTTCGACAATCGCTTCCCTTGGCGCCGGAGCAAGTTCGGCAACGATCTGCCACGCTTCGCTGCCCGCCTCGAGGTCTTCGTCGGTGTGCTGAATCCAGATAACCGGCACGTGCGCGGTGCGTGCCCGCTCGATGAGCATGTTGACTGCGTCGAGCACTTCATGACGTCGATATGCATTCGCGACGACTTCATTTTGAAGATCGATAACGACAAGTGCGGTGTTGGGGCGATCGGCTATCGTAGTCACGAGCAGAGACCTCCTGAGATAAAAGCATATGTTAGCGGGATCTACTGCTCGCAATGCGAGGGTCGCCTTGAGATGTTAACCGGCCACTCGTACGTGGGTGGTGACGGTCCGTAACGGGTCGGGTTGTGCCTGTCGCATCAGGCTCTGTGCGGCCAAATCCGGCCGCTCGCCGGCGAGCCCTAACGGTCATCCGAGCGTCGGCTCCACGTCCGGTAGCGATCGTTCGCGAATGGAGGTGCCGAACGCTACAATGCTCTCGGCGTCGCAGCACGCAACAAAACGCTACAAATAACAATTTGACCACAATGCGGGGAAAAATGAAGACCGGGATTTGGGGGACCATGCTGTCCATGGCGATGCTTTCTGGATGCGCATCGATCGTAAGTGGCACGAACCAGATCGTGTCAGTGCAGACGATGAAGGACGGTGACCAGCTTGCTGGTGCGTCGTGCAAACTCGAGAATAGCAAAGGTATCTGGTTTGTTAAGACACCAGGCTCGGTGGCCGTTCATCGCGCATATGGCGACCTCAGCGTGAAGTGCGAGAAGGATGGCGTTGATCCGGGACTCGCAACGGTGAAATCGCACACGAAAGGAATGGCTTTCGGCAACCTCCTATTCGGCGGCGCAATCGGTGTCGGTGTCGATGTGGGTTCGGGTGCCGCTTACGACTACCCTACGCTCATTACCTTGAGCATGGGTCACACGTCGGTGATTGATTCGTTTCCGACCACGGCGACTGCCACCGCGTCGCCGCCAACAGCAGCCTCAATCACCACCGCAGCAGTGCCGCAATCGGCCTCCGTGTCAGCGCATATCTCGACGGCTCCCGGCAAGGAGGTGAGACTGTCGTCGCATGCGACGTGGAGCAAGCAATGCGTCGGCGGGGAGGCGCCCGATCTCACGTTCCTCCATGAACCGGCGCACGGACGTGTCGAAGTGCGTAGCGAATCGTTCCAACTTGCCAATACGGCATCCATGACCGCCTCGTGCGACGGCGCAACGGTACTCGGCAAAGTGGTCTACTACATCCCGAATTCCGATTATCTCGGGCAAGATGAAGTCGACTATAGAATCGCATCGCGATACCGGACGTATACCCGCGAAGTTTCGATCCAGATTAACTGACGACACGACCGGCCAACATCGCGACGATCAATGTAGGCCGGGAGACTGACATCGGCCAGGAAGCGACGTTCATGACGTGCGTTTGAACGTCCGTTGTAACGCTAAAACGGGCTGCAATGTCGACACGCGAACGCCCACAACGTCGCCCCCAAACGGCACACCTCCGCTCAGTCTTATCGACAGAACTGCAGAATGGCATCGGCAACGTCCTGCGGCGCTTCACGCTGCGGGAAGTGTCCCACTCCATCGAGCACCTTTCGCTCATAGCGCCCGAGGAAGAAAGCCTCCCGTCCCCTGGAACTATCGGGATGGTTGCAGGTGTCCGCCCCGCCGTGCAGCACGAGCGTTGCAACCGATAGCGCCGGTGCGGGATTCAGACGCGCCTCGTCCTCGGCATAGGCGGGGTCGCCGTCGACAAAACCCCAACGGTGACGGTAAGAATGGAGCACGATCTCGGCCCAGTCGTCCCCCTCGAATGCCTGCGCTGCTTCGTCGAAATCGGCCTCCGCATACCAGCCGGCCGGCGCCCAGGTGTCCCACATCTGTCGGGCGAAGGCCTTGCGTTCGTCCCGCACTACGCGCTCGCCCCGCGGCGTGGCCATAAACCAGTGGTACCAGTAATTGCGCGCCTGCTGCAGCGTCAACAACTGGTCCGGGGCGTTGGTGCCGTAACCCACCGATAGCATCGCCAGATGTGAAGCCACGCCGTCTCGCAAGCCGCAAGCATTCGCGACCGCGCGTGCGCCCCAATCATGGCCGACTAAAACCGGCCGCTCCAGACCCAGCATGTCCAAGAAATCCAGCAGATCGCGGCCCAGCGCGGACAACTGGCCGCTTCGCTGCGTGGCCGTATCGCGGAACCGGGTGGGCGCGAAGCCTCGCAGCGCCGGCGCGAGCACGCGGTAACCCGAGCTGGCCAGTATGGGCGCTACGCTATTCCAGCACTGCGGGCTGTCCGGCCAGCCATGCAGTAGCACCGCTGTGCGCGGCCCCTGTGGGTTCCATTCCAGATAGGCGATGTCGAGCCGCTCAGTCGCGACGTGGCGGTAGGCGTTCATGGTTCTCCTCATGAAAACAGGGGCTGGGATGTGTCACGATAGCTCGACTTCTCGTATCGATTGGTGAATAATCAATAGTCATTGATTATTTTTCGTGTCGAATTATCTGATGGACATTCTGACCACCGCCGACGGTATTCCGCTCGATACCGTGTTACTGCGCACCTTTCTCGAAGTCGTGGACAGCGGCAGCTTTGCCACGGCCGCTGAGCGCCTGGCGCTGACGCCGTCTGCTGTGAGCGGACATATCAAGCGTCTGGAACTGATCGTGGGGGTTAGCCTGCTGACACGTACGACTCGCCGCCTTGAGTTGACGCAGGGCGGCGACACCCTGTACGCCTACGGCCGCAATATCCTGGATCTGGAACGCGAGGTCCGCGCGAAACTGCGCGGCGCGCCGCTGCGCGGGCTGCTGCGGGTCGGCGCATCGGAAGACTTTGCTGGAACCTGGCTGCCCAAAGTATTGCAGCGTTTTCGCCAATGGCATCCGGAGGCGACGATCGATCTGAAAGTCGGCGTCACGGCCGATCTATTACGCCAGCAGGAGCGCGGTCGTCTGGATCTTGTGTTCGGCAAGCAATGCAGCCGCGTCGAAAAAGGCGGCGAACTATTGTGGGAAGAGCCGCTAATCTGGGCGTTTTCGGAGGATCAACCACTGGATCCTGACCAGCCGTTGCCGCTGGCCGTGTTTCCCGATCCATGCATCTATCGGGAGTCAGCGATTACAGCCCTGAACAAGGCGGGCCGGGCGTGGCGGTTGGTGTTCGAGAGCAGCAGCATGGCGGGCTGCCTCGCGGCGGCGCGCTCGGGTTTTGCTGTTACGGTCATCGCCGATAGTCAGCGAGTCGAAGGACTGTGCCAGTTGGGTCGCAAACAAGGATTGCCCGCGTTGCCGGTTGCACGTTTCTACGCGTTTCCTCGCTCAGACTCGCCCGCCAGCGTGGCTTTGATAGATGCTGCACGCCGCGCCGGCCAGCAGGTTCGCTTCAGTCCACTCGCACTTCGTGGCTGATCGGTCCATCGCATCCTTGGAGCGGCGACATAGTCAACGAGTACTTGCGACACGAATGCCACAGGCGGGCGGCCTGTGGCAGATCGCCGTCACGAGTCTGCAAGCCGGTGCTTCACCAGTGCCTCAGAAACTCCAGAAGAGGAAATGGTGGCGCTTGCGCACACGAGGTGCGCGCTGCGTAACACTCCCTGGGCTCAACTGTTCGTGTGCATCGATAACTCGCGCACGCAGCGCTGTGTCATAGAATGCGCCAACCACTGGCAAGGCGCTGTGTGCACCTTCACCCCAGTAGTCGTCGCGTAACGTCACGCGTGCATCGTCGAATCCCACCCATGCACCGGCGACCAGCTGGGGGTGGATCAGGATGAACCAGCTGTCCGTGTTGTCCTGCGTCGTTCCCGTCTTACCGGCCACGTCGGCATGAATCCCGAAGCGTGTCCGGATGTCGCTACCGGTGCCGCGGTTGACGACGTCGCGCATCACGTCGGCCAGCTTCAGTGCTGCAGCGGCCGGCAGCGCCTGCTCCGATCGCGCGGCCGGAAATTCAGCGAGGACGTTGCCGTTGCGATCCTCAATGCTTGTCACCATGCGCGGCTCGACATAGGCGCCGCGATTCGCGATCGTGCAATACGCCGAGACCATCTCCCTGAGCGTGACCGGGCTCGTGCCCAAGGCGAGCGACGGCACCAGATCGAGCGGGCTCTCGCGCACACCCATCACCCGCGCGAGCGCGGCCACCTTTGCAGGCCCCTCCCGCAGCATGAGCTGGGCAGTCACGCGGTTCCGTGAAAAGGCGAGGGCGTCACGCAGCGTCATCGGCCGGCTGGTCGGCGGTTCCGGGTCAGTCGGCTTCCATACCGCAGTGCCTTTCAAAGGGATCGAGACGTTGCGATCAACGATCGTGTCACCCGGCTGTGCGCCATCCGCGAAGGCGGCGCCATAGACGAAGACCTTGAACGTGGAACCAGGCTGCCGTCGTGCCTGCTGAACGTGATCAAAAGGCTCGTCATGAAAATCGCGGCTGCCGACCCATGCCTTGATGTCTCCGTTGCGCGGATCCATGGCGACGAATCCGGCCTGAATCTGCGTCTTGCTGTGACAGAGGCCATCGATAAACGATGCGTCCATTGCGAGTTTCCTGATGGCGTCCTGATCCGACAGTCCGGTATCCCGTGCAGTCCGGTACTCGACTGTTTGTCTGATGAACGACTGGAACAGCGCGTTACCTGGCCAGCAGCCGGTCCGCGTGTTCCACGCGTCGTTGGAGATCGACTGCAACTGGCGGGTCTGCCACGCAACCGCTTGCGTTGCCATTGCCTGAAGCCGGGAATCGATGGTCGTTCGCACGACGAGCCCGTCGGAATAGATGTTGTAGTCGTTGCGATCCGCCCACGCAGTCAGCCACCTGCGCAACTGGGCTGCGAAGTGCGGAGCGGGGCCAACAGCCTCGGACTGGGGCTCGAAGTTGACATTGAGCGGCTGGCGCATGAGCCACGCGTATGCACCCGGTTCAAGTTTGCCGAACTTCACCATCTGCTGGAGCACTGTGTTGCGGCGCTCCAGTGCGCGATTCGGATTGAGCACCGGGTTGTAGGTGGTGTTCGCTTTCAGCATCCCCACGAGCGTCGCACTCTCGAGGACATTCAGCTTTGCGGCGGGTTTTCCAAAGTACGTGCGGGCAGCCATCTCCACGCCGTATGCGTTGTACAGAAAGGGCACCGTGTTCAGGTACGTCTCCAGGATCTGGTCCTTGCTATACACGGATTCGATCTTGAGAGCAGTGATCGCTTCCTTGAGCTTGCGCGTCAATGTTGGTGCGCGGCCGATTTCATCCGGATACAGGTTGCGTGCGAGCTGCTGGGTGATGGTGGAGCCACCCTGGCGACTGCCAGTGAACGTATGGAGCGCGGCCGCCGCAAGGCGCTGGAGGTCAATCCCGTGGTGCTCGTAGAACCGGTGATCCTCGGTGGCAACTAGCGCATCCACCACGTGCGGCGAAATCTGGCTGAGCGTGACCCATTCACGATTGACTGGCTTGAACTCCGCAAGCAGGTAGCCGTCGGCGGAGAGCATCAGCGCGGGACGATCGACGCGAGCCTTACGGATGTCCCCGAGGCGAGGTGTGAATGGCACCAGGGCCAGCGTGTAAGCCAGCGACAGCGCCGGCAATATCGCAACTGCCAGTGCGATACCGCGACGGGTCGGGTGGCGAACGCCGTGCAGCGCCGCGCGGATAAGGCCGCGTGCCTTCGCGCCGGCCGTGGCGGCAATCGAGCGGGCACGGCTCACCCAGCGTGCGCAGAGTTCACGAAATAGCGACACATACGGGTGATTCACGATGGCTGCGCAAGGGACGAAAGGCCGGATCGTATCAAAGCGCAGGTGACTTTCTGGCGGAAAAACAGGCTTGCATGCCCGCTGCTAACAGATGATTACACTTGTTTCGAATCTGCGGCGCTGCCGACGAGGAATGGGCGTCGGCAGCAACGTACTTCCGGAATCCACATGCCTCGTTCACGCTATACGCCTGGCCGGAAGCGAAGTCCGATTAGCACTCGCCTTTCTTGGCGTGTCCGGGCGGACAGTGCCAACCCTTATCATGATGATGGTGCTTTTCCCAGTCGTCGCGTTCCCAGTAGCGATGGCCATCCCAATAGCGGTCGCCATGCCAACCCGGCGTAACGACGATGGCGGCAGGAGGCGCCGGCGCGACCACGACAGGGGTACCCACGTTGATGCCTACATTGACATCGGTCGCGTGTACCACGCTGGTCAGGCCGATTGCAGCGGCAGCAAGTGCCAACCGTGCGAGTGCTTGTTTCGTCATGGAACGGTCCCCAAAATATTAACGCGTGCCCGGGTTGGATTACGCAGGACAACAAAAAACCCACTCGAAGGCGGGTTCATTGGCAAGACGAATTCTAGCCGGATTCGCGCGGCTTTTGCCCCTCTATTCACCCAGCAACGTACTTTACATGTTGTTACCGTCGCGCAGCAGACGTCCACGCGGGCTTTCCTTATACTGCGGCGCAATCGCCGTCCTCGTCACGTTTGCTGTGTGCGGCGTCAATTCAAACCACACTGTGATGCCCATGCTCTCTACCAGGTCCGCCCTCACCGCTGCGCTTCTCGCTGCAGCAAGTCTTTCGTTGTCGGCATGCGTTGCCCCGGGCTATACGCCGTATGGCGCGCAGCAAGGCTACCAAGGCCAGTATGCAGCCGCCACGTATAGCCAGCCCGCTTACGCGCAACCGGGCACCGTGCAGCAACCCGCCTACGCGCCACTGCCTGCGCCGCAACAGCCGTATGACACGCAAAACAACGGCCAGTACGGTTCGCAGTACCCCTCGCAATACGGCAACCAATATGGCACGCAGTTCGGCACGATCTCAAGCATCCGGCCATTGAGTAGCGCCACGGGCACCTCAGGCATTGCCGGAACCGTGGTCGGCGCGCTGGTTGGCGGTGTTCTCGGTAATCAGATCGGCGGCGGCCACGGTCGCGATGCTGCGACCGTCATCGGCGCGCTCGGCGGAGCCTACGCAGGCAACCAGATCGGCCAACAGATGGGGCAGCCCGCTGGATTCCAGATCGACGTGCAGCTAGGCGACGGCTCAACCCGCGCGTTCAACGTGCCTACGCCCGGCGACCTGCGCCCGGGCGACCGCGTGCAGATCAACGGCAGCCAGCTCGCGCGCTACTGATCCCGGCCGCTATCGCAGAGCGAAAGTAGCGGGACTCCTGACGTCGAAGCCCGAGCCGAACTGCTGTACGTCCTCGCCGTCGGCCAGCTCTTTGCCTTCGCCCGCGATGTCGCGTGGCGGCGCACCGGTCACCTGATCGGATCGGCGCAGATCTGGTCAGCGTCGTGAGCCTCGGCGAACACATTGCGACCCATGAGATCCTGGAGAACGAGCGGCTAATCGGTAATGAGCTGGTGGTACCGATTGACCGCGTGCTCTCGAGGACGACCGTCCCAAACCGCGCAGATGTGGAAGCGCGCACAGGACTGCCGTGTAGTGTCGCGTGCCATCGCCTGTGCGACCGCATCGCCTCAGTCGCGATTGGCACATCACTATGGTTGCGGCTGATAGTCGCGCCCTGGTTTAAGTAGGCATGAGACGCTCATTGCACGACGATGTGTTTGCCGCATTCGCGAGAGCTTGCAAGGTGGAGGAGTTTGCACTTACCGAGCATCTGCTTCGCGCCATCGAGGTGATCGCCCGGCAGCAGGACGACAGCGAGCAACTCAACGCCGCCTATGCACTACTGGCACAAACCGTGGTTCGACCGCGAAGCGATGCTCGCAAAGGCAAGCAGTAGTTATTCGAGTGCGGTGCTCAGGGGAAGACTGGTGATGCAGGAAGCTGCCGTCCGGCAGGACGAAACTAACCCCGTCAGCATTCAGCCAGATAGTTGACATAGAGCCCGCGCCGCCCCAATGTCAGCTATGGCCGACAACCAGCCCCCCATCGCAAGTCCCCTACTTCTTCACCGCCTCCGCCATCCTCGCCAGCTCCTGCTTTGCCAAGACCTTCTCGATGAAATCAACCGGGCATTCTGCGCTCGCCGCGTCAAAACTCTGCCTTGCACCGATCGCATCGCCTTGAGCCAGCCGCCACTCTCCAAGATAAGCGTCTGCTTCGCATAGCTCGCCTTCTCGATCCTGTATGCCCCCACGATTGATAGCCGACTGCAACGCCGCAGCAGTCGCTTTACCCATGTAGAACGCCAGCACAGGGAAAGGCCAGCGTCCCGCATCCAAATGCGCGGACTCCTCCTCGAGGACCGTCCTATCGTCGACATCCAGCCTGAGCGCAACAAGATGTCGCCAGATGGCGACATAGTACGGAGTTGTGGCCAACGCATCGATCTTTCCCTGTCGATGCAAGTCTTGCCATCTTGCAAGGTCCGCATCTGCTCGACGAAAGTCCCCGGTGTAAAACGACAACTGCGCGCGTCCAAAGAGAAGCGTTCCTTTGTCGGGAGCAGCACGACTGGCGATCTCGTAGTCGCGGGCAGCGTCCTGATATCGACCCAGCGTGGTTTCGTCGTCAGCGAGCCAGATACGGTTGTCTACATCCGTCGGGGAGATCCGCAAGATGACTTGATATTCCTGAATCGCAGACGCGTAGTCGCCCCTGTGTTCCAGCACGACCGCAAGGTCATAGCGAAGACTCACGTCATCTGGCATTAATTGGATTGCGCGCGAGAGAACTTCGATTGATTCTTCGCTGCGGTGCGAATGTTCAAGCGCATCCGCCCACAGCGCGTATCCTCGCGCGCTGTTAGGAGCAAGCCGGGTCACTTGAGTGAAGTCAGCAATAGCTTTGCTGTAGTCGCCCTGATGATCGTAGGCTAGTCCCCGCAGCCGGAGCACAAATTCGTCATTCGGCTGAAGTGCAATCGCTTGAGAATAGTCAGAAATCGCGTGCGGTAAATCGCCCATTTCTTCATATGCCCACGCTCGCCCGCTGATCAGTAACGCGTCTCCAGGCTTCATTTTTAAGGCCGATGTATAAGTCGCTATCGATTCAGAATACCTGTGCTGATCGCGCAAAACCATCGCCAGACCCCGCATGGAATCCAGATCGTTCGGGTTTAGCCTCAACGTGGTGTTGAACTCAGATTCGGCACCTTCCAGATTGCCCATATTGTAAAAGACGACCGCTTTTCCAAAATGTGCGCGAGGATCGAACGGTGCCCGTGCGATAGCAGCGTCATAGTCAAGAAGTGAGTTTTCCGCGTCGCCCTTTGCACGATACGCATTGCCTCTTGAGACATAGATGTCCGCGCTTTGCTTGCCGTTGTCCATAGCATGGCTGAAACTGCCGATGGCCACGTCATATTGCTCGAGCGAGAGTGCCAGGTTTCCGAGGTCCAGCCAGGCGTATACATTGTCATGCTCGAGTTGCAGCGCCGCTGTGAAATCTCGCGCGGCCGCGTCGGTTTCGCCAAGTTGCTCGTGCACAATGCCGCGATAAATGAAGGCCGCCGCAGTTGGGGATAGGTCGAGCGCACGAGTGAAGTTCCGTATGGCGCTCAGATGCTGGTTTGTTTTGGCAGATAACTTAGCCTGCTCAAAATACAGCGCAGATCTCACGGGTGCTCCGATCGCGGGATCGTCGCTGATGTCGCTTCCAAACACTGCCATGGCTTGCGGGGAGTGCCTGTAACGCAGAAATTCAGCGCTGATATCGACGGGCTTGGTGAAGTTGGCGTACGCAGAAAGACTGACTGCCCACAACGAGAAAAGTAAGGTTCGATGGATTTTCACTATTTTTGACCGTTTCGCGCTTCTCTTTATATCGACGGTCAACTCTGAATCTTTAGAGGCGGAGGCGGGGAAACCGCAGTGAGCACGCAGTCGCTGGCTATGCTTGGCTTCATGCCGAAGCCTTATCCAATCAGCCAAACGCAAACACTTAGCCCGCCTGGTTGATCGCTACGCCCTCGCCTTGATTTATAATCATCAAGCCATCGGGATACACCCGGCGGTCAGGTGTGGAAGCCTGTTCTCTATACCCGCACACCCGCTCACGCGGGTCGTGCGTCTACCTCTGCACGTCTATATTCCAATGGGCGGGCTGTGGTGGGGGAGCCGCGAGGCTCGCCGGTATGGTATAGAGCCGGTCTTCCAAACCCGCCACGTGCCCGCTCACCCACTACCCCAAGCGAGTGTCGGGCGATCCAGGAAGTACCAGGGAGGTCGCACCATGAACAGCCATTCCACAAATACAAAACAATCCCAACCCGCTTCACGCCCGCCTGTCGACGCGCTCCAGTACGAGAAACTTGCATTGCAGACCTTCGACCTCTGCAACCGGCAGTTGAGCCAACTCAACACATTGATCACACTTTCGTCCTCAATATGTAGGAATCCTGCCATCACAAGCGACGAAAGACGGCGTCAACAAACCATGCTTGAACTGCTCGTCGACACAGCAGAGCAATATCAACGGGAGCTCGAATGTGACCGTGAGCTATACCAGGTAATCGCACTCGATGCGAAGGGCGTCCCTCAAAGCCGCATCACCGCGAACCGTGCCGCGCGCCTTCTTGCAGAGGCATCAAAAATAGCAACAACGGAAACACCGGCAGCCACGAAGCCCAGCCCTAGCAAACGAGCGTCAACCAAATCCGCAACGATCGAAGAAGCAGACGCGGCCCAACAGCCGGCTCCCGTGCAGCATTAACCATCCATGCACGAACAGGCAGGCGGCTTGCGCTGTCGGGCAAGCGCTGCCTGGTCTGTCGGCGATATCGCTGGCTCACCGCCTCCGCCATCAATGCCCAATTCAATGTCGGGCCCAATGAATATCTTCTGATGAAAGTCCGTATAGAAGATGTTCGCGGCGGTGCCGAGCACGGACTCTGCCCGGCGCTCAAGATCACGATCAGGATTGCTGCATCGCACAGCAGCCTGACTGGGCTTGTCAGCACCATCTCCCAGATTCGACGAAGACTGCAAGCGCGCCATACAGCAACCTTCCGTGCACGAAAACGCAAACAGCGCGCCGCCACAACGGCTACGATAAGTTCATCGGCCCGCACGCGCCGCACCAGCGCCCCAGAGGACCGACGCTCACGCAGGAAAAGCGAGATGTGGGACAGCGAACGAAATCAATCGATCGGCCCGCCCTCCCCAGCCTGAAAGGACAAGGTCATGAGTCAGCAGACGCTCTATTTCGACGACCTCAAGGTCGGCGACACCTTCACCACCGGCACGCATGACGTCAGCGCTGCCGATATCAAACGGTTCGCCGCGGAGTTCGATCCGCAGCCGTTCCATCTCGACGACGAAGCCGCACGCGACACAATGTTCGGTGGACTCGCCGCAAGCGGCTGGCATACCGCAGCGATCACCATGCGCCTGCTCGTCTCAGGTGGCCCGAAGCTGGCCAACGGCGTGCTCGGCGCCGGCGGCGAAATCGAATGGAAGATGCCGACGCGCCCCGGCGACGTGCTGCATGTCGAAAGCGAAGTCGTGGAGCTAATCCCATCCCGCTCACGCACCGATCGCGGAATGCTGGTGCTGCGCTCCAGAACGATCAATCAGCATGGCGAAGTTGTGCAAAACCTGAACGCAAAGCTGATCGTCTCGCGCCGGAGCGCCCCGATGCTGAATCCGTCCACAAACTGAAGTCGCGCGTGACGCTCCAAATCGACGCCCTGCGGGCGCCGATGCGGGACCGCTCCGAGCAGCACGGCCAGTCAAACTGCGCGATTTCCCCAGGCCTTGCATGGGCGCCAGCGAGATCGTCGCGGCACACGCGCCAGGGGTTCGTGTCGTCAAGGCGTTCAATGCCATCCGCATGGAACACTACGGCAAAGGTCCGGTGTTTCATGACGGAAAACGCGTCATCTTCGTCTCAGGTGACGACAGGGAAGCAAAGGCGGTGGTGATCGGACTCGTCAACGATTTTGGCTACGCACCCGTGGATCTTGGCGGTCTGGTTGAAGGCGGTCGCATGCAGCAAGCCGGTGGCCCAATTGCCGCCCACGACTGGTTCGCCGCATAGGACTGCAAGGTATGCAAATCAATGTCGCGTTATTCGGTGCCAGGCGCATTGCCAGATCGTTGACGTATGCGACCGAGACACTATCCAGCCTTAAACGTCTTGGGTATCGAATACCAAAAGCTCGACACCGGCCTGCGCGAAATTGGCTAGATCACCCGCTGTCGCTCGGCCTTCGGGTGATTTGAGCGCCTGTTGCAGCGCATCCATCGAATCAAAGCTCAGGATTGCTGCAAGATGATAGGGAGCGTCGCCTTGCGGGGTCGTGACCGGCCCGGCACTCACTTCATAGCGCCGAAGCCCGGATATCGTTTTGGCAAGCGGCACATGATTCGAGAAGTAGTACGCATCGAATGCATCCGGGTTTGACGGCGTCTTGTACAGTGCGATGAGCTTTGTCATGGTCATGTCTCCTTGAGCGCCCGGTCGGAATCGGTACGCAGCAGAATGAGCGCCTCACGCTCTAAACCGCTGAAGGTCTGCGGTCCCCCGAAGCGTCAATATACCCCCTTCTTTCCCTACCTATTTGTAGGGCATCTACCCATCGGAACCGTCAAAGGCGCGCGCGATAATCGTCTGCAACACACTAGCTGGCCGGTCATTCCGTCACGATCATGCCTCGCCTTTTCTACTCGAAGATTGGCGGCATTCTCAGATTGCTTTCAATCCCGATGGCAATGCTCGCACCACCGGCCTCGCAAACCCTTTCGGCCGATCAAAGTGCCGATCTGATCGCGGGCGCTTTCTGTTCCGCGCGAAACGGCCCTGACTTTCAGTTACCCGATTCGGTATCTGTCCAGCCGGTCCGGCCCGCTCGGGCCGATGGCAGGCGTAAGGAAAGCGCCATAAAGGCTCGCCATCCGATGGACAGAGTCCTGAAAATCTTTGACTACCCATGAAGCTCCGCGCCCACCAACACGCTGTCGCATGGCTTGGCCTCATCGCCATGTGGCTCGTCGTTTTCGCGCCGCTCGTGAGTCAGTTGCTCGTTGCGTCCCGCGCCGACGAACCGGTCAGTGCGATTTGTTCGGCGGTCGACAGTGGCGCTCCCGCCGCACACCATGCGTTCCCAGACAAGATCGCGGCATGTGGATACTGCGATTTCCTCGCTCATCATGTAGCCGCGCCGGGCGTCCCTCCGGCTGGTCTCGTTGCAACACTATCGTTAGCGGATGCGCAAGTATCGGCGCCGCCTCCGTTTGTCCCTCACGCAGCCGCGTTTCCCTCTGGCCGGCCTCGCGCTCCTCCCGTCCTTTCCTAGTCGTTGCTTCTGTCAACTGAAGCGTCAGCCTGCTTTGTGATCAGGCCGTCGCGGCAGTCTGTCGTCTCAGGAAAACATCCACGTCCTTCCACTCAGGAAGGGGTCGGCGCGTATCCGTGTGAAGCGGAGAGGAAATCATGTCTACCAACCAGAATGCGCTATTGCGCTGCACGCTGCCTTTCGTCATGGCCGCGATCGTTCCCAGTGCGGCTCACGCCTGCGCCACTTGCGGCTGCTCGTTGAGCACCGATGCAGCGATGGGCTATTCCGCCGCCCCAGGCTGGCGAATCAACATCGAATACGACTTCATCAACCAGAACCAGTTGCGCAGCGGCACAGGTTCAGTGTCGAACACACAACCCGCCAGCATCAACGACGCCGGTGGCAGCCAGGAGGTGGAGCGCCAGACGATCAATCGATACATCAATCTCGGCATCAGCTATAGCCCCAGTGCGAGCTGGAATTTCAGCGCGCTCATTCCTTACATCTACCGTAGCCACACGACGTACGGCAACGCGACGACGGACCAGCTCACACCCGACAACGTGAGCGGCGCAACCAGCAAAGGTCTGGGAGATATCAAGCTCATCGCCAGCTATCAGGGTTTTCTGCCGACGCACAACCTTGGATTGCAGCTTGGTGTCAAGTTACCCACGGGCCGGTACGGTGGTCAGAACGTCGATACGGGTGCAACCGTTGGGCACAATCCCGTGTTCTTCTCGAACGGCCCCAATGCGGCAGCAGGCCAGGCGCTCGACACCAGCCTGCAGCCCGGCACCGGCAGTACCGACCTGATTGTCGGCGCCTACTATTACCAGGCAATCAGCCAGAACTTCGACGCGTTCATCAACGGGCAATTCCAGTCAGCAATCGTCGAAAATCTCGATCACCCCGGCGCGACATATCGCCCTGGAAATCTGGCCAGCTTGAGCGTGGGACTGCGCTATGAAGCAAACCCGAAGTGGGTTCCGCAGTTGCAGATCAACGTGACCCGCAAGAGCCATGATCAGGGCACGCTCGCGGACAGTGCAAATACCGCGGGAACGGTCGTCTACGTCAGCCCCGGCATCACCGTCAACGTATGGAAAAACCTCGAGGTGTATGGCTTCGTGCAGCGCGCGATATACAGCAAGCTCGACGGGTATCAGTTGTTTCCACGCTGGACCGGCAATGTGGGGATGAGCTATGCGTTCTGACGTAATGCGGGCGCCACTGGCGCATACAGACTCCGCCCCCTCGACTTCGACCGCGCGGCGGGCGTGGTTGCGTGCAGTGCTTGCATTGTCTCTAGCGGCGAGCGGGTTGGGCCGATCGTCGGCGACCCGCGCCGCCACGCTGGCCGTTGGTCAACCTGCACCGTCGCTCGTCCTTCATACGCTGGATGGGCGAAACATCAGCACCGCCGATCTGCTTGGCAACGTGATCATTCTGACGTTCTGGGCCACCTGGTGTGAACCATGCCGTGACGAACTGCCTCTGTTGTCCGCCTATGCCGCGCGCAATGCGGATCGGGGTCTGCAAGTGCTCGGGTTCAGTCTGGATGGAGCCGACGACCTGTCTGCGGTTCGCGAGATTGCCGCGAGCCTGAGCTTTCCAGTGGGTCTGCTGGGCAGCGCCTGGGCAGGCGACTATGGGCGCATGTGGCGCATTCCAGTGAGCTTCACGATCGGACGTACGGGTCTCCTGGCGGACAACGGGTGGGACGATAAATCTCCCGTTTGGACGTCCGAGCGCCTGCAACGTGTTGTCACGCCGCTTTTGAGGCAATAGATGCGTGAATGACGGATGAGAAGTCGCAAGTCATGCCGCAGAAGTGGTGTTGTCTCGCTTGCTGAGTAACTGGCTAACTGGATTGTCGCCGATGAAAGGCATGCGGCTCAACGACTGATCATGCCCGCGTGCGGTCCGCTAATCAATGGACCTCCATTCGAAAGAAACCTGGCGACATCCCTTTCCATCCTTGGTACGCGCGGATGAACGAGTTGGGTTCCTGAAATCCCAGCAGAAAAGAAATCTCCGCCAACGACAACGCCGACCGTTTCAGGTAATGGTCGGCCAGTTCGGTCCGCGTCGACGTCAGGACGCTCTGAAAGCTTTCGGCCTCGGCAGTCAGCTTGCGCTGCAACGTGCGCTTGCTCATTGCCAATCGTTCAGCGACCGTTTCGATACTCGCCTCACCGCTGGGGAGCGCCTCAAGAAGCACCGCACGAACCCGCTCCGCGGTGCTAGCGCGAGCGTCCATATCGGCTAGCTTCTGGTTCAGCTTGCTTTCGAAGAAGTCCCACATGGCGGCATTCGAGGTCAGGAATGGCGTGGACGCATCGGCCGCTGAGAAACGAATCTCAGTGCTGTCGGCCTGGCGCAACGGGCACCCGAAGTACGCTTCATAAGGCGCGATGTCTCGCGGTAGTTCGGGTACACAAGTCGCCTGCGGCACGATGCGCTTGCGCGTGCCGACCCGGATCAGCTGGCAGAAGAACACCAGTTCGGTAAGACTGAGCGAATGAGGGAATCGGTCCTCGGCGCCATAAAGGCTCAAGGTCAGGCGCGTCGATTTCAGGCTCTGATCGACGTCCAGCAGCATCGGGCCAATCAAAGGCTTGTAGTGACTCAGGCGTCTGGCGGCGACGTTGAAATTCGGGCTGCACAGGCTGGCGAAGATGGGAGCGTCAAAGGCTTCGGCCTTGAAGTGTTCGGCAAGCAACAACGCTACTTGCCGATCGCCAGCGGCCAGCTCAATGCCACGCCATAGCCGAAAGTAGTCAGGCGGTGACAGCGCGATGTCGCCACGAAGGAACAGATCAGCGGGCAAGCCCGCGTGGGCCAGCACCGCGGAAGGATCGATCTGCATGTCGCTCAGCATCAACCTCCAGTTGCTGCCGATCACGAAGCGGTTAGCTCGTTTCATCGTGTATCGCCTGATGCGGTCGGTGGTCAGGCCTTTTCCATTGCCTGGCGCGACATCTTGAGCGTGGTCCTGCGCGGCAGCAGTGGCACGACCCAGTTCAGCAGGAATTTCAGCTTGCCCTCATTGAATGCGATGAGTTCGCCACGCTCCATGGCGTCGTAGCCGCATTGTGCCACCGACTCCGCCGACTTCGCCTGCTTCCAGATATCCACGCCCTCGAGGTTGCCGGCCTCTACAAATCCGGTGGCCACGGCCCCAGGGCACAGCGCGGTTGCCGTGACGTTATAGACGGCCACCTCTTCAGCAATGGCCTGAGTGAATGACGTCACGTAGGCCTTGGTAGCGTAGTAAACCGCTTGCAGCGGGCCGGGCATGAACGACGCAGTCGACGACACGTTCAGGATGCGACCGCGCTTACGCTGCACCATGCCATTGAGATAGAGGTGCGTCAGCTCGGTCAGCGTCGCCATGTTGACCTGCATCATCGCCTGAATGCCCGCCAGGTTTTGCTCGTGAAACAGCCCATGTCCACCAAAGCCGGCGTTGTTGATCAACACGTCGATCGTGATGCCATGCGCTTGTGTCTGCTCGAAGATCCGTTGCGCGGCGCCCGGCTTCGACAGATCCTCCGCGATGACGGTCGCGGCGATGCCGTACTGAGCCTCGAGTTCCCGCTTCAGCGCGTCGAGCTTGTCGCGTGAGCGCGCTACCAGCACGAGGTCGCCTCTCTTCTTTGCATGGATCGTTGCCAATTCCCGGCCGATGCCGCTGGATGCGCCGGTGATCAGGGCGGTGTTGGATTGCTTGGTCATGACTTCCTCATTCGTTGGGGCTTCCATGAGGTCATCGTAAGACTGCGGATCGCGCCACGCACTAGCGAACGACGCCAGTCTGCTATCAAATCGCGCCATCGAGGCAATCCGTCTCCGATAGCAACCGGCACAGTTCGCCCCTTATGAGTTACTCGGGCGCGGCCCGCCTCCGCTTTGACTGTCAACCCGTCTTCAACCAATGAGATCGGCACCGGTCGTCAGAACAATCTTCCCAAAGTGGGTGCCGGAATCGATCAACTCGTGAGCATCACGGGCGTCGGCAAGCGCAAAGGTTCTGTAGACGACCGGTTTGACCTTGCCGCTCTCGATATGCGGCCAGACCTGCCGCTCGAGTTCATCGATGATGGTCGCCTTGTCCGCGGATGTGCGCGATCGCAATGTCGAGCCCATGTGCGTCAGGCGTTTCGTCAACATCGGCAAGACGTCGAGATCTTTCGCCGGCCCCTTGATCACGCCCACCTGGAGGATCCGCCCGTCCATGGCTGCGGCGTCATAGTTTCTGGCGATGTAGTCGCCGGCAATGATGTCGAGGATCACGTCGGCGCCTCTTCCATCGGTAAACCGCTTGGTTTCGGCGACGAAATCTTCCTCGCGGTAATTTATCGCGAGGTCTGCGCCCAGCGCCAGGCTGGCCTCCCGATGCGCCTGCGAACCAACTGTCGTGATGATTTTCGCGGCGCCGAATGCCTTTGCCAGCATGGTCGCCGTGGTACCGATACCTGACGCGCCGCCATGGATCAACACCGATTCACCGGCGACCAGCTTGCCACGCTGGAACAGATTCAGCCATACCGTCATAAACGTTTCGGGCATGGCCCCCGCTTCCACCAACGTCAGGCCTTTGGGGATACGCATCGTGTTGCAGGCGTGTGCGACGGCATATTCTGCGTAGCCACCGCCGGGAATCAATGCACACACCAGTTCGCCGATCCGGAATTGGGACACGTCGGCGCCGACGGCAACCACTTGACCCGCCACTTCCAGCCCTGGAATGTCCGAAGCGCCGGGGGGCGGATCATACAGCCCTTTGCGCTGGAAAACGTCCGGGCCGTTCACGGCGGCCGCATGAATGCGGATCAGAACCTGACCGGCGTCCGGCACCGGCACCGGACGCGTAGTCGGCATCAGGACCTCAGGACCGCCGGGCTGTTTGATCTCAATGGCCGTCATGGACGACGGCACGCGATAAGTCGAAGCAGACATGGATACCACTCCTTCAATAGATGAGGCTCGATTGATCCGGGCGGATCGTTGAACGAGGAACTCTTGCGTTCAGTATAGGCATCGACATTGATGAATATGCGCAGCATTATTCACACTGTGAGATGCAAATTTGCATCAGGAGGGCGGCACGATGAACTGGGATGACGCAAGAGTATTTCTCGCGGTGCAGCGCGAAAAAACGCTCCGTGGAGCGGCCAGGACGCTCAATCTCGATCAGGCGACGGTCGGCAGACGGATTGCGGCACTGGAGCACGCCCTTCGTGCAACGCTCTTTCTGCGCACCTCCGAGGGTTACGCGTTGACCGCCGCGGGCGAAGCCGCGCTGAGATCGGCGGAGAAAATGGAGCACTCCGCGCACGAACTCGTGATACGAACTCAAGGCACGGATACACGGCTCGCGGGGGACGTAAGAGTGACCAGCACCGACTCGATCGCGATCGATTTCCTGCTTCCCGCCATCGAGCGCCTGCATGCTGCGCATCCCGAAGTGCGCATCCTGCTGGACACGTCGACGCGCATGCTGAATCTGGCAAAGCGTGAAGCGGATATCGCGGTGCGGTCAGTCAGGCCGGAAAATCCCGATCTCGTCGCGCGGCGCCTGGCGCGCTGGCCCATGGCGCTATTTGCATCGAATGCCTATCTCGAGCAGCACGGCAAGCCCGCCGCCGGCTCGGCATTCGCGGGCCACGACCTTGTCGTCTATCAGGGAAACTGGACCGGTAATCGATCACCGACTCTGGCTGGCGAACCGATACACGCGGGGCGCATCGTATCGACCTTCAATTCCAGTCTCATGCTGCGTACCGCGGTAAAGGCCGGCATCGGTATCGGTGAGCTGCCGATACATCTGGCCGAACTCGACGGCCTCGTGCAGATATGGCCGGAACCCGCGCGTGGGGCGGTCTACGAAATCTGGCTCGTCACGCATCAAGATCTTCGGCATACCGCGCGCATCGCAGCAATGATCGACGGCATCGTCGCCGCGTTCGAAGATCACTCGACTCACACAAAATAGTCACGCGCGGCGCCGATCTAACTTCTCGCCGATAACAGCTCGCTGCGCTTGCGCTGCAAGAACCGGCGCACGGCCGGGTCGCGCTCGAGTCCGATCGCGAGATCGTACGCGCCAAGCGCTTCGGCCGTCGCGCCGGCACGCGCGAGCAGATTGGCACGCGCGGCCCAATACGGCTGGTAGTCGGCCAATCGTGGATCGTCCGCATACGGCTTGAGCGCGTCGAGCGCCGCCTGCGGGCCGTCCCGTTCCGCCTGCGCGAGCGCGCGGTTCACCGCGACCACCGGCGACGCTGCAATCGCGAACAGCGCATCGTAGAGCTGCACGATCTCATCCCAGTTCGGGCGATGCGTCCGGCAGCGGTCGATGTGCGCCGACTGCAGCGCGGCCTCGAGCTGAAAGCGTCCGATTGCGTTGAATGCGCTTGCGCGCCGCAGCAGTGCGTCGGCGGCGTCGGTCATCGGCGCGTTCCATGTTGCCGGGTCCTGAGCCGACAGCGGCACGTAGTCGCCGGCCGCATTGCGTCGCGCATCGCGCCGCGCCTGCGCATACAGCATCAGCGCGAGCAGACCGAGCGTCTCCGGCTCCTCGGGCAACAGTTCGACGAGCAGTTGGGCAAGAAACAGCGCCTCGCCGGCAAGATCGCGCCGCTCGGTGTCGCCGCCGACCGGATCGGTCCACCCTTCCGCATACGCCGCATAGACCGCTTCCCGCACCGCAGCGAGCCGGCCGGGCAACTCCTCGCGCTCCGGTACGCTGAACGGAATGCCCGCTTCGCGGATCTTGTTCTTCGCCCGCACGAGACGCTTGCTCATCGCGGCGGGCGACATCAGGAACGCGGACGCGATCGTCTTCGCTTCGAGCCCCAGCACCACCTGCAGCATCAGCGGCGTGCGAATCGCGGCCTCGAGCGCCGGGTGCGTACATGCGAACAGGAGCGCAAGCCGCCGGTCGGGCAACATGCCCGCCTCGCGCTCGTCGATCTCGTCGGCGAGGATCGCGAGCTGGTTCGCCACTTCGTCGCCAACACGGCGATGACGCACGCCATCGAGTGCCCGGCGGCGCGCAACCGTCATCAGCCACGCTTCGGGATTCGCGGGGCAGCCGCGCTGCGGCCAGTCCGCGAGCGCGGCTGCAAACGCGTCGGCCAGCGCGTCTTCGGCTGCGGCGACGTCGCGCGTGCGCATCGCCAGCAGCGCGACGAGCTTGCCGTAACTGCGGCGAGCGACTGCCTCCGCAATCGAATGCGCGGCGCCGTCAGCGTCACGGTCGCCGCCGGAGGGACTCATGCAGCAGATGGCGCTTCGTAGGGGGCGGTCCAGACCGGGCGCACTTCCATGAGGCCGTGCGCCGCGCCGGGACAACGCGACGCCCACGCGATTGCCGCGTCCAGATTGGGCGCGTCGATCAGGTAGTAGCCGGCGAGTTGCTCCTTCGAATCGGAATACGGTCCGTCGAGCACCTGCGGCTTGCCGTCGACGAGCCGCACCGTGGTGGCCGTGCTCGTGTGCTGCAGCCGGTTGGCGCCCACCAGCACCTCCGCCTTTTTCAACGATTCGGTGTACGCGTGATATGCGGCAACCCCTTGCTGCCGCTCGCTGTCGGTCATCCGGCTCCAGCCGTTTTCTTCCGAATAGATCATCAATAGGTATTGCATATGAGCCTCCGTCATGGGGTTAAGGCGGGTGAATGACATCTGGCCGCCATGACAATGACGCGCGGACCGCATGCTGATGGACAGGCCGCATCGAAAAAAATCGCGAACGGGACGTCAGGCTTGGTCGCCGCAAGAACCCTTATATGTTTATAGCGCCTTCAAACCCGCCCTGAAAAGCAGGAACAGATCATCGAATTGAGTGACCAGTTCAAAAGACAAGAGAAACGCCAGCGTATAGGCAGGCCCTGGATAACTGTTCATCCATCGCAGGATCGGTCCTGCAAGACGTGGTCTGACGAAATCCCGCGTCGCGATATACGTGATGGCTACGCCGATCGCCGCCCCGGCGAGAACGTCAGTCGGATAATGCAGACCAAGGTACACCCGCGGCAAGCATATGAAGATACCGGTGTACAACAGCGCGAACACGCCGGCGCGTCGCGAGACAATAAAGATGCCCGTTGCTATCGACATCCATAGCATCGCATGATCGCTAGGAAAGGAACTCCATGTGCGCACAACCGCGTCATGCAGGCCGACGGAGGGAAAGTCCAGGTGCAGTTCCGGGTTGTAGAGCGGCCGCTGCCTGAATGGCAAGCAATAGGCAAGAAGCCTGCCGCACGCAAGGGATAGAAGACCGCTGGCGAGCGTCGCGATGATCGTCTCACGCTTCCATTCATCACGCGGACCCGGCTTGAACCACATCCACCACAACACGGGGATCAGGACGAGGCCTTTGAATATGATCTGGCCCGCTATCACCCTTATCGCGTGATTTATTGCCGCCGAGTGGAAAGCGTTGTGCGTCAGAAAGATCTGGACTGCTGTATCGAAACTGTTCATTGCTGCGCCGATCTTTCGGTTCTCAACAGGGGGGGCCCGCGTCAGGGAGTCGGGGAGTCGGGGAAATGGATTGGGACCGTCTGGAAACCGCCATGCCTGTATTCGGCTCGAGCGAGACGTTCGTCAACGGGATCCGAGCCGGAGCCGGAGCCGGAGCCGGAGCCGGAGCCGGAGCCGGAGCCGGAGCCGGAGCCGGAGCCGCAACGAGGCTATCTTCGCCAGCCGTGCCCGTAACCCCCGAAGCCGATGCCGACATCGACGGATGGCGCCGCGTAGTACGCTGGCGCATAACCATATCCATAGGCCGGCGCGGGTGCATACGCGTACGGTGGAGCGACAATGCAGCCTGACAGGCTAGCCGCAAGCGCAACGACACACAAAAGTCTGATCATGTTTTTTCTCCGTTCGCGGATTGTAGATGGCGCATAAATTCTGATTCGCAACGAAGTGTGTCCGAACGTAACCGGTCGGACGACACGGGCAACGCCCCGATGCACATGGCGGATCGTCTAAACTACAGTACCAACGGACGCGGCCATTCCCGCGCCCCTACTCCGCCATGGCGCACATCTTCTTCGCTGCTTCGATTCAGCGGCATATTGCAACGCCCGAACGCGACATCGACGCGCGCACGCTCGGAGAAGCGCTCGAAGCCGTCTTCGCCGCGCAACCCCGGCTGCGCGGCTACATCCTTGACGATCAGGGCTCACTGCGGCGGCATCTCGCCGTGTTTGTCGACGGCCGGCGGGTGCGCGACCGACAACATCTGTCCGAAGCGCTTGGCAAGGAAAGCCGGGTTTACGTCATACAGGCGCTGTCGGGCGGATAAGGGAGTTCAATCCGTATTCGAGCTTTGCATGGGACCGAACTAAGCGCTGAAGCGCCAGCAGCTTTGCATGGGACCTGAGTAAGCGCTAAAGCGCTAACTCTGGTCGACCGCAAAGCATGGGACCTGAGTAAGCGCTAAAGCGCTAACTCTGGTCGACCGCAAAGCATGGGACCTGAGTAAGCGCTAAAGCGCTAACTCTGGTCGACAGGAGACACTCGATATGAGCGATCGATTGCTTGTCGCAACCCGCAAGGGGCTGTTCGTTCTGCACGCCGATGACGCGGGTGGCTGGACGCTCGGTGAGCCGTATTTCGTCGGCGAGCCGGTAAGTATGGTGCTGCCCGATCCACGCGACGGCTCACTGTATGCCGCGCTCAATCTCGGCCACTTCGGCGTGAAGCTGCATCGCAGGCGCGCGGGCATGACGGATTGGGAAGAGTGCGCGGTCCCCGTCTACCCGCCGCAGCCTGCCGACGAAACGCGTAATAGTGACGGCGCGAACGTGAGTGCAAACACCGACACCGGCACGGACAACGCGAACGCCGCCGCGCCCACCCCGCCGTCCCCTCCCTGGACGCTTCAGCAAATCTGGTCGCTCGAAACCGGCGGCCTGGACGAGCCGGGCGTCTTGTGGGCCGGCACGATTCCCGGCGGGCTCTTCCGGTCCGACGATGGTGGCGACACGTGGGTGCTCAACCGTGCGCTGTGGGATCACCCGGAGCGCAGCGAATGGTTCGGGGGCGGCTACGACGCGCCGGGCATCCATTCCGTAATGGTCGATCCGCGCGACAGCCGGCACGTGACGATCGGCGTGTCATGCGGCGGCGTCTGGCAAACCGGCGACGGCGGCGCGACCTGGCGCCTGACTGCCGAAGGCATGGAGGCCGACTACATGCCGCCGGAGCGGCGCGGCGACGGCAACGTGCAAGACCCGCACCGCGTCGTGCAATGCGCGGCAAATCCAGATGTGCTGTGGATGCAGCATCACTGCGCGATCTTCCGCTCGACCGACGGCGCGGCGCACTGGCAGCGGATCGAAGCGCAGCCATCGAGCTTCGGCTTTGCGGTTGCCGTGCATCCGCGCGAGCCCGACACCGCGTGGTTCGTGCCCGCAGTGAAAGACCAGTATCGGATCCCGGTGGCAGGCCAGTTCGTCGTCACGCGCACACGTGACGGCGGCCGCACGTTCGAGCGCCTGTCGAACGGGTTGCCGCCTGCACCGGCGTACGACCTCGTGTATCGGCACGGGCTCGCTGTTGATGATTCCGGCACGCGCCTCGCGATGGCGTCGACCACTGGCGCGCTATGGACGTCCGACGACGGCGGCGAAAGCTGGCATTTGATTTCAGCACATTTGCCGCCTGCTTATTGTGTCCGGTTTGGATGAAGGCGTACGCGGGGAGGGTAATATCGGATCGTCTCACGCCGCCTGTTTCCGTCGCTATCCGTGATGCCTCTGCACGGTGAAAGCAGGCGGCCTCCTGACGTTCGCGCCACAATTCGTTCGCCATCGTTTCTCTCCAGTCGGGGCACCACGTCCTTATGTCGAGAATGACCGCAAGTACGATGAGCCGCCGGCACCTGCTGACGCTGATCGGCAAGAACCTCGGCGCGGCCGCCATGATGCAAGGCATGGGCACGCTTGGGTTCGCCGCCAACTCGACCTACGCCGGACCAGTCAAACTCGATGGCGCGCCCAAAGGAACGCGAATTCTCGTGCTCGGCGCGGGCATGGCCGGCCTTGTCGCGGCCCTTGAGTTGAAGAACGCGGGCTACCACGTGCAGGTGCTCGAGTACAACAACCGCGCGGGTGGTCGAGCCTGGACTGTCCGGGGCGGCGATCGTTACACGGAACTCGGCGGCGCCACCCAGTACTGCGATTTCGCTGACGGGCTTTATCTGAATCCAGGGCCGTGGCGCATTCCATATCACCACCGGGGCGTACTCGACTACGCGAAACGTCTGAAGGTGCCGCTCGAACCGTTCATCCAGGTCAACTACAACGCGTACCTGCATTCGACGGAGGCTTTCGATGGCCAGCCGCAACGATTCCGGGCGGTGCAGACCGACTATCAAGGCTATATCGCCGAGCTGCTTTCCAAAGCAATCCACAAGGACGCGCTCGACGATGCGTTGTCCGCCGAAGACGCGCATCTGCTACTCGAATCCCTGCGCCAATGGGGGGCGCTCGATCAGGACGGCCGCTATCAGGCGAGCCGAAGAAGCAGCGAACGCCGCGGATTCGAGATCGCGCATGGCGGTGGGCTGATGCCCGAGGCCGTGCCGTCGAATCTGCTCCCGCGCGACCCCTTGCTTGCATCGCGTTTGTGGCAATGGCTCTCGTCTGGAAACGAGCTGGACTTTCAGAGCGCCATTTTCCAGCCCGTCGGCGGCATGGACAGAATTGCCCATGCGCTTTATTCGCAGGTCGCGAGCGCCGTCGTGTTCAACGCCAGAGTCACGGCCATCATGCAGGACGAGCAAGGCGTCACCGTGCGCTATACCGAGACGACTACCCGGACCGAACGGAACGCGCACGCCGATTGGCTGGTATGCACCATTCCGCTCTCGATTCTGAGTCAGATCGACATGGCGGTCGGCCCGGCCATGCGCGCCGCAATCGACGCGGTGCCCTACGAGACCTCGGTGAAAATCGGCTTGCAGTTCGGCCGGCGATTCTGGGAAGAAGACGAGCAGATCTACGGCGGCATCACGCATACCGACCTGCCGATCTCGACGATCGGCTATCCGGCGACAGGTTACGGATCGACCGGTCCTGCGGTGCTGCTCGGCGCCTACATGTGGGGACCCGCCAGCTATGAGATGGGCGCACTGCCCCCTGCGGAACGGATCGCGGTGGCGTTGAGCCAGGGCAGCCAGATTCATCCGCAATATGCACGCGAGTACCAGAACGGCTTCGCGATGAGCTGGAGCCGATCGCCGTTCACGAATGGCTGCTTCGCCGCCTGGACGGACGAGTTGAGAAAAGCGCATTACGAGAATCTCTGTCAGATCGACGGACGGATCGTCCTTGCCGGAGAGCACGCTTCCCATATCCCGGCATGGCAGGAAGGCGCCGTGCTGTCGTCACTGGATGCGATTACCCGGTTGCATCGGAGAATCGTCAATGGATAGGCCGGCGTTGATCCTGCGCGTGATGCTGATGGGCTTGCTGATGGGCTTGCTGATGGGCTTGTTGATGGGAGCCGCGACGGTGCCGGCTCAGGCCGTGGCACAGGACGCACCGCGTACCTTCGCGATTTCTCCGGACTACCGCTTCACCGAAACGAGCGGCGAAGCGCTTTACAACGCTACTTGCGCGGGATGCCATATGCCGGACGGAAAAGGCGCGCAGGGCGCGGGCCACTACCCGGCGCTCGCCGACAACCCGGCAGTCGAAGCGGCACCCTACGTCATCGTCAACGTACTGCACGGCCGGAAGGGGATGCCATCGTTTGGCGACGCGATGAATGACGATCAGGTCGCTGCTGTCGTCAACTACACGAGAACCCATTTCGGCAATCGATTTGCCGGAAGTGTCACGCCGAGCGAGGTGAGAAGTCTGCGCTGAGTTCACGTGGCATGGCTGTCGATGCGCGGCCACTTACCTGCACTTGCGCATTCAAAAGGATTCAATGCGCCTGCCCCGAAGCCGGCGCATGACGTCCGAAAAAAGGCGCCACCTGATGAATGGCCTCTTCCGCCTGGCGGACACGTCTCCCCCTACGGCGCTTCGGCCAGGCGCAACTCATGGACCAGGCTAACAAGGGCGCGCAACCGCGCGGGAACGAAGCGATGACCTGAATAGTAAAGCCTCAGTCCGCCAAACGACGGGCACCACGGAACCAGCACGGGCACCAGAGCGCCGGTCTTCAACTCTTCATTGATGAACCATTCGGAAATAAAGCCGACGCCCAGCCCGAGCAGTACCGCCTGCTTGATGGCCGGCAATTCATTGAGCGCGATGCGCACAGGCAGATCCATCTGCAGCTTCTGGCCCTTGTGCTCCAGCTCCCAGTGATAGATGCCACCGTGGGACATGCGCATGCCGATGCTCTGGTGCTGGAGCAGATCGCGAGGGTGTCCGGGCGTGCCGTGGCGCGCCAGGTATTCAGGCGTCGCCACCACAAGCATGCGGACGTCGCGCGAAAGCGGCACGGCGATCATGTCTTGCGGGACGGATTCGGCCAGGCGGATACCTGCATCGAATCCTTCGGCCACGACGTCGATCATGCGCGACTCGCTCACGATGTCGATCCGTACCTCGGGATAGCGCTGCGCGTACAGGTTGAAAAGCGGCTCCAGCAGCAGGGTTGCCGCGCCCTGCGGTGCATTGATGCGCAGAGTGCCGCTCGGCACGTCCGGGCCGGTACCGGCTTCTTCGCCTGCGCTCCTGATTTCCGCCAATGCGGGGGCAATGCGCTCCACATAGCGCAGCCCCGCGTCAGTGAGAGCTACGCTGCGTGTCGAACGGTTGAAGAGACGCACCCTCAACCGTGCCTCCAGTCCGGCCACGGCGCTGCTCACGGCTGTAGTGGACATCCCCAATTCCTGCGCCGCGCCACGAAAGCTATTGCGGCGTGCGACGGCCAGAACCACTTCCAGCTCGGTCATTCCTGTTCTGTGCATGGATTGTCCCGAATTTACGGATATATCATCAGCCACAAGACGGCTTATCAGAACAATAAACTAATCCTAGACTTCGTTGCATCACATTCAGAGGAAGCCGACATGCAACGCATTGAGCACATCTACATCAACGGCGAATTCGTCACGCCACACGGCGAGGAATGGTTCGACCTCCACAACCCAAGCACCGAGGAAGTCATCGGTCAGGTGCGGCTGGGCGATGTGCAGGACGCGCGGCGCGCCATCGCGGCGGCCCAGGCGGCGTTCCCCGCCTGGTCGCGCACCACGCGCGAGGAGCGCATCTCTGCCCTGCAGCGCATGCACCGGGCCGTGGCGGCGCGTGAAGATGAGTTGATGGACGCCATCCTGATGGAATACGGCGCGCCGTTAGTACGCGGGCGCTGGATGGCAACGTATCCGGCCGATGTCATTGCCCAGGCCATCGATACACTGAAGTCCTTCGCGTTCGAGGAGCAAGCCGGCTCGGCTAAGGTCATCCAGACACCTATCGGCGTTGCCGGTCTGATCACGCCATGGAACAGCAATGCGGGCTTCATCTGCAACAAGCTGGCCACCGCGCTGGCGGCGGGTTGCACCGCCGTCATCAAGCCCAGTGAGATGAGCGCGATGCAGACGCAGATCGTGGCCAGGGCGTTGCACGAAGCCGGCCTCCCCCCAGGGGTATTCAACATCGTCAATGGCCGGGGCGAGGTCGTCGGCGAAGAGATCGCGCGCAACCCCGGCGTCGCCAAGATTTCGTTCACGGGCTCGTCTGCAGTGGGCCAGCATCTGGTGGCTACCGGCGCCGCGACAATGAAGCGCGTGACCCTGGAACTGGGTGGCAAGTCGCCCACGATCGTACTGGCAGACGCGGATTTTGCCGCCATCATGCCGCTGGTGCTGCAGGCGGGTTTCGCCAACAGCGGCCAGGCTTGCATTGCCGGGACGCGTATCCTCGTGCCTCGCAGTCGCCTGATAGAGTTCGAGCAGATCGCGAAGGAGGCAGTCTCGCATGTCCGATCCGGAGATCCGCGCAATACCGACACCGACATCGGTCCGATGGTGAGCAAAAAGCAATGGGAACGGGTGCAGGACTACATCCGTATCGGACAGCAGGAAGGCGCGACGCTGCTGGCAGGTGGTGAAGGCCTGCCCGATGGAATGCGCGCCGGATGGTTCGTGAAGCCCACCCTCTTTACGCATGCCAACAACCAGATGCGCATCGCGCGCGAGGAGATCTTCGGGCCGGTGCTCACGATCATCCCCTACGAGGATGAGGCTGACGCGATCGCCATTGCCAACGACACACGCTATGGCCTGAGTGCCCTGGTGCTGGGCAAGAATCCGGCAAGCTGCGAACGTGTGGCACGCCAGATTGATTCCGGCCGGGTGCTCGTCAACACCCTGGCCCATGAACCGCGCGCACCATTCGGAGGCTTCAAGCATTCAGGGCTCGGGCGAGAAATGGGCAGATGGGGGATGAGCGCCTACCTGGAACCGAAGACCTTGCTGACATGTACAGACTGAGCGGCATAAAAGCCTGACTCCCCGATTGCAATGTCCGCGATACGAATCTGGACATGACAGATATGAAGTCGCAAGTCGATCGGCAGAAACCTAACGGTTGTGTCGCGATAACACTTCGGTGGCAATCAACGTCGATCTTTTTGACCATTGATCTGCGCAACGCAATCAGGCGGTAACCGCTAGAATTGCGGCTTTAACCCGGAATACGCCAATGTCTTTTGCCTCGCTTGGCCTGATTGATCCCTTGCTGCGTAATGTGCAGGACCTCAATTACCAGACACCTACACCGGTGCAGGCCAAGGCGATTCCTGCTGTGCTCAGTGGCCGTGACGTCATGGCTGCGGCACAGACCGGCACTGGCAAAACAGCGGGCTTTGCGCTGCCGCTGTTGCAACGGCTGGTGCAACACGGCCCCGCGGTGTCCAGCAACCGCGCGCGTGTTCTGGTGCTGGTGCCCACGCGTGAACTGGCCGAACAGGTGCTGCAAAGCTTTATCGCTTACGGCAAAGGTCTCGACCTCCGATTTCTGGCCGCCTACGGCGGTGTGAGTATCAACCCGCAGATGATGCAGTTGCGCAAAGGCGTGGATGTGCTCGTCGCCACGCCGGGCCGTTTGCTAGATCTCAATCGCCAGAACGCAGTGCAGTTTGATCAAGTGCAAACGCTGGTGCTGGATGAAGCCGACCGCATGCTGGATCTGGGCTTTGCGCGCGAACTCAACGCCGTCTTTGCCGCCTTGCCTGCTCAGCGCCAGACCTTGCTGTTCTCCGCCACGTTTACCGATGATATCCACGCCATGGCGGCGGGCATTCTGCGCGGCCCGGTCAATATCAGCGTCAGCCCGCCCAATGCCACGGCCAGCAAGATCAAGCAGTGGGTGGTGACGGTGGATAAAAAGAACAAGCCTGACCTCTTCATGCACCTTGTGGCTGAGAACAGCTGGGAGCACGCGCTTGTGTTCGTCAAAACCCGCAATGGCGTGGATTACCTGGCGGCGATGCTGGATGAAGCCGGCTATGCGGTCGACACCATCCACGGCGACAAACCGCAGCCCGCGCGCCTGCGTGCGCTGGAGCGCTTCAAGACGGGCGAAGTACAGATGCTGGTAGCCACCGATGTGGCTGCGCGCGGGCTGGATATCGACGACCTGCCGCTGGTGATCAACGTCGATCTGCCGATCGTGGCGCAAGACTACGTGCACCGTATTGGCCGTACCGGCCGCGCGGGCGCCAGCGGCGTGGCGGTGTCCCTTGTGTGTGCGGATGAAGCGCCGCAACTGGCCGCGATTGAAGCGCTGATCCGGCAAACGCTGCGCCGTGAAGAAGAGCCGGGTTTTGAAGCCGAACACCGCGTGCCGCAAACTAGCGCGACGGGCCAGATCATCAAGAAACCCAAAAAGCCTAAGAAGCCGAAAGTGCCGCAAGCTGCGCCGGGCGCCATGCAGGTGCCCAACAAAAAACCGCGTCCGCAAAGTAGCGAAAACAAACGCAAGCCCGCGGCGCAGCGCGCTGTGGCCGCGGGTAAAGGCACAAGCTTGTCCAGCGGTAGCCCATTCAGCGTGCAAAAGCCACGCAGCAAACCCGCCGGCAAGCCGGCTGCGGGCTCACACAAGCAGGCTGGCAAACCCGCTGGCGGCCGCGGCAAACGCCAACCCTGATCGGTGGGGATGAGTAACGCCAGCCCTGGAACAGGCTGGCGGTTTGCTGCCCGCCGGCAGGCAGCGGCGCGGCTTCGGCGTGCATCAGGTCGGCGGGTAACGGCGGTGACTACCGCTCGGATACCGTCCCAGACTGCGTAGTCGAGCCGTGCCGCGCACGCATCAGGA
Organism: Paraburkholderia caffeinilytica; assembly: GCF_003368325.1. Taxonomy (NCBI): domain Bacteria; kingdom Pseudomonadati; phylum Pseudomonadota; class Betaproteobacteria; order Burkholderiales; family Burkholderiaceae; genus Paraburkholderia; species Paraburkholderia caffeinilytica. The sequence continues at coordinate 269,868 of NZ_CP031466.1, read as the reverse complement.
TGCTGCTTGGAGGCGCCTCCTCGCGCATCCGGTAGTCGGTGGGTGTCGTCGCCAGATATTTTCTGAACAGTTTGGCCAACTGACCGCCGCTGCCGATCCCGCAGCGCCGGGCGATCTTGTCGACCGGCAAGCTTGATTCGACGAGCATCCGACAGCTTATGTTCAGGCGCGCGCGAAGCAGATAGTCGGAGGGTGTCATGCCGATTTCGCTCTTGAAGCGTCGCAGGAAGTTGCGCCCGCTCATCGCTGCGACCTGCGCGGCGTCGTCGATAGAGATGGGACGATCGACGTTGGCCTCCAGCCAGCGCGCCGACGCCATAATCTTCTCGCTGACCTGAGGCGCCACGCCGCGCGCCATGGACGAGCTGAGGGGCGTCTCGCTTTGTGGCGCAATCGACTCTGCGACTTGCCGCGCCAGTTCCGGTCCAAGATCATCTTCGACGATGCGCAGTGCCGTGCGTACGGCAGCAGGCGCTTCGCCAAACAGTGGTGCCGGATAAAGTTCGTGCGCTTCGTTGCTGCCATATAGAAGCGCGTGATAGCGGCTGGGAAGCCCTGCCGCTTCCAGAAGCAGTCGTCCTTCCGCGATGGGATGAACAATTTCGCTGAAGGGATGCCTACGGCGCAGCCAATTGCCAAGGCGTTCGTCGCGGCGCGCCTGCTGCACGCCTGCGCCGCCTGCAATGAACAGCAGGTGCCTGTCAGTCGTACCTCGGTGCGACTCGACGCTCTCCGTCCAGACAAACACCGACGACGAGCTTGCGATGCGGCCACCCGCAGCCGAAAGCAGCGAGACGTCATAGCGTGCGCGGCCCGATCCCTGCGATGCGATGAGTGCGTTTGCCTTCTGGAAGATCTCGATAAGCGCCGCAATCTTTGGCAGCGCAAAGCCATTGAACAACGCTATGTCGACACGAGTCATCTCGCTCGTTTGCGTCGCCACGGAAGATTGCCGCGAGCAGCGCGGCAGAGAAGGTACCAGCTCCAATTGCTTTTCCCCGGAATTTTTTTGGCTTGTGAAGCGCTTTCTGACGACACTGGCTTTTTCTTATAATCGGTGATGCAAAAACAAATTACCTGATTGTTTGCCCCTCGGCTATCCGAAATTAATCACGCATGGAAATTTACGCATGGATCTGCCGGACCGATCAGTCAATGTGGCGGCCCAGGGCGCGTCGGACGAGCATGCGGCGGATATCGACAACGGGTTCTCATGGCTGGACCTTGCGACGACCGATGTAGAGGACGCCGCAGGCGTTCAACGTCGATGGATGCCAACCGAGTACGACCAGGTTGATGCAGGCGCGTTTGCCGGCCGGTTTCAGCAACTGGGTTTTCAGGACACCCTCGTGGCTGCTGAACGACAGAATCGCACCGTGCTGAAGCGGCTACATTTCCCGCCCGATTACTGCTCGGTGAGCTTCGTCCGATCGGTCTCAGGTCGGGCACGATGCGACCTCGATGCTCTGTCCCAAGGGACCGTCGCCTACCTGCCGGCAAACAACGAGTACGAAGTGCTTTTACCGCCAAGCGAGATCGCCTATTTTCGGATCCGCCAGGACCGATTCTTACAGGCAGCCGACACCTTGGGTTACGACCTGGCGGGAGACGGGGGCCAGGCGCTGATGTTCGATAGCGTCGATTCCAGTGATCTGAACGACATGCTCGATACCTTGATGTCGCTTCGACATTCGTCTGATTCAAGCCAGCTTGAGGCATTGAATCACGAATACCTGGAAAAGGTCGTGCTGGAGCGCACGCTCCGCATCCTTTCCGACTCGACCGCCAGGTCCTCTCAGATGCCGTCGGGTAGTGCGTATCGAATCACCCAGGCCGCGCAAGCATTGATTGAAAGCAGCCCCGAAGAACCATTGACAGTAATGACTTTGTGTCAGGGGCTGGGAGTCAGTCGTGCCTCGCTTCAGCGCTGCTTCTTGCAGATTCATGGTGTCGCGCCGCTTGCATACTTGAGGATGCGACGGCTCAATTGCGCGCGGCGCGCCCTGAAAGCGGCGCGCGGTACCAACGCCACGGTGACGGCCATCGCTATGCACTGGGGGTTCTTTCATTTTGCTAGATTCGCGCAAGATTATTTGCGCCAATTTGGCGAGCTTCCCTCCACGACACTCGGCAAGTCGGGCAGGACGAAGTCGGCGACTGAACGATCCCGTCTGCAACGTTAGCGCCGATGGGAGCGGTACGAGGGTCCCTAGCCGAACGTCCGCAGTCTAAATGGGGCGACTGCGCTCCCACGAAGCGCTCTAAAGCGGCCATTCGCTATCGGCAGGACATGCCCGTTACCGATGACCGCAGAGGCCGACGAACCACCATCGACCGCCAGGTTCGGACATTGACAAGCCCGGATACACCTGCAACATCAACCATCGAGAAGGCGACCCGCTACAGTTGGCCAACCGGCATCGAACCGGCAAACATGACCTCGCGGATCACCAGACGCCCGCGCACAACGCAGGATCGAAAGATCCAGCGGGCTTCGGTGTTCAGGCTGACCGCACCGATAACCCGCCGAAATTCAGCGCTCCACCTTCGACATCACCGCCGTCGCCGGGTCATACCGATAACCCTTCTGCGAAAGCCGCTCGGCCATCGTCGCGCCAATCAGCTTTTGCTGCGTGTCCCGGGATATCAACTCGCTATCCGGTTTAAGCCGCTCGAGTTCAGACGAGAGCTTCCGGATGAGCGCCACTTCTCCTGTGCTGCGCGAGTCGATGAACAATAGCTTCTCGTTTGCCGAAGCAAGTCGTTCCTTCAGGTCTTTCGCATGCTCCACCCACTGTTCAGCAATCGTGCGCAACTCGTTGAAGGCTTTTTCATGCGCTTTGGCCTGAGCCGAGATCTGGCGTTGTAACTCGGCGACCTCTTCCGCCTTCGCGGAGTCGCCCGCTTGAAGGGCAAGTTGATGGCTGCGTCGCGTTTCATCCGCGCGAGCCTGCTCGACTTCCGCGAGACGCTGCTGCAACGTTGCCGCCTGCTGTTCGGCGACCTCTGCGCGCTCCTTCGCGGCAGACGCCTCTCGCGAGACCTGGGCAAGTTCGGCGCTCACAGCAGATGCGTTCTGCGAAACCTCAGCCAGTTCAGCGATCGCTGCGGTGTTCGCCGCGCTCATTGCGCTGAGCTGTTCCCTCGCCTCCTCGAGTTCCCGGCCGACGCGCTGCAGTTCGTTGAGCTGATCCGACGCTGCGCCGGTCCGCGCTGCGCTCACCTGGCGCTCTGCCGCAAGCGTAGCGTGCGCCTCATCGCGTTCGGCCTCCAGCGCGGCGATCCGCGCGAGGCTCGCGTTCGCTTGCGCCGTAGCAGCCTCTGCCTGCTCCTGAGCGGCAGATACATCTTGCGAGACCCGCGCCAGTTCGGCGCTCGCAACAGACGCGTCCTGCGAAACCTGAGCCAGCTCGGCACTGACAGCGGCCTTCGCCTCAGTCATGGCGCCGAGCTGCTCCCGCGCCGCCTCCAGTTCCCGGTGAACGCGCTGCAATTCGTCGAGCTGAATCAACGCCTCCTCGCTTCGCGCCGCGCTTGTCTGGCGCTCTGCTTCGAGTGCGAAGCGCGCCTCATCCCGCTCAGCCTCCAGGCCCGCGACCCGCGCGACGCTCTCGTTCGACAGCGCCGTGGCGGCCTCCGCGCGCGACAACGCCGCACCAGCCTCCTGCACCGCCTTGTCCGCTTCGGCCGACTTCGCCTGGCAGTCGTAGCCCAACGCGATGATCTCCTGCCGCGCCTCGTCGAGCGCCTGCTTCGTCTGTGCAATCTGGTCGTTCTGGCTGGAAACGGCTGCGGCCAGTTCTTGACGTGCGCGACGTTCCTCGTCGAGTTCCGCCCTCGTGTGCTCCAACGCGGCCTCTTCCGCCGACACACGCTGCGCCAGTTCCTCCGCGCGAGCCTCGGCAGCGTCGGCGCGGCCGGCCGCTGCCGCGAGGTCCGCCGTGAGGCGCACGGACGCTTCCTCCGAGGCGCTCAGCGCATTCGTCAGAGCAATATGCCGCTCACGTCCGGCGGCGACTTCTTCCGTAGTCTTCTGATACTCGACAAGCACCTCGTCCCGTTCCGCGCGGGCCGCATCGAGGTGCTGGTTCACGGCGCTCAGATGCTGGCTGACCGCCCGGTCAGCTTCGCCCTGGGCCGCCATCCAGAGCCGGTCCGCGGCGCTCATCATGGTTTCGGCAATATGCTCCGGCAATCCGGCCTGAACCTGCACGTGGGGCGTGACGGGCTGCCGCGCATCGCGCCAGCGTTGCAAAGCCGCCCCAATGGCAACAATCGAGCCGCCCGGAATCTCCGGCCAAATAGTCACTGGAGAAACCTTCCGGCCCTCCTCGACCATGCGATCCGCGATTCCGGCGACGAGTTCGTCCGTGATTGTGTCTGCGTCCGTGGACATAAGCGCCTCAAAGCTCATTTTGACCTGACGAAAAATTGAGTCCCCAATACGTTACTCCACCCAGCAGGATCCCTGATGACAGGATTGCGGGTTGGCTCCTATCGCGCGACGCGCCGCTCACCGGAAAACCGGCAGCACGACGGCCAGCGCCATCCGCGCCGTACGGCGCGTGATCGATATTATGGGCGATATCCCGGCAGTGTCGGACCAGCAGGCGCGCCGCTACGAACCGGTCACCCGCCGTGGTGTCCCTTTCGTCACCGACCCGATGTCTGGACGCGAATTCTCCCTCTGCGCCTTAACGCGACAGAACCGCATGGACTGGCCGACAAGCTGATTAAGCGAACGTAACCCTGCGTAATGGCAGTTGTAACTCAAGTAACGTTCTCTGAATCTAGACTGTGCCCAATTCACCGAACGGTACTCGTTCACTCGTTCATGACCTGGCAAGCGCTTCGCCACCTGTTGGGAGTGCGCCAATGGGATGTATCTATGCGGCAGGCAGTCCAACCCGTAACGCGTGTGGCCTTGATTCTTTCACCAGCAGTGGGCGACTCACTGTTGATGATGACGGTTGCACGCAACCTCCAGAAACACGGCATCGCGACCACCGTGTTCGGCCAGCATGCGCACGCTTTGCGCGATTGGTTTCCTGGTATCGATATACAGGCGGAGTTGGGCGAAGATCATCTTGCGGAAAAACTGCAGCGCTTTGACACAGTCATTCAGATGCACGGCAATAGACCGTTTGCGGGGCTGGATCGCTCGCATCCCCGGGCGATCCTGCTCGATCACATCTGTCGCGCTCGCTCGTCGGAATCGATGGCAGACAGGCTTGCCCAATTCTGTCGCGATGAGTTCGGTCTGCCGGATGCTGGAAAAAGTAATGGCATCACACCGCCGCCGGGACTTCTGCACCGTAAATATCCGCTTCGCGTCGCCATTCACCCAACGGCGAGCACGGCGGATAAACGCTGGCTGGCGTCACGCTTCATTCGACTGGGCGTGGAATTGCGCGACCAGGGTTTCAGCCCGCAGTTTGTGGTTGCGTCGCACGAGCGTAAGGATTGGAAACATGTGGAGCGTTTAGGTATCGCGGTGCCCGATCTCTCTTCGCTAGATCACGTCGCCGCGTGGCTTTTCGAGTGCGGGTGGTTCATCGGTAACGATTCGGGAATAGGCCATCTTGCATCGAACCTGCAGATTCCCACCCTCTCATTGTTCATGCGCAGTGGTATCGCACGCACGTGGCGCCCCGACTGGGGGACCGGACGGGTGCTGATCGGCGGCGCCTATCTGCCCACGGGACGTCTGAAGGAGCGTTACTGGAAATACCTGTTGTCCGTCGGCAAGGTGATCCAGGCATTCGAGCAGCTGCGCGCCAATCTCGCATGAATCCATTACCCTTCCCCGGCATGATCGGCGACAGACCCGGACGCATCGCCGTGGTCATGTCGAACGCAATCGGCGATACCCTGGTGTTGATGGTCATCGTGCAGAATCTCTTGAGGAACGGCATCGATGTCACGGTATTCGGGCGCCCTGCTCACGCATTGCGACACTGGTTCCCCGATGTCACGATTCAACCGTTGCCGGACGAGGCGGATCTCGGAGCAACGCTGGCGCCGTACGACAATGTTCTGCAAATGCATCGGAATCAGCCGATGCCACGGCTGACGGAAGCTCACCCGTATGTCCTCGATCTTGACGACGTCGTATTTGGGGACCACCCAGGGTGCATGGCGGAACGCTTCGCCAACTTCTGCCGCGACGAACTCGGGCTATCGCATGTCGGTTTGCACAACGGAATGACGCCCCCGCCCGCACTGCGGCACCGCCAGTACATTCGCCGGATCGCGATTCATCCCGAGGCCAGCACGGAGGATAAACGCTGGTTCTCGCGAAGATTCGTGAAATTAGCCCACGATTTGCGTCGACGCGGCTACGACGTCAACTTCGTGATCGCGCCTCACGAACGCGAGCGCTGGTTCGATCTGGAAAGATGGGGCATTCCTGCTCCGGAATTCGGCAACCCTCATGAACTGGCATGCTGGCTTTACGAATCCGGCTGGTTTATCGGAAACGACTCCGGTGTCGGACATCTTGCGTCGAGTCTCAACATTCCGACCATCAGCCTGTTCCGACGGCGCCGCGTGTCTGAACGCTGGCGCCCGGCGTGGGGAACGGTCAACGTTGTTTTGCCCTGGCAATGGGTCCCCACCGCGCGACTCAAGGAGAAATTCTGGCGTCAAACGCTCACATGCGCGCGGGTATTGTCGGCGTTTCAGCGCATGGTTCGAGACGACGGCAATACAGCGGAACGCGGTTCGGGTCGGCAATAGCCGGTCACACACCGGAAAGCAACGCCCCCGCGCCAGGGACGATCGGCTCGAGCTCAAGATGATCCAGCATGCGCCGGACGGTGCATACCGCAGTCGAGACCGTGCGGATTCCCAGCATGTCTTCGATACGCTGAATCGCCGGCAATGAGGGCATCTGAACGCAGGCGGACGCCACCACGACGTCCGCGCCTTCCGTGTTCAAGCCGCGAACGTCGTCGACCAGTTGCATCGGGTCGCGCAAACCGACCTCCAGATTGTCGGGAATCTCAAAGCAGATCGAATCGATGACCTCAATGCCTTCGTTCTCGATATAAGCGACGACGAGGTCAGTCAAGGGCCGCATGTACGGCGCCATCAGCGAAATGCGCCGAGCGCCCATGATCTTCAGACCTTCCACCAGCGCTCCCGCCGAGGTCATGACGGGCGCGATGCAATGATTGGCACGCGCGATCTCCAACAGATCGCGTTCAGTTTCGCGATGATATCCAGGCCCCATCGCCATGATCGCAACCAGGCACGCCGTGCTCATGACATCGACACGAGCGTCGGCGAGCTCCGCCGCACAGCGCAAGCTTTCTTTGTTCATCGCGACCAGTTCTTCCTTCGTGACCTTGTGCATTCTCATCCGGCTCGAATGGAAGGTGAACCGCTCGGGGCGGATTGCTTCGCGAGCACGGAACATGGCGGGAATCTCGGTTTCCATGGTCGTATTCGAACTCGGAACGATCTGCCCAATGCGAAAACTTTGAGACATTTTTCTCTCCAAAAAATAGCGTTAGGTATCCAGAATTCTGGGGCGACTCAATCCGGCATGCCTGCGCCACGCGTCTCGGGCAAGAACCACGGCAGCACGATGCCAAGCAGATACACAGAGCCGAGTGCCAACGCAGCCTGCGACACACCGCCGAACGATTTGATCATGCTGCCCGCGATGATCGGGAACACCCACGCGATCAGACGCGCCGCATTGAACACGAAGCTGATCGCGGTGGAACGCACGCTCGAAGAAAAGAGTTCACATGGGTAGATCGCCATCCAGACATAGGCACAGCCCAGGGTAAAGAAGCCATTGATCGGCGCCGCGATCATCATCGCCTCAACGCTTGTTGTCAGCTTGTACGTGATGACCGTTGTGACCAGCGCACCGACGAAAGTGAGTGACAGGAACGCCCGCCGGCCGATGGCATCCACCACGAAGCCCGCGATCATGTAGGCCGCAATCGCGCCGACGGTGTACGCGATCGATATCTTCGACCCCCACGACAAAGCGTCGGACACACCTTCGGCTTTAGCGAGCGCCACGGTATAGGTCGGCAGCCAGCTCGAAATGGCCCACCAGCCGACGGTCGTGACAATCGACAGCACGAGCAGAAGCAGCGTACGGCGCAGCGCTTCAGGTTCGCTGAATAGCTGCGTGAGCGTGAAGGGGCGCTTATCGGATGCAGACGCGTCGTCCGCGTCCAGCTGCGTACTCGTCGTGCTCGTCGCGCTCCAGCGTTTCTCGCGCACCGCGCGTTGCCATTTCTCCGACTCGCTGACCCCGCGCCGGATGTACAGCACGAAAAATGCGGGGACTGCGCCAAGCACGAACATCAATCGCCAGGTTTCGGCACCGAGTGGATGAGTCGACGAAAGCGCGTACCAGACGACCGCCGCAATCAGCGTGCCCCAGCCGAAACCCGATTGGAGAAAGCCCGCTCCTTTCGCACGCGCCCGCTCCGGCCAGGTTTCCGACAGCAGCGCGACGCCCGTGCTCCATTCGCTGCCCATGGCGAGGCCAGTCAGGAAACGCAGCGCGCACAACACCCAGAAGGTTTGCGAGAACGCGGTCAAACCTGAAAACATCGCATAGAGGAATACGGACCAGAGCATCATCCGCTTGCGTCCGACATAGTCCGCGAGAATCCCGCCGATCAGACCGCCCGCCCCCCAGCCAAGCAAGGTGATGCCGATGACCAGACCCGCATAGGTCGTAGGGGACGCGGCTTGTGCCGGCGACAGCACCGAATGCAGCATCGGCCCAAGCACGACGACGAGTGCCAATGCTTCGTAACCGTCGAAAATCCAGCCGAGAAAACTGGCCTTCAGCACACGCCAGTGCATGGCCGTGAGCCCCTCGTACCAGCGAGTTCGCGCGCTCAAGGCGAGGTGTTTGTGTTCCATCGTTCGTCTCCTTCATATTTTCAACGGAGTTTTCCTGCGCGCCGTCTGTTCTCCGGCTTGCGCTTCTGGGAGGGCCAATGCTCCGGCGTCCAGGACAACGCCGCCGCCTCGACATAAAATCGCGAGGCACGCTGCCCGGCTTCGCGCCTCGACCGATGGTCCGGCGCGGATCGAACCCCATGGCACAGAGGATGCCGGTTGCCGGGCCCATTGAAAACTTCTCAATGGTCAATAGAGGCATCGCCAACCGCGATGGGTGCCAGGCGGCCGGATGTCCAACCCGAAGGAGTAAGGATGCGTGTTTCAGCAGATCGGCCGTTGCGACTCGACATGGAGTCGCTGCGCATTTTCGTGGCCGTCATCGAGGAGGGCAGCATTGCCGCGGCGGCAGCCCGCACGCACATCGTGGCGTCGGCCGTCAGTAAGCGCGTATCGGATCTCGAAGAGGACGCCGGCACGCCGCTGTTATATCGGCACAGCCGCGGCGTGCAAGCCACGCCGGCGGGCGAGGCGCTCTACCATCATGCGAAGCGGCTGAGCGAGCACCTGCAGCAAATATCGGACGAATTGTCTGAGTATTCGGCAGGGCTGAGAGGGCACACCCGGATTTATGTGAACTTCACCGCCATGGTCCAGTACCTGCCGGGCGTGCTGCGCACCTTCCTGCGCACCAATCCGAAAGTGCGGATCGACATGGCCGAGAAATCGAGCGATGAAGTGGTGCAGGCGATTGCAAGCGGTGTCGCCGATCTCGGCATCTGCGCGGCAACCGAGGACTCCCTCGGCGATCTGCAGTGGCGTCCCTACACCGTCGACAAGCTGGTCGTGATCGTGCCGTCGGATCATCGGCTCGCCGAGCGCGCGAGCGTGACCTTCGCGGAAGTTCTGGACGACGATATCGTCAGCATGCCCTACGGTACGTCCATTTCCAAATTGTGCCGCGCCGCCGCAGAGCGTGCCGGCAAACGGCTTCGCGTGCGCATCGAGGTGACCAGCTTCGAGGGCGTGCGCAATATGGTCAGCGCGGGGCTCGGCATCGGCGTGCTTCCCAAGGGCAGCGTGACGCCTTATATGCAGTCGGTGCCGTTTCGCGTCGTTGAACTCGATGAACCGTGGTCGATGCGGCCGCTGTTGATCATCGCGCGCAATTTCGACACGCTGCCGCTTCCTGCGCGCATGCTGGTCGACCACCTCGACAAGCACCGGGACAACGCGTCATGAGGACGATCACAAGCTGATGTCGAGCCATCGCGGTTCGCGATGGGTGACGTCGCTACTTATTGATTTACGTGACGGGCCGGGATTCCTAGCATTCGGTTGGCAGCAACTACAACTCACGGAGCGCGCAATATGAACCCCACACCCCCGATCAAGGTAGCCGTCCTCGACGATTATCAGAACGTCGCGCTGAGCATGGCAGACTGGTCGCCGCTCAAGAACCTGGCAGAGGTGACGGTGTTCAACGACCACGTCGCCGATATCGGAAGCCTGATTCAACGCCTGCAGCCATTCGACGTCGTATGCGTGATGCGAGAACGCACGCCGCTGTCCCGCGTGGTCATCGGAAGTCTGCCGAACCTGAAGCTGATTGCCTCGACCGGCCCGGGGAACGCTTCGATCGATCAGGAGGCGGCGGCGGAACGCGGCATCGACATTCGTCATACGGGCTATTCGTCCACGCCGACGATCGAACTGACGTGGGCGCTGATTCTCGCGATGGCCCGCAATATTCCCCGCGAAAATCAGTCACTGCGCGAGGGAGGCTGGCAGCTTTCGCTGGGCGATGAACTCGCGGGCAAAACGCTCGGATTGCTTGGCCTTGGCCATATCGGCTCGGCAGTCGGCATCATCGGGCGGGCATTCAGAATGAACGTCATCGCGTGGAGTCAGAACCTCACCGAGGAGCGTGCCGCTGAAAAAGGCGTGCAACGAGTCAGCAAGGATGTACTCTTTTCCACCGCGGATTTCCTGTCGATCCACGTGCGGTATAGCGAGCGAACCCGAGGGTTGGTCGGCGCGGCGGAACTCGCGCAGATGAAACCCACAAGCCGGCTGATCAATACGTCGAGAGGGGCGATCGTCGACAGTGCCGCCCTGCTTCAGGCACTCACGACCGGTCGGATCGCCGGCGCCGCACTGGACGTATTCGACGTCGAACCGCTCGATAATCCGCACCGTCTGCGCGAATTGCCCAACGTACTCGCAACACCTCACATCGGCTATGTGTCGAAGGAGTTGTATCGCACCTTCTATGGCGACACGGTGCAGAACATCGTTCGGTGGCTTGATGAAACCGGACGTTCTGCACAAAGGTAGCGGCCAATCGATCACGTCGACGACGGCGGTGTATATGCCACTACGTGCTCGCGCGCCCGCGCAATATCGAGCGTCTCCTGATGGAGATTCGCAAGCGACTGGCGGTGCGTGACACTGACAATCGCTCCTTCCGGCAATCGTTCGGTTAACAGACGATACAGATGCGTTTCGTTCGCGGCATCGAGTGCACTCGTGGCTTCGTCGAGAAACACATAGTCAGGCTTGTGCATCAACACGCGTGCGACGGCTAGCCGCTGCTGTTCGCCGGGAGAGAGAATGCGCCACCAATGCTGCGATTCGTGCAATCGGCCGATGTAGCCTTCAAGCCGGCACAAACGCAGCGCCTCGTCACATTCCTCGTCGCTGAAGTCGGTGGCCGCCGCGGGATAGGTGAGCCCAGCCTTCAGCGTGCCAGCCGGCAAGTAGCTCTGCTGCGGCACGAACATCATGCGCGCGTTCACCGGTGCGTCGATCGAACCGTTGCCGAACGGCCAGAGACCCGCCAGCGCGCGCAGGAGCGTGCTCTTGCCGGCGCCCGACGGTCCGCGCACGAGCCAGCGCGAACCGGGTTCGACGACAATGTCGCGCACGCTCGCGAGCGTCTCGCCGTTGGGCAGCGCCAGCGTAAGCTTGTGCGTGGCGAGCCGGCTCTCGTCGACGTAATGCAGATTGATGCCGCCATGCTCGGTTGCGGGCGACACGGATTCCTTCAGATGAGGTTGCTGCATGACGCGCTTGAACTCGCGCAGACGGTTGACGGTTGCGCGCCACTGAACGAGCGTGTCGTAATTGTTGATGAACCACGAAAGCGATTCGCTAACCGAACTGAATGCGTCGCCGATCTGCATGAGTGTGCCGAAGCTGAGCAAGCCTGCGAAATAACGTGGCGATGCCACGGCGATCGGAAAGATTTCGGCTATCTGGCCATAGAAATTGAGCACGAAGCTGTAGCGCCGCGTGTACTTCATCACGCGCCACCAGTTCTCGCGAATCCGGCCGAACAGGTCCTGCGCGGTCGATGCCTCGGTTCGCATGCCGTCATAGAACGCAATCTGCTCGGCGTTTTCGCGCAAGCGGATCAGGCCGAACCGGAAATCCGCCTCGACGCGTTGCAACTGATAGTTGATCGACACAAGCGGATGACCGACCTTGTTGGTCAGGACTGAGCCTGCAATCGCATAGACGACAGCGGCCCAGAGCATGTAGCCGGGAATCTGGAAAGGCGTGCCGCCAATCTCGATGGCCAGCGCGCCCGCCGTGCTCCAGAGAACGGTCGAGAACCAGACGAGTGTTTCGAGCGTCGAGAGCAGGTCGAGTGTGAGCGAAAGCGTGGTGGTCGCGAATGACGCGAGGTCGACGGCGATCCGTTGGTCTGGGTTGTCGGTGAGCCGGTCGCGCTCGATGCGGTAGAAGGTGCCGTCGCCGAGCCATTCCTGCAGATAACGTGTGGTCAGCCACTGGCGCCATCGAAAGCCAAGCATCTGGCGCAGATAGCGGTTATAGACGGAAATCCCCACGAACGCGAACGCGAGCGCGCTGAAAAGCAACATCAGCTGCGGGAAGTCATGCACCTTCCGGCCTTCCAGTGCGTTATAGAAATCGCGGTTCCACGTATTCAGGCGAGCGTTGATGCCAACCAGAATCAGGTCCATGGCGACGATCGCGACCAGCAGACCCCACGCGGTCTTGCGTTCCTCAGAGACCCAGTACGGTCTGATCAGGCTCCAGGCTGAGGCACGGTCGGCTTGCCTGGATGCAGGGCCGGAAGATTGGTCGCTCATGAACGCCCCTTAACGCGCAGTGAATGCGGACCGAGTGCATCTGACGAACTGCGTGACACATCATGATGGCTGACCTGCTCCAGACCCGCCGGGCGCCGTTGCAGGCGCCGTCAGGTCTTCGCCGGAAGACGGGTGTGCCGCCTTGCCAGCCGGCACACCGCCCAATTCGGCAACGTCGACGCGCAGGCTTCCTTGATTGTTCCAATACGCCCAGGCGGCATCGTTGGCAAAGCAATACAGGTAACCCGAGTAAGGCGCCTTGATCTCCACCTCTCTGCCAATTCTGAAGTAGAAGGGTTGAGGTGACGCGCCTGCCGAGTCCGGTTGTCCTGCGTATGAGATTGCACCGCAGAGTTCGAACCAGTTCGCGTCCCTGACCCGCCTCGTCCAGGCAAACAGGCATTGCATCCAGTTACCTGGCGTTCCCTCCGCCCCCGATGCGCTGTCTCCATCCAGCCATGTTTGACCTTCAGGCACCTTGAACCGGTAGCTTGCCCCTTCCTTCATGAAAATACCGGTCCAATTCCATAACGGGCTGGCGAAAACCCGCACCTGAACCCCTGCCGCGGGGTCTATGTTCGGTCGATAGGGAGCCTGAAAGATGGGCGGACCGACCTGCCGTGCCAATGCCAGATCCGATATGAATTCCGAACACCTTCGTGAGCTCCTCGCCAGATAGGGAAAGGGCCGGGGACGAAAACCGATTTTCCGGTAGAAGCCCGTGAGTGAGTTGTGAAGGACGCCATGTACCGCAGACGGCGACAATTGATCCGCGCTTGCCAGCTGGTCCAGCATGTCTGGTTCAAACACCGCACCGCACTGCGCAGCCTCTGCAATCATCCATTTGAGCGTGGCATCGGAAAGCCCGGTCTCCTTGTAGCCGCCTCCCACGTCGGCATGCACGCCAGGAAACCACACTTGCGACACGCGTGCCGGATCGCAGCCATCGTCGTCCGTCCACAACGTTGGAAGGAAGGTGTTGCGCTGCTCATCGATTGCAAGGCCCTGGACCGCGCGTTCAACTTCTGGCGGAAGCCGCGTGTCATGAAATTCGAAGCGCTGCCTCCCCAAGCCGAATAGGTCCGTAATTTGGGGGATGCCGAGCGCGCCCACCGTCTCCCACACCCCCAGGAAGCGAATGGGCGGCGGCGTGCCATGCGCGACGCAGAACCGCTCCTGCCGGCTGACGTTTCCCGGTATTTTTGGGTCGAGCCGATACAGATTCCAGGCCTGCTTGACCAGCGCCCAGGTTGCCTCGCGAGGCAGTCCACAATGGTGAAGCATGCCCACCAGGCTGCGAGCCGTAAACGCGCCACGCGAAAAGCCAACGACAAAGATTTCAGAGCCTTCCTCGTAGTGATCGGACAGCCACTTGTACGCCGTTCGAATGTCTCGGGAGAGACCCAATCCCAGCGCACCGTCCACGATGCGGCGAACCCGGCCTTCGTTAGCGCCAATGCCGACGTGATAGTAGCGGAGCTGCTCGACGCCATCGTCGCCGCGCTCACTCAATGCGTTGAAAAAGCGAACGACATTGGTTGGAACAGGCACGCCCTGAAACTCGTCGCTATCCGAGTTCCATGTGCCGTCGCAGCAAACGAAAAGTCTCTTCATATTTCAACGCGCGAGCCCAGCTCGATCACCCGGTTCGCGGTCAGCTTGAAATAAGCCGCGGGGTTGCCGATATTGTGCGCCATCACGCTGAACAGTCGTTCGCGCCATACCGACATGCCCTTGCCTCCGGTCGCCACCACGGTGGCATGACTGAGGAAATAAGACACGCGCGCCGGATCGATCACCAGGCCCTTCGGCTCGCAATCGCGCAGCGCTTGCGGCAGGCTGGCCGTGTCCTTGAAGCCGTAGGCCACGACGATGCTGTGGCAGTTGTGGCCCAGCGGCGTGATCGCGACGCGCTGCTCGCGCGGCACATAGGGCACATCCAGGTTGGTCACGTGCAGGAACAGCACACGCTCGTGCAGCACGTGGTTGTGCGCCAGGTTGTTGACCAGCGCGTGCGGCACGGTGTTGGGGTCGATGGTCAGGAACGCGGCGGTGCCGGGCACGCGTATCGTCTCCCTGGCGAAAAGGCTGTCCAGGTACCTGCCCAGCGGCAGCGCACCGGCATGAATGCTGGCCTCTTCGACCATCAGCGCACGGCCGCGGTGCCAGGTGGACATGACGGTGAACATGATGGCGCCCAGCAGTAACGGGAACCATCCGCCATCCACGAACTTGAGCAGGTTGGCCGAGAAGAACGCCAGGTCGATGACGAAGAAGAAACCGGTGGCCAGCACGCACAACAACCAGTTGTAGTGCCAGGCGTAGCGCACCACGTAGAAGGTGAGGAAGGTGGTGATCGTCATGGTGCCCGTGACCGCGATGCCATAGGCCGACCCCAGCGCCGTGGAGGAACCGAAGCCCAGCACCGCCCCCACCACCGCGATCAGCAGCAGCCAGTTGATGGCGGGCACGTAGATCTGCCCGACTTCGCGTTCCGAGGTGTAGACGATGCCCATGCGCGGCATGAAGCCCAGTTGCATGGCCTGCTTGGTCATGGAAAACGCGCCGCTGATCACCGCCTGCGACGCGATCACCGTCGCCACCGTGGCCAGCAGCACCATCGGGAACAGCGTCATCGACGGGAAAAGGTGGAAGAAGGGATTGTCCACGGTCTTCGCATCCGACAACAGCAGCGCCCCCTGGCCCAGGTAGTTGAGCCCCAGCGCGGGTAGCACCAGAGCAAACCACGACAGGCGGATCGGCGGCGCGCCGAAGTGGCCCATGTCGGCATACAGCGCCTCGGCGCCGGTCAGCGCCAGCACCACCGCGCCGAGCGAGACAAAGGCCCGCCAGCCGTTGCGCACCAGGAATTCGAGGCCCACGAACGGATCGAAAGCGGCGAGGATGGCCGGCGCGCGACCGATGCTGAATAGTCCCGACACCGCAATCACGCCGAACCACAGCACCATCACCGGCCCGAACACCGCGCCGATGCCGGCCGTGCCGTGCCGCTGCACCAGGAACAAGGCGATCAGCACGACCAGCGCGATCGACACCACGAAGGGCTTGAGCTGCGGCTCCGCCACTTCCAGCCCCTCCACCGCGCTGAGCACCGAGATGGCGGGCGTGATGACGCCGTCGCCGTAGAACAGCGCCGCGCCGAACACACCGGCGAGCAGCAGCCCGTGGCGCAGGCGGGGCCGGTCCATCACCGAACTGGAGGCCAGCGCCAGCAGCGCCATGATGCCGCCTTCGCCGTGGTTATGGGCGCGCATGATCAGCGTCACGTATTTCAACGACACCACGATGATCAACGACCAGATGATGAGCGACACCACGCCCAGCACATTGAAACGGTTGAGGACCAACCCGTGGCCCGAGTCGAATACCGTACTCATGGTGTAGAGCGGACTGGTTCCGATGTCGCCGAACACGATGCCGATGGCGGCCAGCGCCAGTTTGGGCATCGACCCATGGCGGGTTTCCGCGACGTGGCCGGCCTGGGCGCCCGGTTGCGGGCCTGAAGACGATTCCATGAATGCCTCCTTTTCAGTGGGTCTGGGCCCACCGCCACCAAACGGTGCGCCGTCCCGCAAGCGCCGGGCGGCTTGTCTCCTGCAACAGGCCGATCTGCGTCTGCCTGTCGATAACAGCGTACAGAAGAAAGGGCGCGCCTCAAAGCGCTCCTGATACGGATATTCAGCCTTTTGTAAAGATTGCGCCGGTGAACGGGTTGAAGCGGATCGACGGATGGCGCCAGCGTTGGACTGGTCGACCAGGCACCGGGATCCTGTTAGTCCTTTTAATATGATGACGTCACTACTTCAACGGAACCGGAAATGAATGGATAGTCGCGCTGGCAACCAAGGAGATTTCACTATGCGTATCTTTCTGACCGGTGCGACAGGCTTCGTCGGCACGGCCATCGTTCCCGAACTCGTCAAGGCGGGTCATCAGGTGATCGGCATGACGCGTTCCGACGCGGGCGCTCAAGCGCTTATCGATGCAGGGGCGGAGGTGCATCGCGGAACCCTGGAGGATCCGGAGAGCCTGCGCAGCGGCGCCGAAAAAGCAGATGCCGTCATCCACACGGCATTCGATCACGATTTCTCGAGATTCGTCGAGAATTGCGAAAAGGACAAACGTGCGATCGCGGCGCTCGGTTCCGCGCTCGCCGACTCCGACCGCCCCCTCGTCATCACCTCCGGAACCGGTATGGGTAGCGGTGAGCACGGTCAACCGGCAACCGAAGATGTCTTCAATACCCGCCATCCCAATCCGCGGATCGCGTCCGAGCTGGCTGGGAATGCGCTCCTGGAGACAGGCATCAACGTGTCGGTGGTCCGTCTGCCTCAGGTTCACAATCCGTTCAGGCAGGGTCTCATCACGCCGCTCGTTGCCATCGCCCGGGAGAAAGGTGTCTGCGCCTTCGTGGGCGAGGGCCGCAACCGCTGGCCGGCCGGCCATCTCTCCGATGTGGCGCGTCTCTATCGGCTCGCCGTGGAAAAGGGCGAACGGGGCGCCCGGTATCACGCGGTCGGTGACGAAGGGATCAGCAGCCGCGAAATCGCCGAGGTGCTTGGCCGGGGTCTGAACTTGCCCGTCGTCTCGATCAGCCCGGATGAAGCTTCATCGCATTTTGGATGGATGGCCATGTTCGTCGGACTGGATATGCCGGCCTCCAGTGCTCAGACCCAGGCAAGGCTGGACTGGCATCCAACCGGTCCAACACTGATCGCCGACCTCAACGAAGCCCGGTATGCCTAGTCGCCTGGCTGGTGGCATGCTTGCCGCGCTCGTCCGGACATAGCCGCCCCTCGGTCAGTAGCACTCGACCATCTTCCGAACCGCTGCGGGAGAAACCGCCAGCCGTTGAAGCCTCGCCGTCGCCGCCTCCACGTCGTCCTGCTCAAGCAGCGCCGCGACCGACAGCAATTCGCCGAGTACGCCGCCGCCGTTGAGGATAGCCACGCGGATGGAATCGGAAACAGGGAGCTCGTCGACGAAGCTGCGCAGTTCCATGTGATAGGCGACATGCAGTAGCGACAGCATGCCCGTCAGATAGGCCTCGGCCGCCAGCGAGCGCGATCCTTCCGGGATCGCGCCGATCATCTCTTCCATGAAATGGGCCCGTCGCTGCGCGAGCAACACAAGCGGATCGTCCTCGATTGGAAGCCCGTCACGGCCCACATAAAGCAGAAGCCCGCACCAGTGCAGAAGTCTGCGACTACCGGCTATCGAAAGCGCCTGCTTGAGCGATGAAATGCGCTCCGTTTTGCCGTTAGGCTGCTCGCTGCTGTTTGCAAGCCGCAACAGTTGGGCAACCAGCATGGGCGTCTCTCCCAGCGCTCGCGCAACACTCCCCAACGGCGCATCGCTGCCGACCAGGTCGAACACGTGAAGAATCGCGTTGACTGGCGGCATCGCACGCTTGCCTGAAAGAATCTGCGGTTTGGCAAAATAGTAGCCCTGCAGCAGATCGCATCCCAGTTGCCGCGCACGCTCCGCATCCTCCGCACTATCGATTTTCTCGGCGAGCACGACCTTTCCCGCACGTTTGAATTGACTGACCAGCTCCGGTAACGCCGAACTTTCCACGAACGGCCAGTCGATCTTGATGATGTCGACGGAAGGAAGAAACCATCGGATCTCGTCAGTCAGGCTCCTGACGTCGTCCAATGCTATCTGGAAGCCCGCTCCCCGCAACTCGCTGCACCGTCGCGAGAGGTTCGACGTCAGCTCGACAGACTCCAGAATCTCCAGAACGAAGCGTGACGCCGGGAGCACATACGGGTAGTCCGAAAACAGAAAGTCATGCGGGCAGTTCAGGAAGCAGGCCTTGTTGCCGGCAAGCCGTTCGAGACCGATCGAGCCCACTGCGCGTTCAATCACCGCCGTCGTACAGCGCAGTTCGTCCCCAATCCGCGCCCCGCCGACGGGGCCGTCTCTGAAAAGAAGCTCATAGGCGACAACGCGGCCGGCCCGATCCATGATGGGTTGACGTGCCACAAACACGTCGGCATCGCCCGGTGCGACGGCCTCAATTGAAACGCTGTTCACGACCACCTCTGGCTGAAAGGCCTAACGATAGAAACGACGACGCTGCGAGGACCGAACCTCGACGCACGATTCTCAACGATTCCGGCGTGCCTGTCCAAAGACCTCTTGTGACAGGACCCGGCCCGATGTCGATCTGGCGCGGTGAGCCTTCAGTAGTCGGCCTGCGGAAGGCTGGCGCACCCCCAAAAAGTGACACAGGTTTCGGCTGGCCAAGTGGCCGTTTTATGCGTAATCGCAGTCGCTGCGCCTCTGCTCGTCCGTTCGCCTATCGAGCGGCACTCGCCTTAGCATCATCGTCATTTCAATGATACTTGAAATATAGAAATGAATGATCTATCGTTCGCGCATGGACTCGAACCTCGTTGTACGCGCCTTGGGCGCGCTCGCCCACGAATCGCGCCTCGCGATCTTCCGCCTGCTGGTTGTGGCTGGTCCACAAGGCATCGCTGCGGGCGAAATCGCACAGCAGCTTGGAGTTTCCCCTTCCAGCCTGTCGTTCCACCTGAAGGATCTGTCACACGCAGACCTGGTGAAGCCGCGACAGGAGGGGCGTTTCATCATCTATACGGCGAACTTCGACGCCATGACGGGCCTGATCGGTTTCCTGACGGAGAACTGCTGTGCGGGCGCGACCTGTGCCGCGAGCGATCTCCCCAATTGCTGCGGGAACACGCCGTGAAGCGCAGGCCCATCCCTGTCGCGTTCGAAAACCTAGGCGACGGCATCCGGTTTTACCGAGTCGCATGTGCTGGATCGCAGTGCGATCCAGCGCGAATTGCGCGCCATTGTCGAAAGCCCCGCAAAGGAATCAAATGAGCAGCACTGATACAGCGATCGTCGGCACACGGCCTGCGATTGGATTTTTCGAGCGTTATCTGACGGTCTGGGTTGCGCTCTGCATCGTGGGTGGCATCACGGTCGGTCAGCTACTTCCTCAGTTCTTCCAGGCAATCGGCCGCATGGAAGTCGCGCAGGTGAATCTTCCGGTCGGTGTGCTGATCTGGGTAATGATCGTCCCGATGCTGGTCAAGATCGACTTCACGGCGATGACTCAGGTCAAGAGCCAGTGGCGCGGCATCGGCGTCACGCTGTTCGTGAACTGGTTCGTCAAACCCTTTTCGATGGCGTTGCTGGGCTGGATCTTCATCCGTCATGTGTTTGCGCCGTGGCTTCCCGCCAACCAGCTCGACAGCTACATTGCCGGTCTGATCCTGCTGGCCGCCGCCCCCTGCACAGCAATGGTGTTCGTGTGGTCGCAACTCTGCAAGGGCGACCCGTACTTTACGTTGTCGCAAGTAGCGCTGAACGACTCCATCATGATCGTGGCATTCGCGCCGCTCGTCGCGCTGCTGCTGGGCCTGTCCGCGATCACGGTGCCGTGGGATACGCTGATCATGTCGGTTGGGCTGTACATCGTCATTCCCGTCATCCTTGCCCAGTTGTTGCGCCGACATCTGCTGACCAGAGGCGAAGCGTATTTCCGACAAGCGGTCGCGCATCTCGGTCCGTATTCGATCAGCGCATTGCTCGCGACACTGGTACTGCTATTTGCGTTTCAGGGGCAGGCGATCGTCGAGGAGCCGCTCGTTATCGCCATGCTCGCGGTGCCGATCCTGATACAGGTGTTCTTCAATTCAGGACTCGCCTATCTGTTGAATCGGCGGCTCGGTGTTGCGCACTGTGTTGCGGGGCCGTCCAGTCTGATCGGCGCTAGCAATTTCTTTGAACTGGCAGTCGCCACGGCAATCAGCCTGTTTGGGTTTCATTCCGGCGCGGCCTTGGCCACCGTGGTCGGCGTACTGATCGAAGTGCCGGTGATGCTGTTCGTTGTCGGTGCGGTCAACCGCTCGCAGCACTGGTACGAAGCGAAACACAGCATTAAGGGACAACCGTTATGAGCGTCACGATCTATCACAATCCCGATTGCGGCACGTCGCGCAACACGCTGGCCATGATCCGCAATGCCGGAATCGAACCGCAAATCATCGAGTATCTGAAGTCCCCGCCCGACCGGGAGACACTGAAGGACCTGATCGCTCGTGCGGGCTTGACAGTACGCGCCGCGCTGCGTGAAAAAGGTACGCCCTACGCCGAGCTGGGTCTGAACGATGTGTCCTTGAACGATGAGCGCCTGCTCGACGCCATGATGGAACATCCGGTCCTGATCAACCGTCCGTTTGTCGTCACGCCGCTTGGCGTGCGCCTGTGCCGGCCCTCCGAGGTCGTGCTCGACATTCTGCCGGTTGGGCAGAAGGGCGCATTCACGAAAGAAGATGGCGAGCGGGTGGTCGATAGCGAAGGAAAGAGGCTTCTCTAATGACGCACGACATTCCCAACGTCAGTGCCGCTCACCTCGACACACCGGATCTGCAGAAGCTTGAATCGCAGACAGCTTCGCAACACGCTCCGCGAATCCTGTTGCTGTTCGGCTCGTTGCGCCCCACCTCCTACAGCCGGCTTCTCACGCTCGAGGCCGAACGCCTCCTGCGCCATTTCGGCGCGGATACGCGGGTATTCGATCCGCACGGCCTGCCGCTCGCAGACAGCGTGCCGGCCGATCATCCGAAAGTGGTCGAGCTGCGCAAACTCTCTGAGTGGTCGGAAGGCCACGTATGGTGCAGCCCGGAACGTCACGGCACCCTCACGGCGGTATTCAAGAACCAGATCGACTGGCTACCGCTCGAAAGCGGCGGCGTTCGCCCCACGCAAGGCCGCACGCTCGCGGTGATGCAGGTGTGCGGCGGATCGCAATCGTTCAACGCCGTGAACGCACTGCGCATTCTCGGCCGGTGGATGCGCATGGTGACCATCCCGAATCAGTCTTCAGTCGCGAAGGCCTGGCAGGAGTTCGACGCCAACGGCAGGATGAAACCATCGGCCTATTACGATCGCGTCGTCGACGTGATGGAGGAACTGTACAAGTTCACACTGCTTGTGCGCGACCGCTCGGATTACCTGACCGATCGCTACAGCGAGCGGAAAGAAGCGCATCCTGCACATGCGACCACACTCGCGGCCGCCGCCATGAATCAGGAAGCGTTGGCCGCCAATGCGGACACTGACGACAGCGAAACGGAATAACAGAGACGGCGGTCGTGGCAGTGCCGCGACATGGGTGCTCGCCGTCGCACAGTTCCTGCCATTCATGTCCTGGCGACATTGGGGACATTGAGGACGACGCCTGCCACCTGAGAAAGAGACGCTGTTTCGACAGGTTCGATGATCGCCACGAGACCTGTCTCCAATCCGGCATTGCGTTCAAATAAGGCTAGCAGTTCAGGGCGCAGTCCATCGCCGCGTTGGGCTGCGAGTGCGTGAAGCGAGAGAAATGGCAACATGGTTGAGCTCCTGTCAATGCGGGACAGGCGAGCACTGCGCCGACAATTGAATTGGCGCTCCGGGCGCTCGCAAGATACCTGTAGTTCGAGCGCACCGTCCTTCATCCGCCGGCCTCGGCTACTGTGCGATCGCATGGACAAGTTACGGCAGCAGGTCGGCACCGGCACTCCGATTCTTGCTGTCTATTTCACTTCGCTACGACCTCTGGTGCCCTTGCATACAAACGACTCGCGTCGTGACCGCCGTCACCACAAGCTGCACGTCGGTTTTTCGAGTATTGCAGCAAGAAACGGGGGGCGACTGACTGCTGGCACCCATATTGTTCGGACAGAGGGAGGCGATTGCGTTTCCCTCTTTCGACCACAGTCAATGAGGAATTCACCATGTCAAAGGAAGATGACAACAAGGCAGTCGTAGGCCGCTGGTTCACCGATTTCTGGGGCAAGACATGCAACCTCGACATTGTCGACGAACTTGCTGCTCCTGACATGCTGCTTCAATACTCGCTGCACGAGGCGCGCCGCGGCCGCGAGGACATCAAGGCATTCATGACCGATTTCCGCCGGGCGTTTCCGGATCTCAACTTCTGGGGCGCCGCCGATCTCATCGCCGAGGGAGACTATGTCGTCGGCCGCTGGGAGGGTGGCGGCACGCATACCGGCCCAGCATTCAGCGATTTCATCATTGGGTCGTTACCTGCTGCGACCGGCCGGAAAATGCACTTCAGCGGCACGACCGTGCTACGGCTCAAAGGCGGCAAGATCGTCGAAGAAATCGGACTGGACGACGGCGTGACCGCGCTGCAACAACTTGGACTGCTCAAGGCAGCGTAGTCGAAGGGTCAGCGCTTCCGCAGTCTTTCAGTAACGCTGTTGGAATCTCATGCCACAACGGGCCGGCGCACACCGGCCCGTTGTGGTGTGATCCGTCGATTGCGCGATCGCCTCAAATCCGCACGTATGTTGAATCCCAAGCTCGCGATGATCTTTCTGTCACTGCTGCCGCAGTTCATCGACTATCACAACGGCAGCGTTCTCAGGCAATCGCTCGTGCTCGGTTCGTCGTTGATTGTCGCGTTCGCAACGGTCAATGGCTTCGTGGCAGTCTGCTCCGGCAGCATGGCGACGTTCCTGTCCAGCCGCCCCGGGCTCCTGCTGGCTCAACAGTAAGCGGTCAGCCCGAATGTCACCGATCTCGAGCGAACAGAACACTCAACTCACCCGCAATGAGTCGCCACTCAAGATCAGCGCGAGCGACGCGGAGAGAATCGACTTCGCCAGTTTGTCGTCGTCAACGGCGCGCGCAAGCGTAATCGCTCCCACGATGGTCGCGACGATACCCAGGCCAGCGTCCTTGCTATCGCTGGATGCGGCTTGCGCTATTTGCGACGCCAGTTTGCGCACGTAACCCGTAAGCCGTTCCCTGACCTCCGGATTCGCATGCCGCGCTTCCCCGGCGAGCGCGCACAGCGCGCATCCATTGCCGGGATTCTTCACGTGACGCTCATTAAGAAAAGCTTCGGCAATAGACTGCAGAGGCGTTTCTCCACGCTTCGCCGAACCGGCTGCGCGAGACGCGATACGCTTCTCGCTCTGGCTAACCGCATGCTCGAGCGCCTCCAGAATCAACGCATCACGCGACGAGAAATGGCCATAAAACGCGCCGTGCGTAAGCCCCGCGCTACGCATGCAGTCGGCGACGCCGAGCGCCTCGATACCGTGTTCGCGGATCTGTCGTGATGCGTTCTCCAGAACCCTTTGCCGGCTCTCCGCCTTCTGTGCCTGCGAATAACCCATTTTTCCGCCTCATCACGCTTGACAATCTGCATGATGAGCATAATACTGAATTTCTGCATGATGATCAACATACAGAATGAGTGTTGACGATACTCGTGCCAGTTCGGATGCAGCGGCTGCTCTGCGCTGCTTAACAGAGATTTTTGCGAGGTTCTTGCGCCGCCGGCAGGTAGCACTTTGGACATGATCTCGCGGCGTAATGCACAGGAGAAGGATATGCGTTTTACTGGAAAAACAGCGCTCGTCACGGGCGGCAACAGCGGCATTGGCTTTACTGCAGCGAAGCTCTTGATCGCCGAAGGCGCCCGTGTCGCGATCACCGGCCGCGATCGCGAAAAACTGGATCAGGCCGTATCCGAGCTCGGCGAAAACGCGCTTGGCATTCAGGTCGATCTCGACGATGAGACCGCGATCGAGTCGATGTTCAAGCAGATCCAGGCAGCATTCGGATCACTCGACATCGTCTTCGCCAACGCCGGAATCTCCGGTCCGACACCGCTCGGCGGCACGACCGCCGCTGCATTCGAGGCGATTCTTCGCACCAATCTCACCGCTGTCTTTCTCACGGTTCAATCGGCCCTGCCGTTGATGAGCGCCGGGGGCTCGATCGTCTTGAACGGTTCCGTGATGCGCGAACTGGGTTCGCCAGGGTCAGCCGCCTATTCCGCAACGAAGGCAGGCGTGACCGGCATGGCAAAGGTGTTTGCATCCGAACTCGTGCAGCGCGGCATTCGCGTCAACACCGTGATTCCCGGCGGCACGCGCACGCCGATCTGGACGCGCGGCGCACGAGCCGGCGCAACGCTCGACGCGACCGAAGAAGCACTCGCGCCGCGCATTCCGATGGCCCGCCTCGCCGCACCTGAAGAGGTTGCCAAGGCCGTGCTTTTCCTCGCATCCGACGATGCTTCGGGAGTAACGGCAGCGGAAATCGTCGTCGACGGCGGCACGATCGGTGCGCCGTGGGGAGCGCCGATGTTCCGCAAGGGGTGAAGGCGTTCGACGTCTTCGGCGACGAAGTCCCTTGATTGCGGGACACGTCATACACGAACACCCATGTCGGAGGTGCCGGGAGTAGTTTTTGAGTTCGCTGCAATCACGCGCGATATTGCATGCCAAGGGCGATAGATCGATGACAAATGCGGCAAACCTTCCAGACGAAGGACTAACCACCGAACGCGTGATATTGCGTGCCGTCAGCGAGGATGACGCGAGCGTTCTACAGGCGTATTACGCAGCCAACCGAATTCATCTTCAGCCTTGGGAGCCTGTGCGGGAGGCCAATGGCAGGCGTATCCATTTTCGTGCTCCTTCAGAGAAACGAGTGCACAACTCCCGTTTTACTCCAGTCGGACTTACTGCCACTGCCATCCCACATAGCATCTAAACAGAAAAAAGCGGCGGGCGGAAAAGTCCGCCGCCGCTAGTAGGAGCACATCGATGAATGATTCAGCGCGCTTCCGATTACCGGATCAGAAGCGGGTGCGCACGCCCGTGGTCAGTTCGAGCTGGTTGGTCGCGCCGAAGGTGGAGCCGACGGTGTAGCCGCCATGCAGCCTCATGTAGTCGCCGGCCAGATACACTTCAGTACGCTTGGACAGGTGATAGAACGCCGACCAGTACAGCGTTTCCTTGTAACCGTTGTGGAGGCCCGAGGTCGGATCGAACGCGCCGATGTTGGCGTTCGGGATATCGCCGTCGCCGTTGTAAGCGGCGTTCTTCACGCGCATCTGCTGATAGCCGAGTTCGTAGTCGAACGGCCCCTTCGGCGAGACCTTGAGCGACACGGTAAAGGCATTGTCCTGACGCTGACCGAGCGCGCCCTGATTGCCCAGGTAACGGAAGTAACCCGCATTGGCGCGCAGAATACCGAACGTGTAGTTGCCGCCCACCGAGAACGACTGGTTCGTGAAGCCAACGCGATTCACGTGGCTATAGAAGCCCGACACGTTGAACGGCCCGCCGTTGTACCCGAGCGCTGCCTGGTAGTTGGAGTTGGAGCCAAAACTCGTCGAGTTGCCGAACGCGTAGCCCGCGCTGGCGAAAATGCCGTTGTCGAACAGTTTCTTCCACGCCACGCCATTGTTATAACGTGTGCCGGTCGCGCTGGCCGCGTAGAAAATCATCTGCTTGAAGTTGTTCGAATTGGTCCAGCCGCCCTCTTCCGTCGTCAGGCGCGCGGAGCCGTACGGGTCGCCATAGATCGTCGATGCGTCGCGTGCGATCGTGTTCTGGAACCCTGCGGTGATCTTGCCGAACGTGTCGTTCTCGATGCCCACCCATGCATCACGGTCGAAGATCTGGCCCGGATCTTCCATCTGGCCGTTGGCGACCACGAATTCGCTCTCGAGCCGGAAAATGATCTTCGAGCCTCCGCCGATATCTTCCGCACCCTTCAGGCCCCAGCGGCTGCCGCTGAACCACGGTTCGCCGTCGTTGCCCATGCCGATCACGTGATTGCCGTTCGCATCCGCGTGCGTCCGGTAGGTCGGCACGCTCAGGTCCATCAGGCCGTACAGCTGAACACTCGATTGGGCATGCGCGCCGGTCGCTGCAAAGGCGCTTGCCGTCACGGCCAAAGCCAGATACTTTATCTTCAAGATCGTCTCCAAGGATTGCTACGCTGAAATTGTCGTTTTGCTGCCCGCCGTGGCGCTCAACCGATGGCTGCAATCCTAGTGACCTCAATCCTTCACGATCCTTTCCCGTCTCACCTGTACAACTAAGTGAAATTGCCGATGTACGAATCGTTGTTCCGCCTCGGCAAGGCATCTCTGCTACGCAGGATGTAGCAGGCGCCGAGGCGACACCAGCATTGCAATTGAATTGCGCGGCGCTTGGTCCAACTGCACCGACCGCACCAACTGCACCAACTGCACCGACCGCACCGACCGCACCGACCGCAACGGTGTCACTCAGATTCGGCCTGCGGTTCCCGGGTCGAGATCCTGAACTGGCGAATCTTGTGATAAAGCGTCTTGCGCGGCATGCCCAGCGCTGCGCTGGCCGCGCCAACATTGCCGTGATGGCGCTGCAGCATTTCTTCGATCAATACGCGCTCAAACCGTGCTGTCTGTTCGGCGAGGGTGCCGGAAATCCCCGCCGGGTTGGCATCGGAGATGAGCGTGTCGCCCACCAGACCCAGCACGAAGCGGTCCGAGACGTTCTGCAGTTCGCGCACATTGCCCGGCCATTGATGTGCCATCAGTTCCGACACCTGCGATGCCGAGACGATCGGCGCGGCTTGCCCAAAGCGCCGGGCCGCGGCAAGCACAAAGTGCTCGAATAGCAATGGAATGTCTTCGCGGCGCTCGCGCAACGGCGGCAGGTCGATCTGCGCGACGTTCAACCGATAAAGGAAATCCGCCCGGAAGCGGCCTTCTTTCGCCAGTTCCGACAGATCCGCTTTGGACGCCGCGACGATCCTGCAGTCGACCGCAATTGACTCATTGGCGCCCAACCGTTCGATGTGGCGCTCCTGCAGAACGCGCAGCAGTTTGACCTGCAGGGCAACCGGCATGGTTTCGATTTCATCGAGAAAGAGCGTGCCGCCATGCGCCCATTCGATCTTGCCGACCCGACTCTTGAGCGCGCCGGTAAACGCCCCAGCCTCATGACCGAAGAGTTCGCTTTCAAAGAGCTGCTCGGGCAACCCGCCGCAGTTGAGCGCAACAAAATGACGGTCGCGCCGCTGGCCGAAGTCGTGCAACCCACGCGCGATCAGTTCCTTGCCGGTCCCGGTCTCGCCTGTGATGAGTACCGAAACAGAGGTATCCGCGAGCCGCAGGATCTTCTTGCGGACTTCGGCAATCGCAGGCGACTTGCCTAGCACCATGGCCTCGATACCGCGCCAGTTACGCAGCGCGTCGCGCAGTCCCTCTACTTCGAGCGTAAGACGTCGTTTCTCAACGGCGCGTGCGACCCGGCTCACGATATGTTCCGACGAAAATGGCTTTTCAATGAAGTCATAGGCGCCGCGGCGCATCGCGCCTACGGCTGTCGAGATGTCCGCATGACCGCTGATCAGCACCACCGGGATCTGCGCATCGACCGCCAGTACACGTTCGAGCAATTGCAGTCCGTCGATGCCCGGCATCCGGACATCGGACACGATGACCACCGGTGCGCCTGGCGCGACCTCGGCCAACGCCGAGTCCGCCGATTCATAGGCCCGAACCGGATAGCCGGCCAGCGCAACGGCCTGCTCGACGCCGAGCCGGACGTTCTCGTCGTCTTCGACCACTACAACACGAATCTCATCGCCCATTGGCTGTCCCCTGCGCCGTTGCCGCCACAAAATCGATCCTGAACCGCGCACCACCGCCGGGAACGTTCTCTGCCGAAATACGGCCGCCGAATCCCTCGACGAGCCGCGACGTGATCGCCAGACCCAGCCCGAGACCCCTCCCCCGCGGCTTTGTCGTGACAAACGGCTCGAACAGATGAGCCAGCACCTCGGGGGCGATGCCCGTGCCGCTATCGGAGATCGTGAACATCACCCGGCCGTGCTCATCCCCGTCGTGCGCATCAATGGCAATCGTACGCCGCCCCTCAGTCGCGACCGCATCAAGTGCGTTGCCAAGCAGGTTGACGATCACCTGCTGCAATTGGCTCGGCTCCGCATACACCATGGTACCCACAGCAACGTGCATGTCGAGTTGCACCTGCTCGTCGCGAATTCGCGACTCGTAAATCAGGACGGCATGCGCCACCGCTTCATTCAGCGACACGGGAACCCGTTCGATGCCCGGCCTGCGGGCGAAAGTCTTCAGCTCGCCGGTGAGCAGCGCCATGCCGTCGACCAGGCGCGAAATACGTTCGAGATTGGCGATCGCCGATGCGGGCTGATTGCGCTCAAAAAACGTGCGGGCGTTGTCGGACAGTGTCCGGATCGCGACGAGCGGCTGGTTCAGTTCATGCGTCAATCCCGCTGCCATCTGCCCCAGCACCGCGAGCTTGCCCGCATGCACCAGTTCCTGCTGCGAATCACGCAGTGACTGCTCTGCATTGATGCGTTCGGCGATTTCCTGTCGCATCCTCGCGTTGGCGCTGGTCAGTTCGGCGGTGCGCTGCTGCACGGTGACTTCAAGACGCTCGTTAGCGCGACGCAGGGCATCCTGGGCGTTCAGCTTCTCGGCAATCGCACGACGATGCTGGGTCGCGTACAGGCCATAGAGACCGGCGATCAGGAACAGCCCGGTGACGAATGCTAATGCGAGGTATTGCTGGTGCCGTGCCGGTGCGACGTCGAGTAGCACGACGATCGAATCGCCCGCTTGCGGCGCCGGTTTTGACATGGCAAGAAAGCGCCGGTAGCGGCCTGGATGAGTCCAGTCGGGAAACTGCGCAAACCAGCCCGCCGTGCCCCAGTCGCCAAGCCGCCGATACAGCAGCGGCTCGACCGCTCGGCCCGCGTATTGTCGCGACGCCTGAATCTGCGTCTGCCGCTCCGGCGTGATGGGTCTCAACGCCGTGAACTTCCACGCCGGAACCGTGGAGATAACAATCACGCCGTTCGCGTCCACGACCATCGCCGCTTCGGCCGGCACCCTCCATGCGGATTCAAGCGCATCGACACTAATCTTGACCGCCGCTGCGCCGATCGACCCATCGGCCTCGCGCACCGCGCTCGCATAATAAAGACCCGGCACGCCTGTGTTGGTGCCGATGCCGAAAAAGCGCCCCGAGCCATGCGCGAGCGCGTCCTTGAAGTACGGGCGATACGAAACGTTAGTGCCAACGAAGCTCAGCGGTTGATCCCAGTTGCTCGCGGCGATCACCGTGCCGTGCGGCTCGATCAGGTACACCGCGAGGCTTCCCGCCTCGCGGTTGACCGCGGCCAGATAGGTATCCACGGCGTGCAAAAACGCCGGCTGCGCATCGGTTCGCGCGCGCAACAGCGCATGCACACTGTCCTGCCGTGCAACGATGCCAGGCACCATTTCATAGCGACCCAGTTCGCTTTTCAGGCTCGCGGCGTAGAGATCGAGGCGGTAACTGCCGACCGTCGCGATCGCGCTAACTGAGCGCTGCCACGCAAGCTCGATCGCTACGCCAGCCACGCCGGCGTATAGCACCGCTGCGGCCAGCCATCCCCACAGCGGAACACCATACACTCTCACGTGCACGAACGACCTCATCGAAACCTCACAGGCGACTGACGCCGGCCAATTCTCGCAAATCGCCCATCCGGCGTACAGCCCGGCATACACCCCATTCACGGCTGCGGTCGTTCAACGTCCTGGCCGCACCTGCGCGTCATCCAAAGCGCGCAAGCACGATCAGTGTCCCGGTGACGACGATTGCGCCGCCAATGCGCGTGGCGATCTGCGCGAACGGCATCAGTTGCATCCGGTTCGCCGCCGTGAGGATCGCGACGTCGCCGGTGCCCCCCTGACCGCTATGGCACGCGTTCACGATCGCCGTGTCGATGGGGTGCATCTTCAGCCAGAACGCCACCGCAAAGCCGCTGCCCATCAGCGTCACAACGGTTGCCACAATCGTGACGATATTGGCCAGAGTGAACGCCGCGACCAGTTTGTCCCACGGCGTCATCGCAACGCCGATCGCGAACAGCAATGGGTAGGTCACCGCCGTCGAGAAGAACTTGTAGACAACAAACGCCCCCTCCTGCACTTGTGGCGATACCGCCCGCGCAAGTTTGACCAGCACCGCGATGAACAGCATCGCGACGGGCGCCGGCAGTCCGAACAGGTCGCGGCACATCAGCCCCAACAGATAGAGCGTAATGGCCGTGATCCCGGCTGCCGCGATGTGGGTGACGTCGACGTGTCCGGTGATTTCATCGCGCATCGGCGCCATCTCCTCCTGCTCCCCAACCTGGAGGCGCCCTTGCCCGGTGAGGTGCGGCAAGCGTTTCCCGAGCATGTCGAGCGCGCCGGACAGGACAATCGCGGTGAGGCTGCCCAGCATCACCGGCGGCAGCACCTGCGCAAACAACTCGCCTTGTGGCAGATGAAGAATTTCCGAGTAGCCAATCGACAGGGGAATCGCGCCTTCACCGACACCGCCCGCCATGATCGGCGCGACGATGAAGAAGAATGTATGGTGCGCGCCGAGTCCTAGCGCGGTTCCGACAGCGGTTCCAACGATTGCGGCGGCAACAGAACCGACCGCGAGCGGAACAAAAATTTTCAGGAAGCCCTGGATCAGCACGCGGCGGTCCATGCTGAGAATGCTGCCGACAATGATCGATGCGATGAACAGGTACAGGAAGTTGGTCGACTTCGTGAAATCCATCGTCAGCTTGAGGATCGGCTTGGGCAGAAAGTGGTAATAGGCCAGCGCGGACGGAATGAACGTTGCAAAGATCGCAGCCGCGCCGATATTGCGGAACAGCGGCAAGCGCTTGCCGATTTCCGCGCACGTGAAGCCGAAGAATGCGA
Organism: Paraburkholderia caffeinilytica; assembly: GCF_003368325.1. Taxonomy (NCBI): domain Bacteria; kingdom Pseudomonadati; phylum Pseudomonadota; class Betaproteobacteria; order Burkholderiales; family Burkholderiaceae; genus Paraburkholderia; species Paraburkholderia caffeinilytica. Next base: position 238,269 of record NZ_CP031466.1, on the reverse strand, counting down.
GTACTGCAATCGCCATCGATATCTCGCCAGGCACCTTGCCGGAGATCACAAAACCGGAGATCAACGCGAGCAACACCACATAGATCGGCAACGGGATGACGCCGATCCGGATTTCCATCAATTTCCACCAGCCTTCCGGCCAGAAGCGGGTTTGGGCTTCAATGACGGGTGCCGGTTCTGGCTGCGACGTGGGGGATGTGCTGTGCACGTTTGTCTCCTGACTGTTCAAGGGCTCTTAACGCAGCGCGATAACGCGTTGCCGCTTTTGAGCTGATTAATACGCGCAACCATGCAGCGGATCGCTTGTCCGCCTTAAGGTCGCTTCCGAACGCGGGCTAAGCAGTCCCGATCGGAGGCGTTTGTCGGCAGATAAAGGCAAGAGTCGGGCCAGCCGGCATCTATTTCTTCGTGCCGCTATGTGCCTGTTATCGTTACGTTTTTTTGCCGCGTGGCGCAAGACGATTGGCGCCTGGCTCAAAACTCAGAATTCGGCGGTCTAGGTAGGCTGAAATCTCAGCCACAGTAAAGCGCAGCGTGAATCAGAATCGTCGGATCACCGACGCCTTTATTTGCGTGCGCCTTACGGATGCGGCATGCACCGGCCCCTTCAATCTGATGCGCGGGGTAGCCGCTGTAGCGAGCCCATTGGCGTCGATGTGTTCGTCATGGCGGCCCCTGCCACCTCGTCGATACCGTGCTCGTCCTGTGCTTCAAACGGTGGCGTGCTGCGAAAATCCATTGGCAAATCATTGTCCCCTGCGAACCTCGCGACGAATTCAAATGCGGCCGGGCAAATCAGCTGAAGATCACTGGAGACCAGCAGGCACTTGACGTCGGCCTGGACGATTGGCATGGCTAACCGTGTGCAGGCGATGTGAATGCCAGGTCGGCGCTCGCCAACGAACAGCGTGATGACACCGGTCAACCGTTCAGCCCAGTCGCCGGGCCGGAATGTCTTGCCGCTGAACGTGATGCCCTTGATCAAAAAGTGTTGGGTACCGAAGTGCGCCTTCATACTTCTACAGCCGGTTGCTGGGACGACGGGGCTCGTGTTCCAGGCCGCGCAATCTCCTGGTCAGACTAGCTAAAGTACTAGATGGAGCGTCAGTTAGGGCGCCAGGTGAGGTCATTGCATAGTCTCCGTGAGTGCGACGTCGTGGCCGCGTCGATGTCATTCCAGGCGCGGCTCCCCAGTCTTGATCGAAGGCCGTCGCGAGGCAGCAATCTCGCAAGGGCCATGCCAGGTGAGCGCGCTCATGCACGCCTCTATTCTTTTGATTTTTCGACGGTTTTTTTTCGACGTCATCCGACAAAGAAGGCGTTTAGTCGCAAACTTCGGAATTCAGCCTTTCGAATGGCCGGGATGTCAGCCATCCGGTTTCCACAACGTCATTTGGAAATTACGCGATGCTCATTCCAGGATTCCCTATCTAATAGCCAGCAATAGCGTGTCAGCATTTCCCTACAACAAAATCAGGACACTCCTGCTTTAAGTTGCTTTTCTATCCGAGCTATTGATAGCTTGGGGAAAGATAAATTGTGCTAAGCAAAATTTCAATCGATCTGTTTTTACGATTTTTCACCTGATACGCGAAGTTCACCCCTTCAGTTGCAGTAGGTCCTGCCGTATACCCGTTGAAGTCTTAGGGTCATCGACCCTTTCCACACGACCTTGAATACCCAAGCTACGAAGGGAACAAGTTGAACAGCTTTGCACAAACAATCAAATTCAAGATCATCCTCGCTTTCGCCGCGTGCGTGACGCTAATAGCTGTAATTGGACTATTCGGGATATTTGGACTATCCAGATTGAACTCGAACATGAGCGACGCCTATTCCGGCAATACCATTCCGATTGCCGATCTATCAGACGTTCGTGCGAATCAACTCAATGTACGTCTCATGCTGAGGCGCATTCAGGTATTCCGGGATCCAGTCAAGACGGCACAAACCGCTTCGAGCATTCAAGCCGCTCTCGAACGTCTCGACAAGTCGTGGAACCACTATTACCCCGACGGTATATCCAGCGATAAGGAACGTGAGATCGCAGAGCGCATCAAGAGCACCCTGCCCCAGTTCAAAGCAGCAACGAACGAAGTGGTTGCTGCTGCTAGCGCGGGCAATTTCGACGCGGCTTCGACCGCGGTCGAAAAGGTGGTTCCTGTGGCCAGCTCATTGAATGACGCGCTGGACCAGGACGTTGCGTTCAATCTGGCCCAGGCCAAACAGTTTGCCGACGATAGCGCATCGACCTTCAGAACCATTTTCTGGATCGCAATCGCGCTGGTTGTCGTTGGCATCCTGGTCGCTGTCGGTGCGTCCGTCTATCTGCTACGCGCGATCTCGAATCCCCTCACCAAGGCCGTAGACATTGCAAACCATATCGCCGCCGGAAAACTGGAAAATCAGATTACCGTGGACTCACGAGGTGAGTTCGGCCAGCTGCTCGATGCATTGAAGAAAATGGATCGGCAACTCAGCGAGACGGTGCGCGAGATCAAGACCACCACTGAATCGGTCTCGGTGGCGTCGCGGGAAATCGCCAGCGGCAACACCGATCTGTCGGCGCGGACGGAGGAGCAGGCCGCGTCGCTTGAAGAGACCGCGGCGAGCATGACGCAGTTGACAGAAACGGTGAAGCAGAACGCCGACAACGCACGTCAGGCGAATGCGCTGGCAACGCGTGCCACCGACATCGCCGACGCCGGCAATGAGGCTGTCCAGGGCATGGTAGGGACGATCGAGAAGATCAGCGGCAGCTCGACCCAGATTTCGGAAATCACCGGGGTGATCGAAGGCATTGCCTTCCAGACGAATATCCTTGCATTGAATGCCGCTGTCGAAGCGGCTCGCGCAGGCGAACAGGGACGTGGCTTTGCCGTCGTTGCCAGCGAGGTTCGCAGCCTGGCTCAACGTTCCGCCACCGCTGCAAAGGAAATCAAGGAGCTGATCGGCTCGTCTGTTGCCATGATTCAGGACGGCTCAAAGCAGGCCTCCGAAGTTGGCGCAACCATGGGTCAGGTCAAGCAGGCAATCAAGCAGGTCTCCGATATTGTCGGCGAGATCGCAGCAGCTTCCGAAGAACAGAGCCGCGGCATTGAACAGGTGAATCAGGCTGTCGGCCAGATGGATGAAGTGACGCAACAGAATGCCGCGCTCGTTGAACAGGCTGCAGCAGCCGCCCAGTCGCTCGAAGACCAGGCAGCCAAGCTGACGGACGCCGTATCGGTATTCAAGGTCGCCGACATGGGGCAATCCACGTCACGAATCGCCATTCCTCGGAGCAAGCCTCGCCTGCCTTCGCCAAAAATTCAAACAATGCGCCGCGCAGAGTCTTCAAAGCCGAAGGCTGGACTGTCCACCATTGCTGAGCAGCCCGCTACCGTCGTCGATACGGCGAACGCTGACTGGCAAACCTTTTGATTCTGAGTGGACGATATGCATAACGCCTTCAGTATGCAGAGCGACGACGCACGCCTCCAGACCCCAAGAGGTTCGGCAGAGCAATCGGCGTTTGTCCCGCATACCCATTCTGAAAAAGCAAACGGCGACACGTTGCTCGATTCGCTTGTGGCCCTGTCGAAGGCAAACAGCACCGCCGTTGTTCAACATGGCGCACGCCTTGCTGTTCTTGGCGAATTGCTCGCCTCCCTATTGACGCACCTGCCGCACTCAATGCGCGTTGCAATTGCCACGTCATTCCGCAACAGGATTGAGGATCTGATGTCCCTGGGCGACGACAGGTGCTTACCTGAAAAATACCATTCTGCACTATTAATGGAGGTCAATCGCTACCTCAACGCACTCCGGTAAGCCGATCTCCCAGACAGCGTCGTCCATGGTTCGACTCGACTCCGGATAGAGCCCGTGTCGTCACGTTCATCCTTCCAGGGATGGCGCCGCACAGGAATCAGATTCACCACACGCAGATTTCACCTCGATAGCCTTCGCTCACCGGCGCCTATACCTATGTCGCCGTATACACAGGCTATTGCTATCAACGTCACGCTGTTAACTTCACACGAGTGTCAATTTTGAAAAGACGGGTATCAGGGATATCGCTTGCGGCAATTAGCTACTTTTCCTGCGGCACAGCTTATGCGGACCGGTATGAAGGCGTGGTCACCGACTCCACCACGCTCTACGGCATCGTCAACGACGATATCGATTACGTTAGCACCAGGAGCAAACGTCAAGCCGTGAGCGCAACGCGGATCAATTCCAATTCGTCCCGATTCGGCATCCTCGGCAACGAAGATCTGGGCGGCGGTCTGTCGGCGATTTTTCAGATCGAAAGCAAGGTCAACGCCAGCACTGGGACAGGCGCATTCGCCGCCCGCGAGACATTTGTCGGACTTCATGGCGATTTCGGCGCACTCAAGCTGGGCAATATGGATCCGCCCATTGACGAGGTAAAGGGCTTTTACGGCAACGCTCCGACCGGCGTTACCAGCATACTGAGCACCCAGGCGATCATCAACAACAACTCGGGCGATGCCTATGGCGGGAGCAATGCAGGGGCCAATAACGGTTTGCCCACGATGAACGACACGATGCCTAACGCGATCAAGTACGAGTCGCCAAAGGTGAGCAATCTTTACGTCGATCTCATGTATGCACGTCCAACAGGCCAGAACCCCGGATTCGTACCCTACAACGTCGGCGGCGATATTGTCTACGCAGACGGTCGGATCAAGGCGGCCCTCGCAACGCAACGCAATTTTGGCGTACGCGGCCCGGGCCTGAATGACTCAACCTACCTCCTAACGGGAGGCGTCACCTTCTGGAAAACCTATGCGGCCTTGGTATTCAGCACATTGAGTGCCGACTATACCGGCGGAACCGTCAGGCGCAACTTCTGGGGCGCGTCCGTGACACAGAGTGTTGGCCTCGGGAAAATCTATGGCTTTTATGGCCAAGCGGGGAATGGGAGTCTGGACAAGCCCGGAATGTCCCAAACGGGCGCCCGCATGTTCGAACTTAGCTATACGTATTACCTGTCCAAGCGGACCTCGATCTACACCGGCTTCGTCAGAATCATCAATGAGGCGAACGCCACTTATCAGTTGGGTGTCAACGGAGTCAAAGGTGGCTCAACCGATGCGGGAGCCGGCGTCTCCGGTTTCATCGTTGGGATCAAGCATAATTTTTGACCCCCCGCTCGAGGACGAACAGGTTGGCGTGCCGCCGCCACAGACCTGACGGCGTTTTCCCTTCTTCTTCCAACACGAGGTTCAGTCCGCGTGCGCCCTATTTGACAGGTTATTCGCCATGAAATGGTTCTATGATTTGAGGATTGCGAACAAGCTGGTGACCGCGTTCATCGCGATGCTTGCGTTGACGTCGATGCTCGGGGTTTTTTCTATTTTTCAGCTCTCGTCAGTCAGCAGTACCTCTTCTGACATTGCAACCAACTGGCTGCCGGGCATCAGCAATGCGCTGAAGATGAAGGTTACGCTCGCACGTTACCGCCTCTCCGAGCTTCAGCACATTCTTGCCAGCGAAGATGATGTGCTGCAGGATGAAGCAAAAAGTCTTGACGTCCGGTTGGTCGAATTACGGAAATATAACCAGGCATATGACGCTATCAATTCCAGTCCGGAAGACAGAGGGCTCTCGCAAGAACTCGAGAAGACTTTGTCAGCCTACGCGGACGAGAGCAAGAAGGTCATCGCGCTGTCAGGCTCCGGGAAGAAGGAAGAAGCGCGCGTCCTGATCAGAGCTGACTCTACCCTGCTATACCGGAAACTCAACAGTCAAATAGACAGGATGGTGACGCTCAATGAGGAACGCGGCCTGCAATCGGCGACGACAGCAACGGCTACGTACACCTCGGCGCGCACCTGGATCATTGTCCTGCTGGTCGGCAATGTTGTAATTGGTTTGCTGCTCGCGTTGTGGCTTGCCCGCATTGTGTCCCGTCCTTTGAATCAGGCGGTGAAGGTTGCGACCCGTGTCGCCGAGGGCGACCTTACCGCCGACATTACAGCGACGTCGAACGACGAAACCGGCCAATTGATGCTGGCGCTGAAAACGATGAATAGCAGCCTGACAAGAATCGTTGGCGGAGTGCGACTTGGTACCGACAGCATAGCCACAGCCTCGAGCCAGATCGCAACAGGCAACGTGGATCTATCGTCCCGCACGGAAGAGCAGGCGGCATCGCTTGAGGAGACCGCGGCAAGCATGACGCAATTGACAGAAACGGTGAAACAGAACGCCGACAACGCACGTCAGGCGAATGCGCTGGCAACGCGTGCCACCGACATCGCCGACACAGGTAACGAGGCTGTCCAAGGCATGGTAGGGACGATCGAGAAAATCAGCGGCAGCTCAACCAAGATTTCGGAAATCACCGGTGTGATCGAAGGCATTGCCTTCCAGACGAATATCCTTGCATTGAATGCCGCCGTCGAAGCGGCGCGTGCCGGCGAGCAGGGACGTGGCTTTGCCGTCGTTGCCAGCGAGGTTCGCAGTCTGGCCCAACGTTCTGCCGCAGCCGCCAAGGAAATCAAGGAGCTGATCGGATCGTCGGTGGCGATGATTCAGGACGGCGTGCAACAGGCGGCAGAAGCCGGTGCGACCATGGGTCAGGTCAAGCAGGCGGTCAAACAGGTCTCCGATATCGTAGGCGAAATAACGGCCGCGTCGGAAGAGCAAAGCCGTGGCATCGAACAGGTGAATCAGGCCGTCAATCAAATGGACGAAATGACCCAGCAGAATGCCGCGCTCGTCGAACAGGCTGCAGCCGCCGCACGGTCACTTGAAGAGCAGGCACTGAGTTTGAAAGATGCGGTCTCGGTGTTCAAGGTCACCGATGCGGGTATCTCCGCCTCACGAGCGGTTATTCCGCAAAGCAAACCGCGCCAGTCCGCCCCGAAAACTCCAACCGCCCTTCGTACGGCTAAACCGAAAACAGCTTCTCAATCACCCAGTGGGGCGGCGGTCTCGACGAATACAAGCGCCGACTGGGAAACATTCTGAGGAGCTGGTTTTGAATAACACCGACGCACTTCTGCAATCACTTACCACACTGGTGATGTCTAATGGCAAGGCCGTTTCCCGTTTCGGCGCACAGGTGATGGTGATGAGAAATTTCATCGATGTCGCGCTCCCACATCTCACAACAACTCAACGCGCGGAGATCGCGAAGGCATTTCGCCAGGGGATTGAGAACGCAATGTCGCTCATGGATGACATATCCCTACCTGCCGACTATCACTCAACCCTGCTGGAACAGACAAATGCCCTACTGAACGTGCTGCAGACGAGCCCGACTCGCCAGTAGCGCCCTTCTCGAGACTGCAAGATCGCGCTGTCTTGCACGTTCTGATTCTGCCCCTCGCAGGAGCCGGAAAGCTCCGGCGCCGTGTTCAGTTCTCACGGCGCCCTTTTTCATTCAAAGAATCGTCAACATACAACGCCTATATCGCAATGGATAGAACCGCTTCGACAGTTAAGTCTGAACTGTCCGCGCTTGCCGAAGCGTGCGCTACCTTCGACCCCTCACAAAGGGATCAGCGGATGGTCATTCGCCTCATGGTCATACCCATGCTCACCCGCAAACTGGACAATCTGCGCGTCGTACTTCGCGCAAATGCGCACGCCGAACCCATTCAGGCGATGATCGATGAAACTACGCGAGCGCTTAACCACGCCTGTACCAGACTCGACTGCACTTTCAATTCGGCAACCGATGCAATGGGTCCAGCCGACGAAATCCGAATGGAAGCAGCGCTGGCCTCGCTCGGCGCGCGGAAGAAGCCCGTGGTCAAGAGAAATCTAAAATTAGATTCGAATCCTTATAAATAGGTATACCGGCTAGATACTTACTTTCGAAGAAGGCAATGCACCGGTGTTGCCTTGACTCGCGCTCCCGCACCGATCCACGGACAAGACTAGTGTCGTCGTGGAAAACCCCCATCAAAAGTCACCTTGGGTGAAAGCATTGAGAAGGTTTCACCTTCTTAGAATTGCATCATTGATATGGAAGACCCTTTTCCGCATCCAACACAGCGGACCGGTGCAATCGGAACAATGGTTTCGACCTGAATTCTCACGTCGAACGCAGCGTCGGACGAACTTGCCCGAACGCAAACATCCAGCCCGCTAACGAGCCCGCACGCGCCGGTGATTCAAGCATCATGACTGACGATGGTATCGATCACTACGTGATCCAAGGCATGACGTCGCAACGCAAGCTATTCCGGCCGGGCGACTGGGCCGAACGGCTGACCGGTGTCATTACGCTGTTCGTTGGCGAACGCTACCCCGGCATTCATATCGCCTGCACGCGACTCGCGATGCCCGTTGTGGAACGAGACCTCAAATGCCTGCGCGTCGCGCACGAGTTGCGGCTCGTCTGTCCGGACGCATTTGATTTTGTGATGCTGTTCGCGAGGGACAACGACCTTGCAGTCAAGGTCTGCCGTGTTCTCGATGAACCAAGGGAGCTAGTTCAGATGAGCACGCGAGAGGCCTCAGTAAAGAATGATGTGAACGCGTTGGCGATTTCAACTGTTTCTGCCGACGCGCAGGGTTAAGTACAGGACGCGAGGACGCGAGGACCGGGAGGCCGTTGATGGCGATACTCACTGAAGTGCGTTACGCCTATGCGTGCGCTGCGTGTGGACACCGTGACACGGTATGGCGGCCAGACGCGTCGCATGCGGGCAAACTCGCCATCTGTGCGCGGTGCGACGGACAGGTCTGGTTGGGCGTCAATGACTCAGCAGATCCGGGAACAGCGCCGGACTCCTCGGCAGACATGGGCGACCGCCGCTGCAAGGTCTGAGGGACGGCCGTGGCCAACAAATGATCGCCGCAGGCAATCATTTGTTGGCCATCGCTACTGCATCCCGCATTCAACTCACGTATGCTGTGAACGGAACAACCAAACCGTCTCCAGAATGCGCGATCAAAAATCAACAAATGCAAGACCCCTAGCCTGTTTCACCCACAGGCTCTGGCAACCGTTGCTGAGATTCGCGGTCCCGGCCTGCGTGCTCGCATGCTCGGTCACAGCCGCTGTTCCAGCGTATTCAGGTGAACTGATGCAAGTGCCTGTCCGAGGGACGCAGACCCAGGCGATTTTCATCGACCAGCCGGCCAGCACGCCGCCATGGGTCATCGTATTGTTTGCCGGTGACGAAGGTGTGGTCGCCCTTGACGACACCGGCCCGACGGCCATGAAGGCAAATTTTCTCATCCGGACCGCCGGATACTGGACCTCCGCGGGCGACGCGATCGCTATCGTCGATGCGCCATCCGATCGATCGTCCGGCATGAATGACGCGTTCCGTCTGAGCGAGGCGCACGCCCAGGATTTACACGTCATCGTCGCGGCGCTCAGACAACGCTTTCCAGCCGCAAAGATCGCCCTTGTGGGTACCAGCCGGGGCACGATTTCGGTTGGCAATGTGCTCCAACGGGAACCCCGGCTGGCCGACGCGTATGTACTGACCTCGCCCGTCACGATTAGCATGCGTGGCGAGGCCGGGCTTTCGGGCGCGCACTGGGACGTCGGCGCTGCGCCTGTCCTGGTGGTGTCGAACGAAAATGACGCATGCCGGGTTTCGCCGTTCAGCGCGGCCCGCACGCTCGCTCAGGACAACCGGTTGCAGTTCCTGGCGGTATCGAGCAGCGAACGCGGCGGGCCTCGCGCCAATGAATGCGGGGCGAAGTCGCCACACGGTTTTCTCGGCATCGAGGCGCAGGTGCTGTCGGCAGTCTCACGCTGGCTCGAGGACCCGGCGTCGGTTGGGACTCCGCCACATTAGCGGGTCGATTGGCTGTTCCAACTTGACGAGATTGAGCACCAGTAGCCCGCCGCACGCCCTCACACCGTCTAAAGCCGGGCGACATCGACGACAGCATCGGCAAACGCCTTCGGCGCTTCCTGCGGCAAGTTATGTCCGATGCCGCCGTCGATGTTCCGGTGCTGATACTTGCCGGTGAATTTCTTCGCATACGCTGCCGGCTCGGGATGCGGCGCACCGTTGGCGTCGCCTTCCATCGTGATGGTCGGAACAGAAATGGTCGGCGCCTTCGCGAGGCGCGCTTCGAGCTCGTCGTATTGCGACTCTCCCTTGGCCAGGCCCAGACGCCAGCGGTAGTTGTGAATCACCACCGCGACATGATCCGGATTGTTGAAGGACTCGGCCGAGCGGTCGAACGTCGCATCGTCGAAATTCCATTTGGGCGACGCGAGACGCCAGATCAGCTTGTTGAAGTCGTGACGGTTCGCTTCATACCCCGCCTGGCCACGCTCCGTGGCGAAATAGAACTGATACCACCAGGCCAGTTCAGCCTTCGGCGGCAACGGCGCCCGGTTGGCTTCCTGGCTGCCGATCAGATAACCGCTTACCGACACCATCGCCTTGCATCGTTCCGGCCACAGCGCGGCAATGATATTCACCGTGCGCGCGCCCCAGTCGAAGCCGCCAAAGACGGCCTTGTCGATCTTCAATGCGTCCATCAGCGCGATGATGTCGACGGCGACCACCGCCTGCTGACCGTTGCGAGGCGTATCCGCGGACAAAAACCGCGTCGAGCCATAGCCCCGCAGATACGGCACGATGACCCGATAGCCGGCGGCCGCAAGCAACGGCATGACTTCAGCAAAGCTATAGATATCGTAGGGCCAGCCGTGCAGCAGGATCACGACCGGTCCATTCCGCGGACCCGCTTCCACATAACCCATGCTGAGCGTGCCGATGTTGACCTGGCGAATTGTGTCGAACGAAGCAATACGTGTTGCCGTTTTCGTGCTGGATGGCGTGCCGTTCGATTGTGCCCTGGCGAGCCCGCTCAAACCCAACTCCATCAAGCTGATACCAGCAACAGTCGTCCCAAGCAGACGACGACGTCGAGTATTGATCTGATCCGGCATTGCTGATTCTCCTCGAAGATGAGCGACACAAGCGCGAGGCATGTCCCGCTTGCGAAGCCAGACGATCTGGCTTGGAAACATTAAAGCCCGTGGACGTATCTGGCGTGTGTCCGCTCAAAGCGCGAGTGAAACGTTATGTATTTACCGACGGTGCAGATACATTGGGATACAAAGACGCAGGGCGCGAATCGATGCTCATCGAGAAAAAATGCGGCATGGAACGCCACCCGCGAACGATCGGAATCTAGCTGACGCCTTTCAACACAAGCGTGGCTTCAAGGCCGCCTTCGGGCCGGTTATGCAACGAGAGCGTCGCGTCCATCGCCAAGGCGAGTTGCCGTGCAATCGCGAGGCCCAACCCGGTGCCGCCGGTTCCACGATTGCGCGATCCTTCCAGCCGATAGAACGGTTCGAACACCGCTTCCAGCGACTCAGCCGGAATACCCGGCCCGCGATCGAGCACGGAGACCCTCACGTGCCCGCTCTGCGCGGCGACTCTGATCTCGGCCGCCCCGCCGAACTTCAGCGCGTTATCGACGAGATTGCCCACGATCCGGCGCAACGCCTGAGGACGCGTCACCAGTGCCGCGCCGATTCGACCGTGCAGCGAGACGTCCTTGCCGGCATCGGCGTAGTCGAACACGAGGCTATCGAACAGCGCATCCGGATCGATACGCAAGGGCGCCTCGCTGGCGCCGTGCATGGTGCGCGCGTACGTGACGCCTTCCTTGACCATCGTTTCCATTTCCTGCAGGTCCTGCTGCAGCTTGGCACCCTGCGGGCTGTCGTCCATCACGTCGACGCGCAGGCGCATGCGGGTAATCGGCGTTTGCAGGTCGTGCGAAATCGCCGCGAGGATCTGCAGGCGCTCGGTCATGTATAGCCTGATGCGGTCCTGCATGGCGTTGAACGCCCGCGCCGCACGCGCCACTTCGTCCGGTCCGTCTTCGGGCAGGCGCTCCGGCTTCAGGTCGGGGCCAAGAGTATCGGCCGCTCGCGCCAACTGGCTCAGCGGGCGCGTCGCCAGCCGCACCGCCAGCCAGCAGCATGCGGCCAGCACCACCAGTTGCAACACCAGCAGCCACGACAACCACGGCGAGAGCGGCGCGCCCGGCATGGGGCGGTAGTCGATCGTCAGCGGTGTGCCGTCGCTCAATTGAAGATGGACCTGCAGGCGGTCCGGGTCGCCAGGAACGGCGTTGGCCGTGAGCGCATAGCGCTTGCCAATGCCGTCTGCGATAGATTGAGCCACCCTCGCCGAGAGCTCCGCATCCGGCGGTGCGCCGGCGACCCCAGGCCCGAGATTGAAGGTATACGTGCGCCTCGCCAGCCTTGGCAGCCATTCGGCCCGTTCGTTGGCGGGCAAATGATCGAGCAGCGCGACTGAACTGGTGACCTCGCGTTCGATGTAACCCATCATCACGTTCGTCATGGTCTGGTCGCGCTCCGTCATGGTGAGCCAGACCGACAGCGTTTGCACCAGCGCAAGGCTGACAAAGAGAATCAGGGCAAGCCGTGCGAACAAGGTGCGCGGCCAACGCAGCAATGTATTCAGCTTCATGGACTGCCTTCGATCATGGTCACCGCCGCCGAAAACACATAACCCTCGCTGCGCAGCGTCTTGATGTAACGGGGCTCGCGCGCTGTGTCCTGCAGGCGCTGCCGCAAACGGCTGACCAGCAGATCGATCGAGCGGTCGAATGCATCGGCCTGGCGGCCCTGGGTGAGATTGAGCAACTGATCGCGCGTGAGCACGCGCTGCGGATGATCGAGGAACACGCGCAGCAAGCGGTATTCCGCGCCGCTTAAGGCCACCATGGTGCCCTCGGCGTCGAGCAGATGGCGCCCGGTGGTGTCGAGCCGCCAGTCGCCGAAAGCGATCATCGGTGCAGTTTCCGTCACCTGCATGCCGGGCGGCAGCATCCGCGCGCGACGCAACACGGAGCGGATGCGCGCCAGCAGCTCGCGCACCGCAAACGGTTTGGAGAGGTAGTCGTCCGCGCCCATTTCCAGCCCGACGATGCGATCCGTTTCCTCGCTGCGGGCGGTCAGCATCAAGACCGGCACCGCGCGAAACTTGCCCGCCCGCAATTCCCGGCACAGCACCAGACCGTCTTCGCCGGGCATCATCAGATCGAGCACGATCAGATCGGGCGCGCCCTGTTCGAGGACGGTGCGCATCTGCCGGCCGTTGGCGGCCAGCGAAACGCGCATGCCGTTCTTCTCGAGATAGGTGGCGAGCAATTCACGAATGCCACGATCGTCGTCGACGATCAGGACGTGGTCGGTGTTTTCCATCAAGGGATCAATCCTTTCGACGATTGACGCGCACCCGGTTCACGTTGATCAGCGAACAGTGCACGGGATGCGCCAGTTCCGCCGCCAATCCGCCCGCCAGGAACGCGAGAATCGTCATGAGCCGCCTCATGCATCCTCCACGACGGACAGGCTGGCGCCATTGGCCACGCCGGCCTCCAGCGTATACGGATCGACACCCTCCAGGCAACCGATGTTCACCCGCCACAACTGCGGGTTCATGCGCGTCTGGTGGAACGGATAAATGCCGCAATGCTTGCAGAAATAGTGCTTCGCCGTGCGCGTATTGAACTGATAGAGCATCAGCGCTTCCTCGCCCTGCAGAATCTTCAGTTCGCCCGCGGCGAACGGCGGCGTCATCAGCGCACCCCTGCGCCGGCACAGGCTGCAATTGCAGCGTGCAGCAGGCAGGACATCGGTGCGAACTTCAAATTTAACAGTCCCGCAATGACAGGATCCATGCAGCAGTTCGGTACTCATGAGGCTCTCCGCGTTAGCAATGGCTGCTTTATAGCCCAGTACGCGCGACGCTTTGTATCCCAATGTATCTGCGCGTTCCCCTGACACAAAACATTGCACCCGCGCTGCCCCGGCGACACAAGCCAGATACGAACGGGCGTTCCAATGCAGTCATGCCAACCGCCTGAATGCCCGTCATGCCCGCCACCGGCAACGGGTAATCAGTGTGCTGGCGATGCTCACTGCCGTTGCGATCCAGTTGCAATACGACGTCCCGGTGTACGTCCCGGTGTACGTCCTGGTGTACGTCCGGATCGCGGCTCTGTTCCCCTCTCTGAAAGGACGCTGACATGCTCTCCCGACTCAAAACCACCGCTTCCGTCGCCCTGTTCGCCGCAACCGTGGCAGCCGGCGCCGCCGCAATCGCAACGCTCGTTGCCAGTCCCGCGGCCAGCGCAGCCGCCAGCCCTGCTGGAAACCCGTTCGGCAGCAGCACGGCTGCGCCGGAATTCACCGGCATCGATAAATGGCTCAATAGCGATCCGCTGACCATGCAGCAGTTGCGTGGCAAGGTCGTACTGGTCGACTTCTGGACCTACACCTGCATCAACTGCATCCACGTGCTGCCCTACGTCAAGACCTGGAATCAGAAATACAAGGACCAGGGCCTGGCGGTGGTCGGCGTCCACACACCCGAGTATCCGTTCGAGCGCAGCACGGACAACGTCAAGACAGCGATCAAACGCTTCGGCATTACGTTCCCGGTTGCGCAGGACAACAACTATGCGACGTGGCGCGCGTACGACAACCAGTATTGGCCCGCGTTTTATCTGGTCGACAAGAAAGGGCACGTGGCCTACACGCACTTCGGCGAAGGCGACTACGAACAGACCGAAGCGAAGATCAAGGCCTTGCTGGCGGAAAACCCGTGATTCGTATCGCAATGTATCTGGGCGCCGCGGCGATACAGAACATTGCAATAGACCCGGTTTCCCGACACAAGCCAGATACGTCGGCACGTTTTAATACATCAACGCCGGATGCAAGACGCAAGCAACATCGCAGATGACTGACCGAAATACTGCCCTTGCTCCTGACATCGCGGCGCCTTCCTTTTTAATGTATTGGTTCACGGAGAATGACATGAAAACCTCAATGATCGCTTTGGCATTCGCTGCATTCGCTACGGCTGGCTTCGCTCATGCCTCTGAAGCTCCTGCAACGACCGCCGCTCAATCGGCCGTCGCGCAAGTGCAGCAATGGAACCCAAGCCAAACCGGCGCGACGCAGAAGACGCGCGCAGAGGTCCGCCACGAGCTGGTGCAAGCCCAGCGGGATGGACAGCTCGCCCAACTTGGCAGCTTGTATCGCGGCAGCTGATAGCTAAGCGCCGCCGGATTGAATTACGCTTCCAGTGCGGTAAGCAGTGCTGCGGTAAGCAATCCTCTTGGTTAGAAATTCTTCATACGTTCCACAACGCCCACACCGAGCGCGCCCGGCGTGGGCGTATCGCGTTCAACGGCTCGTGAGGACCATCAGGCCCCGAGAAGCTGCACGAAGCACGCCTATAGCGACCTCATCAATTACACCAGGCTCGATAAAGGCGGAAACTTTGCGGCATGGGAGCATGCCGCAATTATTTGCCGAAGAAGTTCGCGCCGGTTTGAGACCGCTGCGCACATAGCGGATCACTCCTCGCTTTGGACCGACTTGATGAGATTGCTGCGCAGCGTCACGATCGCCTTCTGCACTTTTGCGAATTCATCCGGCGCCAGACCGGTCGCCTCGACGAGGTCCATCTTCAAGCCTTTTTCGCGCAGCCGCCGACCGCCTTTCGTGAGGCTGACCCGCACCTGACGCTCGTCTTCGGGATCGCGCTGCCTTTCCAGATAACCCATCGCCTCGAGCTTCTTCAGGATCGGCGTGAGCGTGTTGGATTCGAGAAACAGTTTCTCGCCCAGACTGCTGACGGTCTGGTTGTCTTCCTCCCACAACGCAATGATCGTGATGTATTGCGTATAGGTGAGCCCAAGCTCCTCGAGGATCGGCTTGTAGGCCTTGCCGAACGCCAGGTTCGCGGAATAGACCGCAAAGCACAGGAAGTCGGAGAGCATCGCGTTCGCGGCCGCCGGTTGGTCTGTGGATTTCATCTGCATCCTCTTTGGCTAGAGACTCATGTCTCGCAAGCAAAAATATATCGCATGCGATTGTATCGCAATGCGATGCTCCCCGCGCGTTGGCCCGCGCGCATCGGCAGCGACGATGCGCGCGGGCCAACGCGACGGGGATGCGCGAGCTAGTGACGCGCGTAGAGGTCGTCGCGCAGCGGCACAGCGGCACGGATTCCCGCTTCTGAATGGCCGGAAACCGCGCCGCCATACGCCGCTTGCGAACCAGTCGTGTCGTCGCGCTCAGCGGCGAGGGTTTGCACGCTCTGACCGCGCTGCGACGCCGGAGCGCCAATCGAAGGCTTGTAGAACGGAGCCGGACCATAGCCGCTGGCGAACGCGGGCGCGGCGGCGGAAGCCGAAAGCGCGATGAGCAGGGCAACAACGAGTCGGGTTTTCATGATGGAATTTCGCTAAAAGAGGTTCAGTGAGAGAGGCGTATGTCTTGCCGGATCACGCAGTGACGACGTTGAGGGCGATGTCGATGTTTCCGTGCACAGCCTTCGAGTACGGGCAGATTTGATGGGCCGTGTGCGCGATGGCCTCGGCAACCTCCTGCGCCAGGCCCGGCATGCGGACGGTGAACTGGGCGCCGAGAAACCAGCCGGGACCGGTCTGGCCCACGTCTACCTGAATATCCACGGAATGGTCGGGCGGCAGCGTGACCTTTTTCAGCGAGGCCGCGATCCCAAGCGCGCTGATGTAACAAGCCGACCACGCGCCCGCAAACAGCTGCTCGGCGGTCGGGTGCGGCACGGCGGCTTTGAACTCGTAGTGTTCACCGCCGGGCGCCGACAGCTCGATGTCGACGACGCCATATTCGCCACGCTGCGCGCCAGGGTCGCGGTTCACCGTGGTGTGGGTGTTGCCCGAGAAAATGACTTTTTCGATCTTGGTCATGATGGATTCCTTGATGGAAAGACTGTTGAGAGGATATGCATCGTATGCGCTTCAATCGCATGCGATGCATGGTGAGCGAAAAAATCGGCAATGTCAATCGCATGCGATTTAATCGTGCATGAGTTTTTGATAGGGAAAACCGAAGATCCGCCACTGCCAGCACGGCGCCGTCGTAGAATCACTCACTCGTTTCGAGGCACGCGCCATCGCCGCACACATTGGACCCGATATGGAAATCAAGTGGATTGAGGACTTCATCGCGCTCTCGCAGTATCAGAGCTTCTCGCGGGCGGCGGAATTCCGGAATGTCACCCAGTCCGGGTTCAGCAGGCGCATTCAGTCGCTCGAGCAGTGGGTGGGCGCGGATCTCATCGACCGAAGCAGCTTCCCGCCCACGCTCACGCCTGCCGGACAACTGTTTCGGGAGGCGGCGGTAGACATCCTCGGGAAGCTATTCGATACGCGAGCCATCATTCGCATCGACCAGCGCATGGCGGGCAAAGGCTTGCAGATTGCGGCAGGCCATACGATCGCGCTGAGTTTCCTGCCCGCCTGGTTGAAGGCGCTCACCGAACGTTTCGGGGAAGTACGTGCCCGGGTGATACCCACCAATGTCCACGACTCCATCCTGATGCTCGTGAACGGCAACTGCGAACTGATGTTTGCCTACCATCACCCGGAACTGCCGCTCCATCTCGACCCGATCAGGTACGAGCATCTCACCGTGGGCGTCGATGTACTGATGCCTGTCTGCCGGCCAAACCCACGCGGTGCGCCCCTGTTCCGGTTACCGGGCACGGCGGCGCGGCCATTGCCGCTGATTTCGTACACGGAAACCAGCTATTTCGGCCGCTGCCTCGCACTCCTCCTGAGCCGCGTCGATGCAACCCCGGCATTGCGGCCTCATTACGAGTCCGACATGGCCGAGGTTCTCAAGAAACTGGTCCTGGAAGGCGAAGGCGTCGCCTGGCTGCCCAAAAGCTCGATCGTCGCCGAGCTCGACGCAGGCCAACTCGTCCCAGCCGGCCAGGATGCGTGGCATCTCGAAGTCGAGCTTCGCGTCTACCGGGATGCCTCGAATCACAGCGAGTTTCTGGACACGCTTTGGCGCCACCTTCGCACCGCGTCGGAAGCCGCGAATTAAGGGTTATCCCGCGTTATGCGAATCTCGCATATCCTTATGCAGGACCCGCATCGAGTCTTTTTTGATCATCTCTATCATCCGTCCATACACAGAAACGCCGCTCCGCTAGCGGCGTTTTTGCCTCCTCCCAGCGCACGGTGGTCACGTCAGACCGTTGTGCGCCTTCCTCGGACTGATGGAAATGAAAAACCGCCTAACGTTCTATATTCTGATCGGCATGCTGCTCGGCGTGATCGTCGGTTACGTGTGCCATCGGACCGTAGCCGATGCCGCAGAAGCGAAGACAATCGCCGGCTACTTCTCGATCATTACCGATATCTTCTTGCGTCTCGTGAAGATGATCATCGCGCCGCTCGTGTTCGCCACGCTGGTGTCCGGGCTCGCCGGAATGGAAGGGTCGAGCGAGGTGCGCAGAATCGGACTCAGGTCGGTCGGATGGTTCGTGTGCGCCTCGCTTTTCTCGCTCGGGCTTGGCCTCGTCCTTGCGAATGCGCTGCAACCCGGCGCCGGCTTGCACATGACGCAGACCAGTTCCGATGTCGCCACCGGCCTCAACACCGCGGGTCTGAACTTCAAGGACTTCGTCACGCATGCGTTTCCTTCCAGCATCATCGATGCAATGGCTCGAAACGACATCCTGCAAATCCTCGTCTTTTCCGTGCTGTTCGGTGTGGTCCTGAGCGCCATCAAGTCGGACCCGCGCGTGACACCGTTGATCGCCGGCATCGATGCGCTCGTTCCCGCGATGCTGAAGCTGACCGACTATGTGATGCGGCTCGCTCCGATCGGTGTCTTCGGCGCGCTTGCCTCCGCGATTACGGTGCACGGCCTGGATGTGCTGACCACTTATGGCAAGCTCGTCGGCAGCTTTTACGTCGGTCTCGCCGTGCTGTGGGCCGCTCTTATTCTTGTTGGCCACGTCTTTCTGGGTAAATCGATCTGGAGGCTGCTCAAAGCGGTCCGCGAGCCTGCAATGCTCGCCTTTTCGACTGCCAGCAGTGAGGCCGCCTATCCGCGTCTGACCGAAAAGCTTGAAGGGTTCGGCATCGACAAGAAGGTCGTCGGCTTTACGTTGCCGCTCGGCTATGCGTTCAATCTCGACGGCTCAATGATGTATCAGGCGTTTGCCGCGATCTTTATCGCGCAAGCGTTCGGCATCGACATGCCGCTCAGCGCTCAAGTCACGATGTTGCTGGTGTTGATGCTCAGCAGCAAGGGCATGGCCGGCGTCGCGAGAGGTTCCGTGGTGGTGGTTGCGGCGGTTGCTCCGATGTTTCACCTGCCTCCGTCCGGCGTGGTGCTGATCCTCGCCATCGATCAGATTCTCGATATGGGGCGAACCGCCACGAACGTGATCGGCAATAGCATCGCAACGGCCGTGATTGCGAAGTGGGAGGCTAAACGGATCGCCAAGCCGGACGAAGAAGAGAACAGCGTGGCCTTGGGTCAATTGCAAGGCGAAACGAAATGATCCGCGCAAGCATGCTGAACGGGAAAAAGTTCGGCGTGGTGGGCGGACTGGGTCCACTGGCAAGCGCGGACGTCTTTTTCAAGCTCGTCAAATCGACGCCCGCCTCGAACGATACGGAACACGTCGACGTCATTTTTGAGCAGCACCCCTTTCGAGGCGCGGTCGTTGGCAGCGAAGCGACGACTCAGCGAAAGCTGTACATCTTCGACATGATCAGCAGCTTCGAGAAGCGAGGCGTGACGACCGTCGTACTCCCGTGCTTTCTCAGCCATACGTTCATTGATGAGTTGAAGGCCAACTCGCCCTTGCAGATCGTCGATATGGTCGAAGCCGTCCGCAGCCATGTTCGAAGAAAATTTCCGGCGGCACGACGAATCGGCGTGCTGGCCTCGGACTACACCCGTCGAAAAGGGCTATTTGAAAAGTACTTCGCGGAGCCGGCATTCGAAGTCGTTCATCCCCGCCCGCGCGACGGTGTCGATCTCATCACCGAAGCCGTCTACGGCACGCACGGCATCAAGAGCGGAAACCTGTCTGGCCGGCCCGTCGCGCTTCTGCGCGACGCGTGCGAGGACCTCATCGCGCAAGGTGTTCAACTCATCGTGCCGGGTCTGACGGAAATTGCGCTCGTGGCCGAGGAAATGGGTCCGTTTCGGGTGCCGCTGATCGATTCGAATCTCGCTTATGCGCAGTACGTGATCGCCGGCGAATACGGTTTGCCGGAAGCCATTTTCAAAGTGGGCGTAGTCGGTGGCGTTGGGCCCGCAGCGACGGTGGACTTCATGCAGAAGATCGTACGCAATACGCCGGCGAATCGAGATCAGGACCATATCAGGCTTCTGATTGAACAGAATCCGCAGATTCCCGATCGCACGGAAAACCTGATCGGTGACGGGCCGGACCCGACGATTTCGCTTTACGCGACCTGCAAGAAGCTCGAGTCGGGCGACGCGGATCTCATCGCGATTCCGTGCAATACCGCTCACGCATTTGTCGAACGCATTCAACCGTATCTGGGCATACCGATCGTGAACATGCTGACGGTGACGGTCCGCCATCTCCGCGAAACGTT
Organism: Paraburkholderia caffeinilytica; assembly: GCF_003368325.1. NCBI lineage: Bacteria > Pseudomonadati > Pseudomonadota > Betaproteobacteria > Burkholderiales > Burkholderiaceae > Paraburkholderia > Paraburkholderia caffeinilytica. The sequence goes on along the minus strand of NZ_CP031466.1, from coordinate 217,848 downwards.
TCCGCTGTTGCGCTCCGTTGGCGTGCTGGCCACCTCAGGCACGATCGCAAGCGGCGTCTACGAAAAAGCCCTCGAATCACAGGGCTTGCAGCAAATCGTTCCAGCAGCGGCATTGCAGGCTCGGGTGATGGACGCGATCTACGGCCCGGAAGGGGTAAAAGCGGGATTCACCACCGGGCGATGCCTCGATGACATCGCCGCTGCCATTGACGGGCTCATCGCGGAAGGCGTCGAGGTCATCGTCCTGGGATGTACCGAGCTGCCGCTTTTATTGCCGCAAACGAGTTTCGTGGGGACGACCGGCGCACGCGTCAACCTGGTCGATCCAACGGATGTCCTTGCGCAGCAATGCGTGGCTTTGGCGACGGCGGCCGCGGAACGCCCCGCTTCCGGCCGCCTCCGATCGACGCACTACAGCGTGGCCGTCACGCCGCCATCCACGTAAAGAATATGGCCGTTCACGAAGTTCGAAGCGTTGCTCGCCAGAAACACGGCGGCACCGACGAGATCTTCCACGTCGCCCCACCGCCTCGACGGCGTGCGTCCAATCAGCCAGTTGCTGAACGTTTCATCCTTGACGAGCGCTTCGGTCAGCTCCGTCTTGAAGTAACCCGGCCCAAGTCCATTGACCTGAATCCCGTGTTGACCCCAGTCGATTGCCATGCCCTTCGTCAGCATTTTCACCGCGCCTTTGCTCGCGGTGTAGGCCGCGATGTTGGGACGGCCCAACTCGCTTTGCACCGAACAGATGTTGACGATCTTCCCGCGTTTGCGAGCGATCATGTGCCGCGCTACCGCCTGGCCGACCAGGAACACGCTGTCGACATTGGTCTTCATCAGCTCTTCCCATTGAGCATGGGAAAACTGTTCGAGCGGCGCACGGCGTTGCATGCCGGCGTTGTTGACGAGAATATCGATTGCACCGATTTCGCGCTCGATATCGGCGATCGCCGCTTCGACCTCGGTGGCCGACGTCACGTCGAAACTCGCGGCATGGACGGTCGCCCCCTCATCGCGCAACCGGCTGACGGCCTCCGCCAGCTTCGCCTCGTTGCGGCCGTTCAGAACGACTTCGGCGCCGGCGCCGGCCAAGCCCTTGGCGAGCGCATAGCCGATACCGGTACTCGACCCGGTGACCAACGCACGGCGCCCCGACAGATCAAACATCTTCAGATTGTTGTTCAACTCAATTCCTCTTCGACTCGAATTCGTCCGACTTCCATCCAGCACCGTCCGGTGCGCCCAGCCATTGCATGACCTCTCTCAGACTGCCCGCGCTGTCTTGCGAGGCGGAAAGATGGAGCACACCGGCTTCACCAACCGGCGACTCGAGCGTTGCGAATTGATCCTCGACCAATGTCGCCGGAAACTCGTGATCGAGTCGCCCGGAAACCCGTGCAACCGCTTCGGACAAGGCGATGTCGAGAAACACGAATTTCAACCCGGCGACCCGCGCGCGCATGCGTTCGCGATAGCCACGTCTCAACGCGGAACAGGACAGCACGGCCGTTCCATGCACCTCGTTCACCCGATCGGCCAAGCGGTCCAGCCACGGCTCCCGGTCACTATCGCACAATGCGATTCCGCGGCACATCTTGTCGCGGCTTTCCGCAGAGTGAAGCTCGTCCCCTTCGATGAAAACGCCCTCCAGCGCCACAGCCAACTCGCGCGCCAGCGTCGACTTACCCGAGCCCGACACGCCCATCACCACTATCTTATGTGTCACGTTGCAAAATCCAGCCACGTTGTCCCGGCGCGCGATCCACGCGATCCTCGCGGTCCTCGCGATCCACGAAGTCGCGCCGGCCATTCGACAGGCAGCGGCGCGCGAACGAAAGCGCACCGCCGCATCATTCGCTCGCCGCCTCAGGACACCGGCGTGAACTTGAGCTGATCGATCGGTGTGACCTTGTCGGTCCGGGTCAGGCCATAAGGCGTCTTCGGTCCAAGCCACTTGTCGAAGATACTGCTCATCTCGCCGCTCTGCTCCATTGCCGCCAAAGCCTTGTTGACCGCGCCCAGCATGGCCGTCTCGTTCTGACGCAAGCCTACCGCGATCGGCTCGATCAGCATCGGCTCCGACGCAATGGCCACGGCGCCGTCCGTGCCGTCCACCTGCTTCGCGATTTTCGTGGCCGTCATCTGATTGGTGACAAAGCCCTTGACCTTGTTCTGCTCCAGCGCGAGAAACGCCGAGCTGGTATCGTGAAACGTCACCGCCTGGCCGTCCTTGATCGAAAGCGGAATCGACTGTGCGGAGGTCGAGCCGTCGGCCGCGCTGATCTTCTGACCGGCGAAATCGGTCAGCTTCTTGCTCGCGTCGGCTTTCTTCACGACCAGCACTTCCTTGGTGGAGTAGTACGAATCGCTAAAGGCAATCTGCGTGGCGCGGGTTTTGGTGTAGGCCAGGTTGGCGACCACGATGTCGACGCGCCCCAGTTTCAATTGCGGAATCCGCGCCTCGACAGCCAAGGGTTCGAGCTTCGCTTTCACGCCCAACTGTTTCGCCACCGCGTTGCACAGGTCCACGTCCATGCCTTCGAGCTGGCGCGTCTGCGCATTGGGATACGAGAAGGGCTCGACGTTCGAATACACGCCGCAAGTCAACTCGCCGCGACCCTTGATATCGGCCAATTGATCAGCATGTGCCGGAGCAATCGATGCAACCGCACCGCCAACGACCAACATCCCCGCAAAAATCTTCTTTACCTGCATCGTGATGCTCCTGAAGTTTATGTGTAAAGCAATCGACTGCTGATCAAAAGTGGTCAATCTGAATCTGTCGCTGTATCGCGGAAGCAGTACCGCTCTGCCGGTCTCAATGCGTACGAAGATCGGACAGGAATCGCTGCGCCCGTGCGTGTTTTGGGCGCAGGAAGAATTCCTCCGGTTCCGCCGTTTCGAGAATCTTGCCTGCGTCCATGAACCAGACGCGATCGGCGACCTCGCGTGCGAAACCCATTTCATGCGTGACGCACATCATCGTCATGCCGTCCTGCGCGAGGCTCTTCATCACGTTCAGCACTTCGCCGACCATCTCCGGATCGAGTGCGCTGGTGGGCTCGTCGAACAGCATCGCCGGCGGATCCATCGCCAGCGCTCGCGCAATCGCGACGCGCTGCTGCTGACCACCGGACAATTGCGGAGGATAGGCACTGGCCTTGTTCGACAGACCGACACGCGAGAGCAAATCTGCCGCCTTGCGTTCGGCATCCGCGCGCTTGAGGTCATTCACGCGCATCGGCGAAAGCGTGATGTTATCCAGCACCGACAGATGCGGAAACAGGTTGAATTGCTGAAACACGAAGCCGACGCGGCTGCGGTACGCATTCAGCCCCAGCTTCTTGTCATGAATGTTTTGACCGTCGAAAAATATCTGCCCACGGTTGATCTCCTCGAGCCGGTTGACGGTGCGAATCAACGTCGACTTGCCCGATCCGGACGGCCCGCAGACCACCACGACTTCGCCCTTGCGAACTTCGGCGTTCACGTCCACGAGAGCGTGATATTCGCCGTACCACTTGTTGACGCTGGAAAACTTGATCATGCGAAATACCTCGAAGTGATTGAGCGCCTAATTCTCGGTGGGCAGCGGATCGGTCAGCGCAACGGCGCCCGCCTTCTGGGTCTTCGATACGGCACCGGCCCGCTTGCGCGTCACGCGCCGCTCCAGATACTGCGCAAGCTGCGTCAGCGCGTAGCACAGCGCGAAGTAGCTCAAGGCGAGAATCAGGTACACGGGAAACGGCTTGGTCAGCAGCCGGTTGTTGATCTGATCCGCCGCAAAGGAGATTTCCTGGACGTTGATGATGTAACCGAGCGAGGTCTCCTTGATCGTCGATACGAACTGCGTGACCATGCTCGGCACCACGTTGTAAAGCGCCTGCGGCAGGATGACCGCGCGCATGGTCTTCATGTAGCTCATGCCGAGCGCTCGCGAGGCTTCGGCCTGCCCTTTCGGCAGCCCCTCGATCCCCGCACGGATGATTTCGCCGAGATAGGCCGAGTCGTAGATGACGAGCGCGCACAGCATCGTGACGAAGCCTGTCACCGGATAGCCGGTCAGAACGGGCACGAGAAAGTACACCCAGAAGATCACCATCAGGAGCGGGATGCCCCGCACCATGTAGACGAGACCCGTGGCCGGCGCCCGCAGAAAGCGGAAAGGGCTGATGCGGGCGAGAGCAACCAGGATACCCAGGGGAAATGCGATGACGAGCGCTGAGAGCGACAGCAATATCGTCAGCACGATGCCGCCTAGCGGGCCATGCGGATACTGCCCGATGAGCAATAGTGTCCAGTTGTCGCGCAGGATGTCGAACATGTCACTTCACTCCCGGAATGCGGTAGTGCATCGCGATTTTCGCGCCGCCCAGCATGATGACGAGGGAGAGGCCGAGATACACCGCCGTGGCGACGAAATACGACTCGAAAGAGAGGAAGGTTTCGTTTTCGATCTGCCGGGTGACATAGGTCAGCTCCGCCGCGCCGATCGCCATCGCCAGACTCGTGTTCTTGAACAGCAAAACCGCATGATTGACCATCGGCGGAATCGCATTGCGCAACGCTTGCGGAAGCACGACGAAACGCATGCCGTTCAGGAAGTTCAGTCCCAGCGCGCGCGACGCTTCGTACTGACCGTAGGGAATCGCGCGCAATCCGCTGCGGATATCCTCGGAGAGATAGGCCGCGCTGCACAAGCCGATCGCCACGACCGCAAAAATGAACTGGCCGTTGTAGTGGTTCAGCAGCGCCTGCACCGAGTCGGGGAGGATGTTCGAAATGCCGAAGTACCAGAACAGGATCTGGACCAGCATCGGCACGTTGCGGTGGTAGGCCACGAACACCGAGACGAAGGTGGTCGCGAGACGATTGTTGGTCAGGCGAATCAGCGAGAGAAGAATGCCCACGACCAGCGAGAGCATCCACGCCAGCGCCGCCATGGCGAGGGTGAGCTCGACCCCATGGAGAAACAGCGCCCCATAGTCGCCTCGCAGCACCGTCGCCAGGTCAAAATGAAGTTTCATGTTGCACGCCCCAATGATTCGGATCGAAGCGATGATCCCGGTCTGATTCGACCCGCGGCACCATCGTCATCCCCCCGGAAGCCGTCATTGACTTCCGTGTTGAATTGATACTAGCTCGCAAAAAAAGGCTGTTGCAGAGGCCTTTCTTCTGGTGCAATAAGTTTCGGGAATGATGAATCGGGATAGCTTCGGGCAGCGAAACAGGCGTGGTCGTGCATGGTGTTTGTCTCCAGTATGCGGCGCCTCTGTGGGCGCCTCATCATCGGTTGGCGCGCTCCTTGAGCGGAGCGCTCACGCTCGAGAAACAACGGCGAACAACGGTAAAACAACGCCGGCGCAACATGCTGCGCCGGTCATCGTTCAGGCCGTGGCGGTCGGGCGCGTCAGCACCTGCGGGTTCACCGGTGTCGGCGGTTTGCCGGCCGCTGCGCCGTAACCCAGGGCGGCAATCAAATTGTCTGCGCAAAGCGCGGCCATCGCACGCCGCGTGCTGACGGACGCGCTGCCGATATGCGGCGTCAGCACCACGTTCTTTTGCGCGAGAAGCGCCGGGCAAACAACCGGCTCGCCTTCGAATACGTCCAGACCGGCCGCCGCGATGCTGCCTTCGTTGAGCGCCACCGCCAAAGCGGCATCGTCCACCACGCCGCCGCGCGCGATGTTGGTCAGCGTCGCCGACGATTTCATCTGCTTGAGCTCCGCCGCGCCGATCGCGTGGTGCGAGCTGGCCGAGTACGGCACCACGATGATCAGGTGATCCGACTCGCGCAACAGCGTTTCCTTGTCGACATAGCGTGCCTGACAACTCGCCTCGACTTCCGGCGCCAGTTGCGAGCGATTGTGATAGATCACGCGCATGCCGAAGCCGAATGCACCGCGTCGCGCGATGGCCTGCCCGATTCGTCCCATGCCGAGAATGCCGAGCGTCGAACCATGCACGTCGCTGCCGACGAACATGTCGTAGCGCCCTGTTTTGGTCCATTCGCCGGCGCGCAGGAAATGTTCCGACTCGGTGATGCGCCGCGCCGTGGCCATCATCAGCGCGAAGCCGAAGTCGGCGGTGGTATCTGTCAGGACGTCCGGCGTGTTCGTCACCAGCACGCCGCGCGCGGTGCAGGCTTCCACGTCGACGTTGTTGTAGCCCACGCCGATGTTGCATACCGCCTTCAACTGCGGGCAAGCGTCGAGCAAGGTCGCGTCGATCCGGTCGCTACCGGCCGTCATGGCCCCCACCTTGCCTTGCAACCGGGCGATCAGTTCCGGTTGCGTCCAGATCGTGTCGTCCGGGTTGTCGGTCACGTCGAAGTTCGCGCGCAGGCGGTCGACGATGTCCGGAAATGACGCACGGGTAACCAGTACCGATGCACGCATGAAAAACCTCCTTGTTGGACTCGGGTGACGCTCCCGCGCGACTGTCGCGCGAGAGTCGAATGGGTTAGCCGAACGCGCCGACCCGTGGGTCACCGCGGTCGAGATTTCACGAATGCGATGGAATAGTCGCGAAATCACGAAATCGCGGATGGGGGTTGCGCGCAGCCCGGTCCGATCAATCAGCGCGAACCGCAGCGCACGCACTTCCCCTTCGAAGCGCCGGGAAACAGCGCGTTGCGCGCGACCTCGGCCAACGCGCGTTCATGCTTCGAATGACACGCCCGCACTTACTCGTCGTTGCCGGCCGGATCGCGTTTGATCGTCGTCAGCCCGCCCGGCACCTGCAGCGTGGGCAGGATTTCCATATTGCTGATGTTGACCGCGAGCGGCGCGGCGATCGCAAAGGCGATGGCATCGGCAATATCGGACGGCTGCGGCAACTCGAAGCCGTCAATGAACTTCTTGCGCGCCTCTTCGATATCGCCGTGCACGTGGCCAAAAATATCGGTGGCGACACGGCCCGGGCAGATCTCCGTCACGCGCACGCGCCTGCCGGTCGCATCCACTCGCAACTGACGCGACAACGCATGGATGCCGGCCTTCGTCGCGGAGTAAATGGAGTTGCCGTTGAAGTTGTAGATCCCCGCGATCGAGCTGATGTTGACGATATGACCGCGATCGCGGGCAACCATGCCCGGCATGGTGAGCCGCACGATATGCAGAACGGCTTGCAGGTTGACTTCCACCTGAAGGTCGATATCCGCGGCCGCGGCGTCCAGAATCGAGCCTTTGGTCGATACGCCGGCGTTGTTCACGACGATATCGAACTGCACGTCCTGCGTCAGTTTCGTCACGGACGCCAGATTGCACACGTCGATCGCGTGCGGAATGCAACCGGTTCGCTCGGCCAGCTCATTCAGACGATCCGCGTTACGGGCGAGCGCATGCACTTCGAGTCCTTCACGGCAGAAGCGCTCGACGATCGCAGCACCCATCCCGGTCGAAGCGCCCGTCACCAGCGCGGTCTTATAGTCTGAAAACGGCATGAATGACCTCTATCTGTGGTTCTGAACTGTCGCCCTTCGAGGCGTGCGACAAGCCTGTTGTCAATGTATACGCCGGGGAAACGCGGGGCAAAGACGGATTGGCTTTGTGGCGATAAGGCCGGCTTATGGTTCAATAATGCAGGTTGATCGATGCGGGTTGATCGATGCGGGTTGATCGATGCAGCGTGGCCGGCGCGCGCCTAGCGTACGAGCTTCGACACCGGCACGACCCGCCCGCCCGCCGATTCGATCACGTCGCGCACCGTCCGCGCGAGTTCGACAGCGCCGGGCGTATCGCCGTGCAGCAGGATCGATTGGACCTCGACCTTGAGCTTGTTGCCCGTGATCGTCGTGATCGTGCCGGCTTCGAGCAACTCTTTGACACGTGCCAGGACGGCCGCGCGGTCCTTGATGACCGCGCCTGCCAGCTTGCGCGACACGAGCGCGCCCTGATCGTCGTACGCACGGTCGGCGAGAAACGTGTTGGCCGTGCGCATCCCGACGTGATCGGCGGCCCGTTCGATTTCCGTGTTCGTCGACACGCTGATGATCAGGTCGCGATCGAAATCGGCGAGCGCCCGCACCAGCGGCTCGGCCAGCTCATACGATGCCGCGGCCATGTTGCCCAGCGCGCCGTGAAAGCTCATGTGCGTGACGCGATGTCCCGCCGCCTTCGCGATGCCCGCAAGCGCGCCCATCTGATACACCACGTAGTTCGCCAGTTCAAGCGGGTCCGCCTGAATCTGCCGCCGGCCAAAGCCCATCAGGTCGGGAAAGCCGACATGCGCGCCGACGTCGATGTTGCGCGCCAGCGCCATGCGCACCGTCTTGTCCATGATGACCGGGTCGCCCGCGTGATAGCCGCATGCGACGTTGGCGGACGACACGATATCGAGCATCGCTTCGTCCTCCCCCATACGGTACGGACCGAAGCCTTCGCCCAGGTCCGCGTTCAGGTCGATTTCCACAATCCACTCTCCATTCTTTAAGCAGTCTGCGCCGTGCTCTCCGCAACCAACCGCACCGGCTCAGTTTCTATCTATCGATATGCGTCTACGCCGACGGCGAGAGTTCGAGCAAGGGCGTTCCATAACCGACGGTCGTGCCATGCGCGACGCACAACCGCGTGACCACGCCATCCGCCGACGCAACCACGGGTACGCACAACTGCGCGATCTGCAGCAAGCCGACAATGTCACCCGGTTTGACGCGATCGCCCGCGCTGACTAACGGCATGGAACGCGCCGGATGCGCCGACAGAAAGATGCCGGCCGACTTCGCGGTAATGCTCACGGCCTGCGTCTGCGCGATTTCTACTCCTCTCGCGAGTCCCACCGGAACCACCGGAACCACCGGAACCGCAGGCGAAAAAACCTGCGCCGGCGTATCCACCTCTGCAGAGCAAGCCGCCTGCTCCATCGTCAACCGAACCGTCGCCCCGGGCTTGCTGATTTCGATGAACTCGATATCGACTTCCGCCAGCCACGACGTAATCTGCCGAAGCTCGCCGATATCCACTTCAATTTTTTCTGTCATGTGTTTCAGTGTCGGGAAGGGCGAAACAGCGCAACGAGATTGCGCACCTTGACGAGATAGCTGTCCAGTTCTTCCAGTGCAGCGACGGCTTCCGTGTACGTCGTCTGAACAAAGCGAATCTTCGTACCAATGCGCGCCTGCGCGAGCCGCCACAAATCCGCTTCGATCACCGTGCCGATCTTCGGGTAGCCACCCGACGGCTGCGCATCCCGAAGCTGAATGATCGGCTGTCCGCTATGCGGTACCTGGATCACGCCCGGCACGATCCCATGCGAACGCTTTTCAATCGAATGCGTCGCGATCAGTGTCGGACCGGCAAGACGATATCCGTAGCGATCGCTCTGCGGCGTCACTTTCCACCCATCGCGCCAGAACGCGTCGAGCGACTCCGGCTGATAGCAATCGTATTCCGCGGCGGGCAGCACGCGCACCACGGTGTCGCCCGCGTCGGCGACTGGAACCGACAACGGAGCCGGCAGCGAGTACTCGGGCGGCACGGTGCCGAATCCCGCCGCGAGCGCAGGATCTTGCGGCGCGACGCGGTCGGCGAGGCCCACAGCCTTGAGCACATCGCCCTTCTGCAATTGACGACCGTTGAAGCCGCCAAACTGCCCGCGCAATTGCGTACTGCGCGAGCCGAGCACCACCGGTACGTCCACGCCGCCCGCGAGCGACAGGTAGCAGCGCGTGCCGCTGGCCGGCACGCCGATTGTCAGCACCTCGCCCTGTTTCGCCTGCACGGTCCACCACGGCAGCACGGGCCGCTCGCCCAGGCGTGCCGCGCAATCGGCGCCGGTGATGGCAAACGCAACATCTTCAAGGAAGCGGATACGGAAGGGAAACATCGGAATCTCGATGCCGGCCGCGTCGTCCGGGTTACCGAGCAACAGATTGCCGACTGCAAGCGCCAACCGGTCCATCGCGCCGGCCGTACCGACACCGTAACGCAGATAGCCTTCACGCCCCTGGTCCTGCACGGTCGCGAGCGCGGCCGAAGACAAGATCTCGATCATGGAACGATCCTCTCGACGCGAAAACGGATCATGTCGCCGGGTGCAAGCGTGGCCGGGTTGTCGCGCGCCGGGTCGAAGAACGACATCGACGTATGACCGATGGTGTTCCAGCCGCTCGGTCCCGTCGACGCCGAGACGCCGGTCTGCACCCCGCCGATCGACACCGCGCCGCCAGGCAGCCCCAGCACCGGCACCTTGCGCCGCGGCGTGGCGATGCGCGGGTCCATGCCGCCCAGATAGCAGTAACCGGGGTGGCTGCCGAGCGCATAGACCGTGTAGAGCGGCGCGCAGTGCAATTGCACCACCTCGTCGACCGACAAGCCGGTGTGATTCACCACGTCCTGCAGATGCGGCCCGAACTCGCCGCCGTATGCGACCGGCAATTCCACCACCTTCCCTTCGATCTGCAACTCGCCCGCCGCGGCCCACGCGTCGCGCAACGCAGCGCCGAGCGAGTCCGGATCCGCGGGCGGCGTGGAAAACGTCAGCATCAGATTGGTCACGCCCGGCACCGCTTCACGCACGCCCGGCCACGATTCGACCTCGCGGGCAAGCGTCCAGATGCGGCGCTGCGCGTGCAGATCGAGCGCGCCCGGTGCTTCGAACAGCATGGCCGTCGTGCCCAGCATGCTGATGCAAAGCGGCTGCTCCGATTCGTCCTGTTTCATTGCAAGGGCGGTCCTCTGTGAATCCGGACGCAGCCGTTCGACTACGTCCCCGTGCGCAATCGACGCATGCTCGACAGTCAGCGTCATGTCTGTTTCCTCTTTGCGAGCCAACGCTCCAGATGATGAATATCGACGCCGCCGTCGCAGAACCCTTCGTCCTCGAGCATGGCTCGATGCAATGGCACGTTGGTGCGAATGCCTTCGATGCGCATCTCCGAGAGCGCGATGCGCATGCGCGCCAACGCCTCTTCACGCGTTGCGCCGTGCGTGATCACCTTGGCGATCAGCGAATCGTAATACGGCGGCACGACCGCGCCGCCGCTCATATGCGAGTCAACCCGCACGCCGTTGCCACCCGGCAATTCCCAAACGGAAATTTTCCCGGGACAAGGAACGAAGCTGAACGGGTCCTCGGCGTTGATCCGGCATTCCAGCGAATGACCAAGCGTGCGAAGGTCCGACTGACGAAGCGTCAACGCGTGTCCCTGGGCGATCCGGATCTGCTCGCGCACGATGTCGATGCCCGACGTCATTTCCGTTACGGGATGCTCGACCTGCAGCCGCGTATTCATTTCGATGAAGTAGAACTGGCCGTTCTCGAACAGGAATTCGAAGGTGCCCGCGCCGCGGTAATTCGTCTGCCGGCAGGCCTCGACGCAGCGCTCGCCCACTTGCCGGATCAGTTCCGGGTCGATGCCGGGTGCTGGCGCCTCTTCCAGGACCTTCTGATGACGCCGTTGCAGCGAACAGTCGCGCGAACCGAGCCACAGGGCATTGCCATGCGTATCGCACAAGACCTGAATTTCGACGTGACGTGGATGCTCGAGAAACTTCTCGACATAGAGTTCGGGCTTGCCGAAGGCGCGGCGTGCTTCCTCGCGCGTCACGGACACCGCCTCGAGCAACTGCTCGGGGCCCGGCACGACACGCATGCCCCGTCCGCCGCCGCCGCCCGCTGCCTTGACGATCACCGGATAGCCGATCTCGTCCGCGACCCGCAGAATCTCCGTGGGGTCGTCCGGCAGACCGCCGTCCGGCCCCGGCACGCAGGGTACGCCCGCCGCGCGCATGGCCCGTTTGGCGGCGACCTTGTCGCCCATGGTTCGGATGGAGTCGGGTTCGGGGCCGATGAAGGCCATGCCGGCGGCCTCGACCTGTGCGGCAAAATCCGCGTTCTCGGACAGGAAGCCGTAGCCGGGATGAATCGCCTGCGCGCCGCTCACGTGCGCCGCGAACAGGATCGCGGCCCGGTTCAGATAACTCTGGCCAGGCGCGGCGGGACCGATGCACAGTGCCTCGTCGGCGAGCCGCACGTAGCGCGCGTCGGCGTCGGCCTCGGAATGGACAGCGACGGTTTCAAGACCCAGTTCGCGGCAAGCGCGCTGGATTCGAAGCGCGATCTCGCCGCGGTTGGCAATCAATACTTTGTTGAACATGGTCGATCAGCCGATCCGAAACAGCGGCTGCCCGGATTCCACTTCGCTGCCCGGCGCCACCAGAATCTCCAGAACGGCGCCGCTGAGCTCGGACTCGATCGCGTTGAACATCTTCATGGCCTCGATCGTGCAAAGCACCTGCCCTTCCTCGATCGTGTCGCCGGGATTCACGAAGGGCGCCTCGCCGGGTGCCGGTGTCAGATGCACGACGCCGAACATGGGCGCACGAACGAGTTGCGGCTCACTGGCGGTTGCCGGCGCTGCCTGGGGGGTGTCGACGGATTGCGCAGGTTCGGCGAGTGGCGCTTGAGCCCCTCGAACCTCTTGAGCCCCTTGACTCCCTTGCAAACCCGGAGTGGACGTCGCGGCTGCACGTTCACCCCCCGCTCGCGCATCGGCCCGTTTGCCGCGCCGTTTCGCCTTCACAAGCTTGACCCGTTCCTCGCCCTCGATGACTTCGAGCTTGGCTAGCGGAGAGTCCGCCAACAGGTCGATAAGCGCCTTAATCTTCTGGAGATCCATCTTTGAGTCCGTAGCCGGTTGGACGCGCGCCGGTCGGCTGGCGTGCGCGAAGCACCGCTGGGGCTGTACGGCAACCCGATTCGATCTCCGGTTGCCTCGCCCGCGTGACGGCTAGCCTCGTCGCGCCGGCTCACTGCGAACCGGAGCGATCGACGATGGACTCAATGTATCCGGCGCATAAAAATTGCGCCAAGAGGGTTTGGCTTTGTAGCGATAAGGTGCGCTTATGTATCGGCGCCGGACTCGAAGCGCACGTCGAGCGCAAGGTCGCCGGCCAGTTCCAGCAGGATGTCCTTGACGGCCGCGGCGGGCTCGGAAAGCGGCAAATGGTCGGACAGGCAGACCGAAAGCGGAATCTTGATGACGGGTGAAACGATGCGGCATTGCACGACGTCGCCCGCCGCGGCCACGACCCGCGCGGTGGAGTCGGGCAGGATGGTTGCACCGATCCCCGCGCTCACCGCCGCCGACAACGTCGACGCGGATTCGATCTCGGCCACGACCTTGGGGATCATCTGCACGCGTGCAAAACCCTCGTCGACGTACTTGCGCAGATAGTTGTACGGCCGCGGCAGCAGCAAAGGCACGTCGCGCAATTCCGTCACGCCGATCTGCTCCTGCGCGATCCCCATGCTGCGCGGCGCCACGAGAAACAGTTCCTCGTTCATCAGAAGCTGGAACGACAGGCCGTGCACGGGCTTATCGCCATACAGCACGGCCATGTCCATACGGCCGTTCATGATCAGCTCGCTGAGCGTCGTGCCGAAATTCTCGTTGATGTAGAGAAGGATGTCCGGATGCCGGGCACGCACGGTGCGCAGCAGCGGCAACGACAGCGCCGACGCGCCGGTGCCGGGCGCGAGTCCCACCGAGACCTGGCCCGACAGCGTCTGGCCGGCGCTCTTCACGTCGGCCTGAGCCTGCTCGTACTGGCGCAGGATCAGCTGGGCGTGGCGATACAGCGTCGCGCCCGCCTCCGTGGCCGTGACGCCCCGCTTGGTGCGCACGAGCAACTGTTGCTGGAACTCGTCTTCGAGCGTGATCAACTGCTGGCTCAGCGCCGGCTGGGCGATATGAAGCACTTCGGCGGCCTGCGTCAGGCTGCCGATGTCGACGATCTTCACGAAGTACTTCAAACGCCGCAGGTTCACGGTAGTCGCGTCTCAACGTTAAGGGGTTGCAACCATGATAGGGCAAGCGCCGCCCCGCGCACAGTGCTTAAAAAACCCCGCTGACGCGTCTGCAACACCAAAAAGCCTGGCCTGTCAGCGTATTCCCGCATGGACCTCGGCCGGTCGCGCCGGAGGCGCACGCGTAGCGTCGCGTCATAAGTGGATGTTATTGCACCAGCGGAAAGTCATCTTGGCTTGAACTTTTTCGCGCGCTTAAGGTGAAGCCTCGTCAAATGCCGTTGAGGAGTCTAGTGTGAGTGCATCGCGAATTGCCGCCCGCGTCCAGCGAATCAAACCTTCGCCGAGCAGCGCTGCGGCCGATCGTGCCGCGGAACTGCGGCGGCAAGGAAAAACCATCGTCAACCTCGTGGTCGGCGAACCCGATTTCGACACGCCGGCGCACATTCGCCAGGCCGCTTTCGAAGCGATGGAGCGTGGCGAAACGCGTTATACGCAAACGGCGGGCACGCCGGCGCTGCGCGCGGCCATCGCCGCGAAGCTGCAACGCGAGAACGGTCTCTCATACGATCCCAAGCACGTCATCGTGACGTGCGGCGCCAAGCACGCGATCTTCAACGCACTCGCCGTCACCGTTCAGGAAGGCGACGAAGTCCTGATTCCCGCCCCGTACTGGGTGTCCTATCCGGACATGGCGCTCGCCTGCGACGGTGTGCCGGTCGTCGTGCCCTGCACCGAGGAAGACAGCTTCAAGCTCACTCCCGCCACCCTCGAAGCGGCGATCACGCCCCGCACCCGCTGGCTGATCATCAATTCGCCGACCAATCCCACGGGCGCCACGTATAGCGCCGGCGAACTGCGCGCATTGGCGGATGTGCTGCTGCGTCACCCGCAGGTGCTGGTGATGATGGACGACATCTACGAACATATCCGCTTTGAGGGCGAGGCATCGCAGCACCTCTTGTCGATCGAACCCGAACTCGGTTCGCGCACCCTGGTCGTCAACGGCGTGTCCAAGACTTACGCGATGACCGGCTGGCGCATCGGCTACGCCGCCGGCCCCGCCGACCTGATCGCGGCCATGGACACGCTCCAGTCCCAATCCACCAGCAACGCCTGTTCGATCAGCCAGGCCGCGGCGCTCGCGGCGCTGAACGGCGACCAGACATTCGTGCAGCAATCCGTGCGGACCTACAAGGAACGCCGCGACCACGCACTCGAAGCCCTTAACGCGATTCCCGGCATCAGCTGCAAAACGCCGGGCGGCGCTTTCTATCTGTACGTCAATTGTGGCGGCATGATCGGCCGCACCACGCCGCAAGGCAAGCGCATCGAGGGCGACGTGGATGTCGTGCTGTATCTGCTCGAGCACGCCGGCGTCGCGCTGGTTGCCGGATCGGCCTATGGCGTCTCGCCTTTCTTCCGGATGTCGATCGCCACGAGCATCGAGATCATCGACGAAGGCTGCCGGAAGATTGCCGCCGCGGTCGCCGCACTGACCTGAGAGTACAGCGACGACGTGAATACGTCGCGTCGTCGCTTTGCAAAAAAGACATGCCGCGCCAAGAGGACGCGGCAGTCGGTTTGGAGTTTTCCATTTTCGTCAATCTGCAAGGGGATCTACTCGTGAAAAAGCATACTTTAGGCATACTAACCGGATTAGGACTGGCCATCTCTGGGATCGCGCACGCGCAGTCGAGCGTCACCCTCTACGGCATCATCGACGAAGCGGTGCGTTACGACACCCACCAGAACAAATCCGGCGGGAAGCTTTTCACGATGGGTAGCGGCGGCGAGATTCAGGGCAGCCGCTGGGGTCTGCAGGGCACCGAGGATCTCGGTGGCGGATTGTCCGCCATCTTCCAGCTCGAAGGCGGCTTTACGCCGAACACCGGCGTGACGCAGCAATCCACGCCGTCCGGCGCCGCCCGCCTGTTCGGCCGCACCGCCTTGGTGGGCCTGAGCAGCAAGTCCTACGGCACGTTGACGATGGGCCGGCAATACACGCTGGCGCATGAAATGGGATGGACGCACGATATCTATGCGTTCGCCAACTACACCGGCACGGTCGGCTTTCAGGGCGCCGGGCTGACCGGCGGCGGCCGTCTGGACAATTCCGTGCGCTATACCTCGCCGACGCTGGCTGGTTTCACCCTCAAGAGCTCGTATACGTTTGGCGGGGTAGCGGGGAATGTTCACCAGAACTCGTCGCCGGCCGTCAGCCTCTCTTATGACAATGGTCCCTTGAGCGTGGGCGCGGCCTACCAGATCGTGAACGATATCGGTGGCCTGACGCCTGCGACCAGCACCTACGGCAGCACGTACTTCGGCGTGACGATCCCGGACAGCTCGCAAAAGATCTTCACCGCGGGCGCAACGTATAAGTTCGGCGCGGCGAAGGTATTCGGCTCGTATATCTACAGCCACGTCTATCCGGCAGACTATCGCAACGACTCCTTCTCGACCGCGGTCCAGTACTTCATCACGCCGTCACTCGTGCTCGATCTGCCGTTCTACATCGACTTCGTCCATCACGCGGGTCAGGCCGGCACGCGCATCACCACCGGTCCGACGTTCGACTATTTCCTGAGCAAGCGCACCGACGTCTATGTCGGCGTGGACTACAACCACCTCACCGGCGCATGGACGACCCTCGCCGCGGCCTCCGGTTCGAACCAGCCGTTCTATGGCTTCAACTCGCTGTTCGAAGCCACGATCGGTCTGCGTCACAAGTTCTAAATTGCGGCACCGAAGGTCTGTTCGGCGTCTCCTGACGGCGAACAGACCTCTCTGACGACCAAACAGCATCGGGACGCGCAGCCCTGTCCCGATCGTCCATGCACGGTCCCAGCATCAAAAGGCGGGCCCCGATCCGCCAATTCCATTCCGCCCATCCATCCCAGGAGGAACACCCATGAGAATCGGCATCCCTGCCGAAAGCCGCGCCGGCGAGACCCGTGTCGCCGGCACGCCGGAAACAGTCAAAAAACTCACCGCGCAGGGGCATACCGTTCTGGTGCAAAGCACGGCCGGCGAGCGTGCTCATTTTCCCGACAGCGCCTACGCACAGGCCGGCGCAACCCTGGTCGAATCGGCCGAAGCCTTCGCCGCCGATCTCGTCCTCAAAGTACAGACCCCGACAGAAACCGAGCTGCAGCACATGAAGCGCGACGCGATGCTCGTCGGCATGCTCAACCCGTTCGACGTCGATCAGGTCGCCCGAATTCGCGCCGCCGGCCTGTCCGCGTTCGCACTCGAATCGATTCCGCGTACCACGCGCGCACAAAGCATGGACGTGCTGTCGTCGCAAGCCAATATTGCCGGCTACAAGGCCGTGCTTCTGGCGGCGAGCCTGTACCCACGCTTCCTGCCCATGCTGATGACCGCTGCGGGCACCGTCAAGGCGGCACGCGTTCTCATTCTCGGCGCGGGCGTCGCCGGCCTGCAGGCGATTGCCACGGCAAAGCGGCTGGGCGCGGTGATCGAAGCGTCGGACGTGCGCCCCGCCGTCAAGGAGCAAATCGAATCGCTGGGCGCAAAGTTTCTCGACGTCCCGTGTGAAACCGACGAAGAGCGTGACGCCGCCCAGGGTGTGGGCGGCTACGCGCGCCCGATGCCGGCCTCGTGGATCGCACGCCAGAGTGCGCTAGTCCACGAGCGGGCGAAGCTCGCGGATATCGTGATTACGACCGCATTGATTCCGGGGCGCACAGCCCCCACGCTGCTCAACGAAGAGACCGTACGCGAGATGAAACCGGGTTCGGTGATCGTCGATCTGGCCGCGGGCAAAGGTGCAAGCGTGGGCGACAGGCGCGGCGGCAATTGTCCGCTGACCGAAGCGGATGCCGTGGTGCTGCGCCACGGTGTCCACATCGCCGGCTATACGAATCTGCCGGCCATGGTCGCAACGGATGCCTCTTCGCTCTATGCGCGCAACGTGTTCGACTTTCTGAAACTGATCATCGATACGAACGGCAATCCGAAGATCGATACCGGCGACGATATCGTGGCGGCCACCTTGCTGGGGCACGACGCCTCGATGCTGAAAACGGCATAAGGAGACGCAATGGAACTCATCACTCACACCACCACCAATCTCATCACTTTCGTTCTGGCGATTTACGTCGGTTACCACGTTGTGTGGAATGTAACGCCGGCGCTGCATACGCCGCTGATGGCCGTCACCAACGCGATATCCGCCATTGTCATTGTCGGCGCCATGCTGGCGGCAGGACTGACCGTGGGCGGCACCGGCAAAGCGTTCGGCGCATGTGCCGTCGCGCTCGCGGCAGTCAATGTATTCGGCGGCTTCCTCGTGACGCGCCGCATGCTTGAGATGTTCAGGAAAAAAGACGCAAAGAAACCGGCTGCCAACGAAGCCAACGGAGCCTCGCGATGAGCATGAATGTCGTCACCTTGTTATACCTTGTCGCCTCCGTCTGCTTCATTCAGGCGCTCAAAGGGCTATCGAATCCGAAGAGCGCGCGACTCGGCAATGCCTTTGGCATGGTCGGCATGGCGCTCGCGATTCTGACAACGCTCGCGTTGATCGCGAAACAGGCGTCATCGCTCGGCTCGGACCTGATGCTTGGACTGACGGTGCTCGTCGCCGCGCTGATCGTCGGCGGTGCGATCGGCACGATCGTTGCCGCGCGTGTCGAGATGACCAGAATGCCCGAACTGATCGCGGCCATGCACTCGTTGATCGGGCTGGCCGCCGTGTGCATTGCCTACGCGGTGGTCTCCGAGCCGTCCGCTTTCGGACTGGCCGCAGGCGGCGGCGAACTGCCGTACGGCAACCGCATTGAATTGTTCATCGGCACCTTTATCGGCGCGCTTACATTTTCCGGTTCGGTGATCGCGTTCGGCAAGCTGTCGGGCAAGTACAAGTTCCGCCTTTTTCAGGGCACACCGGTCGTGTATCCGGGGCAGCATGCGCTCAATCTTGCGCTCGCGATTGCGATGGTCGGCTTCGGCATCGCGTTCTTCCTGACTCAGTCATGGTTGCCCTTCATCGTTATGACGGCGATCGCGTTCGCGCTGGGCGTGCTGATCATCATCCCGATCGGCGGCGCCGACATGCCGGTCGTCGTCTCGATGCTCAACTCGTATTCGGGCTGGGCCGCCGCGGGCATCGGCTTCTCGCTGAACAACCCCATGCTGATCATTGCCGGATCGCTGGTCGGCTCTTCCGGCGCGATTCTGTCGTACATCATGTGCCGCGCGATGAACCGGTCGTTCTTTAGCGTGCTGCTCGGCGGCTTCGGCGCTGAAGCCGCGACTGAAAGCGGTGCGAAGCGGGAACAACGGCCGGTCAAATCCGGTTCCGCCGACGACGCCGCGTTCCTGCTCGGCAATGCCGAATCCGTGGTGATCGTGCCGGGCTACGGTCTCGCGGTCGCGCGCGCACAGCATGCGCTGAAGGAGTTGACCGATAAGCTCACTCACAAGGGCATCGACGTCCGGTATGCGATCCATCCGGTGGCCGGCCGGATGCCGGGTCATATGAACGTGCTGCTCGCCGAAGCGGAAGTGCCGTACGATCAGGTATTCGAAATGGACGACATCAACGCGGAATTCGGCCAGACCGATGTAGTGCTCGTCCTGGGCGCCAACGACGTCGTCAATCCCGCCGCAAAAACAGACCCCGCGTCGCCGATCGCCGGCATGCCGATTCTGGAGGCTTACAAGGCGCGCACCGTGATCGTCAACAAACGGTCGATGGCGTCCGGCTACGCCGGTCTCGACAATGATCTGTTCTATATGGACAAAACGATGATGGTGTTCTCGGACGCCAAGAAGGTCATCGAGAACATGACCAAGGCGCTCGAGTAAGCATCCATAAGCGGCGACTATCGGCCCAGACAACTTTGATCTTTGTCGATTGGGCCGTGAAACGCTACCGTATAGCGTGCTGATCCCGCATTCACCGTTATAGGGCCTCACCATGCATGCACTTGTCATTCACGCACCACTCGATCTGCGCATCGAGGACGTTCCCACGCCTGAGCCGGAAGCCAATCAGTTGCTCGTACGGGTTCGGGCCGGCGGTATTTGCGGCTCGGATCTGCACTACTTCAATCATGGCGGTTTCGGCACGATCCGCATCAAGGAGCCCATGGTGCTCGGCCATGAGGTTTCAGGCGCGGTCGCGCGCGCGGGATCTGGCGTGACGGATATGCCGGCCGGCACCCGGATCTCCATCAGCCCGAGCCGGCCTTGTGGCCTGTGCCAGTACTGTCAGCAGGGGTTGCAGAATCACTGTCTGGATATGCGCTACTACGGCAGCGCCATGCGCACGCCGCACGTGCAAGGCGCATTCCGGCAGGAGATCGTGATCGACCGTTCGCAGGCGCACGTCGTGGCGGATTCGTTGAGCGATGCCGAAGCCGCGATGGCCGAACCGCTCTCGGTTGCCCTTCACGCCGTTCGGCGCGCGGGTCCGTTGCTCGGCAAGCGGGTGCTCGTGACCGGATGCGGCCCGATCGGCGCGTTGATCGTGGCGGCTGCGCGCAGAGCCGGTGCGGCGATGATCGTGGCAACCGATGTGAACACGCTGCCGCTCGACAGCGCGAAAAAAGTCGGCGCCGACCTTGCGCTCAACATCGCGGAGACGCCGGACGCGCTTCAGCCGTTCGCCGCCGACAAAGGCAGCTTCGACGTGCTGTTCGAGGCGAGCGGCAACGCAGCCGCATTGCGCGGTGCATTCGACGTGCTCAAGCCACGCGGTGTGATCGTCCAGGTCGGCCTCGGTGGCGACATCGCCTTGCCGATCAATGTGATTGTCGCCAAGGAATTCGATTTGCGCGGCGCATTCCGCTTTCACGAAGAATTCGCCGTGGCCGTCGAGCTGCTGAACAAGGGATTGATCGACGTGAAGCCCCTGATTTCCGGCATTTTCCCGTATCAGGATTCGGTCAAGGCGTTCCAGACGGCGGGCGACCGTTCGAAATCGATGAAGGTGCTGGTGAGCTTCGACTGATCGCGCACGTAGGGCGGCGATGACGCGGCAAGCCACGTTATCGCCATGCGCCCGCTAACGAAGCGTGCAGGCCATCAACTTCAACATGAAACAGCCATAAAAAAAGCCGACGTCGCGATGCCGACGTCGGCTTTCGCGCTTCTCTACGCGGTGCTCAGTTATTGCATCGCGCTTCGAGCGCATCGATAAACGCGCGGTTCCAGCGGCCTTCCTTCATCGCCCGCATCGTTTCGGCTTCCGCTTCCAGAACGGCACGCGCCTTTTCAATGACATGCTCGGCATCTTCCTGTGGAATGGCCAGCAAGCCGTCCTGATCGCCGACAACGATATCGCCCGGATTGACCACCATGCCGCCGACCGACACCGGCACATTGATTTCACCCGGACCGTCTTTATACGGCCCCCGGTGCGTGACCCCGCGGGCGTAAACAGGAAAATCCCGATCGCGGATTTCCGCGACATCGCGAATCGCGCCATCCACGACCAGGCCGGCAACGCCAATGCTTGCGGCGTAGAAAGACAGAATGCCGCCGACCACGGCGTTGTTGAGATCGCCGCCCGCGTCCACGACCAGTACGTCGCCGGGACGGCAAAACTCCAGGGCGCGCAGGTAAGTCAGGTTATCGCCGCCGCGCGAGCGCACCGTGACCGCGGTGCCGGCCATCGTCTTCTTGCCGGGCCGTTGATACGGGTGGAGCCCCACGCTGCCGATGTTGCGATGCATGTTGTCGCTGAGCGCGGAGACGGGAATGTCGCGCAATGCGCTAAGAATCGTGTCGGCAGCCTGCGCCGCCGACGGGTTCTTCCTGATGGCTTTGTACATGGTCGATCTTCGCTTCCGGGAGTAAGGGGGAGCGGGCTCGTACAGGTCGGAAACGACCCGGCATGACGCCGCTGTATCACGGCTATAACGGTATATCGCCCCTGCCGATCGCGCCAAGACGGGTTCGTTCTTGCACGATAGGAAACGCTTATGAAACGGAATTGCCGGAGGGGGCGGAGCTGGAATATGCGCTGGAATATGCGCTGGGATATGCGCTGGAATATGCGCAGAGATACGTCGAGGTCGACGCTCGACAATCGGTCACATGCAGCGCAAGCCGACATTGGTTAACATCGCACATTGCCCCTTGGGATTTCACGCCGATGCCCTCTTCCATTCGCAACTCGCTCGTCTGGATCTTCGACGCATTCGAGCGCGATTCAACCTATATTCGCAAACGGATGTTCGGCAGCGACGCCGCCTATATCGACGGCCTGCTGTGTCTGATTGCCGCCGATCGCGACAAGCCGTGGAATGGCTTGCTGGTGTGCACTTCACACGAACGCCACGCCGCGCTCATTGAAGAAGTGCCCGCTTTGCGGCCTCATCCGGTGCTTGGAAAATGGCTCTATGTGCCGCAAGACGATCCGGCATTCGAAACCACCGTCGAAACGATGACGGCGCTCGTGCTCGCCCGCGACCCGCGCGTGGGTGTCGAGCCGAAACCGCGCAAACGGAGCGGCAAATCCACGTTGCCGAAGACATAAGGCGTCGCTGTCAGCCGCCTCGCCGCATGGCGCCCGAACGTCAGCTCACCAACTCGCCAGCTCGTCAACGCGGCAGCACGTTGCCCGTGTTCAGAAGCCTGTCGGCCCAACGAACCTGACGCGCTCAACGTGCGGCACGAAGCTCGGACGGCTCGAGATAGAAATCCCTGTTCCCCGCGAGGCGTTCGACCATGAAGTCGATGAAGGTCCGCACGCGCAGCGGCTGCTCGGTTCGATGGCGATAGTAGATGTAGATAGCCTCGCGCTGGGTGACATGCCTGACGAGCAGCGGAACGAGTTCGCCGCGCCTGATCGGCAGGACCGCCGAAAAGCTGCCGAGTTGACCGATGGCGAGTCCTGCCAGCACGGCTTGAGTCTCCGCGTCCGTGTTGTTGACGCATAAGGTTGTCGCGACGTCGCGATAGACGATCTCGTCACCGATCAGGAATTCCCACGGCGCCTGCTTGCCGGTATTCGCCCGCCGATAGCCGGTGCAGCGGTGCTCGTCGAGCTCGTCGATGGTCCGCGGCGCGCCATGACGCTCGATATAGGCAGGCGACGCACAGACGATCAGTTGGATCGGCAACAGCCGGCGCGCGATCGTGCCGCCCGACGGCGGTGAACCGCCGCGAAAGCCGACGTCGGCGCGATCGCTGACGAGGTCGGTGAAGTGGTCGTCGAACTGCACATCCAGTTGCACGTTCGGATGCAATTCGGCGAATTCCAGGAAATATGGCCATAGCACGGTGCACCAGAATGCGCTTGGCGCGCTCACCCGCAGCGGCCCGGCGATGGCGTCTTTTGACCGCCGCGCGTCGTCGAGTGCCGACGACAGGATGGCCAACGCCGGTCTCACGCTGTCCAGAAGCCCTTGTCCCTCTTCGGTCAGGCTCAGCTTGCGCGTGGTTCGATGGAAAAGCCGAACCCCCAGCTCCCTTTCCAGTTGCATCACCGCGTGGCTCGCGGCCTGCGGCGAGATGCCCTGATCCACGGCGGCCTTACGCAGACTGCCCAGCGCCGCGGCCCGGACGAATATCGTGATTGCGCGAACTTCATTCATGGCCGCTGGAATTAGCAAATAAAAGTTGCTGATGAGTCTACCAATCGGCGTCTAGTTTGTGCCAATCGTCCCTCCTATTATGGGTTCACTTTCACTCGAATCGTAGGAGAAACATCATGGCTAACAACACGAACAACAGCTTCAAGCGCGTCTGGTTCATCACCGGCGCGGCGCGCGGCCTCGGTGCCCTGATCGCCGAGGCGGCTCTCGCTGACGGCAATGCGGTCGTTGCCACCGGCCGCAATGCCGCGGCGATCGCCGAACGTTTCGGTCACTCGCCGGCTCTCCTTCCCGTGGCGCTGGACGTAACCAGCGAAGATCAGGCGAAGGCCGCGGTTCAGGCCGCTGTCGAACGATTCGGCCGGATCGACGTGCTGGTCAACAACGCGGGCTTCGGTTTGCTCGGCGCCATCGAGGAGTCCAGCGATGCCGACGTGCGCCGCATGTACGACACGAACGTTTTCGGGCTGCTGAATATCACGCGCGCCGTGCTGCCGGTGATGCGCGCGCAGCGGGCCGGCCACATCGTCAATATGTCGTCGATCGGCGGCTATCGGTCGGTCGCCGGGTTCGGCGCCTATTGTTCGACCAAGTTCGCCGTCGAAGGCTTGACGGAGGCATTGCACGCCGAACTGAAGCCGCTCGGCATTCACGCAACGGTCGTGGAGCCCGGATACTTCCGGACGGACTTCCTCGACGCATCGTCGCTCGCGGTCGCCGGGAACGTGATCGCCGACTATGACGAGACGTCGGGAAATGTTCGCCGGGTCGCGGTCAGCATGAATCACAATCAGCCGGGCAACCCGGAGAAACTCGCGGCAGCCATGGTCGAATTGGTCGATGCACAAACGCCTCCGCTGCGGCTGCCGCTTGGCACCGACACGCTGAAGGCCATCGCTGAAAAGAATGCCTATGTCGCGCAGGAAACCGAAACCTGGAAGGCGTTGTCGGCATCGACTGACTTTTCTGAATAGAGGCCGACACTATCCGCTTCCCGTCTGTGTTGGGTGTACGTTGGGTACGTTGGGTACGTTGGGTACGTTGGGTACGTTGGGTACGTTGAGTAACGGGAAGCGGGGAAGCGGATAGGCGGATACGCAATGCGGGTTTGCACCGAAGCCGCCGCCACTAATCCTTCATCATGCGTTGTTACGGTAACCGGGTTGTACGTGCTAGTCCGTCTGAAAAGAACTTCCACCTCCCCACCGGAACCTACAGATGAAAACGACTCCCGTCTGCAACGCGACACGCCGCCTGTCATTCCCCCGGCCGGCTTCCACGGTAGCACTGGTGCTCTGCGCCGCGGCCCTCAACGCGCATGCCGAGCAGTCCGATTTTCGCGGTGACAGCCGCTTTGAACCAGGATTACTGGTTGTAAGCCGAAGCGTGTACGACAACCAGTCAAGCAACGTTCAGGTTGGCGCGGTCTTGCCGCCGAATTGCGCGGCCACTCAAGGCGGCTGTAGTGCGGCCACTGGCGCGCCGAACGACGGCACCTATCCGTACGTGTGGAACAACGACGGGTATGACGGCAGCTTCGGCATCACTTCGCGGATCTTTCTCGATCAGTTGACGCCGTCAGGCGAGTGGGTCAGCTCGCTCGAAGTGCCCAACAGTTTGCAGAAAACGCCGCGACATGACCAACTCGTCACCAGCTTCAGCTCCAAATCGGAACTCGGCCTGCACCTTTCGCTCGACGGCCAGTACCTGACCTTCATGGGTTATGTGGCGCCGGTCAATACGTTGGATGTCTCCAATTCGAACACGCCCGGCGTCGTCGACCCCACGAATCCGGTCGGGCAGAGCTTCTATCGGGCAGTCGCCCGCGTCGACCGCGATGGGCACTTCCGCTTCACCGAGACGAACGCCTATAGCGGAAACAACGGACGCTCAGCCATTCTGAACAACCGCAATGGCGAAGATTTCTTCTACACGGCCGGCAACGCGGGTAACGGCGCCAACCCGCAACCGGCCGGCGTGATCGTCGGCGCCGGCGCGCAATTCATCGACGCGACGAAACAGCACGAGGCGCAGCAAGACCCGGGAACACCGACACCGGTCGCAAGCTTTTCCGTCACGGAACTTGGCAAGCCGGCGGACAAGATCGGCAAGGACGATAACTTCCGGGGCATGACCGTCTTCAACAACGTCCTCTATTTTACGAAGGGGAGCGGCAGCAACGGCGTGAACACGGTGTACTTCGTGGATACCACTGGAACAGCCTGCCCGTCCGGCACGGGTGTGCCGGCCGCGAACGCGGCGTTGCCCAGCAAGCCGCTTGCTTACGACGCCGCCACGGTCCAAACCAACGGACTGCCAAACAATATGTGCGTGCTGGCCGGCTTCCCGTCAACGCCCAACAAGACCGCGACGACGCTCTCCTATCCGTTCGGCCTCTGGTTCGCCAACGCGACGACGCTCTATGTCGCGGACGAAGGCGATGGCTACACGGGCGGCGCCGATCTTTACACGCACGCGGCCGCGCAGACTGGCGCGGGTCTGCAGAAGTGGGTGTACAACGCCGGTGCGAAAAAGTGGACGCTCGCCTACACCTTGCAGGCAGGCCTGAACCTCGGGCAGCAATACACGGTGCCCGGGTACCCGACCGGGTCCAATACGGCAACCGGACTGCCATGGGCGCCGGCGACGGATGGGCTGCGCAACCTGACCGGCCGCGTCGAAAACGACGGCACAGTCACGCTCTGGGCAATGACGTCGACCATCAGCGGCAACGGCGACGTGGGCGCCGATCCGAACAAGCTGGTGGCCATTCGCGACCTGCTTGCGAATACGACTGCAGCCGGCGCCACCCGCGAGAAATTCGTCGCATTGCGAAGCGCGGGCTTCGGCGAGGTACTGCGTGGTGTTTCGTTCACGCCGGGTACTGAACAGGACCACCGCTTCTGATCCACCGCTTCTGACGCACTGACAACAGGGTGAGGCCACGCCGCAGGGCATTCAGCGTGGCGTGGCTCACCCGGTTTGCACGAGACCGGATCACGCGTCAGCCCGCGTGGCCGTGACTCCCCTTTTCGCTGTCGAGGTGCGCCATCTGCGCCGCCGCGTAACGCTCACCTGCGGCAGCCCCAATCGGCACTGCCTGTGCAATCGCGGACAGATCTTCCGCGCTGAGCGTTACATCGGCCGCACCGAGTGCTTCGGCAAGACGGTCGCGCCGGCGTGCGCCAACGAGCGGCACGATGTCGCTGCCTTGCGCCGCAACCCACGCAATCGCGATCTGCGCAACCGAGACGCCTTTTGCGTCAGCCACCTTGCGAAGCGCATCCACCAGCGCGAGATTGCGATCGACGTTGTCGCCCTGGAAGCGCGGGCTCATGGCGCGAAAATCGCCTTCCCCCGCGGAGTCCTTGCTCCAGTGGCCGCTGATCAGGCCACGGGACAACACGCCGTACGCCGTCACGCCAATCCCGAGTTCGCGGCACGTCGGCAGAATCTCGTCTTCGATGCCGCGCGAAATCAGCGAATACTCGATCTGCAGATCGCTCACCGGATGCACCGCTGCCGCACGGCGGAGGGTCGTCGCGCCCACTTCGGACAGGCCGACGTACCGCACATAGCCGGCTTTGATCATGTCGGCAATCGCACCGACGGTGTCCTCGATAGGCACGGCGGGATCGAGCCGCGCAGGACGGTAGATGTCGATATGATCGACGCCCAGTCGCTGCAACGTGTAGGCAAGAAAGTTTTTGACCGCCGCGGGACGCGCATCGTTGAGCGACCAGCCGCCTGCCGGGTCGCGCATGGCCCCGAACTTCACGCTGATGATCACCGCGTCGCGGCGCGACGGCGGCGCGCTTTTCAGGGCCTCGCCGATCAGGATTTCGTTGTGGCCAGAGCCGTAGAAGTCGCCGGTATCGAGCAGCGTGACGCCGGCTTCGAGCGCGGCGTGGATCGTCGCGATGCTTTCGGCGCGGTCGGATGGACCGTACATGCCCGACATCCCCATGCAGCCAAGACCGATGGCGGAGCTGTGCGGCCCCGTCTTGCCCAGTTGAAGCTGTTTCATGATGTTCCTCGGTAGGTGCGCCGCAAGAAAGGCGCTTGCCCCGAAGTATCGGCCGATTTTCAGCGTGCGATAATCCACCTCAGTCTGGATGCCCCGTGCGGAATAGCGAACAATGCAGGAGCCTGACCTTTCCGATCTGAAAGCGTTCGTCGCCGTGACACGGGCGCGCGGATTCCGTCATGCCGCACTGACGGGGGGCGTGTCGGCCTCATCGCTCAGCGAAGCGGTTCGAAGGCTCGAACAGCAGCTCGGCGTCCGGCTGCTCAACCGCACAACGCGCAGCGTTACGCCAACGGAAGCAGGGCAGCGTCTCTTCGAGCGGCTCGCGCCGGCATTCGGGGAAATCTCCATCGCCCTGGATGCGGTGAACCTCTTTCGCGAAAGTCCCACTGGCACGCTGAGATTAAACGTTCCGTCGATCGCGGCAAGAGAAATCCTGCCCGCGCTCCTCTCGCGCTTCCTCGCCGCTCATCCTGGCATCACGGTGGACGTCGGCACCAACGACACGTTCATCGATATTCTCGCAGCGGGCTTTGACGCCGGCATCCGTTACGACGAACGCCTCGAACGCGACATGATCGCCGTGCCGATCGGCCCGCGCATTCAACATTTCGTCGCGGCGGCCTCGCCGTCCTATCTCGCGGCCCGTGGCATACCGCAACATCCGGGCGAACTGCTGAACCACGCGTGTATCGGACACCGCTTCGACAGCGGCGTGCTCGCGACATGGGAATTCAAGCGAGGCGACGACGTCGTGCGGATCGAGCCAAACGGACCGATGATCGCCTCCGTGATCGAACTGGAACGAGGCGCGGCCATCGCGGGACTGGGGATCGTCTATTCGTTCGACGAGTTTCTGCGGCCCGCCATAGAGCAAGGCGCGCTCGTACCGGTGCTCGGCGAATGGTGTCAATCCTTCACCGGGCCGTTTCTGTACTACCCGAGCCGGACCCATATGCCGGCTCCGCTCCGAACGTTCGTCGACTTTATTCTTGCCGAGAACGATTCAGGTAGTCATCCGTAGACGAGGGCGTCGAGGTGAACCGGTACGGGTTACAGCGCGGACCGGTGTCATGCGATCCCCACCCTGTCGCGCAGCCGCACGGTAGCGCGCTCAGCCCGCCGCGACGACGTCGATACGCAGCGCTTCCCCACCGGCCGCAATCGCGAGCAGATGGTCGACGTTCGGGTGCGCACCCGGACGGTTGCGCGCGTCGGCCGTGTGCTCGGCGAACACCGCGAGGCCGTGTTCGGCTGCCTTGGCGTCCAGCGTGCCGAAGGCCTGCCGCAGATAGTGATACACCGCCAGCGAGCCCTGCTTGCCTGGTTTGTTCTCGATGCTGGCCACCACGACCCCCTTGCCGTCGAGCAGATCGATACGTTCGATACCGTCGATGGCGGGCAGTTGGGCGAGGTTGTCCTTGAACACGTTGCTCGGTTGAATCACTGAAAACACTCCTTCTATTCGGAAAAATGCGGCGAGCCGTATCTTATCCGATAGGGTGTTTTTCATCGCGCCGAACGACGAGGCCTCACCCAGTTCGTCTCTGACGGTTCGGTTTTTTCGAACCTTCGTTCCCGGATTAGCAGATTTATCCGCTCCATAACCTGACGCAAACTGAGGCTCATCACCACTGCGGACATCGTCCGCGCCAGGAGCCCAAACATGCGAACCTATCCGCGCAACAGTCCTCAAGCCGCCGCACGTATCGTCGCGCTGGCGCTCACATCCGACGGACACGTCAGCAGCTCGGAAGAGCGTGCACTCGAAAGCCTGGATATAGCGGGCCAACTCGGTCTCGCGCCGGAGCAATTTGCGCAGATCGTGCAGGCGCTGTGCGAGGACCAGTCGGTGGCGCACACGCCGTTTGCGCCACCGGTCGGCCAGCTCGGCGCGGCCCTGCTCAACACGTTGCTAGACGAGATCGACGACCCCGCGCTGCGTCGCAAGGTGATGCGCCTGTGTATCGCCGTCGCGATCGCGGACAACTATCTGGCGGATGGCGAAATTGCCTTGCTCGCTGCCGTGTTCAACGCGTGGGGCCCCAAGCCAGACCAGGCTGCAAGCCGGCACATCCCGCTGCCGGACGCGCTGCCCGCTCACGCACGGACGGCGGCCACCACCTGAGAGGCGAGCGCATGATGTTGCCCGCGCCGCGAGCGGATCGCGTGGATCTCTTCGACCACGCCTTCCGCCCGGCCGAGCCAGCGCAGTCCCCGCAGCAGCGCCACGTCCTCCGCGCCCAGTTCCGCGAGCGGAAACACGCCGAGACCGCGCGCGGCGAACACCGCCATCAGCGCGCTGTCTTCGAACTCCCCGACGATCCGCGGCCGGATTCCTGCGGTTTCGAACCACCGGTCGAGCCGCGCGCGCAACGCGCCGTGTCCGGTGGGCAGGAGCACGGGCAGATCGGCCAGGCACTGCGGAAAGCCGGCACGGGCGGACTTGCGGACGATCTCCGCGGGGCCGTACCAGTCTACCGGCGAGCCGACGAGACGCTGGCTCACGACGCGCAGATCCCCATTGTGCGGAGCGGGCTGGCATGCCAGGACGAGATCGAGCCGATGGAGCGCGAGCTCCGACAGCAATTGCGCATGTTCGCCCTCGTGACAGAGCAGCCTGAGCGACGGCGTATCGAGCACCGGCGCGAGCAGCGCGTGTGCGGCGAGCTTTGAGATGCCGTCGGAGAGACCCACGGCGAGCCGCGCAACACGTTCGCCGCCCGCCTCGCGCATCTCGTCGAGCAACGCTTCGCCGATCTGAAAAATCTGCTCGGCACGATTGAAGGCCGTCTCGCCGGCTTCAGTCATCGTGACGCCGCGCCCCGCCGGTTTCAGCAGCTGACGCCCGATCGATTTTTCCAGCTCGCGCACCTGCGCGCTGATCGTCTGAACCGCCATGTCGAGGCGCTCGGCGGCGCGCGCGAAGCCGCCCTCCTTCACGACGATCCAGAAATAGTAGAGATGGCGGTAGTTGAGCATAGCGGCAACATTTCGAAAAAATCGATATATCGCTCAGATTATCACTGATTTATCCGAACCATGAAGACGGCGATGATGACGGCATACCAACGTTACCCGTCTTCATTCGCTCACGAACCCATGGACTCTCTACTCGTACTCGTTGCCGACCCCGCTGCTTGGGCTGCGCTTCTCACGCTGGTCGTGATGGAAATCGTGCTTGGCATCGACAACCTGATCTTTATCTCGATCCTCAGCAACAAGCTGCCGGAAGCACAGCGCGCTCGCGTGCAGCGCATGGGCATCATGCTTGCGCTCGTGCTGCGGCTGGCCCTGCTCGGCACCGTCGCATGGATCGCGCAACTGACCGCGCCCGCCGTGACGCTGTTCGGCCACGCGTTTTCATGGCGCGACCTGATCCTGCTCGGTGGCGGCCTGTTCCTCGTCTGGAAGGCGACGAGCGAAATTCGCCACCACGTCGTCCATGCGGAAGAAGTGCGCGACAAGGCGAGCACGACGGTGCAGTTGACCGCCATGGCGGCGATTGGACAAATCCTCGTGCTCGATATCGTGTTTTCGGTCGACAGCATCATCACGGCGGTCGGGATGACCGAGCACATGCCGATCATGTTCGTTGCCGTGATTGCCGCGGTCACCGTAATGCTGTTCGCCGCCAATCCGTTGTCGCGCTTTATCGATCGCAATCCGACCATCGTCATGCTCGCACTCGGTTTCCTGCTGGTGATCGGCATGACGCTCATCGCGGAAGGCTTTGGTTCGCACGTGCCGAAGGCTTACATCTACGCGGCGATGGCGTTCTCCGCGTTCGTCGAAGCACTGAACATGCTCGTGCGCCGGGCGAATTCGAAGCGTGCCCTTGGCGTGGAGCAATGAGCACCCGTGTTACGCGCCACCCGTGAAAAGAGCAGTTCGACATGTTTGTGCGAGGTCACGCCACCCGATCGTTTTCCCCGCTATCGACGGCGTGCCAGGTTGAACGCTGGAAGTGTTTTTACCCTTGAGGAGCAACGAAATGAAATGTCCCGTTTGCAAGACCACTGACTTGCTGATGACCGAGCGCCGCTCGATCGAAATCGACTACTGCCCGGTCTGCCGAGGCATATGGCTCGATCGCGGCGAACTCGACAAACTGATTGCTCAGGACGCAGGGAGCGACGACACGTC
Source organism: Paraburkholderia caffeinilytica (assembly GCF_003368325.1). Classification (NCBI taxonomy): domain Bacteria; kingdom Pseudomonadati; phylum Pseudomonadota; class Betaproteobacteria; order Burkholderiales; family Burkholderiaceae; genus Paraburkholderia; species Paraburkholderia caffeinilytica. The sequence continues at coordinate 186,354 of NZ_CP031466.1, read as the reverse complement.
GGCGAGCACCGCAGCACGCACGAGCCGGGACGGCCATCCGGATCGTGACCGTGATCGTGACCGCCATCGCGACCATGCGTACGACAACAACCGCACGTACGACAATCACCGAACGGATTATCGCGGGCACAAGAAGAAGCGCTCGCTTTTCGACATGTTCGATTTCGACTGAACGTGTCCGCGAGTAAGGGAATCAGGCAGCGATCATCACATCAAGGGCGCGTGCTGTTATCAGCCGCGCCCTTTCATTTCCCTCTAAGCCTCATCCCAACCCCACGGCTCGCGCGATCAACAGCACCCCTGCACCGACGACGCCGACCCCAACGATGCGCGCCATCCGCTCGCCACCCGGCGCAAGACGTTCGACGGTAATAGCCGCCTTCACGACCGCCATCACACGCAAATCCATGACGCCGGCTACGAGCAGGACCATCGTCAGGCCGGCACAGCAGTAGCTGCAGTGAAGACCCAGACGCAGGCCGTACCGCCATGCCGTGGCGGCGTCCGCGGGCAATGCGGGCAACCTGGGTAACTTAAGGCAGCGCCCTGGTGTCGCGCGGCAGCAGGCAAGGTGGCGCGCCTTCCACGCAGTGAACTGCAGCGCCCCGGCGCTCAGCACGATCACGCCGACCGCAAGCGGAACGGCGCGCGCCAACGCCGGCATTTCCATCTCGAGCGCCGCCAGCGCGACGCCCAGCGGAAATGCGGCCATGCCCAGCGCGGTCCATACAAAGAAATACCCCACGCCCGCCAGCATCGTCAGCCAGCCCAGGCGCATCTCGCCTGCTGCGCCGACGGCCTCGCGATAGCGCCACAGCATGGGGACGAGAGAGGGCAGCATCATCGCGACCATCATCACGACCCACATGCCGAGGAACGACGCGGCAACAGCGGGCCACGTCTGCCCGCACATCCGCATCCACGCCGCCGACATCGTCCAGCCGCCGGGCATCGGCATCTCGCCCATTGCCGACATGGAGGTGGCGCCCGCGATCGTCAGCGCCGCGCTGACGGCGAAGAGCAGCGCCGAGACGGCGAAGAACGCCCGCTGCGAAACGCGCGCTTCGATCGAGTGTCCCGGCATCTCCCGTCCCCCATTGACGCTGACGTATTCCATGATCCGCCTCAGCGCGTTTCGTACTCGTCATGACGCTTCCACCAGACGCCCGTCTCGTTGCGCCCCCTGGGCTCGCGGTCGAGCCACTGGTACATGCCCCAGATGCCGTCGACGCCCCGCGCATAGGTGGAATACGTGTGATAAACAACGCCGTCCTCGAGGACGAACGCGCTCAAGCCCGGCCTGTCTCGCGTGAACGTCGCCGCGTCGGTTCCGCAAGTGGCCGCGAACTGGGCGACGGGTTCCGGGACGACCTGTGTTTCGTCCATCGCGTGGCCGCCGCGCGCGTAGTTGTATTCGATGCGCCCTTCACGCTGTTGCGCCTCGGTGAACGCAATGTTGAAGTCGAAGTTGAAGTCGCTGCCCGCCGATGACGCCCAGGGGAACGTCCACCCCATCCGGCGCTGATACGCCTGCAGCTTCTCGAGCGGCGCCCGCGACACGGCCGACAGCGTGACGTCGTGATTCGCCAGATGAACGGCGATGCCGTCGAACCCATCGGCGATCGACGAGCACGACGGGCAGCCCGCCTTGTAGTCCGGCCCGAACATGAAGTGGTACACGAGGAGCTGGGAGCGTCCTTCGAACAGGTCTGCCAGCGAGGCGCTTCCCGCCGCGGTTTCGAACCGGTACGCCTTGTCGATTCGCACCCAGGGCAGCGCCTGCCGTTGCTGCGCCAGCGCGTCGCTCTGCCGCGTGAGCGCCTTCTCCGCCTTGAGCAGCTCGAGCCGCGCCGCCAGCCACTGTTCGCGCGTTCCGATCGTATGTGTCGTGCTCATGTTTCCCTCCTTTGAAGTGCTTCGTCGATCGTTCAGTTGTCGATACGACGTATGGGTTGGTGGTCGTGCTAGATTAGTCACGGGCACCCGGACGGTGGGAGTGACAAGTGTGGCGGGATTCGAATCGACCATGGACTCGCTAGTGACGGCTGCGGCGCGGGCGCTCGCCGCCGGCGACCCGCTCGGCGCGCTGAACCGGGTCGCCTTGCGCGACGACGCGCCGGCGCTCGCGCTGCGGGGCATCGCGATGGCGCAGCTCGGCGATCTCGTTCGGGCGAAAGCGCTGGTGCGCAGCGCGGCACGCGCCTTCGGTCCGAAAGAGCCTGTGGCCCGCGCGAGGTGCGTGGTCGCCGAGGCCGAAATCGCGCTCGCCTCGCGCGATCTCACCTGGCCTGCGAAGGCGCTCGACGCCGCGCGGGCGACGCTCGAAGCTCACGGCGACCGGTTGAACGCCGCGCATGCGCGGTATCTCGACGTCCGGCGCCTCCTCCTGATCGGGCGCCTCGACGAGGCCGAGCGCCTGCTCGCCCAACTCGATCCCGCGCCCTTCCCGCCCGCCTTGCGCGCCGCGCACGAGCTGGTCGTCGCGGGGATCGCACTGCGCCGTCTCCAGACCAACGCAGCGCGTGCTGCCCTCGCGGGCGCTGAGCGCGCCGCGCGTCACGCCGGCATCCCGTCGCTGACGGCGGAGGTCGAAAGCGCACGCCTTTTGCTGGACACACCCGCGGCCCGTCTGATTGCACAGGGCGAAGAGCGGCTGCTCCTGCTTGAGGAGGTTGAAGCGCTACTGGCGTCGAAGGCGCTCGTCGTGGACGCGTGCCGTTATGTCGTACGTGAAGCAAACATCGTGGTCCCGCTCGCGAGGCGTCCCGTGTTGTTCTCGCTCGCCCGCGCATTGGCCGAAGCGTGGCCCGACGACGTATCGAGGGACACACTCATCGCACGGGCATTCCGGACGAAGCACGCCGATGAATCGCATCGCGCGCGGCTGCGCGTCGAAATGGGACGGCTGCGCGCGTTGCTTGGGCCGCTGGCCGGCGTGAGCGCGACGAAGCGCGGCTTCGCGCTGGTGCCGCACGGCGCGCGCGAGGTCGTCGTGCTCGCGCGGCCGGTTGAAGAACCGCATGCGATGGTGCTCGCCTTCCTCGCCGACGGCGAGTCGTGGTCGAGCTCGGCGCTCGCAATCGCGTTGGACGCCAGCCAGCGCACCATGCAGCGGGCGCTCGACTCGCTGGCGGCAGCCGGCAAGGTGCAGTCGTTCGGCCGCGGGCGGGCGCGACGCTGGATGACGCCGCCCCTACCCGGATTCACGACGACTTTGTTACTCCCCGCTCCCCTAACCGAGTGATTAGGATCGAAACATGAATAAATCAGCCGCCAAAATCGAGCGTGAATACGGGCCCTTTCCGGGTGTCAACAATGTGGGCGGAGTCACGTACGACGGCCAGCGCGTCTGGATTGCTGCCGGAGACAAGCTGAACGCCTTCGATCCGGCGAGCGGAGAAACGCTGCGCTCGTTCGACGTCGCGGCGCAGGCAGGAACGGCCTTCGACGGCCAGCACCTGTATCAGATCGCCAATGACCTTATCCAGAAGATCGATCCGGATACCGGCCGCGTGCTGGGTACGATCCCGGCGCCCGGCGGTGGCGGCGACTCAGGGCTTGCGTGGGCCGAGGGGACGCTGTGGGTGGGGCGCTATCGCGACCGGAAGATCCATCAGATCGATCCCCAAACCGGGGCGATTCTGCGCACCATCGAGTCCAACCGCTTCGTCACCGGGGTCACCTGGAGCGATGGAGAGCTCTGGCACGGCACCTGGGAAGATGACGCGAGCGAGTTGCGACGCGTCGATCCGGGTACGGGAGAAGTGCTGGAGAGCCTGGAAATGCCGCCCGGCCTGATCGTGTCGGGGCTCGAAGCCGATGGTGGCGATCAGTTCTTCTGCGGCGGCGGAAACAGCGGGAAGGTGCGAGTCGTACGCCGGCCCGCGCGAGGCGCCGAGCGTCCCGTCGAGACTGCGAACGAGTAAGCGCCACGAATGCGTGAGCCGAGTCGTTGAGGCGGGCAGTCATGACGAAACAGAAATCAAAGGCCCCGGACGACAAGCCTGCTGAAGCCCCGCCGGCTTACCCCCTGCTCGCCCAGTCGCGCACCGCTTGCGCGAACAATCTCAGCGCGGTCGGCGGATGGCGGTTTGCGGGGTAATACAAGGACAGGCCGGGAAAGGTCGGACTCCATTCAGGCAGCACATGGATCAGCCGGCCCGACTCCAGGTGCTCCGATACATGATCCTCCGGAACCCAGGCAATGCCGATTCCGGCCAGGGCGGCCTCGATCATCAGGTTGAGATTGCCGAGCGTCATCGGTCCAGCAACATCGATGCTGGCGCTCTTGCCTCGATATTCGAGATCCCACCGGTAAAGCGCGCCGCTATCGAAGCGGAAGCGGATGCAGCGGTGCTGCATCAGATCGTGCGGCGCTTTCGGCGGCACATGATGCGCAAGATAGTCCGGCGAGGCCACCGCGGCGAAACGCATGTCGCCCCCGAACCGGACGGCGATCATATCGCGCGGCACGTCGTTATAGACGCGTATGCCCGCATCGAAACCATCGGCCACGATGTCCACGAGCCGCGTGTCCACGACGAATTCGACGTGAATGTCCGGATACGCCGTCAGGAAGTCAGGCAGCACATGGCGGATCAGCGGCCTCGCCGACGCCTCCGACGCACTGATCCGGATCGAGCCCGACGGCCGGTCGTGTTCCGACGCGACCTGATTCACTGCCTCTTCCAGATCCGCGATGGCGGGCCGCACCCGCCGCAGGAGCTGCTCGCCCGCCTCGGTGAGCGCGACGGATCGCGTCGTGCGGTTCAGCAGCCGCACGGCCAGCCGCGCCTCCAGACCCCGCATCGAATGGCTCAGCGCCGAGGGCGAAACCCCCAATATGCGCGCCGCCGCGCGGAAACTTCGCTGGTCGGCGATGGCGACGAATGCGGTTAGCTCGGACAGCCCGGCGCGCGCCATAGATGAATTTTCCTCAATGCCTTGTGCAATTTTAGCCAGATTGTTGAGCCACGCACAACATCATAAGATCGTTGGCATTCATCGACCACAATCGATCACGCACGAAAGGAGCATGGACATGCAACATCGCAAGCTTGGAAACAGCGGTCTCGACGTATCGGCGATCGGCCTCGGCTGCATGGGTTTGAGCTATGGCTATGGCCCCGCGACCGAAAAGTCCGAAGGTATCAAACTGATCCGGGCCGCTGTCGAACAGGGCGTGACGTTCTTCGACACCGCCGAAGCCTATGGACCGTTCTTTAACGAGGAACTCGTCGGCGAGGCGCTCGCGCCGTTTCGCGATCAGGTGGTGATCGCCACCAAGTTCGGTTTCAAGGACGGCGACGTGAGCCAGGGCCTGGACAGCCGGCCCGAGCGCATTCGCGCGGTCGCCGAAGCCTCGCTGAAGCGTCTGAAAACCGATCGCATCGACCTGTTCTATCAGCACCGCGTCGACCCGAACGTGCCGATCGAAGACGTCGCCGGCGCGGTCAAGGAGCTGATCCAGCAAGGCAAGGTCAAGCACTTCGGTCTCTCCGAAGCGGGCGCGAAGTCGATCCGGCGCGCCCACGCGGTGCAGCCCGTGGCGGCCCTGCAGAGCGAGTATTCGATGTGGTGGCGCGAGCCGGAAGAATCGGTGCTCCCGACGCTTGCGGAACTGGGCATCGGCTTCGTGCCGTTCAGCCCGCTCGGCAAGGGTTTCCTCACCGGCGCGATCGACGCGAACACCGCGTTCGACAAAACCGATTTCCGCAATATCGTGCCGCGCTTCTCGGAAGAAAACCGCAAGGCCAATGCGGGTCTCGTCGAGGTGCTGGGCCGGATCGCCGACGGCAAAGGCGCCACCCGCGCACAGATCGCCCTGGCCTGGTTGCTGGCGCAGAAGCCGTGGATCGTGCCGATTCCGGGCACCACCAAGCTGCATCGGCTGACAGAGAACGTCGGTGCCGCGGCCGTCGAACTGTCGGCTGACGATTCGTCCGCCATCGAAGCCGCCCTCCAAGCGATCAAGGTGGTCGGCGACCGCTACCCGGCCCATCTGCAGCAGCGCGTGGATCGCTAATGCGCCTCGCGCCCGGCATGCCGGGCGCTGCCTGACACGGGGATTTGACGCAACGCCCGGATCGACACGGCAAACAGGAAACAACAAACGTTGTCGATTCAGGGTTTTCATCAACGAAAATAGCTGTTGCCAAACTTTTTGTTGTCGTAGTATCCGTCTTGACAACACATGTTGTCGCATAGACGGGCTGTGCATCGCATGTTGCGACGCCGCCCGGTGTCCGTCAGCCGTCCCTTGACTCTGTCAGGGGCATTGCCCACCACCGCGGAGAAATTATGGGACGTCGCTCCTTCCTCATGTCTATGGTTGCTGTCGCCATGCTCGGCACAACCTTCGCCCACGCCGACACCAAAGAACTCGTTGTCGGCACCGACACCTCGTTCATGCCCTTCGAATTCAAGCAGGGCGACAAGTACGTCGGCTTCGATCTCGACCTGTGGGCGGAGATCGCGAAAGATCAGGGCTGGAAATACAAGATTCAGCCGATGGATTTCAGCGGGCTGATCCCGGCCCTGCAAACGCAGAACATCGACGTCGCGCTCTCGGGCATGACGATCAAGGAAGAACGCAAGAAGGCGATCGATTTCTCCGACCCGTACTATGACAGCGGCCTCGCCGCGATGGTGCAAACCGGCAACACCAGCATCAAATCCATCGACGACCTGAATGGCAAGGTCATCGCCGCCAAAACCGGCACGGCCACCATCGACTGGATCAAGGCGCACCTGAAGCCTAAGGAGATCCGCCAGTTCCCGAACATCGACCAGGCCTATCTCGCGCTGGAGGCGGGCCGCGTGGACGCCGCCATGCACGACACGCCGAATGTGCTCTATTTCGTCAGCACCGCGGGCAAAGGCAAGGTGCAGGTCGCCGGCACGCCGGTCACGGGCGACAAATACGGTATCGGTTTCCCGAAGGGCAGCCCGCTGGTCGCGAAGGTCAATGAAGAGTTGACCAAGATGAAGGCCGACGGCCGCTACGCGACGCTGTACAAGAAGTGGTTCGGTTCGGAGCCGCCCAAGTCGTAATCGTCATCGGCAGGACGCGCAGCGAGGCCCGCTGCGCGAGAGACGACTCAACCAGGAGCGGTGTGTGGAATTCGATTGGTCAGTTATCTGGACTGCACTTCCAGACTTGATGGCCGGCGTGAAATTGACGGTGTTCATCGCGTTCGTGGGACTGGCCGGCGGATTTACCGTCGGCGTCATCGCCGGCATGTTCCGCGCATACGGTCCCCTCGCGCTGAACGTCATCGCGCAGGTCTACATTGAACTCATTCGCGGCACGCCGATTGTGGTTCAGGTGATGTTCCTTTACTTCGCGCTGCCTCTGCTCGCGCACATCAGGATCGACGGGCTTACCGCCGCCATCATCGCGATCACCGTGAACTCGGGTGCGTACCTTGCCGAGGTCGTGCGCGGCGCCTTGCTGTCCATTCCGAAGGGCTTGATGGAAGCCGGCCTCGCAATGGGATTGTCGATGCCGCGCGTGCTGCTGAAAATCGTCGGGCCGCTGGCGTTCCGCCGGCTGATTCCGCCGCTGGGCAATCAGTGCATCGTGAGTCTGAAGGATACGTCGCTGTTCATCGTCATCGGGGTGGGCGAACTGACGCGCCAGGGCCAGGAAATCATTGCCGGAAATTTTCGCGCGGTTGAAATCTGGTCGGCCGTCGCAGTGATCTATCTGGTCCTCACCGGTGTGATGACGCTGTCGTTGCGTCTCGTTGAAAGAAGGATGCGGATACTATGAGCATGGTCGAATTCCAAAGCGTCTCGAAGAGCTTCGGCCACGTGCCCGTGCTCAAGAACATCGATCTTCGTATCGAGAACGGCGAGGTGGTGGTGATCGTCGGACCTTCGGGTTCGGGCAAATCCACCCTGCTGCGTTGCATCAACGCGCTCGAAAAAATCAGCGGCGGCGAATTGCTTGTCGATGGCTTGAGCGTCAAAGGCAATGCGTCGGACATCCGCGGCATTCGCCTCGAAGCCGGCATGGTGTTTCAGCAGTTCAACCTGTTTCCGCAGATGACCGCGCTCGAAAACGTCATGTTCGGCCCCATCGAGGTCCGCGGCGCAACGCGCGCCGAAGCGCGCGATCAGGCGATGGCGCTACTCGACAAGGTCGGTCTCGAATCGCGGGCCAATCACTATCCGTCGGAGTTGTCCGGCGGACAGCAGCAGCGCGTGGCCATCGCCCGTGCGTTGGCGATCAAACCGAAGCTGATGCTGTTCGACGAGCCGACGTCCGCGCTCGATCCCGAACTTCGCCACGAAGTCCTCAAGGTCATGCAAGACCTCGCGATGGAAGGCATGACGATGATCGTGGTGACGCACGAGATCGGCTTCGCGAAGCGGGTGGGCACACGCCTGCTGTTCATGGACAACGGCGGAATCGCGGAAGACGGCGACCCGGCGATGCTCATCGACAATCCGCCCACGCAACGCTTGCGGGACTTCTTGAAACACGTGGCGTAAGCGGTCTACGCCCCCACCAGCGACGGCAGCTCCACCTCGTACGACACGCGCTCGCGCCAGCTGCTCATCTGGGGCTGACGAACCACGGGGGTCGGATGCGGCGCGCTTTCCACGCGCATCGATACGCACGCCGGATAGCGCGCCTTTTTCCTCTCGAGAATGGCCTGGCTCAAGAACCCGACGCTATAGGCTTTCAGCAGGTGCGGATGGTGCGCTTCGATGTACGCGGCAATCTGCGCCTCTTCACCGTCGATCGTGGCGAGCAACGCCAGCGTGCGCACATCCCAACGAAAGCGCAGGCCGAGTTCCTCGAAAGCGCTGTTATAGGCGCACAGTTGCGCCTCTACTTCCGCATCATGCGCGCTGTCGCGAGCGTAGAACTGGGACGTGTTCATGGTCGCCTCCTTCAGGCAAATTGGCATGACCCAGAATAGGCGCGCAGTTAGATAAGCAACAGTTAAAGTTTTTTCGAAAAACTATAGTTTTTTGTTTATACGTCCATTGCTCTGTCGGCAAGATCGACGAAGCCAGGATGACTGAAAGAGTCGCCCTCAATACGCCCCCGTTCGGCCAACTGCGCAACAGCAGCTTCGTGTCGACGCAGATCGTCTCCGCAGTTCGCTCCAAATCCTCGTTGATCGAAATTTCCCCGAACGTAAGCGCGACGGGAGGCTAGCGCCTGTTCTTCCGCTGCACCACGCACCCGCCCGCCGGCACAGCATCGCATTGCTCACGACCGCACGGTCAGACACGGCACGTCTGACCATTCAGCATGCTTAATGCAAACCATAAAATGTTTTAACTATTACTTATCGCTGTTCGCGCGCAGCATCCCTCAGACGCGCTCCACGCGAAACGCCTTTTACCCGGTTGTTGTGAGATCGACGGGCAAGGGTTTCGTCAGTGCAATTCCCTCTGGCCGACCACTGGCGCTTGATTGCCCGCAGACAAATCGGCGATGAAGCGATTCGATCACGTAGGTCCAACGCGCCGCACGAGCGCGACGGAATATACAGGAGACGAAGGACATGGGACATTCCAACGCATCCGGGACAGGCAGTACGCCGTTCCGGCAAAACCGCTGGATACAGCTAGCGATCGGCATCGTATGCATGGGGCTCGTCGCGAATCTGCAGTATGCGTGGACACTGTTTGTCGTACCGATGGACAACGCCCATCACTGGGGCCAGGCAGCAATCCAGACCGCATTCACGGTCTTCATCGTCACCGAAACCTGGCTCGTGCCGATCGAAGGATGGCTCGTCGACAAGTTCGGGCCGCGCCCGGTTGTGATCGGCGGTTCGGTATGCGCGGCGCTCGGCTGGATCATCGACGCGCATGCGAGCAGTCTCGTCGAGCTCTACGTCGCGGCCGTGATCGCCGGAATCGGCGCGGGTTGCGTGTACGGCACCTGCGTCGGCACGGCGCTCAAATGGTTTCCGGACAAACGCGGTCTCGCAGCCGGCTTGACCGCGGCGGGTTTCGGCGCCGGCGCGGCCGTCACCGTGATTCCGATCGCCAACATGATCCAGCGCTCGGGTTACGAGCACACGTTCATGTTCTTCGGCATTTTCCAGGGTGTCTGCATTCTGCTGCTCGCCACCATGCTGGTACGGCCCAATCCACCCGCATTCGCAGTCGCGGCCAAACGCGTGGTCGCCAGCAAGATCGACTACACGCCCGGCGAGATGATCCGCTCGCCGCTCTTCTGGGTGCTGTATCTGATGTTCGTGTTCGTCGCCGCCGGCGGCATTATCGCCACGGCCCAGCTTGGGCCGATCGCGAAGGAATTCGGCTTTGCGAAGCTGCCGGTCAACCTGATGGGCATCACGCTGCCGCTGCTCACGATGACGCTGTCGATCGACAATCTGTGCAACGGCTTCACGCGTCCGTTGTGCGGTTTCCTGTCGGACAGAATCGGCCGCGAAAACACGATGTTCATGATCTTTCTCGGCGAAGGCGTCGCACTGCTGGGGCTCATGCAGTTTGGCCACAACCCCTACGCATTCATGTTCTTCGCCGCCGCCGTGTTCCTGTGCTGGGGCGAAATCTTCTCGATCTTTCCGGCGACCTGTGCGGACACGTTCGGCAGCAAGTATGCCGCGGCCAATGCCGGCACGCTGTATACCGCGAAAGGGACCGCGTCGATGCTGGTGCCGATCGCATCCGTGCTGTCGGCCAACGGCGGGTGGAGCACCGTGTTCATCTCGGCGGCGGTGATCTCGATCGCGGCAGCCGTCTCCGCCAAATTCGTTCTCGCCCCCATGAGAAAGCGCTGGATCGAAAACTCGGGCGCGAGGGCCAGCGTGATCATCGCTGAAGCGCGCCTGCAGCCGTCGTCCGGCGGCTCACCTGAATAAACCACAACGTGAGCGCACAACTCACGAAGCACCCCATAACGTCCCGCGACCAAGGAGAGACATCATGGCAGAAGCCGACCGGCAAACAGCAGGAGACACCCCGCAGCAACAGACAGCCGAGACGACCGACGGATTCCATCTCGTCATCGACGCGCTGAAACTGAACGACATCGACACCATCTTTGGTCTGGTCGGCATCCCGATCACCGACCTCGCGCGGCTCGCGCAGGCGGAAGGAATGCGTTTCATCGGCTTTCGTCATGAGCAGCACGCGGGCAATGCGGCAGCCATTAGCGGTTTCATGACGCAGAAGCCGGGCATCTGCCTGACGGTGTCGGCGCCGGGCTTTCTGAACGGCCTGACGGCGCTCGCCAACGCGACCACCAACTGCTTCCCGATGATCCTGATCAGCGGTTCGAGCGAGCGTGAGATCGTCGACCTGCAGCAGGGCGATTACGAAGAAATGGATCAACTGAATGCCGCCAGGCCGTATGCAAAGGCCGCGTATCGCGTGCTGCATGCGGAAGACATCGGCATCGGCGTGGCGCGTGCGATTCGCGCCGCGGTGTCGGGCCGCCCAGGCGGCGTGTATCTGGACTTGCCGGCCAAGCTGCTCGCGCAAACGCTGGACGCCGTGAAGGCGCAACAGTCGCTGGTCAAGGTGGTCGACGCCGCGCCGCGTCAATTGCCGGCGCCAGACTCGGTCAAGCGTGCGATCGATGTCCTGAAGAGCGCGAAGCGTCCGCTGATCCTGCTCGGCAAGGGCGCGGCCTACGCGCAGGCCGACGCGGAGATTCGCGCGTTCGTCGAACAAAGCGGCATTCCGTATCTGCCGATGTCGATGGCCAAGGGCCTGTTGCCCGATACGCACGAGCAATCGGCGTCGGCGGCACGCTCGTTCGTCCTGCAGGAAGCCGACGCCGTCGTGTTGATCGGCGCGCGTCTGAACTGGCTGCTCTCGCACGGCAAGGGCAAAACGTGGGGTGCGGAGCCGAAGAAGTTCGTCCAGGTCGACATTTCGCCGACCGAAATCGACAGCAACGTCGCGATTGCCGCGCCGGTGATCGGCGATATCGGTTCGTGCGTCGCGGCACTGCGTGCGGGCCTCGATGCGAGCTACGCAAAACCGGGCGCCGAGTGGATCGGCGCAATCGCGGAGCGCAAGAACAAGAACCTCGCCAAGATGGCCGCCACGCTCGACAAGAACCCGTCGCCGATGAATTTCCACAGCGCATTGCGCGCAATCCGCGACGTGCTGAAGACGCGTCCGGACATCAACGTCGTCAACGAAGGCGCGAACACGCTCGACTACGCGCGCAGCATCATCGATATGTACGAGCCGCGCAAACGCTTCGATTCCGGCACGTGGGGAATCATGGGCATCGGCATGGGCTTCGCGATCGGCGCGGCGGTGACGAGCGGCAAACCGGTTGTCGCGATCGAAGGCGACAGCGCGTTCGGCTTCAGCGGCATGGAACTCGAAACCATCTGCCGTTACGACTTGCCGGTTTGCACGATCGTCTTCAACAACAACGGCGTGTATCGCGGCACCGACGTGAACCCGACGGGCGGCAAGGACGTCGCGCCAACCGTGTTCGTGAAGGGCGCGCGCTACGACAGGATGATCGAGGCATTCGGCGGTGTCGGCCACCACGCGACCACCCCGGAAGAACTGACGAAGGCCCTGCTCGAAGCAATCGCATCCGGCAAGCCGACCTTGATCAATGCCGTCATCGACGAAGCGGCGGGCACCGAAAGCGGCCGCCTGACCAATCTGAATCCGCAAAGCGCGGCAATGAAAAAGTGATCCAGCGTAACCACGGAGATAGCAAATGACCAAACCTCTCGAAGGCATCAAGATCATCGACTTCACCCATGTTCAGGCCGGCCCCGCGTGCACCCAGTTGCTCGCCTGGTTCGGCGCCGACGTGATCAAGGTTGAGAGACCGGGTTCGGGCGACGTGACGCGCAACCAGTTGCGCGACATCCCCGACGCCGACGCGCTGTACTTCACGATGCTCAACAGCAACAAGAAGTCGCTGACGTTGGACACGAAAAAGCCCGAAGGCAAGGAAGTACTCGAAAAACTGATTCGCGAATCCGACGTGCTGGTCGAAAATTTCGGCCCGGGCGCGCTGGACCGGATGGGCTTTTCATGGGAACGGCTGAACGAACTCAATCCGAAGATGATCGTCGCTTCGGTGAAGGGCTTCAGCGACGGCCATCACTACGACGACCTGAAGGTCTACGAAAACGTCGCGCAATGCGCGGGCGGCGCGGCATCCACCACCGGCTTCTGGGACGGCCCGCCGACCATCAGCGCGGCGGCGCTCGGCGACAGCAACACCGGCATGCATCTGGCGATCGGCATTCTGACCGCCCTGCTGGGCCGCGACAAAACCGGCAAGGGCCAGAAGGTCGCCGTGTCGATGCAGGACAGCGTGCTGAACCTGTGCCGCGTGAAGCTGCGCGACCAGCAGCGGCTGGAGCGCGTGGGCTATCTCGAGGAGTATCCCCAGTATCCGCACGGCGAATTCAGCGACGTGGTGCCGCGCGGCGGCAATGCGGGCGGTGGGGGTCAACCGGGCTGGGTGCTCAAGTGCAAGGGCTGGGAAACGGATCCGAACGCGTACATCTATTTCACGATCCAGGGTCATGCGTGGGAGCCGATCTGCAAGGCGCTCGGCAAACCAGAATGGATCGACGATCCCGCCTACAAGACCGCTGAAGCACGTCAACCGCATATCTTCGAGATCTTCAACACCATCGAAGCCTGGCTTGCCGACAAGACCAAATTCGAAGCGGTCGACATCTTGCGCAAGTTCGACATTCCGTGCGCGCCGGTGCTGACGATGAAGGAGCTGGCCAACGATCCGTCGCTGCGCGCGAGCGGCACGATCGTCGAGGTGCCGCACAAGAAACGCGGCTCCTATCTCACGGTCGGCAGTCCGATCAAGTTCTCGGACATGAAGCCGGAAGTGACCGCGTCGCCGCTGCTCGGCGAACACACGGAGGAAGTGCTGGCGGGCCTTGGCTACAGCAAGCAGGACATCTTCAATCTGCGCGAAATCAAAGCGGTTTAATAGTGCCTCACCGCAGGCCCTTGTGTAAGCTCGGGCCTGCGAATAGGGCATCCTCGAGGGGTGCCGTATTCGATTCAGGGATCCAGGTTGTTACGTTCGGGGAACGCCATGCAAAGCGCTATCGACTTCGAGCAACTCGTCAACGCAATCGGCGACGCGATCATCATTTCCGATGCCCACGGCAGCATCACGCTGTGGAACCCGGGAGCCGAGCGCATGTTCGGCTTCAAGCCAGGCGAGGCACTGGGAAAGTCGCTGGACCTGATCATTCCGGAACGTTTGCGCGGCCGCCATTGGGACGGCTATCACAAGACCATGGCCACGGGCGAAACCCGTTATGGCAATGACGTGCTGCGTGTTCCCGCCGTGCATAAGGATGGGCGGTCCATGTCGATTGCCTTTACGGTCGCGTTGCTGCATTCGCCGCAGAACGAACTCACCGGCATCGTCGCCGTGATCCGCGACGAAACCAGCCGCTTCCAGGAGGATCGACTGCTGCGCAAGCGACTCGCGGAACTGGAAGCGTCCGCGGGCGCGTGAGCTTCATGCGTAGCGCGCAAGAAACATATCGGCAGCGGATTCCGCGACTTGCCTTTGTTCGTCCGCGCTGAGAGGCGGTTGGCCCATCGTGACCTGCGGCCAGAAAGCGAAGGCTTTCACCAGGCCCTGCAATTGATGCGAAGCGAACACCGGGTCCGGCGTCTTGAGGCGGCCGTCGGCAGCGGCTGCGCGAATCCACACCGTCAGGTCTTCTTCGCGCTCGCCCATGCGCGCCACCATGTCGCGCGCACGCTCCGGCGAATGGATGCCCGCGGCGATCGCAACGCGCGCAAGGGACAGAAACGCCTCGTCGTTCAGCAGGCTCAGCTTCTTTGACAGAAGCTGCAGCAACTGCGCGCGCAACGGATGCACGGCGGAATAAACCGGCGCCTCGCCCGTGTCGCTCGACTCCCACAGCTGCCGCAGGATCTCGGCGAACAGCGCTTCCTTGCTTGGAAAATGGTTGTAAACCGTCCGCTTCGAGACGCTCGCGCGCGCCGCGATACGGTCCATGCTGGTCGCGTCGAAACCGGCCGCGAGAAATTCCTCGATTGCCGCCTCAATCACGGCGGCGCGCTTGCGGTCGGTCAGGCGGAGGGGAGTGTCACGGGTGTTCATCGTTAAATTTTACACCGGGCAGTTTACTTTTCTCGAAAATAAACTACACTCAACAGTCTACTTTCAGTTTCGAGGCTGCTCGCATGACATCGTTCACCGGTTCTATTCGCCGCGCCTTGGGCCTGACGGCAGCGCGGCGCGGGCGTGAATTGTTCGAGACGTCGGCTCAGCACGACGGCGAGCGCTTTCGTAACGTCAAACCGCGCCCTGTCGAGGGAATCGGCAAGACCTTGAGCATCGTCTGGAATATTTTGCTCAACAAGCCGGACGGCACGGTGCCGGCGGGCGCCCTGCCTGTCGACGCGCTGTCGCGCGAACAGCTTGAGGCCGCGCCGGACCGGAGCCTGTATCGCCTCGGGCATTCGACCATGCTGCTCAAGCTGCGGGGACAGTTCTGGCTGACCGACCCGGTCTTCGCCGAACGGGCGTCGCCGTTCAAGCGCTTCGGTCCGAAGCGCTTTCATGCGCCGCCCATCGCGCTCGAAAACTTGCCGCCGCTGCGCGGCGTGATCCTGTCGCACGACCACTACGACCACCTGGACCGTGAGACCGTGCTGGCACTCGCGGCCAGGACGGGCGTGTTTCTGACGCCGCTGGGCGTCGGCGACCGTCTGATCGAGTGGGGTATCGAGGCGTCGAAAGTCTGCCAGTTCGACTGGTGGCAGAGCGCCGAGGTCGACGGCCTCACGTTCACCGCAACCCCGGCGCAGCATTTTTCCGGCCGCAGTCTGTTCGACGGCAACAGCACCTTGTGGGCCTCGTGGGTGATCGTCGATGACGCGCTGCGCGTGTTCTTCAGCGGCGACACGGGCTACTTCGACGGATTCAAGACCATTGGCGAACGGCTGGGCCCGTTCGACGTAACGTTGCTCGAAACCGGCGCCTACGATGCCCAGTGGCCGTACGTCCATATGCAGCCCGACGAAACCGTCCAGGCCCACGTCGATCTGCGTGGCCGCTGGCTGGTGCCCGTTCACAACGGCACGTTCGATCTGGCCATGCATCGCTGGCAGGAACCGTACGAGCGCGTGGCCGGGCTCACTGCCGCACGCGGCATTCCACTTGCGACGCCCCGCATGGGCGAGCGCCTGGACCTGGCCGCGCCGCATCGCGGCGAGAAGTGGTGGCGCGAAGTCGCCGAAACCGAGCATGCGCAAACGCCCGTGACGCAGCGGCGCGGGTTCTTCTGCCGCGATACCCGCCAAGCGAATTCCTGAAGCCGGCGACCTCTCGCGGTGTGATTTCAGCCGGCCTGATCAGATGCCCGCGCGCAACGTCTTCGCTGCCGCAACCATGTTCTTCAACGCGGGGATGACTTCTTCCCACGCGCGGGTCTTCAGGCCGCAGTCGGGGTTCACCCACAGCCGCTCAGCCGGAATCCGCCCGGCCGCCTTGCGCATCAGATTCACGATGTGCTCCTCGCTCGGAATATTCGGCGAGTGGATGTCGTAGACGCCCGGTCCGATTTCGTTCGGATAGTTGAAGTTGTCGAAGGCATCCAGCAATTCCATGTCCGAGCGTGACGTCTCGATCGTGATGACGTCGGCGTCCATCCCGGCGATCGAAGCGATGATGTCGTTGAACTCGGAATAGCACATGTGCGTATGGATCTGCGTCTCGTCCCGCACGCCATTTGCCGTGATACGGAACGCTTCGACCGCCCATTGCAAATAGCCGCTCCACTGCGACTTGCGCAGCGGCAGGCCTTCGCGCAGCGCCGCTTCGTCAATCTGGATCACCCGCACACCGGCTTTCTCCAGGTCCAGCACTTCCTGGCGGATCGCCAACGCCAACTGATAGCAGGAGACCGAGCGCGGCTGGTCGTCACGCACGAACGACCAGTTCAGGATCGTGACCGGGCCGGTCAGCATGCCTTTCATCGGCTTGGCGGTCTGCGATTGCGCATACCTGATCCACTCGACCGTCATCGCCTTCGGCCGGCTGATGTCGCCGAACAGGATGGGCGGCTTCACGCAACGCGAGCCATACGACTGCACCCAGCCGAACTGGCTGAACGCGTAACCGTCGAACTGTTCGCCGAAGTATTCGACCATATCGTTACGCTCCGCTTCGCCATGCACGAGCACGTCGAGACCCAGCGCTTCCTGTTCCCGCACGCTACGCGTAATTTCGCGCTGCATCGCCGTCTTGTAGCCGGCTTCGTCCAGCTCACCGCGCTTGAACCGGCTGCGCGCCTGGCGAATTTCGGCGGTTTGCGGGAATGATCCGATCGTGGTGGTCGGGTAAGCCGGCAGGTTCAGCAGCGCAGACTGCCGGGCGGCACGTTGCGGATAGGCGCTGGCGCGACGTCCCAGCGCGGCATCGATCTTCGCGATCGCGTCCTTGACCGCCGGATTGTGTACACGCGGCGACGTGCGGCGACTCCGGATGGCGGCCTGGTTGTCGGCAAGCGCGGCTTGCACCGACTCACGCCCGTCGTTCAGCGCCTTTGCGATGATCTTCAGTTCATCGAGCTTTTGCAGGGCAAAGGCGAGCCACGAACGGATTTCGCGATCGAGCGTCTGCTCGCTGTTCAGGTCGACCGGAACATGCAGCAACGAACACGACGGCGCAATCCACAGACGAGCCTGCAATCTCCGATGAATCGGCGTCAGCCATTCCAGCACCGCGCTCAGGTCGGTCTTCCAGATGTTGCGGCCATTGATCACGCCGAGCGACAGAATCTTGTCGGCGGGCAGCTGTGCGACGACCTGCTCGATCTCGCTGCGGCCGTTAATCGCGTCGACATGCAGACCTTGAACCGGCAATCCGCAGGCGAGCGCGAGGTTCTCGCGCAGCTCGCCGAAATAGGTCGCCAGCAGCAGCTTCACCCGGGTGGTTCGCAACGCGTCGTACGCGGTGACGAAAGCGTGTTGCCATGCCGGCTCGAGCTCGGTGACCAGCGCCGGCTCATCGACCTGCACCCATTCCACCCCTTGCGCCGCCAGTTGATCGAGCAATGCCGCGTACACAGGCAAGAGGCGCGGCAACAGCGCGAGCTTGTCGGAATCGTCCTTCGCCTTGCCCAGCCATAGATACGTCACGGGCCCGATGATGACCGGCTTGGCTTTGACACCCAGCGCGCGAGCCTGGGCGAGTTGCTCGACGAAGCGTGAGGCATCGAGCGAAAACTCGGTCGACGCACTGAATTCCGGCACGATGTAGTGATAGTTCGTATCGAACCACTTGGTCATCTCGCCGGCCTGCACGCCGCAACTGCAGGCGGAATCATGCGCGGAGCGGCCACGTGCAACGCGAAAGTAAGTGTCGAGCGCATCGCCCTCAAAGCCCCGCACCCGTTCCGGAACATTGCCCAGCATGAAGCTCGTGTCGAGCACCTGGTCATAGAACGAGAAGTCGCCAACCGGAATCCGATCGAGGCCGGACTGGTTCTCCCAGTGACGCTGACGCAGTTGCGCGCCCAGGCTTTTCAGTTCGTCACGCGACGACTGGCCCTTCCAGTAAAGCTCCAGTGCGAACTTCAGTTCGCGCTTTGCGCCGATGCGGGGGAAACCCAGATTGTGTGTCGTAACCATGTTGATGAGCCGCTCCGAAAATGAACGGCTCGATCATAGGGCGAATGACCCATGAAATATAATGGCATTATTTCATTGATCAATTAGTTTCCTTCATGGACTTGCCATGCTCGAACGAACCCATCTGACGATCATTCGGGAAGTGGACCGGCAAGGGTCCCTGACTGCGGCCGCCAACGTGCTGTGCCTGACGCAATCGGCGCTGAGTCACACCGTCAAGAAGATGGAGCAGCAATTGGGCACCGCCGTATGGGACCGCGAGGGCCGAACGCTGCGTCTGACCCAGGCGGGTCAATATCTGCTGGCGCTTGCCAACCGGGTGCTGCCGCAAATGGAACACGCGGAAGAACGGATGAAACAATACGCCGAGGGGCAGCGCGGCACGCTTCGCATCGGTATGGAGTGCCACCCTTGCTATCAGTGGCTGCTCAAGGTGGTCTCGCCGTATCTCGCGCGGTGGCCGGACGTGGATGTCGACGTCAAACAGAAATTCCAGTTTGGCGGCATTGGCGCGCTGTTCGGTTACGACATCGACATTCTGGTCACGCCGGACCCATTGAGAAAACCCGGTTTACGCTTCGAGCCGGTGTTCGACTACGAGCAGGTGCTGGTGGTCGGCCGTGGGCATCGACTGGCGCAGTTGCCCTTTGTTCCGCCCGAGGAACTTGCGGATGAAGTTCTCATTACCTACCCGGTGGAAATCGATCGGCTGGATATCTACAACCAGTTTCTGATGCCGGTCAACGTCATGCCGAAGCGCCACAAGATCATCGAGACAACCGACATCATGTTGCAAATGGTGGCCAGTGGACGGGGCGTTGCCGCGCTGCCTCGCTGGCTGGTGGAAGAGTACGCCGGCAAGGTCGCCATCAGTCCGGTCAGATTGGGCAAGCGTGGCATCGCCAAGCAGATTTTTCTCGGTGTGCGCGAGACAGACGCGGCGATCGATTATCTGAAAGCGTTCGTTGAACTCGCGCGCCAATCGGACTGGAACACGACTCAGGAGCCGCTTGGGCAATGAGCGCGTCCAGAGGAGAATTCGATGCTGATGGGCGGCCGTAGCGCGTGACGACGCAGGGTCGACGGCGCGTTCACGGCGTCGACCTTCGCCCCGGCGAAATCATTCCGGCGACTCCATGGCCGATTGCTGATAGTTCTGAATCCCCACCTTGTCGATCAACGCCAGATTGGTCTCGAGCCAGTCGATATGTTCCTCGGTATCGTCGAGAATATGAGTGAGGATCGCGCGTGAGACGAAATCGCTGACTGTCTCGCAGTAGGCAATGGCTTCCTTGCACGTGGCCTGCGACATCCGCTCGAGCTTGAGATCGCACTCAAGGATTTCCTGCGTTTCCTCGCCGATCAGCAATTTGTGCAGGTCCTGCAAATTCGGTAAACCGTCCAGTACGAAGATGCGCTCGATCAGCAGATCGGCGTGCTTCATCTCGCCGATCGATTCGTCGTACTCGTGCTTGCCGAGACCTTTCAGGCCCCAGTGACCATACATCCTGGCGTGCAGGAAATACTGGTTGATCGCGGTCAGCTCATTCTTCAATTGCGCGTTCAGGTATTCGAGAACCTTGGCATCTCCTTGCATATTCCCTCCCCTATTCGCCACGCCACGCCACGCCACGCCACGAATGACGCGCAGACGTCTCTCAGGCACCTCACTTCGCGTGATGCGGCGTCATGTTGCGCGATGCTGTCTTGTGCGCAGCATCACGCGGCTCATGTGCGGCACCCGTTAGCGCAGCATAGTGCATGACCCGGTCGACGCTACGAATGAGAATTGGTCTCGTTTGAGAGGCAATCGATCGTCGCGTCATGCCGGCGAAAATCGTTCGACTTAGCGTGCCAGGCTTCGTATCCCATCCAGTAACCTGTCGATTTCCGGCTGCGTAGTCAGGTAGCTGACCGACGCTCGCGCGATCTGCGCGAGTCCTCTGGACTGCATATCAAGAGGCGTGTAGGCCACGCCGTTACTGCCGATCGCGATACCCCGATCCGCCAGGCTGCGCTGCACCGACGCGGCCTCCAGGCCCGCTATGTTGAACGCCACCAGCCCCGATTGCTCCCGGCCCTGATCCAGCACGGTCACACCGGGGATCGCAGCGAGTTGCCCGCGCAACGCTTGCGCAATGCCGTCGATCCGCGCGCGAATATTCTCAACGCCGATTTCCAACGCCTCTTCCAACGCGTTAGCCAGCCCGCAATGCAGCGCCAGCGATGCTTCCGCCGACTCGAAACGCACCGCGTCGTCCCGCAAGACGGATTCGCCGTCAGCACCCAGCGGCGCGGATCGCATGTCGACGAATGCCGGCGTCAGGCGGGATAGAAAATCCTCTCGCACATACAACAGGCCGGTGCCTCTCGGACCGCGCAGCGCCTTGCGGCACACGCCGGTCAGAACGTCGCAGCCGATCTCGGCGACGTCGACAGGAAGTTGTCCAACCGCCTGAGCCGCATCGACAAAGTAGGGGATGCCGTGGCGGCGTGCAACCTGCCCGATCGCCGCGGCCGGATTGATCAGTCCGCCGTTCGCCGGTAGCCAGGTCAGCGCGATCAGGCGCACACGGTCGTCGAGCATAGCCTCCAGCGCCTGCGGATCCACGGCGCCGCTGGAATCGGACGGTATGACGTCGATCGTCGCGCCCGCGCGCCGCGCCGACAGGTACATGGCCGCGAGATTCCCGCCCCACTCGTGACGCCCGACCAGGATCCGCTCTCCGGATCGCCACGGTCCTAACGCGGCGAATGCGGTGCCCCACCCCGCCGAGTTGCCGGTGGTCAGGGCGATCTCCGTCGAACGGGCGTTCAGCAGTCGCGCGGCCAGCACGCGAGCGCGCTCGGTCTGCTCACGTCCCGCTACGCCGGCTTCCATCGGCCCCATCGTGGCCTCGCGCCAAAGGTGAGCGCGCATCGCCTCCAGCGTGGCGGACGACGGCAGCGAGGCCCCCGCGTGATTGAAATGCGTGGTGCTTTGAGCACCTGGCGTGCGGGCGCGCAACGCGTCCACGGCAGCGGGCGAGAGAGAAGAAGGCATGGCTGGTCCAGTGGTCCAATGGTTCGATAGCGCGCGTTGGGTTCGCGTGTGGGCGCGTGTCAGGGAGACAGCGGCTCACGTGCGCAGATCGAAGAGGTCATATCCGGTCCCTCCGATCGTACGGGATTTCCGATCCTATGGACTCGACCCGCGCGTGACCAATCAATTTTTACACGCCATGCATGAGCGAAACTAATGCGTGCTGTCCAACGAGTCTTGCGCGGCTGTCTGCGTGATCCACGTGCGGAAAGCGGACGTTGGGCCGCCCAACGTCCCCTTCGGTGTGACGAGCCACCAACCGATGCGAGGATCGTCGAGCACCGCATCGGGCAGCGCCTCGACCAGTGCTTTGCTCGCCAGTTGCCGGGCAATCAGCCGATGGCGGCCCATGGCGATGCCCTGCCCCGCGAGGGCCGCTTCCACAACGATGTTGTAGTCATGCAACTGCACGCGCTGCGCCCGGGTCAGGTCCAGTCCGAAACGGTGCGCCCAGACTTCCCACTCGAACGAATGCTTTGAATACGACGCCAGAAGTGGAAAGCGCAGCAGGTCCTGCGGCTTGCGCGGACGGCTCTTTCCCTCGATGAGCGACGGGATGCAAACCAGCGACAAACGCTCAGGCATGAGTTGCTGCGACCGCACGCCCGGCCAGCCGCCGCGGCCGTAGCGGATCGCCACGTCGACCTCGCCGCCGGACACGTCGGCCAGCGCGATCTCGGGTCGCAGTTGCAGGTCGATCCCGGGATGCGCAGCCGAGAACGCATGCAAGCGCGGCGCCAGCCAGCGCGTGGCAAACGACGCCAATATGCCGACCGTCAGCGTGACCCGCTCGCCGGCGTGGGCGCGAACCTCGCTCGTGCCTGCTCGCAGAAGTTCGAATGCCGCGTGCACCTTGCCGTAGTACGCCCTTCCCTCCGGCGTGAGCTCGATGGCGCGCGTGCGTCGCTCGAACAATGCGACGCCCAGGTCGGATTCCAGCCTCTGGATCTGATGGCTGATGGCGCTTTGGGTCACGAAGAGTTCCTGAGCCGCATGGCTGAAACTCAGACGCCTCGCGGCGGCTTCAAAAGCGCGTAAGGACAGAAGAGGCGGTAATGGGCGAGTGGGATGCATCGGACATGGACGATAGGCGCGCGGAGTTTGCCATGCTACGCCACCTGGCATGGGAAGGCGCCGGCCTGGCGCGCTCGATGGGCGCCACGACCTTAAAAAAAACAGCATTCGGCGACGGATTCCCGCAGGTTGCGCCGTTAAAGAAGCTGGAGCACGACGTTCGCGGATCACGCGCAGCCTGACGGCGCCGAAAGCCGGCGCGGCCAATCCGGCAACCGTGAGGTGGAAGCCAACGTCGTTGCACCCCTGTTTGCCGGTCTATGCGTTCGATTTCCCCACTATGACAACTCAAATACTGGTCGTTGACGACGATGTCGAACTACTCGGGTCGCTGGCCGACTTTCTCGGACGAGAGGGCATGGCGGTCTCCGTTTTGCACGAGGTGAAGTCGCTCGGCGAACACATCGAACGGAACCCGCCCGATCTGATCGTCCTCGACCAGATCATGCAAGGTGTGAATGGCCTCGCGGCGCTGAGCACGCTACGCGCCGCGGGCAACACCGTCCCCGTGATTCTGGCTTCGGGGCCCGACGACATGGACCGGATCGTCGGGCTCGAAATGGGCGCGGACGACTGCATCGGCAAACCCTTCAATCCTCGCGAACTGCTTGCGCGCATGCGCGCCGTGTTGCGGCGACGAACCTTGACCGCGTCGGGCGCCGCGCGCGAAAAACAACAGGTCGTCGGATTCGGCCCATTCACGCTGGATCTTGAGTTGCGCGCGCTCACAATGGAGAACAGCCGGCTCACGCTATCGGCGGGAGAATTCGCGCTGCTTAAGATCTTCGTCGATCACCCCATGCGCACGCTGACTCGTGAGCAATTGCTGGAATTGCTGCACGGCCCGAAAGACGATCATACCGACCGGGGTGTCGATGTCCAGGTGTGGCGCTTGCGCAGGATTCTCGAAGCGGACCCCTCCACGCCGCGGTTCATCCAGACCGTCCGCAGTCATGGTTATGTATTTGTGCCGGACGGCGCGCAATCGTCCTCGACGCACTGAATCGCCGCTCGTCGCGACGATCGCCACCCTGAGCGCGGAGATGGACAAGGCGTTCACGGCGCTGCATTATCCATGCTGGCTGTCTGACACCACTAGCGGCGCGGCAAGGTCAACGCTTCACGCAACGAACTGAGCAACGGCGCCTGCAACGATCGGCAAGGCCGTGAGCTCGATGTTTTCTCTGCGTCGATTGTGCGTGGCAAAGACCTGGCGAACAGCGCCGAATGCGAGAGGCAAACAATGCCCAGGCACAACCCAGCGCTTCACCGCAATGAAAAACGCCCCATGACACCGGGTCGCCGGCGGTTTCTCATCGCCGGCGCGATACTGCTGATAGCCGCGTTGGGTTGGGGCCTATGGGCCATGCTCGAGCCTGCCTTCCGGCACACCATCGTCATCACAACCGGCGCGGACAACGGGATCTATCGCGGCTTTGCAGATCGCTATGCGCCTATCCTGAAGCGTGACGGCATCAAGCTCGATATCCGCGGTTCGTCGGGTTCGAGCGAGAACTATCAGCGGCTGAGAGATCCGGACAACGAATACGAGGTGGGCTTTGTCCAGTCCGGCACCACCAGTCCGAAAGAAACCGACCACCTGCAGACGATCGCCGCTGTCTCCTATGAACCCATCTGGGTGTTCTACCGTGGCGAATCCACCGTCAACCGGCTGGCACAACTGCGTGGCAAGCGGATTTCAATCGGCATTCCCGGTAGCGGCCTGCTGAACGTCTCCCAGGTGTTGCTCGGCTACAGCGGCATCACGCGGGACAATACGACGCTGCTCGAAATGGACGCGGTCAAGTCCTATCAAGCCCTCGAAAACGGTCAACTGGATGCGGCTTTCTTCATCGGCAGGCCCGATGCGCCCATGCAGACAACACTGCTGAACAGCAATCTCAAGCTGATGAGTTTCGTGCAGGCCGATGCGCTGGTGCAGAAATTCCCGTCGCTATCCAAGGTTATTTTTCCGCGCGCCGCGACCAGCATCGTCAACGATCTGCCGCAAACCGACGTCACGCTGCTCGCCGCCACCGCGTTGCTCGTCGCCAAGGACACGCTGCATCCCGCGCTGGTCTACCTGTTGCTGGACGCGGCCAAAACCGTCCACGGCGGCGAAGATTACTTCACGCCGCTTGGCGTGTTTCCCAATCTGAATACCGAGGACTTTCCCGTTTCCGAAGAGAGTGAGCGTTACTTCAAAACGGGGCGCCCGTTCCTGCAGCGCTACCTGCCATTCTGGCTCGCCAGCTTCATCGAACGACGTCTGCTGATCCTGCTCCCCTTCATGGCTTTATTGCTCGGCCTGCTACAGGCGTTGCCGCGCATGGCGGAGGCACGCATAAAAAAACGCCTGGTGGTCTGGTATCGCGAGATCAAGGCGCTCGAAGACGAAATATGGAAAACCAGCCATCCAACGCCGGATCAGATTGCGCAATGGCGGGACGAGATCGAGCACATCGATGCGTACGCCAACCAGATCCAGATGCCGCAGCGTTATTTCCAGGACGTGTATGCACTCAAGCAGGCGATCGCGGTAGTCCGAAACCGGATCTCCCGCGTGGCAGACCAGGCTGCGACGGGCGCAGCATGAGGTTCTGGAGTCGCGCGGGTGACGCACACGCCGATTCCCGGCGCATATAAGATCACGCGTACGATCCCGACTATCCGGTTCAACGGCCGTGCCCGGCGGCCACAACCGCTATGCGCCATGCACCACTCGCCACTCGCCACTCGCCACTCGCCACTCGCCACTCGCCACTCGAGGTGATATCCATGCTCAGGAAAGTTTCGCAAGCAGGCTTCGCAACCGTCGCCGCATCCATGCTGGTTGCGTGTGCCATGCCGTCCGCCAGTCCCTCGAATGCATCCATCGACCCACCCCAGGCCGAGCGCGTGATGACACTCGCTGCGTCCGGCGTACAGAACTATTCGTGCGAATTCGACACACAGCATCGTCTGGGATGGGTGTTCAAGAGCCCACTGGCAACGCTCTACGACGCGAGCGGCCACGCTGCGGTCAAGCACGGCGCGGGGCCTTCATGGGAAGCGGAAGATGGCAGCCGGATCGTCGGCCACGTGCTTGCGCAGCAGCCCAGCGAAACGCGAGCGAGCATTCCCCAGCTATTGCTCGAAACGCATAGCACGTCCGGTAGCGGCGCACTTTCAACCGTGCGGTATGTGCAGCGCGTGCATACCGTCGGCGGGTTGGCGCCGACGGCAGCGTGTTCCACAGAACATGAATCCGGCAGCTCGCCCTATCTCGCGGACTACGTGTTCTACCGGTAGCCGTCCGCGCTTCGCGTTGCGCGCTTATTTCATGTCGGGCTGGTTTGGCGGCGGCAGTGACGGATCGAGTTTCGCGGACTGTCTCACCAGTTGATCCGTCATGGCAGCCGCAACCGGGTTCGACCCGGCACGATACGAGTCATTACGACCGGGTTGAACCGGCGGCGGCAATGCCGGATCGAGTTGCGCGGACTCCTTGACCAGTTGATCCGTGATCGCTGACGCGGCCGGATTCGAGCCATGACGATGCAGACTGTCCCGCCTGCCTTCGGCTCGCGGCACGGGGTCGGTCTTCGGCTCGACGTAACGATGAACCGCGACCGGTTCGCGTGGCTGTGTGTCCACTCGCGGCACTGGCACGACGCCCTGAGCCGGCAAGTCGGACACGGTTACCACTGTCCCGCTCGCGGACTGTTTAGGGTCGGTCGCTGTGTTGGCGGAGAGCGGCGTCGCGCCGACCACGGTTCCCGCGGTCACATGCGTGTCACCCGATTGGCGAGAAGTCGCGGCCCATTCCGCCGAGCCGTTTGTCGCGACGTCAGCGTCGGGCGTCGAGCGCTGGCTTTTTTGTAACAATAAAAAAGCGCCGAACACCAGCTCGAGGAGAAGCACTCCGACTATCAATGATGTACGTACATTCCTCATATTAGCCAACGATTCGTTCAGTCGATGCGATTGGATTGATGACAGCCGTTCGCTCGAAGAGCACGTCAAACGGCGAGTTCGCGGCGTGAGCCTGCGATCGGTTGATGTGGGGATGATTTGCGCGGCCCACACACGTTGATTGTCCAGCGGCAATGGTCGGCGGATTCAATCCACCGAGCGGCGCGGAACACCCCCATATGCTAATGCGAAAAAACAATCTGTGCTGAACGGTCGTGGGGTCCGAACGAAATAGTCGGAAATTCGCGGGCATTCTGTGCGCCCGCGACCACCGGAGACTATAGATCGATACTACGAAACATCCGGTTGGAGAGAAGCCATTTTCTCGTCCGGAGCGGTCAGATTTTTGTCGGCAACGAACTAGTTCTCTTCACGTTCGACGCAAACGCGATTCGTCCGACGATCGGTGCGCATCGTGACGCTGCGTCTCCTGTCGATCAATACGCCCCTTGCACCAGATTGCTCGGCGCATCGTTGACGAAGTTTTCGATGTTGTCCATTAATTGATCGGCAAGACTCTGCTGTGCTTCGTCCGACGCCCATGCAACATGCGGCGTCAGAATGACGTTCTTCCGGCCGGCCGCACGCATCAGCGGATTGTCAGCAAGAGGCGGTTCGCTTGCAGTCACATCGAAACCCGCGCCGCTGATCAAACCTTCGTCGAGCGCCTGCATCAATGCACCTTCGTCGACCAGGCCGCCGCGCGCCGTGTTGATGATCAAAGGCTTCCTTTTCATCGCGCGGAACTCGGGCATGGCCAGCATATTCCGCGTGCTCGGTGTGAGCGGGCTGTGCACGGTGATGATGTCGCTGGTGGCGAGCACCTCGTCCCACGGCGTGTAAAGCGGACCCAGGCCGTCGCGCCCCTTGTGCGCGGCGAACATCGGCTGCATGCCGAAGGCTTTGCCGATTTCCGCGACACGCTGACCGAGCACCCCTTCACCGATGATGCCAAGACGCGCCCCTGCCAGATCGTGAATCGCGTGCGTGAAGAAACAGAACTGCCCGGACTTCTGCCACTCGCCGGCGAGCACGTCATCCCGATAGGCGATCAGATTGCGCCGCAGCGCGAGAATCAGTGCGAAGGTGTGCTCGGGCACGGTGTTGATCGCATAGCCGCGAATATTGCACACGGCAATGCCGAGCCGCTGGCAAGCCGCCTTGTCGACGCAATCGGTGCCCGTGGCGGCGACGGCGACAAGCTTCAGATCGGGCAATTGATCGAGCACGTCTTGCGTCAACGCCACCTTGTTGGTGATCGCGATCGACACACCGGCGAGCCGCTGCAACACCTGCTCAGGCGCGGTGTTTTCATACTCGATCAGCTGATGAGCGAAGCGCGGTTCGCGCAACACGATTTGCGGCGCGAGTGTGGCGCGGTCGAGAAAAGCGATCTTATGCATGCTCATGTCCTTTTTGATTTATAGATGCCGCTTTGCTTCGGCCACGACGTGTTCAGCCGTGATGCCGAAGTGCTCGTACAACGTCTCCGCGGAAGCCGACGCACCGAAGCCCGTCATCCCGACAAAGCCACCGCGTTCGCCCAGATAGCGGTCCCAACCGAAACGCAGTGCCGCCTCGATACCGACGCGCACCGTGTTCGGGCCCAGAACCATGGCGCGATAGTCGGCGCTCTGTTCATCGAAGATTTCCCAACACGGCATCGACACCACGGCGGTCGCGATGCCCTCGTCCTGCAATCGACGGCGCGCCTGCAGGGCCAGCGCGACCTCGGAGCCGGTGGCGAGCAAGGTCACGACACGCGCGCCGCCTTCCGCTTCGGCCAGCACATAGGCACCGCGGCGCGATAGCGGTTCGGCGCTATGCTCGCGGCGCACCAGCGGCAACGCCTGCCTTGCGAAAACCAGCGTGCTCGGACCACGCCGATGCTCGAGCGCGAGCGCCCAGCACTCGGCGGCCTCCACCGCATCCGCGGGACGCAGCACGCGCATATTCGGCATTGCGCGTAACGAGGCGAGTATCTCGACGGGCTGATGCGTCGGCCCGTTTTTGCCGACGCCGATCGAGTCGTGGCTAAACACGTAATGCACCGGCAAGCCCATCAGCGCGGCCATGCGCATCGCCGGACGCTGATAGTCGGAGAACGCCAGATACGTAACGCTAGTCGCGACGATGCCGCCGTGCGCAGCCATGCCGTTGGCCATCGCGCCCATCAGATGTTCGCGCACCCCGCAGTGGACGTACGCGCCGCTGGGGTCGTCGGCGGTGAAGGCGTGCAACTGGCGTTTGTGGCCCGTGGGCGCTTCGAGATCGGCGCAACCCACCATGCGTTCGGGCAGTAGCGGCGCGAACAGATCGCTGATCTCGCCGGACACGGTGATGCCAGGCTGCGGCTCGTCGCGTTCCACAGCACGCTTGCGGTAATCGTCGAGCACGTCGCGCCAGCCTTCCGGCAAGCCGCCCGCCATCACTCGTTCGAACTCGGCGCACTGCGCGTCCGGTAACGCGGCGAGGCGTGCGTGCCACGCGTTGTATTCTTCACTGCTGCGCCGGCCCGCCTCGCGCCATGCGCCCAGCACGTCGGAGGGTACGTGGAACGGGGCATGCGGCCAGCCGAGTTGCGCACGCGCCGCGTCGGCATCCGCCTGAAACAGCTTGCCGCTATGCCCGCCGCGTTGTCCTTGCAAGCGCACGATACCGCGGCCGATGACCGTCTTGCACGCGATCATCGACGGCCGCGGATCGGCGCGCGCAATCGTCAACGCCGCAGAGACCGCTTCGAGATCGTGACCGTCGACTTCGATCACCTGCCAACCGGCGACACGAAATCGCGCGCAGACGTCCTCGCTGATCGAGAGTGCCGTGCTGCCGTCGTCGGTGATCTGGTTGTCATCCCAGCAGAGAATCAGTTTGCCGAGCCGCAGATGGCCGGCCAGCGAGATCATTTCCTGGCCGATGCCTTCCTGCAGACAACCGTCGCCCACGAACGCATACGTGTAGTGATCGACGAGCGCACGGCCGAATTTCGCCGCGAGATACGCCTCGGCGATGGCCATGCCGAACGCGTTGGCAATGCCCTGCCCCAGCGGACCGGTGGTCGCCTCGATGCCATGCGCCGGATCGTATTCGGGATGTCCCGCGCAATGCGAACCGAGTTCGCGGAAGGTCTTGAGCTGATCAATCCCGATTGCCTCATAGCCCGTCAGATAGAGCAGCGAATACAGCAGCAGCGAACCGTGTCCATTGGACAGCACGAAGCGGTCGCGGTCGGGCCAGGCGGGATCGGCAGGGTTGAATTTCAGATGCCGGGTGAACAACGCTGTCGCGATCTCGGCCATGCCGAGCGGCACGCCCTGATGGCCTTCACCCGCACGCAGAATTGAATCGATGGAGAGGAAGCGGATCGCATCGGCCAGCGGCAATCGCGACGCCTGCTGTGGAGATGGCGTTTGCGTCGCTGCGGCAAATAACGATGTCGACGGCGTATTCGAAGCAATCGGTGCGGCAGGCTGAGCTTCAGTGGTGGACATGACAAAAGGCTCCTCTACGCCGCCCCGGCATGCGGGGCGGCGGCAATCAGAATGAATCGAATCGGATCAGGCGGAAGAACGTCGTGTGAGGCCGCACCGCGCAGCCTCATACGTCAGCGGATCAATGCAGGAAGCCTGTCGAAATCCACGGCACCGCCGCGACGATGATCAGCCCGGCCATCAACGCGGCGATGTAGCCAAGAATCGGTTTCATCCCTTCGTCGGGATGAATGCGGCTCACCGCGCAGGCCGAGTAATAGCCCACACCGAAGGGCGGTGCGAACAGGCCGACGCCCATCGACAGGATCACCACCATCGCGTAGTGCACATCGTGAATGCCCATCTGCCGCGCGATCGGGAACATGAGCGGGCCGAACAGCACGATCGCCGGAATGCCTTCGAGCACGCTGCCGAGAATCACGAACACGCAGATGGAGGCGGCCATGAACATCGCCGCGCCGCCCGGCAAACCGCCGAGCGTCTGTGCGAGTTGTCCCGAGAAGCCCGATTGAGTGAGCGCCCACGCCATGCTCGTCGCGGCGCCGATGATCAGCAGAATCGCGCCCGACAAGGTTGCGGTATCGATCAGCATCGGCTTGAGCCGCTTCCACTCGAAGCGGCGATAGATCAGCAAGCCCGCCAGCACGGCATACGCAATGCCGATGGTCGAGACTTCGGTTGCCGTTGCAATCCCTTCGACCACTGCCGCGCGAATCACAAACGGCAAGGCGATCGCAGGAAACGCGATGACGAACTTTCGCAGAATCTCGACGCCCGTCGCACGCTTGACGCCCGACATGTCTTCGCGCCGGTAACGCCACTGCACCACGATGCACAAGGTGATCGCCAGCACGATGCCCGGCAGCATGCCACCCGTGAAAAGCGCGGAGATCGACACGCCCGTCACGGAACCGAGCGTAATCAGCACGAGGCTCGGCGGAATCGTCTCGGTCTGCGCGCCGGTCGCGGCCAGCAGCGCGACCAGATCGCCCGGCTTCGCACCGCGCGCTTTCATCTCGGGAAACAACACGGGCGCGACCGCCGCCATGTCCGCGGCTTTCGAGCCCGAAATGCCCGACACCAGATACATCGCGCCGACCAGCACATAGGACAGCCCGCCGCGCACGTGACCCAGCAGGCTCGCGAGAAACGCGATCATCGCCGCGGCCATGCCGGTCATCTCGATCAACTGGCCGAGAAACACGAAGAGCGGCACCGAGAGCAGGATCAGATGCGACATGCCCTCGTCCATCCGGCCGACCACCACCGGCATCGGCGTATTCGTGGTCAGCGCGAGGTAGCCGAAGGTGGCGAGGCCAAACGAGAAGGCAATCGGCACGCCGCTCAGCACACCGAGCGCGACCAGGCCGACAAAGAAGATCAGCAGGTTGATATTGCCGAGATCGTGAAGCAGCGGTCCAAGCGCCATGAAGAGGCCGACCAGCGCAGCGACCGTTGCGATCGCAGCCAGCGTCAGGCGCCAGTTGCTCATGCGGGCGAGCCGCACCACGGCGACCAGCAGCATCAGCGCCGAACCGACCGGCAACGCGGCCGCGCGCCACGAGTTCGACAACTCGAGTGCCGGCGTGGTGATGAACGACTCGTCCTGCGCGAAGCTGATCGCCGGGCCGATCACCATCGCGAGGAACGCGACCGGCGCGGCGATCGCGACCACGTCGAGAAAGACCCGCACGCCCGGCGGCGCCATGCCGACCAGCGCCGTCATCCGCATATGCTCGCCGCGTCGCAAGGCGATCACGGCGCCGAGCATCGCGAGCCACAGGAACAGCATGGAGGCGAGTTCGTCGGACCACACGAGCGGCGCGTGCAGCAGGTAGCGGCTCGTCACGCCGGCCAGCAACACCACGATTTCCGCGAGCACCAGCAAGGCGGCGGGAATCTCCACCAGATGGCCGAGGGCGGAGTCGAGCGCACAGGCGAACCGATGCTGCCGCTCGTGCGAATAGGAGATCGAGATCATCGCATTACCCCAGTCTTCCGACGGACTTCTCCAGCAGCCCCCACGCCTCGTCGCCGTACTTGGCTTTCCAGTCGTGATAGAAGCTCGTCTTGGCCAAGGCGTCACGGAAAGCCGCGCGGTCGACGTCGATAAACGTGATGCCCTTCGATTTCAGATCGTCGCGCAATGACAGGCTGAGCCTGGCGATATCCGCGCGCTGCAGCATCGCGGCGGTTTCGAATTCACGCGTGACGATCGCGCGGATGTCGGCAGGCAGGCGCTCCCATGCGGCGCGATTGCCGAGAATCCAGTAACCGTCCCACACATGCGACGTGAGGCTGATGTACTTCTGCACTTCGTAGAGCTTGGCCGTCGCGATGATCGGCAGCGGATTTTCCTGACCTTCCACCACGCCGGTTTGCAGCGCCGAATACAGCTCGTTGAAATTGATCGGCGCGGGACCGGCGTCGAGCGCCTTGAACAGCGAGGTGAGCATCGGCGCTTGCGGCACGCGAATCTTGAAGCCTTTCAGATCGGCCGGCGCGCGCAACGCCCGGGTCGACGAACTGATCTGCCGGAAGCCGTTGTCCCACACCTTGCTCACCGACACGAGGCCCGACTTGCCGATCTGCGCGCGGATGTAGTTGCCCAGATCGCCGTCCATCGCCTTCCAGACCGCGTCGTAGTCCTTGAACGCGAAGCCGGTGTTGACGATGCCCGCGGCGGGCGTCAGCGTGGCCAGAATCGACGAGGCCTGGTTGAAGAACTCGACGCCGCCATTGCGCACCTGCGACAGCAGATCGGTGTCGGAGCCCAGCTGATTCTGTGGAAAGAGTTTGATGTCGAGGCGGCCCTTGGTCGCTTCGCGAATGCGATTGATCGCTTCCTGGGCGCGCACGTTGACCGGATGCGTCGGGTCCTGGCCGGTCGCCAGCTTGTATGAAAACTCGGGGGCCGCCATCGCGCTTCGCGAGATGCTCCATAACGGCGCGGCGGCGGAGACGGCCGCGCCGGCCTTCAGAAAAGTGCGGCGGCTGATGCCTTGCGGCGCGTTAGAACGGGTTGTCATGGTGTCTTCCTCCAATCCTGGATCGCGCGTCGTTATGGTTTTCGAATCTGAACCGCGGCGGCTGCACGTGTGGCTCACCGCGGTCGTCTGTCCTCTACTGCCGAATCTCCGGCGCCGCCGGCCTCCTGCCAAACGGCCCGTCCTGCCCGAGCAGGATTAGCCGTGAATCAGCATGCCGCCGTTCACGTCGATCACCGCGCCGGTAATATACGACGACAGGTTCGACGCGAGGAACAGGAAGGCGCCGGCCACATCGTCGGGTACGCCCAGGCGGTTGAGGGGAATGCCGGCGAGAATTTCACCGCGCTTGTCGTCGCTGATCTTGCCCGCGTTGATGTCGGTCTGAATCAGACCCGGCGTCACGCAGTTCACACGGATGCCGTCGTTGCCGAGTTCGCGCGCCATCGCCTTGGCGAGACCCAGCACGCCCGCCTTCGCCGCCGAGTAATGCGGGCCGCCGAGAATGCCGCCGCCGCGCTGCGCCGAGACCGACGACATGCAGCCGATCGAACCGCTCTTCTGCTTCTTCATCTGCGGGACGACCGCTTGCGACAGGTACAACACGCCGCGCAAATTGACGTCGAGGATACGGTCCCAGCTTTCCGGATCGATCTCGAGCAGCTTGACCGCCTGGGTAATGCCGGCGTTGTTAATCAGGATATCGATCGATCCGAAATCGGCGACGGTGCGTTCGACCGCCGCCTGGCAAGCGCCGCGGTCGGTCACATTGCAGGCATAGCCGCGATGCCCGGGTCCGATCGACGCGGCGGCTTCGACCGCGGCGTTTTCGTCGAGATCGAAGATGGCGATGCGTGCGCCGTGCGCGGCGAACATGCGGGCGGTCGCCATGCCGATGCCGCGCGGCGACGCGCCACCGGAAATGACGGCGACCTTGCCGTCGAGCAGACGTGACTCTGACATGATGCGTATCTCCTAAGTATGAAGCTTATGGTTTGCTACGTTGTTTGCTATCGGCGGCTACGTGTGCATGGCGCTGATCGACGCCGCGCGGTTCCGATCGACACCGATGAACCGCTACCGCAGCCAGCCTTTGATCGTGTCGCACATCGCCTCGGTGGAAATGCCGTAGCGGTCGTGCAAGGTGGGCAGCGCGCCGGCGTCGAGAAACGCGTCGGGCAGGCCGATCTGACGGAACGGCGGCGTGACGCCGTTGGTCAGCAGCACGGCGGCCACCGCTTCGCCCAGCCCGCCGATCACCGTATGGTTCTCCGCCACCACCACGAGACGGCCGGAACGGCGCGCTTCGCGCAGCAGCGTGGCGGTATCGAGCGGCTTGATGGTCGGCACGTGCAGCACGCCCACGTCGACCCGATCGGCGGCCAGCGCCTTCGCCGTTTCCAGCGCGCGCATCGTCATGATCCCGGACGAGACGATCAGCACCTCGGCGCCGTCGCGCAGCAGCTTCGCTTTGCCGAGTTCGAACCGATAGTCATATTCGTCGAGCACGACCGGCACGTTGCCGCGCAACAGCCGCGCATACACCGGCCCGCGATGGTCGGCGATCGCCGGTACCATCTGCTCGATGTCGATGGCGTCGCACGGGTCGATCACCGTGAGGTTCGGCATCGCGCGGAACAGGGCGAGGTCTTCCGCCGCCTGGTGGCTCGGACCGTAGCCGGTCGTGAGGCCGGGCAAGGCGCAGACGATCTTGACGTCGAGGTTGTCCTCGGCAATCGCCTGGTGGATGAAGTCGTAGGCACGGCGCGCGGCGAATACGGCGTAGGTGGTGACGAACGGCTGCGCGCCTTCGTGCGCCATGCCGGCCGCCGCGCCCATCAGCAGTTGTTCGGCCATGCCCATCTGGTAATAGCGCTCGGGGTATTCCTTCGCGAACAGATGCAGGTCGGTGTACTTGCCGAGATCGGCAGTCATGCCGACCACGTCGGGCCGGTTGCGCGCCAGTTCGACCAGTGCGTGGCCGAACGGCGCGGAACGCGTGATCTGCCCTTCGCCGGCGATCGAGGCGATCATCGCCGACGTCTTCAAACGCGGTTTCGGTACGGCGGCGCTCATACGTTTCTCCCGGCTTCC
Organism: Paraburkholderia caffeinilytica; assembly: GCF_003368325.1. Classification (NCBI taxonomy): domain Bacteria; kingdom Pseudomonadati; phylum Pseudomonadota; class Betaproteobacteria; order Burkholderiales; family Burkholderiaceae; genus Paraburkholderia; species Paraburkholderia caffeinilytica. The sequence continues at coordinate 151,036 of NZ_CP031466.1, read as the reverse complement.
AGCGCCTGCAGCGCGAGTTGCCACTCGTGCGCATCGACGCGGATAAAGTGATTTTTCTCGCGCGCTTCGAGGAACGGCACGCCGCAACCCATCCGCGTATCGCAGACGATGATTCGCGGTTGCGCTTCGGGATGCGCGTGGGCCGCATCGAACGCGGCGACGACGGCCGCGAGATCGTTGCCGTCCACGCGTTGCACGAACCAGCCGAACGCCTGGAGTTTCTCGACCAGCGGCTCGAACGCCATGACGCTGGACGACGGGCCGTCGGCCTGCTGGTTGTTGACGTCGACCATCGCGATCAGGTTGTCGAGCTTCCAGTGGGCGGCCGACATCAGGCCCTCCCAGATCGCGCCTTCGTCGAGTTCGCCGTCGGAGAACAGGGTGTAGACGCGGGCATCCGAGCCTTTGCGCTTCAGGCCCAGGCAGCGGCCCACCGCAATCGTCAATCCCTGGCCGAGCGAGCCGCCGGACATCTCCATGCCGGGCGTATAGCTCGCCATGCCGGACATCGGCAAACGACTGTCGTCGCTGCCGTAGGTTTCCAACTCTTCGTCGGCGATGACGCCGGCCTCGATCAGCGCCGCGTACAGCGCGATGGCGTAGTGGCCGTTCGAGAGCAGAAAGCGGTCGCGGCCTTCCCATTCGGGGTCGTCGGCGCGATAGCGCATGGCGCGGAAGTAGGCGACGGCGAGGACATCGGCGATGTCGAGCGCCTGGCCGATATAACCCTGGCCCTGCACTTCGCCCATGCGCAGCGCGTTGCGGCGAATCTGGTAAGCGTGCTCCGCGAGCTTGGCGTACGGCGCGGTTTCGCTAGTGGTCACTGTTTGTCTCCTGTCGATCGGAGTTCGCGCTTTGGCTCGCTACTCCGGTCCCATGCGGCACGGTTGCGCGTAGGTCTCCTGGCAGGGACCGCGGTGATGCCGATCCCAGTGACTCAAGCGTAATCTCGCCCTCACACGCGCTCAAACGAATTAAGATGGGTCAATGGATGAATTCAATTCACCTTGATGCTGCCATGCACAATCGCATTACCTTCAAGTCGATACAGGCATTCGAGGCCGCCGCGCGGCTTTCGTCGTTCGCGCTCGCAGCAGACGAACTGTTTGTCACGCCCTCAGCCGTCAGCCATCAAATCAAGCTGCTGGAAGAGCAATTGAGCATTCGTCTGTTCCATCGGCTGCACCGCACGGTGATCCTGACGGACTATGGGAGGCAATACGCCGAGGAGATCACCGCGGCGTTCGCGCGGATCGACTCGGCCACCCGCGAGATCGGGCGCGCCGCCAAGAGCGACATCCTCACGATCCATTGCACGCCCAGCTTTGCGACGCAATGGCTGATGCCGCGCATCGCGCGCTTCAGTGCCGCGCATCCGGATATCGACGTGCGGTTGAATGCATCGTCAGAGGCGGTGGATCTGATCTCGGAAAAGGTGGATATCGACATCCGCTACGGTCCGAGAAAGCTGCAGCCGGCCGGCACGATGGTGCTCGAACTGCCGCCCGAGACGATCGTGCCGCTGTGCTCGCCCGCGCTCATGGCCGGAGAACATCCGCTGCGCAGCGTCGCGGATCTACCGCACCATGCGCTGATTCATAGCGAGGGGTGTCTGGTCGGGTGGCGGGACTGGATGCGTCTCCACCGCAAGACGCGGCTCGATATCGCACGCGGTCCGCGTTTCGATCGCTCGTTCATGGCGATCAGCGCGGCGGTGGACGGCCTGGGCGTTTGCCTCGAAAGCCTGCTTCTGGCGCAACGCGAACTGGAAACCGGCCGGCTGGTGGCGCCGTTCGGCCTGGAAGGACTCCCTGTGCACGGCTACACGCTGAACCTGCTGAAATCGCGCGCCGAATTGCCGAAGCTGCATAGCTTCCAGCATTGGCTGTTTGCGGAACTTGAGAAGTGACGCGCGTGCCCCTTCGATCCGGTCATGCGCAAACGGCCGGCAGAAGAAGGAAGGCGCGATCTCCCCGCGCCGCCCACTCGGATTGCGTCGCCTCGTGTTCCTGCAACGAGGCGACCGGCCGTTAAGGTTTGCCTTTGAGCGTAAACGGCGCCAGCAACGACCGTACGTCGACCTGCTGCCCCTGGAGCAGAAGCAGCCTGGCGTGGAGCACCATGTTCTCGAGAACAAGCTTGGCGGTGCTCAGCAGATACAACGCATGAATGTCGGAGATCGACATGTTGCCTGCTTCGACCTGGTGGTGGCGCTCGACCAGCGAACTCATGACCAGCCGCCTGAGTTCCTGTTCTCCGAATGGAAGGTCCGCGTAGTCGATCGGGTCGTCGGCTTCCACTTCCCGCAGCAGTTCCACCAGCGTTTCCGTGCTCACGTCCATGTGCAGGCTCCACGTTGTCGTTCAAGACCAGCATAGCCAAACAAAGGCACCAGCCCAGACAGCCTACCGCGTCTGCCTGGGCGAGTCCAGCGTCGAACGTGACGTTAGCGTAGCGCTCACCCCCGCCGTTTCTTCTTCAACTCGATCGTTTCGAACAACTCATAGTTTTGCGTCGGGGTTTGATCCGCGCCCGGGGCGTGATAGTAGTTCATCGTTATCGAGGTCTCGCCCCCCGGATGTCCCGGATCATGGTCGAACACCGCGATACCGTAGCCCGTGCCGGTATCCCGTTGCGCTGACCATATCGCATCTTCGACGGCATCCGCGCTGGCGCGCACGAACGTACCCGCGGCCGTTCCGGCAACCGGACGATTGGGTCGCGTGAAAATACGCGCCTGCGGCAAGCCTGTCCCGGCATCCACACCGTACACATCGAGCGGCGCACTCGTGCCGCCACCGCCGAGAATCAGGTGAATCGTGCCGTGGCTCGTATCGAACGTCGACGCCCCCGACGATACCGCCGACATCACCGGCCGCGGCTGCAACGTATCGACCACGCGCCCCGTGGCGATATCGGTGCCCTTGTTGTGATTGCAGCCGCGCACGGGATAGCTGCGCTCGTAATCATGGTCATGCCCGCACAGCACCAGATCGACCCCGTAGCGGTCGAACAGCGGCAGCCAGGCTTCGCGGATGCCCTTGTCGGAACCGTTGCCGGTCTTCGACGAACTCAGCGCATCCTGATGCATCTGCACGACGATCCAGTCGACTTCGTCGTCTTCGGCCGCCCGGCGCAATGTCTTCTCGAGCCAGCGGGTCTGCTCGCCCTCGCTATAGCCACGCACATAGAGCGACGTGCCCGGCTGGATCGGCGGATTGCCCGTGCTCGCCACCGGCACCAGGGGATTCGGACCCGCGACGAACGCGGCTGCATCCTGATAGACCACGTCGTCCGCATCGAGCGAAATGAAGAGCACCGAACTCACGCGGAAGCTGTACCAGCGCCCCTGGTAGCGCGTGTGATTCTCAGGCAGCGTGTAGCGCGAGAGATACGAGGCAAGGCCTTGCTCGCCGTTGTGGAACTCGAGTTCGTGATTGCCCGGACAGGGCATCCACGGCCGGTTCGACGCCGAGGTCTGGCAGTTGTTGCCGAAGTCGCGCCACACCTCGGGCTGGTGCGCCGGATTCAGATTGGCGTAGCAGAGGTCGCCGTTGAGCAGGTGGAACAGCGGCTGAAATCGCTCGACGGCCTGAACCGCAAAGCGGCTCTGCGGCGACGACAGGATCCAGCCGGTATTGGGCGTCGCGAGATCGCCGTAGCTCGTCCAGCGAAATGGCGCGCGGCCGCGGGGCGCCGTACGGAAGCTCGCGGTAAAGGGCTGGGCCGCGTTGCTGTCGTTGTCGGCGCTCACCTCGTACTCGTAGCTCGTATCGGCCTTCAGGCCACGCAAACGGGCGTGATAAGTGAACACGACCTCGCCGTTGATGCCATCGGTATAGGTGCCTTGAACGCCGTGCACCGTGTCTCGCGCCGCGCCTGGCCCGCCGAAGCGCACCTTCGGGTTGACCGCCGGCGCCGGCGACGCCCACGACACGGTGACCTCGCTCGTCGGATCGTTGCCCCAGGTCAGGTGGATCTGCTCCGGCGTACCGTCGGGTGTGCTGTTCGCGGCCCGTGCCGCCGATGCGAGCGTGCCCGCTGCCGTCGCGAGGCTGGATGCGCCGGCAAACTTCAGAAACCCGCGGCGCGAGACGATGGTCGCGCCCTGATCGGCCGGCGAATCCTTGACGATTTTCTTGTTCGACATGGCTAGTGTTTTTGTATGGGGTGGAAGGTCGCCGACACGGCCGGCCGGCGCACGATGCTACGTGGGCCGTGAGTGCCGTGCCGGACCACGGCGCGACAGAAGTGACAGGGCATCCTAGTCGTGAAGCGATGACAGCCGGATGAAACGGCCGGAGGTGGAAGAGACTGTGCAGCGGCTTTCGGGAGTGGCTGTTCGGCGTCGGCGCGGTACCTCACACCGTCCGTCAGCCGCAATTGCTCTATTGGCTGACGGCGCAAAAGCCGCTTACGCCGTGCACAAAAACCGGCATCGGCGACCAGCATCCAGGCCTCGCGAATGCCCTCTCAGCCGCGCTAAAAGACCGCGCTCAGGCGCCCCACCCATTAAGGGGCTGCATCCCCCACCCCGTCGGCGTGTAAACTGCTGACTTTTTTGACTCTGGTGGTATGGTGCAAGTCCCACAGCGCACAGCTTTCAGTGGCCCGGCGCTCATCCGTTTACTTGCTCGCCTGACGGATGTCGATGTTCCCGAATCCAGCCTGTCGCTTTCGGACCGGCTAAGCCAATGGCTCGGCTGGACCGACGCGATCGCGTTGTCCTCGGCGCTGAGCAACGCTCCGCCTGCCGTCGCCGCCGGCGCACGCGCCTTCAGCGACGCTGAAGAGAGCGAGTGCGCCCGCGTGCGCACGTCGTTGGCGGACGCCATCGTCGAGGATAGCGTGCTTGCCGTCGCGAGGCATCGCGGGTCGACGGCACGGACGCTCCCTCAAGGCGCCCCCATGAACGCGCCGGTCGACTATGCGGTTTTTCGTCAACGCTACCTCTCCATGCAGCAGTCGATGGAGACGGGCATCGGCAACCTGCGCGCTCGCCTGCGGGCCGCGCTGGCCGCCAGAGCGCCCGCCATGGCCCGGCTCGCGGTGGTGGACGCCGTGATGGAGCGAGCGCTCAGCGAGCGTGAGCGGAGTCTGCTGGCCGCCGTGCCCGGCTTGCTCGCGGGGCACTTCGAGCGGTTGCGCCAGGCGGAGCAACAGGCACAGGCCGAGGCTGAAACCGAAGCCTCGGTGGACGCCGCAACCGCCTCACCCACCTCGCCCGGCGCATGGCTGGACACGTTCCGCAAGGATATGCAAAGCGTGTTGCTCGCCGAACTGGATGTTCGTTTACAACCGGTCGAAGGGCTGCTCGCGGCCCTTCGCACCTGCTAACTGGGACACTATGTCCAGATATCTCAATCTCGTTGTTTTTCTGGCAGGTCTGGCCGCGGTGTGCTGGATCGGTGCCGGTTACGTCGGCTCCAACGCGCTGGCATTGGCGGTCACGCTGTTGATCGGCGTTTGCTATCTGACGGGCGCGCTCGAGCTGCGACGCTACAGTCAGGCCACGTCCACGCTGGCGCGTGCGGTCGCGGGCCTGTCCGGGCCGCCGCCCAGCCTGGGCGCCTGGCTCGACCCGTTGCATCCCACCCTGCGCCATGCGGTGCGCCTGCGCGTCGAGGGTGAGCGCGCGGCGTTACCGGGCCCGGCGCTGACGCCGTATCTGGTCGGCCTGCTCGTGTTGCTGGGCATGCTCGGCACGCTCCTCGGCATGGTGGCGACCCTGCGAGGCACCGGCATGGCGCTGGAAAGCGCGACGGACCTGCAGGCTATCCGCGATTCGCTCGGCGCGCCGGTCAAGGGGCTGGGCTTCGCGTTCGGCACGTCGATTGCGGGCGTGGCCACATCCGCGATGCTGGGACTGCTTTCGGCGTTGTGCCGGCGCGAACGGATCGATGCCGCGCAGGCGCTCGACGTGAAGATCGCGACGACCTTGCGCATCTACTCGCAGACGCATCAGCGCGAGGAAAGCTTCAAACTCCTGCAGCGGCAGACGGAGGTCATGCCCGCCCTGGTCGATCGTCTGCAGACGATGATGGCGGCCATCGAGCAACAAAGCCTCGCCTTGCACGAGCGGCAGATCGCCAGCCAGGATGCCTTTCACGGCAAGGCAGAGGCGGCCTACACGCGCCTTGCCGCGTCCGTGGAGCAGTCGTTGAAGGAGAGCGTGGCCGAAAGCACCCGCGCCGCCAGCGCGGCGCTGCAGCCGGTCATGGCCGCCACGATGGCGGGCCTCGCACGCGAGACTGCCGCGATGCACGACACCGTCACGCAGGCCGTGCAGCGGCAACTGGACGGCCTCTCGAACGGATTCGAGACCACCACCACCACCGTCGCGGGCATCTGGAACAAGGCCCTTGAGGGGCAGCAGCGTTCGAACGAGGCGCTCACCGAGCACCTGGGCACGTCGCTGGACCGATTCACCGAGACCTTCGAGCAACGCTCGGCCGGCCTGCTGGAAGGCATCGCGGCACGCCTCGATGCAACGGCGGGCAACGTGTCAGAAGCATGGAGCGAGGCGCTGTCGCGGCAGGAACAGGCCGGGGAGAAGCTGGCGGGCCACCATCAGCAAGCGCTCGCGGCGGCCGCGGCAAGCTTCGAGCAGCACTCGGCATCACTGCTGCGCACAGTCGGTCAGTCGCATACCGACTTGCAGGCGGAACTGGCTTCGCGAGACCAGCAGCGATTGGCGGCCTGGACCGAGACGCTCGGCTCGATGGCCGCTACGTTGAGCAAGGAATGGGAGCAGGCGGGCACGCTCAGCGCGAGCCGGCAGCAGGAAATCTGCGACGTGCTGGCGCAAACCGCGCGCGACCTCTCCGCTCAAACTCAGGCGCACGCGAGCAGCACGATCGCCGAGATCGACCGGCTCGTGCAAGTGGCGGCGCAAGCGCCTAAGGCTGCGGCGGATTTGCAGGCGGAACTGGCCGCGCGAGATCAGCAGCGGCTGGAAGCCTGGACTGCGGCACTCGGTTCGATGGCCGCCACGCTGAGCAAGGAATGGGAGCAGGCCGGCACGCACACAGCAAGCCGGCAGCAGGAAATCTGCGAGACGCTGGCACAAACCGCACGCGACATCTCGGCCCAGACACAAGCCCACGCGAACAGCACGATCGCCGAGATCGGCCAGCTCGTGCAAGCCGCATCGGAAGCGCCGAAGGCCGCGGCGGAAGTCGTCGCCGAATTGCGTCAGAAGCTCTCCGACAGCATGGTCCGCGACACCGCGATGCTGGACGAGCGCAGCCGCTTGCTGGCGACGCTGGAAACCCTGCTCGATGCCGTCAACCATGCGTCCACCGAACAGCGCACGGCCGTCGACGCGCTCGTCGCCACGTCCGCGGATTTGCTGGATCGTGTCGGCACGCGTTTCACCGACAAGGTCGAGCTCGAAACCGGGAAGCTGGGCGCGGTGGCCGCGCAGGTCACCGGCAGCGCCGTCGAAGTGGCGAGCCTCGGCGAAGCATTCGGCGCGGCCGTCCAGCTGTTCGGCGAGTCGAACACCACGCTCGTCGCGCATCTGCAGCGTATCGAAGCCGCGCTCGACAAGTCGCTCGCGCGCAGCGACGAACAGTTGGCCTACTACGTCGCCCAGGCGCGAGAAGTCATCGACCTGAGCATGATGTCGCAGAAGCAGATCGTCGAAGACCTGCAGCACCTCGCGGGCAAGCGGGCGTCGGTCGGAGCTGAAGCGGCATGAGCGAGGAAATCGACGGCGGCGTGGAAACCACGGCGCCTATCTGGCCCGTCTTCGGCGACCTGATGTCGGTGCTGCTGGGTGCGTTCGTGCTGATCCTGGTGGGCGTCATCGGCGTGCAACTGGAGCTCTCGACCCGGCTGGAACAAGAGGTCAAGCAGCGCCAGATGGAAACACAGCGCCGCAAGACCCTGGAGCAGGCATTGGCAGGACCGCTGGCAGCGGGCCGGGTGACGCTGGTCAACGGACGCATCGGCATCAACGGCAGCGTGTTGTTCGCACTGAACTCCGATCAATTGCAGCCCGAAGGCCGGGACGTCCTGAAGAGCCTGGCGGGGCCGTTGTCCGCTTATCTTCGGGCTAATGACGAGATCCTGATGGTGAGCGGCTTCACCGACGACCGCCAGGTGCGGGAGGCTAACCGCCGCTTCGCCGACAACTGGGAGCTATCGGCCGAGCGTGCGCTGACGGTGACCCGTGCGTTGATCAGCGAAGGCGTCCCTGCCGCGTCCGTATTCGCGGCCGCGTTCGGCTCGCAGCAGCCCGTCAGCTCGAATGCCGACGACCAGGGCCGAGCGAAAAACCGGCGCGTGGAAATAGCACCCGTCCCGAGGCCTTCGAGCGCAACGGTGAAGCCCCGTGAGTAGTGTGAGCAACACGAATAGCGGCGCTCGCGACGTGACGAACAGCGCCCGCGCAACGCTCGACGCATGGCGCGAGCGCGGCGCCGATCGTCTGGATCCCATCCGCTTTCATTTCATCGAGGCGCTGGATCGACGCGCAGCCGGTCATAGTGGCGAGGCGCGGCGTCTGCTGGATGAGAGACTGTTCAGCCTGATCGAGGCGTATGCCGGCGATCTTGAGCAAGCTGCTTCACGTGCGGCTGATGCCGATGCCGATGCCGGCAACGACACCACGACCACGGCATCAGCCACCGAACCCGCTCGCGGAACGCTGGCTGGACTGATCGACTACATCGACAGTCATGCGCCGGCAGACGGCGACGGCCCCACAACGCATACCGACACGCCTCGGCCATCCTCCTATCCGGAACTGGAGGTGCTCGATTACTTCAGGCAAACCTGGTCCAAGGTCCGTTCCGAGAAACAGTTGCGGCAATCGCTAAAGAAAGCGCCGGGTAATGCCGGTCCGCTCAACTCGAGCAGTCTCGTGCATCGATCGCTCTCACTGATGCGGGAGCTGTCGCCAGGCTATCTCCAGCAGTTCCTGTCGTACGTCGACGCGTTGTCGTGGATGGAGCAGATGAACGGCGGCAGCGCCCTGCCGGCGAAAGATGCACCTCGCGCCGCGAGCGCGAGGAAGACCACCAAGGGCAAATCCCGTTAGCGTAGGAGCGGCTCAGTCGTGCCCCTCGACCATCACAATCCGGCCAAAACAATCCTCCGGTTTGCACTGTTTTCACATCCGATATCGCGATTTAGAAGGCTGACTCTACCTGGGATAATCAGATTGCACTGGCCGGTTACTATCTGAAAAATGCCCGAATCCCCGCTGTCCGATGAAGATTGGCAACGCATTGCCCACCTGTTCCACCACGACACCACACCGAGAGTCGGCCGACCACGGCGAGATCCGCGCGAGATCGTGAACGCCATCCTGTGGATCGTTCGCAATAACGAAAAGTGGCAACGTCTCCCCGCCAACTTTCCGCCATCGCAAACCTGCTACATCAAATGGCTGGAGTGGCGACGCGCCGGGATGATGTCGAAGGTCTTCGCCGAACTTGGCATGAGCGAGCAGATGGAGTGTTGAGCAACATAAAAAAACGGGCCAGTCCCGTGAAGGACTGGCCCGCTCACCGCACACAATCACGTCTGAGGATTCGTATCGTCTGTGGCCTGAGCATTGTCGGCGTCGTCCTGCTTCTGGTCGTCTTTCTTCTCGACCAGCGACTCCAATGCACCGGCGCCTTCAAAGCCTGCCACCGCTGCAATGCCTTTCGTCAGCAGGCCTGCTTCCGGATCGACTTTTTCCGCTGCTTCAACGGCCGCTACTGCGCCAGCGATCTTGCCTACTTCGTCCAAGAGTCCCATTTCGCCCTCCGCGAGAAAAAGTGAAATGCCATCCTCTCACGAACTTGACGCCTTGTCGCCAAATGTAAAATTGATTTACCAGTTTGCGGCCGACTCGAAATGACAATGAAAGAAATGTCGAATACGTATGCTGAAATCGCCTTCGTCCGATCCGCCTGGCGCGGCTGGAACCACACCGGCTGGCCGTTCGGCAGCGTCACGGGAAAGCGGTCGTTATAACCGCGCACGCCGCTCAGGTGAGCGGGATAGTGATCGAACGAGCGGTTCTCCTGCATGAAGACGACAATGTGCTGCACGTCCTGGATCGTGCCGGTGACCGAACTCGGTTCGATGGCTAACGCCTTGCGAATCGATTCGGGATTTCGATTTATTACATGCGAGTGTCGTGCTGGAAAGCAGATCGACTACGTGTTATCGCTAGCGTTTGGGGGCTGCGGATTATTCGCCGGATTGGTATCGAATCTGGCGACGCTTTTAATGCCATCGTCACCGGCGAGTGCCAGCAGTTCAGCTTCCATCACGCCGGCGATTTCCTTGCCGTATATCTCGTCGCCGTTCACATAGACAGTGAACGATTGCAAGTACTTCGCTTTTTTCTGCGGGTTCTCAATGGTCTGCCGCGTCCATTGATAAAGCGGATAGTTTTCCGGGCCTTGTTGTTCCGCTTCACTCACGTAGTCGGCGAAAGCGTCGAATTGACATTTCAAAGTTGCGTTGTGCTTGCGCAGTACATTGCGAAGCTCAACATGCGAAGCACCCGCCACGTCTATGCGCAGATCGTTTGCAAGTTCGGGTGAGACGGTAATTCTTAACTGGAATTGCCATGTGGGTTCCATATCGACCTCGGTATCGAATCGTCAGCGCGCTCGCGGACATGAAAGAAGGTAGCATGGCCGCGATCCATCGGTGCTTCGAACCGAAGCGCCAATTCTCAATTCGCCACTCGCGTGAGTTGGCAACGTTCCGGCTTCAAGCTGCTGTCAGGCAAGCAGTTCATCAGCACACTGCTCTCAAGCCAGCAGCAAGCAACCCCTGCCCGCCCCATAGATCAGCAAGACGACACGTTCGTATCGATGGCATGGCTCGTGCTTTTCAGTCCGTACGGTCAAGAGCCCAATCGCTCTGCCTCACTCCACCTATCGACTCAAGAGCAGGCGCATGACATCAGAAAACCAGCGTGAAAAATTGCCACTTTCATACGGCACCGACTATGAACAGTTGGCCGCCAGATTCAGACCCATCTTCACCCGGATCGCGGAAGGCGCGCTCGAACGCGAGCGCACGCGTGCGCTGCCCTACGAGCAGATTGCCTGGTTGAAAGAAGCCGGGTTCGGCGCCGTCAGAGTGCCGCGTGAATACGGCGGCGCCGGCGCATCACTTCCGCAACTCGTGCAGTTGCTTATCGAACTGGCCGAGGCCGACTCGAGTTTGCCGCAAGCGCTGCGCGGCCACTTCGCCTTCGTCGAAGACAGGATCAATGCGGCACCCGGCGCCGCACGGGAAAAATGGTTGCAACGCTTCGTGGCAGGCGAAATCGTCGGCAACGCGTGGACCGAAGTCGGCGCGGTGAAGATCGGCGACGTGATCACGCGTGTCTCGCGCAACGACAACCAGTGGGTCGTCAACGGAACAAAGTATTACAGCACGGGCAGTATCTTCGCCGACTGGATCGACGTGTACGCACAGCGCGACGACAACGGCGCCGACGTCATCGCAGCAGTGAGCACGCACCAGCCAGGCGTCAAACAAAGCGACGACTGGGATGGCTTCGGTCAACGCACCACCGGAAGCGGGACGTCTGTATTCGAGAATGCCGTAGTCGAAGAAGAGGACATCATCGACTTCTCCACGCGTTTCAAATACCAGACGGCGTTCTATCAACTCGTGCTGATCGCCGTGATTGCCGGTACGGGACGCGCTGCCTTGCGCGACATCTCGCACGAAGTACGCAAACGCACCCGGGTGTACAGCCACGGCAACGCGCCGCGCGTCAGCGAAGACGCCCAGGTGCAGCAGGTGGTGGGACAAATAGCGGCGCGCGTGTATGCGGCGGAAGCGGCCGCTGTGCGCGCCGCGGAGCCGTCGCAAAGAGCGTACGAAACGCGCTTCGGCGCGGACCGCGATGCTGAACACGCGGCGAACGTGGCCGCCGAAATCGAATCGGCCAAAGCGCAAGTCGCCGTGGCCGGTTTGATTTTGCAGGCGACCACCGACCTGTTCAACGCACTCGGTGCTTCGGGCACCAGCGAAAACAAACTATTGGACCGTCACTGGCGAAACGCTCGCACCGCGGCATCACACAATCCGCTGATCTATAAGGAACGGATCGTGGGGGACTGGGAAATCAACGGCAAAGAGCCGCCCTTTGTCTGGCAGATCGGCAACAGCAGAACTGCAGCGTAGTTCGCTACTCCCGTGGCACGCAGCGACACGTGGACCGGTCTCGTGGGCGGTCCGCTTCGCCGTCTAAAGGCACGCCAAAGAAAGTACTGCATCACGCATATGAGCCTACTTCTGCGCGGAAATCTGCTTCGCCCGGATCAACCGTGCCCGCAACACATTGCGACTAATGCCCAGCAACCTCGCCGCCTGAATCTGATTCCGGTAGCAGAAGTCGAACGCCACGCGCATCACCGTGTCTTCGATCTGTTCGAACAGGTTGCCTTCCGCGTGATCGAACAGATGGCGCAACGCTCCCTCCAGCCCTTCCAACGGTGTGGACGCAACAGGTTCACTGGCCGCTCGTCGCGCGGCATGAACCCCGAACGACGACATCTGCAAATCGCCCTCGCCCAGCGAATCGCTGCGGCACACCAGCAACGCATAGTGGATGACGTTCTCGAGTTCACGGATATTGCCGGGCCAACCATGCTCCAGCAACTTTCGCTCCGCGCGCGGCTCGATGTCGACGGGGCCGTAGCCCAGCCGGTTCCGGTACTCCTCGATGAAATATCGGGCCAGCGGCAATATATCGCCGGGTCGATCGCGCAGCGTCGGCACCGCCAGATGCACGACGTTCAGCCGATAGAACAGATCCTCGCGGAAATGGCCCGCCGCCACGGCGTCCTGCAGATGCACATTGGTGGCCGCCAGCACGCGCACGTCGATGGGAATGCTCCTGCGCGAGCCGAGCCTCACGATCTCGCGTTCCTGCAATACGCGCAGCAGTTTCACCTGCATCGACAGCGGCAGGTCGCCTATCTCGTCCAGAAACAGCGTCCCGCCATTGGCCGCTTCGAACCAGCCGGGTTTGGCGCAGAACGCGCCGGTGAACGCGCCTTTCTCGTGGCCGAACAATTCGCTCTCCACCAGCGACTCGGAGAACGCCCCGCAATTGACCGCTACAAACGGGCCGTCCTTGCGAGCACTCAGATTATGCACATGACGTGCGACCAGCTCCTTGCCCGTCCCGGTCTCGCCGATCACGAGCACGTTGGCGTCGCTCGGCGCCACCATGCGAATGCGTTCGAGCAACGCCAGCGATTGCGGGTCCGAGAAAACCTGTGCGGTCGCGCGAATCGAGGTGGTCAAGGTGCGCTTGTCGGGCATTGTCAGCAAAGGCGGCACTTCCGTTCGCGCGATGGCAGGCCGGTCTGGTAACACGTGATTGAGTGAATAGTTCATGAGTAGAAGCTCGGCGTCGGATATCGTTGCGTCAGCGCCCATTCGCCGATTTCTCGAAGCTTATAGGCGAGCGGATCGTGAAGCGTATGAGTGCGCAAATTCCGCCAGTGACGGTCCAGCCTCAGCGCGCCATGCGTCGCACGCGCGCCGGCCACGTCGAACATACGGGTGCAGATGCTGAACCCGATTTCGGTGGCGGCAACTTTGGCCGTTGCAACCGCCAACGCCACGTCGCCACGTTCGGCGTCAGTCAGTGCATCTGCTCGAGTCCAGGCCGCATCGAAACGATCGGCCGCGCGGTCGGTCAACAGCCGCGCCGCCTCGAGGCCCGCCCAGAACTTGCCGTACTGACCGAGGATATAAGGGTCCGCCGCGGTGGTTTGCACGCCGGACGTATGCCACGGACGCGCCTCATGAAGCGTGTAGTGACGGGCGTCGTTAAACGCGCTTTCGCCTATGCTGAGGTACACATTCGTCAGGATCAGCTGAGCAAGCAAGGGGCGCAGGCACGCAAAAGGCGTCGACAGCGGCCCCGGGTCGGTCAGAATCTCGTGGTTCTCCACCCGCACCTTTTCCAGCGTCACCGTGCCGCTGTCCGTTTGGCGCTGGCCGATGTTGTTCCAATCCTCCGCGACGGAGATGCCCGTGCGCCCGGTCGGGACTGCCGCGATCAGCAACGCTCCGGTATCGGCGTCTCGCGCGGAAGCGATCAGCATTTCGGAATCGAGCGCGCCGGAACAGAAGCTCTTCTGCCCGCTGAATTCCCGCCAATCCGCGTGCGAGTGACTCACGGCCCGTTCATCCAGCGGGTTTAACGCATTGCCCCAGAACCATTGGCGGCGGGCAGTCTGCTCGAACCAGGCGCGCCACTGCGGCGCCGAGCCGAACAGACGCACCGTCGCCAGCATCAGATGGTGGAAGCCGAATACGTGTCCAAGCGAACTGTCGGCGCGGCCGAGCGTGCGGACCACGTCCAGCGTCTGCCGCCAGTTGGCTCCAAGGCCACCATGCACCTCGGGAATGCTCATCGCGAGAAGACCGCTGAGGCGCAACGCGTCCCGCTCCGCTTTCGGCGTTCCACCTCGCGTGTCGCGTTCGGCGGCGGTTAGCGCGAATGCGGTCGCGAGCCGCTGCGCGATCTGCAGGGGCGTTTCGTTGACCGATGCTGTCTGCGCGCTCGGTAGCAGGGAAGCCGGCGCGTCCGGCAGTACGTAGGTCGAATTCATAGGGACAAGGACATTCACGCCGCGACGTGCGGGTGTGGCCCGTCGTCCATCGGCTGACGGGCGTTGAACAGCGTCGATCAAGCTTGCTTCCTGAGGAACATATTCTGACCCGCTACCACGACTTCCGATGCATTTTGTTGTGGTATCCAAAGTCGAATTGCTGCTTACGCAGCAGCATCGATATGGATGCTGCCTCTGCATCAGCACCGCTCTCATGCATCGCCTCCCAGGCAGCAGGCCAGTCGGAATACCAAAAACCTGCGCGCCCACCGCCGACGCCCCGCACTGCTTCTCCAGCAGCAGCGCCGAGGCCATCCTGCTTCGCCAGCTTCATACGTCGGTCTGCAATGGTTCCATGCCACCGCGATATGCGCGGCAGCGTGAGCCGCTAACGGTTATGCCATTTGACTTGACGAGCCGTTGACGTTGCCCCGCACATTCGCCCCCACCCCGTCTTTTCCACGTGGACCCGGATGGCACGGTATTCGCTAAATAAGCCGCAGTCCCGATTAATTCGCTTTCGCCTGAAAGGATCGTTCGAATGAGCAACAGATTGAAAGTGGTCGCCGTCTCCGGTGCGTTGCAACGGCCGTCGCGCACCCTCGTCGTGGTCGAACACCTGCTTGCCGCGCTCGGCAACTCGCTGCCGATCGACACGCATCTCATCGAGCTGGGGCAGATCGCTTCACGACTCGCCGGCGCGGTTCATCGCTCGCAAGTCCCTGCTGACGTGGAAGCGCACATCGAGGCCATTGAATCGGCCGACCTGCTGGTGGTCGCGAGTCCGGTCTATCGCGCTTCGTATACAGGACTCTTCAAGCATCTGTTCGATCTCGTGCATCACGAGGCGCTGTTCGACGTGCCGGTGCTGCTCGCCGCGACGGGCGGCAGCGATCGTCACGCGCTCGTCATCGATCACCAGTTGCGTCCGCTATTCAGTTTTTTTCAGGCTCGCACGCTACCGATTGGCGTGTATGCGTCGGAAGCGGATTTCAGCGGCTATGCGATCTCGAACCCGGCCCTCGAAGAGCGTATTGCATTGGCGGTGACTCGCGCACTTCCATGGCTGCACGCCGGACGGCTTCCCGCTTCCTCCCCGCAAGCCGCAACGCTGGCTGCATAGACCCCCTTACCCAATCACCAGGACCATCATGAGCCAGAATCCCTCACACGACGACGCCGTCAAGTTCGCCTACTGGGTGCCCAACGTCAGCGGCGGTTTGGTCGTCAGCACGATCGAGCAGCGCACGGACTGGAGTCTCGAGTACAACCAGAAGCTCGCGCAAACCGCGGAGAAAGCGGGTTTCGAATACGCGCTGAGCCAGATCCGCTTCACCGCCGGATACGGTGCGGAATATCAGCACGAGTCGGTTTCGTTCAGCCAGGCCCTGTTGCACGCGACCACCAAACTCAAGGTATTGGCGGCGATTCTGCCAGGACCGTGGCACCCTGCGGTTGTCGCCAAACAACTGGCCACGATCGACCATATTTCGAATGGCCGCATTGCTATCAACGTGGTGAGCGGCTGGTTCAAAGGTGAATTCACCGCGCTCGGCGAACCGTGGCTCGAACACGACGAGCGCTATCGCCGCTCGAACGAATTCATTCAGGCGCTCAAGGGCATCTGGACACAGGACAACTTCACCTTCAAGGGCGACTTCTACCGCTTCAACGATTACACGCTCAGTCCCAAACCGGTGCAAAAGCCGCATCCGGAGATTTTCCAGGGCGGCAGTTCACGCGCCGCACGCGACAACGCGGCCAGCGTCTCCGATTGGTACTTCACCAACGGCAATACGCCGGAAAACCTGAAGGCGCAGATCGACGATATTCAGGCCAAGGCGGCTAAAAACAATCACAAGGTGCGCATCGGCGTGAATGCCTTCGTGATCGCCCGCGATACCGAAGAGGAAGCCAAGGCAGTGCTCGCCGACATCATCAAGCATGCCCACGTCGACGCCGTGAACGCCTTCGGCGACGCCGTCAAGCAGGCCGGCAAGGCTTCGCCGGAAGGCGAAGGCAACTGGGCCACGTCGAGCTTCGAAGACCTCGTGCAATACAACGACGGATTCCGCACCAATCTCATCGGCACACCGCAGCAGATCGCTGAGCGCATCGTCGAACTGAAATCGGTCGGGGTGGATCTCGTGCTGACCGGCTTTCTCCATTTCATCGAAGAGGTGGAGTATTTCGGCAAGCGGGTCTTGCCGCTGGTGCGCGAACTCGAACTCAGGCAGCAGGCCAAGGCCGCCTGATGATGACAAACGCACCGCCGTCGACACTGCCGGACTGGCTGCGCCATCAGGCGCAGCACCGGCCGCGCGCCATCGCATTGCGGCACAAGCGGCTAGGCGCATGGCACGCGTTGTCGTGGCAAGACGTCGCCACGGCAGTCGAGCAGTTGGCCGCCGGTCTCGCGCAACACGGCTTTGCGGCGGGCGACGCGCTGCTGCTCGTCAGTCATCCGCGCGAGGAGGCGTTGCTACTGTCGCTGGCCGCGCAGTGGAACGGTGGCGTCGCGATACCGCTCGACCCGCAGCTCGCCGACGAAGCGTTGCGCTCGGTACTCACGCATATCGCCCCGCGCTTCGTGTTCGCCGAAGACGACAGCCAGATCGATCGCCTGCTGACGCATGAAGGATTGTGCGTGATCGACGCCAATCCGCGCAATCTGACGCCGCATCCGCATGGCGCCGTGACCGACTATCGCGCTTTGCGGGTCCACAACCCGAGCGGGTTTGCCTCAACTGCTCGCCCCCATGACGACGCATTCGCCTTCGTGCGCCTCGATGCGGAGGGACAACTCGTCGAACAACGTTTCCCGCATGCGGCGCTGGTGCGTGAAGCACAGCAACTCGTCGCGACCGAGCAACTGAACCAGGACGACGAAGCATTTGCCGCACGCGCATTCGCTGCGGCATCCCAGGCGCGTTACCTCATTGCACCGTGGGTATTGAGCGGCTTTCGCCTGAATTTTCCGGAGTCGCTCGCGACCCGCGACAACGATCGCCGCGAACTCGCACCGACGCTCGTCGCAGGCACTCGCGAAACCTACGCCCGGGTGGCACAGCTCGTCGATGACCGTTTGCCCGGTGCGCGTTCATGGCGACGCCGTCTGATCAGCCGTGCGCAGCGCGGACAGGACGGTGCACTTGCGCGTGCGCTGACCTGGTGGCTCATCGCCCGTCCGTTACGCGAAGTGATCGGATTTTCACGCACGCATGCCGCGCTCGTCATCGGACCGCCGCTCGATGAAAAAACCGCCGCGCTATTCGAAGCATTGCGCGTCGACGTGCGCGCCTGGCCCGATACCGGCGACTGGCGGCGTGTCGAACAAAAACGTCAGACGCCGCCGCAGCAGCGCTATGCAACAGACGGCGCGTCGGAACAACCGGCCTATTGATGCATGACCCAACGTTCAATGACTTCGTTCTCAAACGCGTTGCTCTCACTCGACCATATCTCGCTGTCGTTCAAAGGCGTGAAAGCGATCACCGACATCAGCTTCGCCGTGCGCACAGGTGAAATCTGCGCGCTGATCGGCCCGAACGGCGCCGGCAAAAGCTCGCTGCTCAACGTGATCAACGGCGTCTACCAGCCGCAGCAAGGCAGCGTGCATTTCGACGGCCATGTCTATCGGCGTATGAATCCGTATCACGCGGCGCACAGCGGCATCGCCCGCACGTTTCAGAACATCGCGCTGTTTCGCCGCATGAGCGTGCTGGACAACGTGCTCACCGGCCGCAATCTGCATCGGCGCAGCACGTGGCTTGAACAGACATTGAACATGGGCCGCGCACGCAACGATGAGACGGCGCAACGCCGCTACGCGGAGGTGGTGATCGAAGCGCTCGATCTGCAGCGCTATCGGCATACCACCGTCGGCACCCTGCCGTACGGCGTGCAAAAGCGCGTCGAGCTGGCCCGCGCCCTCGCCGCCGAGCCGCGCCTTTTACTACTCGACGAGCCGATGGCCGGCATGAACGCAGACGAAAAACGCGCGATGGCCGGCTATGTGCGCGACGCCAACACGCAATTCGGCGTGACCGTCGTACTCATCGAGCACGACATCGGCGTGGTGATGGACCTGTCGGATCACGTGGTGGTGCTCGATTACGGCAAGAAGATCGCCGACGGCGCCCCCGCTGACGTGCGCACCAACCCGGACGTGCTGGCCGCGTATCTCGGCACCCGTCATTGAGAGATTGAACACTATGGGATTCTTCCTCGAAGTACTCGTCGGCGGACTGCTGGCGGGCGTGATGTATTCGATGGTCGCGATTGGCTTCGTGCTGATCTACAAAGCGTCCGGCGTGTTCAATTTCGCGCAGGGTTCGATGGTGCTGTTCGGCGCGCTCACGTACGTGAGCCTCGTCGAGCGGCATGTGAATGCCGTGCTTGCATTCGGCATCACGCTGGCTGCCCTGGTGCTGATTGCGTTGCTGATCGGCCGGCTCGTTTTGCGGCCGCTGGTGAACCGGCCACCCATTGTGCTGTTCATGGCGACGCTCGGCTTGAGCTTCATTCTCGAAGGCGCCGCGCAATTATTCTGGGGCGCCCAGGTGCACGGCCTGGATCTCGGCATCGACGACAAACCGCTGAACGTGGCCGGCGTGATGATCAGCCAGTTCGACGTCTTTGCCGCGGCAAGCGCCGGCGTGCTGGTGATCGGCCTGTCGCTTCTGACCCAGCGCACGCGGCTCGGGCTGTCGCTGCGCGCAGTCGCGGACGATCCGCTTGCCGCTCTCGCCATCGGCATACGGCTGCCGCGCGTGTGGGCCATCGTGTGGGCGCTGGCCGGCTTTGTCAGCCTCGTGGCGGGACTCCTGTGGGGCGCACGGCTCGGCGTGCAGTTCTCGCTGTCGCTGGTGGTGCTGAAGGCGCTGCCGGTGCTGATCATCGGCGGATTTTCGTCGATTGGCGGGGCGATTGCCGGCGGCCTGCTGATTGGCGCATCGGAGAAGCTTGCCGAGGTCTATGTGGGCAGCCTGCTCGGCGGCGGCATCGAAAACTGGTTTCCCTATCTGCTCGCCATGCTGTTCCTGCTCGCGCGGCCTGTCGGTCTGTTCGGCGAACCCGCCATTGAACGCGTATGAGGCCGGCTATGTCGTCTTCCCGCCCCACGTTGAATGTGCCGTCCACATTCAAACCGTACCCGCTGCGAATGCCGCTGCTGAAGTTATGGCTCTCGGCGATTCTCGCGTTGATCGCGTTCATCGCCGTACCGCTCCTCGGCAACGACTACTGGCTCAATGCGATTCTGATTCCGTTCCTCGTGTTGTCGCTCGCAGGACTCGGGCTGAACCTGGTCACGGGCTATGCCGGCCAACTCTCGCTCGGCTCCGCGGCGTTCATGTCGGTCGGCGCCTATGCCACCTATAACCTCATGGTGCGGGTGCCAGGCTTGCCGCTCGTCGTCGATCTCCTGCTCGGGGGATTGATCACGGCCGCGGTGGGCGCCGTGTTCGGTTTGCCGAGTCTGCGTATCAAAGGCTTTTACCTGATCGTCTCGACGCTGGCCGCGCAGTTCCTTGTCGAATGGATCTTCACGCGAGTCAGCTGGTTTTCCAACGACGACACCTCGGGCGTACTCAGCGCGCCACGTCTCACGGCGTTCGGCTGGAAAATCGACACGCCGGCCGCGCGCTATCTGCTCGTACTCGGCGTCACCACCGTCCTGTTCATGCTTGCGACTCGCCTCGTGCGCAGTGAACTCGGCCGACGCTGGATGGCCGTGCGCGACATGGACACGGCTGCGCGGGTGATCGGCATCCCGACCGGCCGCACCAAGTTGCTCGCATTCGCGCTGAGTTCATTCGTGATCGGCATTGCGGGCGCGTTGTGGGCATTTGCTTATCTGGGCACGGTCGAGCCGCACGGCTTCGATCTCAATCTGTCGTTTCAGGTGTTGTTCATCATCATCATCGGCGGCATGGGGAGCATCGGCGGGAATTTTCTCGGCGCGGCGTTCATCGTGCTGCTGCCCATTCTTCTCTCGCATGCGGCGGGCGCGCTTGCCAGCGTCGGTATCGAAGCCGGTCAATTGCAGAACCTGCAGAAGATCCTCTTCGGCACGTTGATCATCGTTTTTCTCATCAAGGAACCGGACGGCCTCGCAAGACTGGTTCAGACCGCGCGAAATCGTCTGCGCGACTGGCCGCTGCGCGCGTGACTTCGCTTTTTTCCATCGCTCTTTAAACCACCGCTTATCCATCCATTCAAGGTCTATCCAGCATGAATTTCATCGACTCTTTAAAAAGGCGTGGGACGCTCTCGCGCGTCACCGCCGCTAGCCTGATGCTTGCCCTCACCGCCGCGTTCGCGCCCACCGCGCAGGCTGCGGGTGAAGAATACTTCCCGCTGCAAAGCTATCGCGTCGGACCGTATGCGGCGGGCGGCAGTGGCTTCTTCGGCGGCTTTATCGACTATATGAACCTCATCAACAAGCGCGATGGCGGCGTCAATGGGGTCAAGCTGACGTGGAGCGAATGCGAAACCGAATACGTCGTGGAAAAGGGCGTGGAATGCTATGAGCGGCTCAAGGGTGGTCTGAACGGCGCGCCGGCTGCAGCAACGAATCCGCTCTCGGTCGGGATCGCCTATGCGACGCTCGACCGGTCGACCGTCGACAAGATTCCGCTGGTCACGATCAATCACGGCCGCACGGATTCCACGGACGGCGCGGTGTTTCCGTATGTGTTTCCGCTTCAACTCAACCCGTATAGCGAAGTCTCGGCGATCGTCAATTACATCGGCCAGCAGTCAGGCGGGCTGAATCAGCTCAAGGGCAAGAAGATCGTGGTGCTCTACCACGGGTCTCCTTATGGCCGCGAAACGATTCCCGTGCTTGATGCACTCTCCAAAAAGTATGGTTTCGAACTCACGCAGATCGAAGTTCCGCATCCGGGTAACGAGCAGGGCTCGCAGTGGCTCACCATCCACCGGATCAATCCGGACTGGGTGATTCTGCGCGGCTGGGGCGTGATGAATCCGGTCGCGTTGAAGTCGGCGCAGAAGGTGGGCTTCCCGGCGAATCATATTATCGGGAACATCTGGAGCAATTCGGAGGAGGATGCGCGTCCGGCAGGCGACGCCGCAAAGGGTTTCATTTCGATCACCACGCATCCGTCGGGAACCGACTTTCCGGTACTTCAGGCGATCGATCAATATGTGATCAAACCCGGCAACGGCAATCTGAAAGACCCGGCGCGCTTCGGTACGGTGTACTACAACCTGGGCGTGGTCAACGGCATTCTCAATGTCGAAGCGTTGCGCGTGGCTCAAGCCAGGTATGGCAACAAACCGCTGACGGGCGAACAGGTACGCTGGGGTTTCGAGCATTTGAATCTCGACGATGCGCGTCTGAAGCAGTTGGGCGCGTACGGCCTCGTTCAACCGCTGAAGCTGTCGTGCTCCGATCATGAAGGCGGTGGCGCCGTGCGCTTCCAGCAATGGGACGGCCAGCAATGGAAGGTCATCAGCGGCTGGGTTCAGGCGGATCGCACGCTGTTGCGCCCGATCATCGAGAAGTCGGCGAACGCGTATGCCAGGGAAAAGGGCATTACGCCACGCGATTGCAGCAAGGATCTCTGAACATGAGCGTCGCCCCGATCCTGCAGGTCGAAGACATTGCCGTGACGTATAGCCAGCTCATTCCGGCATTGCGCGGCGTTTCATTGATGGTGCCGTCCGGCGCGATCGTCGCCCTGCTGGGTGGCAATGGCGCGGGCAAAACCACCACGCTCAAGGCCATCTCGAGCCTGATACGTGCGGAAAGGGGCGAACTGACGTCGGGACGCATCGCGTATCGCGGCGACACGATTACCGACGTGGACCCGTGGACGCTCGCTGAACGTGGACTCGTCCAGGTGCTGGAGGGACGGCGTTGCTTTGCGCATTTGTCCGTCGAAGAGAATCTGCGGCTCGGCGCTTTTGTGCGGCGGCCTGCCCGCGCTGATCTGCAGGCGGATCTCGAACGTATCTATGCGACGTTTCCGCGACTCAGGGAACGTCGTCAGGCGCTCGCGGGCTACACGTCCGGTGGAGAACAGCAAATGGTTGCGATCGGCCGCGCGCTGATGGCGCGGCCTTCGCTGGTATTGCTCGACGAACCGTCGATGGGGCTCGCCCCGCAAGTCGTCGAAGAAATCTTCGAGACGGTGGCTACCCTCAATCGCGACGACGGCGTCAGCTTCCTGCTGGCGGAGCAGAATGCGGCGATCGCGCTGCGGTATGCGCAGTCTGGATATGTACTCGAAGGCGGCCGCGTGGTCGCGCATGGGAACGCCGACGCGTTGCTGGAGCTGGATGTGTTGCGCGACGCCTATCTTGGGCATGCCAAAACCGCAACGAACGGCACGCGCAGAGGATCGCGGCACGCTGCCGCGTAACCGGCCGGGCAACGCCGCGGCAATGGATTCCTGGTTCGATTGCTTGCCGCCGCCCGGGAATATCTCTCAAGCCTTATCCGCGGAATGCACTGCAAGCCTTTTTTCGAGGTGTGGGATCTCTTCGCCCCGGACCGGCTTGCCCAGAAGAAAACCTTGAGCATGCGTGCATCCGCAGACGCGCACAAAATTCAGTTGTTCCTGCGTCTCGATGCCTTCCGCCGTGGTCGGCATGCCGATTTCCCGCGCCAACGCCACGATCCCGCGAACCACCGCCGCCGATTCGCGCCGACGCACGGACTCTTTCACGAACGAACTGTCGATCTTGAGCTTGTCGAACGAGAAGCGCACGAGCGTCGACATGGTTGAGAACCCCGTGCCGAAGTCGTCGAGCGCGAGGCCGATTCCCAGCGCGCGAAGCTTTTCGACGTTGTGCCGGGTAACGATATCGTCACTCAACAACACCGTTTCCGTGACTTCGATATTCAGACGCGCCGGCGGCAATCCCGTCTTGCCGAGAATCGCGGCAACCGTCGACGCGAACGACTCCTCCCGCAATTGCACCGGCGAAACATTCACGGCAACGCTCACCGCGTCACGCCACGTGGCGGCTTCCGTGCAGGACTGCAGCAGCGCCCACTCGCCGAGTGCGAGGATGAGACCCGTACGTTCGGCGGTGGGAATAAATGCGGAGGGAGAGAGCTCGCCGCGAGTTGGGTGCGTCCAGCGAAGCAGCGCCTCGCGGCCGGAAATCGTATCGTCGGCGAGATCGACGATCGGCTGGTACTCCATGCGCAAATCCCGGTAAGTCTGCATCGCGCCTTCCAGATCGCTTCGCAGGAGGCTCAAGCTTTCGTCCGATGCGTGCCTGACGGCATCGAAGATAGCGAAGGCGCTTTTGCCGCTGCGTTTGACCGCATACAACGCACGGTCCGCGCAGATCAGCAATTGTGGCCCCGTCTTTGCGTGCTCGGGATAGAGCGAGACACCCACGCTCCCGCCGATATGCACCAACGCCTCGCTGAGAGTGAAAGGACGCGCCAGCGCTTTGACGATACGGTCTGCCAGCAAAGGGACGTCGCGCGTCAACGCCGTGCCGTCGGTAATCGCGACGAACTCGTCGCCGGCCAGGCGTCCGACCAGATCGCCCGCCGGCAGTACTTCACGCAACCGAATCGCGGCCTCCTGAAGGATCTGATCGCCGGCGGCATGGCCCAGGCTGTCATTGATCGCCTTGAAGCCGTCGAGGTCGATCAGTAGAACCGCGAATCGATGATTCAGCCGCAACAAGCCCGCTGCGGTGCGCTCCAGCAGAAGCTCGGTAATGCGCGTGCGGTTGGGCAGGCCAGTGAGACTGTCATGGTGAGCGAGCCGATGACTGCTTTCGCGCGCCAACAGCAGCGCAACGGTGTCGCGATTGCTGCGCAAGGCCACGGTAAAGAAACCCGCCGCGCAGAACGGTGCCTGAAACAGCAGCACGAGCTTGCCGGAGCCGGGAGAAAGCGCCGCCCCCCAGCCCAACAGGCCGAGAATGAAGGAAATCTGGAGAAGCACCAGCCGGGGCGTGCCTGCGTTGCGTCCGGCCAATCCGCCGATCACGCCCACCGCGCAAACGTTTCCGAGTAGAAAAAGTGTCTGATTTCCGCTGGTATTGCACAAAAAAGTGCCAAAGCCGAATAAGACCGCCCAGAGAAGACTCGCAAAGAGAAAGGCGGAAGTAGGCGTCGGCAGGTTGCGGGCACTGCGCCGGCAGCACAGCCAGATCAACGCGAGACGCGTCATCAGCAGCGCGACCACGGCGCTGCCCCACCACGCGTAAAGGGCTCTGGGATAGAGGTAGTAGGCGGTTGCACAGACACTGATTTCGCAAATCGACGCAAATACGATCGATGCGGTTCGCGTGAACAGGTTGGCAAGCAATATTTGCCGATTGTCGGCGCTCAGGTTCTGAGCGGAGGACACCACCCATTTGAAAAACGGAGACCTTGGTTCGCTGAAAGCCATGACCTGCGCATTTTCAATGGTTAGTGGATCGAATCGGATACGCCTCGCGATTATTACGTAAACACAAAGTGTCCGGTACAGCGCGATGCGCTGTCTCATCGGACACCATGACGCCTGTGCAGCAGGCAATGTGACGCCGCTTCCCGGCCGAAGACGCGAGCAACCTTGCGGATTGCTTCACGCTCCGGCGAGACAGGCGGTCATTCAGACGACTTGCACGGGTACCCGTTTTGCCAGGGCGCACATCAGTTCGTACCCGATCGTCCCGCAAGCGTGGGCGACGTCATCGATCCTGACCTGTTCGCCCCACAGCTCGACTGTCGAACCGATCTGCGCATGCGGGCACGGCGTCAAATCGACCGTGAGCATGTCCATCGAAACACGGCCCACCACCTGCGTCATGACGCCGTCGATCGCGATTGGCGTGCCCGTGGACGCGTGCCGCGGGTATCCGTCCGCATACCCGCATGCGACCACACCAATGCGCATGTCACGGTTCGCGGCGAAGGCACGGCCGTAACCTACCGTTTCCTGCGCCGACAACGACTGCACGCCGATCACTTCGCTTCTCAGTGTCATCGAGGCGCGCAAACCCACGTCGCCGACGTGGCGCGACTGACCCGTGGGCGAACCGCCGTACAGCACCACACCTGGCCGCACCCAGTCGCGATGCGCCTGCGGATGCCACAGAACGGCCGCTGAATTCGCGAGGCTTCGTTGGCCCGGTATGTCTTGAGTCGCCGCATCGAAGCGATCCATCTGCCATGCCACGTCGCCCTCGTCGGCATTCGCGAAATGGCTCATCAACGTGATGTCGGCAACGCCAGGAATCGATCGGGCCTGCTCCCACGCGGCGCGGTACGCATCGGGCCGGAATCCGAGACGATTCATCCCGGAGTTCATCTTCAGATGCACGTTGACGCGCTCACGTGTCGGCGACAGGCGCAACAGATCGAGTTGTTCGCGGCAATGTACCGCCATGGAAAGATCGAACTGCTGGGCGATTTGCACGTCACCCGGCTTGAACACGCCTTCCAGAAGAAGGATCGGCTTGGTCCAACCCAACTCGCGCACGCGGACTGCCTCGTCGAGATCGAGCAATGCAATGCCGTCGGCATTCGCGAGGGCCGGGAGAACACGCTCGATTCCGTGTCCGTAGGCATTGGCTTTGACCACGGCCCAGGCCCGTGATCGCGGTGCCCGTTGCTTGACGATGGAGAGGTTGTGGCTGACTGCGGCGGGATGAATCTGTGCAACGATCGGGCGTGGCATAGGAAGCGTTGAGGGTTGGTTTGGAAAGGGAATGGATGCCCGTTGTTAAAGACCCGCGTTGCGGCCTAAGGGCAGCGTTTTCCACCATCGTATCTAGCTCAAGCCAGTTTTTGTTACTGTATTGCTTTGATTTTTGGGTTTATCTATCGGCAGCGTCTCGCGGCTGTGCCGGCGGCATATATACGGCGTCGCTCGCGTAGATTGACGCGATTGCATCGATGTCTTTTTGCGCGATGGCATTCATCCATGCGTTGTATCGCGCAAGGAGGTGGTTCCGGACGTCCTGCTCTGTCATGGCGTTGTTCCCTAAATCAATTGAGCGAGCCGCGCTGCTGCTGGTCCTTCTCCTGCGATTCGAACAGCGCCTTGAAATTGCCTTCGCCAAAGCCGTCTTCGCCCCGGCGTTCGATAATCTCGAAGAAGACCGGTCCAATCTGACGCTTCGTGAAACGTTGAAGCAGAATCTTCCGCGGCCCCTTGCCGTCGACCAGAATGCCTCGTTCCGCCAGTCGGCTGATGTCAAGACCGTGCCCCGGCAGACGCGCCTCGATCCCCCCGTAATAACTCGGGGATGGCGCGGCCATAAACTCGATCCCAGCAGCACTGAGCTTCTGAATCGTGTCTTCAATGTCGGATGTAAGCAGGGCGATGTGCTGAATTCCTTCGCCTCCGTAATCACGAATGAACTCATCGTTCTGATTGAGCACACCCGGCCGGTCGTGCGCCGCGGCTGCTACGGGAATCGACACGTGGCCACACGGACTCACCATGGAGCGGGCGCGCATTCCTGACATGTGACCCTTGACTTCGAGATACTGCTTTTCCACGAACCCGAAGGTGTCGCGATAGAAGTTGGCCCACAAATCGAGGTTCTCGGGGTGAACAATATTCGACGTATGGTCGACCGCGACGATATTGGCGTCGCCTTCGGGTGTGCTTCGAGCTTCGACTGGAAGCGAGAACACCTCGCGGAAGTCGCGGTCAATGAAGTGCACGAGACTGTCCCCAATGCCAAGAATCGTGGGCGTGTCGATGACAAACGCGCCTTCCGTTCCGGCGCAGGCAATACGCGCACCACCGGAGAGCGCCTGTGCCAGCGCGAGCTTCGCATCGTCGACACGGATGCCGATCGCGCGTACCGACGCGCCATGGCGGGACTCGAACGCATTCGGATTTCCATTGACGATGAACGCGGCTGCGCCTTGCGTCATAAGGAACATGCCGCTCGTGGACTGACCGCGCAGGCGGAAACCAAGATGCTCGAAGAGCTCGACGAGCGCCATCGGACGGGATGAGACGAATTCGACGAAGGCGAATCCGTCGGTTTTTACTTGAGTGCTCATGGTACCAGGTAGTATTCCTGACTATATATTACGGACCAGGCTCGAGGCGGTACAATCTCAATCAACAATGAGTCCACGCCCGAGCGGCTTGCGCATCCAGCTGCTTCAACATCTCGGCGTCACGCTACCGTCGACACCGACGAAAGTGCAACCTACTTGCGGGTCGCGGCAATGACCTTGATTTCGACGATAAGCTCGGGGCGAGCCAATGCGGCAATGCCGAGAATGGTCCACGCCGGAAAGTCCGAGCGAATGTATTGCGCCTTCACATCGCGGAACGTGGCGAGTTGCAAGCCGATATCGACGTGATAGGAAACGAGCTCGACGACATCCGTGAAGTCGAGACCCATGTGCTTGAGCACAGCGTCGATGCGCTTGAATGCGACGTCGATCTGTTCCTTCGGGTCTTCCGGAATCGACCCGTCGGCACGCAGGCCGATTTGCCCGGCGATGAACACCAGCCCGTTGGCCGTCACGGCCGGCGAATACTGGAACAGGTCGAAAATGCGATTGCTTCCGAAGGTTGCGTCATCTTCGGGAAGCCGCAGGCGCTCGATTTTGCTCATGGCAGTCCTTCAATCAACTGATGGGGTACGGGGAATCCGATTCCAATCGTGACCACTTTAAGTGACCGACAGACCTGCCGTCTGTATAGCGGGTTACCAAATCAACCGATAAGTTTGGACGAGTCGAGCACCCAGATGCGACGCTGCCGGAGTTCAATCGCGCCGAGCGCCGTCAGCCGCTTCAATGCACGTGTGACGGTAACGCGGGTCGCCCCCGTCATCGCAGCGATTTGCTCGTGCGTCAGAGGGACGGATATCAGCGTGCCGTCCTCCCGCTTCTCGCCATACAGCTCGGCCAGCCGCCCCAATAGCTCTCCGATTCTCATCTCCGGCTTTGGGAGCGCGAGATATTGCATGCGGGACGCCAGAATTCGCTGTTTGAGCGCAACGATACGCATGAGGGAGATGGCGAGTTCCGGACAGGACGGAATGACTTCTTTGATAACCCGGATGTCAAACTCGATCAGCTCCGAATCCTCAGCCGCGATGGCGGTTGCGATTCGCGGAAAGCCGTCCATCGCAGGAGACTCGCCGAACATCGCCCATGGCCCCATCATTTCAAGCATGAACTCGGCGCCGTCACTCTGAAAAATTGCGATCTGGATACGGCCTGACAGCAGAAAGTAAAAGGTAAAGCCGAGCTCGCCCTGACGATAGATCATGCTGCCCTTTTCGACCTTTATCTTCCGGCCGAGATGGGCAGCGCGAATCCACACGCCCGCCGTAGCGTCGTCCATATGCCATGTTTCAGTGGTCGGCGCTGCGCTTTTGCTCAAGCTTGTCTCCATTCATTGGCAGGGTGCCTGAGCGTATTTTCACATGGGAACGGTCGCCAGTCGTGGTCAAGCAAGCGGCCCGCAAACCTCGGGGATATTACGATGACCAATGGAACTGAAGGTCGGCGCGCGCTCGGGTCGAATCAATCAAGGTCGCGTTCACCTCGTCAGTCTGCAGAACCCACTGTCTCGCCGCGCCCTCATTCCGGCCGAAGCGCATGTGGCGACTAACAAGACGTTGCTGTCGAAGCGCCGAATCGACGTTGACGTACCAGACTTCGTCGAGAAGCGGTCGCACACCTTTCCAGTGCCCATGTTCAAGAAGAAGGTAATTCCCTTCGGTGATGACGAGCGGAATATCGGGCGCCACGGGAATCGCACCGGCGATAGGTTCCTCGATTTCCCGGCGAAAGATGGGGGCATAGATTGTTTCATCGTTGCGCTGCTGACGCAGGCGGCTCAGGAGCGCAACATAGCCGGCGCTGTCGAATGTATCTTCCGCACCTTTTCGTGACGCACGCCCGAGCCGCACGAGTTCGGCGTTAGCAAGATGGAACCCGTCCATCGGCACAATGATTGCCTTCCCGGGTAACGCATCGACAATTGCTTGCGCGAGCGTCGACTTGCCGGCTCCCGGCGCGCCGACCAGGCCGAGAATGCGGCGACGTCCGTCGGCAGTCAGTTGGCGTAGACGGTTCAGATACCGGTCCTCGATCATCGACATCATTCAAAATGCTCCAGGAACGTGATGTTCGGCGAGCGCCCTTTTGCCCTCGCCGAAGTCAGATACACATTTCACGCAAAGAATCGCAGGCGGGCTTCGGGACGCTTCCCCGACATTGCCTGACAGGCGCTTAGTGGTGGGCCTTTGCTTTGGCGGCGGCATTGATGCCTCCCGCGATGAACTCGCGGGCATGCGTTGCGAGGTCCATGCCATCGTCCCAAAGATTGCGCCAGATAGCCAATGCGTTGGACAGTTGCTCGTTGACGACGGTCGAAGAGAAACTCTCGAAGGTCACTACGCCCTTGTAGTCAATCATTGCGAGCGCATGAAATAACTGGGCGAACTCGATGGTGCCGGAGCCGAGATACCCGCGATTGCTCTCCCCGATATGCACGTACCCAAGCCGCTTTCCACACTGAAGAATCGGTTGCATGAAATCGGATTCCTCAATGTTCATGTGATAGGTATCGAGGTGAACGACAACGTTAGGCGCATCGACTTCGTCGAGCATGGCCAGCGCTTGGGACGCCGTGTTCAGCAGATTGCTCTCATAGCGATTCACTACCTCGAGCCCCAGCGTCACATTCTTCCTGAGCGCGAAATCCGCAATGCGCTTGATGGAATCGACAGCGTTTTGCCGGCCTTTCTTCGTGACAGGCGCATTGTATTTCGCCATCGCGCCGTAAAGGATTCCGCCGAAGTAGTGCCCTCCAATCGCCGACGTAATGGTGATGGCTTCCTCCAGCAACGCCACGCCGCGAGCAACAGTGGCGGAGTCCTCGCTCGACACGTCCGCATCAAAGGTAAGGCCGCGCGAGCAGCCAACCTCCAGTTCGTGCTCCTGCAACAAATCTCGCGTGAGCGCCAGGTCCATGACCTTCGGGCCATGCAGGGACAATTCCGCGAGGTCGAATCCGGCGGCCTTGGTCGAACTCAAGACCTTGCGGGTCGATTCAGGCGTCAAGTCGCCGGCCCATACCAGTGCGTGCACGCCAAGCTTGTTCATTGTGTCACTCCTTCAGATGCGGTCACGCGCCTGCGGACCAAAGTTTTGGAAATGCCGTTCGCCCATGCCCAACGGAACAGCATCACGGCAAGCAGGAAGACTCCCCACAACGCAGTCGCCAGGTGCTGGTTGGCACCGAGCAAATTGAGACCGGAAGCAATCACCTGGAGAATGACGAGCGCGATCACGACTGGCACGACGCGGCCGAAACCGCCGAATGGGTCGACGCGGCCAAGGAAGCAGGCCAGCACGGAGATCAGCAAAAATGCCTCGCCATGACCGACCCGAACCGAATTGAATTGCGCCGCCATGACCACGCCGGCCACGCCGCACATCAGTCCCGACAGCATGTAGATTCGAGTGACGGCGCGTGTTGTCGCGATACCGGCGTACCGCGTCGCCTCCAGATTCGACCCAATCATGCGGGTGGCGAAACCGAGCCGCGACCGTGTCATGACAACGTGCCAAAGCAATGCGCAGCCGAGAAAAATCAGGAGAGGAATCGGTATGCCGAGGAAAACGCCGTTGCCCATTTCGCGCACGAACGGCGGGAACCCCGAGATGTCGCCGCCGCGTGTGAGGAACTCACCTAACCCACGCAAAAAAATCATCATCGACAAAGACACCAGGATTGGGCTAGCTCCGGTGCGCGCGATGACAGCACCCATCACCCAACCGGCGGTGGAACCGGTGACCAACGCCGCAGCGATGCCGAGGATGACGGCTACAGCGCTCGCGTCCGCGCCGCCGTACGTATGAAGCACCCACGCCATCGCCAACCCCGACATGTTCGCAGTGAACGTCACCGCGAGATTGAAGCCGCCGGAAATCAGGGGCATCAGCATCGCCAGCGTAAAGAAGCCGAGTTCCGGCAACTGGAATGCTATCGAGACGAAGGTGCTCGCCGAGAAGAATCGGTCGGATGCGAAGCTCAGGATCGCGATGACCAGAACGAGAAATCCAAGCAAGCCGGCGACATCCGCCGGCACGAGCGGCACACCCGCACGTTCATATGAAGATGTTTTCATGACGTGGCCTTTACGCTCTGTGACGCGAATCGCGCTCCGACGAGCTTGGCGAAACCGTCGCTCGACAAGGTGATGGCGATAAGGATGATTGCGCCGATAATCATCTTGAACGCATACGGTGAGATACCGAGCAGGTTGAGCCCATTCGCGGTAATGGCGGTCAGCAGGATGCCGAGGATTGCGCCGAGAATCGTGCCGCGCCCGCCGCCCAGGCGCGCTCCACCGAGAACCACGGCGGCGAGTACATCCAGCTCGCGGCCATAGAACGCATTCGGCACGACTTCCTGCACGTAATGCGCTTGCATCAGTCCGGCTATGCCGGCCATCATGCCAAGCCAACCGTAGGCGATGTAGTGCATCGCACCCAGGTTGACCCCAACCCGTCTGGCCGCTTCGGGGTTGTCGCCCATTGCGTAGAGCTGCCGACCGGTTGTCGTCCGTCGCAACAGAAACCACGTGGCTATGACCATGACGACCATCACAACCACCGGCAGTGCGAGATTCGCGTTGCCACTCGCCGTGTGGAGGTTGACGATCGAAAGTCTGTCGGTCCACCAGTCCGGCAGGTCGTAGATGGACACCCCTCCCGTGAGGAACATCAACCCACCGAAGAACACATTGAACGTGGCAATCGTCACGACAATCGAAACGATGCGAAATCTGTAGATAATCGTGGCGTTGATTGAGCCAAGCAGAAACCCTAAAAACGCGGACAGAATGAAGCCGAGCGCCCAGTTGCCACCGCCGAGCCGCATCACTGCCAACGCGGTGAGGTACTGAACCACCGATGCACCGACGGCGAACGAGATATCAATGCCGCCGGCAATCAGAACAACCAGCAGTCCAACTGCGAAAATGATGTTGACGGAACTCTGGTTAATCAGGTCGAACAGGTTTGGGAGAGTAAGGAAGGTCGAGGTTGAAAGGCTAAGGCCAATCACCATGAGCGCGATAACGAGAATCAGCAGCGCCTCGATCGAACCGATTCCGAGTTTGCGAAATTCAGGCATGGACGTCTCGCTCGATTTGTTCCATCGTTGTCGTTCCCGGCACGTACTCTTTAACAATGCGGCCACCGCGCATATGCAGAATTCGGTCGGCGTTGAAGTAGACCTCCGGAATCTCGTCCGATATCAGCAAGATGGCCATACCCTCGGCAGCGAGCTTGTGAATGATGGCGAAGATGCCAGCCCGGGCGCCGACGTCGACGCCGACGGTGGGCGAATCCAGAATCAGGAGCTTCGGGTGGGTTGCCAGCCACTTGGCGAGCACGATGCGCTGCTGGTTGCCACCTGACAGTGTCGAGACCGCATCGTCCGGTTTCCCGATTTTCACCGCCAGTTGCTGAATCCAGTCTTGAATCAGTGCGTTTCGCTTCTTGGCGGCGATGAGATGGGCGCCGTCCAGAAGGTCGTCCAGCACCGCCGCAACCGTGTTGTCGCCAATGGATTGCGGCTGTATCAGTCCGAGTTGGAGCCGGTCTTCAGACACGTAGGCGATACCCGCGCGGATTGCATCGCGATTCGTGCGCAGCGACAGTTCTTTTCCGTCGAGCCGGATGGAACCCGCATTCGGGGAGGTCATTCCGAAAAGCGACAATGCAATTTCAGTTCGACCTGCGCCAAGCCGCCCCGTGACGCCGAGAATCTCGCCGCGTCGCACGTTGAACGACACGTCATGATATTGGCGCGCCCGCGACAAACCCTGCACCGCCAACACGACCGGGGCTTTCGACAGGTCCGTCGTACGCACCTCATAGTCGAACGTGCGGCCCGTCATCAGTTCGGTGAGACGGGTTTGAGTCATGCCCTCGGTCGGAAAGGTGCCGACGTACTGTCCATCGCGAAAAACCGTCACGCGAGTGCAGACGTCGAGCACTTCAGCAAGACGATGACTGACGAACACCACGGCAATGCCATCGGCGGAAAGCCGTCGGACAATTTTCAGCAGCGCTTCGGTTTCGGCATGGCTGAGCGAGGCAGTCGGCTCGTCCATGAAGACGAGACGAGCGTCGCGAACCAGCGCTCTCGCAATCGCCACGACCTGACGCTGGGCAATCGATAGCGAACGAACCGATCGGTCGAGGTCGATCGAAACGCCGAGCCGCTCAAGAATCCGGCGTGCCGCCTCCTTCATCTTTCCATAGCGAACGATACGCGGACGGGAGCCAAGGTTCTGCTCGAAAGCGATGTTTTCCGCGACGGTCATCTCGGGGAAGAGCGCCAGATCCTGCCAGATGACCTGGATACCGAGGTCGCGCGCTCTCGCCGGGTCGAGGCCGTCAATTGACTTGCCGTCCATGAGCATCACTGCGCCAGATTCCGGCTGATAGACGCCACTGATAATCTTGATGATGGTGCTCTTGCCGCAACCGTTCTCGCCCGCAAGGCAGAGCACTTCGCCGGGCATGATGTCGAACTTGACGGCGCGCAGCGCTTTGACGCCGCCAAAGATTTTGGAGATGTTCTCAAGCTTGAGCAGAGGTGTGCGGCCCGCGTCGAACGCGACGGTTGCCGTGTTCACATGACTTCCTGGAGAACTGAAGCTATTGATGGCAGCCGGTTGACTCATGAAAACGCTCCGATAGCACTTGCACATGACCGACTTGCAGCCAGATGTGCCGTACCGTTGACTTCCGGGTGAGCAGCGCCACATCCGCGCTCACCCGTTCGGCAGAAGAATCGCGTCAGAGGCCAGTCTTTGCGAGGTCGTCGACGGTTTTGGCGTTGAGGTCGACCAGCTGGTTCACGATCAGCGTGTGACCGTCGGGGCGCACCACGCCCAGACCTGGGATATTCGTGCCCTCCTTAACCGGCTGGCCCTTTACGAGCATCGTGCCGAGCGTCACGAACACTTCGCCGGCCACTTCCGGATTCCACATGTATCCGCCCGTCAGCACACCGTCATGGACAAGCTTTCGGCCCTGCCCAGGCGAGAACGGCCCGAGAACCAGGACCTTTCCTTTCGCCTGCTGCTCCGCGACGGCGCGCGCTGCCCCAATGGGCCCCTGGCTGCCGAACGCGAGGATGCCTTTCAAGTCAGGATGAGCGCGCATGAGGTCGAGCGCCGTTTTGCGCGAGGCGTCCACATCTTCAGCGACGCCGTAGCGGTCCCCGACAAGGGTCATCCCGGGATAATTGGCTTTGATATAGGCGATTGCCGCATCCGCCCACGCGTTATGCAAAGGCACAGTGAGCGACCCGACGAAAACGGCGTATTCGCCTTTTCCGCCCAGCGCCTCACCGAGGCGTTTCCCGTAGGCTTCGCCAAAGCCCTTGGCCGATGCCAGTTCAAAGTCCCAATCCACGTTCTGCTGCTTCGGAGACTCGTGCGTAATGACTTTGATACCCGCAGCGCGAGCGCGCTGCAAAACGGGTTCGAGCACCTGCGCGTCGTTCGGCACTACGCCGATGACGTCGACGTGTTGCGCAATCAGATCCTCAATGGCCCGGACCTGAAGGGCGGGGTCTGCGCTTGTCGGCCCGACCATAAATGCCTTGACGCCGAGCTGGTCAGCGCGCTTCTTGATTCCCGCTTCCATGGCGTTGAACCAGGGGATGCCGCCAATCTTCACGACCACACCGATTACCGGCTTGTCCGGCGAGGCGGATGCGAAACTCGTCGTCAAGGCGAGCGCGACGGCGCTTGCGGCCAGAGTGCGGATGATGTTCTCGAACATGTCTCCTCCGTTGAACGCCTGACCTTTCCGGCAGACGCCCGATGAGTATTAGAAAAACCCGCTTACAGACTTTGCTAAACTTTGCTGAATCCATTCAGCAACTCGGGTCGGTGTATGCTGAATCTATTCAGCAAGATGGTCGACTCGGAATTACCCTGGTACGGCGCCTTTTACGAAACGGTTACCTTCGCAAGACATGAATGGCGGAAATGCCTCGGAGCAACGTTGATGGCAAGCAGCAATACAGGACGCAAGTCGACGATTTACGACATTGCGGAAAAGACGGGCTCCTCAACGTCAACGGTGAGCATGGTGCTGAACGGCAACTGGGCCCGCTATCGCATCAAGGAGGAGACGGCGAACCGAATCCTCGCGTGCGCCCGTGAGCTTGGGTACAACGTCAACATGAAAGCGCGAGGGCTGCGGCTATCGCGCTCGGGGTTGGTCGGTATGATTCTTCCCCACTATCGAAACCGATTTTTCGCGGGACTCGCAGAGACCTTTGAAGACCAGGCTCGTAGCCGGGGGCTTTGTCCCATCGTGGTGGGAACCCAGCGGGATCCTTCTCTCGAGGTAAGCGTCACTGAAACACTTTTGTCGCAACGGGTTGAATTGTTGTTTATCGCCGGCGTGCGCAATCCAATGCCGCTCAACGAGCGCTGCTCGGCGGCGGGCGTGCCTTGCATCAATCTGGACCTGCCAGGAGATGGCGCGCCGTCGGTCGTTTCCGATAATCGCAGCGGCGCACGAGCGATTACGGACGTGCTGATCGAAAAGTTGCAGGCACGCGGCGCCCTTCCCGACGAGTTGGTTTTGCTGGGCGGTGTGGCTGGCGAGTATGCGACCGAGATGCGTATTGCAGGTTTTCGCGATGCGTTCGAGGCGCGCCAGATAGCGCCTGCAGCAGATGCAATCGAGTGCTGCGGATATAACGCGCTGGCTGCCAAACGCGCGCTCGCCAGTCGCTATGAGAAGCTTGGACGCCTTCCGGCGGGCTTGCTGATGAATTCGATTACCGCGTTTGAAGGCACGGTTCAGTTTACCGCGACGCTGTCGCCCGACGCGTGGAAGTCGACGGTTGTTGGCTGCTTCGACTGGGATCCCTTTGCAGCAAATCTACCCTTTGACGTGACAATGTTGCGGCAGGACGTGCAAAAAATCATTTCCGAAGCATTCACACTGGCCGAAAACTATGACGCGGCGGACCGATCGCTTATTCTCGTGCCGACTGGATTCGGCAATATGTTCGAAGAAGCGGAGCAAACGAATGAGTTCGATCGCTAGACGCGACTCTTCTGCGAGCTTTCACGCGTCTCCAGAAAATACGGTGTCGTGGTTCCGCGCACATACGTCCCGCGTTGCAAACCGTTTCTGAATGTACAGTCCCGCATCAGCCCCCTGCTCAAGGCATGAAAACTCCGTTCAATCGAGCCGGAACTGGGTCACGGCCGTGGCAAGGTTGACCGCTTGCGATTGCAGCGCGGCGGCCGCAGCACTGGATTGCTCCACCAGTGCCGCGTTCTGCTGCACCATTTCGTCCAGCTGCGAAACCGCGCGATTGACCTCCTGAATGCCGCGGGTCTGTTCATTGGCGGCCTGGGTAATTTCGGAAATGATCGTCGTCACGTTCGACACGTTGCTAACGATCTCCGTCATCGTTTCTCCCGCGTGGCGAACCTGACTCGAACCGGAGGCGACGCTCGATACCGTCGACTCGATCAATCCCTTGATCTCCTTGGCAGCTTGCGCGCTGCGCTGCGCGAGGCTGCGCACTTCGCTGGCCACGACCGCGAAGCCGCGGCCCTGTTCGCCGGCGCGAGCTGCTTCGACCGCAGCATTGAGCGCGAGGATATTGGTCTGAAACGCGATGCCGTCGATCACGCCGATGATGTCGGCAATCTTCACCGAGGCATTTTCAATTTTTCCCATCGTCGTGATGACTTCGGAGATCGCGACACCGCCGCGTGAAGCGACGAGCGAGGCGGACACCGCCGTGTCGTCGGCCTGTTTCGCAGCGCTTGCCGACTGGCCGACCGTCGCGGTGATTTCCTCCATCGACGCCGCGGTTTGCTGCAGGCTCGCGGCGGCGGATTCGGTGCGGCCTGACAGATCGACGTTGCCGGCTGCAATTTCGTTGGCGGCAACCCGCACCGATTCGCTGGCATCGCGAATCTGCCGCATCACACCGCTCAGTTTGTCGATGAAGGTGTTGAACGAACGCGCGATCTGTGCGACTTCGTCCTCGCCGATGGCGGGCAGGCGCCGGGTCAGATCGCCTTCACCCGAGGCGATCGCATCCATCGCATCGCGCACCTTCGAGAGACGCTGGAACGACACGGCGGTGACTGCCGCGACGACTGCCGCGCCAATGCCGGCAATCACGATCAGCGCAACGATCGAGATGATCAGCTGCGAACGCATGCCGGCGGTTGCCTCAGCCTTGTCGAGCGCGACGACGGCGAACCAGTCGGTGCCGGCAATCTGCTGCGCGCGCAGCAGCTTGGTACTGCCGCCCACATCGACCTCCAGCGGATGATCCGCCGTGGTCAGGGCGGCGAGCTTGTCGGCGCTCAGAACGGGTACGAGATCGGTGACGGGCTTCAAGGTCAGTTTCGCGTCGGGGTGCGCCACGATCTGGCCGCTGCTGTTCACCAGCATGCCGAAGCTCGACGGCGTCGGATGAATCGCCTTGATGTTGGCAATGACGCTGTCCATGTCGACGGTGCCCGCCACCACGCCCTTCAAGACGCCGTCGCGAACCACCGGTGATACGAACGACACGACCAGATGGCCAGTGGAGATGGACACATACGGCTGCGTCACCGCCGGCTTGCCGGCGGCAACCGCCTGCTTGTACCAGGGGCGAACGGTCGGATCGAAGGTGGGCGGGATGCCGGTCGGGTCCTCGAACTTCGAGGTCTTGTCGGGGTAACCGGCGTAGACATTGGTGAACTTTCCAGCGCTGGCCATCAGCTTGAACACCGGTATCGGGTCGGGCTGCAGCGCGATATCCTGCAACGAGTCAATTATCTGACTATTGGCGGCAACCCATTGCCTGATCCCGGCCACGTGACCGTTTTCGACGGCGGTGAGGCTGTTGTCGATCGAAGCGGTGTTGTATCCGTTGGCCACGACGTAGTTGAGCACTGCATTGGCTGCGAGTGCCACGACAACGATGGCGACGCACAGTGCGACGATTCGCGCGCGAATGGAAGAGAACATAGTGGGCTTTTTTCGGATGTAAGCAGGAATCGGTAGGCGACAGGCCTTGTCCGGGTATACGGCGGGGCGCGGGCACACTTGAGCGGATGGAGATCGGGCGCCTGATTTTCCGGGTTCTGGCCGATGACCGGATCCTGGTTTATCCCGTGCCCGACGATCGCAATCCCATACCGATTCCGGCACTGGAACCCTTCATCGGTCGACTCTCCCGGATCACGTTGATCCTGGAAATGAAAACTGTCAGAACGGCGCCGCATTTACGCTAAATTTTAAGATTCGTCAAAAAGTGTCAAACAGCGACTTGTCGGCCACCTAGATCGATGAATGAAAAACTAAAAGCGTAAACCAGCAATCCTTCATAACATCAGCAGCGAGGCGATTTTACGGCCAGATGCCCCGCGCTGCGTGCGGTGAGACTGCGTTAGTGGCGATCATGCGCGCCTAGATTCTTCCTCCCACAGATCGGCAAGTGCCCGACGATACATCGCATCGTGATCCCAACAAGAGGAGTCTAGGACATGAAGCCTCTCTAAGACGGGATGCTCTTCGAACTCAATCTTGACAATATTCCAGAAAGACTCCCAATTGCCAAACAACCAAACGATCGTGAACAGATGCAGAAACGGATGCATGCGGACGGCTGGCCGCCAACATAACCTCGATACATATGCGCGCGCCCCCTCCTCAGTGCCGGGTAGCGCTGTCAGTTCCCCCAGCACACGAAGCGGCGCCGCGCTCTTCAGAATCAGCGGGATGCAGTCGGTGAGGCGCGGCTTGCCGCTGGTCTCTCGCAAGCCCAGTGCGGTGAGCCGGTCTGAGTAGACTCGTGCAAGTTGCTCAGCTTCAAAGAAAATGTTCGGAGCAAGAGCTGTAAGTCCCAACGCCGCACATGCAAACCGCTCTTGCGACTCGCCACATTCGTCCTCGAAATCGGACGGACGTAGTGTGAGCCTCATCAGGCCATCCTGCCGAGGAAGGCACCAATTGTAATACCCTGTTCTTGTGCCTGCTGCGGACGACATCATGAGCGCACAATGATGGATCGGACAGCGCCACACACCTGGTACCTGGTGCGCATAGTGCCAGTAGGCGACAGTGAATCGCTCGATGTCATCCGTCATACATAGTTCGCATGCCCTGAGGGGATGACAGGTACGAACGTGGTCCAGTAAGATCCCTAAGCTGTACCTCAGTGAGCCGATCCGATGTCCTCGCATGGCGCGCATTGCAACTACAGCCTGCGCCCTGGAATTCAACGGCAGATAGAACGGTAGCAGCGTATGGTCCAGAATCACCTCTTCGGCTCGCCCAAATCTACGGTTCGTTCTCTCCACGAAAACGTCGATGCGTGACGGAAGGTCATGACAAGAACTCAGGTTCGCGTGACCAAACAGTTGACGACAAGTATCAGAACACAGACAGTTGCAAGACACGATGTGATGCCGGCTCGCGAGGCTAAACAGCGTCTCATCCGGTAGCCACGAATCAATGATGAGACTAGCACGCGCACCCTCGAACGAATCCATATCACACTTCGAACCTACTTCAAAAACAGCGCTCCCTCGACAAGACAGTTTGATATCCCGGCAATGGAACGATGAAGCATCGCCCCAGGCTAGCGGGGACCCTTGTCAAACTGCCTGCTTCCCTCAAGCAACAGTTCAGCGGTCACCTTCTGCCTCGGCATGCTCACTACTTTTCCTCGAGGCCTATCCTTGACATGTTCGGCTTGAATCGCATTAAATGCGGCCGCTTCGTTGGGAAGAAGCGATGACTTCAGATAGTCCTCATCGACCTTTCGATTAAAATCCTGCACCGCCCGGCTCGCCACTAAGACACTTTCGGAATTGTCTTCGCCCGAAAATGGACACCACAGATCCTGTCTCAGGCACTTCCGCTGAATCTGCTGCTTTACCAGAATTTCGACATCTTCCCGGCAGGCACTGTACTCCTGGGACAGGTAAGCACGACGGAGCGCATCCTCGTCAACGCGGATCCGGTTTCCTTTGTTACGACTCTCACGGACTGCTGCAACCAGAAGACGTACAACCGATCGTTTAAGTCCAAAGGTGAAACGATGAATGTCTTCCTGCACGTTGTCGACGTCGAAAATAAATACTTCGGGACATAATTTCTTGAACTCGGTAAGTAATCGTATCCAATCCGGCGAAGAGCACGCTTCCGGCCACAAAACAACAGGCCGCTGCAAAAGCCGGTCTCGATCCTCATGACCTCGTTTTCTTAATCGATGCACGAGGCTGTAGTTCGCGATGTACACCAATCGCGGCCCAAGTCCCAGAAGATTCAGGAGCACTGACGTCGCTCTCGCGTTCGCTACACTACCGAGTGTTATGAACTGGAATTCGTCGACCCCAATGAAACATACGCCGTCTCGCCAAGCCTGTCGGCGCGACAGCTTGAGCAAGTCGGACGTCGCAATGCGCCTCGCCCGCGACCAGTCCTGATCAGCCGAACCGCTTTGACTGCCATCGGGCATCGCACACGGCGTCAGCAACCGTTTCAAGTCTGTGCCATCCTTCACAGTCAGAAACCAGCCTGGAATTAACGGGATGTCTCCGTGTCCCGGAATGTCTACGGATGCGGGCGGCCCCAGCAATTTCCGCAATGCAATGAATAGCGCAGACTTTCCCGTGCCGGCCAGTCCGGTGAAACATATCGCGGGAGCAGCATGCCCTCCCCACGGATCTGGCTCGTACAGGCCGTGCGCATACGCTTTTTCAGAGATAAAATGCGAAGTTGCGTGTACAAACGCTA
The DNA here is from genome assembly GCF_003368325.1 of Paraburkholderia caffeinilytica. Taxonomy (NCBI): domain Bacteria; kingdom Pseudomonadati; phylum Pseudomonadota; class Betaproteobacteria; order Burkholderiales; family Burkholderiaceae; genus Paraburkholderia; species Paraburkholderia caffeinilytica. The sequence continues at coordinate 109,651 of NZ_CP031466.1, read as the reverse complement.
TGTCAATGAAAATACGGAGCACTTGACGGGCTTGTTCGCCAGACACGAAAATCTTCTCGAGTCCAACACGAACGACCTCAGCCGCCGGGTCAGCCGCCAACCCTTGCAGTCGCGGTGGCGAAGCGAGCACTTCGACAATAGCGTCGATCGCCTCGTCCGTCCACGATTTTGCAAACCGCGCTGCCCACGGATTAAAGCTCATGCTTGCCTCCGCGTTCCACGCTTCGTATCAAGCAACTCCGCCTCGTGACGGGTAATCCCCGTCGCTCTTTTTGGAGAGCCGGTGCGTCGACACCCGGCGTCCCACGACTGCCCCGTTGTCTCCTCAAACTTCAACCGCGCTTCAACATGCGCGGCTTCGGCACTCTCACGAGTCATTGCTTTCAATGCCTTGCGATCTCGTTCCGCAGCTTCAAGACTGGAAAGCGGAACATTCAGATCGGCACCGTCGATCCGGACCCGTACGCTGGCCTCGAGTTCTATCAGTTTCCCTTTGACCTCTACCCAAAGATAACGCATCGCAAGCGGCAGTATGTATCCTGGTAGCTTGAAACCGGTGCGCTTTGCAACTTCGCTCTGAATGCCGGTTCTCCTGAATTCCGCAGAGTTGTACCAGTGACTCTTAAACCTCACTCCATCGCAGTCCACATCAAGGTCAACCGGCGTACAAAACGCCCTCACGGCCTCTTCTATCGACAATGAATTCCCCGATGTGCGAAGGCGTTTTTGCAAGTACTTCCAATAGTTGTGAGGTGTCGCTGCCAATCCTTCGTTCAAGAAATCCCTGACCGCTTCGTCACTAAGCCGGCCCGATATATCTCTTGTGTGATTGTCCCTACATGCCCGGATAACCTCGCGCTTCATCAACTTGACAATATCGAGGTCACTCTGCTTGAACGTTGGCGCTCCCTCCAGACAAATCGTCTTCGGATGACTCGCTTCCGCAACAGCGTTGGACTGCCCGGAATGCGATGGGATGATAGTTTTTATGGGAAATCTTATCTTCAGATTATCTACCAGGTCTTTGCTTCCACCGGGTCCTCGATCGGAAGTGAAGCTCGGAGGAAGTCCTTCCATGATCCAGTCAAGAATTTCGGGCGGAATGCCGATCAAGCGCGCGTAGTATGACTTGGGGACACACATGCAGAATAGCATCGACCGGTAGGCCTCTCCAGATTCGGCCCCTAACGAAAATCCGATTCCGACAACAGATGACGTCGTTTCGCACACTCCGCGCGCAACGACGAGCGAAGGCATCGGATCATCAGACCGGAATGCCTGCGCCCGGTCTTCCACCCGATAGGCGTCCACCACAACACTCTCGAGCAGATTTGCGTATGGTCGCGTGAAATTTCCCTGGTTATATGCTGCATGTGAACGCACCCGCGGCTGCCCCCAGACCGTGTTTTGAACCAACTCCAGGCTGAACTTCTTCACAACGTTGTATCGAAATTGACCATAACTCGGAAAAGGCTTATTTTCCGGATGATATAGCTGGCGTGTACCTGATTCCGTTCGCCGCACCTTGCACCCAAATTCACCTACCATGGCACGCCGGTGAATTTCGGCCATTGATACACCTAATCCACAATAGTGGAGATAGCTGTCCGTCATCTTTTCTTCGCCGATTTGCGCAGACGACCATCCATACACCGACCCATCAATCAAGGAAGGGCGACCCAATTTCTGGCTCGCATGCGTTTCGTCCCCACGGTCCCACTTTCCTATTCGTTGGGTGGATCTTTTTAAGGCCTCCATTTTTCGTTCGTGCAAGATGTAAGAGAAAAACCACACCTGTAGTCGATGTGGATGTAAACTCCTTTGACTGCGGGCAGCATACTTCGAGAGTTCTTTGAGAGGATCATCAGCCGAAAGGATTTCCTGTTCGTTATCCAAGGCTGATCTGATATAAGAGTATGTTCTCTCAATCTGCTGGAGGTAGGTCTCTTTCTTTCGCTTGTATCGTAGACCTTCCACTTCCTCGAACGATATTCCCTCGTAATCTCGCAGCCATTCCGGAAGCGTATATTGCCTATTTTCTGGCACCAGCGCTGGTGGATCCTGCAGCAGCGCAAGTTCAAAATCGTGCCGGCTTAGTCGCACGAAGCGAACGCGACGCTGCTTTTTCCCCGTTTCAAACCATATCAGCAAGGCGGCGTCGTCAGAGCGTCTTCTTCCTGCAAAGTAATATCGAATCGATTTCGACAGCCCATGAAATCCATTCGGCGCATGTAGCTGGAGTCCAATATGCTGGTTCATCTGCTATCTCCTGAACCAATCGCGATATCGTTCGAATACGTCGCATACTTCCGGGTGCAGAGGTTTGTCTACAAGAAACGGACGAAACAGATCGACGCGTATTTCCCGATTCCAGACGGCTTGCTTCAGGATAGTAAGGGCGACATCGTCTTTAATGCGAAACTTGGCCGCCACATCTCGTACCACCTCATAGCCAACCACCCCACTTCCAACCCCTGCCCGAAACATGGCCGTGATCTCGATGATCATCTCATGAGGCAGCCCCACCACCCTATCCTGCGCTAGGAACAACTCGTAGAGATTGCATCGCAAATCAAAGTCCACGAGTTCCCCAGCTACTTTCTGTGTCCTTATGCCGGCGTCCTGGTAATAGATGTGTTCGATTAATTTGCTGTCTCGTTCGGACAGGTCACGATCATGCGGTCCTGCAGCATGCGCCCGAGGCCTGCCCCGCGGGCGAAAATCCTTCAGTCTGTCCGTCACTGACCAGTTAAGCACATACACACCCGCTTCATCCTCGAGATAAAGCAGCAAGTCACCTATGAAGGGGAATGGCACGACCATCGCCGTCCGCGCTGCATCGCTAGTTCTGACGTAGATTCGAGGATGTTTGGACAGAATCCCCATGCGCGATGCAACGTCGATAGTGCCAAGAAGCGGGTTTAGCTTCATACCGGCCGCGCGCGGATGACCGTACAGGAAATGTTCCCGCGGTTCCGGAAAGAGTATCCGTTGCTCGTGCAGGTCCCAGAGTCGATCGTTGTGTAGTGCAAGAAGGGCTGCAAATCGGTCCGGTCTACCGAAGGTGTGAAAGTCCCGCGACCCAAGTTTCCGGGGAGACAGGATAGAAGCACACTTCCATCCAGGCGCTTCCTGCGGCGTCGCCCAGACGGAAGCCGCGTAATCTGGCCCCCATCGGTCTTCGCACTGCCGGCCACGTATCCTGCGCAGGTGTGTTTCGTTTAACAGCCTGTTTGCCATAATGTCGCGATCTCCATGGTCCTATTTTCAGGACGACAGAAGCCTTGACTTCTCGCGATCGGCGTCACACACTGTGGTTACCAGGCCGCAGGACGTAATAGCTTTTCGCCAGAAATCCGAGGAAAACGCCAATTTTGTGGTTGGCGTTTTTTCGTTTGTGTTCCAAAAAGTGTGCTTGATCAGAAGGACGGTGCACCTCCTTATCGGCTTCCTTAATACTGCCGATGTACCCATCGTTTGCATCGCGCGCCACGAGGCCGGGACGAGGATCCGATTCCTCGGACAACTGAAGTCAGTATGCACCGCGACCGAAAGCATCGCCTCGTCACGAAGACACGATACCGCGATCGATGCGCTTTATCACCAGATTTTGAAGAATGCGATTTGGCTCCCTGAACTCTTCCAGCGGAGCAGCTTAGAAAGCAGAACGAACCCACTGACGTCCTATCTGTCAGGGTTTAGGGAGACGGTCGACTCTGCCAGCATGTGCTCATGCACCGCGTCGACGAGAAGCGGGTATTACGTGCCACCGATTGCTTTTTTGCGGGATTCAGGAACCGACATACACGGGATTGCGGGCAGATTTCCGCGGAATCGATCTATTGGAACGGGTGTAGATTCGGTCACCTGTGGATCAAATATATTTAGAAGCAGTCGATAGATGAGATCGCCTCATCCACAATTTTTCACACCGGCCGCCCACTGATAAATACGTGGCATGATCTTCGCTCCTCTGACGGTCTTCGCAGTTCGAGAAAATCCTTTCTTAAGATCCTTATCGCCTGCATGACATGCCCGCCACATCTTCGCAACAGCGCTTTGACTTCCTCTTTTTCCACTTGTTCCGCGATGCACGCAGCACCGAAACGCTCGCCAGAGCAGAAGCGGATCAGTGCCGCCCATTGATTTGAGGGTTCACGCTCGTTCAGGTTGGGCAAACCAAACGACGCAAGGATTTTTTCCACATCTATCGGTTGAAGATCGAGCCGCCGGGAAAACGCCGCCAACTGGTCGTAGCACTGCGCACATTCTCTGAGGAACTTGCGACTCCATGTATCGATACGTCCGTAAGAAGCCGACGACGGATACTTGTCCTGCGCTTCGGACAAGGAGACATCCTGCATCGCCGCCTCTGCGGTCTCATATAATGCCGCCATCGCGACAATATAAGCTGCGCCGCTGGCGCTCCCTTTCGTCACAGCAGCCACGGCATCGATCTGGTAAAAGAACGAAAAAGGATGCTTCTTTTCCCAGCCAGGCACATGCTCTTGCAGCCAGACTGCCCCAACCTGCCCAGATAGATGGTCGCTGATCAGTGGCCTTGCACCGTAGCCAAAGCCGCCGTCGCGAGTTGGTCGCAATCCCATATCAGCGGCCCGATGCGCGAGTGTGCCGTGGATACTACGCATCGGAAAAGGGTGTGCCCGGTCCAATAGCATCACGGAGATGTCCGAGAACCGCCGCAAGAATCCTCCGTTCGGCAATTCTTCCGCGGCACCCTTTCGCGGCTTCAGCTTGTTTCTAAATAGCCATATGTGCGGCAGGCACATAAAAGGCATGGTGTTGTCAACCGCCGATAACCGGGCGCCGTGTACGACACACCAATCCACCCCGAACAGATGATGGTATCGCCGGTACCACGAAAAGCCGACCTGCTGCAGATCTTCCACAATACAGTGTGTGCAGCAATGCGCGACGGTTCTCCCGAATGACATTCCGGAGTGCTTTGGATGACGCAGCGTTCTTCCTTCACCACCGTAAACTTCGTTACCCCCACTCGCTGCAACTCGAACGTTAGCCAGTATGGAGTGTCTTCGTGCGTAGTCGCGACAATCCATTTCTGAAACTATCGCCTGCTGATTCAAGCGCGACATCCCTGTCGGATCGAATCCGCGCTCGACTACCGCGCCCGTGATCAACCTCATCACCTCGCTTTCATCCCTACACCCATTGACCCACTGAATGCGGCCCCGATGCCCGGCAGCGAGTTCGTTCGGCATCGGGAAGACTGGGATCATTTGCTGTTCCGGTTATGTTTCGGGGACTCCGCCGGGCGACGGAGTGGCTCTTGGGCAGAAGGTCCCCTGCGAAAGGCGGTCATAAGGGCGAGCCCCTCCCCCGGGCCTGTGCCGCACCGCGCTGATCATCGCCTCGGCCGGTCAAGAGTGGACACTCACGTGTCGGAACGGCGCAGAACCTTCGCAATCGCGTTCTGCCGCAGCCGCGGTACAGACCTGGGTGAGCGGAGTTGCTTCCCGTTGCTCCCTTTGTGCCTGCATCTGGACACTAGGCACGGCCCTTCGCCCTGGCGCGGGAAGGTTTCACTTCAACAGTCGATGCCGTCACCCGTGCCCTGGCCCGCGTCGGATGGCGTCGCCTTGCGGGACGCGCTCTGGTCAATTGTTTCTCAACATCAGAAAGGAGATCGCTGGGGGAGCATTGCAACGCGCCCGCGAGTGCAAACAGCATCGTCAACGTCGGCTGGTGCTGACCAAGTTCCAGCATACTGACGTAGTTCCGCCGTATATCGGCCTCGAACGCAAGTTGCTCCTGTGTCAATTCGGCGCGAAGGCGATGTTCACGCAGGACAGCACCGAAGATTTCGGCCAACTCCAAACATTCTCTCCCAGTGAAATGGGAGAACTTTCGCTTTGGCGCTATAATTTGTCTTCCCAGTGAACTGGGAATTAATCTCTTTTTGACTGGCTCAAACCCGCATGTGCAAATTGTTTCGGCCATTTTTGATAGCACAGCGACACCCGCGCCTATTCAAAGGGCGGGCCGCTTATTGAAGCAAGGCGGTCCCATGCAGTTGCATGTGTCTCGTCGCCGAGCCGATCCGGGCGGGCGATACATCTGCCAGGTTTCAGGGGCTGCCGCGCGTAGTGAATTTGAGGTAGCTGCTTATATGTTTCTGATTCGGAATGAAAACCGGCTGCCGCTTCAGTCGACGATGGCCGGCGAAGTTGCAGGCGTATGGATGGCCGCGGAGCAGTGGACATCCGGCGACCTGCTGGTACTGAGAGTGTCGGAGAAGCGTGCGCGTGGGGTCCCCGGCGTGATCTGGACGGACCTCAGGTCCGGAGCGGCGTCGCTGGACAAGTTTCTCGAAGGCAACACCGTGCTGCGCGGGGCCGCGGTAGTGAGTACGCGTCATGGGTGTCCGGTCGAGGACTGGTATCTGGATCCCCTGAGCGAGATCAGGGTTGGTGCAACCGAATTCAACGAGAGCGACCAGGCGTGGCTGGTGGTGACGCAGTTCACGACGTCAGCAGGGCGAAGCTTTTCCGTGCCGCATGGTCTTGCGACGCGCTACGCCCGCGGCAGGCGCGTGTGGTAGGCGTTCGGCAGGACCGCGAGCACGGTGCACCCGCCGCACATTGACAGGTCAAATGGCCGTCATAGAGGAGGCAATCAACGGCGCTGCCGCCGCGGCCGGTCGTCCCAGGTATGGCGGACGCAGGCTACAGCATCCGGACTCCCCATCGGTGCATCACTCGAAGACGGTGACAATCGTCTAGACATCCGCCCGTCGCTGTCAGTCGCCTGACCAGGCAGTGCGTGGCGCGAGCGGTACGGTTCGTGGCGAATCCTGCGTCTTCCCCCGCCCTGTGCGTGATGCCGTCGACTGCCAGGCGTGCACCTTCCCCGCAGCGTGAGGCAGCACCGTTGCTCGTCGGCAAAACTGTGCCGACGAGCGAACGGTGCGAGCTGACGCAGGGCAATGAACCGGTCGGGCTTCAGACGCTTCTGCGTCCGGAGACGGAAACGCGCGTACCCTACATCGGGACAATCATGAGACATCTACGTCAGATCACTGGAGACAGACAACGCCGCAATGAGGCAATACGTAGAGAGATCCTGGCCTCAGGTATATGGCTCACGGCTCAGCAGATTAACGCGCGCCAGAGTGCGCCTCCGGCTGACCGTGACCAACCGGCAAGGGACTGGAAGAAAAGTCGCCGGATTTTCAGCGTGACCTGGGATCACGCGGAATACTTTGCGGGCTATCAGTTCGATGTCACGTGCCAGCCATTGCCGGTCATTCGGGACATTCTTGCGGTGTTTGGCCCTCGATACGAACCTTGGACGATCGCAGCCTGGTTTCATTTTCCGAACGGATGGATTGCAGGCAGGGGCAATCATGAAGGCGAGCCCGTCGCCCCAATGGGCGCACTTGACCGCCCGGATGATGTCCTGCGGGCGGTGCAATTCATGCACGGTGGCTACGTCGCCTGATAGTTCAACTCCGGCGACAGGTTGGAGCGGGCCAGCAAGCGAACACTACCGTGGAAAGCTATCAGCTCGTAAGCGTCGGATTTGTACCGTTCCCCGCCTTGCGTAGAAGATGCAATCATCGGCTGCGACCGACACGAGTGACCGACTGCACGCTATTCGGCCATCGCCGGTCACCAGCGAGCCGCTCGAGCGCACCGGCGCACTCTATCGCATCGAAGAGCCCATTCGTGGCAAGCCGCCTGAAGTACGACCGCGCGTTAGCCGGGACAGGGCTGTGCCGCTGCTCGAAGACATGAAGCGGCGGTTCGAGGCGACGCTTCTTACACTCTCCGCGAAATCGAACACCACCAAAGCGATCCAGTACTCATTGAATCGCTGGCCTGCGCTCGTCTACTATTGCAGTGATGGCTAGGCCGAGATCGACAATCGGATTGCCGAGCGCGCACTGCGCGGTGTAGCTACGGGGCGTTCATTGTGCACCGCCTTCTGAATCCTCGATAAACTATTGGGAGTTGCCCTTCGATGACGCTGCGACACGGGCGAAGCTTCCGGGTGGTCAGCGCGACACCCACCGCCTCGGTATGCAAGTCGCTTGCACGGATTTGCCATGGAGCGTCGGGCATTACTTGCTCGGCGGGCAGAATTCGGTCCTTGATCAGGCGGCGGATCACATGATTGGTGACGCCACGCACTTCCGCTGCCTCGGACATCGTCAACCAGTCACCATCCTTCTCAGCCGATCTATAGGCGTGGATGTCACGCACGTGCCGTACGGATCTAACCCGATGCGCAGTCCAGCTCTTGCCTTGGCCCGTCCGTATTCCCATCCGGTTTAGCGATGCGGCGATATCCTGATCAGACCATCGGGTAACCATGCTGCGGACAACTGCGAGCGCTTCGTCAGATGTGCTGCATCCGTGTTCCCCTGTCTTGGGCTTGCGGATGCGCAACTGTGAATGCTGGCCGCCTTGCCAGTGAATCGTGAGAATAACTTCACGCGTCGTCTCATCCACGTCCGCAACGATATCGACGATCAGCGCCCGAACCGGTTGCTGGCGCATGCGCATGATGACACCTGGAGCATTCCAGGCGACGTCGAGGTCCTCGGCAAGCTTGGCAAAGTCAGGAGCAGGGCTGGCTGGCGATGGTGTGCGCGCCCTCTCCAGACGTGCCTGGCAGGCCTGTACACGACGCAACGCCGCTTCCCAGTTCTTCTCTAACTGCGCGGCAATCAAACGGTTATCGGGGTCGCAGGCGGCGTAGCGTCGCTTTGCCAGCGTGGCTTCGTACTGAGCCTGCTGCAGGTCGAGCTCGATGATGCGACGCTGCTCATTCAGGCTGTCCATATGCATTTGCTCGGCCTGCAAGGCCGCCTCAATCGCCAATGACTCCACGACACGCATCAGTTCTCTCGCGATCGCGGCGTCTATGCGAGAGCCACCGAAGCTCATGCACTTCGGTGGCAGGTCAAAGCGATAGCATCGGTAGACCGGTCGCGGTGTGCGTCCAGTATAGGCTACCGACAAGCGGCGTCCGCAGCGCGCGCATCCAAGCAGACCTGCCAGCGAAGCTCGCCCGACACACGACGCAATTCATTCACGTAGCGTTGCCCTGCCGGCGAAATATCGCGCAGGCAGGACTGTCCGTCCGTCCCGCACTCCAGACATGCGATCCGCACCGCTCACAGGCCCGGACCGCTGGTCCGCGTGTGCGTTGGCCCATGCCATCAGCGTTGACCGCCAAGAAAGTCGAACCAGTCGTGCGCGTAAGCACAGCCGTGATCGGGGATGCCCGAACCGGAGAGCGCCTGGTCGAAGAACGTTCTGGCGGGCTCGGGAATTTCGTCAAGACGCACATAGCGGAAGCCTGCGTCGTTCACGCGAACCGTGACCTCCGGCTGTGCCGGTCGCGGCGGCAACCCGTCGCGGCCCTGATTCAGTGCGGCAGCAAGACAGCGCGCAACGAGGTCCCACACGCTGGCGGCCCATCTCGGATAACTGCGCACGATCGCCCGCTCTCCCACCTCACCGAGTACCGCATCGTCCAGCACCACTGCATAATCGGCGAGCGCTCCGTCACGCACCCGCGCGATATCCGCCGTCGCGACGACACGCTTCCCGCTTTCCCGTCCGCCGGGCAGCAGTTCAACCGTGATCCGCAGCATCCGCCTTTCCTTTCAGTGATTCCAGCAGTTGCCCCGGCGCAAGCAGGAGCGCGCGTTCCCAGGCACGAAGCTGTTGCCCCGTGAGCGCCTTCGGGAACGCTCCCCGCTCCCACTGCGACAGTGTGACGCTGGATACGCCACAGCCTCGCGCCACTTCCGCAGCCGAAGGTCCGAGCGCCTTCCGGAGTTGGGCCGCGTGCGGCCCGATCTGCTCGCAGCGGGCAACGGGAATTCGCATGGGCGGTGCAACCGACCCTGCCGGCGTGCACGCAGGCACATCGCCGGCAATGACAACCGGATCGGGCAACGGCGGCGCGCCGTTCCCGGGACACGGCGGCCCGGCGCGGCGACCGGTCCGTTTGACATTCAGCATCTGTTCGCTCCTGCTTCATATTGAAGCGACCTGGACCACCCGCCCGCTGTCGCGGGCCACCGGCCATCCACGCCGCCTGCCGGATTGTTCATTGCCCACCGTCGTCGTCCGCGTCCGGAGCCGGTCCCACGCAGCCGGCCGGCTGCGACCCAGCGCCCGGCGAGCGCGCGGGCCGACGACGGAGCGGCCCGGCGAGCACGCTCACATGCGCGGGAAACGGCACGGTGGCGGCCTGACGCGCGTCGTCGCGGGTCGCCTGCGCGACACGCCGCAGGCGCGCCCGCAGTGCTTCGGATGGCTCGTCCGGAAACTGCACCGGTCGTCTGCGCCTGCTCATGTCCGTCCCTCACAAAACCGCGCCGGCCGTAACGGTTGCGCGCTGGCCGCGATAAGGCGGATTATCACGGCTGGTCCTCTCCTGACCGGTAGAGCGCCACGAGCCGCGTCTGCACATCCATGAGGACCGCCGGCGCGCTGATGCCCAGCACCGGATCGGTGCGCACCAGATGGCTCCGGCACACCGCCGGCCAGCCTGCGTCGTCATCGTCGAGCGCGAGCCACGCCTCGGGCCGCCGCCGGCACACGTCGCCCCAGACCTGCACACCACGCGGCATGGACCGGTACCACTCCGGATCCATCCGGCGGTGAAAGGTCGCGCCCACCACGCGTCGGCGCAGTTCCGGCGGCAGACGGTGGGCCGCCTTGCGAACGCTGCGGAACACCCGCACCCAGCTCGTGGACAGCACGATGCGCAGCTCAGGGTAAGGTTCGAGGCAGCGCGCGAGCAGCGCCGCGTGTTCGAACAGTGCATGGCCCGGTGGGCTCGCGACATACGGTCCGGTGCGCGGCCGTCGCCAGACGTCCTCCGGATGAAGCACCCCGTCGAAATCGAGATACAGTACACTGCCACCCCGTTGGCGCGGCAGCATGTCCGGCTTCTCAGAGGCCCTGCTCTGCCCCCCGTCCAGATGCGCCTCCACGGCAAGCCATAGTCAGCAACGGGCCGCTGCGGCCGGCGCCTTCGCGCGCCAGAGCCGTCTGCCACGTGCAGGCTTTGCCGCCATGGCGTACGGAACCGATAACGTGCGCCCCGCGGCCGTTGTGAACCGGGTTACCGTCAGCAGCAGCTCGCCTGTCCCGCGATGTTCGTACTCGGTCACCCCGACCCGGATCTCGCTCAGCGGTTCGAGCGTCCACTGGTCGACTTCCCGTGCGAGCCTCGTACTCAGTATGGCCGCGTCGCGCAGGACGACCTCCCCTTCGACGAACTGCTCAAGCGTCGCAGCCGTTTCGGGCAGATCCAGCATCACGATGGTCGGGACGGCCCGCGAGCGCGCCCGCGACACCCTGAGAATCAGGACGTCCCGCGGTAGAAGTTGTTGAACCGCTGACCACACCCCCCTGCCAGGCAACCCGCCGAAAGGCACGTTCAACGCAGGCACACGGTTAATTTCACTCGTCACAAACATACAGCCACTACCTCAAATGCTTTCATTACCAGCGAACTGCCCGGCGGGCACGCGGTCTTCGCTGCAGTCCAGCGGAAAGGAATCCACAGACAGACAACCAACGAACCTCGTTCCGGTTTCTCTAGTCGCGCTCACGCATGCGTGAGAGGGGGCACGCAGATGACCCACGCCTAGCAACGCGGACACCCCAAAACTACACAATTGAGACGACAGAGGACCACCTGTTGCAAGGGCATCTGAGCTCTCGCATGCCAAGCCGGACCGCTTCCGGGCAACATCAGGCGAAAAAATCAACATAATATGTTGCCACCCAACATTTTGTGATGTTACCAGAAGCGGCCGCCAAGTAGACGATTCATGTTGACTTCCAACATGAGGTGATGCCCCTGTGGTGACAATTGATGAAGAAAAATTTGTCCGGAGGCTGGGACGCGCGTTGGCTTTGGCCAGAACCGAAGCTGGTCTGACGCAGGAGCAGGTTGCCGCAGAGTTGGGCGTATTTTCAGAAACCATTAGTCGATTTGAGCGAGGAACCAACTGGCCAACACTGCCTCGTCTAATTGCCCTCGCAAGTCTCTATGCAGTTCCGCTCACGAAACTGATAGGACCGAGTTCCCCAAGGGCGCTCGATGCCGCAAACACCTTGAATGAACATTTGACAAAGCTTGGCGAAGAGGACCTCGTTTGGGTAACTGACGTCGTGGCAGAACTCTGCGAAAGACTGGCCAAACCAGCTGGGCGGCGGAGGCACTAAGCGGAGTAGCCATCCGTGAGCCAATGTTGCATCGTGGTGTCACAGGTGCCCGCTCGGGCGGTCTACCAATTTGCACCGTTAAACGCCCATGGCTATAAAGGGTGCAAAGAGATCAGATGAGTTCGTGAACGTCTAAGACGTTGCTCGCGCAACCATATCCAATCGCTCCCGATGACAAATCGGCCTTATGTCAAGCTTCACATACGGCCGATAGAGAAGCAGGCAGACGCCTCCCTGCCCCTACCGAATCTGCAATTCTTATCAAGAGGCGGTCGCCGTGATAATACCGCGTCATCACGGCCCATCAGGCGTTGGGGCGCCGAGGCCCTAAGTGGCCCATCGAGCACATATTGCGGAAGCCCGTCTTGGCCTTGTTATCGGTCTATGCTGAAGCGCTCTTACTTCTCCACAACGCCCAGTAACGCTTGTTTGCCACCGACATATTTGTACAGCGAGATCACACCGTGCCGCAGATCACCTTTTGAATCGAACTGCGTTTCGCCGAGCACGCCGTGGTAATCGGTCGCCGGCATCGCGGCGAGAATCTTCGCGGGGTCGGTCGACTGCGCCCGCTTCATCGCCGCGACAATCACGCCGACCGCGTCGTACGCAAACGGAGAATTCAAGACCGGCGCGTAGCCGAAGCGTTTCTTGTAGCGCTCGACGAACGCCGGTCCTTCGGCCATTTTGAGCAGCGGCGCACCGGCAATCGAGCAGATCACGTTGTCGGCGGCGTCGCCCGCGAGTTTCGCGAGATCGTCGGCACACAAACCGTCGCCGGCCAGCACTTTCACTGCGATGCCGAGCTGTTTCGCCTGCTTCGCAAACGGGCCTCCGGTGCCGTCGAGACCGCCATACATGATCGCGTCCGGCTTTTCGCCCTTGATCTTCGTGAGAATCGCGCGGAAATCGACGGCCTTATCGGTGCTCGCATCGTGCGACAACACCGTGATGCCATTCGCCCTCGCCTGCTTCTCGAACTCGACCGCAAGCCCTTGGCCGTACGCGGTCGAATCGTCGACGATCGCCACCGTCTTCACTTTCAGCGTTTTCGCCGCGTAGTCGGCGAGCGTTGGTCCCTGTTGCGCGTCGGTGGCAACCACGCGATACGCGGTTTTGAATCCTTGCGACGTATATGCCGGGTTGGTCGCGGACGGCGACACCTGCACGATACCGGCATCGCTGTAAATCTTCGACGCTGGGATGGTGGAGCCGGATTGCATATGACCAACCACCGCGACCACCTTGTCATCTACCAGTTTCTGCGCGATCTGGGTTGCCTGACGCGGATCGCCCGCATCGTCCTGCGCGTCGAATACCAGCGTCACCTTCTGTCCGCCGATCATAAGCCCCGTCTGGTTGAATTCCTCAATCGCAAGGCGCGCACCGTTTTCCGTGTCCTTCCCCAGATACGATGCCGGCCCGGTCACGGGCGCGGCTTCGCCGATTTTCACCATTTCGTCGGCACGGGCGACGCCCACGGCAGTCGCCGCCAAGGTCCCGAGAATACCGACAGTCGCCATGCCGCGACCCAAGGCTGTGCTTTTGCTCATGCTTCACCCGAATAGTAGTAGTGTTAGCGCACGCGACTGCATGCGGCCAGTCTTCCTGCCTTCGCCTGATCGCTCGCATCTAGCAGCGTCGTTCGTCAGCGGTTCCAAATTTAGGCCGCCAGAAAGCGGTGGCATTGAACCGATTTGCCGGAAAATAGAAGAATTGCGTCAGACACTCTTGTGCGAATTCGCGGCGCCTCACCGTATAATCAGCGCGAACCGCCTTCGAGATCGCGCATGCCGACTGCCCGTTCTTCCTCTCCTACGTCTCCTTCTTCTGCACCGACCGCTCATGAACTGGTTGAGCACCTGGACGCACTGCCGCGAACGTCACAGGCCCGCCCGAGCCGCTCCGACGCTGAGTTGAGCGTGGGCATTCTGTTGTGGCCGCGTTTTCCGATGCTGTCGCTCGCCGGGTTGTGCGACGCGCTGCGTCACGCGGCGGATCGTGGCGACCAGAGCCGCCAGTTGCGCTGTCTGTGGACGATCGTCGGCGTTCAGGCCGAAGCGGTCGAAGCGAGTTGTGGCATTCCCGTGCAGGTGCAATCGCCGTTTCCGGATGTCGCGCAATTCGACTACGTGGTCGTGATTGGCGGCCTGCTGCCGTATCTGGATCAGGTCGACCGCCGCTACTGGGACTATCTGCAGCAGGCGGCCAATGCGGGCGTTCCACTGGTCGGCATGTGCACCGGCAGTTTCGTACTGGCCCAGGCCGGTCTGCTTGAAGATCGCGTTGCCTGCGTGCACAGCTTCCATCTTGACGACTACAGGCGCATGTTTCCGACACTGCACGTCGTCACGCACGCCGACTATCTGATCGACGGCAACCGCATCACCTGTGCAGGCGGGATTTCGGTGGTCGAACTCGCCGCGCGCCTGATCAGCCTGCACTGCGGGCCGGATCGTGCGTCGAAGGTTATTCATCAGATGACCGTCAGCCGCCAGGGCGGCTCATCGTTCGTCGAGCGCCGGGCCGCGCTGGGTTATCTGTCGGTCGACGACGCGACCGTGCGTCACGCGGTACTGCTGATGGAAGAGAATCTGGAAGCGCCGCTGAACATCGCGGTCATCGCGAAGATGATCGGCACGAGCGTGCGTCACCTCGAACGCGCGTTCATGACCGAGATGAATTCGTCGCCGAATGAGTTCTATCGCAGGATGCGTCTGCGCTACGCGCGCTGGATGCTCGTCAACACGGCGCGCAAGATCACCGACATCGCGTATGAATGCGGCTTCGCCGATTCGGCGCACTTTATCCGTGTATTCCGCGAAGCGTATGGCGTGACACCCGGCAAGCTGCGCTCCTCACGCACCGCAGCCACCACCTGACCTTTCAGAGGCCGGCGCCGTACCCGCCAGCGTTTCGTCTCACCGGGCGAGGACTTGTCGCGTTTCTTCTACTTTTCGGCAAATCGATGCAATTCGTCTGCACTGGCCCCGTCGTACAGTCGGGTCATCGGGCGAGCCATGCATCGTGCGGCCCCCAACGCAAGGATCACCCAAGAAAGCGAGTGCAGCGGAATGCGGATATTGATCGTCGGCGCGGGCGTCATCGGCCTGTCGAGCGCGTATTACCTGAGCCGCGCGGGCTTCGACGTGACGGTGGTGGACCGGCATGCGGAGGTCGCCAGCGAAACCAGTTTCGGCAACGGCGGGCAGTTGTCATATAGCTACGTCGCGCCTCTCGCCGGCCCTGGCGTTGTTTCTAAACTGCCGCGCTGGCTGACGCAACGCGATTCGCCGGTGCGCTTCCGGCCGAAGCTGAGCGTAGAACAGTGGCGCTGGTGCTTCGAATTCCTGTCCGCATGCACGCGCGAACGCAGCGAATTGACCACGCAAAAGCTGCTGCCCCTATCCTTCCTGAGCCGTACGCTGATGCACGAACTCATCGCCGCCGAGCCCTCGCTCGATTTTGATTTCGTGCGCTCCGGCAAGCTCGTGCTGCATCGTGACGCCAACGCTATGAAGAGCGCAGTGAATTTGTTGGCGTTCCAGCGAACACTCGGTTGCGAACAGCAAGCGCTAAGCGCCGATGCGTGCGTCGAAATCGAGCCAGCCCTTGCGCACGCCAGATCGTTTCTGGCCGGCGGCATTCATACGCCGAGCGAAGACACGGCCGATTGTCGACGCTTCTGCAATGGTCTCGAAGCCGTGCTGCGCGAGCGCGGCGTCCGCTTCCTGATGAATACGTCAATCGACGTTCTTAGGCCCGGTGCAAAAGGCGTCGAGGCCATATGCGACGGAGCGCCGCTCGCTGCAGATCAGATCGTCGTCGCCTCGGGTGCCGGCGCAGCGCGGTTGCTGAAGCCGCTCGGCATTCGCGTGGCGATCTATCCTATCAAGGGCTACAGCCTGACGTTCAATCTTCAGCCGCAAACCGCGGCGCCGCATGTGAGCGTCACCGACTTCGCCGGCAAGGTCGTTTATGCGCGGCTAGGTGAACGGCTGCGGGTCGGGGGCATTGCCGATATCGACGGCTATTCGCTCGCAGCGGCCCCCGCGC
The DNA here is from genome assembly GCF_003368325.1 of Paraburkholderia caffeinilytica. Classification (NCBI taxonomy): domain Bacteria; kingdom Pseudomonadati; phylum Pseudomonadota; class Betaproteobacteria; order Burkholderiales; family Burkholderiaceae; genus Paraburkholderia; species Paraburkholderia caffeinilytica. The sequence continues at coordinate 93,356 of NZ_CP031466.1, read as the reverse complement.
GCCTGGCAATGCTGCGCGAAGACACAGCCACGCTCTTTCCCGACGTCGCCCAACTCTCCGCCACGGGTGAATGGACTGGCTTGCGTCCAGCAACGCCGCACGGCCTGCCGATTGTCGGACCGACGCGCTACCCGAATCTGTGGCTCAACGTTGGGCATGGAGCACTCGGCTTTACGCTCGCCATGGGTTCCGCTGCGCTTCTGGCAGATTGCCTCGCGGGCAGCAGCGGCCGCGAACTGAGCGGCGCCTTTGTCCTTTCGCATTGACGTTGCGACGCCAATTCCTTAACGACCGCGTTTCTATTCCCTAACCTGACAGAACCCGCATGACAGCAAAAGCCAATATCGTGGTGATTGGCACAGGCGGCACTATCGCCGGCCAAGGCAAAGCCAGCGTCAACACTGCCTCTTACATTTGCTCGGTGCTTGGTATCGACGAAATTCTCGGCTCGATTCCGCACGCATGCAATCTGGCGAATCTGCGCGCGGAACAACTGCTGCAAACCGGGTCCGAGAATTTCAACAACACACATCTGCTTGCCATCGGCAACCGCGTCGCCGAGCTGCTCGCAAGGAACGATGTTGACGGTGTGGTCATCACCCACGGCACCGATACGATCGAGGAAACCGCGTACTTTCTGCATCTGACGCTCAAGAGTGCTAAGCCGGTGGTGGTAGTCGGTTCAATGCGCCCGCCATCAGCAATGAGTTCCGACGCGGCGCTGAATTTATACGATGCGCTTGCGGTTGCAGCGCATCCGTCGTCTCGAGGACTTGGTACGCTGGTCGTTGCCAACAATGAGATCTACACGGCACGCGATGTCGTCAAAGGCAACAGCTTCAAGCTCGACGCATTCCGTTCGCCATACGGTGCGATGGGGTATGTGATCGAAGGCGCGCCGCGCTATTACCGCCGACCCGCACGCGTTCATACGCTCGACACGCCATGGTCGATCACTACGCTTCGCACACTACCCAAAGTCGACATCGTTTATGCGTATGGCACGCTCGAACCAGGCACGGTCAGCGCGATCGCCGCGAACGCGCGTGGGCTGATCTATGCGGGGACCGGCAACGGCAATGTCGCCAGTCATCTGATCGACCCGCTTCGAGATGCCGTGAGGCGCGGCGTGCATGTGGTTCGCGCTTCGCGCACAGGCAGCGGCATCGTGTTGCACAACGGTGCGCAACCCGACGACGAATACGGCTGGCTTACAGTCGACGACCAGATTCCGCAAAAGGCCCGCATCCTTCTGGCGTTGGCGCTCACGCAAACCAACGACACCGGCGCGTTGCAGGCCGTCTTTGAGCGCTATTAAAGCGCGCCCGGCTTCTTTCTAACCGACCCTCATCCGATCACACCAATCATGCAAGTCATCACTGACGACCACGTGCGCCGCCCCATTACGATGCACGACGCAATTTCCGAACTGCGCACCGCGCTCGTCGAACACGGCGAGGGCCGCGCTTCGGTTCAGCCCCGTGTCAGAACAAAGGGCGAGAATGTATCGATCAGCATGATGGGCGCGATCCTGCCGTTGCGCGGCGTGTGCGGCGCGAAGGTCTATTCGACGCACGGTGGCCGGTTCGATTTTGTCGTTCCGCTCTTTTCGAGCGACGATGGATGCTTGATATCGATTCTTCACGGCGACGCACTAACTGAATTTCGCACCGCAGCGGTGACGCGCATTGCCAGCGACGCACTCGCCCCGTCCGACGCACGCGTGCTCGCGGTGTTCGGTACCGGCCGGCAAGCCAGAGCACATATTCGTGCGCTCGCTGACAATTCCAGCATCGAGCGCGTGCTGATCGTCGGAATCGATCACGTTGCGCAAACGGTTGCTGAAATGCAGGCGCTATTCCCTCGCAAACTGATCGAAGGCTGCCACGCGCAAGCGGCCGCTCAAGCGGCGACGTGATCGTTACTGCGACGCGGAGTGTGACGCCACTCTTCGACGGCGCGTGGGTAAAGGCAGGAACATTCATCGCAGCGATCGGTTCAAGCAAACCCGATGCGCTCGAACTCGACGACGCACTGCTGGCGCGTGCGAGCACGCTTGTCGTCGAGTCGCTGGAGCAGGCCCGCAGCGAAGCCGGCGATCTGCTGATGGCCGCGCCGGGTGTTGTCAATTGGGACAACATTGTCGAACTCGGTGCGCTGCTCGCGAACCATCGGAGCGTGCACCGCGCACGAGGCGACCTAACGATTTTCAAGTCGCTCGGATTCGGCCTCACTGACGTTGCATTAGCCGGGTTGATCATGCGTCGCATGAGCCCCTAAGGGCAGTGACACGCCTTCGAGGATCGTCGCCGTGGCGAACCTCATCCGGAGGCCTCAGGCACCGTTGCCGTGATAACGGGTGTGGACGTCGAGAATTCGTTGCTAATATCTCCGCTGAACTCCATGCAGGCATCAATACGAAAGGTCAGGCTTGCTGCTGTTTTCCGTATGGAAGCCTGGCAGGTGTTCTAAAAAATGAAAAGCGCTTGCCCAAGTGTTATCGGTGTCTTCGCCGAAATGCTTCGCATCGACAGGAGCACCGGACGACGGTGAAAATGATGCAGCTTGCCGAACCCCGCAGGCCCGGGGCAGCGAAGCCGTCGTCTCGTGGTTGATCCCCGCGCCCGGCATTGCCAGCTGCATTGAGACCATCGGGATGATCCTGTTCGCTCGCCCGGCGCTCCGCGTACGTTTTCTCCGGCCTGTACGGCGACACCGTACACAGGCCGGAAACCATACACCGCCCCATCCCACAGGAGGATCTACCAATGACGCGACGCAAACAACCGGCGCTGCGGCCTGTCGAAACATCTGAGCAACTCGGGGCGCGCCTGCGAGCCTTTGCACTCGCAACGCGTGAACAGGCGATGAAGCCGCGTAAGGTCCCCTTTCCCGAGCACGTCATGGTGCTGGCCGGGCCGCTGAGGCGCCGGCAGGACAGACACATCGGGTCTGGCAATGAGCAGACCGGAGAACCCGATGCCGGTTAAACATCGATTCGCCCGTCGCCGGGCCCTGTCCGGCTGCGCGATTGGCCGCAACATCACGTTCTTCCGCGTCAGCTACGGGTCAGGTGACGGCCGTGGTTGCCTGAACGATGACTCCGAGATGGAACGCACGATCAATGGCAACTTCCAGGATATTGCAGTGCTCGAGTGTTTCAAACTTTTCGATGACCGGGACGCCCGGCATCACTGTCGAGGTCTCAGCGCCGCTGCGGCTGCAGGCATAGCGCCAGCGTTGAAGCGTGTACCATTTGGTGACCGCATGGCACAGAGAGCTGGGGGCTTCCCTGCCGTTCGCGGATTTTGCATAAAAGAAATGATCAACATTGGAGCGATCGTGCTTTTTATGTATTTATCACTCGAACATCGCCGCGACCATCATCCTTGGCCAACAGTCGATTACCGGGTCACGAAGTCGTTCACGGTCAGCCGCAGCGGTTCGTCGGGTCGCGCAAGTAACTTTCTTTGTGCGACAGCGACGATGCGGTTGCGGCCGCTTTCGAATGTCTTGAGTGTGCGTGCCGCGTCGGCGTCAGGCGGCAGCCAGAAGTGTTCTTCGAGTGCGTCGCGTGCAACCGCGGCTTCGACCTCGCGCCCGCGGATCGGCAGCATGAAAACCACAACGCGTCCGTCCGGCGAGACGGCGGCCGCGCGATCAAGAACTTCCATGAAGCACCTCGACGATATTATTGGCGGCCTTTGTATTTGTACTGCGCCGCGCAGCAATGAATTTACCAGAAGTTGAAAGCAGGACCATCGTCAATGACACAACGGTTCAACCTCACGAGGTATCCGCTATTGATCGCCACGCGACGTACCTGCCATCAATTTTCTCAGGCGATCACGTGTTGCAGGTGGTTTCGTGTCTTGTGGTGTACGTAGTTGGGACAAATGTTTGGTTGCGTATTCGAAATCAACGTACCTCCTAATGAGGTCGGTCGGAAACCGTGGACGCTAACGTGGTAAGCAGCGAGCTGGTTCAGATAGTCGGGCGGAGAGTGGTGCTGATCCGCACGATTGCCAATGGCTTCGAATGGTCGTATGGCTGGGCTGGACGGTCGCACCGCACAGCGTTTGCGTTTTCCGCTCGATTTCGGCTACGCGAGCAGCGGCCTCACGTCGCCGGCAAGGGTGCGCCTAACCCAGAACGAGTCGCCGGCTGAGCGCCTCGTTGATGGCCGTTCCCAGCGCGGCCGGCGTTGCCCGTTTAAACTGCGGCTGACCTGTCAGGTTCGCGAGCCGGACCGCGTCGGCCAGCAATGGATTGCCGTTGCCAGCACAGCCCGCCGCGGTGAGCTGGAGTTCAACGAGCCGCGCCATAACTTCAAGTGCTTCGCCTGTGCGCATGCCTATATCTGTGAGGAGCGCATGGATCGCTCGCAGACTAGGATGCCCCTTTATATGCACCTTCACCTTCCGGACGCGGCTGGATAGCGACAGATCGGAATCGAGCGCAATAGCGTGCAGTTCGGTAAGCACACTGGCCGACCTTCGTTCCAGGCGCGTCGGTTCGTTGCTCATGATATCGAGTGCGTGATTGACCACTATGGTTCTCTCCGCGTCTTTGGCCGCTGTGGATTTGCGATGATCGATCAGGGCACCGGGAATCCACCTGCCGACGTTCCGGTTTGCCACTTTCTTTTCTGCATCGGCAAATGCTACGGCGACGATGCCCGCCTTGGCTTCCAGCGGCAGGCCGTACGCGGGTGCGTCCAGTGACTGTCCCGAGGCGGACGGACGCCGGTTCGCGGCTTCGAAATGTTCCGCACCGTTCTTGTCGAAACCGTTTAGCCGGTGCTTCACGATGCGCGTCATCAGTTCTGCCTTCGCGTCGCGCAACTTCTGTCGTTCTTCGACGAGCGGCTTCCTCAGAAAAAGCATTTCGCGTGCGCTGGCGACCGCATAACCTGCGACCACCACCGGCAGCGCCGCGCCGTGGGTACCGGCGATCATCAGCGTACTTGCAGCAGAGCCCAGTGTCGAGATGACCGCGTGATACGACCCGTCGTTGCGCCGGTGCGTATCCCGGTGCCTGCCGATGTAGATCAGCGTCAACACGTCGCGCGCATGCCGTACCCGAGGATGGCTATCGTCATGGGCGATCCTGAGCAGCTTCTGTTTATCGTATTGCCATTGTCCGTTGCGGTCGAGTGTCACGAGCAGGTTACCGATGAACGCTGGATCGGCCTCTCGGTAGTGTGCGTCGAGTGCTGGATAGCGCGCGCGTTCGTTGTCGTTGGCCGGTTTTAGCGATGGCCGGCCAGAGCGGCGACCCTGCTGCTGTTGTGCTGACGCTTTCTTGATGGCATCGACTTCAGCTTGCAACATGATCTCGAGTCTTGCACTGTAGCGCTTCGCAAGGGCGCTGCCAGCTGCAGCCGATAAACCAGCTCCTGCCAGATTCAGCAGGTCGTGCGCTAGCGATCCGTCGTACGTGTAGGTCGATCCGGCAGTCGCGTTGCCGGCTGCTTCGATCGCATAGGCGTCGGGCATCCGGTTGAGCGCTAGTGGGGTGAGCCCGGTTTTGTTCAGGCCGAACCAATCGGCCAGTTTGCGGCAGGCATTCCTGCTGAGCGGCGCAGCGACAAGAGGCTTCGACTGGAGCCCGTGGGGCGCGGCGCCAGGCTGAGTTGCCGCGTCACTTTTCAGTGTGTTCAGGCTGCTGTCGCGCGACGATAACGCGCGCGACGGCCAGATCGCGCGGGAATCAGGAGGCGCGCGCGCGATCTGAAGGTTCGGTCGGGCGGCGGGCTAGTGGCGCGAGCGTCTTCATGAGTGTTCGGAGAAAGGGAAGCTAGAGGAATGCTCGAATCTATCCGGAACCCGGTAAAGGCTGCGAATAAATCGCTTCCCGCACTATAAATATCGCGTATCGGCGTAGGCCCCTTCGGCCTACTGGTTGGCGCACTGACAGAAATCTGTCGGATAGAATAGGCCGTACTGATGCTTGGCTTCGAGTTCAACACCCAGTGCCGGTGGCGCCTATACGGGTGCTCTCAGGATTCGGACGTTTTCATACGATAGCCGCAATAAGGTCGGTCGGAACGCGTCGACGCCAACGGGTTAAGCAGCGACCTGATTCAGATAGTATCGCTGCGTGAATGCTGCAGATGACAGGTAATCAAGACGAGCCTGCGTGCGTTGCCGGTTATAGGACGTCTCGATGTATTCGCTGATGGCTCGCCTAGCCTCTTCGCGTGTGGCGAAGCGTCGATGATAGACCAGCTCGCTTTTCAGCCTACCCCAAAACGATTCAATCGGCGCGTTGTCAAAGCAGTTTCCTCGTCGACTCATTGACGCCTGCATACGGAACTGGCCGACGAGCTCCCGATATGTGTGGGCGCAGTACTGGCTGCCGCGGTCCGTGTGGTGAATCAGACCGGCCACCGGGCGCTGCGATGCAACCGCGCGGAACAACGCCTGCATCACCAGATGCTTCGTCATGCGCCCGCTCATGGCGTAGCCGACCAGCTCGCCGCTGAACAGATCGTTCAGGCCGGCGAGGTACAGCCAGCCTTCGTCGGTCGCGATATACGTGATATCGCCACACCAGGCCTGATTTGGCGCGGTTGCGGTGAAATCCTGATTCAACAGGTTCGGTGCCACTGGCAGGTCGTGCTTCGAATTGGTCGTCGCCTTGAACTTGCGTTTCTGCCTGCAACGCAACCCAAGCTTTTTACGCAGCCTTTTTATGCGATGAACGCCGATCTGCACGCCGTGCTCATCGAGGTGTTTCTGCAAGCGTTCGGGCCCGAACACTTTCACACGTGCGCTGATGCGCAGCGAGCACCTCGGCCTCCACTCGCGGTTCCTGCCGTGCCCGCAACGACGGCGACCGCGTGCGCCACGCGTAATAGCCACTCATGGACACTCCCAGCAGCCGGCACATCGGCGGCACGTGATAGTCCTGTCGCATCTGTTCGATCAAGCCGTACTTCACCGCGACTCCCTCGCAAAGTACGTCGCGAATTTTTTTAGTAAATCGCGCTCCATCTTTACTTCGGCCGGCCCCCGCTTGACCCGCCCGAGTTCAGCTTCGATCTCCGTCAACGCCTTTTGATGCTGACCTACACGCTCCAGCTTGCCGGCCTTCGCAGCACGCACCCAGTCTGCCACTGTCTTCATTGATATCGACAGCCGACGCGCAGCCTCCGATACACCAACGCCCTCGGTCATTGCAAGCTTCACCGCCTCTTCACGGAATTCCTTCGTGTAGACGGCTTTGGGGATTCGGTTCATGTATGCCTCCATTCCTGAATTTTACGGAATGCTGGCCTCCACGCTTTCCGGCCGGCCTCAGTTTTCTCAGGCGCAGTGAGTCGCTTGCGTTCGAGCGCCGATTCGAATGGCTCGAATCAAGGACGTGCCAACCGTCTTGAACAGGCATCTGCCCACTGGCTCCGACATAGCGCGGGTTCCCACATGGCCGATCGGCAGGTCGATCTGCGACTGGTCCGCGACAATCTGGGACACGCTTCCCTAACGACGACGAGCCAGTACCTCCATTTCGATGACGATCGGCGCCACCGTGAAACTGAGGAAAAGCGTCGCATCGAATGGCACTGACGCACGCAGGTCATCCACACGCGGTCCGGACGTCGAGTGATCGGAGCGATTCCCTTCATTCGCCTCCGGCCAACTTTGTTGATCGCGAACGGCTGCTCTCGAGAAAATCGAATGCTCCTTGCCGACCCGTTTCCGTCAGTCAGGTCATTGCACTAGTTGTGGCCGTTCTCGAATTATCAACGGTCACTTGCCCGTCGTGCGCACTGCGTGCAGCTTGTAGATGTGCTGCTCGAGCGTACGCGCAGCAATCTGCTCGGCGGCGCCCAGATGCCGCTGCAATCTGCGCACGACTGAAGAATTTGCCGGGGTTCGAGAAGAACAGCCACGCAATCGCGAATTCACGCGCCGTCAGCGGAATTTCGACTCCGTCGATGGTCGCGCGGCCAGGGTTCTTTTGCAGCAGATAGCGGCCGATCTGGATCTCGTGCGTCGTGCTGTTGGAAGCGCTCCGTTGCAATGCAAGGTGCGCGCGAAAACGGACCTGCTCCATGTCGTACCAATTGACGACGTCGGTCGCGCCCGTGTCGATCCAGCGCAACAGGCTAGCCCAGCTCGACTTGTTCGTCAGCACGATCAGCGGCGTGCAGATGTCGGCATTGAAGCTGCGCCATGACAGTATGGCGCTCGTCGCTGTCGACTCGGTCTTCGAGTCGATCAGCACCAGGTCGTAGCGGTTCGCACGCATCGCACGCAACAGGTCGAGCTCACACGAGAACGACTTGACAACGATGCCATCTCCGGCGAGTGATTCTTCAAGATTGCGTCGAAGCATCCGATCGTCAGTCGCGATTGCAAAGAGCAGGTCATTATTCACGGGCGGTTCGCATCCAAATAAGTGACAACCTTTCCGATTACTGGCCGGCACCCCTCCTGCGATGCCGACCGCCATCCCCGAGACAGCTTGTTGTCCTCTCACTCGTGATATGTGGTTCGTCGTATTCCGCGGAGCGCGGGAACGGAGCGCCAAAAGGCCCGTTTCGTTGCGCGAAACGTCGTTGACGGTATCGAGTGAGATCTCTCTGTCTGTTAGTGCATCGGCAGGACGCGACGGATGCACATCGCGTATCAACTCAGTTCGACGCGGCGGGTGAAGCGGTTTATCGCTGCGAGATACAGTTCGGGGTCGGCGTGATAGCCCATGCCCGGAGGGCCGCTCGTCTGCGGAGGCGACCTCTCGGTGTCGCCTTCGGGCGTGAGCCTCGTGGCATCGTAGTCGCTCAACGCGAGCTTGAGCCGCACAAGGCCCGGTGACTTGAAGCCGAGGCCCTTCATGCGGCCCATCAGCCCTTTTCGGGGGTTCGCAGGATAGTCGAGCGTGACCGCGACGCCCCGCGGCTTCGCATAGTCGTATTCGAGCGTGCCCCCCTTTACCGCATGTCGCAACTGCGCGGTGTTGGGCAATTGCGGATCGAGCAGTACGAGCGGCGCCGGCTTCTGCAACCTGACGCGGCTTTGCAGGGCCGCCGTGAAGAGTTGCGCGCTGGCCCCGCCCATCGACGCCCCCGCGATGTGGTCGAATTCGACGCGATAACCTTCGCGCTGCGCGTGCTCGATCTTTTGCGCAATGATTTCCGCCGCGTCGCGCACCGCGCCAAACACCGTGCCAACGCCGCCCGTCCCGCTGACGAGCGCCTGCCTCACGTCGCGCCAGTTCTCCGTTCCGCCGAAGAAGACGCGCAGCTTCACGCAGCGCGTGCCGTCTGCCGCCGTGGATCGCCGCTCCTCGAACTGAAGATGCGAGACGTTCGACGCATGCACGAGCTTCTCCTTCTGTTCAGGAGTGAGCGCCGTGAACAGCCAGGCGTTGCGGATGTTGGCCTCGTTCAAGTGTTCAGAGACCAGTTGGATACGCGGCGGACTCGCCTGCGTGTGCTTTGCGAAGTGCTCGACGAATACCCCCGAACTGTCGCCCGGCCTCATCCCCGCGGCGACCGAGTCGATCGAAAAGCGCTGTGCGTCCTCGCGATACCCGGGTGCTGTGAGCTCGGCCATCAGTTCGGACAGCGCCTTCACGGCCTTGTAGTTGACGGAATCCGGCTGCGATGCGAGGGACTCGGCGCCATCGTCGCCGGTGAAATGCAGCTGCAACAGATGCTGCGTCTCGCCATTCTTGCCTCGCTGCTGTCGCTCGGTCATGAAGCAGCCGGCCCTGCCGGCTACCGCGACGAGATGCTGCAGGCGTTCGGGCGGCAAACCGCGGCCGAATTTCAACTGCGCGATCGAAGCCGCGTCAGGTATGGACGGCCCCTGATAGACCGCGCCGCGCAGTATGCGCCCAAGTGTGGCCGTCTGCATGTTGCGTACGTATTCATCGGCATGCGCGGGCCCAAGCCCGAGTGCTCCGGTGATCAACGAGAGCTGCTCGTCGTCGAGGTTGTAGGCCGACATCAGCACGTTGTCCATGCCGTTGATCTTCGGTCCTGAGGGCAACGCGCGAATGGAGCTCGGCTTTGCTGTGCGCGCCTCGGAAGCAGGTGATGCTCCTGCGGATCGCGGCGCATGCGCGACTTTTGCGGTCGCGCCGGGAGCTGCCGTGCTCGTCGATGTTTCCGCCCGTGTTTTCGGTTGCAAGGACATCTGTGGATCGACGCCACCTTGCGATCGCGTCGACGGCGATCCACGCGATGGCGAGCGCATGCCGACCATGCTGCCGCTGTCGCCCACCGAACGTTCGTGCGTCGCGTTGTGCTGTTGCAGGCGCGCCATGTGCGCAGTCGTCTCCGGCGTGGGGCGTTCGCGGTGCATCAGTTCGCCAAGCGTCGTGCCCGGTGCCACTTCCCGGATTTCTCCGCTCGCGCCCCAGCGTTGCAATTGCTCAACCGGTGCGCGCGACGCACGTCCGTCGCCGACCGCGGCCGGTGAATACGACGGCGATGGCGAACGCGCGCCGAGCGTGAGCAACGCGGAGTCGGTTGAACGAGCGCGCGCACGACGGCCTGTGTCGTTGCGGCGCGTCGAGGTCTCGGGCGTCGGGCCGAGATCGGACATCGAGCGTGCGTCGATCGCTGAACGGGTTTTCATGGCGCCTCCTCTGCGCGGCAGGCGGTTAAGCGAACGGCCGCGCGCGCGGCACGATGCGCCCCGCATCGCTTGAGCACGTATTGAACGCTTGCTCTTGAGCACGCCCGCTGAAGCCCCGCGAAAAGTCGGGTCCATGCGCGAACCATGCACAAGGCCGTGTGCCGCCGCGCGACAGGCTTCGTTCACGCCTTCATTTTTTCCGGCCGTCACACCCGCGTTCATTGTCGCGACGACCATAATCGCGCCGTCCGGCAGGATTCGAAGGAGTTCGTCATGCAGCACGCCATTCATCGTTCGCCGCTCGCCATCACCCACGGCATGGCCATTGCGCTCATCACGCCATCCGCGCGCGCCGATTGCTTCGATGACGCCACCTACCAGCAAGTCACTGCATCGCAAAAAAATAATTGCGCAAAGAATAGTTCGCGTTGCGCGACGAAGCGCAGGTTACCCGCGATCCGGACGCGAATTAAGCGAATCATTCATGGTTGAGTCACATAGTTCCCGATACATGGGACAAGACGCGGCCGCCGGTCCCAACTGCCGCGCGATTCAATAATTTCCGCGCTGTCGGGCAGGTATGCTCATAGCTGGGCAAACGGTTTGAGGCGCGGGCCATGCAACTTTCGTCAGCCCCATGGCTTATCCGATCCGTGCCTCTCTTGCCCGCATGACTTGACTTGCCGCCGTTCTTTCGTTCGGTGCACAAGTCAATGAGAAAGAAGTGAGGAAAGCGAATGGTGGCACATCTTGTCGACGAAACGCGCATTTTCTGGTCGAGTTCATCGGATCGCCCAACGCCCGCGGCAATCAGGCGCCATGGCGCACAGGCGCTAAGGCTCGCGCATCTGATCGAAGACCCGTCGCCGGCGGTCGTGTTTATCGACTGCGCGGATACCGACGCTAGCGTTGAAATAGAAAAGCTGCGGATCGAGAACGGCGATGAACACTATCTGATCCCGGTGCTACGCGAGCTTTCTGCCGGGCAAGTCGTCTCGCTCATCGCGCGCGGCGCCCACGACGCGGTGAACGACGAAGACCTGTTGAACCCGGACGCCATCATCGAACGCGCACGCGCCCAGACGAGGCTGCTTGCGTATGCGCGCGACGGCGTCACCGACTTTTCCACCCTGCAGAATCACACGGACGGCATGGTGTCGCCGGTGTTCTTCAAGGACGCGAATGGCCTGTACACCGGCTGCAACCCGGTCTTCGAACGCTTTCTCGGTATCGACCGCGGCGGCATTCTCGGCAAGACCGTCTATGACGTGGCGCCCTCGGACCTCGCGCTGACCTATCACAAGGCCGACCTCGATCTCGCAGCCGACGGCGGCGTGCAGACGTATGCGGCCGGTGTGCGCAACGGGGCGGGCATCGTACGCATGGTTCGCTTTTACAAGGGCGTCGTCTATGACGAGGACGGACGCATCACCGGCATTGTCGGCGCGATGCACGACATCGGCGATCTGCGTGGACACGAAACCGCGCGCCAGGAGATCGACGAAGTCACCAACCACGTGTCCGCGAATCTCGTCGCGCGTGAGGGCTTCGCTGCCGTCGATCACGACCGGCCCTTGCTCGAGCGCGTGGCGGCGGGCGACGCCTCGGCGCTCGCCCGCCTGTACCGGCTCTACCATCGGCGGCTTGCGCGCTTCCTGACCCGGCTCACGTGGAAGAGCGAGGTGATCGACGAAATCATCAACGACACCTTCATGGTCGTCTGGAAGCGGGCCGGCGACTTCCGGGGCGAGGCCCGCGTCTCGACATGGATCATCGGCATCGCATATCGCTCGGCGCTGCGCGCGTTGCGCGACCAGCGCCGTTCGGAATTCGAACCGCTGGACATCGACCATGCCGATACAATGGCTCAGTACTGGCACGACCATGAATTGTCGGACCTGCTATCGAAGGCGCTCGATCTGCTACCCGTCGAGCAGCGGCTCGTGATGGCGCTCGCCTACGTGCTCGGACATTCGGTCGCAGAGATCGCGGAGATCACCGGCTGCCCGGTGACGACGGTTAAGGCGCGCATGCATCGGGCGCGCTGCAAGCTGCGAGAGACGATGGATATGTTGGGGAACGTCAAGTGCGTTTGAGAGCGCGCTTCAAAGTGCGCCCCTGCCCCGCAATGCTGCTGGGTGACCTCGTCACTCAGCGCCACAGTTTTCGCGGCAGTTGGACCATGCGGCCGAGCATGCCCGTGATACCACTGCGACGCGCGCGATCTGTGGGCGTAGTTGATGTCCCGGGCGTCGCGACTGAAGCCGCGGACGATACCGTCGCGCTCGATTGCTCACGGCGTGACGGCGACCGCGCGAGCGTCGGCTCGTCAGTCACACCTGCATGGCTTTCCTTGCCTTGATCGCTTGCCTCGTCGATATGAAGTTTGCTGGAGTCCTGAAGCACCGCGATTTCTCCGGTGTTCGCCGTAGCTTCGCGTTGCGGTGAGCCGCTCTTTTCTTCCGCGGACGCCAACTTTGTGTCCCGGACATCCGGATGCCAACTCACGCGCGGCCCGGCCTCGCGGCGGGCCGCGCCCGGTTTGCGCAATGCGCTCTTCGGCCCGGCTGGGGCCGATGGCTCTGCTGGCTCCGATGCCTTAGCGCCGGTATTGACGCGACCGCTGTGCAGATCCACTTCGATCAGATCGTCGTCATACTCGGGAGCCGCTGCCGTGTTTTGAGTTTGCGTCTGAGCGAGTGACGCCGGGGCATGCTGAAAGGCGCGCTCTTCATTGAACAACTGAAGTAGCGTCTTCTGCGGCGCGCGCTCTGTGGCCGGCAGAGGCAGTTCGAACAGCCCGTCGTCGTCGGGCTCGATCTCCGGGTTGGTGTGAGAAGACGCTGTCGTGCTCGGCTGCGCTTTGGCGGTTGCGCCGCTCGCGCCCGTCGGCGGCTTGGGCGCGGCCCGCTTCGGCACGACCTTGTTCATCACCACAGCCTGCTCGCGAGTCAGTTTCATCACGCCACCATTCGCACTGGCGCGCGGCGTATCGACTCGCCGACGCTGCTGATTGATCCACTGGACGGCGTTCCCGACAGGATCTTCCTTCGCCGTGACAGTCGCCGAAGCAGCCCCGGGCGAGCGCGTCGCGGGGCGCGAGCCGCCGCCAATCGACCTCAGTTGCGACAGGACTGTGCTCGCCGCACCGGAGAAGTGCGACTTCGACCGTGACCGGCTCGCATCGCCACCGGCACGCTGGGGTGGGTGAGCATCGGCGAGATCGGTTGCAAGGGTGCTGGCTGTGCGCTGTGTACGCATGAAGTGGCTCCACTGGAAAATTCGGCGGGCAAGGAAGAGCCAGCACCTGTCGCTGCGTCGAACCGGACATCGGACGGAAGGCCGCTCACTTGACTAGTGAAATTGCCTGATAAGAGCATGCGCCCTGGATAACGCCCAGCGTGGCCGGCGGGCGAACCGGTTCGTCCACCACCGAAAAGTGGCGTAGCGAGCGACGCGAACACCGAGTCGCGCCAGCCTGCGGTCAACGCAAGTTCGTTGTAGTTGGAACGCGACGCGGACGGCGCCCGGTTGAACGGGTAGTGCGAGAGCATGGCCTGCGCGGTCCAGTCGCCGGAAAGGCGCCAGCCATAGCCCGCGTTGACGACGAACCTCGCGCCCGTGGTCATCGCCCCATCTGATGGAGGCCGCCGACGCGCCCGCAAAGAAGCCGTTACCAGGATACCAGCTCCGCGCAAGGCTCAACGACGGTCAAAGCAATGGCTTTACACAAGCCATCCGGCAAGCTCAGGGCGCGCGGGAACGCACCTAGCTTGCCGATCCTAACCGATGAACCCGAACAGTAAAAAAAATTGACAAGGAATTGTCAGGGACCGCTGGCGCCCTCCCCGACCGGCTCCGCGAAGCGCACGCCGGGCGCGGCGCGCAACACGCCGAGCTGCCTTGCGACGTCGCCCGGAGCAACCGGCACGAGCGGCGCGAGCGAATAGACGCCGTTTTCGCTCGGGCCGCCGACAATCTGCAGATGAAGCGGCACGAGCAGCGCCTGCAGCCGGCCAACCGGCATCGCGGGATCGGCGACAAGGCGGATCGTCGCGCGCGCAGCGCCCGCATTGACCTCGGACAGTGTGTGATAGTTCGCCGGCACGCTATCGGCGCCGCGGCTGAAACCGAGCGTCGCCAGTGCGCCCGTCTCCAGCAGCACGACGGCCGCGAGACCGCACGCGATCGCCGTCATGCGGCCGCGCCAGGGTGCCGACGACAACGTGCCGGTGCGAACGGCCGGCTGCGCCGCTTCGTCAAAACGCTCCCACAGATGATCGAGACCGCGTTCGATGTCGGGGCCGGCGTCCTCGCGCGACGCCATCGCCGCGCACAGCGTGCGTTGCGATGCGAGCTCGGCCTGGCATCGTTCGCAATCACGCACGTGCGCGTCGACCAGCTTGCGTTCGGCGTCGGACGCCCGGCCGTTGACGATCCACGGCAACAGTTCCCATACATGCAGATGAGCGAGTTCGCTCTCGGCTGGATTGCTCATCGAGCGCTCCCATCAATGCCGGCGAGCGCCGGCAGCAGATTGCGCAGCTTGACCCGCGCATGAAACATTCTGGCCTTCACGGTACTGACAGGGCTTTCGGTTATCTCCGCAATCTCTTCGAGCGAATGGCCCATTACGTAGGCCAGCTCCATCACGATGCGCTGCTCCGGGGCGAGCCTGGTCAGCCCCTTGGTCACCCAGTCGGTCGTTTCGTGTTCGGCGAACGGCTCGACGCACGGCCCCTCATAGTCGTGCTGCTGTTCCGCCGGCAAGCCACCCTGGCGCAGTGCCTTCAACGTAACGCGGTACGCAATGCCCATGAGCCACGTCGACACGCGTGATTGGCCGCGAAATTCGCCAGCCTTCTGCCAGACGATCATAAAGGTGTCGTTGATGACTTCCTCGATCACGTCGTCGCGCCGCGTGAAGCGGCCGAGAAAGCGGACCAGTCGCCGGTGATATTCGCGGTAGAGCGTGGCCAGCGCGGACCTGTCCGCCGCCGAGATGCGCTGCAGCAGCGCGACATCCTCCGCGTCGACGCTACGCGCGGCAAGACAGACGTTGCTTGTAACGATCGGTTCCGGTGACATGTCGCTGTGCTCGCATCCGCCAGATTGTGTGGATGACCGTGAGTGTCGCCGCCGCCGCGAAAAGTTGCGAGCGACGCAAAAATAATTGTTCGGGCCCCGCCAGCCGTCAGGCGCGCCGCAGATGCGCCGGGTCCGCACGCCCGCTGGTTTCGTCTTGTGGTGGGCCTACATTACGGTCAGCTTCCGCATGCATATCGCAAGGTGGCACGAAAGCCGCGCCATCGCGTCCGCGCATTTCGAAATACGGCGCACCGGGCGGGTGGGTGTCGACAATCTGAAAGGCGCCTGTGCTGTTGAAAACTATCACATGCGCAATGAGAACGATTTGCACCGAGCCGTCCGCATGGTGAAGCGCCGAGTCGCCGGTGAGCTCCGGCACGCGCCAAGCGCCAAGATCCGCGCGTGCCATGGCCTGGATAATTTCGGCGCGCGCCTCTTCAATAGTCGACGGCGGCGGGCTGATCCTGCCCAGTTCGTGACGCAGGCGATGCAGCCGCTCGCGCGTTTGCGGCGTACGCATCAGCTTGGGGCGGTCCATCGGGCGTTGCCTGCAGTGCGCGGCCGTCGACTTCAATGCTGCGAAGCCGGGAGCCAGCCTCGCCTTGGAATGCGCGGGCATTCGTGCGACGTCTGCATCGCCGATTGTTGACAATGCGAGCTCAGCAAGCGCCTGAACGCTGCTTTCCGCCGATACTTTGGACATGGTGACTTCTTCAGTTCCGATCGGGTGGCGCATACCCTACGCAAAAACGCGAGCCGCCCGGCGTGGGACAGCGAAGTTCTTTCTCCGTTACCGAAGTGTCGGCGTCGATCCGCCGATTGCCATCTTTTCGCGCGGCGAGGTCCGCGGAACTGCGATACAGTGCGAAGCCCCGATGGCAGCCAACGACACTACGGCATGCCGCACATCGAACATCGCTCTAGAGGACCGGTAATGACGAAAACAGATCAAGCCGCAATTGAAGCCAACGCCGATGACCGATTGATTTCTCACGGCGGCAACGCGAAGAGCGGGTATGAAGACCGGCTGCGGACGATCGTCGAGAGATTGCGCGGCGCGGGAGACATACCCGGCGCCACCGTCGCGCAACAGATCGCGCTCGCGAACGAGTTGTCCGGCTTCGAACTCGGCAGGTTTCTGCTCGAGCATCGCGGCTTGAATGCTGACTGGACGCATCGGCTGGTCACGTATCAAGCCGGCGCGACTGCGCCCGCCGCGATGACCGCGCTGGAATCGCGGATTTTCGACACGCTGCCGGCGGTGCTCGCGACACGCGAACGCTTCGGCATTTTCCGTCGTACGCTGCAGGCACTGCTCGCGCCGGGGATGGTGCTCGCATCGGTTCCGTGCGGCGTGATGGGCGAATTGCTACTGCTCGACTACACAGGGCTGGAAGACATCGAACTCGTCGGCGTAGATCTGGATCAGGCCGCGCTGGATCACGCGGCCGCGCTCGCCGATGAACGAGGCCTCTCCGTGCGCGTATCGCTGCATCGCAAGGACGCATGGTCGTTGGGCGTCCATCGCGGCTTCGACGTATTGACGAGCAACGGCCTGAACATCTACGAGCCCGACGACGGCCGTGTCGTCGCGCTCTATCGCTCGTTTTTCGATGCGCTCAAGCCGGACGGAAAGCTCGTCACGAGTTTCCTGACGCCACCGCCCACGCTGTCGCCGGAGTCGCCGTGGGACATGGCGCAGATCGACCGTGAAGTGCTTGCGCTTCAGCATCTGCTCTTCGTGCGCATCATCGAAGCGCAATGGAGCGCGTTCCGCACTCATGCGCAAACCGATAGCCAACTTCGCGAAGCCGGTTTCGTGGATATCGAGTTCATCGACGACCGCGCGCGCATGTTCCCGACGGTGGTCGCGCGCAAGCCGCTATGATACGGCGCGCGTTCAGCGCAACGTGAGTCGTGCCGCGTGGCGGATATGCTGTCCGGCACGACCGCTTCCTGAAATCGACACCTACCGCGCGTGGCTGGACGCAGCGGCGAGCGTCACGCGTTCAGCCGCCTTCAATGCTTCGTAAGTGAGCTTGTATTCCGGCGCGCGACGGGCGGCTTGCGAGTGCTTCAGCGCATCGCGCACGGTCGATCCGTCCGCTGTTTTCAGCAACGGATTCGCCCCACCCGCGAGCAACGCACGAACCACGTCGAGCTTGCCGAGCGTCGCGGCAAGATGCAACGCCGTCGTGCCTGTGTCGGAATGCACGGCGTCGATTTCCGTCACCGACGGCAGCATTGCTTCCACAGTGCGCCGGTCGCCCGAGCGCGCGGCCCAATGCAACGGACGATACCCCGCGCGGTCGGGCGCATTCGCATCGGCCCGCACAGCGATCAAGGTCGCAACGGAACCGGCGCTCGCACTCGCGGCCGCGACGTGCAGTGGCGCGAGCCCGGAGGTGTCCGCCTGATCCGCTGGCACGCCGTGCTCGATCAGCGCGCGAGTCAATTGCGTATCGCCCGCGGCCGCCGCGATATGCAGATGATTCCAGCGATATGTCGGATGCACCCAGCCGGCCTTGAACGTGCCTTGGCTCGCCGCATCGCGCAAGCCTTGAACGAAAGGTCTCGCCGCTGTCCGCGTGCGCATCGCGGTGACGCCCTGCCATTGCGATTCGAGCGCTCCTGGCTCAACCGGAAAATATGCGCCACGCACGGCGGCAAGATTCGCGGCATCGCGCAACTCGCCGACCTGCGCACCGCCCTGCGTGAGCCGCGCGCCGTATTGCGCGCTCGTCAGCGGCGCCTTGCCGGCGGCCGCCTGCGACGCTGGATCGTGACAGTGCGCCTCGATGCTATCGATCAATCCATCGCGGTATTGATTGATCGACTTATGCAAATCGGCCAGTTCGGGCGTGGTCGCCGTGAGATGCGTGACGAGCGGCGTCCAGCTAGCGAGGAACTCGGCTAGCGCCTTGCCGCCGTCGCGCAATTCGCCTCTGATGATCCGCGAGCACGCTGCTTTCAACGCGTCGTCCGAGAGTCCTTCGATCACGACACCGGCGTCGTGCGTCGATGCGCCGTCCGTGTGCGGAATCGGCAGCTCGAGGGTTTCGCGTAACGTTTCGCGAGCGCGCAAGACGACCTCGACGCCTTCGTCGTTTCCATACCCTCGCCCGCTTGCGGACGTGAGCGCGTAGGCGTCCACCTGGCCGAGCCGGTACATGCCGCGGCCAAGCAAAAACAATTGGCCTGCGTCGTATGCGCCACGGCTCGCATGATGCGCCTGACGGGCGGTCTGCACCTGCTGCCACATCAGCAGCGCGCGATCCGCGCATTCGGTCAGACCTTCGCGCATGTGGTCGATGCAAGTCTTGAGGAGCGCGCCATCGCCGGACATCTCCTGGCCGAGCGCCGCCACGTCGTGGTGGAATGCGGCCTTGGCGCTACGAGGCAAGGTTCTGTCGATCCGGCTCGCCCAATTCGACATCACGTTCCGTTCATCGGATGTCAATGGGCGTCCCGGAACCGGTGCGGGATAGTCCGGTCGGGCATCGCTCACGGCGAAGATGATTCCAGGTATCGGCGGGCGCGACAGGCCGTACTCGGCCGCGAGGTCCACTGGTTCCGGCATGGTGGGAGCCGTCGAACTGCCCGCTGCCGTCGCGGGCCTTGGTGCACCCGTTGATGTGGCGGCTATGCGGGCATCTGTGCCTGCGCCACCCGGTCGATGCAGCGAAGCCGGCAGGTTGCCGTGCAACTGGGGACGCTGCCGGGGTTGCTGCTGATGCCGCTGTGCGCGCATGGACGACGGCGTCAGCGCCGCAAACAGTCCCGCAGCGCGGCTGCGCAGCGGTGAACGTCTAAGTGACGGCGCGCCAGACGACGTCGATCCCGATTGACCGTACTCCGCAGCATCGGCTGCGGCACTCGTGAAGGGCGCGGAGGGGCTATCGACACGTTTCATGGCTGTCCTGAGATCGGTTTGGCGTGCCGGTCAGCGATGCAACCGGTCGACAACGCACCACGGCACAAACGCGCAACGCGAGTGACGCTGCGCGCGCATGGACTTGCAGGCGGATCGCGAAAGCGACGTCTCCTGAATACGCGCCAAGTATCGCAAGCGCCGCGCGGCACACGATCGAGAGTCGGCGAAATCCGTATTCCTTCAGCGAACCGGTTCAATGAGCCCGAACGGCAGGCTTGTTTCGCAGCGAGCGGCTGTTCGGCAACACACAGCGCTGTTTCGCCTTCGTCGCCGCCTATTCGCCGCATCTTCGTTGCTTGCGTATTGTCGGCGGCCACAATCGACTCGTCATAGGCTCATACGTCGCGGATTTTTCTGGTTTCCCGCGGCGGCATCGGTGAGCCACCGCCCGACCAAAGGAAACATATGGTTCAGCCGATTCGATCCCCGCAACGACCTCACGACGTGCCGGAGCACGAAGCCGCAACGACCGGAGCAACTGGAGCAACAACCGGCGCGCAACGGGAACGCCGCTTGCGCGCCGGGGCGAACCCGCTCATCGCCAGCTTGCCAGCGCATCCGTCGGCGGCCGAAGGCGCGTCGTCATCGTCTTCGCTCGAAGTGACGCCCGTCGCGCAGCAACGGTCCGAACCCGCGAACCGTGCCATCGCGCTCGGGGCAAGGCAACGCGATATCGATGCGATACTCGCATTCGCCGATGAAATCCGTGAGATCGAGACCCAGTTACTCGCGCTGAAGGCCCCCGCACAATCCGATGCGCCCGATGCGCCCGACGCGCCCGATGCCCCGCCAATCTCGCAAGCCGAAGTGCAGCAGGCCATTGCGCGGCTCGAAGCGCGCAAAGACATCGCGCAGCGCAGCGTCGATACGCTCGGCAAACAGTGCGAACGCGCGCGCGCGGTTGTCGAAAAGCTGAATGCGTCGCTCGAAGAAAAGTCGAGCCGCCTCGAACAATTGCATGAAGCCCGTACCGCCGACGCGCCGGTCGCAAGCATCGCGGCACGTCCGCCGCAAGCCGGCACGAGCCGCGCCGAACTGCGCGTCGCGCACGAACAACGTATCGCCGCATTGGGGCAGCAGGTCCATCTGCTAAAGAGCAGCCGCAGCAACGCGGCGCGCGAAGTGCAAGCCGTGGCGAGCCGCGATACGCTGCGCGCTTTGGGAGACGTCGGCACCTTCGAAATGATCGACCACGTGAGTCCCGAACTCGCGGACAAGGTCACCGAATGGCTGCACGGCCTGCAGCCCGTGCAAGGCCGGCTGTCGCGCCGTCCTCAGGATCCCGAGCGTCAGTTTCAGGAATCTTTCGACACTGCGCTCGATCACATTGTGCAAAGCGGTGCCGCAGAACCGCAAGTCAAGCCGGAAGACGCGTTGCAGGCGTTCATGGCGCTCGTGTTGCATCCCCGGCTCAAGCCGTTGTACCCCGTCGTCGAGCGCTTGCTGGTGGAGGATTTCGCCCGCAGCTTGCGCGTGTCGACGGTTGCACGGCGGCAAGGCAAAACAATGGACCACATGAATGGGTTTCGCCGCTGGCTCGGTGTGACGCCCGCGCAAATCGCCACGCGCGAGGTGCTGCGGGTGTTCAGGAACGCGCAGCATAATCTGCAGGCCGCCGTGCAACGTCAATCGTCCGGAGTGACCTTCGGCGAGGTGCGCCTGATAGGTCCTAACATCGCGCGCGCGGCCGGGCAGGTCGAGACCGTGACCACCGCGCTCACCGCGAATCGCGCGGCGTTTCAGGCCATGATCGAGGCGGTGGAGAAACAGTTCGCGAAGCTCATCGACATCGACGACATCGAAGCACTGGGTCAACATGTGGCGCCGAAACTCGACGCCTACTACAAGGACAGGATTGCCGAAGTGAACGCCGAGCGCACCAGGCTCACGCGCGAGGGCATGCCGAAAGCGAAAACAGGTGAGTCTCTTTCGGTCGGAACAGGCGCAAGCCATGGCGATATCGACCAACTTGAAATTCGCATTGGACGTCTGCAAGGCGAAATACTTCAATACGCGGAGCAGCACAAGAAAGAGTTCGAGCACTACGCGAAGCTCAGCGCGCGTCACATGACCGTATCCGACGAAGTCGAAGACATCGGGCAACAACTGTCGGCTCATCGCCAGACGCTGAAGGATTTGCGTGATGGAAGTAAAAACCAGATGCGGCAGCGTACGGCTCGTGGCAGTCAGAGCGAACCGATCGAAAACCGCCTTCGCGAACTGTGGGACAAAGTCACGCGCGAGCCCGCGCTTTTGCAAGTGATCTCGCGCGGCGCGCTGGAACGCGTGGTCAAGGTGCACGTCGGGCAGACCCCGGAACAGATGCGCACGCGAATGAGCAAGGTGATGCGCACGGGCACCTTCGTTTCGCGTGCCGGTGTGCTGCGCGTGATTGCCGAAGTCGCGCGTCATGAGATCGAACAGCCTCAGTCGGCGCTCGTTGCGCAAGACCGCGACGCATTCGAGCGCATTGCGCAAGGCTATCCGCGCGGGCGCATCGACGCGCTCTGCCATCATGGCCGGACCATAGGCCACGGCGTGCGCAACAGTGCGCGCGGTGTCGAGGAATCGCGTACTGGCACGAGCCAGTACGCGCTCGAATGGATACGCGGCCAGGGCGCGCGTATCAGCCATTTGCATCCGTGGATATCGCCGTATTAAAGCGCGTGACGCGCATCGGATATGCAGAGTCGGCCGCGAGACATGCCAGCGCGTATGCGGTTCGCCGTGGCCGTTGCAGCGCTTCGCGGTTGCCATCTGTGCGGCCAAGGTCGCATTTGAGGGCAACACGATGCCGATGCCGCTCGCGACGGCTACGGTCGCGAGTCAATGATCGGCCTCTGGGCGCGCACAGGCGGTAAGGCGCCGCGAATGCATGATCATTGGCCCCGCTTGATTTATCGACTCGTCTTCACTATGTTGCCCAGATCCAGCCCGTCTAGTGGAGTCCGTCATTGAACAGACTCCACAGCATGTCCTGTTCGATATCCCATGCCCTGTTGACTGCAAGTGATGCCTCGATATCATCAACTACGATGACGACCTGGCTGTGTCGATCGGTGTACAGGACTTCGATATTGATACCAGCGTCGGCCATTCTGCGCATAAAGTGGCTGAACTGTCCTCCTACGGATTGATTGAGTCTCGGGATGACCACATCTCGTTCGGACAATACTTGTATGTTTGCGGCGAGAAGCGCACGACGGGCACTGGATACATCCTTAACAAGGAAATGTCCCACGCCACATCCGTCAACAACAAACACGCCGCCACCTTCAATGCGCACACCTGCTCTGTCAAGAGCGTCGGTCATTTCCGCGAGGGTACCAGGACGGTCCACTAAAGCAATTGCCAGGTTCTTCATGGAAAAGTTCTCAACCGCCCTTCTTCGCCACGAAGCAATCCCTGGCGCCCGGCTTCAGCACTACATATGCACGCCTCCACGGCTGATCGTCGATCAGGCGCCATTTGTGGCCGATGCCGATATTGTCCTCGGCGAGCAGGACGTCTCCGGGTCGCACCACGAATGTTTCGCCCTCGCGGGTAGTGAATTCAAGCGTTCCCGACAGCGTAATCACGTATTGCGACTCCGGGGCAGTGTGCCAACCGTACGAGGCGTGCGCGGCCGTTTCCTTGAAATGGATGGCGACTACATCAGTGCGATCCATCTGGTCTATCGTGCCTTCAAGCACATGCGATGCATTATCGGGCCCAGTGTATAGCTTGAACGCCCGTACCCCAGCATCCACCGAAGTGCCTGCTCCCGTGGTCGCGGCGACAGCACTACGAGCCCCCGAAATGCTCGCACCCGCAGTCAGGGCGACAGCCCCGACACCCAATGCGCGAAGCAGACCGCGCCTGCCTTTCGGTAGGTTCATTGCGCTCGCCTTCATTATCCGTTTCATGATGTTCCTCTCTGGCTGTGATGCTCGCGATGAAACACGACGGGGATACTGCGGCTCGCGCGCCGTTCCCTTCGTGTTCCTTCGTTCCAATGCGGATCGGGACATACCTATCCCGATCGGTTCAGCTATCGCAAGCGCCTCACCGTCCGTACTGCGGCAGGACGCTTGAGAGCGCCCATGGCGCTTATAGCGCCATGTCAGCCGCAGCCTTGCTCGGCCGGGACGCACCCGCTCCCGCGGTCGAACGCGGCGCGACGGTGAGGTCGATCTGCGGCGGCGTCAGCTGCAGCACGTCGCTGGTATAGGTCAATTCCTGATAGACCTTGGCCGGGCTGTCGTTCAGCCTGGTCCCGTAGCTCGGCACGATCTCGCGGATCTTTTCCTGCCAGGCCGGAGTCGCGACCTTGTCCTTGAACACCTTCTCGAGCAGGCTGAGCATGATCGGCGCAGCGGTCGAGGCACCCGGCGACGCGCCCAGCAGACCGGCGATACTGCCATCCTGCGAACTCACGATTTCCGTACCGAGCTTGAGGACGCCGCCCTTCGCACCGTCGCGCTTGATGATCTGGACACGCTGACCGGCTTGCCACAGGCGCCAGTCTTCCTTCTTCGCCTGCGGGAAGTATTCCTTCAGGGCATTGAAGCGATCGTCATCCGACAACATCAGCTGACCGGCCAGGTATTCGACCAACGGAAACTCGTCGATGCCCACATGCACCATCGGCACGACGTTATGCACATTGGTGCTGCTCAGGAGATCGAGGTACGACCCGGTCTTCAGGAATTTGGTCGAGAATGTCGCGAACGGTCCGAACAGAATGATTTTCTTGCCGTCGATGATGCGCGTGTCCAGGTGCGGCACCGACATCGGCGGCGAACCGACGGAAGCCTTGCCGTAAGCCTTGGCCAGGTGCCGGCTCACGATCTCCGGCTTGTCCGTCACCAGGAACGAACCACCGACGGGAAACGCACCGTAGTCTTTGGCTTCCGGGATGCCCGATGCCTGCAGCAGGTGCAGCGCACCACCGCCTGCACCGATGAACACAAACTTCGCGTCCACGTCCTGCCCGGAATCACCGGTCTGGGTCTTCACGTAGGACACTCGCCACGTACCATCGGCATTGCGTTTGATGCTTCGTACTTCACTGGAGAGCGAAAGCGTGAAATTGGGCTGGCTCTGCAGGTATCCGACGAACTGGCGCGTAATCTCGCCGAAGTTCACGTCGGTGCCCACGGGGGACCAGGTCGCCGCGACCTTCTGCGCGGGGTCGCGCCCCTCCATCATCAGCGGAACCCACTGCCTGATCTGGTCGAAATCGTCCGAGTACTTCATACCGCGGAACAACGGGCTCACCTGCAGCGCATCGTAGCGTTTCTTGAGGAAACGGACGTTGTCGTCTCCCCAGACAAAGCTCATGTGCGGAGTCGAATTAATGAACGATCGCGGATTCCTGAGCACATCGTTCCTGACCTGCCAGGCCCAGAACTGGCGCGACACCTGAAAGGCCTCGTTGATTTCGACGGCCTTCGAAATGTCGATCGTGCCGTCCGGCTTCTCGGGCGTGTAGTTGAGTTCGGCCAACGCGGAATGTCCCGTGCCCGCATTGTTCCAGCCATTCGAGCTTTCCTTGGCCACGCCGTCGAGGCGCTCGATCATCATCATCGACCAGTCGGGCTGGAGCTCATGGAGCCATACGCCCAACGTCGAACTCATGATGCCGCCGCCCACCAGCAGGACATCGACCTTTTTCGTCTCGCCGGCTTGCGCGGAAAGCGCGCTCACCGAAAGAACCAACCCCAACAATACCGCTCTTGTCGTCTTGACCACTGTGAACGATCCTTCTCAATATGCACAAAATCTTTGTCGAGGTTTCGAATTGGACGCCTCATGGCCTCATGACCTTATGGCCGTTCTTCGTGCAACAACTCGCCCAGTCGGCGCCCCGATCAGGAACGCGACGGCGTTGCGACCTGATCGGCTGGCACCTGCCTGCAGCCGGTGGTACTGCTCAGGTGCACGGGTGACGGTTTGCTGGTCGCTTCGCCACCACGCATGCGCTTGATGGCGGCCGCAATATCGCCGCGGCGACGAGCCTCGGCATTCTGCGGTGATTGCGTCGACCGGTGCGGCGCGTGTTGGGCTGGCGGGTTCATCAATTCCTCGCCTGTCACGTACGGTGCCGTGATGCTAGGTCGCCAACGCCGTCGAAAGAGCGCAAGAGGCCGAAAACCTGGCCCTCGATGCGAACGTTCATGCTTCACGCGTGCTGCGCGGCTCCGCCAATCGATGTATCGTTACGTCGATTGCCGCGGGTCTCACCGACTGCGATCCGCAGCCTGTCAACCATGATGATGAATTGCTGAATACCCTTCGATACATGAAATCTCTGAAGCGCTCGACCCGTGCAGGCGACCCGCGCGACGTCGACGGCGATGTGCCCCGGCTCGCACTCACTTGTCCGCCGGAACAGTTTGTCGCGCTGCTCGAAAAGCACTTCGGGCAGATTCGCGACTACTGCGCGCAACTCGACCTGTGTCTGTCCGAACGCCGCTATGCGGACGCGCTGACGATCGCTCGCCGGCTGACCGGCACGGCGCAATGCCTCGGAACATCGGGCGACGACATCGCCGCGTTGCGCGAATACGAACACGCGCTCGAACTCGAGCCGACCGACGCCATCGAGCGGGCCGCCGGCAACGCGCAAATCGTCGCCTTCCGCCTGTGCGTCGCCATCAAGGACGCACTCGCTGATCAGTCGGCGAAGCGCGACTGTTCCAATTGACGCATCATTTCCCACACGCAGACTTCGGCGCGTGCGCTCATATCGTCCCAGGCGCCGGAATGGGGCGCTGCGAGCAACAGCAACACGTCCATTGACGAACGCGCATGCCCGCGCCGCTCAGCCCGAACAGAACCCGTTCGCGCGTGCCTGCTGCGCTTGCCGGCGCGCACCACCAAACACGTGCTCGACGATTTCCGGCGAATAGCGATAGTTCCACCTCAGTTCGGCGCCCGGTTCGATCTCGCGTCGGGCAAAGAACGCGCGGATCGAGAAGTGCCGGCCGCAGCGTGACGACGCATCGAACGTCAGCGCCTCCATGTTGTAGCCGTCGTCATCGGCCTGGGCAACCGGCGCGCCTTCGTCGTCGTACGCGAGGGACGTGTTCGCCATCGCCAGAATGTTCTCGCCATCGATAAAAGCGACGGCATTGTCCGAATTCGCGCTCAGCACGAACGATTCCTCCACGCAGGAAAAAAACATCGCCGCGCTCATGAGCCGGCCGCCATAGACGCCGAGACATTCGCCCGCGCGGATCGCCCGCGCCGCGAACGCGCCGCGCTCGCCAATGAGCGTGTGCTCGCGCGCATCGCGCAGGTCAGCGGGGCCGATCGTGCGGCAGTACATGGCGCTTGCATAGGCATCGGCGCGCGCGCGGTCATGCAGACCCGGATCGATATAGCGCTGCACCGCGGCGAGATGCGAGTCTGCTGTCGCATTCGGCCCCTGCTTCGAGCGCAACGCGACGATGTAAACGGGATTCGACAACTCGTCGCGATACGGATAGCGGGCGTCTATTTGCGGCGAGTACGGCAGACGCGGAATCGCGTGATCGTGTTTGAACGCTTCGAAGGCTTCGCGCAGCGACTGCATGGCCTGGTCCGCGGCGAGCGCGTCGTCGGCCAGCAACTCGTCGATTTGCGCCTTCATCGCGGGCACGATATCGAAGATGGCTTCGTGCCGCGCCACCAGTCCCGGCATGCGCCCCGCCTCCGCAATGCGCTCGCGAATCGTGTCGACAAGCGCTTGCGCGCGTGGTTGGATCGTTACAGTCATCTGGCCTCGCTTTGCCGTATCCGGCTGGAATTGCATGTCTGTGGATAGCGCGACGTTAGCCAGGACCGCCCTCGCTCGTGCGGGACGAAGGCGAAACCGGTGCGCCGGCAGCGAAGTCAGCGCGGCGCTTCGTTTGCGGCGCCATGGTGTCGCCGCGCGCGCCTGGCGCGCGGGCCGTGCGGGTCTACGCTCCGATATCCGCGCGAGCCGCAGACCGGCCGCTCATCACATCACGAATGTGCGCATCCGCGGCACAAGGAGCATCCGATGCCCGATCGAATCACTTCCTCGCCCAGCATTTCCACCGTCGATAGACCGGACGCCCAGCCGGCACGGGACCACGCCGCCGGGCGAGGCAATCGGCCTTCGCGCGCCTTGAGCGCCGGCTTGCAGGAAGGGCCGGGAAGCGCGTCTTCGTTGCAGAGGAGAACCCCGGGTGCGCCCGCGCCGCGCACGTTGCGGCGCACGCTGTCGCACAGCGACATCACCGATCGCGTCGCCGCCTTTTCGCGCCGCTTTCAGGAGGACCAGGAAACACCGCCCGCCGCGCGCTTCAGCATCACGCACGCGCGTGATGTGCAGGAGCGGCCAGCGGTTCCACCGCAGGGGGACACGGCGGTGGAGCCCACGGCAACGGCGTCGGCGGCCGGCAGCGCAAGCAATCCGCCGAACGCGACCGGCATCGCAAGCGAGACGAGCGCGACAAGACCGGAGGCCACGGCGACCACGCATGCCGCGCCCGAGCCCGAGCGAACCAGCGCCGGCTCACATGAGCCGCAGGGCGGCCACGGCGCCCCCGCCCATCCGTATGCGGTCCCGTATTTCGTTCCGCATCCGGGACGGAGCTATGCGTCTTACGCGTCCCATGCGTACGCACCCCACATGCAACCATGGGCGGCACCCTGCCACGCGCCCTACTATTCGAACTGGAACTGGACGGCCCAGCACACGCATCCCGCAATGGCATCCGCGTTTTCGCCTCACGGATACGCCGCCTACACGCAACCGCAGCACTGGCAACCGCAGCCAAGCTGGAGCATGCCGTCCTATCACAGCCGGCTAGTCGGCGCGAACAGCCGGTTCGGCTTCACATACGGCTCCGGCGACGGTCCCGTCGGCAAACAGATGCACATCGGTTTTCATTTCAACGGACGCTTTCGCACGCTAAGCTTCGGCCTCTATCCGAGCGCGTCGCGGCCGTTCTTCGTGTCGACGCACAGCGGCCGCATGAACGCGATGCCGCCGCCTGTCTGGCCGTCGGCGGCCCCGTGGCACACGCCGCCCGCGTATCACTATGGGCCCGCCGCGCATGGCTATCATGCGGCTTACGCCGTAAGCGGAGCGGCGGCTCAGGGCCAACCGGCGCAGGTCGCAGATCACCCCGGCAGTGCAAGCCCAGTGCGCCCGTGGCACACGGTCCTCGGTGTGCCGCAGGAGCACGCGACACTTGAGCTCGTGATGCAACGCTACAACCTCAAGAAACGACTGCTGAACCCGACGACTGCCCACGGCAAGGTGGCGCTCCTCGAACTGCAGGCGGCCTATCGGAGCGCACTGGAGACGCTCGCCGCTCGCGGTCCGGAGCAAGCGCCGCCGCGAAGAACGGCAGGCTGAATCTCGCCGCTTCATTCATCGTTGCAGACCGCAAGACGAGAAAAAGCGCCCTTTCGGAGGGCGCTTTTTTCACACACGTTGGCCGGCGCGAGCGCCGGCAGCCAGACAACGCTCAGTGCACCGCGGCGTCCAGCGGGCGCCCGGTGAGATCGACACCCGCGTTCGCATACGCCTCGTCGCGCGCGGCGCGCAAGGCATCCGGGTTGATGTGCGGACCGTCATTGACCCGACCGTCACCGGACGAACGCAAGCCCTTTTCCACGAACTCGCGGGTCAGCACGTGCTGTTCGAAAGCACGCACCTTTGGACGCGCCTCTGTGATCACGCGATCGTAGTTGCCTGTCTTCACCGCGACGCGCGCTTCCGGCGTCAGCTTATCGAGCAGCGGCTTATACATGTTGCCGGTTTCCGCCCACGTGTCCTTGACCTGCGGATTGAGCGCGTCCGAGCCGAACAGGAAACGGTCCGGATACTCGTTGATGAGCGCCGCCCACGCATGCACGGATTCGTGATCCGGCACTTCGGTGCCGTCGGGCTGCGTCTTCATGACGATCTGACGCGCCACGCGCGACCACGAAATGTCGATGTGGATGTGGCTCATCTTCGGATCGGAGAGGATCGTGCGCAGATTGTTCGCGTGGTCGATCGGCTTGCGCACGAAGCGTCCGATACCTCCGCAATGCGCCCAGATCAGCGTGGTCTTGCTGGTCTCCGGCGACGCAAACAGCTTCTTGAGGTCGTTCAGATACTGCGGCTGACCGATGCCATTGGCTCGCTGGTTCGCCGTCGAATCGACGTCGCAATGCAGCACCACCGGCATGCCGATCACGCCGGCCGTCGCCACCAAATGCTTGAATGACTGCACGTTGTTGGTGAGATTCGCCTGCCGCGATCCCTCGTATTGCTGCTGCACCAGTTCCTTGTGGATCGTCACTTCGCCCACGCCGGTAAACATGCCCGGGTGCGTCGCGAGCTTCAGGAGCAGCGCTTGCGGACTCAGCGGTGAACCCAGGTGCAGGCCGGTCACCATCGGATCCAGGCGATCGCGCTCGGCATGAGAGAGCTGCGCGATCTGCATGAACAACGCGGTGTCGGCATCCACCTGCTGGTTCAGCATCAAGTGCGCGCCCTGCGTGATTTCCTTCTCTACGTCCTGCGTCAACTCATGCGGCTGGATGTTGGTGTACTTCTGCTGCACGTAGTACGACTCGGCGGGAATGTTGTTGTGGTTCGGCGCGTGAGTGTGCTCGTCATGGCTGCCGCACGGCATCACGTCGGTCGGAATCGGCGACATCACGCTGCGGTGGATGCCGACCTCGTCCATCATCTTCAACATCTCGCGCGGCACCATACCCTGCTGCACGTAGTTCGTCGGGTGGAAGTGCGAATCAGACATCCAGTCGCCGGTGGCGTTGCGGCTCGCATGCGCATTCTCCAGCGGGTGCTGCGCCATGGTGTCGACGGTGGCGGTCAGCATGGCGGACAGTTCAGGCGTGCCGCGCAGAGCCTGCGAAACCGCGCGCTTCTGCCCCGCTGCGCCAGGCCTTGCGGGAGACACGTCGAAACCTCGCACCGACACGCTGTTGTCGTCGAAAAAGCGGGTGTGAGCGCGCAGCAGCTTGTCCGCACCGGCCCGCACCGGCGGATTGGCGCTCTCGCCACCGCCGGTTGCGGCGCGTTTGGGCGCCGACGGCTGCGGGCTCCCCGTGCCGCCTAGCGACGTTGCGCCGCGCTTGCGTGATGTGCCGCCGCGGCGCGCGGCGGATTCGCCGGTGCCGGACGAGCTGGCCTCCGAGTTGTGATCGGTCGCTGACGTGTGAGCCGAATTGATGCGAGTCATGTCTTTCTCCAAGAGAGTTTCAGGGTGGTGCGCGAAAGCATGCTAGGCGCCACCCGGCGCCCTCCTCCGCGGTTGCAGCGAAACATGGCATCCCCTAACGAAACCCGATGAAACGCCGGCGCAACTTCGACGAAATCGGTGCAGACTCATCGATATCTGGCCCTTCTACACTTCACCCTTTGGAGCGCAGCAGTTCACGCTGCGCGAGCACGCTTGCGGAAGCGACGCCGCCGATCGGCGTAATCACGCCGGGTGTGCTGTGCACACGTCCCGCCACTTCGTTGACCGCGATCCGCTCCGGCAGCCACGACGCGCGCTCGCGCAACATGGCGTCGAGCGGTCGCGACCAGTCCTCGCCCTTGCCGCCCGCGGTTTGCGCGGCGGCATCATGCATGCGTTCGAGCGCGCGATAGACGTCGCCACGCCGCGCGTGTTCCGGCTTCAGGCGGCGCCGCACGAGGAACGTGTGATTGGAGCGCTGATGGCTCTGCAGCATCGCGAGGTCGGCGTTCAGCTTGACGACCGCCGTCGGATAGTCGCAGTTGTGATTATTCCGGTACATCTCGATCCACTCTTCGCGCGAGCTGTTGACCGCCGCGGCGAAGGCGTTGAACGATGCGAACTGCTGATCCGCGTAGCAGCCGCGATTGAGCAGCCGCCCTTCGCGCTCCGGCAGCATCACGCGCGCGGCAACGAGCCGCTCCGGCAACGCGCCGCCGATCCCGAGCGGCGACGCGCCCGGCAGCCCGCCCGTCAGGTCGCCCTTGTGCCAGGCGGGGCCGACACCGACCGTGCCCTGCGTGGAGACGCGCACGCTCGAGGTCACGGTGCGGCGGTCGTAGCGGAGCGAACCGGTTGCCTCGTTGACGGCCGCGTCGTTACGGCTGTTCAGGTCCACGGTCACCGTGCCGTCAAGCCCGAAGGTGCCGCGTGCCTTCGACTGAGGACCGGACACCGACGCGCCCCCCATTGCCTGAATGCCCTGGCGCGATGCCTTTGTCTTACCGTCCTGCCAGCCGATCGAAATATCGGTGCGCTCGCCGATGCGCGCGGCAAGACGCTCGAACAGCGAGGTTTCGGCGCCCTTTTCGCGCACCGGTTCGCGCGCTTCCTCGAACAGAAAGTCGACCATGTCGAGCACGGTTTCGGTGGTGCGCGGATCGTCGTACTTCATCGCGACCCAGTCGAGGTTCTCGTCGGTCAGACGCTCGCGGGCGACGCGGATCATCACGCCGCGCGGCTCGCGCAACTCGCGATCGACCGGCGCGATGCGCAGCGAGCCGCCCAGGCGCAAGCCGCAGAGCCAGTCGAGACGTCTGGCGTAGCCGATGCGGGCGCCCACCTTGAGCTGCGAGCGCTTGCTATGTTCCGTGCCGATGAAGATATCGAATCCGACGTTATTGCGCTGCAGGGTCACGAGGGCGCGGCGGCCGCGGTAATGCCCAAGCGTGAGTTCGCCTCCGAACGGCAAGTGGTGATGCAGACCCTTGGTGGCCGACACCGAAAGACCGCGCGTGCTGAAGCCGTAGCGCGCACCGTCCGCGAAGGCGACCTGGGTCGATTGCTGCAGATCGGTGATCAACTGACGTAGCACGGTTCTGACTTCTTCGCGGCCCAATCGCTCGGGCTTGAGTGGCTTGGCCTCGCCGACTTTCTCGGCGTGAGCGAGCGCGGCTTTCACGTCTTGCCAGCGATGCACCTGAAAGCGCTTCGCGCAGTCGCGCAACGCGCCGAGGTCGAGCAGTGGAGGGGCGTCGTCGCGTTGCGCGGCGTTCGGAACCGGCTCGCGATTTTCCAGCGCGGCCCTGGTTGCCTCGTCCAATTCGAGATCGCCGATGTGCGCCGCGGGTCGCGCGGCAATCGCCTCCAGCGCCGCCGCCGCGGCTTCGCGCGCTCGCGCCTCGGGACCGTCCGGCGCGCCGAGCGCGAGACGCGGGTTGCGCAGCGAGGCGGCCAACGTCGCGCTGGCCGCCTTAAGCGCGTCGGCGTAACGGGTTGCCTCTTTCGTGTACGACGCGAGCGCCGCGCTTGACGTGCCGAGCATCATGCTGCGCAACGCGGACTTCTTCATGCCGAACATGCGCTGAAAAAACCAGTTGGCCTTGTCGAGCCGCAACATCCCCCGCGTCACGAAACGATTCAGCCGGATTTGCGCCTGCTTCAACGGGCTGCCAGGCGCATCGCTACGGAACTCCTGGCGCCACGCGAACAGCGCCGCGGCATCGCGCGGCGTGCTCGAACCCGACAGCGCACGCAGCACGCGTGGAGCGAGGTTGCCTTTGTCGTCAACCGTGGCGTGCGCGGCGGCAAGCGCCGTATCGAGATCGGCTGGCGGCTCTGGCAACGCATGCCACGCTTGCAGCACCGCGAACGCGGCCGCATTGTCGGTGCCCGATGCGCCGCTATGGATGAGCCTCTTCAGTACGTCGAACCCTAGGGGAGTATTCGCGAGCGAGCGGGCAATGCGCCACGCGTCTTCGTGCGCCCGATTGACCGGCGCGTGAGACGAAGTGTGATCTTCCGCATCGGTCGTGCGCACGTTGCCGTGGTCGTGTGTGGTTCCGCCTGCGTCTTCCGACGTGATTTCCTCTGCGGACGTTCCGTCCGCATGGCTCACCCGGACAGGGTCGTGATTCAGCGGTGGCTGCTGTTCCGTCGTCGTGACGGGGGGGCGCGCGGCGTTCGGGTCGAACGCCGCTGCCCGCAGCGCGATGCCTTCAATGCTCACCACTTCCGGTAACGCCTGCAATGCTGCCGCCGCGCGCGCCGGTTCGTTCGAGCCGAGCGCGGAGAGCACGGCGTAGCCGAGCATCAGCGAAGGCGCGAATCGGTGGGTGCTGTCCGTTGCGGACGGACCGGCTTGCTCTATGGCGTCGCCCGTGGCGGCGTGGACGGACTCCGTTGACTGCGCCGCCTGGGCCAGCAATGCGGATAGGGTGGCGACTGGATCGGCAAGCCCGGGTGCGCCGAAGTACTCCCGTACCCAGCTATCCAGCCCTTCCCGATGATCCAGCCAATGCTCGAGTTCGGCCGCATCGCGCGGGGGTCGATTTGCGTGCGCCGCGTCGGCATTTGCCGACTGGTCCGCGCGCTTCGCCGTGAACTTGCCGATCGTCTTGGCCAGCATGCGCTGCGCCTTCACCGCGCGCCGCTGAGCGGAGGCGCTCGTACCGGGCGCCGGGCCCGCCTTGCTCGCGTCGCCCCAGTCGCCGGACGGATCGAGTGGGCGAGCCGGTTTCTGCGGCGCAATCCGCACGGCGTGTGCAGGAAAAGAGCGGCCGAACCTGTTCGCGCGCACGAACGGTATGCGCCACTCGGTTTCCACGAGCGCCCGGCGATCCGTCGGCACCTTGGGTGTCGCGTACGGCGGACGGCTCAATCCCAGTAGGCTTTTGAAACGCTCCCGTGTAGCCGCGAAGCTCGCCTTGGCGCCCGCCCGCGCGCCCGGCGACGACGGTTGCACGCCCGCCCCCGTCGACCCGATGGGACTCGCGGCCGGGGCAACTGTCGTCGACGAGCGTGGCGCTCCCCGCAGCATCGACGTCGCATTCCGCAACATGTTGGTAAGCCGCATTTTTCCTCCTCCGATGCCGTTGATTATCGGGACTGCGCATGACATGAGCGGCCAACCGGCGAAACCTTATCGACCGGAACGAAACCTTCGATCTTCCCCGCGATAGTCCAGTGAGTTCGCCGGCGCGCACCGTGTTTCGCTGCAACGGCAGCCGGGGCGCCGCCTCTCGCGGCTACCCTGTCGATACCCCGGCACGCCCGCTTTCGCGCGCCACTTGGGCTCCGCGCAAGCCGCAGCGGCCTGCTTCCCATGGTCCACTTCATCTCAACGCCCATGACTCCTCCTAAAGTATCCAGTTCGGGCTACACGCACGAGCCCGTGACGACTGGCGACGTCACCGCCGGCACGTCGTCTTCTGCTGCAACGGGGCCGCAAACGACGCGGCCCACGGCAAGCCGCCGCCGCGACGGTTTCTGGTCGAACCTGAAGCGCACGCTCGCGCCGCGGCCGGTGACGGTCTCGAACTCGCTGTTGGGCTCCGTCACGACCGCGCGTCCCACGACCGCACGCGCGAAGATCGGCGTGACAGAAGATCAGCGTCACAAGCCCGATAAAAATGCGACGCCGCCCGCGGCTGTCGCGAGGCACAAGCACAACGTCGCACTGACGCTCGCGGGAACCGATAAGACCGCGCCCGCCGAGCGGGTCGTCAGCGAAGGCGGTGCGGCGGCGGTCGCGGCGCAGCTCTTCAATCGGTCGGGGCTCGGTCCGCAGAAACCCACGACGGATCTCGCGAGCGAACTGGAAACCTGTCTCGGCGCCCCCGAAGGCAGCGACATGGACACCCAGTTGAAGGTAGCGGCCCGTCAGGAAATCGTGCTGCGCCGCATGAACCAGGCGTTCGGTGCCGATGTCGACCGCGCAAGCAAAGCGCTTCAGGACTTGCGCGGCACGGGTCCGCTGCTCGAAGTGAAAGGCGGCGCGTTCGAACTGGCGCACCGGCTCGCGGTATCGTCGCTGGGTTACGGCACGCTGCGTACGTTGAGCGGTGACGTCGGCGCCGACGCGGACCCGGTCAAGCACGCCATGCGCGAAGACGCCACGAAGCTCGCGTTGCGCGCGGCCAACACGTTGATTGCCGCGCTGCCCGAAGGCCACCCGCCGCCGCAGAGCATGGATGAAGTCGTCGGCCTCGCGTTGGCCGCGCTCCCAGAACATCAACGTCCGACCGGCATCACGAACGTGCCGCCGTCGCAGCTCATGAACGGCGATATCAGCGTGCCGGCGAAGGCACTGCTGGCCGCGGTGCAGCTTGCCGATGATCCGACGGCTGAACCCGAGCGGCACCTGAAGTCCGCGTATTTCACGTGGCGCTGCGGCTTCACGCATGAAGGGCCCGGTACGCTGCTCGCGCATGCGCAGAACCGACTCTTCAAGCTGTCGCGCTACGCACGGCGTGCCAGCCAACCGGGCACGCTCGCGAACCTGCGGCGTATGTTCGGCTTCAACAAGTCGCCGATGTCCGCGCTTGCGCTTGGCACCGGCGGCGCGAGCCTGCGCCACCCCGAGGACGATTTGCTCAAGGCGGATGTGATCTGGCAACTGGGCGGCGCGCTCGCGGAGCGCGCGCAAACGCACGGCGACGGGCCGCCCGATTCGCGCATTGCCGACGCCGTGCAAGCCGCGACGCTCGAAGCGTGGTATCAGCGCGTGGCACACAAGGGCTGGCGTGACAAGACCAGCGTGCCGAAGCACATGCGGCATGCGATCGCCGCACGCGCCGCGGCACTGACCGGCGTCAGCGAAACGGAAGTCAAGCTCAGTCCGGAATATGCCGCGCTGAAATCGCGCACCGGCTCGCGGCTCACGACCGCGACGCTGGAAAGCTGGATCGACCGCCTCGAAGCCAGTGAGCCGCGCGACGCAACGCCTCAGCCGACGACGCAACAGGCATCCGAACAGCTGGACGAAACCGATGAAATCACGGCAGTAGAAACGCAGACCGCGCCCGCCGCGTCGCAAGCTGCGCAATTCAAAGCCGCGCTGAAAAACCTGACGACGCTCGAGCGCAACGGCGAGGCAACGCCCGACCGCTCCACGCCGCAGACCGTGCTTGAAAACTTCAGGCGTGTCATCACCGAACCGCGCATGACCTACGACGTGCGCCTGTCAGACGGCGGACAGTTCGGCATCAACACCGGCGTGGCCGAACTGCTCAACTTGCCGGGCGCGAGCAAGCTGCCGTTCGTGCTCGCCGGACCCGACATCAAGTTAATCCACGGCCGCCACGCGATGATCAACGGCGGTTCGTCGGCGAATCACGGGCAACTGTTCATTGGCAGCGATCGACGCTGGGCGTCGCATGCGGGCGCGAGCGCGGCAGGCGGCGTCAATCTGTTCCACAAGAGCTTCCAGGCGATCGGCTCGGCGCAAGTCTTGCCGGCCGTTTTCGACGCGTCGCAGCCGAAGGGCGTGATGGTGCGCGCGCGGCTTCAGCCGACCGGCACGCTGCCGGCCGGGCAGCAGCCCGCGGGCGAGCCCGACCCGTGGCGAGCGAAGATGCTCGGCGTGATCGACGAGGCAACCGCGAGCGGGCCGAACCGCGGTCTGCCGCACGACGCGGGGTCGATGTGGGACGCCATTGCTCACTCGTTCTACAAGGATCCGGACGTGTCGGTGAACTGGCTCGACTCCAAGGCGCAATCGCTTTCGACGACGGTCAACGCATCGACCGGTGTCCGCTACGAACACGATGGATACAAGATCGGCCCGTCGGTGCAGGCGGGCGGCACGAAGACCTGGTTCACGCGCACGCGCCGTCAGGAAACCGGTCCGTTGAAAGCCGAGTTCGCGGGCAGCAGTAGCGCGCGCATGGCGGGTGCATCGGCTACGCTCGTCGCCGGCCTCGCGCCGCAAGGCAATTTCGCCGACGAGACGGGCCACGTGAAATCGGTCGTGCTGCCCAATGTCTCGATTGTCGGCTTCGGCACCACGGTGCTTCAATCGGAGACGGGTTCCACATGGCGCATCGCCGAGGAAGATGGCCACATCGACGCATCGCTCAGCTATCGCGACACCACCTTCACGAGCGTGAAGAAGTTCAAGCGTTACGTCGACAGCCGCCGCGCAACGTGGGACGACACTTACAACAAGCAGCCCGCGGGCGCCGCGCAACCCGAGCCGATCGACGACTACCTCGCGCGAGTGGATCAGGACGCGCTACGCGGCAACCAGCTCTTTGCGGAACGTGTCTGGCTGAAGCCTGAAGCGGCGAGCAAGATCAACATTCTGCGCGAGCTGCGCGACGCGGTGGTACCACCTGGCGCGAAGCCAGGCAAGGGCGACCTCGCGCAGATCAACGAGCGCAATGCGCAGATCGCCACCCTGCTCGAGGCAGACGACAGTTGGGATAACCGCTTCCTGTACTCGCTGGAAACAAACGGCGCGTCGCGCACGCTTGGACCGAGCTTCCTTGCAACGCTGCAGCGCGTCACCGAGGTGTCCCATCCGCGTCAGCTGAGCGTGCTGCGCGCGGAGCGGCCGGTCACGCCGCCGGAGCCCGATCGTTCCTGATCGTTAGTTGTTTGCCGGTTTTTCCGGTTCGCCGGTAAGGGCGGCGCCGCGCGTTTCGCGCGGCGCCGCATCGTCTTCCTGCTTCGTCTGCTCTCTCCCCGCCCCCCTTTCCCGCCGATTCGCCGTCACGCCTGATGTTTCGTTTTACGAAACAACACAATCAAGCCAGTCTCTTACGCTTTGTTACGGGACGATCGCCATGCTGCGACCGTCGCGCGGCCAATCGGATTTCAAATGCGCAGCGTGTTCAAAAGCCGCTGCGCTTCTCTCATCGTTTACTGTAAGAGGCTATTCATGAGCAAGATTACCAATGACTCCGGCAGCAGCGCCATCCAGGCCGATCTGCAGCAACTGGAATCGGACCTGCAAGGCGGCGGCAAGCTCGGCAACAACGATATCGAGAAGCTGCTCGAAATGATCCTCGCGATCATCGAACAGAAGGTGAACGGCAGCTCGCAAGGCGGCAACCCGTCTGCCGGCGGCGGTGGCGGTGGCGGCGATAACTCGACGCAAGGTCCGAACTCGACGCAAGGTGCGTCGACCGACAACAACGTCGATCCGGGCAACGACTCGACCGACGTGCAAAGCCAGATCATGTCGCTGTTGCAGCAGATCCTGCAAATGCTGCAGCAGTCGTCGCAAAGCGGCCAGGGGCTCGACAAGCAGACTGCGAGCATGATCGACGATATTCTCAAGCTGCTGCAACAGATCCAGGGCGCGCAAGGCGGCGGCCAGGCCGGCGGCGGCGGTGCGAACAAGGGTGGCGATCAGACCTCGCAGATTCAGGATCTGCTTTCCGAAGTGATCCAACTGCTGCAACAGCTCCAGGGATCGTCGCAAACCGACGGTTCGAACAACGGCGGCACCGATCCGAACAGCACGAGCGACCCGAGCGACACCAGCACGAACGGCACAGACGGCACGGACGGGTCGAACAACGGCACGACCGGCGCGGCTGATCCGAGCACGCTCACCAACGAACTGCTCAAGCTGCTTTCGCAATTGCTGCCGATGCTCAACAAGGCGATGAACGAGAAAACGTCGACGAATTGAGGCAATTCCACCCACATCGTCGCGCGGCCCTGCTGGCAGACCATCCGATCGGCCCCGCCTTGCGTGGGCCGCGCGCATTGAGGAGCACACCATGAGTATATTTTCGAAAATCAAGCATGCGTTCCAGCATATTGGCCACGACATCGAGAAGGCCGCGAAATCGGTCGCGCACGGCGTCGAGCATGTGGCCCATGTGCTGGAAAAGGATCTCAAGAAGGTGCTGCAGGACACACTGGCAATGACCGAGGCACTCATGCAGGGCAATATGAAGCTTGCCATGCAAGACCTGCTGAAGACGGCCGATGACGTCGGCAAGGCTGCGACGGACGCGGCCACCGCAAGCGCTGAAGCCACGCTCGAAGGTTTGCAGGGATTGCATCTCGGCAAGGGTTTCGACAAGGTATTGAATAGCGTCGAAAAGGGAGTCGAGACGGTCAAGAAAGACGTCAACGAGGGCGTCGACGCCGCTGCCCAGGACCTCGTGTCCTCCGTCGAGGGCGTCGTATCCGGTTCCGTCAACGCGGTGAAGGATCTCGCCCACGGCAATTTCAAGGGCATGATGAACGACCTGACACAGGTCGGGGAGGATGCGCTCGAAGCCGCCGCCGACCTCACGCCCGAGGGCCTGGGGACGACCGTCGCAGCCTCGACGCTCGCCGCGGCGCATATCGGCAGCGAAAAGCTCGACAACACGATCGCAGCCGCGATGCACGGCGGCGTAGGCAAGGTCATCAAGTCGGTCAGCGAGATGGAAGTCGGCCAGGGCGCGCAGAAAGTGGGCGACAAGCTGCTGGGTGGCGGCAGTGCCGGGACCGCAACCACGACGGGCGGCGACGCGGTTGCGCTCATGGCGATGGCCTCCGCCTCTGGCGGCTCCGGCCGGCGCGGCGGGCATCGCGGCGTGGAAGGCTCGCATGAAACCCGTTCAGCGGAAGGTGAAACACCGAAGAACGGCAGCGCCGAAGGGCACAAGCAGGACGGGAAAACCGAAACCAGATCCGACTCCAAGGAGAACCAGGATAACTCCAAGGACAAGGAAAAGGACAAGGATGAAAAGACCCAGCAGGCGGGACCGCCTCCGGGCGTACTCGATACGCTGCTGCTCAGCTATCTTGCGGACAACCAGCGACGCGTTGCCTGAGGACAGCGAGGCTTCAGACTCCGGCGTTCTTGCTCTAGCGGTAACCTTGCAGCAGTAATCGGAATACAGCCCGCACGTGTGCGGGCTGTATTCATTTGGGGGAACCGAAAGACACGTTTGGCGGCACCATGCACGACTGGCGGCGTTACTACTGGTTATGTGGTGCTCCCCAAGGCTTCGGTTAGCGGCTCTTGCCGAGGCTGCCGTTGGTCAGCGCCGGATCGTGATTTTTGCACGATCTGTTCGGAACGAAAGCGGTCAGTGGCGACGATCGTTTTGGCGTGTGCGGTCTTTTCCGCAAAAAAAAAAGCGACTGCGCTGTCGTACACGATTACAGACGCCAAACGCACCGTCTCAAGGCTTGTCGCCCGAAACCGTGCTGACGTTGCCGCCAACGCCGCCCGCGCCGCCCGTTTGCGGCGGCGGCAAACCAACGAGTTGCGCGATACGGGCTACACCCTGCTGCCGCGGAAGATTCATCGCGCCCGAGGGCGGCGGCGGTACAAAGCCCGCACCATCTCCGTTACCGCCAGGCACCGCATCGGCACCACCCGGCGCCCCGCCCGGACTCCCACCTGCAGCCGCCGACAACACGCGCGGCGTCAGCAGAAACAGCCGCTGGAAGCGCTGCCCCTGATGCTTGCGATAGCGGAACAAGTTGCCGATCACCGGTATCTTCGAAAGCAGCGGCACCGCCGTTTCAGTGTGATCGTCCTGATCCACCGAATAGCCCGCGATCAGCAGACTGTCGCCTTCCTTGATGAGCGCCTGCGTGTCGATCGTGCTGTTGCTGACCACCGGCAACTGTCCGACTTGCTGATCGGTCAGCCTGCCGTCCTCGATATGCACGTCCATGCGGATCTGTTCGCCATTTCCTGCGCTCACGATCGAGGGCAGCACGCGCAGCGACACCCCGGCTGACACGCTATACAGATCCGCCGACTGGTAACCCGACACCTGCACATAAAACGTCTGCTTGTTGTCCATGAGCGCCTCGACATTGTCGAGCGTCTCGACCTTCGGACTCGCCGTGATGCGCGCCTGGTCGGTCTGCTGCATCGCGCTGATGCGGGTCAGCAGATAGCGTCCTGCGCCGCCAATCACCGCGGTCAGCACACCGCCAGCCGGCGTCGCCAGCACGCCGGCGGTGGTCGCGTCGAGCGGGTTGCCGAATCCCTGCGGATTGAGCGAACCGGGGTTGCCCGTCTGCGATTGCTGGCCGTTGCCGGTTTCGAAATCGACGTGACCGGAATGCAGCCGCCAATCCACTCCCAGCTCCTGCAACGCGTTATCCGTGATCTCGATGATACTCGCGTCGATTTCGAGAATGCCCGGCTGCGTGTCGAGCGATTCGATGAGCGTGCCGAACGCGGCCATGTTCTCGGCACGGTCGCGCACCAGAATCGAATTGCTGCGCGAATCCGCCTCGATGGTCGGCGCACCGCTCGCGGCGGCACTCTCTCTGGCGCGGCCCGCCGTGGACGACACCGAACCCGTGCCATCGCGCTCGGAGCTAGGCCCCATGCCGGCATCCGCGATATTCCCGACGGGCGGCGCCACCGCGCTATCGCCCGAGCCCGCATACGACTGGCTCCCACCGAGGCCAGGCAGCGTCGGTAACGGCGGCGGGCGCGAGCCGCCTTGCGTTCGGATCGCACCCGTCGTCATGCCGTCGTCCTGCATCTCGCGCACGCTCGGCACCCGGTATGCATCGCGCCTTGCCGGCGGTGCGTCGCCGCTGGCGTCGCCGCCGGGAACACCCTGGCCGTACAGTGTGCGCAGCAATGACGCAACGCCTCGCACGGTCACGCCGCGGCCGTTGATCGTGATGGTCCGATCGGTCGCCCATGCGTAATGCAGCGGAAAGCGTTGCACGACGACCTTCGCGCCGGACACGGATTTGTGATCGATCAGATGCGCCACGTCGGTCACCAGTTCGACGAAGCGCGGCGGTCCGGATACCACCGCCGTGCCGGACACGCTGTCGTAGCGCACCGGGAAACGCGGATCGTCGATCTCCAGGCGTCCGAGCGCGCGCCGCAAGTCTTCGGTGCCGGCGTTGGACAGACCTAGCGTCGCGCTGCGGGCTTCGTTGGCGCCGTAGATGCGCAGCACGGAGCCGTCGTAGTACCACAGCACGCCGAACGACTCCGCCATCTGATCCAGAAAGCGCTGCGGCGCCGCGTTGAAGCGACCGGACACGGTGCCTTCGACATGCGGCGAGATCCACGTCATCACGTGCTGGCTCGCGCCGAAGTCGCGCAGCACGTCCTTGAGGTCTTTATGATCGGCGACGTATTCGAAGCGCGTGCCCTGCCACGCGACACGTTCTGCATGAGCCGGCAACGGCGACGCCAGCGCGCCGGCTGCGACGAGGGCCGCGCACAGCGTGCGCACACGGACAGCCGCGCCGCGGCGGACGGGAACGATAGCTTTCATGGCGGCTCCGCTTAACGATGCATCGTCTCTGACGGCGATTCCTTGAACTCGCGGCGATAACCCTTCGCGAGCGCGGAACGGCTCTTCACGCCCCAGCGGCTTGCCGTATCGAAGATCGAGCCTTGCATGCGCTCGTCGTTCAACAGGTCGTTACGAATGCCTTCGAGCCGCAGCTTGCGGATCAGCCCGCCCGGCGACATTCCGATCGAACGCTTGAAGGCTATTTGAAGCGCGCGCTCGGTGACGTCGATCTGCGAGGCGATTTCGCGGGTATTCAGATCGGCGCGATCGAGATTCTCGATGATGTAGCGATATGCGCGGCGATACTTCGCGGGCAGGCGCGCCGAAACGTCGTCCGCGGGCAGCGCGCGGCTCGCTGGCGATTGAATCGCGCCGAGGCCAGGCGTCTCGCTGCGCAGGCAGCGCAACGCTTCGGATGCATAGCTGGCGTAAAGCTTGAGCGCCTCGGTTGGGTTGCCGCGCCATACCGCGATCTTGGATACGCAATACAGGTAGTCGAAATTGCAGCGACGCGTGCCGATATCCGCTTCGGAGCGGCTGATCTTGGCAAGCACCGAATCGGCGACATCGTCGAGGCCGCCAGCGAGTCCGGCGAGCACGATGTCCAGCTTCGCGAGGAACGCCTGGCCGGCGCCGCGAAAATGCTGCGGCCGGCTGACCGCGTCGAAGAGCGGCGCGGCGGCAATACGCTCGCCGCGCGCCAGCGCCG
Organism: Paraburkholderia caffeinilytica; assembly: GCF_003368325.1. NCBI lineage: Bacteria > Pseudomonadati > Pseudomonadota > Betaproteobacteria > Burkholderiales > Burkholderiaceae > Paraburkholderia > Paraburkholderia caffeinilytica. Next base: position 50,097 of record NZ_CP031466.1, on the reverse strand, counting down.
CGAGCTGTTCCAGATACTCGTGGCGCTGCGCGAGAAGCGCCGGCATCGGCGACATCAGGACCGTTGTCTCGGTGAGCTTGCGCGTCACGTCGGCGCGGTCGCTCGCACTCTGCGCGCGCGTCACGTGCGCAGAGCTCCAGAACGCGTGGTCGCTCAGCGTAGTCGCCGTGCGAATGCGCAACTGGACGTCGAATTCGCGGGCGAGCAGCGCGATCACGAGCCGCCAGCCGGGTTCCTCATGCATGTCGGCCAGTTCGGCGGCTTGCAGGAGCGCGTCGTCCGCATCGCGTTGACGTCCCACCTGATGTTGCACCATGGCCGAGGCGATCAATGCTTCGAGTACTTCGGCGGGACTCGCCGCCTCGTCCTGGACGATCCGCGCAAAACACTTGGCGGTGGCCGCGTAGCGGTCACGCATCATCAATTGCCAGCCGGTGTTGCGGCACGACATGATGCGCAGGCGATCATCGTCGCCAACGATCGTCTTCTGAGCGCGCCGGTACATCTCTTCGGCATCCTGATCGTAGCCGAGTAGAAGCGATGCATCGGCTACCGCGACCAGACGCGCGACGTCCGCGTCATCCAGCTTGTGCGACGGGCGTTCGAGCACGTCGTCGACGAGGCAATAGCCGCGTTCCGATGCGCCGTCGAGCATGGCGGCCGCATACGCCGGCAAACGGTTCTTCTGCGCGAGCCCCGACGACAGCGCGAAATAGATTGTCGAAAACATAATGGTTCCACCTCAGGAGTGACCGATGTGGCGGACCATTCGATCCGCCCTGAGAACCTGTGGTCCCGACAATTCGCCGGGCACGGAAACCATGGTAGAGACATCGTGCTCAACAAAACTCAACAATCCGCAGGGGACTTCACAACAATGTTCAGTGCGCCGGCTTCGACAGCATGCCGTTCGCCAATGCCGCCGACAGACCACCAAGCTGCACATCACCGACAACCTGTGAAGCGAACACCGCGACGAGCGCGATCAGCATCAGCACGCCGATCACGCCGCGCAGCGGTTGACTGAGCGAGCTGGGTTCGAGCTTGTCAGCCGCGCGCGCGACAATGCCGAGGCCGAGATCGACCAGTATCAGCACCAGCATCACCGGCGTGCCGAGCTTGGCGAGCGCCGTCCAGATCGTGTCGGTGCGCTGGATCAGAAACGTCTCCGCCGTATTGGAGAGCGACGGATACAGCACATACGGCGGCCACCATTTGAAGGACTCGAAGAGCGCGCCCAGCACGAACAGCATGCCGCCGCCGATATAGAAGAGCGTCACGACGAGTTGCAGCAGCAGCGTCGAAACCGGCGTGCTCTGATCACCCCGCAGCGGGTTGGTCATCTGCACATTGTTGAAACCCGCGAGGTCGTCGATCAGGGTGCCGAGGGACTGCGCGATCCAGAACACCGGCGCCGCACAATAGCCGAACGCGAAACCGAGAAACGCTTCCTTGCAGGCCAGCACCAGCAGCGCCGCGCTGTTGAGCGAGTCGAACGCCTGCGGAACCTGGCCCGCCGCGACGAACATCGTCAGCACGTACACCACGCCGTTGCGCGCGGTGCCGGGCAACACGGTGTCGCTGGTGGCGGGCAGCAGGATGAACGTCACCATGATGCGAATGCCCGTGAGCATCAGCATGACGATGAAGTTGTGATACGCCTCGAAGAAGCCGAGCAGGGCCTCGGCCCACGCGTGAAAATCATGTGTCATCGGCTACCTCGCGTAACGGCGCGCCAGCAGGTTTTCCGCGGCTTCCTCGTCGGCGGCGAGCTCGACGGCCGTGGCGGCGGCCCGCAGCAAGGTATCGAGCTTGCGGCGACATTCGTCCACCGCGGCTTGCGCGCGTGCGAGCGCCGCCTGCACCTCGGCCACCTTCTGCCGCTGACGATCCAGCGCCGTGCGGCGCTTTTGCTCCGCCGCGCGCGCGGCTTCCAGCGCTTCCTTCAGCGGCGCGCGCCACGCGTCGTGACACAGATAGTCGGACGTCGCGACGCGCGCGTCGCCGTCGAGCAAGGCGACGATGCGCGCTTCGTGCTCCGCGCGCTTTTGCTGCGCCTCGACATGTGCGTGCGCGGCGTCGTCGAACTGGGCCTCGCGCTCGGCGAGCGCCTCGTGTTCCCGTGCCAGATCGGCCTCGATGCGCTCGCAGCGCCGGACCTTGGCGGCGACGATGGTGCGCCACTTGCGAATCACAATCGCCCTCATGACTGTGCGAAGCCGGAGACGAACGCGTGGCTGTCCTCACCTTCGGTCAGTTCCTCGGTGCTCTGGCCGAGGAACGATTCGATGGCCTCGTGCTGGGAGATCGCTTCGTCGGAGAGCGGATCGGCGCCCTGCTGATATTCGCCCATCTGCAGCAGCAGTTCGACCTCATCGTAACGGGCGAGCAGCTTGCGCACGTGCCCCGCGCCGCTGCAATGCCCGGGGCTTGCGACCAGCGTCATCACGCGGCTCAGGCTGTGCAATACGTCGATGGCCGGATAGCGGTTGCGCGCCGCGATCGCACGCGACAGCACGAGGTGTCCGTCGAGAATGCCGCGCACTTCCTCGCTGATCGGATCGTTGCCCTCCTCGTCCTCGGCGAGCACGGTGTAGAAAGCGGTAATCGAGCCTTCCTCCCCCATGCCGGCGCGCTCCAGCAGCCGCGGCAGTTCGGCGAAAGTCGATGGCGGAAAACCGCGCCGCGTCGGCGGCTCGCCCGCCGACAGACCGATCTCCCGCTGGGCGCGCGCGAAGCGCGTCAGCGAGTCCATCATCAGTAGCACGCGCAAGCCGCAATCGCGGAAGTACTCGGCGATCGCGGTGCCCACATAGGCCGCCTTGGCGCGCTCGATCGACGAGCGGTCGGACGTCGCGCACACTACCACGCTGCGGGCCATGCCTGCCTCCCCCAGAATCAGTTCGATGAACTCACGCACCTCGCGGCCGCGCTCGCCGATCAGCACGATCACGTTGACGTCGCACGCCGCGCCGCGCGCAAGCATGCCGAGCAACGTGCTCTTGCCGACACCCGCCGGCGCGAAGATGCCGACGCGCTGGCCTTCGCCCACCGTCATGAGCCCATCGATGACCCGCACGCCGGTATGCAGCGGCGTGTCGACCATGCGTCGCTTCAGCGGGTCGGGCGCGGCGGCCATCACGGGGCGCGGCGCGTCGCAGTGCAACGGCCCAAGGCCGTCGATCGGTTCGCCAAGGCCATCCAGCACGCGTCCGAGCAGCATCTCGCCGACCGGCACCGACAACGGACGCCCGAGCCCGGTAACGCGCGTCGTGCGCGACAAGCCGGCGACGCTGCCGAACGGCGCGAGCAGCGCGAACTGACGCGTGAAACCGACCACTTCCGCGCGTTGCAGCAGCACGCCGCGCGCGTCGCGCAACTCGCATTGCTCGCCGAGCGTGGCGTCGAGCCCGCCAACCTTCAGCAACGTGCCGACGGCCTCGACCACTTTGCCATGACGCGTCGTCCCGTCGGACATGGCGAGCTCCTGGGTCAGCGCGTCGATGAAAGCGGCGACTTCGTTCATTGCGGCGCTCCGGTGGCCTGGTTGTCGAACTGCGGGGCATCGAAATGCTGACCGTCAAGCGGCGGAGCATCGTCGAGCAGTTCGTCGGCGGTGATGTTCACGGCGGCGGCAGTCTGCTGCTCCGTGTCGGTGCGCGTCACACGGCGAATGGCGCTCGCGATCGCGCGCAACTGCATCGGCAGTCCGGCTTCGATCAGGCCGTGGTCCCATTCGCACACGCAACTGCCGGGCTCCGCCGCGGCGTCGCTCACCACCTCGGGATTCACCGGCCAGCGATGCTCGTCGCACACGCGCCGAAACGCGCGCGCCGCTTCATCGATGTCGCATTCGGCGACGCGTACGGTGAGAAAGGATGTGCCCTCGAGGCTGCGCGACAGCCCCACCGCAATCTGCGCAAACAACGCGTCGCGATCGGCTTCGCCAAGCACCCGCGTGACGGTGCGCATGACGATGTCGGCAATCCGCTCGCGCAACGCCACCAGCAGGTCGCGCTCGGACGCCGCGCCGTGCAGCATCGCTTCATGCGCTTCCCGAATCGCGCGACGGCGTCCGGCCTCGTAACCCAGGCGCGCGGCGTTGTCATATTTCGTCTGGGCGGCACGCAGCGTGCGTTCGGCCTCTGCATCGGCCGTGCGCTGTATCTTTTCAGCCTCTCGCCGCGCGCTCGCGAGCAGTTCTTCGGCACGCCGTTCGAAGTGGCCGGACGCGCGATCCAGTTCGATCAACTGCGCCAGTTCCGCTGCTCGCAAAACATCGCTCTCAATGCCGATGCCGCCCTGCTGGGCTCTTAGCCAAATAACCATGTCAGCTCCGGAAACAACGTGCAGGCTGCGTACAGAAACGCTTCGGATTCGTCCTCTGCTTCGGGCCCGGCATCGGACGCCGCCGCTTCGGGTGGACGAGCACGAGCGGCGGGATCGGTCTCCCCGGCGTCATCGTCCAGCGTCAAGCCGATCAGTCTGCGCGCCGGCGCGAGCGGCCAGGCGTCGGCGCGTTCGAACAGCGTGCGTCCGGCGCATACCAGCGCATCTACGGACAGATCAGCGGGAAGCGGCGCATTGGCCGTCGATGCGTTCACACCAAACTGCATGAGTGCGGCCAGCGCATGGTCCCCAAGCGCATCGGCGAGCGCGCGCCGCCGAGCGCCCGACACGATCCGGCGCAGCGTTCCGCGTGACGGATAGATCGCGCGCGCAGCCAGCACCGGACGCAGCGACGCGGCGTCGAGCAACGCAAGCCGGTTCGCGCGCGACGCATAGGCGCTGACCGGCATCGGCGTGCCGAGCCATAAGTCGCGCGCCGCATACCAGGCGTCGCGCGCGCTGCCGGTGAACGGCACGCCCCAACGCCGGCATTGCCGCTCGCTGAACCTGGCCGCAGCGTCGGCAATGCGCGCTTCGTACGAATTCAACCACCGGAGGTGGCGCTGCGGGTCCGGCACGTCGGCGCCGCTCGCCATTACCGCCGCCGATGCCTGTGCGTGACCCACGCTCATGTCGCCGCCCCACCCGCGCGTCCACGCAAGCGCGTGCCCACGCCCTTCAGCCTCGCGCCAAACCGGCGTGCGAGATACGCGAGTGCGGCGACCAGCGCGGCGGCCCCGGCGATTCCACCGGCCCACAACCACTCCTGCGGCACACTCGGTGCAACCGGCGGCGGCGGCTCGGGCGCCGCCGTGCCCGGCACCATCGTCACGCTAACGTTGTCGTAGGTCAGCCCTTCGACTGCATGCACGACCAGGTTCTTCAGATTCGGCGTGAGCGTCGACACATCGGTGCCCGGCAGGTATTTGATGAACACCGCGGCCGACGAGGGCTTGACCGTCGCGGCGAGTGGATCGTTATTCGGCAGCACAATCTGAACGTTCGCATACGCCACCCCGTCGATTCGCGACAGCACCTCGGAGAGTTGCTGCGACACGCCGTAGATAAAGCGCACACGCTCCTCCGTCGGCGTGGAGATCAGTCCGTCCTTCTTGAACATGTCTCCCAGATTCTGGAAGCGCTGATGAGGCAAGCCATGCGCGCGCAGCACGTCCATCGCGCGGGCGAACTGGTCGCTTTCGACCGCCACGCTCCAGGTCTTGCCGCCGTCGTCGCTGTGCTTGGAGACGTCCACTCGCGCGTCGAGCAGCACGGCCAGCATGTCGTTCGCGTCGCTCTCCGACAGTTGCGCGAACAGCTGCTTGCTGCAGCCGGTCATCAACGCCGTCACGCAGCACAGCAGCACGACCGTGCGCGCAAGTTTCAAATAGGAAGCCATTTAGTCTGTCCTGTCGTTCGTACGCCAACTACTGGTTCTTCATCAGCGTCTGTACGGAGCCCTTGGTGCCCTGCGCGACCGCCTCACCGACGTACATCTTGCCGACCATCTCGGACACCTGAAGCTGCATCCTGATCGACTGTGCCGCCACTTCCTGCATGGTCATCGTCGGCACCTCGCCGGCAAAGCGGTCCACTTCGCCACGCAAGTTTGCAACCGCCTGGTCTTGCTGCGTCACGACTTCGGACAACGCCGACGGGCCATGCGTGTGCGAGGCGCTCGGCGGTGCGAGACGCGCGGCGTCGAGCTTGCTGCGAAACAGGTCGACGAGGCTCGAGGCAGGCTCGGGCAGCGCGCCGGAGCCCGACGCGCCGCCGGTCCCGGCACGGCCGATGGCTTCGTCGGGCCGCACTGCGGACGCGGCGTCGAGCGGCGGGATGGGTGGGATCGTTACGTTCATCGCGATGCTCCTTGCACTAGGCGCGCAGATGACGATGCTGCATCAGTTTCTGAAACTCGCCGCGGTCGATCTGCACCTCGGCGGCCGGCGCCGCGGCTGCACTCTGCTTGCCCATCAGCGTCATCACGAGCTCGACGGAATCGGGGTCTTCATTGCGGCTCGCAACCTCGTTGGCGTAGACGCGCCACGCTGGATCGTCGAGCCCGCACAGCGACACCGCGAGCAGCGCCGCCACGTAAGGACCGAACGAGCCGCGCAGCGCCTGCTGCTCGAGCGGGCGCAAGAGGCGCACGGCCTCGGCGAAGTCGCGCCGGCGAATCATCATCCACGCGTCGTAGGCATGCAGTTCGACGAAGTTCGGACGCAGCACGTGGAGCGCGGCGAGCAGCCGCTCCGACTGCTCGATATGGCCATGTTTCGCGCCGAACATCAGCGCCTCGATCAATGCCGACACGAGCCGGTTACTGCATTTCGTCAGGGACATGGAGCACTCCTTTGGTGATCAAAACGCCGTATGTCTGCGCGTCTGCCGAGATGGCGGATGACAACGCTGTGGCCGGCGGTGTGCGAACCGTAACGCGAGGCAGCTCCCGTGAACGCGAGTAACGACGAACTGCGAGCGCGCCGAACGAAAAGCGTGCTTCGTCGACGGGCTGCGCATCGACCCGCTTGCGCCCGGTTCGGCGCCGGACCCATCGCTTCGCAGCGCGCGCGGGCCAAGGCGACGCATGCCCATGACAATCCGCCGCAATCCACTGCAATTAGCCGCAATCCACAGAAGGCTTCGCGATGTCTGACGAGAAGACCGAACAGCCCACCGACAAAAAGCTGCTCGACGCGCGCCGCGACGGCGAGACCGTGAAGAGCACGGACCTCCCGTTCGCAGCGATCCTGCTCGCCGCTGCGGTCGGCTTCGGCGTCGGCGGGCCGCGCATGGCTGAGCAACTGCGCCTCGTATTGCGCAGTGGCCTCGACGTGGCCCACTTGCAGACGCCCGATGCGCCGCTGCACGACCTGCTCGTCGAAGCCGGCCTGCACGCGTTGATGCTGATCTTTCCGATTGCGCTCGGCGCGGCTCTCGTCGGCATCGCCGCGATCGCGGCGCAAGTCGGACTGCAGATTTCGCTCAAGCCGCTCGAACCGAAGTTCGACGCGATCAATCCCGCGTCCGGCCTGAAGCGCATTTTCTCGGTGCGCTCGCTGATCGATCTCACCAAGACTGTCATCAAGGCGGTCGTGATCACGGCGGTGTTGTGGAAAACGCTCGTGCTGCTCGTCCCGCTAATGGTCGGCGTGGTGTACGAGCCGATCGGCAGCATCGACAGCATTGCCTGGAGCACGCTGTGCCGGGTGCTCGGCATCTCGGGCGCGCTCTATCTCGTGATCGGTGCCGCGGACTATGGCGTGCAGCATTGGCTGTTCATTCGCGATCACCGCATGAGCAAGGACGAAGTCAAACGCGAGCACAAGAATTCAGAAGGCGATCCGCACATCAAGAACGAGCGCCGCAAGATCGCACGCGAGGCCGCTTCCTCCGATCGGCAGCAGCCGATCAAGAACGCAAATGTGGTCGTGGTGAACCCGACCCACTACGCAGTCGCGCTGCGCTATGACCCCTCCGAATCCGGCTTGCCGCGCGTGATCGCCAAGGGCGTGGACGCGGAAGCACGCGTGATCCGCGAGGCAGCGACCCGCCACGGCATACCAATCGCACGCAATCCGCCGCTGGCGCGGGCGCTTTACCGCGTGGCGCTCGACGACGCGGTTCCCGAGCCGCTGTTCGACGCGGTCGCCGCGGTGCTCGCCTGGGTGGAAGGCATCGGCGGACGGCGCGGCGGCACCGAGGCAACCCCCTGACATCCGATGGAGAAGACCATGTTGAAGACGCTCCGCCTCAATGAGTTCGGCGGCGAGGTGGCGATCGCATCGCTGATCGTCGCTGTGATCTCGCTGATGATCCTGCCGCTACCGCCGTTTCTGATCGACGCGCTGCTCGGGCTCAACATTACGATCAGCGTCGTGCTGCTGATGGTGACGATGTACATACCGTACGCGACGGCGCTGTATTCGTTTCCGTCGCTGCTGCTGTTCACTACGCTGTTCCGGCTGTCGCTGAACATCGCGTCGACCAAGTCGATCCTGCTGCATGCGGAGGCCGGGCACATCATCGAAAGCTTCGGCGAGCTGGTGGTGGGCGGCAATCTCGTGGTCGGCCTGGTGGTGTTCCTAATCATCGCGACGGTGCAATTCATCGTGATTGCGAAGGGTTCGGAGCGAGTGGCCGAAGTCGGCGCGCGCTTTACGCTCGACGCGATGCCGGGCAAGCAGATGAGCATCGACGCCGACGTGCGCGCCGGCAACATGACCGCCGAAGATGCGCAAAAGCGCCGCGGCATGCTGGCGATCGAAAGCCAGTTGCACGGTGGCATGGACGGCGCGATGAAGTTCGTCAAGGGCGACGCGATCGCGGGCCTCGTCATCACGCTCGTCAACATTCTCGCGGGCATCGTGATCGGTGTGAGCTACCACGGCATGACAGCGGGCGAAGCGGCCAACCGCTTCTCCGTGCTGTCGATCGGCGACGCGATGGTCTCGCAGATTCCCTCGCTGCTGATTTCGGTGGCGGCGGGCATTCTAATCACCCGCGTCGCCGACGAGCACAGCAAGCCGAGTTCGCTCGGCACCGAGATCGTGCGCCAGCTTTCCACCAGTTCGCGAGCGCTGTATAGCGCCGCCGCGCTGCTGGGCGGTTTCGCATTGGTGCCGGGCTTTCCCTCTGCGCTGTTCGTCGTGCTCGCTGTCGCACTGTTCGGCGCCGGCCACGTGCTGCGCAAGCAATTGAAGGACAAAGCGCCGCACGCCGGCCCGGAGCTCCCCTCGCTACGCACCGACGGCCACAAGGGACACCCGCCGACCATCGGCGCGCATCCGCCTTCATTCGCCGCGCCGCTCTCGGTGCGCCTCGCGCCACAACTCGCGGCGAAGCTCGACACGGCGGAACTCAATCGCGCATTCGATGCGGCGCGCCGCGCGCTCGTCAATGAACTGGGCCTGCCGTTCCCGCGCACCGCCGTATGGACGGCGGACGCTGTGCCAGACGCCTCCTATCAGCTACTGCTGCACGACGTGCCGCAGCCGCCGGTCGAACTCGCGCCTGCACGCAGCGGCCGCGAACAGGCGCTTGCCGATGCGGTGGGCGACGCGGTGCGCGAACACGCACATCTGTTTCTCGGCTTGCAGGAAACGCAGTGGATTCTCGAACGCGTCGGCACCGAGTATCCGGGGCTCGTCGCCGAGGTGCAGAAGGTGGTGCCGGTGCTGCGCATCGCCGATGTACTCAAGCGGCTGCTCGAAGAACACGTGCCGATCCGCAACTTGCGGGCGATTCTCGAAAGCCTGGTGAACTGGGGCGCCAAGGAAAAAGACCTGCTGCTGCTCACCGAATACGTGCGCGGCGATCTCGGCCGCTTCATCGGGCATCGGGCGACGGGCGGCACCGGGCAGTTGCCGGCGATCGTGCTGGACGTGGAGGTCGAGCAGACCATCCGTCAATCGATCAAGCAGACGCCCGCCGGCAACTTCCTCACGCTCGAACCGCAACAGATCGAACAGTTGCTCGATGCGCTCGAGGAACTGGTCGGCACAGAGCCGCAGCCCAACCTCGCGATCGTCACGTCGATGGACATTCGCCGTTACTTCCGCCGCATGATCGAGCAGCGGATGAAGTGGCTGCAGGTCTATTCGTTCCAGGAACTGGGCGATGGAGTCGATCTTCAGCCTGTCGGCCGCGTCGCCTTCTGAGCGGAGGCCACGCGATGACACGCATCCGCTCCACGCGCGAAGTCAGCATCACGCCGCCGACTGGGCCGCACACCTCGGGCACGAGCGGCAAAACCGGCGAGAGCGGCGCTGGCGCGCAACGCTTCGAGACCTTATACGAGAGCGCGCGGCAGCAGGCCAGCGAGGCCTGGCGCGATGAACAGCAGGAGCAGGAATCGCCCGGCAAACCCGCGCCTGACGACGATGCGCAGGGCGGCGACGACGACTCCGGCGGCGACGCTCAACACCAGGAAGCAGCCGAGGGCATCAGCGCCACGGATGCGCCTTTGCCCCTGCTGCCCGCCGTGCCTCCGCTGCCGCCGTCGCTTGCGCTGAACGGCGCGTTGCTTGCCCTTCGCGAGAATCGCCGCGCGTCCACTTCCGCGGCGCACGCACAAGGTCCGGCGCGCAAGGCTGGCGTGCGCGGCGCGCAAGGCAAATCTGTGCATGAAGCCACGCAAGACGCGCAGCACGCCGTGGCGGAACCGTCATTCGGCATGCAGATGATCCGCCGCTGTGCGAGGGCGGCGGAGGGCGATCTTCTCGCCGAGCATCTCGCGGAACGCGTGGCCGGATTTTGCACCAACCCCGCCGTCGAACGTGCAGGCCAGTGGGACGTCGCCGTCGAACTTGACCCGGCCATTCTGCCGCGCACCGAGCTGCATTTGAGTCTTTCGGGCTGGGGTTTATCTCTTCGTTTCGATAGCCGGGACGCGCGGGCGCGGCAGCTAATCTGTGACAACAGCAACGAGCTCAGGACCCGCCTCGAAGCACGTCTCGGCGGGCGCGTCGCAGTGGAAGTTACAGTTATCTGAAGGGTTCGAGATCATGTCAATGCCTCATGGCTGCACCAGCATCGGCGATCGGTTGCGCTGCTATACACCGGCGCTCGCCGGCGTGTCGCGCGCGCTGTTCGATGCGCGCGGCGGCCTCGGCGTGAAACCGGCCGCGGCGCAATCCTTGTCCTCTCACCGCACAGCGCGCCTGCGTATCGGCAGCGCGCATGGCGAGCTGTGTGTGTGCGTCGATGTGAGCCGTCACGCCGCGCTCGAGGCGATTGCCCTGGAGCCGGACCCGGACCGTCGCGCGGCGCTCGGCAATCTGTGGCTCGCGGCGCCGCTCGACACGCTTGCCGGTCACGGTGTCGCGCAGCCCTCGGTGCTGGACATTTCGCTCGATGCCGAACAGACCGATAGCCAGAACGCCGCCGGCGCGCTCCACTTTGAATACGGACTGGCGGACAACCCCGCCCACGCGGCGGTGCTGCTCGAAGCCCCCGCGCCTCTCGCGGCCGCGCTGGAGCGCCGCATGACCGGCACGCGCGCGGCTTCGGTCGCGCTGCCCGACGCGCTTGCCGCCATCGCCGTGCCAACCCGCATCCGCTTGCGTACCCGTCGTTGCACGACGGCGCTGCTGGGCTCGCTGCGCGCGGGCGACGTCCTGCTCGGATGGCCGCGCGCAAGCGGCTATGCACAAAGCGCACCGCTCGAACACGCGACCGTGCTATGGGGCGCAGCGAATGGCCGCGCCGCCTGCGCGCAGGCCCGCATCGACGGCCACCACATGATCCTTGAGACGTTCCCTGAGACGATGAACCACGATCCCGATCTTTCCCTTGAGAGTGCTGCCGGGTCCACCGGCGAGACCGCCGCCGCGGAGCGCACCGTCGATCTGAACGAGGTCGAACTTCCCGTGCATATCGAGGTGGTAACCGTCAATCTGCCGCTCGGGCAAATCGCCGCGCTGCGGCCCGGCTACATCCTGACGCTGCCGCTCAAGCTCGCCGATGCGGAAATCCGTCTCGTCGCGCACGGGCAGACGCTCGCGCTCGGCGAACTCGTCGCGGTCGGGGACAACCTCGGCCTCCTCATCCAGCACATTGCGAACTCCGATGAACGGCACACCTGAAATCGCCTCGCTGCTCGTCGCGGCACTCGCGCTGGCCGTCCTGCCATTCGCCGCGATGGTGGTCACGTCCTACACGAAGATCGTGGTCGTGCTCGGGCTGCTGCGCAACGCGCTGGGTCTGCAGCAGGTGCCGCCCACCTCGGTGCTCAACGGCGTCGCCATCATGGTGTCGTGCTTCATCATGGCGCCGGTCGGCATGGAAGCCATGCACCGCGCGCAGCTATCCAGCGATGCAGGCTCGGGCATGCAGGTGATGCCGCTTCTCGACGCCGCGCGCGAACCGTTTCGCGTGTTTCTGAAACGTCATGCGTCGGAGCGCGAGAAGGCCTTCTTCCTGCGCTCGGCCCGCGAAATCTGGCCGCCCGAGCGCGCCGCCGAACTCAAGCAGGACGATCTCATCGTGCTCGCGCCCGCCTTCACGCTGAGCGAACTGACCGCGGCCTTCAAGATGGGCTTCCTGCTGTACCTCGCCTTCATCGTGATCGACCTAGTCATCGCCAACGTGCTGATGGCACTCGGGCTGTCGCAGGTCAATCCGACCAATGTGGCCATTCCGTTCAAGCTGCTGCTGTTCGTTTCGATGGACGGCTGGTCGACGCTGATCCACGGTCTCATCTCCACCTACAGGTAACGCCGTGGAATACGACGCGATCACTCATTTCACCACGCAGGCGCTCACCCTGTGCCTGCTCGTGTCGTTGCCGCCGGTGGCGGTGGCGGCCGTGACCGGCCTGCTCATCGCGTTCCTGCAAGCCGTCACGTCACTGCAGGATTCCAGCATTTCGCAGAGCGTGAAACTGGTGGTCGTCACGGTCGTCATCGTGATCGCCGCGCCATGGGGCGCGGCCGCGATCCAGAACTTCGCGCGCAACCTCGTGCAGGTGATGTTCACATGAGCATTCCACGCATAGGCGGCGGCTACACGCCGCCCGCCGATCTTTCTTCGGATGCCGAATCTGTCGCCCAGCAGCAGGCGGCGCTGGCCGTGCCGCATCACCGTCACGGGCATGCGTTGACGCGTGCCAAGCGCCCGTCGCTGAGGAAACGCCGCAGCGCCGAGAGTCCGGACGCGAACGACCCCGCGGCCGAGAGCGAGGAACTGCTGATGATGCTCGACCAGCATCTGCGACGCAGTCAGACCGACGTGATGCGGGTCGATGCGCGCGAGCCGCGCGGCAATCAGCATGGCTTCGGTCAGGACGAGCATTCCGCCGGCGCGGAGCCGAACGGCAAACGGACAGATTCCGACGACACGCACGATCTGCCTGCGCGCGCGCTGCCGATGCGTTTTGCGCAGCGCACGGCGCGCAACGAGACGGCGCTGTTGAAGCACTCACGCGCGGTCAGTCAAGGATCAGCACGCTCGCCTGGCGATCAGGCCGAGGCCGCGCTGATTGGCGTGCAAACCGCGGCGCGCAAGCAGGAACCGTCCGTTGGGGGCAAAGCGCCCGCGCGTGCCAGCCCGACGTATGCCGTCCTTGCGATCGTCCGCGAATTCCTGCAGATGCCGGATGGCGAGCGCACCTCGCGCACCACGCTCGCTCAGATACGCGACCGGCTCGTGTCGGCATCCACGCGCGCCGGACGCGATATGCAAAACAACCCGCAAAGCAACATTCAAACCGGAGTGAGCGGGGCCGCTCAACGCCCGCTCTCCGCCGCGGAGGAATCGATGAATCTGCTGTTGCCCATCGCGCTGCTCAACCTCGGGCGCAGCCGCACCCGCGCGGGCCGCGCGATGGGCATGTCCGCGCTTGCTGCCCTGATCCGCCGCGGACGCGGATGGTGACGGCGGGCGCCATCCCGTCAATCACAATCGAAGAGGTTTCGTTCATGTCCAAAGAAATTCGCATACTGACCGGCTTCCATGCCGGCGCTCAAATAGAGTTGAGTACAACAACGATGTCGATCGGCGCCAAACCTGATGCGGACATCCTGATCAACGACTGGAGCGAGTGCACTATGCAGTTGGCAATCGATGCGCAAGACAACTTGACGATCGCTGTGCCCGGCGAAGCCGGCATCGCGATGGACGACTTCATGCCGCGACGTTTCGGTGAAGTCGTGCTGTGCGCGGGCCCTGCCGACACGCGCTGGCCGTCCGATTTGCAACTGATGGAGTCGATGCTGGCGGCGCAACCCGAAGGGCGCAAATACGACGGCGAAACGAGCGACGGCGTGTTTCCGGCCGGCCCGCCCTCCACACCGATCATTATGCGTTCGCGCCGTTCGCCATGGGTGCATGCCGGCGTCGCCGCCTTGCTGATCGGGTCGATGGGCGCAGCCGCGGTGGTGTTGCCGGCCGGCAAGACGACGCTGGCCGCCGACCGGCCGCAAGCCCGCGCCACGCTTGCCGATGTGCAACAGGCGCTGGCGCAGCTGCATCAGCCGGATCTGGCGGTCGCCCGGCAGGGCGACGGGTTTCTCGTCACGGGCATCGCGGCGAGCACCGCCGAGGCCAGCAGAACGCGCGCCGCGCTTCAGGCATTGGCAGGCAATCGCCTGAACTGGAGCGTCCGGTCCGGTGACGAGATCGCCGGGTCGCTCGCGGAATCGCTGCATGAAGCCAACCTGCACGTGAGTTATGGCGGTGCGGGCCGCCTCGAGGTAACCGGCAGCGCGCGCCATCCCGCCGAAGTGCGCGAGGTGGTCGAACGGTTTCGCAGCGATATGCAGCCGCTCGTCGCGCGCATCGACGTGGAAGTGACGAGCACCGACGACCTGAAAGTAGCCGGTGACATCGATTCGGCCTTGTCGGCGGACGGCGTGAAATACGTGGAATCGAGCGACGGCACGAAGAACTTCGTGGCCGAGCTGCCCAGCAACACCACCCTTCATTGAGGATGACCAGCATGTACGAAGCGATGACCGACAAACTGATCGACGTACTCGACGACTTGCCGCAGGCAGTGGCGCAGACGCATCGTCACGGTGAAGTGCGGGAAGTGGCAGACGCACTCGATGCGATAGCCAACACCGTCGCCTCGCATTCAACGGAGGCGGCAAGCACGGAAGCTCAGGCAGGACGTGTGGTTGTCGATGGATTTCGCGCCGCGGCGCAGTTGTGCCGCGGCGCAATCGAGCAGTAACACTTGCACCGCGACACACACATGAGGTGTGCCGCGATGCAGGCAAACCGTGCGCAATCCGCAAGGGCCGCACATTTTCCCAGCGTTCCGCATGAAGCGGGACACTTTAGCGCAGTACCACTGTTCAATTCTTTTAGGAGATTCAACATGTCGAGCAAGATCCCGACCGACGCAGGCGCAACTGGCAGCTCCATCGCCGACATCTACAAGGCAATGGCTGAAGAAAACGAAATCAACAAGGCCAACACGACCGCGAAGCTTGCGACGATGGGCCCGAAGGCCGCGAAGGACATCGTAGGCTAAGCGCTCCGGCGCGCCATCCGGCCGCGCATGGTGCGCCGGTTGGGAACCGTCCGCGGTTCCCAACCGGTTTTTTTTTGCTCTGCCGCGTGGGCCATCCACCTACAGACCTGTGTTCGTGAAGCGATTCGGCGATAGCGATGAGTATCGAAAGACGTGATGAACTGATCCGCGAGATTTGCGAACTGCGCGACATGCCTGCGCCGGATGCCGTGCTGGAGCGCGGTGTGCTGGAGATCGACGGCTTCGACGCGGCGATCGACCATTTCGAGGAAGACCCCGACGCGCTGTACATGACGTTCCAGTTCGGCATCGTCACGGCGGGGCGCACGTTGCGCGTGTTTCGCCTGTTGCTGGAGGCGAATCTCGCCGTCTATGCGCAGGACCAGGCGCAACTCGGTTTGGAGGCGGATACCGGCGCGATCGTCCTGATCGCGCGCGTGGCGTTGAGCGAGGAAATCACAGGGCAGTGGATGCTCGAGCTGATCGAGCACTATGTCGAGCACGGGCGCTACTGGCGGGACAACATCTTCGTCGCTCGCGACGACATGTTCGAAAACCTCGCCCGTGGCGACTACGTATGGATCCGCGCATGAACCTTCTTTTTAATGGAGAATGAAATGACGCAAGTCAGCCATAGTCACAGCACGACCAGCAGTCCCTCGACCCACAAGACGGACGACAAGGACACGAAGAACAAGGACAAGAAAGACGACCAGGGAGGCAGCCCGGCCGATCTGGATGCGGCGATCCAGGCCTTCGGCACGCAGGTGATGATGCAGATCTTCCAGGATCAGCAGGAACGCCGGGCTGAGGCGCGCGAGGAGGACGAGGACGCCGCCTGAGCGCGTGAGCGCGGGCCGTTCGCGTCATGCGTCGTGACGCGATGGCCCGCCAGCGCCGGCCGCCTCGACGGGCGGGTCGCCACGCAAGCGGAGGGCTGCTACGCCAGCGTCACGACGAACTGCGCCGATGAATCGCAAGCGCGATCGGACAACGTACCGTCGCCACCGCGCCGCGTAGCGCCCTGCCCCAAACTCACCGGCGGCGTATCGAACCCCGCTCGCGCGTCGGCGTCGAAGCAGGACTGCGCCGCCTGAGCGACATCCAGCTTGTAGCCGAGCGCATACACGGTCTTGAGATTCAACTCGGCGGTGCGCGATAGCTGCAGTTTCTTGCGCAGCTTGTAGATGTGCTGCTCCAGCGTGCGCGCAGCGATCTGCTCCGTCGCACCCCAAACGCCGGCAGCGATCTGCGCGCGGCTAAGAAATTTTCCGGGGTTCGAAAAGAACATCCAGGCGATCGAGAACTCGCGCGCTGTCAGCGGAATCTCGACGCCGTCGATCGTCGCGAGACCGAGATCCCGCTGAAGCACGTAACGGCCGATCTGGATCTGATGCGTGACGGTATCGGAAAAGCGCCGCTGCAACGCCAGATGGACGCGAAAGCGGATCTGCTCGATGTCGAAGCGATTCACGACGTCGGTCGCCCCCGCGTCGATCCAGCGCAACAGTCCCGACCAGCTCGAATGGTGCGTCAGTACGATCACCGGCGTGCACACGTCGGCGTTGCAGTCGCGCCACGACAGCAACGCGCTGGTTGGCGTCGGATCGGTCCTGGCGTCGATCAGCACCAGGTCATAACGGTTCGCACGCATTGCGCGCAGCAAATCGAGTTCACTCGGGAACGGCTCGATGACGACTCCTTCTCCGGTAAAGGTTTCAGAAACAGTCCGTCGAAGCAGCCGGTCGTCGGTTGCAATGGCAAATAACAGGTTATTGTTCACCGCGGTTCGCATCCCCAAAAAGGCATCCACGCTTCTCGATTCCTGCCGTCACCCGTCCAGCGGAGACGGCGGCGTTTCCCCAAAGCACAACTTTTTGTCCCCTCGCCCGTCTGGTCGTCGTGGTTTTAGTCAATGGCTGTAGCGGCGTAATTCAAGACCCATTGCATTGCGCCATCAGCATTGATCGTATCGGGCGAGGTCTCTCTCTCCGTTAGTGCATCGGGAGCGCGCGGTGGATGCGTATTGCGTGGATATTTTCATGCGACGAGCCAGAATCCGGTTCGCGAGGCAAAGCATCTTCCGGCAACTCTCGTGAATTGCGCGCCATTCAACGCCATACAGTCGTGAACCAGCTTGCGCGGCGTCATGCGAAAAAATCACGGCCTGTAGAGCGACTGGAAGCATCGTGTCGCGTTTGCAACAGTTGCCTTACGACACGCGAGCCACGAATCCGCAATGACGGCTGCGCAATGATGGATTCCGCTGCTGATGCGCGGACACGCTTACTATTCCGGATTGCCAATCGAGTCCGTCCTGGAGACGCCGCTGTCCACAAGCAAATGGCGCCGCGTGAGCCAATCGATGTTGTGCCGGCCCGGCTCGCCTGCCGCACGTGGTTGCGGATTCGCGGCGCGTGGCGGCATGGATGTCTTCCCGCCTGCTGCCGCGGCATTTGCCGGACGCTGCGGCAGCAATAGCGCACCGGGCGCGGTCAGGCTACGCGCAACCGGCCTCGGATTGACGCCTGCGGTCGGCGGCGCGGCCGTGTCTGCGCTGGAACGGGTCGCGGGGAAGAAACGCGAAAGGCGGTTGATCGTCATAAACCCTCGCAATGGAGCGTCGTCTGTTGAAGCGGCGTAGTACGGCCCCGCCGCGTAGCCGCACGCTGGCGGTGACGGTTCGGCGGAGGCGCTCGATGCCGTATTGGACGATTCGCAAGGCGCCGCGTCGCAAGCGCCTTGCGAAAAGCTGAACCCTTGCGCGAATGAATGCCATGCGCGGCCTTCATCATCGCTCCTCGCAACGTCCTTTATGGCGGCGCAAATTCTGGGACATACATAGGGCCCGCGCGCCTCGCGCAACATGGTTCGCACGCGACCTCATGTTTTCGCGCCGTCGCTTCGAAATCCAGATGGAGGGCGATCACAATCGCGCCGTTCACCGGTACGCACCAGCACACATTCGAAGAGACCGTCATGCACCACGCCATCCGTCATCGTCCGCCGCTTACGCGCCGCGCGCTGATCGCAATCGCCGTCGACCTTGCGCTCGCGCTCGCCGCGCAGCCCGCATGGGCCGACTGCTTCGACGACGCAGGGGCGTACCAGCGCGTCAATCCAATGGTGCTGCGGGCGATCGCATGGCAGGAGTCGCATAACCGGCCCAACGCGACGCATCTGAACGCAAACGGCTCCCTCGACTACGGCGTCATGCAGATCAACTCCATTCACCTGCGCGACCTGGCGCGCTACCACATCGATCGCGATGCGCTGATGCAGCCGTGCAAGAACGTGTATATCGCGGCCTGGCATTTGCGCGGCAAGATGGACAAATACGGCAACACCTGGGCCGCGATTGGGGCCTACCATTCGGAGACCCCTGCCGAGCGGGACCTATACGCGCGCCACATCGCCGCGATCCTCGCGAGCTGGCATCAACTGCGGCAGCCGGAGCATGTCGCTCAAAAATGATTCCCCCGAACCGGCCGGCGCCGCAGGGCGACTAGCCGAAAAACGCAAGGTGGTGTTAGAAAACGAAAGCGATATCGATCCGCCTGGCGACGAACCGAATAGGTATGTTCCCCCCCCAGCTCGTGGCAGCGCAACCGGTGTAGAAAACGTTCGCCTAACGCCCCCTCGTTTCGGTGCCATGTCAACGCGTCCGATCGTGCTGCTTATGATGAACACCCAAGCAGTGCGCCCCTGACATTTCTATCGCGAACGACATGCTCAAACACGACAACCTGCAAGATGTTGACGCCAGTCACGAAGGACGCTGCCCGCCGCTCACTTTTTCCAAGCGGGACGGGCTGCTGTACATGCACAACGGCGACGAGTGGGATTCGACGTTCGGGTGTATGGTGCTCGATCATCCAACGTTTCTCTGGATGGAGTATGCGCAAAAGATGATGTCGTGGATGCTCTTCGCCGAACGCTTCTATGAAAAGCCGCGCCTCATCGTGCAACTGGGACTGGGCGCCGGAGCGTTGACCCGCTTCTGTCACGCCCGCTTTCCGCTCGCGCGTGTCGAAGTCGTCGACATCAACCCCGCGGTCATCGACGCGTGCCGCGAGATGTTCTGCATGCCGCCCGAGGGCGAGCGCCTCGCTCTCATCGAAGCGGACGCGATGGACTATGTCAGCGCGCAAGAGCACCGGGCATCGATCGACATCTTGCAGGTGGACCTTTATCTAAGCGAACACGATGGGCCGGTGGGGCAAGGCAGCGCATTCTACCGGGCCTGTTTCGACAGCCTCGCGACGGACGGCATGATGACGATCAACATCTTCGGCCCGGACCTGGCGGCGGTGACGCGGCAGAACCTGCAATGGCTGTCCGAGCTATTCGATGCGGTTCTGCGGTTGCCGTGCGAGGACAACAACATTCTCATCTGCTTCAAGCGTGCGCCGGCGATCGATATGCAGCAACTGAAAGTGAAAGCGGCCGCGCTCGAGTCGCTTACTGGAATCCCCGCGTCTTCGTGGGTGTTTTTTCGTCGCGACGGCGAAGCGCTGGATCGCGAGAAGGCCCTGGAACTCGAGGCAGTGGTCTAGGCGAATTGCTCAACGCACGCCAGCGCGTTGCCTGCTTCGCCAATCGACGCAACGCTATCCAGCTTGTAGCCAAGCGCATAAACGGTTTTCAGATTCAGGCCGTTTCCGGGCGACAAACGCAGCTTCTTGCGCAGCTTGTAGATGTGTTGCTCGATGGAGCGCGCGGCCACGTCCTCGCATGAGCCCCACACGCCGCCAGCGATCTGCGCGCGGGTCACGAACTTGCCTGGATTCGAAAAGAACAGCCACGCCATCGTGAATTCGCGCGGCGTGAGCGGAATCTCGACGCCGTCGAGGGTCAGCACGCCGAGATCTCTTCTCAACACATAGCCGCCCAGCGTGACGGTGTCCGCACCCGCCCGATGATTTTCACGCTGAAGCACAACATGCGCGCGCAGACGCACCTGCTCCAGATCGAAGCGATACGCCACGTCCGTGGCGCCCGCGTTGATCCACCCGAGCATGGCGGTCCAGTCCGGAAACGGCGTGAGAACGATCGCGGGCGTGCACGCAGCCGCGTTGCAATGGCGCCACGACAGCAACGAATCGAGCAGTAATGATCCGTTCTTCGCGTCGATCAACACGAGGTCGTACGTGGAGGCGCGCATTGCACGCACGAGCGGCAACTCGCCGTCAAACGATTCGACGGCAATCGAATCACCGGCAAGACAGCCGGCCAGATCGCGGGTCAATATGGGGTCCTCGGTCACTAGAGCGAATCGCATGTCTTCTCCTGGTCGGCCTGATGTCAATGAATCGTTCATACGGACGGGTTGGATCGTTCTCGGTCCCGGTTCCGGTAAGTGCCTCCGGGAGCGAAACCGGATGCGCTGCCGCGCCGGCGGTCCGGCGTCTTGCCCACGCGCCCCGTCGCGTGGCGGGCATGCGCATATCGCTGAACCCTCGCAGCCACGGCGCATCGCGGCGCACGCGTCGGCACACCCCTACAAAGCGGTCAGGATGCACTGACATGAGAATCCGTGCATCCTGACCAGGCTTCTATTGCTCGCGTCGACATGGTTGCGGCGCTCGTATCGTGCATCGTGGCTTGCCGACAAATTTCTTCGGTCGTTCGCAACTCCGCTCACGGTCGACGTCACTTACGGTCATATTTCCAATTTCACTCCGGCAGATCGCGAGCAAATTTGTCCGTTCACGTTTATCGGTTAGGATTGGCACGATCCTGGCAGCGGCGCGGCGCCGCGCCGGGTCGTTCAGATGGCTTGACCACGGTCACAGTCCCCGATCTACCGGAACGTGAACGAACAATATGGAGTTGCAGCGTCCTTCGTCCCCGCGTTGCCGCGTGGCAGCCTGCTTGCCCGGCATGCTTCGATGCTGCACTGCGCTCGTCACGCTTGCAGTTTTATCCGCACCCGCCACTGCCACAAGCGACGACTGGCAGTTCGAGGCGGGCATCACCACCAACAAGGTCACCCGCGGCATGGACATCGGAAACGGGCAGCCGTCGGTCAGTGCGGGGGCCAACTGGTATCCGGGCAACGGCTTCTTTGCGGGCGCGTCCGTGGCGTCACTCCGGTCCGCTCGCAGCCCGACCAACGGCGCGGAAGCCGTCGCCAACGGTGGATACGGTTGGCGATTGGCCGGCGACTGGAGCGCCCAGGCCATGCTTTCGCACTACCAGTTCCTACAGGGATCGCAGTCCTCGCGCCTCAACTACGACGAACTGGTGCTAACCGCCGGCTGGCGCGACTCTGTGTTCGCCTCGGTCGCGCTCTCGCCGGACACCGGCTTTGGGCCGACGCCGATTTCGCGCGCTGTCTCATATGACCTGGTGGGTCGCCTGCCGCTCGTGCACGGGTGGACCGCGACGGCCGGCATCGGCTACTACGATCTGCACTCGGTGATCGACCTTGGGTACGTCTACGGCAACGTCGGGCTGACTTATCAGTTTCGCGCGTGGCAATTTGACGTGTCGTACATCGCGACGAACAATGAAGCCAAGACGAAGCTTGGGCCGGGCGCGAGCAATCGCTGGATCGCCGATGTCATCTGGCATTTCTGAGCGGCGGCGTAACTTTTCACCCGGCAACGCGCACCTACGGCTATTTACATCATGAATCGAGTTGCCATGACGCCCAAGGACCGCTATGTCCCGCATTTTCCGTTCGGCGCGGGTTCGGCAGTGAACCGCGGCGTCAGTGGCACATGGGCCGCCATGGTGCGGCGCGCGTGCCTTTGCTGGCTGTCCCTGTGCGCCGCCTTCGCGGTGTCCGCGTGCGCGCTCGTGCCCGCGACGCCCGACCCCGCTGTCGCGACGCAGCAGATGAAAGCGCGTCCCGAGCGAATGATCGTGCTGGCTGTCGCCAATCCTCCGGAAACGCTCATGCTGCGAGCCGGCTCGACTGCCGCCGGCTACGGCGCTGCTGGCGGCTATTCGCCGGGCGGCAGCGCGCGGGCTCAGGTCGCTGCGCTCGCGCGGCAATACGGCTTGCACGAGGTGTCGGCGTGGCCGATCCCGTCGCTGAAGGTGCATTGCGCGATGCTGGAGATCGCCGACGGCGCGCGGCGCGATGAAGTGCTCGCGCGGCTCGCTGCCGATCCTCGCGTGCGTCTCGCGCAGCCGTTACAGACCTTCGATCTGCTCGGCGAGGCGCCGCATGGCAGCGGCTATACCGACTTGCAGCAGGGTTTTCGCGAGATCGGCGCGGACGCTGCGCAAAAGGTCACACGCGGCGATTCGGTGCGCGTCGCGGTGATCGACACCGGCGTCGACACCACCCACCCCGATCTGCACGGCCGCATTGCCGGGACCCGCAATTTCGTCGACGAGGACTGGCAGCAATTCAATCGCGACCAGCACGGCACCGCGGTCGCGGGCGTCATCGCGGCGGATCGCGCCGGCGGCCCGGACGGCAGCGCCGGCATCGAAGGCGTCGCGCCGCACGCGAAAGTGATCGCGGTCAAGGCCTGCTGGCAAGCGGACAATCGCAGCGGGACTTCGCGGTGCAATTCGTTCACACTCGCCGAAGCGATCCAGTCGGCGCTCGAGGCGCACGCACAGATCATCAACCTGAGTCTGGGCGGGCCGGCGGACCCGCTGCTGAGTCAACTGATCGAACTGTCGGTGAAAAAAGGTGTGATCGTGGTCGGGGCCGTTCTGCCGGACGGCGACCTCAAGGCGTTTCCGGTCGGCGTGAGGAGCGTGATCGCCGTCGATTCGGCTCACGCTGCGGGCAGTGCGCCAGCCGATGCAGGCTCGAACGTGCTGTATGCGCCGGGCCGTGACATCCTGACGCTCACGCCGGGCGGACATTACGACTTCGTGTCGGGCTCGTCGTTCGCGGCGGCGAACGTGACAGGCACCATTGCGTTGCTGCTCGGGTTGCAACCGAATCTCGACGCACATTCGATCGAGGTGCTGCTCGACCAGACAAGCGGCCCGAGCCGGCAGCATGGCCGCGTCATCAATGCGTGCCGCGCGATTGCCGCGCTTCATCACCCGTGCGTCGAGGTGGCCCGTTGAACGGGACCGCCGCAATGCAGCGATGAACTACCCTCGCGCAGGCGCTCTTGACGCAATCGATCCGAGCGCAAACGTTCTGAGCGCAGCTGTTCCTCCCTGCGACGTTCGGCGCGCACATCGTCGTCGTGGGTGCTGACTTGCAGCAAGCTCCTGCGGTCGTCAGCCGTTGCACAAGGTTGCGATAACGCATTCGCAGATGCGAGCCGCAGTGCGCAGGCAACGCCAGCGGTCAGGTTGAATGAACGCGGCAGCAACATTCCGAATCCCCCTCGCGATTGAAAAAAGCCATCCATCGTACTGATGGCCCGTCCGAGCCGCGCCCATAGCGAACCAGGTTGGCGCGAGACGAACCGTTTTTTCACCGCACGAAATCAATCTGCCACGCTGTCTCAGTCAAAGCGCCTCGACCAGATCCTTGCGCCGCGTCTGGCAATACGCCGAGCACGCAAGCTGCGCCGCATTCGCGGCAGCGTGAATCATCGGGCTCGCGTTCACCGGCTTGCAAATCGACACGATGATCGGTGGGGGCACGGGTTTGAGCGGCAACTCGATGAATTCACCACTTTGCAATGTCTCCGCGACGAACAGGCCGGGAATGGCGGCGACGCCATAGCCGTCGCGAACCAGTTGAACGATCGCGGCCACCGAGGGCGAACAGGTGATGCGCGTTTGCCCGGCCGGCATGCCGAGTTGCTGCGCGAGCGCATGAACGATGCTCTCGAGCGCGACTTGCGGCGCCGTGCCGCGCCCGAAGGTCAGAACCGGACGCTCCAGCACGCGCAGCGCGAGCCCTTCGGCGCGCCTGGACAACAAGCCCCGTTTCGCGATCCACCGAACCGGATAACTGGCGATCGCGCTGGAGACAATCTTCGTACTGTCGATGCCCTCGACCCGTATTACGAGGTCGAGCTCGCCGCTCAGCAGACGCCGTTGCAACACCGAACTCGAATCGACGGTCAGGTCCACTTCGAGCCGTGGAAAGCTCGCGTTCAGCTGGGTGACGTAGTGCGCGAGCCAGCTGTGCACTACGGTCTCGATGACGCCCAGGCGCAGCTTGCCGCCAACCACGATTTCCTGGCCCGCGGCCTCCCGCAATGTGCGCGTGGCATTGACGACGTTCTTCGCGGGCCCGAGCAGATTCTGGCCCGACGGTGTCAGCCGGAAGCTCGTTGTCGAGCGGTCGACGAGTTCCGTCTTGAGTTCGTCCTCCAGTGAGCGGATACGCAGCGAGATCGTGGCCGGTGTCGCGTGCAGCACACGCGCCGTCGCCCGAAAGCTTTCGAGCTGGGCAAGCGTCACGAAGGTTTCGAGAAAGCGCGTGTTCATAGGTTATGCCTGAAGACTGGGGCGGATTCCTTCATTGTTTCTGTTCGTAGTATGCCTTAACAAAAAGCTCCATTTATACGAAACGGAGTGCCTTTATGGCCGTTATGCCGAAACGACGCATGGTATTCGCCATGCATGAACGCAGCTTTGCCACGCCCCCCCTGTAAGGCCTGTCGGCAAAGGTTTTCAAGCCACCGACCACGCGCTCCTCCCGATGTGCACCCAACGACCGGCTACGTAAAAACCCGCACAAGACCGTTAAGAAAACCTGAACGCCAGCGGCACGAATAACTCGCTGGCGCAGCTATTTTGTTGGCCCTAATCTGCACGCCATCGCACTCACGAACGGAATCGCCGTCATGCCGCACACCTTTCGCCAGCAAGTTCGCAGCAAGACATTCTCGGGGCCTACGGCCGGCTATTGCGGCGACTTCGCGCAGGCCAACCTCGCCATTCTGCCGAGCGCCTACGCCGAGGATTTCATGCGCTTCTGCCTGCGCAATCCGAAAGCCTGCCCGCTGCTCGGCGTCGGCGAACCGGGACAATTCGATCTGCCGGTGCTGGGTCGCGACCTCGATATCCGCACCGACGTGCCCGGCTACAACGTCTATCGCGACGGCGTGCTGTGCGAGCAGCCTTCCGATATCCGCGAGGTTTGGCGCGACGATCTGGTCGTGTTCGCGATCGGCTGCTCGTTCTCGTTCGAACAGATGCTCGCGCGCGAACGCATTCCGCTGCGCCACGTCGACGAAGGTGTGAACGTGCCGATGTACCGCACCCACATTGCGAAC
The DNA here is from genome assembly GCF_003368325.1 of Paraburkholderia caffeinilytica. Lineage (NCBI taxonomy): Bacteria > Pseudomonadati > Pseudomonadota > Betaproteobacteria > Burkholderiales > Burkholderiaceae > Paraburkholderia > Paraburkholderia caffeinilytica. Next base: position 24,570 of record NZ_CP031466.1, on the reverse strand, counting down.
CAGGCGGCGGGACGGTTCGGCGGCCAGCTCGTCGTCTCCATGCGGCCGATGAGCGGCCCCCATGCGATCCGTGCCGTGCAGGTCACGAGCCGGTTTCCCGCGGTGCATGGCGCGCCGGTGCACATCGGCAATCCGGCGGTACTTGGCATCGAAGATCTGTCGAGCCCGGATTTCGGCGATCCGGTATCGATCCATGAACACGAACTGCCGGTTTTCTGGGCCTGCGGCGTGACGCCTCAAAGCGCCATTGAAAGCGCGCGGCTGCCGTTCGCGATCGCGCATCGGCCTGGCCACATGCTGGTCACCGACATCCCCAACGCATCGCTCGCGGTGTTCTGACGCCCGGATTGGCCGCATCACAGGAGAAACACATGAATACGGAAGCGCAATACGCAGGCACGCCCGTCGACGACGCAATGGCGGACACCACCGCGAGCCGCGGCATGTTCGGCTGGTACCGGCACACCAACGCGAGCGAGCGGCGGGCATTCTGGAGCTGCAAGGTCGGCTATGCGCTCGATGCGATGGACACGCAATTCCTTAGCTTCGTGATTCCGACGCTGATCGCCACGTGGAGTCTCAGCAGGGGCGAAGCCGGCCTGATCGGCACGGTCACACTACTGACCTCCGCGCTCGGCGGCTGGGTCGCAGGCATTCTTTCCGACCGCATCGGCCGGGTGAAGACGCTGCAGATCACCATCGTCTGGTTCGCCTTTTTCACGCTGCTCTGCGCGTTCGCGCAGAACTACAGCCAGCTTCTGATCGCGCGCGGTTTGATGGGTTTCGGCTTCGGCGGTGAATGGACCGCGGGCGCGGTGCTGATCGGCGAGGTAATCCGGCCGCGCGATCGCGGCAAGGCGGTCGGCATGGTGCAGGCGGGCTGGGCGATCGGCTGGGCGGCGTCGGCGGGACTCTATACGCTGGTGTTTTCGCTGCTGCCCGGCGATATCGCATGGCGCGCATTGTTCGCGCTCGGCGTGTTGCCCGCGCCGTTCGTGATCTTCATTCGCCGTTTCGTCGAGGAACCGGAAGTTCATCTGCAACAAAAGCAGCGTGACGCCGAAGCCGGCAACACGAGTTCGTTCTTCGAGATCTTCGGCCCCGGCGTCTGGCTGACGACGCTGCGCACCGCGATCCTCGCCACGGGCACGCAAGGCGGCTATTACGCGATCACCACCTGGCTGCCGACGTACCTCAAGACCGAACAGCACCTGAGCGTGGTCGGCACGGGCGGCTATCTCGCGGTCATCATCGCCGGCTCGTATGCGGGCTACCTGTGCGGCGCCTTTCTCAGCGACCGCTTTGGCCGCAAGCTCAATTTCATCGCGTTCTCGATTGCCTCGATGGCGATCGCTCTCGTCTATACCCGCGTGCCGATGAGCAACGCGCTGCTGCTCGTGCTCGGCTTCCCGCTCGGCTTCTTCGCCTCGGGCATCTTCGCCGGGATGGGCGCGTTCATGACCGAACTCTTCCCCACGCGGATTCGCGGCTCGGGCCAGGGCTTCTGCTACAACTTCGGCCGCGCCGTCGGCGCGACCTTCCCGTTTCTGATCGGTTTCGTCGCGCAAAAAATGACGCTCGGCGTCGCGATCGGCACCTTCGCCGCGGCCGCCTACGGCGTCGTGATTCTCGCGGCGCTGACGCTGCCTGAAACGCGCGGCGCGCAACTCGAATCGTGAGCACCCCATCATTCACCGGAGATATCTTCTGATGACACATCAAGCCGACACTCAGCTACCGCGTGATCGCCGCTGGCAATTCTGGATCGACCGCGGAGGCACGTTCACCGACGTCGTCGCGCGCCGCCCCGATGGGCAGATCGTCACGCACAAGGTGCTGTCGGAGAATCCCGAGCGATATCGCGATTCGGCGGTGCAAGGCATTCGCGACCTGCTGGGCGTCGCGGCCCACGAGCCCGTGCCGGCACATCTGATCGATAGCGTACGGATGGGCACGACGGTCGCCACCAACGCACTGCTCGAACGCAAGGGCGCGCCTACCGTGCTCGCGATTACCAGGGGCTTTGCAGACGCGCTGCGGATCGCCTACCAAAGCCGTCCGAAGCTGTTCGTGCGCAACATCGAGTTGCCAACGCTGCTGTACGAGCGCGTGGTGGAAATCGACGAGCGGATCGGCGCGCATGGCGAAGTGGTGCGCGAACTCGATACGAGGCAGGCGCAGGCTGCGTTGCGACAGGCCTACGAAAATGGAATCCGTTCATGCGCAATCGTGCTGATGCACGGTTACCGGTACGCCGAACATGAACGCAGGCTCAAGGAAATCGCGCAGGACATCGGCTATACGCAGATCTCGGTGAGTCATGAAGTCAGCCCGCTGATGAAGCTGGTCTCGCGCGGCGACACGACCGTCGTCGACGCGTATCTCTCGCCGATTCTGCGCCACTACGTTCAGCAAGTCGAAGGCGATCTGGGCGCTGTTCCGTTGCAGTTCATGCAGAGCAATGGCGGCCTCACCGACGCGCATCGCTTCCAGGGCAAGGACGCGATCCTGTCCGGCCCCGCAGGCGGCATCGTGGGAGCGGCGCAGGTGTCGAAGCTCGCGGGCTTCGAATCGATCATCGGCTTCGACATGGGCGGCACATCGACCGATGTGACGCACTACGCGGGCGAGTACGAACGCGAGTTCGCCACGGAAGTGGCGGGCGTTCGCATCCGCGCGCCGATGATGAAAATCCATACCGTTGCGGCTGGCGGCGGGTCGATCTGCAGTTTCGACGGCGCGCGCTTGCGCGTGGGCCCCGAGAGCGCGGCGGCGAATCCCGGTCCAGCGTCGTATCGGCGCGGCGGCCCGCTGACCGTCACCGACTGCAACGTGATGACCGGCAAGATCAGCGCGCAGTGGTTTCCCCACGTGTTTGGACCTGAAGGCAACCTGCCGCTGGATGCCGCCGTCGTACAGCACAAGTTCGTGGAAGTTGCGGCGCAGGTTGAGGATGCGACGGGCTTCGCGCGCTCACCGGCCGAAATCGCCGAGGGCTTTCTGAAGATTGCCGTTGAGAACATGGCGAATGCGATCAAGCAGATCTCAGTGCAGCGCGGCTACGACGTGACGAAGTACACGCTCGCGTGCTTCGGCGGCGCAGGCGGTCAGCATGCGTGCCTCGTCGCGGATGCGCTCGGCATGACGCGTGTGTTCATCCATCCGCTCGCAGGCGTGTTGTCGGCCTACGGCATGGGTCTCGCTGACGTGCGCGCACTGCGCCAACTGGCAGTCGAAACGCGCCTCGACGCGGCATCGCTCGCCGCCTGCGAGGAAACGTTCGCTTCGCTGGGCGCCGCGGCGGAAAGCGAAGTCGCCGAGCAGCGCATCGCAAGGGACCGCATCACGCTGCGCCGCACGCTCCACGTCAAATACGACGGTACCGACACTGCACTGGAGATCGAATTCAGCCGCGACGCGCCGGCCATTGTCGAGACGTTCGAGCGTTTGTACCGCGCCCGTTACGGGTTCCTGATGCCGAACAAGGCGCTGGTGATCGAAGCCGTTGCCGTGGAGGCGATCGGCCAGGCGCACGAGGTCGAGGACGAACATTGGCCCCTCGCCGAGAGTGCTTCCGCGAATCCTGAACCGCTCGCCATGACACATGTGTTTTCAGGCGGCGAGTGGCACGACACACCCGTGTTCGATCGCGATTCGCTGGCGCCCGGCGCGCGTATCGACGGACCAGCCATCGTCAGCGAAAAGACCGGAACGACCGTGATCGAACCGGGCTGGCAAGTCGAGGTCAGCCGGCACAATCACCTGGTGGTCAACCGCACGGGCGCGCTCGTGAACCGTCATGCGATCGGCACCGAAGCCGATCCGGTCTTGCTCGAAGTGTTCAACAACCTGTTCATGTCGATTGCCGAGCAGATGGGTGTGACGCTCGCGAACACGTCGTACTCGGTCAACATCAAGGAACGTCTCGACTTCTCGTGCGCGCTTTTCGACGCGGACGGCAACCTGATCGCCAACGCGCCGCACATGCCGGTCCACCTCGGCTCGATGGGCGAGAGCGTGCAGACCATCATCGAGCGACGTGGGGGCACCATGCAGTCTGGCGATGTCTACGTGCTCAACGCGCCGTATGGCGGCGGCACGCATCTGCCGGACGTGACGGTGGTCATGCCGGTCTTCGTCGAGGAGCACGCGGCGCCGACGTTCTATGTCGCGGCGCGCGGCCATCACGCGGATATCGGCGGCATTTCACCGGGTTCGATGCCACCTGACTCGACGCACGTCGATCAGGAAGGCGTCCTGCTCGATAACGTCCAACTTGTCGCGCAGGGCCGCTTCCTCGAAGACGAAATGCGCGAGTTGCTCGCCTCGGGTCGTTATCCGGTTCGAAACGTCGAACAGAACATTGCCGATTTGCGGGCGCAGATCGCCGCGTGCACGAAGGGCGCGCAGGAACTCGACCGCATGTGCAGGCAGTTTGGCCTCGACGTGGTGCAGGCGTACATGCAGCACGTGCAGGACAACGCCGAGGAGGTCGTGCGGCGCACGCTGTCGGTGCTCAGGGACGGACGCTTCGAATACGAGCTCGACGACGGGGCGAAGATCGTCGTCGCCGTGTCGATCGACCGCGAGGCGCGCTCGGCCGTTATCGACTTCGCCGGCACGAGCGAACAGCAACCGAATAACTACAACGCGCCCTCCGCCATCTGCAAGGCGGCCGTGCTGTACGTATTCCGCACGCTGGTCGACGATGACATTCCGCTCAACGCGGGTTGTCTGAAACCTCTGGACGTTCGCATTCCCGTGGGCTCGATGCTCAACCCGCGCTATCCGGCCGCGGTGGTCGCCGGTAACGTCGAGACGTCACAAGTCGTGACCGATGCGCTCTACGGCGCGCTTGGCGTCATGGCGGGCGCCCAGGGCACGATGAACAACTTCACGTTCGGCAACGATCACTACCAGTACTACGAGACCATCTGCGGTGGCGCCGGAGCCAGTGCGTCGTCGGCGGGTTGCAGCGCGGTGCAAACCCACATGACCAACTCGCGGCTCACCGATCCCGAAGTGCTCGAATGGCGCTTCCCGGTTCGCCTTGATGACTTCCGGGTGCGTCACGGCAGCGGCGGCGATGGGCAATGGCGAGGCGGCGACGGTACCGAACGGCGAGTCCGCTTCCTCGAACCGATGACCGCCGTGATTCTGTCGAACCGACGGCGGGTGGCGCCGTTCGGCATGGCTGGCGGATCGCCGGGCAAGCTCGGCGTCAACTGGGTCGAACGAGCGGGTTCGTCCGCGCAGGAAACCTTCGGCGCGCGTCACCAGGTACAGATGAATGCCGGCGATGTTTTCGTGATTCAGACGCCGGGTGGCGGTGGGTATGGAGTAGCGTCCGAGGTATGAGTTAAGCCGCCGGCCTGGCGGTGTGCCTCGTCATCCGCGGGTACGCGTACCGCGATCGACGTGTCGCTAACGGGCGCGCTATGCACCGGGATCTCGCCGCCCAGCATCAGCGCGCTCTCTCATGCCGACTAGCCCAAACGATTTGGCGCAAAAAACATGCTTGCCCAGATCTATGCTGATCAGCGTGACCTCATTCATGGCGCCCTCCTTCACGTTCGTACCGTACTTCATATCGTAGAACGGTCGCGGGGATCGGGATGGCCATTTCATCATGTCGCGTCTGAGCTAAAGACAGAAGTCGCAGTACGCTGCGACGGCATGCCATGCTTTGCGTCCGATTTCTGTGGAGGCTGTGTGTGGCAAGCCTAGAAATGACTACGATGAGCGTGCGCGAGATGGAACGACTCAAGGTCATCCAGGGGCGTTGTCACAATGCCCTCACGAGCCGTATCTGAAAAGGGTCAATATTTCTTGGCCTTCATTTAATCCACGACATGCCGATAACTCTCTCATGCCGTCGGCCTCGGCCCCAAACGGCCAGCGTGGCGTTAATGAAAGCACTGCAGGGAGTAAAGATATTGAAAAATCTGTCGATCAGATTGCGTTTGCGAATGACGGTCGCCTTTCTTGCGGCGCTTGTAGTGACCTTGGGCGTCGTGGCGCTGATCGGCATGCACGGGGCAGTGCTTGGTCTTCGCTCAGTGTACGGTGACGCACTGGTTGGTGTCCGCCTGCTTGGCGACACCGAGATCCAGATCGGTCGCGCGCGTGCGGTAGTGCTGCGCGCACCGCTTGCCCCGGCGCCTGAGCTGGTTGTCGAGGATCTGGCAAAGGGCCGGCAGTACTGGGCGGCCTCGGATGAGGCATGGCGCACGTATCTGGCGAGGCCCTCCGATGACGAGGCGAAGCATCTCGCTATGACCGTGTCAGACAAACGCAAGATTCTTGAAGAAGCGTTTACGGCGTTTTCGAACACCGTACGCGACACCCGATCCACAGCGTACTACACCGAAGCGACCCGCGTTGGCAAAGCCTATACCGCCTTCGTGAGCGCGAACGACGCACTGAAAGCGCTGCTGAACGCGCGGGGCAAGCAGGCTTACGAAGACGCCGAAACTGGGTATGCCAGACTCACCGCAGTTGCCTATACCTTGATCATATTTGCACTCGCGTCGTCCTTCCTCACGGCATTAGCGTTGACCCGCGCGATCAACCACCCACTCGATGCGGTGCTGAAACATTTCACCGAAATGGCGGAAGGAGATCTTCGCCGCGAGGTGCTGGTCTCTTCGAACGACGAAATGGGGCGGTTGCTGCACGCGCTTGCGGACATGAAGTCGCGCCTCTCTGAGACAGTAGCGACTGTTCGCTCGGGCGGTGAGACAATTACCGTTGCCGTCAGCGAGATCGCATCGGGCAACATGGATCTCTCTGCACGCACAGAGGAGCAGGCTGCGTCGCTTGAAGAGACAGCCGCGAGCATGACCCAGTTGACCGCGACGGTAAAGCAGAACGCTGACAATGCCCGGCAGGCGAACGCACTGGCGACAAGGGCCACGGACATGGCCGATACAGGTAACGACGCAGTTCAGGCGATGGTCGGGACAATTGGAAAGATCAGCAGTAGTTCAAGCAAGATTTCCGAAATCACCGGCGTCATTGAAGGCATTGCGTTCCAGACCAATATTCTGGCACTAAATGCTGCTGTTGAAGCTGCTCGTGCCGGTGAACAGGGACGCGGCTTCGCAGTGGTTGCCAGTGAAGTTCGCAGCCTGGCCCAGCGGTCCGCTACGGCCGCGAAGGAAATCAAGGACCTGATCGGCTCATCCGTAGCCGTGATTCAGGAAGGCTCGAAACAGGCGACAGAAGTTGAGGCCAACATGGGGCAGGTCAAGCAGGCGATCAAGCAGGTTTCCGATATTGTCGGGGAAATCGCCGCCGCTTCTGAAGAGCAAAGCCGTGGTATTGAGCAGGTAAGCCAGGCTGTTGGTCAGATGGACGAAGTGACGCAACAGAACGCTGCGCTCGTCGAACAGGCAGCGGCTGCGGCTCAATCACTTGAAGGCCAGGCCGCGCATCTCAAGAATGCAGTTGCGGTGTTTAAGGTTGCCGTTAGCGAGAATCCACGTGACGCATAGCAATGCCGTAAGGCAAACCTCTCTTGCCTGCCTCCACGATTCTCGCCACGCGTCGGCGTTGTCACATCAAGTTGTTCGCGACGCCTCTGCAACAGGATGTCGAGTCGAGCGCATCGCGCGCACTATCGGCCGGAATGTAGGCGCCGTCACGTTGCAGCACGGCCTGCTTAGACTGGTAGACTGTTGTCGGCAGGTCGGCCACAACTGGCCGGTGCAGGGCGGCCCGCAGGCGGAGCTGGCAAGCTGTCACTAGAGTCAGGTCTGACGTATCGGCGCGGGCACGAGGTGCGGATTGGACGAAACGATATGGCCGTGGGCGAAGCAAGCCACGACGTACTCAGGCACGACGGCGAGTCGCATGTAGGTAAAAGTTCGTTCCTTCACGACGGCCGGGGTCGAACGTGCGCATGAGGATTAGAGGCGTCCCCTTATGGGGGTGGGCGGCCGCAGCGGCGCTTTACTTTGGCGTCGCAGCGGCCGCCGTCGAATTCGTGTGGGACCGCGCGATCGACGTGCTGGCGGAGGTCGGTGCCCATCGGCTCGCCTTATACGCTGCCGATCTGCAAAGCGAGCTGGTGCGGCACGAGATGATACCGGCGATCGTTGCGCGGCAGGAAAGCGTGCGCGCATTGTTGAGCGCCCCGCCCCCGGCCCCCCCGGATCTGCTGCTAACCGTCAATACCTATCTCGAGGCAGTGAATCGCGAAGCCGGCAGCGTCGCCGTGGACGTCATTGACCTGCACGGGTCGGTTATTGCGGCGAGCAACTGGAACCTGCCGGTGAGCTTCATTGGCACCAACGTATCGTATCGGCCGTACTTGGGGGATGAACAAGGTAAGCGCAATTTTCTATCATAAGCCTTGAAGTTATGAAATGCGGTCGGCTTATATTTAGATCGCCATAATTGCCTGGCCGCCTAAATGCCAGGACACCGTCGCAATCCCAGTGCTGCCTCGTCAAGGGCCTGGATCAAGGCGGGTATTGGCGTCCATCGACTGCCTTGTACGGTAAAGCGGGCCGTCGCATCGACAACCTTCGCAGTGCCCTCCTTGTCGTTACGGCCCAGGTTGGATGCCATGAAGACTTCAAACAGCGAGCTACCGCGCTGCTTGATCTGATCGACATTGAGACGGCCCTGCGCATCAAAAGTGACAATCACAAAATCTCGATTGATTACTTGCACGGGCTTGCGGTCCACCAGTTCAATGGTCAGGTTTGCGAGGTGTACACGCTGATCTGCAAACTCCGGCAGGCGATGACTGTCCGGAGCACCGAGCATGTTCCAGTAACGCGTCACTCCGATCTTTCGGATGCCGTCGTCCGGCGTGATCAGAAACGTTCGAATCGCGTAGCCCATTTTTCGTTCGTTCCCAAGCCTGTCTCATTTGGCCGGTTCACGGTCGGTGCGCTTATGCTTCAGGTCTTACGCACCCCGAATGCCTGATCGAACTGCCGTGCTCGCTGTACTTCGTCGCTATGCAGATAGGTCGACGTTGTCGAGATCGACGAATGGCGCAGATTATCGCGCACCATGATCAATTCGGCGCCTCGGGCCAGCGCGTGCGACGCATGCGTGTGGCGCATCCAGTGCGGGCTCGCGCGGCGCAGCTTTTCGGCGATCGCCGGCCGATCATCCTGGATTGCATCGGCCACCAGCACGAAGAACCGTCGCAGCACGCGCCAGAGCCGTCTGGGTTCGATGCCCGCGCCATCTTCCTCAAGGCTCGCGACGAGCGGCGTCGCCGGGCTCCAGCGTGTCGGCGTGACCGGCAGCCCGCGCTGCACGAGATACTGATCCAGCGCGGTCCGAGCGAGCGACGGCAGGGTCACCTTGCCGAGCTTGCCACCTTTGCCGAGTACGTGCAGCCAGTGATCGCCGTGCTCGTCGCGGCGGATGTGGCCGAGCGTCGCGCCGACCAGTTCGCTCGCGCGCAAGCCGGTCGCGTAGCCGAAGTCCAGCAGGAAGCGGAGGCGCTGCGCGGCCGGCACGCTCCAGCTGTACGACCATTCGAGGCCGTCGGCGAGTGCGCGGATCAACAACCACTCGCCCTCGGTGAATCCCCGGGACACGTCCAGTCCCGCACGCTGCGCGTGGCTCTTGATCTTGACGCCGGCGAACGGATTCGCGAGCACGTAGTGCTGCTCGACCAGCCAGCGAAACAACGCCGACAGCACGTTTAGCGCGTACGCTGCCGAGCGGGCGGACAGCGGACCGGTGAACGGCCGCCATTCGATACTGTGCCGCGGCCGTGATGGTCCGACCCAGCGCTCGCGTGGCGTCGGCCGCCGCAGGAAACCGCGATAGGCGATCGCGTCGTCGGTCGTCAACGACGACAGCGCGCGGCCGCGCTCGACGATCGCCCACAGGACTAGGCGTTCGGCCTCTTTTCGGTACGCGCGCTGCGTGGCGGTCGACTCGTGCAGCGACAGCCAGGACTGGATCGCCTCGTAGTCGTTGGGCGCATTCAGCAGGCAGGCGGTTCGCGGCGCGCGGAACTGGCCGCGCGAACCGTCGACCTCATGCGGCACGCGCAGCTGTTCCCACGGCATGATGCCGCCGGACGGTGCTGCGACGATCAATGCCCGTGCGCGTTCGGTCAGGGACGGATGGGCGGCGAAGAACGCCTCGATGCGGCGAGCGCTGGCGACGCCGAGTCCGGCGATCGCGGACCACCAGCGACGCCGCCGCGGAATCCGCACGGTCAGGTCGGCCAGCGTCCGAAGCCCATGTGCATGCAGCGCCTCGACAATGCGCGGCGGCAGCCACAGGTCGACCGCGTCGGTGATCAGTGGCGCGGGCGCCGGTAGATTGCGGAGAACCTCGATCGCGCGGGCCACGCCGTCGGCCGCCGCACGCGTCGGGTAATCGACGAACGCGGCCGCCAGGTCTGCGCGGTGGCGGGCCTGTGCGTACGCGATGAGCTGCCGGCGAATCCGGCCGAGCATGCCACGCGACGACGCTCCGACCGCCCGGCGGTCGCCCAGATAGCGGGCAACGGCGGTCCGCGCGTCCAGGCCGGCGTACCAGCCGCGCAGTGTGGCGAGTTCGGCTTCGCCCGGGAAGTCGGGCCCGTTGTCGTCGACGGGAAGGGTCTCGCGCGTTTTCATGATCAGCAGTTTAGATCAAATTCGACTATGGACTGATAATAGCGGTTATCTGTCCAGAATCGACTGGAAGCTTACCCGTTTCGTTCGCTTGCCGTCACGCGGTCGGCCCACGAAAACAGCACGCCGGGCGCGGGCGTGGCCCTTCCTGACAAGCCCTTGCGGCGCTGTATATCGGTGACGGCATGCTTCTAGCCGATCCCCGCAGCCAATCAGAGGCTCGGAGTACATTTGTCGAGTGGCGTCGGCATATGCAGTTGGATGTGGGCCGTACTGGAGTCGAACCAGTGACCAACGGATTAAAAGTCCGCTGCTCTACCAGCTGAGCTAACGGCCCGGCTCGCCCGATATCCGCCCGCCATCATGGCACTTCTTGCGTGCCTGCCCTAGCCGATATCGATCGTGCGACTCGCGGATCGCGCCGGCTCGGATTTTGGCACGGTCAACGTGAGTACACCGTTGTCAAACTTTGCCAAGGCATGATTGGGGTCGGCGTTTTCCGGCATCGGGATCGTGCGCATGAAGCTTCCATGGGCGCGCTCCAGCCGGTAGCAGCCGTTTTCCTCGCTGCGCACATCCTGCTTTTTCTCGCCGCGCAGCACGATCGCCCCGTCCTCGACGCTCACATTCAGGTCTTCGCGCTCCATTCCGGGCAGTTCGGCGGTCACGCGCAGCACCTGCCCTTCATCGACGACATCGATGCGCGGCTGGAAGCGCGATGAACTGAAGTCGCCAAACCATCGTTCGAGCGCGCCACGGCCTGCAAACGGGTCATGAAAGAACTCCTCCACCGCACGCCACGGTTCGCGTGAGAACAGTCGCGGAATGTCAGGCCACGAGGCTCGCCACTGTTCGCTTGTCGGTGGGCTTTCCGGGCCTTCTGCATCGGACTTGCGGGCAGCTCCGCGAAGGAACTTGAAGGGGTTCCACTTTTTCAGATCGGTATTCATAGCGTCCTCCGATTCAGCTTCAATCTGTTTTGAGCGTGACGGCCAGCGCATCAGGTAGCGAGCGCGCCCTGAGCTTCGATTGCTCCAGGCACCCCGCGATCGATCAGTTTCACCGCGTACTCGACCGCATCGCGCTGCGCTTCGGCCGCGCTCGTCCAGCGTTCGCTGAAGCGCGGCAGATGCCAGTCGGCTAACACCTCGTCGTTCCGGTCGATCCGGACGATCGCGATATAGCCGTCCGGTGCGGACATGCGTGTCAGGATCTGTCGCACGGGAATCGTGCGGATGCGGATCGCATGTCCTTTCCAGGACTCCTGCGTGACATCAGACACCGGCGCCCCCTGTTTCTGGTTCGTGGCGGCGGCAGCGCACGCGCTGCCGCCCATGCTTCTGACCTGCCATTGCTGGCGGGTCAGCTGGTCTTGACTTCGATGCGCCGTGGACGCGCCTCGTCGCGGCGTGGGATCGTCAGCTTCAGCACCCCGTCCTGGAGGTTCGCCTCGATCTTTGACGTATCGAAGTCCGGTGACAGCGTGAACGTCCGGGCGAAGTGCGGTTCGCGGACCTCGGCATGCTGCAGCCGCAGGTTTGCCCGCGTCGGCACCACCGCCTCGGCCTCGATCGAGAGGCTGCTGTCGTGAACTTTGACGTCCAGCTTGTCCTTCGTCACGCCGGGCAGATCAGCCCACAGCGTGACGCCCTGGGGGTCCTCGTATATGTCGACGGCCGGGGTGAGCGTGATCCGGCGCGCGGGCTGTTCAGTGTCGCGACGCGCCACTGCGGATTGGTCGCGTTCAGCCAGTTGGGTCGTGTCAGTCATGATCGCCTCCTCGGATTACTGGACAGTGATAGCGCGCGGCTTGGACGATTCGCGCCTGCCGATGCTGATCGACAGGCAGCCATTTTCGTAGCGCGCCTGAACCTTATCGGGATCGGCGGTCTCCGGCAGCTCGATGACGCGCCGGAAGATGCCGGCAAAGCGCTCCTGCGCATAGGTGCGCGTCTCGCTACCAGTGTCAGGTTGTGTCGATTTGCGTTCGCCGCTGATGGTCAGCAGGCCCTTGTCGACCGATACGTCGAGTTCGGTGGCGTTGATGCCTGGGGCGAAGGCGACAATCTCGATCGACTCGTCGGTCGCACCGATGTTGATCTGAGGAAACGCGCCGAAACGGCCGGCGCGGATGCTGGACGGGAAACCGCCGAAGAGTTGCGCCATCTGCTGCTGCAGGCGGTCAAACTCGCCGAAGAGGTCGGTTCCGAAGTAAAGATCGCTCATGATCGTATCCTCCTTGAGTGCAGCCGGGATGCGAACGGGCCTACGCGCTCCAGTTCGCCTGCCAGACTGCTGACAAACAAATCGAAACACGCAGCGCACGGAATGAAGCGATCCGCGCGGCTGCCTGAGCGAAACTTAAGATAGGAACTCTGCAGAAAATTTCAAGGGGCGTCGGCAGATTTTTGCACTTGAAATTTCGGCGCTGGAACCTATCATCGCAGCGGCTTGGAACTGCATATGGAGGACGTCATGGAATTCGACACGGACTGGCTTACGCTGGGCAGGCATCGTATCCGGCTGCGCTCGACGAAGGGCTTTCCGACCGAGACGATGCGCACCGTGGTGGAGGTCGTCAGGCTCGCGATCGACAACAACATGAGCGCACGGGCGCGACTCGTCGAGGTTGTCTGTCGGCAGGAAAAGACCTACGACGTGCTGGTCGGCACGACGATGGTGGAAGACAAGGTTTGTGCACCGCAACTTGAAGCCGCGGTGGCGGTCGTGCTGGGCCTGTTACCTGACCAGATCAACATCACGGTCACACATGTTACGCAGAAGGAGGTCGATCTGCACTTTGGTGTCTACGAGCGGATGTTGTCAGAGAAGATTGGTGCAGCACCGCCGATCCAATGATCGAGCCTGCGTCCCGCCGTCCTGCAGGCGCCGGCTCTCGTCTCCTGCCGGCGAGTGCGGACGCGGCGGCGTCTGTCGCGGAATGGGAGCATCACCATGAAAATACGATCACGCGGGTTACTCGCCGCGGCCGCCCTGGCCGCGGGCGCCTTCCCTGCAGCAGTGGTCGCTATTGCGCCACTGCCGCGGGCATTGCCAGTCCAGCAGGACATCTGGATCGCCGGTACTATCCAGCGGGGCAACGGGCAGTTCGCGCCGGGAGACTATACGACGATCCGGCTGGATCGCCCGGCCGCTTCACCGTGCAGCGACAAGGTCGTGACCGACATCCTGCTCGGCCAGGCCGGCACCACCGAACACTTGCTGCTGTTGCCGTATCTGAACCAGCGGGTCGCGGTGAGAGGGCGCATCACCTGTCCGGATACCGGAATCCAGTTTGCACCGACGCCGGACTTCGTGTTTCCGATCTACTGACCCGACAGGAGAGCTTCGAAGGCGCATGCACGACCGTGCGCGGTGTCCATTTTCTGCGCCTTCAATCCGCCCGCTCGGGCGGATGTCCTCGCAGTCGCCTGCGACGTCCAGCAATGCATCGCGGCCCTTGATTTTTTCGCCACTGTTTTTATATTTTGTGTTGCCAGCCCGGATAGCGATGAAGGGCAAATGGCGTATGCCCGTGACGTCGGATGACGAGTGTCTGGGAAACACAGCGAGCGGGCAGAGTCAGGGGTGCGAAGCGAAACCTCACCGGATACGGTGAGCCTCGCAGCGCAAGCGTCGGGCCGGTGGTCCCGCCGGCGATCGCGCGCCCGCCCCTGAGGGAGTGACGGCCGCCTCCGATGCGGCGGCCACTGGAAGACGTGCAGGACTGTCATGAAAACGGCGATCAGTTACCGGAACATTTCGGAGCTTGCCCGCCCCGACCTGGAACGATTGGTTGGCAATCTCCTCGGCCGACACCTCCAGCCGCACCTGTCGCACTTCCCCGCCGAACTCGTCCGGTTGCGTGCGACCCTCGAACGAAGCGGCCATCGCAGTCTCTACCGGGCAAGGCTCCGGCTCGGATTGCCGAGTGCCACGCTCGCCTGCTCGGACGAGTCGCCCGAACTCGAAAAAGCCCTCGAACTGTCCTTCGTGGAACTGGAGCGGCAACTCGAGCGCCACAGCGCCCACCTGCGTCACGAGGACAACTGGCGCCGCAAGGAGCGCCGCGCCGGGTTGCGTCGGCTCAAAGGCGCGGCGGCCGGTCCGGTCGCAGCCGGGCTAGCGCTGTTCAGTGAGCTCGTGCGCCCATTGCTGCCGGAGCTCAAGCGCTTCGTGGAGCGCGAACTCGCCTACCTGCAGGCGCGCGGCGACCTCGCACCAGGGGACCCCGCCGTGGATGAGGTCGTCGACGAGACGCTGGCCCGCGCCTGCGAAAGACTCGCGCGGCGTCCACGCAAGCTCGAGCCGAGACAGTGGCTCTACCAGATCGCGCTCGACTTGCTCGCCGAGGACGTGAGCCGCCGGCAGACCGACGAGGGCCGCTGGATCTCCCTGGAAGGCAGACCGCCGGTTCAGTTGCGCGAGCCGCACGAAGACGATGACGAGATCCTGTTCGAATACTGGCAACCCGACGAAGTGCTGCGACTCGAAGACGTGACGCCGGCGGCCGACGGTACGCCCGAAGAGGAATTGAGCGCAAAGGAAACACGTCGACTCGTGGCAGCGCTTATTGCAGACATGCCGACGTCGTGGCGCCAGGCGCTGGTGCTGTGCCGGATGGAAGCCGTGCCCCGAGCCTCCGCCGCTCAGGTGCTCGGCACCAGCGAGCACGAACTCAAGCGCTGGCTCGTGGATGCCGATGCGTTTCTCAAGGCCCGACTCCGCGAGCTGCGATTCACGCCCCAGGACGCAGGCGTGGCCGGAGACTACGTCGTGGCCGGCATGCCGCCACCGGCGTCCCGGCTGACCCGGGAGTTCGATGACGCCACGCGGGGAGATACGCCGCGTAGGGCTCGGCATGGAGGTGAACGATGAAGACCCTCAGGACGCCACACTCGGACCTCGCTGATGCAGATGCGCTGCTCGACGAGGCGCTGCGGGAAACCTTTCTGGCCAGCGACCCCATTGCGTGCACGCCGGCGTCCGAGGCCGGTGCGCCGCGGGCGCGCCGGGCGTCGGGACGTGCAAAAGGTGCGTCTGTTGCCCCCGGCCAGGGGATCTGGTCAACCCGCGGAAGATCGGCGATCAGGCGCTCCGCAGTGAGGTCGGGGGCCGGTTGAGCACCCCGCGCGGAATCGCCATGCAGTCGATTCGGCATACTACCGAATCCCCATAGACAGCATCTGTGACGACACGGAGCCAATCATGAAAATCTGTCCTTTGCATGATCGGGTCGTGGTCAGGCGGCAGGAACAGGAGCGCAGGACCGCAGCAGGCATCGTCATCCCCGATACTGCTGCCGAAAAACCCGACCACGGAGAAGTGATTGTCGTCGGCCCCGGCACGCGGCTCGAGGATGGCCGCCGTTGCGAACCGGACGTCAAGGTGGGCGACCGCGTGCTGTTCGGCAAGTATGCCGGCACCGCCATCAAGGTCGAAGGCGAAGAGCTGCTGGTCATGCGCGAAGCTGACCTACTGGCGGTGGTGACCGCGGATTCCGCTTCATGAGGAGATCGATGGCGGCGCCATCGCACGGTGTTGCATTTTGTCTGACATGTCGGGAGGAACTGGAAAATGGCAGCCAAGGACGTCAAGTTTCACGATCTCGCCCGCCACCGCATTCTGACGGGCGTCAATCTGCTTGCCGACGCGGTCAAGGTCACGCTCGGTCCAAGGGGACGCAACGTCGTGCTCGAGCGATCGTTCGGCGCACCGACGGTCACCAAGGACGGCGTCACCGTGGCGAAGCAGATCGAACTGCGCGACCGGTTCGAGAACATGGGCGCCCAGATGGTCAGGCAGGTCGCCGCGAAGACCTCCGATGTCGCCGGTGATGGCACGACCACCGCCACCGTGCTGGCTCAGGTCATCGTGCGGGAAGGCATGAAGTACGTCGCGGCCGGCCTGAATCCGATGGACCTGAAGCGCGGCATCGACCAGGCCGCGGCGGTCGTCGTCGAGGAGCTCAGGAAGCTCTCGAGAGCCGTGACGACCAGCAAGGAAATCACCCAGGTCGGCGCCATCTCGGCGAATGCCGATGAGGAGATCGGCCGGATCATCGCCGAAGCGATGGAAAAGGTCGGCAAGGATGGCGCGATCACCCTTGAAGAAGGCAAGTCGCTGCAGAGCGAACTGGAGGTAGTCGAAGGCATGCAGTTCGATCGCGGCTGGCTCTCGCCATATTTCATCACCGATCCCGAGAAGCAACTCGCCGTGCTTGAGGAACCGTACATTCTCGTGCATGACCGGAAGATCTCGAGCATCCACGACTTGCTGCCCGTGCTGGAAGCGGTCGCCAAGGTGGGCAAGCCGTTGCTGATCATCGCCGAGGACGTCGAGGGTGAGGCCCTGACCACGCTCGTGGTGAACTCGCTGCGCGGCATCCTCAAGACGGTGGCGGTGAAGGCGCCGGGCTTCGGCGATCGACGCAAGGCGATGCTGGAAGACATCGCGACGCTGACCGGCGGCCTGGTGATTTCGGAGGAAACCGGCAAGCAGCTCGAGAAGGTGGCGCTGGAAGACCTCGGACGGGCCAAGCGGGTGGAGGTCGAGAAGGAGGCCACCACAATCATCGACGGCGCGGGTGACCGCAAGACGATCGATGGACGCATTCAGACGATCCGGCGCCAGATCGAAGAGACGACTAGCGACTTTGACAGGGAGAAGTTGCAGGAGCGCATCGCGAAGCTGTCCGGGGGCGTCGCGGTGATCAAGGTAGGGGCGGCCACCGAAGTCGAAATGAAGGAGAGGAAGGCGCGCGTGGAGGATGCGCTGCACGCCACGCGTGCGGCCGTCGAGGAAGGCATCGTGCCGGGCGGCGGCGTTGCGCTGTTGCGCGCTCGCGCGGCGCTCAAGGAACTACGGGGCGCCAACACCGACCAGGATGCCGGCATCAGGATCGTGCTGCGCGCTCTGGAGGAACCGCTGCGGCAGATCGCGTTGAACGCGGGCGAAGAGCCCTCGGTCGTGCTCAACCGGGTGCTGGAGCAGTCCGGCAACTTCGGCTGGAACGCGGCTACCGATACCTATGGCGACCTGATGGAGATGGGCGTGGTCGATCCAACGAAAGTGACGCGCACGACCCTGCAGAACGCCGCGTCGGTCGCCGGGCTGATCCTCACTACGGACGCGGTGGTGGCGGAGTTGCCGAAGGAAGAGGCCCGGCCCGCCGTGTCACCGCCCGAGATGGAGTATTGACCGGGATGCGCAGTGGGATGACGGCGTAACGGAGCGGGATTCACGGGGCATTCCCCGAACCAGATCGAGCGAGTGAAAACCATGGGCAAGATCATCGGCATCGACCTCGGCACCACGAACTCGTGCGTGGCGCTGATGGAAGGCAGTCAGGTCAAGGTAATCGAAAATTCGGAAGGTGCGCGCACCACGCCGTCGATCGTCGCCTACATGGACGAGGACGAAGTGCTCGTCGGCGCACCGGCGAAGCGCCAGGCCGTGACCAATCCAAAAAACACGCTGTTTGCCGTCAAGCGGTTGATCGGCCGCCGCTACGAAGAGAAGGAAGTGCAGAAGGACATCGGCCTGATGCCTTTCAGAATTTTCAAGGCCGACAACGGCGACGCATGGGTCGAGGCGCAGGACAAGAAGCTTGCCCCGCCGCAGGTATCGGCGGAGGTGCTGCGCAAGATGAAGAAGACCGCCGAGGAATACCTCCGCGAACCTGTCACTGAAGCCGTCATCACGGTGCCCGCCTACTTCAACGACAGCCAGCGGCAGGCCACGAAGGACGCCGGCCGCATCGCCGGCCTTGAAGTAAGGCGGATCATCAACGAGCCGACTGCGGCGGCGCTCGCGTTCGGCCTGGACAAGCAGGAAAACCGTGACCGCAAGATCGCCGTGTTCGACCTCGGCGGCGGCACCTTTGACATCTCCATCATCGAGATCGCCGACGTGCAGGGCGAGAAACAGTTCGAAGTGCTCTCGACCAACGGCGACACGTTCCTTGGCGGCGAGGACTTCGACCAGCGCATCATCGACTACATCATCGGCGAGTTCAAGAAGGAGCAAGGCGTCGACCTGTCGAAGGACGTGCTCGCACTGCAGCGCCTGAAGGAGGCGGCCGAAAAGGCGAAGATCGAACTGTCGTCGACCCAGCAGACCGAAATCAATCTGCCGTATATCACGGCCGACGCGAGCGGACCCAGGCATCTCACGCTGAAGCTCACGCGGGCCAAGCTCGAAGCACTGGTCGAAGATCTGATCGAGCGCACGATGGAGCCATGCCGCATCGCCATCAAGGACGCCGCCGTGGCAGTGGACAAGATCGATGACGTGATTCTGGTGGGCGGGATGACCCGCATGCCCAGGGTGCAGGACAAGGTTCGGGCGTTTTTCGGCCGCGAGCCGCGCAAGGACGTCAATCCTGACGAAGCCGTGGCGGCGGGCGCGGCCATCCAGGGCGCGGTGCTCGCAGGTGAGCGCAAGGACGTGCTGCTGCTTGACGTCACGCCGCTGTCGCTCGGCATCGAAACACAGGGCGGCGTGATGACCAGGATGATCGAGAAGAACACCACCATCCCGACCAAATTCTCGGAGATTTTCTCCACCGCCGACGACAACCAGCCTGCCGTGACGGTCAAGGTCTATCAGGGCGAGCGCGAGATGGTCACGGGCAACAAGCTGCTGGGCGAGTTCAGCCTCGAAGGCATCCCACCATCGCCGCGCGGCGTGCCGCAGATCGAGGTGACGTTCGACATCGACGCGAATGGCATCCTGCACGTGTCGGCCAAAGACAAGGCGACCGGCAAGGAAAGCCGCATCACCATCAAGGCCAATTCAGGTCTGTCCGAGGAGGAAATACAGAAGATGGTGAGGGATGCCGAGGCCCACGCCGCTGAAGATCACCGGATGCGTGAGCTGGTTGACGCGCGTAACCATGGCGATGCCCTGGTGCATAGCACGAAGAAGGCGCTCACCGAGTACGGCGACAAGCTGGAGGCGGGTGAGAAGGAAAAGATCGAAGCCGCGATCAAGGAGCTCGAGGGAGCGCTCAAGGGATCCGACAAGGCCGAGATCGACGCCCGGGTGCATGCGCTCGCCACGGCCTCGCAGAAGCTCGGCGAAAAGCTGTATGCCGACGTGCAGTCGCAGGCAGCCAGTGGCTCAGAAGGCTCGGCCAGTCAGGAGGCCGGTGGCGGAACAAGGGAGGAGGACGTGGTCGATGCCGAGTTCAAGGAGGTGAAGACGAAGCGGTAAGCCGCAGCAATGCCATGCTTCGGCTCGATTCCAGGCTTGGACGAATCGATACACGGACATCTCGTAATAGCCGGTCCGCGCCGTTCGCTGTTGCGGCGGACACGATTTCCATTTTTGGTGAACATGAAGCTGAATTTGACGATTGATTCCACGCCTTTGAGCATTGAGCTTGATGACGTAATCGCCGGGCTGCTGGCGGTGCGGCTGGACGCGCCTTCGGAAGGCGACGCCATGCGCGACGCGATTTCCCGTCATCTGAGCGACGTCGGCGGTCCATGGCTGCTGGATGAGGACCACATGCGCAATCGCATTCTGCGCCGGCTCATTCTGGAAATCGTCGATCCGGCGCTGGTCGTTCGCTATCTGATGATCGAGCAGCCGCAGTAGGTTTTCGTGCGGAACGGAACGTCGAAGGCGGAAGCTGCGCGACGAGGCACGCTGTCGGGAACCCGAAATATATCAATCAGGGCGCAGGCGCGCCAATGTCGTCCAGGATGGCTCGCGCGAGCGGCACAGGTGAGCTGTTTTACTGTAAGGAGGTCGCTATGGAACTTCACATGCATTCGCACCATTTCACTCGCCGTACGCCTGACTGGCGCGCGGCCGTGATCGGCGGCTGTGTCGCTGGCGTGGTTTTCCTGGTGCTCGAGCTCGTAGCCATGTGGGTCACGGGGCAGAGCCCATGGGGACCACCGCAAATGATCGCGGCAATCGCCCTGGGACGTGATGCGCTTGCCCGACCTGCCACGTTTGACCCGGGCATCATGCTGGTGGCGCTCGTCGTCCACTTTGCGCTATCGATCGTCTTCGCGCTCATTCTGGCGGTGATCATGGCGCCGTTCAGCTTTGATTCGAGCATCGGAATGGCCTCGCTGGTGGGGGCTTTATTCGGTGTCGCCGTGTACCTGGTCAACTTCTACGGCATGACCCGGTTGTTTCCGTGGTTCGCAGACGCCCGAGGCTGGATGAGCCTCATTGCCCACATCGTGTTCGGGCTGGTAGCGGCAGACACCTATCTGCGTCTCGAAAGGAGGGAGACAGACGTGAGTGGAACGAAGACCACCAGCTAACAACACGGTCCGTCAGGACCCACGTCGGCATCAGGTACGGCGACGGCGCAGGCGGCACAGCAGCCGCGCCGTCGTCTCCCGTTTCGGCTCACCGGTCACGGCAGGCGGCCGAGCTTCGGCCGCCATCCGGGGTGCCCTTCAGACTTGGCTGATTTTGCCACCTGCATCGGCCTGAAACGACCCAGGAAGTGTGGGCACATTCCGAGAGCCACAGTAAACGCGGCTCTTACATCGCCCGAGGCGCTCAGAGTCATTTGAGTCCCGCGATTACCCCTGCAAGCGTTTCGCCCACACACACTCAATCTTCGCCGAACGCATCGTCCGGGTACAACGCTTCGAGCGGATCAAGAATCGTTCTCACCCGCGTCAGTTCTACGATAAATTCGTCAATCAGGTGCAGTGCATCCAGCACCTGCTCCGGAAAGGAGCCATCGTGTCGCGATGGCACAGACGGTGCGCCGTTCAAGACCGCGTGCGCCATGCTGTGAATTCCCAGCAGATCATCGCGCAGCCCTTCGGGATCGTGCAACTGCGCGCGGAGGCGATCGACGATATCGACGGCGGTCAGCAAGCGGGTTGTGTCGTAGCTCGATTCGAGCCGCTCAAGCGCGGCGGTGTCGACATCGCCGAAACAGGTCGTAGTGATGGCCGGGCGTGCAGTCATGGGCGGGATGCGTAGGTACGGGCTGCATGGCCGAACAGCGGGTCTTTGATCCAGGCCTCCGGCCGACGATCCAGGTGCAGTTTATAGTGGCCGAAGCGCCGGATGTTGTGGGTCGGGTACGGGCTCAGAAACTCGATGTCTTCGGCGCGCACTTTCTCGCCGTTTGCCGCCATCTCGCGCAGCGCTTGCATCATGTCCACCGTGTTTTGCAGGATCACGGCCGACGCGACCAGGTCATTGTAGCGTAGCCGTTTCTGCTGCTCCTCCGGCTCGTTCTCGGCGATCACGTCGCCACCGAACGACAGCCACTTGGAGAAGCCGTTGTACGACTCGATCTTGTTCGTGTTCGCGGTGACCTCCTGCCGCAATTCGAGGCTGCCTATCCACTCGAGCAGAAACACCGTGCGAACGACGTTGCCGAGTTCGCGCGCGGCCAGGTACAGCCGGTTCTTGCGGCTTTCGGAGCCAAGCCGGCGCAGCAGCAGCGGCGACGAGATCGTACCCGCCTGAATCGACAGCGCGACCTGCATCAGCTCCTGCCAGTGCTGCTCGATCAGCACCCAGTCGATGGTCGCCGTGAACAGCTTGTCGATGTGCCTGTACCTGGCCTTGCCGTCCGGCCGGTACAGGACGAGATCCTTCCAGTTTCGGATCCGCGGCATCAGGTTGATGCCGAGCAGGTACGTGAACGCGAAAACGGCAGCCGACTGCCCCTGCGTATCGGCATGGACGGTATCGGCCTTGACCGACAGACCCGCTTTCAGCAGCCCCTCGATCACATAGATCGCTTCCCAGACGCCCGGCGGAATGAAGTGCTGGAACACCGCGATATAGTTGTCGGCGACATGCCGGTACGCGACCGCCCCCATCTTCCGGTAGCGGAAGTGATAGCCGGCCAACAGGTTGTTGTCGTAGAAGTCGTACTGTGTTCCGTCGGCCGCTACCGTCTTGCCATCGCCCCAGT
Organism: Paraburkholderia caffeinilytica; assembly: GCF_003368325.1. Lineage (NCBI taxonomy): Bacteria > Pseudomonadati > Pseudomonadota > Betaproteobacteria > Burkholderiales > Burkholderiaceae > Paraburkholderia > Paraburkholderia caffeinilytica. The sequence goes on along the minus strand of NZ_CP031466.1, from coordinate 2,055 downwards.
GTTTCGGCAGATCCAGCCGCAGGTACAGTTCGATCAGTTCGCGCTGTGCGGTTTCGAGCTTGTCCAGGCTCATATGCCGACGGTTGACGAACGAGAGCATGTGCGCGGTTACATCCGAGTCGAGATGGCGGGCCGCCTGGGTCGGGCCGAGATTGCAGCCCATCGCGAAAACGGTCAGCAGGTAGCGCTCGGCAGCCTTGCGGATCTGGGGATCGCTCCCGGACAGCGGCCCGAAGTGCCGCGTGAAATGCGTCCAGTGTTCGATGTTCGCGAGGATGTCCAGCATGTTCCGCGTCGGCAGGCGGGCGTTGAGCCGCTCCTGGAGTGCGATCGCGCTCGCCGGAATCTCCTTCGCGACGGTTTTGCGCAGGATCGGTTCGCCATGACGGTCGATTACGACGTGCTCGCGCTTGCGCGGCAGTTCGTCGTCAAGCTTGCGGGCGGCGGCCGTCAGCCATTGACGCAGATGGTGCACGAAGTCACTGCCGGTCGTTGGCATGCCGAGCTTGTCGCAATAGTCTGGCAACTGCTGCTCGCATTGCCGCCACGGCAGCAGGTGGTCGCGATAGTCAGCGTAGGCGTCAGAGCCGGATACGCACAGGTCGCCGACCCGTAGCTCCTCGGCCATGTACGAGAACACGCAGAGCTCGAGGTACCGGCGATTGGTCGGCGCTCCGTCGCCGTGTGAGCGACGCGCGAGCTTGCGCCACCGCGGCGCGGCAAAGCCCAGATCGACGTCGGCCTCGATCCACTCGCGATGCCGCGACTCGTTTTTCAGCACGACGTCGAGTGCATTGAGCAGCGAACGGACCGGGCTGGTCGAATCCCATTCGAGCGTACGGGCGACACGCATCATGACTGAACGGTGGGCCTTGAAGTGCTTCCAGAGCAGCGGCAGATAGTTGCGGCCGCTAAATGCACGGATCGCCGCACAGCTCTCGCGCAGCGGCTCCAGATCACCTTTCGGCGCGAGCAGCTTCCTGACTGCCCTGGCGATGGCCGTCTCGTCGGATTCGTCGGCGAGGATGTCGGCCACGCCATCCAGCAGGACGACGAGGTCCTCGACCTGATCACGCTGCTTGCGCTGGATCACGTCCAGCTCGTCGCTCGCGCGCTTGTGGATGGCGCCCATGCGCCGTACAAACATGTCGGCAAGATCGTCGCGGGCGCGCACGCGCATGCGGTTGAGCAGCGCGACGATCAGTGTGTAGCGCTTCTCGGGCAGTGTGTCGTTCCTGAGCGCCGACGCATCGAGCGCCATCGCCTGATTCGCGAGCGAGCGCAGCTTTGAGGCGGGAATTCCAGCGACGGCCAGTGAAAAATCGCCGAGTTCGTCAAGCCAGGCAATCTGGTCGATCAGCAGGTTCAGATGCTGGCGCGATGGGCGTTTCGCATGACGCTTGATGCGGTTGTAGGCAGTCTGCCGGCTCGACAGGTCGCGTGCGAGCATCCGGTTGAGCGTGAGCTTCTGTGCATCGGTCAGGCGTCGCGTGACGCGCTTGAACAGTCGGGACTGAGCCCGAGCGTGGATCTGTTCGGTCAGCCGGTCCAGCGTCGAGAACGCGGGCAGTTCGACATCGCGTGCGATCAACTCGTCGATCGTCGCGTTGATGATGTCGACCGGCTGGTCCATCGTCAGCGACGCCGTGTGCGCCGCGCGTGTCGCGATCGCGTTCGCGTCGGTGCCGTAATACGGCTTCACGTTCAGCCAGGCGCGTACCGCGGCGTAATGCCGGAACAGCGTCGAGGACGACGCGGTGTCGTAGCCAAATGGCACGGTGTCCGCAATGTTGGCGGCCGCCCGCACATGATCGACGATGGCACCCGGAATCGTGTCGAGCGGCGGGAAATTGTGCAGTTGCTGAAAGACCTTCAGCAGCACGAGCAGGCCCAATCGAGGCCGCTCGCCGCGCGTTGACCGGCGTGCCCACTCGAGTTCGTCGGACAGCGGCGTGTAGCTGGCTTGCAGTTCCCGGGGTGCCAGAACCTCGGGGAAGCGCGGGTACGCGGTGCGTTCGAGGGTAGCCATTGCGGATCATCCGGATCGCAGAGGGC